>NZ_BOOW01000001.1 GCF_016863435.1 Sinosporangium siamense
GGCCTGCTGGGCGGCCTTTTTGTGTTTTCGGGGTTCTGTAGTCGGTTGCGGACAGCGGGTGTCGGTTGGGTGTGGCTGATTTTCTCGGGGTTCGCGTTCGGGGTTGAGGGGCCCGATTGAGGTGGGGGAATGGTTGGTCTATTTGGGGAAGGGCGCCTAGTGGGTGGCCCCTTTTTAGCTGTGGGGTTGTCTGTGGTGACTCGGGTGGAGAGTGATGGATCGCTCTATCCGTCGCCTCTTGGTGATCGGGTACTGCGTACTGCGTCGACTCGGGGAACGGGTACCTGTTGAGGCTCCTAGATGGGAGTTGCGCCGATCCAGCGGTGGTAGGCGTCTACGTTGACGTTGCTGCCGCACACGATGGTGACCACGTGGCGGCTGGCGAAGCGGTCGCGGTTTTCGAGGATTGCCGCGATGCCCAGTGCGGCCGAGGGTTCGACGACGAGGCCGGCATGGTCGAGGAGCATTCGCATGCCGGTGATGATCGATGCCTCCTGGACCAGTAGGGCGTCGTCGGCGACTAGGAGGAGGTCGTCCAGGACGGCTGGGATGGGGCATCGGCCGGCTACGCCGTCGGCGATGGTGTTGGTCGAGTCGGTGGTGACTACGCGTCGTTGGCGCCACGAGAGTGTCATCGCCGGGGCGCCCGCTGGTTGGACGCAGATTACCTCGACTTCGGGTGCCAGGGCCTTCAGCACGGGCCCGACCCCGGTGGCCAGGGCGCCGCCGCCGAGGGGGATGAGTACGGTGTCGAACGAGGGTGTGCGGTCCACCAGTTCCAGGCCGAGGGTTGCCGCGCCTTCGCAGGTCTCGATGTCCAGGCTGTCTTCGACCAGCCGGATGCCGTTGTGCTGTGCGATGGCCACTGCGCGCTCGCGGGCCGTGTCGAAGTCGCCGTCTACCAGTTCGAGCTTGGCGCCTAGTGCGCGGATGCGGTCGAGTTTGGTCGCGGGGGCGGAGCGGGATGCAACGACGGTGATGTCGAGTCCCCGGTCGCGGGCGGACCAGGCGAGGGCTTGGCCGAGGTTGCCGGCGCTGGCGCACACTGCGGCTTGCGAGCCGTTGGCGGCGAGCAGGCTTGCGACCAGTTCGGTGCCGCGGCCCTTGAAGCTGCGGACCGGGTTGGCCGTTTCGAGCTTGATGCTCACCTTGCATCCGAGGCGGGGCGCCAGCGCCTCGCAAGAGTACAGCGGGGTGTCGAGGAAAATCGGGTCGATTACCTGGCGGGCTGCCCGGATCCGAGTGGTATCGAGGCGTGTTCCCTGCATGGCACAGCAGAGTAGTGTCGGCGGCGTTGTCCCTCGATCCCCTGGGTGAACATCGGCGACCGGTGCCCGTGCGGGGAGGTGAGTCGGCACTGGCGGAGGGGGATGCGGTGCGATCTGTCTGAACTGCTCTTCTGTCTCGATCGGCCCTCTCGACCGCCTTCCCGTCTGGACCGCACGTCACTCCGAATCGGCCCTGGATCGGCCTCTGTCTGAACAGCCGCTCCTGTCTGACTGAGCCGTCCTGCTGCCTGGATCGGCTCCTGTCCGGATCGGCCTCTGTCTGAATCGGCCCCGAACCGCCCCTGGTTGGACCAACACCCTGTGGGGAATGGACCTACAACGAGCGTTGGAGCAGGAGGGTGTCGATCCAGCGGTTGTGTTTGTGGCCGACGTTGGTGAGGAGGCCGGCGTGGGTGAAGCCGCAGGCTAGGTGGAGGGCGGTCGAGGTGGGGGTGCCGGTGTCGGCTATGACGGCGATCATTTGTTTGGCGTTCGCCTCGCCGGCGGCGGTGATGAGGGCTTCCAGGAGGGGGCGGCCGAGGCCTTTGCCGGTCCATTCGGGGGCCAGGTAGATGGAGTCCTCGACGGTGTGGCAGTAGGCCGGTTTGGGGCGCCAGGGGGTGGCCAGGGCGTAGCCGATGACCTCGTTGGCGTGGTGGGCCGTGAGGAATGGGAGTTGCAGGGCGGATAGGTCGTCCAGGCGTTGGCGCCATGTGGTGAGGGGGAGTGGGGTGTCGTCGAAGGTGGTGACGGTGTGGGTGACGTAGTGGGCGTAGATGTCGGCGATGGCCGGTAGGTCTTGGGGGGTGGCGGGGCGGATGTGGGCGGTCATGCGCGAGCTCTGTTTTCTCTATAGTGAAAGTTGGTTTTATTATAGAGAACATGGATTTGGTGGAGCTGGGACGCAGGGTGCAGAGGTTGCGGGTTGAGCGTGGGTTGACGTTGACTGAGGTGGCGAGTGCTGCTCAGGTGAGTGTGAGCATGTTGTCCTCGGTTGAGCGGGGGCGGAAGGCTCCCACGGTTGTGGTGTTGGCGCGTGTGGCCGAAGGTTTGGGGGTTCCGCTGGCGAGGTTGGTGGAGGAGTCGGATCGGGATCGTGTCATCGTGCGGCGGGCGGCGGCGCAGGATGTGGTGCAGGAGCCCGGTGGCTGGCGGCGGACGGTGTTGACGCCGGTGGTGCCGGGGGTGAATTTCGAGTGGGTGCACACGACGTTGCCGCCGGGGTGTGACGCCGGGGTTTATCCGGCTTATGCGCCGGGGTCGCATGAGTTTGTTGTGGTGGACGCGGGAGTTTTGCGGCTCTCGGTGGGGGACGAGGTTATAGATCTTGGGCCGGGGGATTCGGTCTACTTCAGCGCTGATGTGGTGCATGGCTATGCGAATCCGGGTGAGGTGCCGTGTTCCTATCATGTGGCGGCGTTGATTATGCGTCCGCGTAGGCCGCGACGGTAATCGTGCTTGTTGAGGATGATGCGGGCAATGCGCTGACCGCTTTTTATCCGGTGGGCAACGAGGTTTCCCTCACAGATGGGCCTACGCCGTTTGCGCTGGTGGCGGTGTGGTGTGAGGGGCGGCTGTTGCTGGTCTTCAATCGGCTGCGGGGCCACTGGGAGTTGCCCGGCGGCATGGTCGATCCGGGGGAGAGTCTGCAACAGGCGGCGGTGCGGGAGTTAGAGGAGGAATCGGGACTTCATGTCGCTCCGCTTGTTTTGGTCGGTTATGCGCGATTTATGCTTGGCGTGGAGTGCCGGGTGGAGTATGGGGGGCTTTACACCGCTACGGTGCTCAGTCCACATACGAGTTTCACCCCGAATGAGGAGATTTCCGCGATTACTTGGTGGGATTGCGTTACCCCGCTCAAGGGGCGGGTGCACCCCATCGATGCCTATTTAGGAGCTCTCACTAGGCTGAAGTGACGCAGACTTGGATGAAATCCCCTGATCCTGGGAAGGTGCCACCTATGGCAGCAATGGGCATCGATATCGGCGGATCGGGCATCAAGGGTGCCCCCGTCGATACGGTTGCAGGAAAGTTGATCAAGGATCGGTTGCGGATCCCCACTCCGGATCCGTCCGAGCCGGGGAGAGTGGCCGAGGTCGTCCGGGAAATTGTTGAGGAGTTCGCCTGGACGGGGCCGATCGGGGTGACCTTTCCGGGCGTGGTGCTCGATGGGATCGTGCGGACTGCGGCGAACATGGATAAGAGTTGGATCGGCACCGATGCCGCCGCGTTGTTCGCCGGGGTGACCGGCCAGAAGGTGACCGTGCTCAACGATGCCGACGCCGCGGGGCTCGCCGAGGTGTCGTTCGGCGCCGGGCGGGATCTGCACGGCGTGGTGCTCGTGCTGACGTTCGGGACGGGGATCGGGAGCGCTCTGTTTGTCGACGGGCACCTGGTGCCGAACACCGAGTTCGGCCATCTGCAGATCAGGGGCAAGGAGGCCGAGGCCCGGGCCTCGGCGCAAAGCCGTACGGACCATGATCTGAGCTGGGACAAGTGGGCGGAGCGGGTAGAGGAATATCTCGAGCATGTGGAGATGCTGCTATCGCCCAACCTGATCGTCATTGGGGGAGGGGTGAGCAGGAAAGCGGAGAAGTTCCTGCCGCATCTCAAGCTGCGTACACCGCTGGTGCCGGCCTCGCTGCAAAACGAGGCTGGCATCATCGGCGCGGCCTGCGTGGCCGCCGTGAGCTAGAGTCCGATTCGTAAGCTGGGGCGGGCCAGGCCAGACCGGGCCAGGCCAGACCGGGCCAGGCCACGCCGGGGCGGGGCCAGGTCAGGGGGCTAGGCCAAGCGAGGGCGAAACAGACCAGGCCGGAACAGGCCAGGCCCGAGAGCCGGGCCAGGCCCGAGAGCCGGGCCAGGCCCGCCGAGCCTGGCGGTGGCAAGGCGCCTCCGCTTCGAGGAGCCGCCGCGGCCCCCCTCGGCCGTGTTTGATCTCCAAGAAGGCGCCCCCCTAGTGACCCGCTGCCGCTAGTTGGTGATGAAAAGCGCGTCCCCGACGGGGCGTTCGGCTCCGTCCGAGGGGCGGTTGACGACCTTGTGCTTGACGACGAGTGCGCTGGAGCCGCCGCCGTCGAAGTTGATCGCCTGGCGGGCGCCCAGCCACTTCATCAGTTTGGCGGCCTCGGTGAAGGACGCGCCGACGCTCACACCCGGGTTGCGGCCGTCGACGACGGCGAGGATGAGGCCGCCGGACTTGGTGACGCCGACGAGGCTGCGCGGGTGGCGGCGGAGGATCATGTTGACGGAGGCGTGCCCGTCGGCCTTGGCGGTCACGTGGACCTTGCCGTTGCGCACGAGGCCGACGCCGCCGCCGACGACGTGGGTGTCGGGGTTGAGGGGGATGGTGCGGTTGGTGCGGAGGTCGATGACCTTGGTGGGGAAGGTGACCTTCGATCCTTGGACGAGGTTCTCCTGCATCCAGCCGGCACCGGCGCCGCTGCCGTGGAGGACGCGGCCCCCCTTGGGTACGGCACCGCCGGACGCGCGGACCGCCACAACCTGGCCGGCGGCGTCGAGGACGGCGTCGGTGCCGTTGTTCTCGGGGGTCTTGGCGCCCCACTCCGCGGTGTAGAGCACCAGTTCGTCGAACTTCGCGGCTCGGTTGACGCCATGGACCGGAGAAGTGTTGCCGTTGTCGGACGAGACGCTCATGCCCGACTTGACCTCAGTGATCTTGGCCTTCCTGCCCTGGATGACGAGAGCGCTGCGCCCGGGTACGGCTTCGCTGAGCAGGCGGCCGCCGACGACGGAGATGCCGACCGGTTCGCCGCGCAGGGCGGGTGAGGTGTGGATGTTGAAGAAACCGCCGTTGATGCCGGCGATGGCGCCGACCTGCTTGGACATGGCGGAGGTGGTTTCGCGCTTGGCGACGCTGGTGCCGAGGCTGGCGCGGTAGCCGCCGCGGAAGGTCTTGGGGTCGACGGTCAGGACGCGGATGTCCCAGGGGCCGGTGGTCTCGGCGCCGTCGTCGCCGATGTAGTCGGCCTTGGCCGCGAGGCCGGCTTCCTTCAGTTCCTTGACGACCTTGTCGGCCTTGGCGCGCTGTTTGAGGGTCCACCGGCCGACTCGGACCGCGTAGATCGTCTCAGCCGGGTAGTCGGCGACGGCGGGCCGCTCGATGGGCTCGACGCGGGCGTCGAAGCCGGCGTCGGCGACCTCCTGGGCCTTGGCCTCGGCGGTGGCGCGCATGCCGTAGTCCCGGCCGCCGTTCTGGATGAGGGTCACGGTCCAGCCCTGGGTGGCTTTGCCGTTCCGCACCGTGAAGAGGGTGACGCCGGGGGCGACGGCGGTGCCGGTGCGGCTGGCGGCGCCGCCGATGCCGAGGGGGAAGCTTGAGGTGGGGAGTCTGACGCTCGCGGAGGACGCGGCGACCGCAGGGACAGCCGTGAAGGTGAGTACGGCTGCGGATAGGCCGGCGACAACTCGGCGCGACATCAGTGTTCTCCTCGGAAGTGGCAGATCTTTGAGGCACTATCGTGCCGAGATCAACCCTTCGTTGGGAGCGAAACACGCGAAAAGGAACGAGAAAGCGGCCTAATTCACACGGATTGCCGGTCCGTACAAAGATGTCCACCCCTCAAAATGCCGAAAAATGTGATCATTTCGTAATCAACTGCTGTTGATGGCGCTATTTCTGGAAAGCCCGCTGTAACGGACAGTGAGCGGATCCCGGCCCGCACTCACCCCAAAAGCAGCGCGAACAGGCCCGCAAAATGCCCGCCGCACGGCAGAGCAGACAGCCCGCCTTACCCGATGAAATGGCATTTCGCCTGGTCAAGCCATGTGTTAACGCGTGTCGCGGCGGAAGGACTCCATGGCGAGCAGGGCAACGTGCAGTGAGACGCAGGATTCGACGTCGTCGAGGTCGGTCTCCAGGATGCGTTCAAGACGGCGAAGTCTGTCGTAGAACGCCGGTCTTGACAGATGAGCCCGCTGTGCGGCGACCGCTTTGTTGCGCCCGGCGTCGAGATAGACGCGCAGGATTCCGGTGAGGTCCCCACCCCGCTGGGCGTCGTGCGCGAGCAGGGGGCTGAGTTCGCGCTCGGCGAAGGTCTGGAGCCGCGCGTCGTCCCGCAGCAGGTGAAGCAGGCCGCGCAGCCGCAGATCGGGTAGCCGGTAGTAAGGCCTGCCGTCGGGCTGGCGCACGGCCACGTCGGCGACCTGTTCGGCTTCGAGGAAGCTTCGCCGTACATCTTTGACCGAGTCGACGACCGAGCCCGCCGCGAGCACGAACGTGGTGGGGAAGACGGCGCGCAGGCGGTCGGCGAGGGTGGTGAGGGCGGTTTCGGCGGAGCCGCGGGGTGAGAGGGGGAGCAGCACGCCGATGTGGCTGTCGTCGAGGGCGCCGACCAGCGCGGGCATGCCCGCCTCGCGGCAGGCCGCCGCCGTCGCCTCGGCGAGTTCGCCGAGCCGGGCCTGGGTGTCGAGCGCCGTGTCGCGGTCCTCGGTGAGCCGGAGCACGACGCTGATCAGCTTGCGCCCGGTGAGGGGTACGCCGAGGGCCCGCGCTCGGGCGGTCGCCTCGTCGGGGTCGGCGTAGGAGTGGGTGAGGATGCCGGCGATGATCGTGCCGTGGGCCTGCCGTTCGAGGGATTCCTGATGGCGTTCGAGCAGGCGGCCGAGGGCCAGGGTGGTGGCGGCGCGTTCGGCGAGCACGATGTCGCGGGGCGTGGGCGGCTCCAGGAAGAGCATGATCAGCCTGCCCCAGTCCTGCCCGCGGGCGCCGACGACGGTGACGAGCCAGCCGGAGGCGGCGTCGTAGGCGGTGCGTTCGGTGGGTTTGACCGCGCGTGAGCGGCTCTCCCAGCTGCCGAGCAGCGGGCCGGGGTCGCGGCCGGCGGTCTCGCAGGCGAGCACCTGGTGGGCGAGGTTCTCCAGCAGCACGGGGCGGCCGGACAGGCGGGCGACCTGGCTCAGCACCTCGGCGGGGGAGGCGCCTTCGACCGACAACTCGGTGAACACCTCGTGGAGCTGCTCGGAGGCGCGGAGCTCCTCAAGCTGGTTGTCGATGATGCGGGCGTGCACGGACTCGGTGATCTGCACGAACGGGGTCTCGCGCGACAGGGTGATCAGCGGGAGGCCGTGCGCCTCGGCGGCGTCGACGACGGCTGCCGGAGGGCTGCCGACGAATTTGCGGCCGAGCTCGACGATGAGGCCGGCGGCGCCGACGGCGGCGAGCTCGGCGATGTAGCCGGCGAGTTTGGCGGGGTCGTCGGGCAGGGCGACACCGGTGGTGAGGACGAGTTCGCCGCCGCGGAGCAGGTGGGCGATGCCCTCGACCTCACCCACGTGGACCCAGCGCACCCGGGTGTCAAGCCGGTCGGCACCCGTGACGACGTGGGGATTTCCCCTGCGGACGGTGTCCAGGGCGAGCACGTCGGCGATGGTGGGTAACACGGATCGAGACTATACGATCCCCCTGTATCCGCGAGGTATCACATATCACACAATGTCCGAATTGCTCTGGGCAGAGATTTACATCGCCCGCTGTCAGCCCTGTGCCTTGTCCTTGTGCGTCACACAGATGATCGCCTGACCTGCGCACGGCCGATCCAGACGCGCGGCGAGGCCGTCCAAGATGCACTGGAGTCCGAATTCGAAGCGCACAGCGGCCGCCATCCGCGAGTCCATGCTGCCGCGCGTGCCGAGGTAGACCGCCTTCAGCGTCGGCCTGTCGGCCATCATCTGCTGAAGGAACGGCACCATCTTGTCCAGCCAGTCCTGCTCGGCGGTGTTCGAAGCGGCCATCACCTCGTCCCAGGCGGCGTCGCCCACGGTGAGACCGAGCACATAACCGGTGATCGTGCTGTTCGCCATGGAGGCGTCGACCGGGGAGAATCCGGCCCCCAGGAAGATCGACAAGACCTGCTCGGTGAGGTCCATCGCGTGTGGGCCGATGTTGGGGCGTGTGGTCATCAGGCCGGGCGCCCAGCGGTGCCGCATGAGCGTCGTGCGCAGGTTGTAGGCGACGATCCCGGCGCGGAGCTGCCAGTCTCCCTCCTCGGGAATCTCGATCTCGCCGAGGATCTCGTCGGTCGCGAGGTCGAGCAGGTCGGACTTGGTCGCGACGTGCCAATAGATCGAGGTCGCGCCTGCGCCCAGCTTGGCGCCGAGCCGGCGCATGCTCAGGGCGTCGATGCCCTCGTTGTCGAGGATCTCGACCGCCGCGCGCACGATCTGCTCGCGGCTAAGGTCGCCGGTGCGCTTGGGGCGTGAGCCCTTCGCGGTGTCCTTGAACCACACCGTGGTGACCTTGGGTGTCTCGGTCACAGTGCCTCCTCGTCTTTCGCCTAAGGGTAATTCATGTCGCACACTGTTCGAGTTGTGTCGTACAGTGTGCGAGTGACATCGAACGCTGTACGAGTAGAGCCGCACCCCCGGCGCTGGTGGATCCTCGGCGCCCTCTGCCTCGCGTTGTTGGTCCTGGTTGTGGACAATATGATCCTCAACCTGGCCATCCCCTCGCTGATGTCCGAGCTCGGGGCCACCCCCTCGGACATCCAGTGGATCATTGACGCCTACATCCTGGTCTTCGCCGGTCTGCTCATCACCGCGGGCAGCCTCTCCGACCGCTACGGCAGGCGCCGCTTCCTGATCATCGGCCTGATCATCCTGGGCGGAGCGTCGGGGGTCGCCATGCTGGGCACCGAGCCGTGGCACCTCGTCGGCGCGCGGGCGCTGATGGGCGTCGGCGGGTCGATCCTGATGCCGAGCACCCTGTCGATCCTGATCAACGTCTTCGACGGGCCCGAGCGCCGCAAGGCCATCGCCGTGTGGAGCACCGTCGCCATGGTCGGCATGATCCTCGGCCCGACCCTCGGCGGCACCCTGCTGGAATACTTCTCCTGGGCCTCGGCCTTCGCGATCAACATCCCGATCGCCCTGATCGCCATCGTCGCCGCGGTCCTGCTCATGCCCGAGTCCAAGGGCGAGTTCAGGCCCGTCGACCCGGTCGGCGTCGTCCTGTCGATCGTCGGCATGACCGCGCTGGTCTTCGGTGTCATCTCCGGTCCGCACGCGGGTTGGTCGGCCGCACAGACCCTGGTGGCGTTCGCGATCGCGGTGCTCGCCCTCGGCGGGTTCGTCGTGTGGGAGTCCCGGGTGGCCCACCCGATGCTGCCGATGGACCTGTTCAAGAACAAGGAGTTCAGCGGCGCCTCGTTCACGATCCTGCTGATGACCTTCGGCAGCGGGGCCGTCCTGCTCCTGCTGACGCAATATCTCCAGTTCGTGCAGGGCATGAGCCCGATCGAGGCGGGCCTCGCCTTCCTCCCCTACGCGGCGGCGACCACCGTCTTCAACATCCTCGGCGCCACGCTCGGCCAGAAGATCGCCAACCGTCCCCTCATCATCGGCGGCATGGCGATCTCCGTCCTCGCCTTCGTCGTCATGGCCTTCCTGCCCGTCGACGACGGCTACTGGATGATGCTGGCCGCGCTGTTGATCATGGGCGTCGGCATGGGCCTGGCGGGCCCGTCGGTCTACACGGCGCTCATGAGCGCTGTGCCGAAGAAGCACGCGGGCGTCGGCTCGGCGGTCAACGACACGCTTCAGCAGGTCGGCGCGGCGCTGAGTGTGGCCCTGCTCGGCAGCGCCCTCGCCGGGATGTATACCGCGGACATGGCGGCGGACGCCCCGCCCGCGGCCCGCGAGTCCATCGCCGGCGCCATCGCCTCCGGCGACCCCGGGCTGATCGCGGCGGGCAAGGAGGCGTTCGTGTCGGCGATGTCCTTCGGCTCGTGGGTGGGCGCCGGGTTCGTCCTCGCCGCGGTGGTGGTCGGCTTCTTCATCCTGCCGCGTACGGCTGCCGCCCCCGCGACGCCGCCCACCGGCGCGAACGACGAGGACAGCCACTTCGCGAAGGCTGACAAAGTGTAAGGAGATATGAAATCGCGCCGACAATGTGCCGCTGGGAGCAGAGCCGTGTTGCCGGGATACTGGAGATATGTCTGACCTCCTCGCCCGCCACCGGGCAGTGATCCCCAACTGGGTGGCCGTTTATTACGACGAGCCCATCGAGATCGTGAGCGGCAAGGGCAACCGGGTGGTGGACGCCTCAGGCAAGACTTACCTGGACTTCTTCGCCGGCATTCTGACCAACATGATCGGCTACGACGTGCCCGAGGTGCGGGAGGCCGTGGAGCGCCAGCTCGCCACAGGCGTGGTGCACACCTCTACGGTCTACCTGCTCCGCGGGCAGGTCGAGCTGGCCGAGAAGATCGCCAAGCTGTCCGGCATCAAGGACGCCAAGGTCTTCTTCACCAACTCGGGCACCGAGGCCAACGAGACCGCGCTGCTCCTCGCGACCTACGCCCGCAAGACCGACCAGGTGCTGGCGATGCGGCAGAGCTACCACGGCCGGTCGTTCGGCGCGATCGGTGTGACCTCCAACCGGTCGTGGAAGAACAACTCCTACTCGCCGCTCAACGTGCACTTCCTGCACGGCGCCGACCGCCACCTCCCGCAGTTCCGCGCGATGAACGACGCGGACTACATCGCCGCCTGCGTGGCGGACCTGCGGCACGTGCTCGCCACCACCGTCGGCGGCGACGTCGCGGCGCTCATCGCCGAGCCGGTCCAGGGCGTCGGCGGGTTCACCATGGCACCCGACGGTCTGTTCGCCGCCTACAAGGAGGTTCTCGACGAGCAGGGCATCCTGTTCATCTCCGACGAGGTCCAGACAGGCTGGGGCCGGACGGGCAGCGCCTTCTTCGGCATCCAGAACCACGGCGTCACGCCCGACATGATGACCTTCGCCAAGGGCCTCGGCAACGGCTTCGCCGTCGGCGGCATCGTGGCGCGGGGCGACCTGATGGACAGCCTCCACGCGACCGGCCTCGCCACCTTCGGCGGCAACCCCATCTCCATGGCAGCCGCCAAAGCCACCCTCGACTACGTGCTCGACCACGACCTGCAGGCCAACGCCGCCCGCACCGGCGCGCACATCATCGCCGGGCTGCGCGAGGCGGGCAAGCGCCTCCCGATCGTCGGCGACGTGCGCGGCAAGGGCCTCATGTTCGCCGTCGAGCTCGTGGACCCGGCGACCGGCGCCCCGGCGCCCGCGCTCGCCGCGCGTTTCATGGAGGAGACCAAGAAGGCCGGCCTGCTCGCCGGCAAGGGCGGGCTGTACGGCAACGCCCTCCGCATGGCTCCTCCCCTCACCCTGACCATGGACGAGGCCGCCGAGGGCCTCGGCATCATCGTCGCCGCCCTTGAGACCATCAACGCCGAGGTGGCGTCGTGAAGCACATCGCACACTGGATCGGCGGCGCGCCCGTCTCCGCCGGCGACAGCCGTACATCGCAGATCTTTGACCCGGCCACCGGGCAGGTCGCCGGCACCGTCGAGCTGGCCGAGGTCGCTCAGGTCGACGCGGCGGTCGCGGCGGCGAAGGCCGCTTACCCGGCCTGGCGGGACGCCTCCCTCGTGAAGCGGGCGCGGGTGCTGTTCCGCTTCCGCGAGCTGATGGACAGCCACCGCGACGAACTGGCGGCCCTCATCAGCGCCGAGCACGGCAAAGTGCACTCCGACGCGCTCGGTGAGGTCGCGCGCGGGCTTGAGGTCGTCGAGTTCGCCTGCGGGATCCCCCACCTGCTGAAGGGCGGCTTCTCCGAGAACGTCTCGACCCGGGTCGACTCCTACTCGATCCGGCAGCCGCTCGGCGTCGTCGCCGGCATCACGCCGTTCAACTTCCCGGCCATGGTGCCGATGTGGATGTTCCCGGTGGCCATCGCCTGCGGCAACACCTTCATTCTCAAGCCTTCTGAGAAGGACCCCTCGGCTTCGCTGCTGATGGCCTCCCTCTGGAAGGAGGCCGGGCTGCCCGACGGCGTGTTCAACGTCCTGCAGGGCGACAAGGTCGCGGTGGACCGGCTGCTGGAGCACCCCGACGTGCGCGCCGTGTCGTTCGTCGGCTCGACCCCGATCGCCCGCTACGTCTACGAGACCGGCACCGCGCACGGCAAGCGTGTGCAGGCGCTCGGCGGGGCCAAGAACCACATGCTGGTGCTGCCCGACGCCGACCTCGACCTCGTCGCCGACGCCGCGGTCTCCGCCGGCTTCGGTTCGGCAGGTGAGCGCTGCATGGCGATCTCGGTCGTGCTCGCTGTCGACCCCGTGGGCGACGAGCTCGTGGACAAGATCGTGGCCCGGGTCGAGCGGCTCACCGTTGGCCCCGGCGACGACGCCGCCTCGGAGATGGGCCCGCTGGTGACGGGCGAACACCGGGACAAGGTCGCGTCCTACCTCGACCTCGGGGTGGAGGAAGGCGCCAAACTGGTGGTCGACGGGCGCACCACCCCCATCCTCGGCGGCGGGGCCGCGGCCGACACGCCGGGCTTCTGGCTTGGGCCGACGGTGCTCGACCACGTGCCCGCCGGGTCGCGTGTGCACCGGGAGGAGATCTTCGGCCCGGTCCTGTCGGTCGTGCGGGTGAGCTCCTTCGACGAGGGGCTTGAGCTCATCAACACCGGCGAATACGGCAACGGCACGGCTATCTTCACCAACGACGGTGGCGCGGCCCGGCGTTTCCAGAACGAGGTCGAGGTGGGCATGGTCGGCGTCAACGTGCCGATCCCGGTGCCCATGGCGTTCTACAGCTTCGGCGGGTGGAAGGCGTCGCTCTTCGGCGACACGCACGTCCACGGTGTGGAGGGCGTGCATTTCTACACGCGCGGCAAGGTCGTCACCTCACGCTGGCTCGACCCGAGCCACGGGGGCGTGAGCCTCGGTTTCCCGGAGAACAAATAACTTTGTACGGCATGAGCCCCGCGAGACGACCTCGCGGGGCTTTGCCGTAGGCAGGCGCATGGCGTGAGGTGCCTGAGGGGCAAGAAATGCGGCTCTCTTGTGCCGCCCTTTAGTGCTCACCGGAGAGGACTACGGGCGCGGGGCCCGATAGGCCGGGATCTCGGAGACACGGCGTTTCGCACGTCGGGAAAGAGAGCACGAGAGCATGCCTTCGACCATTGAACGCGGCATAGTGAGCGGCGTGTTCGCCGCGGCCTTTCTTGTGGCCGCGCCCGCACACGCGGTGTCCCCCGGCCCGAAGGGGGATTCGACCGCACCGGTGGGCGCCGGGCAAACGGGGGCCGGCACGTCGGGGAGCACATGCGGAACATCTGCCGCCGCAGGTGACGAGACGACGGGCATCCCGGTCTGCGCCGTGTCGTTGCCCGCGTGCGCGACGGACGTGGCGGTCGTGGGAGAGGTCCCGCCCTGCGCGGTGACCTGAGGGGAAAGCGTGCGGCAGGTGGGTGAGGAGCCTCAAGGCCGGTAGGCTCCGGGCAGGTGGCAGGAACGGCTTCTCGGCGCGGAGGGGGATGTCTGGTGGGTGGCGGGCTTCGCCGTACTCGGCTGATCGCGGTCGTGGGAGCGGCGGGGGTGCTGCTCACCGCCTGTGGGAGCGGCACGGGATCGCCCACGTCGGTGCGCGCGGCGCGGCAGTCGCCGTCCCCGGCCCCCACGGCGGCACCGTCGGCCACGCCGCCCAGTCAGGGCACGTTGCGCATCCTCACCTTCCGCGGCTACATGGAGTGGGGCGGCACCGATCCCCGGCTCAACTGGGTCTCGCCGTTCGAGCGGGAGTCCGGATGCCGCATCGCGCGGCAGGAGTCGGTGCAGACGGCGGAGGAGATGGAGCGCCATCTGCGCGAGGGCACCTTCGACGTGGTGTCGGCTCCGCCCGAGGTCGCGGGGTGGCTGATCGAGAAGGAGCGGGCGAAGGCGCTGGACACCTCGCAGGTGGAGGGCTACGACGACCTGCCGAAGCACCTGCGCCACCTCAAGGCGGCCACTCGCGGCGACAAGGTGTACGGCGTGCCGTTCCTGTGGAGTGCCTTCGAGCTGATGGGGCGGGGCGACAGGCCCACGTCGTGGCGTCAGCTGTTCACAGGTGGGCGGGTCGCGCTCAAGGACTCGCCCATGAGCATCGCGATCGGGGCGCTGGCGATGCGGGACGAGCTCGGGATCGCCGACCCCTTCCAGCTGAGTGAGCGGCAGCTCGAGCAGGTGGTCAAGGCCATGAGGAACGACGGCCAGGTCTACTGGAAGGACACGGTCGACGCGATCGAGTCGTTCGTCGCCGGGGGCGACAAGCGGGCCGTGCTCGGTCAGATGTTCCCCTATCACCGCGAGTTGCTGACGAAGACCGGCGGGTCGGTGCGTGCGGCGAAGAGGTTGCCGACGACCGCCTCGGCCGACATGTGGATGATGACGACGTCGGCCACGAGTCCCACCTGCGGCTACCGGTGGTTGTCGCACATGAACTCGGCGAAGGTGCAGGAGCAGGCGGCGGCCTGGACCGGGATGGCCCCGGCCAACGCGCGGGCCTGTGACGGCAAGGCACGGCGCATGTGCGCGATCCACCCGGCGGGGGAAGCGCTGCGCGATGTGCATTTCGCGGTGATGCCGGCCAAGGACTGCAAGGCGCACGACGGCAAGTGCGCGGACTACGAGGCCTGGACACGCGCGTGGCGCGACCTCGTGAAGCCGAAGGACGGCTCCTGACCCACGCGGGGGCGGTCCGTCAAGTGGACCGTTCGCTGTAGGGGTTTTCCGTGCTCGGCCGGGCTACCGGCGGTGGATTTCGTGCTTGTTGCGGTGATTCGTGCTGACATCACTATCGACTGGTCGACCAGTCAGTTGATATTTTGCTTGTCATGAGAATCCTTCTGGTAGGAGCCGGCGGGGTCGGCTCCGCTGTCGTGCCCATCGCCGCCCGGCGAGATTTCTACGAACACATCGTGGTCGCGGACTCTGAACAGAGCCGGGCCGCCGCGGCGGTCGCCAGGGTCGCCGACCCCCGGTTCAGCGCCATCGCACTGGACGCCGCAGACGAGGCCGCGGTCGCGGCGGCACTCCGTGAGCACCGCTGCGACGTGCTGTTCAACGCGGTGGACCCGCGGTTCACGATGCCGCTCTTCCGCGCCGCCCTCAGCGCGGGAGCGCACTACCTGGACATGGCCATGTCGCTGTCCAAGCCCCACCCCGTCCGTCCGTACGAACTGACCGGGGTCAAACTCGGCGACGAGCAGTTCGCGCTCGACGACAGGTGGCGCGACTCGGGGCGGCTGGCGCTGGTCGGGATGGGGGTCGAGCCGGGGCTCGCGGATGTGTTCGCCCGCTATGCGGCCGACCACCTCTTCCGCGAGATCGAGGAGATCGGCGTGCGCGACGGGTCCAACCTGGTCGTGGACGGCTATGACTTCGCGCCGACGTTCTCCATCTGGACGACGATCGAAGAGTGCCTCAACCCGCCTGTGATCTGGGAGAACGGCGACTGGCACACGACCGAGCCGTTCAGCGGGGCCGAGGTGTTCCACTTCCCCGAGGGCATCGGGCCCGTCGAATGTGTGAACGTCGAGCACGAGGAGGTGCTGCTCGTGCCGCGTTTCCTCGACGTGAAGCGGGTCACCTTCAAATATGGGCTGGGGGAGGAGTTCATCGGCGTGCTGAAGACCCTGCACAAGCTGGGTCTGGACACCACCGACAAGGTAAAGGTCGGCGGCATCGAGGTGTCGCCGCGCGACCTGGTGGCGGCGCGGTTGCCCGACCCGGCCGGGCTCGGGGAGCGCATGCGGGGCAAGACCTGCGCGGGCACGTGGGTGAAGGGCACGGGCAAGGACGGCGCTCCGCGCGAGGTCTACCTGTATCACGTGGTGGACAACGCGTGGACCATGGACGAGTACGGCTCGCAGGCGGTGGTGTGGCAGACCGCGGTGCACCCGGTGGTGGCGCTGGAGCTGCTGGCGGGCGGGCAGTGGGCGGGAGCCGGGGTGCTCGGCCCGGAGGCGTTCGACGCGGTGCCGTTCCTGAACCTGCTGAAGGACTACGGATCCCCGTGGGGCGTGCGTGAGGACACCGCCGCCGAGCCGATCGCGGTCTGAGCGATCGGGCGCTCCACGCGGCCCGGCGGGTCGTAAGGCGCGGCTGGGGCCGGGCGGGTCATTCGGCGAGGCGGGCGATCGCCTGGCCGGCGCGGGTGCGGCCCTGGCGCACGGGCGCGACGAGGTCGAGGGTCTCCGCGCACTCGTGGCAGGCGAGCACATAGGCGCTGCTCGGGAGCCGGCCGACCCGGACGCGGGGACGCGGCCACTTCTTATGGCACACGACGCAGGCGTCGCCGTCGCGTTGTGCGGAGGTCAGGTGCCCAGGATCGAAGGTCAACATGACTCATGCCGTTTCGGACCGATCAAGGATCATCACGCGCCTTTCGGTGATCGGCCTGTCTTGTACCGGAACCGTTATAACCCTGAGCTCTCTTGAGATCGTCTAGCGCGACGTCAAGCCCGGGTTAAATCACCGCCGTTCTGTTTCCCTCATAACCGCAAATGGGGCACCCAGCATCAAGCCGGGTGCCCCAATCGCGCAGGGTTTTAGACGGTGGCGAGTGCCTTCTCCAGAATTGTGAGACCTTCCTCCAGGAGATGGTCGGGAATGACCAGCGGCGGAAGGAAACGCAGGACATTGCCGTATGTGCCCGCTGTGAGCACCAGCAGCCCCTCGGCGTGGCAACGCTTGGCCACCGCGGCGGCAGCCGCCGGGTCGGGCTCGGTCGTGCCCGGCCGTACCAGCTCGATCGCGATCATGGCGCCCCGGCCGCGTACGTCGCCGATGGCCTCGTTGCGCTCGGCCATGGCGCGCAGGCGCGGGAGCATGATGCCGCCGATGTGGCGGGCACGCTCGACGAGCCCGTCGGACTCGATCGTCTCCAGCACCGCTAGAGCCGCCTCGCAGGCGAGCGGGTTGCCGCCGTAGGTGCCACCGAGACCGCCGACGTGCACCTTGTCGAGGATCTCGGCCCGGCCGGTGACGGCGGCCAGCGGGAGACCGCCCGCGATGCCCTTGGCCGTGCAGATGATGTCGGGCACGATGCCCTCGTCCTCACAGGCGAACAGGTCGCCGGTGCGGGCGAAGCCGGTCTGCACCTCGTCGGCGATGAACACGATGCCGTTCTCGCGGCAGAACTCCGCGATCCTCGGCATGAACCCCTTGGCCGGTTCGATGAACCCGCCCTCACCCGCGATCGGCTCGATGACCACGGCGGCGACGTTCTCGGCGCCGATCTGCTTGTTGATCGCGTCGATGGCCTGAGCGGCGGCCTCGGCGGCGCAGTTCTCCGGGCCGGACGGCCACCGGAACGGGTAGGCCAGCGGCACCCGGTAGACCTCCGGGGCGAAGGGGCCGAACCCGTGCTTGTACGGCATGTTCTTGGCCGTCAGCGTCATGGTGAGCAGCGTCCTGCCGTGGTAGCCGTGGTCGAACACCACGACGGCCTGGCGGCCGGTGGCGTGCCGGGCCACCTTGACGGCGTTCTCCACGGCCTCGGCGCCGCTGTTGACGAGAAAGGTGCGCTTCTCGTGGTCACCCGGGGTCAGCGCGTTGAGCTGCTCGCAGACCGCGACATACGACTCGTACGGCGTGACCATGAAACACGTGTGCGTGAAGTCGGCCACCTGCCTGCTCACCCGCTCGACCACCCGGGGCGCGGCGTTGCCCACGTTGGTCACGGCGATGCCGGCGCCGAAGTCGATCAGCGAGTTGCCGTCGGCGTCGACCAGGACCCCGCCGCCCGCCTGGGTCACGAAGACCGGCAGCGTGGTGCCGATGCCCGGCGGGACCGCGGCCTGCTTGCGGGCCAGCAGCTCCGTGGACTTCGGCCCGGGGATCGCGGTCACCAACCGGCGCTCCTGCGGCAGCGACGGGCCGCCCTGCGAGTTAGTCATGCTGCCGACCATACGTGGTGCCTTCCGACCTGCCGATATGTCGCCATGGCGCATTATGCTGAGGCTTATTGGCCGAAATGTACAACCGGGGGCTCATACATGGCGCCGACGTTGCAGACCGTGGTGCGACGCGCGTCGCTCGGGCTCCGCGTCCTGGCCGGCGAACGTTATCTCGACCGGCAGGTCCGATGGGTCGCCGTCAGCGAACTGGAGGACCCCACGCCTTTCCTCGAAGGCGGTGAACTGGTCCTCACCACCGGCATGCGCATGACCGCCGACGCCGCCGCACCCTACGTCGCCCGCCTCGCCGAGGGCGGCGCGGCCGGTCTCGGCTTCGGCGTCGGGATCGGTCACGACGAGGTGCCGGGCGCACTCGTCGAGGCCGCCTCGGCCGCGGATTTCCCCCTGGTCGAGGTGCCGAGGCAGACCGCGTTCATCGCGGTCGGCAAGGTGGTCAGCGAGCTGCTCGCGGCCGAGCAATACGACGAGATCAGCCGGGCGTTCGCCGCCCAGGGCCGGCTCACCCGCGCGGCCCTGCGCCCCGAGGGCACCCGTGCGGTCGTCGACCGCCTCGCCCGGGAGATCGCCGGCTGGGCCGCGCTGCTCGACGAGGGCGGGCAGATCGTGCACGCGACCGCGGGAGCGCGCGCCGAGGCGCTCGCGGACGAGCTGGCGCGGCTGCGCGCCCCCGGCGCTCCGGCGAGCCTCGCCCTGTCCACCCCGGCCGAGCACGTCGTGGTGCACCCGCTCGGCGGGGCGCGGCGGATCAGGGGGCTCTTCGCCGTCGGGAGGTCAAGCCCGTTCACCCCCGTGGCGCACACGATCGTCAACGCGGCGGCCTCCCTGCTCACTCTCGCGCTTGAGCAGGGGCAGCGCCACCTCGCGGCCGAGCGCCGCGTGCGCACCGCCGTACTCGACCTGCTGCTCGCCGGGCGGCCGGAGGCGGCCGCCGGGGTGCTGGAGCGGCTGGGGGAGTGCCCGCCGACCGGCCAGATCGCGGTCGTCGCGGCGGCGGGGGACACGGCGGCGGTGCTCGACGCCGTCGAGCCCTCCGTTTTCGCCGCGGAGTACGGTGACCAGGTCGTCGTGCTTGTGCCCTGGCAGGAGGGCGAGCGCGTCGCCGAGACGCTGGGGCGGCTCGGCCCCGTCGGCGTGGGGTGCGCCTCGGACGCGGCCTCCTCGGCGGCGGGGCTCGACCAGGCGCGGCGGGCCCTCGCCGCCGCCCGGCGCGGCCCGGCGCGTGTGGTGCGGTTCGCCGAGCTCGCCGGGCAGGGGGTGTTGTCGCTGCTCGATCCCGAGGCCGCCTCCGGATTCGCCTCCGCGTTGCTGGCGCCGCTCGCGGACTACGGATCGCGGGCCGACCTCATCACCTCACTGCGCGCCTATCTCGCCGAGAACGGACATTGGGACGCCGCGGCGCAGCGGCTCGGAGTGCACCGGCACACCCTGCGCTATCGCATGCGGCGCGTCGCCGAACTGCTCGGGCGAGACCTGGACGACCCCGCGACCCGGGCCGAGTTGTGGATCGCGCTCAGCGTTCCCTCTTCTTGATGAGGAAGTTGTTGATGGTGGCCGTGGTGACGGCGTCGTAGGTGTCGCCGTCGCGCAGGTGCCCGGCACGTTCCAAGCTGATGGCACCTTGAGCGGCGGCCCACACGGCGTCCGCGATCCGCCTGGGCTGGGTGGGCATGATGTGGCCGGCGGAGATGCAGTCGGCGATCACGCGGTCGAGGATGTTGAGCGCCGCCCTGGCGAGGGTGCGGGCGCGTTCGCTGGGCTCGAAGCCCGGGATGGCCCGTTCGAACATCAGGCTGTAGTAGCCGGGTTCGGCCAGGCACGCCTCGCGATAGGCGGGGCCGAGGGCGTTCAGATAATCGAGGGGGTCCTTACGCGCGGGCACCGCTTCCATGCGGCGGCGGAAACGCTCGAACCCCTCAAGGTAAAGGGCTTCTGCCAAGCCCTCCTTGCTGCCGAACATCGTATAGATGACGGTGGTCGAACATCCGGCCTCTGTGGCGATGCGGCGCATGGACAGGCTGTCGGGGCCCTGGGTGAGCAGCAGGTTGCCGGCCACTTCCAGGAGACGGGCGCGGAGCTCGTCATGGGACGCCCTTTCGCCGACTAAGTAGGCGCCCTGCAGCCCGAGGGGGGCCGACGAGGTCATGGCTGGCTGAGCCCTTCTACTCCAGGGTCGCCCGCGCCCGGTGACCCGCCAATCGTGACTTAACCGTGCAGGAGATCGTTCAAACCGTCATGCATCAAGAAACATCCGGATATAGAGCTAGTTCTGCTACAGAGTTTCTCAACAATAACTTTTATGCGTAACGGTGAGGTCACGCCAAGCTGTTGTTCAGGGTGGAGTAAGGCCACGGCTCCCGAAGTGGCATAGCGTCGAAGACATGGACGTGCGCCCCTTCTGGCTCGCCGGGCGCCCCGCCACCGGCGACGGCGAGCTCACCGTGACCAACTCCCACGACGATCGTGTCGTCGGCGTTTGCTCAGTGCCCACCCCCGCTCAGGTCGAGGAGGCCGTCGAGGCGGCTCATGCCGTACGGCGTGAGGCCGCGGCCCTGCCGATCCACGTGCGGGCCGAGGCGCTGGCCCATGTGTCCCGCCGCCTCGCCGAGCGGGCCGACGAGATTGCCCACCTGATCACCGCGGAGAACGGCAAGCCGATCTTCTGGGCGCGCGGAGAGGTCGGCCGGGCGGTCTCCACCTTCCGCCTCGCCGCCGAGGAGACCCGCAGGTTCGGCGGCGACGTGCAGCGGCTCGACACCGAGCCCGCGGCCAACGGCCGCCTCGCCTATGTGACCCGCGTGCCGCGCGGTCCCGTGCTGGCGATCACGCCGTTCAACTTCCCGCTGAACCTCGTCGCCCACAAGGTGGCCCCGGCCATCGCCGTCGGCGCGCCGATCGTCGTCAAGCCCGCGCCCGCGACCCCGCTGTCCTCGCTCGTGCTCGGGGAGATCCTCGCCGAGACCGCGCTGCCCGCCGGGATGTTCTCGGTCCTGCCGGTGCCCAACGACCGCGCCGCGGGCCTGGTCGCGGACCCGAGGCTGCCCGTGGTGTCCTTCACCGGGTCGGGCCCCGTGGGCTACGCGATCATGGACAGCGTGCCGCGCAAGCACGTCACGCTGGAGCTAGGCGGCAACGCCGCCGCCGTCGTGCTCGCCGATGCCGACCTCGACTGGGCGGCCTCCCGGGTGGCGCTGTTCTCCAACTATCAGGCCGGCCAGAGCTGCATCGCCGTCCAGCGCGTGATCGTCGAGCGTTCGGTGCGCGAGGAGTTCGTCGACCGGCTGCTCAAGGCGGTCGAGGGGCTCGTCGTCGGCGACCCCGCCGACGAGAGGACCCAGGTCGGCCCGCTGGTCTCGGCCGAGGCCGCCGAGCGGGTGGAGGCGTGGATCGGCGAGGCCGTGGCGGGCGGTGCGCGTGTGCTCGCCGGCGGCACCCGCGACGGCGCCTCCCTGGCGCCCACCGTCCTCGCCGACGTGCCCGCCGGGGCCAAGGTCGTCTGCGAGGAGATCTTCGGCCCGGTGATGGTCGTCAGCGAGGCCGACGGTGTGGACGACGCGTTCGCCCAGGTCAACGACTCGGTGTACGGCCTCCAGGCCGGCGTCTTCACTCGCTCGCTGGACGTGGCCTTCCGGGCCAACCGGGAGCTTGAGACCGGTGGCGTGATCATCGGCGACGTGCCCTCCTACCGCGCCGACCAGATGCCCTACGGCGGCGTGAAGGACTCGGGCGTGGGCCGCGAAGGGGTGCGGTCGGCCATGGACGACTTCACCTACGAGAAGGTCATGGTGCTCACGGGGCTCACCCTCTGACCCCGCCGTGCTGTGACCCCCCCGTGCTGCGGGACGGGCGCGCTCAGGCGCGCTCGGCCGTGGTGAAGAGCATCTTGGCCGACTCGCCGAAGTAGGGGCCGTACATCGTCCGGCGGTCGTCGCTGTATTTGAAGCTGCTCACCGAGGTGACCGTGCCGCGCCCCGAGGCCGAGTCGAAGTGGCTCAGCCACGGCCCGCCGCTCGACCCGGCGGTCATGTCGCAGCGCAGCCCCTGGTCCCTGGTCTGCCCGTGCGGGTCGGCGCTCACCCGGCCCGCGCAGTAGACGAGGCTCTCGCCGTTGTAGGGCGGGTCGGCCGGATAGCCGAAGCCGAAGGTCACGGCGCCCCTCGCGCTGTTGAACGCGATCTCCTGTGTGCCGGCCGCGTCCGCCACGTGCCTGCCGCGGGCGGTGTTGAGCGCCACCATGCCCACGTCGTAGCTGTCGTCGCCGCGCCGCGACCACGGCCCGGCCACGAACATGCGCCGTGCGGTGAACGAGCCGTACGGCTTGTGCCCCGCTCGGTAGCCCGGGACGAAGGTCCAGTTCTCCGCCCACGCCCCCCTGCCGTCCTTGACGCAGTGTCCCGCCGTCACCACGACGTCCCGGTTGGCGCTCCTGATCACGCTCGCCGAGCACACGAAGTCGACGCGGTTCACGGTCAGGAAGACCCGGCCCGTGGTGCGGGTGACCGCCCCGCCCGCGGTCCAGCGGGCCCCCGCGGTGGAGGTCGCCGCGCGCGCCGCCGCGGGGGAGGCGGCGGTGCCTCTGCGCTGGGGCTCGCGCTCGGGCGGTGTGCCGGTGCCGCCTGTCAGGGGGCGTGCCGCGCCGGCGACAGTGCCGTGGACTGTGCCGTTGAGGGTGCCGGCCAGGTCGCGGCCGAGCAGGGAGGCGGGCACCGCTGCGGCCATGCGCGCGGGTGTCCAATAGTCGAGCACGCGGCGCTCCTCCGCGTCGCCGATCGTGGCGACGTGCTCCACGACGTCGGCCAGGGCGCCGCTCCCGGCGCCGGTCCCGGCGGGGACGGTGGAGACGCGGCCGTCGTTCCGCCGGCCTGAGCGGGGCCGGTCGGGGGAGGGCCGATCGGCGGGCCGGTGGAGAGCCGTCTGGTGCCGGGGTGTGTGCTGGGTGGAGACCCGGTCGGCCGGCGCCGGCGGGGCCGTGACCGTCGCGCCGCTCAGGGGGGCACCCATGAGACCGGCGACGAGCGGAACAGCCGCAAGCGGGGGGAGGCTTGAGGTCATGGCTCCCGAGTGTGGACTACTGCATGTGGTCTCGCGGCTACTTTCGGTAAATAGGAGTGGGTCGGGTCGGTGGCGGGACAACTTCGGGGTCGTTCGGGTGATTTGGTGGTGTGAGGGGTGTGTGGGATTCATGCACTCGCCTGTGAATCCCGTTCGCTCTGAAGGAAGCTGATAATGCGTCTATCTATGGAATTTTGGTAAATGTGTTTTAGGTAAGCATGTCCTTAGTTCTGTAGAACATTTACCTATTTTCGCCGTTGTGCTGGATCCTCGGCGGGAGTCCGGTGAGACGACAGGCGAGGCGTGGATGGGGCCCGCAGACGTCGGCAGCCGGGCAGAATGATGGGGTGCAGTCAGATATGAGCCGCTCGGTCATCCTGCTCGGATCCACCGGGTCCATCGGCACCCAAGCCCTTGACGTGATCGCGCGCAACCCGTCCCGGTTCACCGTGCGCGGACTCGCCGCCGGCGGCGGACGGGTGGACACCCTGGCCAGGCAGGCGGCCGACTTCCGGGTGGAGACGGTGGCGGTGGCCGATCCGGCCGCCGTGCCCGCGCTGAAGGACGCCCTGACCGCCTGCGGCTCGGCCGCCGAGGTGCTCGCGGGGGCCGAGGGGGTGGCCGAGCTGGCCGCCCGGCCCTGCGACGTAGTGCTCAACGGCGTGACGGGCGCGCTCGGGCTGACCTCGACGCTGGCCGCGCTCTCGGCCGGGCGGGTGCTGGCGCTCGCCAACAAGGAGTCGCTGATCATCGGGGGGCCGCTGGTCAAGAGACTCGCCGGGCCGGGGCAGCTGCTGCCCGTCGACTCCGAGCACTCGGCGCTGGCGCAGTGCCTCTGGGCGGCGGGGCCGGACGGTCCGCGGGCTCATGCCGTACACCGCCTGGTCGTCACCGCGAGCGGCGGGCCCTTCCGCGGCCTGCGCAGGAGCGAGTTGTCCGGGGTCACGCCCGAGATGGCGCTCGCGCACCCCACGTGGTCCATGGGGCCGGTGATCACCGTCAACTCCGCGACGCTCGTCAACAAGGGCCTGGAGATCATCGAGGCGCACCTGCTGTTCGACCTCGGGTTCGACCGGATCGAGGTGGTGGTGCACCCGCAGTCCGTCGTGCACTCCATGGTGGAGTTCGTGGACGGCTCGGTGATCGCGCAGGCGAGCCCGCCCGACATGTGCCTGCCGATCGCGCTCGCGCTCGGGTGGCCGGAGCGGGTGCCGGGGGCGGCGCGTGCGGTCGACTGGACGCGCGCCCACACGTGGACTTTCGAACCCCTGGACGACGAGGCGTTCCCGGCGGTCGCGCTCGCCCGCCACGTGGGGAGCTGCGGGGGGACGGCGCCCGCGGTCTACAACGCCGCGAACGAGGTGTGCGTGGACGCCTTCCTCGCCGGGCGGCTGCCGTTCCTCGGCATCGTGGACACGGTGGCCAAGGTCGTCGAGGAGCACGAGGTATGCCCGGCGGAGTCGGTGGACGAAGTTCTCGCGGCCGACCAATGGGCGCGTGCGAGGGCCGAGGAGATCACTGCGGGATAAATCGGGATGCATGTGGGTGTTACGACTGACTTGCCCGAGTTGGGCGGGGTAATGCCTAGACTTAGCTCAGTGTTCGACATCCCCCCGCCGCATGACACCGGTCAGGCGAGGCCATGAAGGCGATCTCATCGATCCGGGTACGTCAAGCGGATGAAAGACGCTTCTTGTCGCCGACCTTAAAGGCTGAGGCTGAGAAATGACCCCTGTAGCGCTGGGTATTCCTTCTGTGCGGATCAAGCCGATCGCTGAGCGCCGGGTGTCCCGGCAGATCATGGTGGGTTCCGTGCCGGTCGGCGGCGACGCGCCGATCTCCGTCCAGTCGATGACCACCACCGTTACGGCCGACATCAACGCCACACTTCAGCAGATCGCCGAGCTCACCGCGTCCGGCTGCCAGATCGTGCGCGTCGCGGTCCCCTCGCAGGACGACGCGGAAGCGCTTCCGATCATCGCCAGGAAGTCCCAGATCCCGGTCATCGCCGACATCCACTTCCAGCCGAAATACGTCTTCGCCGCCATCGACGCCGGCTGCGCCGCGGTCCGCGTCAACCCCGGCAACATCAAGAAGTTCGACGACAAGGTCGGTGAGATCGCCAAGGCCGCCGCCGCGGCGGGCGTCCCCATCCGCATCGGCGTCAACGCCGGCTCGCTCGACCCGCGCCTGCTCGCGAAGTACGGCAAAGCCACGCCCGAGGCGCTGGTCGAGTCGGCCCTGTGGGAGTGCTCGCTGTTCGAGGAGCACGACTTCAGGGACATCAAGATCTCGGTCAAGCACAACGACCCGGTCGTGATGGTGCAGGCATACCGGCAGCTCGCGGCCCAGTGCGACTATCCCCTCCACCTCGGCGTCACCGAGGCCGGCCCCGCCTTCCAGGGCACCATCAAGTCCGCGGTCGCCTTCGGCGCGCTGCTCGCCGAGGGCATCGGCGACACGATCCGGGTCTCCCTGTCGGCCCCGCCGGTCGAGGAGATCAAGGTCGGCATCGGCATCCTTGAGTCGCTCAATCTGCGTGAGCGGGGGCTGGAGATCGTCTCCTGCCCGTCCTGCGGCCGGGCGCAGGTCGACGTCTACACGCTCGCCGAGCAGGTGCAGGCGGGGCTCGCCGGGCTCAAGGTCCCGCTGCGGGTCGCGGTCATGGGCTGCGTCGTCAACGGGCCGGGCGAGGCGCGCGAGGCCGACCTCGGCGTGGCGTCGGGTAACGGCAAGGGCCAGATCTTCGTCAAGGGCGAGGTCATCAAGACCGTGCCCGAGTCCCAGATCGTGGAGACGCTCATCGAGGAGGCCCTCCGCCTGGCGGAGGCCATGGGCGTCGAGGTCGACCTCGACGAGCTCGACGAGATGACCGGCCCCGAGGTCGTCGTAGGCGGCTGACCTCTGCTTATTACATTGAGCAATCAATCGATTACATGCTGACAGGCAAAGTCCTATACTCTGCGTAGTCGATCGATCACATGCGGGAACATCGCCTCTGACCTACGAGCAGAGGGAGTTGCCGGTGAAGCGGGTTGTCGGGCTGATCGCAGGCGCGGCGGTGCTGACCGTGTGCGTGGGGGGCAACGGTGCTCCGGCCAGGGCCGGGGCGCCACCGGGCGCGCCTGTGCCCGACGTGGGCGTCGCCGACGCCAACACCGGCTTGAGCTGGGGGCCCTGCGATGAAGCGAAGAAGAGCGGCGGGGCGGCGCTCGCCCCGGCGGGCGGGGTGGAGTGCGCGACCGTGCGGGTGCCGCTCGACCACGCCAAGCCTTTCGGCAGGCACATCGGCGTGGCCGTCAACCGGGTCAAGGCCGCCTCGGTCAGGCCCGCGGGCCGCTCGGCCGTGTCCCGGCGGGACGGCTCGGGTGTGCCGCGGCAGCGGGAGCCGCACCTCGGGGTGCTGCTCGTCAACCCGGGCGGCCCCGGCGCGTCGGGGCGCGACCTCGCGCGCTTCGTGGCCTCCGCCCTGCCTCACGACGTCGCGGCCAGGTTCGACGTGATCGGGTTCGACCCGCGGGGCGTCGGCAAGAGCGAGCCCGCGCTGAGCTGCGCCGACCCGGCGCGTTATTACACGCCCCCGGCGCTCGACAACGTGCCGCGCACCAGGGCCGAGGAGACCGCCCTGCTCAACCGGGCCAAGACCTACGCCCGCGGCTGCGCCGAGCGCCAGGCGTGGATGCTGCCCCACATGACCACGGAGAACACCGCGCGCGATCTCGAGGTCATACGCCGGGCCCTCGGCACGGAGCAGATCAGCTACCTCGGCTATTCCTACGGCTCCTACCTCGGCGCGGCTTACGCGACGCTCTTCCCCGAGCGGGTCAAGCGGCTCATCCTCGACAGCGTGGTCGACCCCGACTCGGTGTGGTATTCGGCGAATCTCGCCCAGAACCACGCCTTCCACCGCAGGCATCGCGACTTCCTGACCTGGGTGGCGCAGAACGACGGGGTCTACAACCTCGGTCGCACCGAGGACGCCGTGCGCGCCGAGTGGGACGCCATGCGCATCCGGCTGCGCGCCCGGCCCGCCGAGGGAGTGGTCGGCCCGAGCGAGCTTGACGACATCTTCACCGTCGCGGGTTACACCGACGCCGTCTGGCCGACGTTCGCCGGGGCCTTCGCGGCCTACGCCCGCAAAGGCGACACCAAGGGGCTGGTCGCTGCCCACCGCCGCCACGGCAAAAAGGACGCCGCCGACGAAAACGGCTACGCCGTCTACCTCGCCGTCCAGTGCCGCGACGCGCCCTGGCCGCGCGACTGGAACACCTGGCGGGCCGACATGACCGCCTCACACCGGGTCGCACCATTTCTGACCTGGCCAAACGCCTGGTACAACGCGCCGTGCGCCTTCTGGCCGGTGCCGAGCACCACCCCGGTGACGCTGCGCGCGGCCGGCACGCTGCCGCCAATCCTCATGATCCAGGCCAGGCGGGACGCCGCCACCCCCTATCCGGGCGCCCTGCGCATGCGCACGATCTTCCCCTCGGCCAGGCTCCTGGTCGTCGGGGGCGGCAACCACGGGGTGTCTCTGGCGGGCAACGGCTGTGTCGACCGTCATGTCGCGGCCTACCTCCGCGATGGCACCCTTCCCGCTCGTGTCGGCGGCGAGGGAGGCGACATTAAATGCGCCGGGCTCGCCGCGCCGCGCCCGGCCGCCCGCATGTCTGCCGCCACCGGCCCTGACCACGTGCGATTGGTCGATCTGCTGCACGGATAACGCTCAATGTTCAACCCGCGGACGTGCGGGGAACGTGCGGGGTTCTACGGTGGTTCCTGGCATTTTCGGAGTGGTCGCGTAGGCTGGGGCCGTGATGCTGCGCACATCGGCGTCGCGCGTTCTCGACGACAGCGATCGCGAAGAGGTGCTGGCAATCCTCGACGCTGATCCCGTCGCCAACGTCTTCGTCGCGTCCAGGGTTCGGGCGGTCGGCCTAAGCCCGGGAAGGCTCGGCGGCCAGATGTGGGGTTTCGGTCCGCGCGGTGCCCTCACCTCCCTGTGCTATGCCGGTGCCAACCTGGTCCCGGTCAACGCCGGCCCCGAGGCCGTCAACGCCTTCAGCGAGCGTGCGCGGCGGCAGGGCAGACGATGCTCGTCCATCGTCGGCCCCGCCGCCGCCGTGGCGCGCATGTGGGAGCGCCTTGAGCCCTACTGGGGGGCGGCCCGCGCCACCCGCTGGGCGCAACCGGTCATGGTCACCCGGGAGAAGTCCGAGCTCCCGGCCGATCCGCTCGTGCGGCGCGTGCGGCCCGAGGAGTTCCCCGTCCTGCTACCGGCCTGCGTCGCGATGTTCACCGAGGAGGTCGGCATATCCCCCGACACCGGTGACGGCGGCGCCCTCTATCGCACCCGCGTGGCCGAGCTCATCCGCATCGGCCGCTCCTACGCCCGCATCGACGACGGCACGGTGGTCTTCAAGGCCGAGATCGGCGCCGTCACCCCGCAGGCATGCCAGATCCAAGGCGTCTGGGTGCACCCCGACCTTCGCGGCCGCGGCCACGCCGCCGCCGGCATGGCCGCCGTCGTCGAACAGGCCCTCGCCTGCTTCGCCCCGATCGTCACCCTCTACGTCAACGATTACAACGCTCCCGCCCGCGCCGTTTACCAGAAGGTCGGCTTCACCGAGGTCGACACTTTCATGTCGGTACTTTTCTGACCCGCCCCCAAACCCCCAGGGAACGATCCCGCGGCAGACCCGCCACCTGATCTTCGGCAGGTCGGCCACGCAACCTTCGGCAGATCGGGCACGTGATCTTCGGCAGATCGGTCATGCAACTTTCGGCAGATCGGGCACGAGTTGCTCGGCAGATCAGTTACGAGCGCGGGGGGAGTGGTCTTGTCGTGCGGGAGTGAGGGGTTGAGTTTTGGGCCTCGGTTGAAGGTGTTGCCGGTGGAGGCGTTGTGGACTCTTGGGGCGGAGCCGACCTAGGGGCGGGGCTGCCTAGAGTGGGGCCACGAGGAGGGTGAAGAGGCGGTTGAGTTCGCCGGCGGGGTCGGTGGTGAGGCCGGGGTGGACCGGGCCGGTTTGCACGATGGTGCTGCGGGGGGCGGTGAGCCAGCGGAAGCGGCTGCCGGGGGACTGGCCGGCGACGGGGCCGGTGGTGCCGGCGCAGGCGAGCTCGTAGGCGGAGAGGGCCTCGCTCAGGCCGGTGAGGTCGGCGTGGGGATCGAGGGCGTGCACGCGTGGGGCGTCGAGGGTGACCTTGGCGCACAGGAAGTCGCGGGGCTGGCAGTAGACGATCACGCCGGCGTTGATGAGCTCGCCGCGCTCCACCCGCGGAACGACGCGGATGACGGCGTACTCGTAGGCGACTCGGGTCAACGCCCTTCCTTCCAGAAAGCGCCGACGGATCGGTGGCCGTCGTCTGTCGTGCTGCCGTCGCCCGCCGTCCCGGGGACGGGCAGCCAGGTGCGCGGGCCGCGCACCCTGGCCAGCAGATGATCGACATAAGCTTGGCGCAGATCGGCGGGGCTGTCGAAACCGGGCACGTCGGCCAGCCACGCGTCGGGCACCCGGCCGGTGGCGGCCTCCAGCATGTCGCGGTCGACCGCGGCCGAAAGCGCGGCGTCGGCCTCGGCGAGGCGGGTGGCGTAGGGCGCGAGCACGTGGTCGGCCCCGCCGCCGAAGGGCCGCAGCGGGTCGGCGGTGCGCCAGTTGTAGTGGAACCACAGGGCGGCCCCGTGGTCGATGAGCCAGGTGTCGCCGTGCCAGGTGAGCAGATTGGGGTTGCGCCAGCTCCGGTCGATGTTGTGGATCAGCGCGTCGAACCAGAACACGCGGGAGGCGAAGTCGCGGTCGGGCTTCCAGACGGCGGCCTCGAAGCCGAGCGCGCCGGGCAGGAAGTCGACGGCGAGGTTGTCGCCGACGCTGGCCCGCAGCAGGTCTTGGATCTCCTCGTCGGGCTCCCGGTCGGCGAACTGCGCGTCCAGATCGATGATCTTAAGTTCGGGGGTGCGGAAGCCGAGGGCCCTCGCCAGCTCGGCACAGATGATCTCGGCGACGAGCACGGGCCTCCCCTGCCCGGCCCCCCGGAACTTCACCACATAGGTGCCGAGGTCGTCGGCCTCCATCACGCCGGGCAACGAGCCGCCCTCACGAAGCGGCGTCACATATCTGGTCGCCGTGATCTGATCCAACACGCAACGCAGGCTATCTGCTCCGGACCGATGAACGCCCCCGCATTTCCGGCGGCTACTCTTGGGCGGCGTTCCTGGCAATGCTTGTCCCACCTGGCGGTCGCCGTCTCAATTCCCAATTGAGGAGCTGTCCCAATTGCGGAGAGGTCGTGCTACTTCCCAGCGCACCCGCCGATGAGGTGTTGCGGGTGCTCGACGCCTACACGGCGTTCTTGCCCTGACCGCCCGCCCCGACGAGTTCCCTGCCGTCTCCGTGGCCCTCCGGCTCGTCGTCGCCGTGCTCGGCGATGGAGAGCGGCGGAAGTATCCGGTCCAGCCACTTCGGGCACCACCAGTTCCAGCGTCCGAGCAGCACCATCGTGGACGGCACCAGGAAGCCGCGGATGATGGTGGCGTCCACCGCGATGGCCACCGCCAGACCGACGCCGAAGACCTTGACGAGCGGATCCGGATAGGCGATGAAGGCAACGAACACCGCGACCATGATGAGCGCGGCGGAGGTGATGACGCGCCCGGTGGAGCCGAGCCCCTCGGCCACGGCCTGCCGGTTGTCGCCTGTCCGGAGGTAGGCCTGCCGCACGGCGGTCAGCAGGAAGACCTCGTAGTCCATCGACAGCCCGAACAACACCGCGAACAGCATCAGCGGCACATAGCTATCGATGGGCACCGAGAAGAAGTAGAGGTTCACGAACCCCGCGTTGACGCTCGCCGGGGCGTCCATGCCGACCAGGCCGCTGCCGAGGCCGAAGGAGAAGACCAGGGCCAGGGCGCCGAAGGCCGCCCCGAGCGAGACGAGGTTCATCAGCGCCGCCTTGACGGCCACGAGCGGCGCGCGGAAGGCGAGCAGCAGCAGCAACGCGCTGAGCACCACCACCACGCCGATCACGAGCGGCGTGCGTTCGGCGATGCGCTCCGAGGCGTCGGCCATGCCGGCGACCTCGCCGCCCACGTGCACGTTGGCCCCCGGCACGTCGATGCCGCGTACGGCACGGACCACGTCGAGCGCCTTCGGATCGCTCGGCGAGTAGTCGGAGACGGCGTGGATCATCACCGATCTGCCGTTCTCGTTGATCAGGGGCTCGGCGACGTGGGCGATGCCCTCGGTGTGTTCGACGCGCTGGGCCAGCACCTGGGCGATCGCGGGCGGCGGGTCTGAGTCCTCGATCTTCTGGTCGAGCTCGGCGATCACGATCAGCGGTCCGTTGATGCCCGGCCCGAAGCCGATGGCCATCAGCTCGTATGAGCGTCGCGCGTCCGAGTCGGCTTCGCCGTACCCGTCGTCGAGGGCGCCGAGCTTCAGCCCGAGCGCGGGCGCGGCGAGCGCGGCCAGGATGGCTACGCTTCCGATCAGGACGGTCCACGGCCGCTTCGCCACCCACAGGCCGAGGCGGGCCCAGCCCGAGGCGGGGGTGTGCGCGCCGCGGGCCTTCCTGCCGATGAACGGCAGGCGCAGCGCGTTGACCCGGTGCCCGAGCAGCCCGAGCAGGGCGGGGACAAGCGTGATCGAGGTGAGCACCGCGCAGACGACGGAAATGCCGGTGATCCACCCGAGGGTGCGCATCAGCGGGAAACCCGCGAGCAGCAGCGCGCTGAGCGCGATGATGACGGTGCCGCCCGCGAACACCACCGCGCCGCCGGAGCCGGTCACCGTCGTGCGCACCGCCTCGTGCACAGGCACCCCGGCGGCGAGCAGCCGTCTATAGCGCGACAGCAGGAAGAGCGCGTAGTCGATGCCGACGCCGAGGCCGATCATCGTCGCCATGACGGGCGCCTGCTTCGGCACGTCGACCAGGTGACCGAGCAGGCCGATCACGCCGAGGCCCACGCCGATGCTGATCAGCGCGGCGAAGATCGGGATGAGCGCGGCGACCACGGTGCCGAACGCGAACAGCAGCACCAGCATGGCGCAGATCACGCCGATGATCTCGCTGGGGCCGGTCTTGATCTCCTTGTCCGCCGGGGTCGAGGAGTCGGCGGGCACGACCTCGACGCCGGCGGCGCGGACGGGTCCGGCGGCGTCGGTCAGGCGTTTGGTGTTCTCTGTGAGTTTGGCGGGGTCGTGGCCCTCCATCCGCACGGTGATCACACCGATGCGGAGGTTCGCCGCGATGCCTCCCATGCGGAACGGCGTCTGCGCCTCCACCACGTGCGGCACGCGGCGGAGGTCGGTCAGGGTCTTCTCGATTGCGCTTTTGTTCGGCTCATCGGTCAGCGGGCCGTCTTTGTCGTACAACACAAGTTGCACCGTGCCGCCGGGGTCCATTCCGGGGCCGAAACCTTCGCGCATCAGTTCGTGGGCCCGCTGGGCGTCAGTGCCGGGGATGCTCACGTCGTTGCTCGTCGGGCGGCCGAGGACGACCGTGCCCGCCGTCAGCGCGGCGGCGGCTAACATCCACAGCGCCAGCACGATCACTCCGTGTCGTGCGCACCACCCGCCTAGTCTGCCCAGCAAGGTAGCCATGTGAGGACTCCACACTCCACGAAGAGAACGCCCGTTCTGTACGACCGTGCAGAACGTATGCTCGCAGAGTAGGCGGCGACGAATCCGGAAATCTCCCCTAAAACAGGAAATGAGATGATGGCCACAACCGAGTTGGGCAAGTCCGCGGTCGGCAATCCTGCCCTCGGTGATACGGGGCCGGGCAATGACACCCGTAGCCGGATCCTCGCCGCAGCCCGAGCCCTTTTTGCCGAACGGGGTTATGCCGGCACGTCACTCGCCGACATCGGTGCCGCAGTCGGCCTCACCAAGACCGCGGTCGCCTACCATTTCCACCCCAAGGACCGCCTGGCCGCCGAGATCATCGCCCCTGCCGCCGAGGACCTGCTTGTGCTGCTCGGCACCGACTTCGGCGGCGACCGCGACGCCTTCCTGGAGGCGTACGTCGCGTTCGTCGTGCGCCATCGTGCCGTCATGCGTCTGATGATCGACGACGTGAGCGGCGCCGACGACGCCTCGCCCGGCACCCTCGGCGAGGCGATCCGCACCTTCGGCGATGAGATCTTCAACCGCCTCGCCGGCCCGGATCCATCACCCGCCGGCCGCACCCTCACCTGGGCGGTGCTCGGCGCCGTGCAACTGGCGGTCGTCAAGACCATGGACCGGCCCGAGGAGGAGGTGCGCACGATCCTGCGCGCGGCCACCGCCGCGATGGTGGGCGCCGCCGTCCGCTGAACCCCCGGCCCGCGAAGGGCCGGGGGCTCCCCGCCGAGCGCCGGCCACCAGGTCACCGGGAGTTCCCGCACGCCGTGGACCATGGTGTCGGTTGCGCAGGGGCACCTTGCCGGGCGGTACGGCGAGCCGCAGCGCCGGGAACCTCGCGAAGAGCGCGGCGAGGGCTGTCGTCTTACATAAGACGTGGGCGGGGCCTGGGCTGTCGTGCGGGATCGGTTCACCGTCACTCAGGGACATGCTGGGAAAAGTGCAGGAATCGTGGGATATGAGATGACGTCGAATTAAGCCATACGCAGATGACGGAAGATATGTGACCTTTGGGAACTTTCGTGATGTCTGCCGGGTATGCCACTGGACATGAACTTTCTCGGCAGCGCACAACGCAGTCACAAAAAGCGCAATCAACGACAAGGCGGTCAAATGCCGCACTGTCATATACCGCGCGGTCGCACACAGAGCCATCCCATGCAGCGCCATCCCCTACAAAGCAGTCACACACCGCACCATCACCTCCTGGGGGAAATCGCTGGGAGGCCGGCATGACAGCCGTCATGATGCTCGTCCTGCCGGTGAGCGGCATGCTCGCGGGTGTGGCGCACGGTCAGGCGGCCGGTGGGGGTGTCGCGGCGGAGCCCTCGGCCCAGGTCGTCGCCTTCGCCTACGCCCAGCTCGGCAAGCCGTACCGCTGGGGCGGCACCGGTCCGTCGGCCTTCGACTGCTCGGGGTTGACGATGCGGGCCCACCAGGCCGCCGGGGTCGCCATTCCGCGGGTCACCTATCTGCAGTGGCGCGCCGGCAGCCGTGTGCACGCCGGTGAGGAACAGCCGGGCGATCTGGTCTTCTTCCGCTGGCAGCCGCGCGGCCCCTCACACGTCGGCATCGTCGTCGGCAACGGTGAGATGATCAACGCCCCGCGCCCCGGAGCGGTGGTGCGTGTCGCTTCATACATGCGGCGCAAGGACATCGTGGGGTTCATGCGGTTCGCCTGGGGCGGTGAGCCGCCCGCGGCACCCGCGCCCGTGTCCGCACCCGCACCTGCACCTGCACCTGCACCCGAGCCTGCGCCCTCGCCGCGTCCGGCCGTCCACGACCGGCCCGCCGGCGAGGGGCGGTCCCGCTCTCGGCCGCCGGAGCGGCCCAGAGACTACGGCTGGCCGCGATATCCCGATTGGGCGGGTCCCCGAGGCGACAGCTGGGATAGGGAGATTGCCACGGCTTACAAGGAGTTCGACGCGTGGGGAAGGAAGGAGGGCTTGTCCTTCCCGCGTTGGGACTGACAAATGGGGACAAAAGGGGATAAGGGGAATGGGGGGCGTGTTCTACTGTGCGGGGTCAAGGAAACTCTCACCTCCGCGTCGGCGGACAGGACGGCCATGCCGTTCGTTGGACACGACATGGACGCCATGAGGATTCACCTGAACTCCATCATCGCCACCGATTTATCGCCGCAAAATCGGAACGATCCAGCCCGGCCATCCGGTTATCTCAGATAAAGGAGCCGGTATGGATCTCGAACACACGCCCTCGCCGGCGGGACGGCACACCAGCCCCCGCGGCCGTCGCGCATGGGAGCGCACCCCCGTGCCACGGATGCCCGGTGCGCCGGGAGCGGGAGGCAGGGGGTGACCTTCCTGCTCAGCGACCATCAACTCGCCTTCGCCGCCTCGGTGCGCGAGGTGCTTGAGGCCAGGTGCCCGGCTTCCGCCGTACGCGCGGCGGGGGAGGGCGGGGAGCGGCTACCGGGGTGGGCGCATCTCGCCAAGCTTGGTTTTTTCGGGATGCTCGTCGCCACGGAGCAGGGCGGGCTCGGGCTGCGGCTTATCGACGCCGTGCCCGCCCTGGAGGAGACGGGCCGGGCGGCGCTCCCCGGGCCGGTCGTCGAGACCGCGGTCGCCGCGGCGGGTGTGCTCGGCGGCGACCGGGCGGCAGCCCTGGCCGACGGGTCGCTACGCGTGAGCGCGCGGCTGGGCGATCAGACCTATCTGCCCGACGCCGATCTCGCCGACTTGCTCGTCGTGCAGCACGCGGGCGCACTGCACGTGCTGAGACCGGACGAGGTACGGCTGATGCCTCAGCCGGCGATCGACCCGGTGCGGAGGTTGTTCGCGGTGAGGCTCGACGGGGCCCTCCGCACGCGGGGCAGCCCGGCGGGGACGGCGGCCGGACGTGTCACGGTCGCGGTCTCGGCTCAGCTCATCGGGCTGGCGCGGCATCTGCTCGACGCGACGGGGATCTACGCCGGCACCCGCACGCACACCGACGGGCCCCTCGGCTCGCGGCAGGACGCCGAGCGCGCGCTCGCCGGCGTCGCCATGGCGATCGAGATCGCGGCGCCGACGGTGCACCGCGCGGCGGTCGCCCTCGACACCGCCGCGCCGACCGCCGACCGCGACGTCAGCGCGGCCAAGGCCGCGGCGGGGGAGGCGGCCGAACGCGCAGCGCGCACGGCGCTGCGCGTGCACGGCGCGAGCGGCTATTCGCGCGAACTCGATCTCCGGCTGTGGCTCACCAGGGTGTGGGCGTTGTCGTCGGCCTACGGAGGCACCGAGTTGCACCGCGCCCGGCTTCGGGCCGCCGTGCTGGGCTCTCCGGAGTTGCGGCGGCGCCTGTGACGCGGCGTGAAGGGGTGCCGGGAGTGATGGTCAGTGCACGCCCAGGGCCATCATCGCCAGCAGGCCGACGAAGTGCCCGACGACCACGAACACGATGATGAAGATGAAGACGAACTTCGCCGGACCGTGTTCGAAGTGCTTGCCCTCCTGGAGTGGAGGCAGCTTGGCTTGGCGCTCGGCGATCCGCTCTTCGAGGGGCTTCTTGTGGAACATCCGGACATCCTCTCGGCCGACCGGGGCTTTTGCCGAACTCTCGATGCTCTACACCCCATAGTAGTGGCAGGGTGCACGGCCGGTATCGCTCCCCCCAAGATACCGGTCGCATGGTAAAGGGCAGAGGTGGGGAACGGGGCTAACCCCCGATCTGAGAAGCTAGTCCCCTTACCTGTTACAAAGAATGGGACGAGGTCATGTCAGGGAATGCAGGCGGCGGCAGCCACGGGGGCTCCCCCAAGTCGTGGCTCGCTGTGATCACGATCCTCGTGGGCAGCACTCTCAGCGGAGTCGCGCTTACCATAGGGCCGAACTGGGTGCTTGTCTGGGCGGGTGTAGGCATCTGTGCCATCGGCGGCGTGCTCGCGCTGCTCTTCGACATCATGTCCGACGTGATCGTGGACAAGCCGCGGGTCCCCTTGGCGGAGGCCCACCCCATGGCCAAGCGGATGCACTGACCCACGCGCCCGGCATCGAACAGCCCCGTCCGGCTCACTCCTGGCGGGGCTGTTTTGTGCGATCTAAACCTACCTGTCAATAGACAGGCGTCACGCCGACCGGCCGCGCCGTACGGCATGAGCCGCCCTGTGGCCACCGCCCGAGCCGGGGCCGGCGGCGGCAGCACCACGGTGGGTCACGTGATCGGCGGACGGCACTGTTACGCTGATCTTCTTCCCGCCGTCTTCCTTCACCGCGCGTACCGGTTGCCCGAGACCGGTTCGGCGGTCGGGCGGCGGTGGTCGCCGACGCCAACCCGCTGACCTTTCCCCTGTCCGCGACGCACACTCTCACCCCCGTCTTCGACTTCTCCAACCGCGACCGGGGGCCGTCGTGGCAGGTGTTCCGCCGGAGGTCGGTGCACCGGGCGTGCGGCAGGCCGGGAATCACAGCGCGAGGACGGGAGTCTGAATTGTCACCTCGGCAGAGCGACACGAGGCACAAATTGCTCGACGAATTCGCCACGCAGCTTCTTGAGCGTGGCTACCCCGGCATCTCCCTCAGCGAGATCGCCGGAGCCGTCGGCATCCGCAAGGCGAGCCTCTATCACCACTTCCCCGACGGGAAGGAGTCCCTCTTCGCCGAGGTGTCCCTGCGCTACATCGAGGAACTGCACACCGTGCTGCGCGAGGCCCTCGACACCCCCGGTGGCCTGGGCGCCCAGCTCTCGGCCATCGTCGCCGGGCACGCCGCCGACGCCTACCGCTCGGCGATGGGCATGCGCATCTTCGACAGCACCCGCTACGTCGGCGACGACATCCGGACACAGGTGTCGCAACGCTATGTACACGCGCTGATCGCCCCGGTGACCGATCTCATGGCCGCCGCCGTCGACCGAGGCGAACTCCGGCCGGCCGACCCCGCCTTCCTCGCCTCGGCCTTCCTGGAACTCGCCGCCGTCGCCGAGCCCCTGCCGCCGGACACGGCGCTCCCACCGGCCCAGGGCCCGCCGAACCCCCCGGCCGTCGTGCCGGGTGTCGTGCCCGCCGTCGTCGAGTTGTTCCTCCGCGGCGCCGCTTCCTGAGGCCCGCGGGGGGCTTCAGGGAGGGACGCCGGTGGTGACCGCCGTGTCACACGGCGGTCACGCGGGCCCCAGGACACCGCTCGCCGGCTCGCAGACCGTCCGCCGGGGTGTCCGGCTTGGTGATCGTCGAGCTGGATTCTGCGGCCTCCTGGGGCTCCAGGAGATGTCAGGGCGTGCGCCGATGGCGGCCGTTGCCGCGCCGTGACTCCGTTCGCGACTCCGTTCGCGATGCTGCGCCTGGTTCCGTGGTGGCCGGAGCGTCGAAGACCGCGGTGGTAGGAGTGTTGCGGTGACGGCGTCCGCGCAGCGGGGCGTCGGTGCTGAAGCCGTGGGGCGTGAGATCGTCCTGGAGGTGGACGGGGGCCGCAAGCGGCATCGACTGCTGCGAGACGGCCGACTGGCGGCGGCCTCGCGACGTAGCGGTGGGACGCGTGTCGGGCGGGGCCGTGTGCGAAAGGCGGTGGCGGCGTCCGCGCAGCGGAGCCTCGGCCCTGAACGACCCGTAGTCTTCGGCGAGGCGTTCCCGGCGGCGACGTCGCCCCCGGTAGGGCAGCAGCGACTCCTGCGGCGTCGTCGGTTGCGGCGTTGCGTCGGGCTGTGCCCCGGTGGGCTGCACCTTCGGCGTGAACCACGTGAACGACGCCGGGGCGGAGGTGGCCGCGGGCGCCGCGGCGGCTCCTTCGGCGGTGCGGCCGGTGGAGGCGAGGTCGAGGGTGACCGACTCGGCGGCCTTGTCGGCCGCGCCGACGGGCGCGGCGTTCACCAGCGGAGCGGCCGTGGTGGTGGGCGGCACCGAGAAGTCGGCGTGCCGGGTCCCGGTGAGCGTCGGCTCGCACAGCGGCGCCGGGGCGGACACGGCGGGCGCGTCGGCGGCGCGCACGGGACGGCGGGCGCGGTCCCGGCCGGCCCGGGTGTTCTGCGCGCGCAGCGTGGCCGGACGGGCCTGCGGCACGCGTACGGCATGAGCCAGGCGCAGCCGGGTCTTCGCATGGGCGAACACGGCGACGGCGGCGAGCACGAGGGAGCCGACGAGGGCCTGGCCGGCGAGGTCGGCGGGGGCGGGGAACTCGTGGTCGGCGGCCACGGGGGTGGTGTCGTGGCTGTCGGCCTCCGCCGTACCGGCCGGTTCCCGGGGGTTGTACGCCTCGGGTTTCCTGTGCTTGCCGGGGGAGGTCGTCGTGAGGGGTTTGGCGGTGCCGGCGTCCTGTCCGCTCGCGGGCTTCGCGGCGGTGCTTTCCCCGGCGCCTCCCCCGGCCGCGGGGGCGGTGCCGGGGCGGGTCTGGGCGAGGACGGAGCTCGGCGGCCCGGCGGTGTCGAGCAGGTCGCCGGTCTGGGGGGAGAGGGTGGTGCCGTCCCCGTCGGTGACGGGGCTGCCCTGCCCGTCGAGTGCGAGCACGGGCGTTTCTGGGACGGGGGCCGTCTCCGGGGTGGCGGGAGGCATGGGGATGCCCGCCACGGTCGTGCCCGTGTCGCGGCCGTCGGCGACCGGGCCTAGGGCCGACTCGACCACGGAGAGGTCGAGTTGTTCTAGGCGGGCCTTGACCTCTTCGGGGTAGCCGTAGCCGACGACCTTGCGTTGGTCGCGCACCTTGCGCTTGGCGACGCCACCGTCGATGTTGCCCTCGATGGTGTGGATCCGCTTGCCCTCGACCCGCACGACGACGCCGACGTGATCGATCTTGCCGATCTTGCGGGAGCCGCTCCAGTCGTAGAAGACGAGTGCGCCGGGTTTGGGCGTGGTGCCCCAGGCGCCCTGCTTCTTGAACCACTGGGCATGCGACGGAGTCCACGCGAACTGGCCGATCCAGTCCTCGTAGCCGAGCTTCTTGGCGGCCCAAGAGATGTACATGTCACACCAAGGCTGGTTGGTGTAGTCGACCCGGGAGTCGACGCTGTTGTACCACTTGCCGAACTTGGTGTAGCCGTTGCTCTTCTCCGCGTAGCCGAGTTCGCTTTCCAGCAGCTTGATGAACTTGTTGGTCTCAGGCGTCATGGAGGTTTCGGTAACCCCTGGCAGCCCTGGGGGAGGATCGCGCCGCCGTCGCGACCGGGCTTCCGGGGGGCAGGTCGAACGATGGCGCGTGCACTCGCGTCCACCCGTGCTTGAAACGGCTGGGGCGTGTGTGGCGGCGCCACGGGTCTGTTGCTTCCGTGATCAGCGAGATTACCGTTCCAAGGGTGCAGGTCAAGGCAGAACCAAGGAAGTTCCAAGCAGCAGAAGACTGCTCGGCGCACCACTCTAACCTCACAACAGCCCTGGAAGCCCGCTATTTGCCGGGATTTCGATGGTTTTCGGCCCTGCTGGGGACCGGTGGAAAAATCCGGCCCGCCCGGGCGTGTCGGGGCCCCCGAACGCCGTTCTGTAGAACGTGTTCTAGAGTTGTGCGCATGACCCTTGATCTCGACCTTGCCGATGCGCTGTCACGAGCCGAGGGAGACGCCCGGCTGGCCGCTCTCGCCGCACTCGCGCAACAGGCCCGCGACCTGATCGACGCCGTCGCGCTGACCGACGTGCCGGGAGATGAGATCACCGCCGTGGCCGGCGAGATCGCCGTGCTGAGCGAGCGCCTGCGCGCGACGATGCGCGACCGCCCGCGCTCGTTCCAGCTGACCGAGGACCAGAACACCCTCATCGACCCCGGCAACGCCGTCGGCGGCGTGGCGAACCCCCACGCGCTGCCGCTCGTCGTCGAGGTCACCCCGGAGCGCACCGTGCGGGCCGACGTCCAGTTCCGCCCCGTCCACGCGGGCCCGCCGGGGTTCGTGCACGGCGGGGTGACGTCCATGGTGCTCGACCAGCTGCTCGGGGAGGCCGTGGCGGCGGGGCACTTCCCCGCGATGACCGGAACGTTGACCATCCGCTATCGCAGGCCCGTGCCGTACGGCGAGCCGTTGGTGGGCACCGCCGAATACACGCACTCCGAGGGGCGTAAGAGCTGGGTGGAGGGCCGGATCGCCCTGCCGGACGGCACGCCGCTGGTCGAGGCGACCGGCCTGTTCATCACCCCGTCGGCCTGGGTGGGGCTCACCATCGCCGACGTCGAGGAGGCGACGGCGCCGGCCGCCGGTCAATAGCCCGCGCCGGTCGGCAGGCCGCCGTCCACGACGGACTCGCCCCCGATCACTCCACGGACTCGATGCCCCGGTGCTCCCCGTGCGGGGCGGAGTTGTGCTCGGTGGCCGGCTCCTCAGGCTCTTCGGGGTCGCCGGACTCCTCCGGCTCCTCGGGTTCCTCCGATGGTTCGGGCTCCGGGGCGGGGGTGCGCGGCGGGCATTTCCTCCCCTCGGCCCGGATTTCCGTCACCTGGGGACCGTTCAGCGCCGCCCGGTCCGTCATCAGCACGACGCCGAGGTGCGCATAAGTACCGCACGCGATGCGCGCGAACTTGTAGGCCACATCCACCGAATAGTCGGTCTTCCCCGACAGCGTGACGGTGTCGGTGTGCAGCGTCCGCACCGCGCCGGTGCCGTCCCGCCGGGTGAACATCACACTCAGCCGCACAGGACCCATGGACTCGGTCCTGATCAGCATGCTGCCGTCCGAACCGTCCCACGACGTGATCCGGGCACTGGTGACCCGGGCCGGCGACGGCGCGGGCGCGGCCTGCCCCGGCGCCTGCGTCACCAAGGGGGAGGGCACCCGCTGGTACGGCGCGGCCCGGCTCGTCGCCGGCCCCGCGGTGGGCGCGGCCGCCTTCATCGGCTCCGGCTCCGCCTGCTCCTGCTGGCGCGGCGACGGGGCCAGGAAGGTGCCACCGTCCCGCTCGACCTTGTCGAGGTCGGCCACGAGCAGCACGATCGTCACGGTGACCGCCATAATCGCGGCGACCATCACGCCGTAGCCGCGCGGCCGGACCCTGCTCACCCGTCCTGCCAGGCGGGTCACCGGCGTGCGCCGCCGCGTGATCGGCCGGGCCAGGGGGAAGTCGAGCGCCATCGCCGTCGCCGTCTCGGCCAGCCGGCGGCGTCCCCGCTTCTCCCATTCGGGGCCGTGCGCCGCGACCGCCGCTGCGCCGAGCTCCTGCAGGAACTCCCGCGCGCTCTGCGGCCTGTCGTCCGGCTCGGTGGCCAGGCCCCGGCCCACCAGCCCGCGCACCGACGCCGGCACGTCGTCCAGCGAGGGCCGCCCGTCCGGCCGGGCCGTGCCGTACGGCGTGCGCCCGGTGAGACATTCGAAGAACACGCAGGTGGCGGCGTACAAGTCGCTCGCGACGGACGGGGGTTCGCCGGCCCATAGTTCGGGGGCGGCGTAGGCCGGCTCGCCGTACCGCGGGAACGGCTCGTCGCGGCCCCTGTCCGCGCCGGGGAACGCGGCAAGGCCGAGGTCGCCGATCCGGCCGAGCCCGTCGGCCTGCACGAGCACGTTCTCCGGCCGGTGGTTGCCGTGGACCAGCCCCACCTCGTGCACGGCGGCCAGGCCCAGCAGCACGGTCTTGAACTGCGCGATGGCCGCCTCGGCGTCTGTCCTGCCATGGCGGTCGAGCACGGCGCGCAGCGGCACCCCGTCGACGAGCTCCATCACGAGCGCCGCGCGGGTGGCCGTCTCGACATACTCGTAGAGCCGGACGACCCGGGAGTCGTCGAGGCCGACCATCAGCGCGGTCTCCGACCGGAACCGCAGGAGGAAGTCCTGGTCGCGGCGCATGGTCGCGTTCAAATACTTGATCGCGACGTGAGAGCCCGTGCCTATATGCGTGGCCAGGAAGACCCGGCCGCTCGGGCCTTCGCCGAGCTGTCTCACATCGTGATATCCCGGAACCGACCAGGAACCCATCACGCCCCCCGAGAGGCCGTCAATGACTTGAAGGTTCGAATCACTTGCGTGGTAAGCAATTCCAAGGCGCCACGGAAATGGTAATAGGTGGCCAATAGTAGTTGCTCACAGTATCGGTCGGAGTTTTGGGATATGGGGGTTACGGAGCGTTCTCAGTTGGTTTCACGGTGATCTCAAGATTGATCGCGATATGTGAGAGTTGTTCGGAGAAAAACTCTGTGCGAACGCTTGCTTGGTTCCACCGCCGCCCTCCGGTGGGCGCGGGCGCCGTACGGCACGCCCCGCCGTACGGCGAAGCCGTGGGAGCGCGGGGGCGGGGCGCGGTGGCGTGGGGCGCGCTTATCGCGTGTGAGCTGCGCGGTTGATGCGATGTGGGCGAGGGGCTGAGAGCGGTGCGGATCGGGGGTGTCCCGCCTTTCCGCCGGCCTCCGCGACATGCGGGATGGTGCGTGATGCGCTCCGTCGCGGCCGTTCCGCACAGGACCGTTCCGAGGCGGCTGGACACGCTGGGCTTCCGCCGTACACGTGTGTGCGCCGCTGTGGGGATCTAGAGCTCTGGGCGGCATGTGGACTTTGTGGGCCTCCTGGAACGTCCCACTGGAATTTCGGTCATGTAGCCCTTTACCGAGAGTGATCCTGTTTCGGTGGATTTGATATGACAAGTTAATCAACGCGGCTCAACGCCGCTGATCACGTGACTCCTTCCCGGCGGGCACATGCGGCGACAGATCCCATCCCCTCGGTCCTTCGAATCCCCTCACGGCAGGGAGTCGTAAACCGCTTCTACCAGTCGATACCCACGCATCGCCCCGTCAAGCGAGTCTGACATCCGGTTCGGCGTGTAGGCCATGCCCAACCCGTGTACGGCATCGCCCACGCCGAGGAAACCTCCCATCCCCGTGTGCCCGAACGACGACGCGATCCCCTTCGGCGGCATGAGGAACACCCACGAAGGCCGCATGAACCCCAAGCCGAACGCGCTCTTGGCGGGCAACACCCGATCCTGCCCCTCGACCCTCGTCCGGATCGCGTCCTCCAGCGTCGCGGGCGACACCACCTCGCCCGCCAAGAGCGCCCGATAGAACCCGGCCAACCCGCGCGCCGTCGCCACGACACCGATCGACGGCCATCCGGCCCGCATGACGACCGGGTGGTTCGCCCCGCCCTTGAGCTTTTGAACCGGCGGATTGCCGAGCGCCCGGCTCATCAGGCTGTCCCGATCTGCCGGCGCCGTGCTGATCTCCCCCGCCGGCGACTCCCCGGACGGCCGGCGATCCCCCGCGGCGAGCCGCGCCGCCTTCTCCGCCACCTCCGGCGGTGCCCCCAGCCACAGCTCCAGCCCGAGCGGCCCCGCGATCTCCTCTGCCACCACCTCAGGCAGCGAACGCCCACACGCGCGCCGCACCACCTCGTTCAGGAGGAAGCCATAGGTGAGCGCGTGATAGCCGTGCGCCGTGCCGGGCTCCCACAGCGGCGCCTGACCGGCGAGCCTGGCCGCGACGGCGGGCAGGTCCTCGAACTCCTCGACCGGCACCTCGTCCTCGATCACCGGCAGCCCCGCCTGGTGGGTGAGCAGGTGCACCGTCGTCGTGCCCTCTTTGCCGTGCACGCCGAACTCCGGCCACACCTCGGCCACGGGCGCGTCGAGATCGAGCTCCCCGCGCTCGGCCAGTCGCAACACGGCCGCCGCGGTGACGGCTTTCGTACAGGAATAGGTGAACACAGGGGTGTCGATTTCCCACGGTCTTCCGGTGCGGCGATCGGCCACACCGCCCCACAGGTCCACTACGGCCCGCCCTTCATGAAAGACAGCAAAAGCGGCACCCCGGTCTTCTCCGGAGGCGAAATGCCGTTCCATGGCCTCGCGCACACGCTCGAAGCCGGGGGCGCAGAAACCATTGAGTGTCATTATTTCTCAACTCACATATCGGGATCGGGGAGTGAGGGGGCGACCCGGCGGGCGAAGGGGGTGGGGGCGGTCATATAATCAACAGTTTAGTGCCATGCCTAATATTCACGGCCTGTGGGTGGGTGGTCGGCGCGCTCCCGCCCCTCGACATCATGCTCTATGTCCCCAGAGCCTCCCGCACCCCCTTGAGGAGCCCATATCCTCCATTGTGCGACCGTGCTCCCGTGCCGGGGCATCACCATGCTTACCTCGCCGCCCGGCTCCCTTTCCAAACGGTTGCCCGCCGGTGGGGTAGTTCACATTGACCCTTGTTCGGGGTAACAGAAAAGCGATGATCGCATATACGTCTACTGAGCAATAGGTGAAATCATCGGTATTCGCTTGTTGACCTGTAGGCGGACGTGGGTCTAGCCTAAGTCTTGAAGTGTGCTGAGATCGATTCCTCATAATAATCGTCGGCATTCGGTGGAGTCGCTTGAGGTGTGGCGCCGCCTTTGATAAAAAATGCTGCCGTTGGCTATATGAGGTCGCACCTATTGGCCCGACGCCCGAGTTTCCGCACTGTGCTCACAGGGCTTCCGCTTTGTGCTCACAGGGCTTCCGCTCTGTGCTCATAGGGATCCCACCCTGTGCCGATAGTGCCAGCCCTGTGCTGACAGGCCCGTGACACAACTCTTGACGGCAAGAGGTGCCGCACGTGACCAGCACTGATCGAGACAGCACCGATCCAAACAGCACCGATCCAAACAGCACCGATCCAAACAGCACCGATCGAGACAGCACTGACCGAAGCAGCACAGGTCGAGGAGGGCCACCGCCGAGTGTCGGCCATGCGGAGCTGTCCGGCTCCGCCGGCGACGTGGTTCAGGCGGGCAATGTGCACGGCGGCGTGCACTTCTACGGCGAGGGCGGCGGAGCCACGGCAAGCCGCGCCTCCAGGGTGATCCCCCGGGAGCTACCACGCGGGCACCGCGGGTTCGTCGACCGCGAGGACGTCGTGGCCCGGCTCGACCACCTGCTCAGCGCCGAGGGGCAGGACACCTCCGACCCGGCGGTCGTGGTGATCACCGGGACAGCCGGGGTCGGTAAGACCTCGCTGGCCCTGCATTGGGCGCACCGCGTGCGTGACGCGTTCTTCCCGGACGGACAGCTCTACGTCAACCTGCGAGGTTACGACCCCGGTGCGCCGATGGACCCAGGCGGTGCGCTTCACCGGTTTCTCCGCGCTCTCGACGTGCCCTCAAGCGCGATCCCCGCCGAGGTAGAGGCGAAGGCCGCCCTCTACCGGTCGCTCCTGGCCGGCCGCCGCATGCTGGTGGTCCTGGACAACGCCTCGACGGTCGGGCAGGTGCGCCCTCTGCTACCCGGCACCCCGGGCTCACTGGCGCTCGTGACCAGCCGCAGCAGGATGTCCGGACTCGTCGCCCGCGACGGGGCGCGCCGCATCACCCTGGACCTGCTTCCCGAACCCGATGCGGTCGAGCTGCTGCGGATCGCCACGCGCGACTACCGCGCTGCGGACCACCCGGACCTTCTCGCCGAGCTGGCCCGGTTGTGCGCGCGGTTGCCGCTCGCGTTGCGCATCGCAGCCGAGCGGGCCGCGAGCCGGCCGTGGATGGCGCTGGGCGATCTGCTCACCGACCTGCGGGACGAGTCCTCGCTGTGGGATGCCCTTTCCTCGGAGGACGACGAGGAGGCCGACGCCGTACGCACCGTCTTCGCCTGGTCGTATCGCGCGCTTTCGCCGGAGGCGGCGCGGTTGTTCCGGTTGCTGGGGTTGCATCCGGGGCCGGACTTCGGCTCGGCGGTCGTCGCGGCCATGCTCGGCACCACGCTGGGGCGCGCACGCAACACGCTGGACGGCCTGGTCGGCGCCCATCTATTGGAGCAGCTCGGGCCGGGGCGTTATCAGTTTCACGATCTGTTGCGGGCCTACGCGGGCGATCAGGCGACCCTGGACGAGCCGGAGGCCGAGCGGGCGGCGGTCACCGGCAGGATGCTCTCCTGGTATCTCCACAGCGCCGCTGCAGCCCAGGCGAAGATCCAAATGCACCTCGGCGCCGTCGGCCTCCCACCCCTGCCCGAGGGCGTGACCCCGCTTGACTTCGCGGAATACGGCGACGCCTTCGATTGGTACGAAGGGGAGCGGGACAACCTCGCGGCGGCAGTGCACGCGGCGGTGAAGGCCGGCCTCGACGGGGTGGCGTGGCGGCTCGCGGCGGTGCTGCACTCGGTGCACGCCGAGGCCAAGCAGTTCGACTCCTGGCTGAGCACCGCGCTGGCGGGGGTTGCGGCGGCCCGCCGGGCGGGGGCGCGTGAGGGCGAGGCGAGGCTGCTTGAGAGCGTCGGCCACTTCTACACCGAGTCCCACCGCCTGGACCAGGCGTTCGAGTTCCACCGTGCGGCACTGGCCGTGCGCCGGGACATCGGCGACCGGTTCGGTGAGGCGCTGTCGCTCAACGGGATCGGCCTGACCTGTTTTCGCGCACGCTCGCTCAGAGAGGCGCGGGACCACATGACGCAGGGTGCCGCCGTCTTCGCCGAACTCGGCGACACCTATCGCGAGGCGATTCTGCTCGGCAACGTCGGCGAGATGTGCGTGGAGCTGGGGGAGACGGAACGTGGTGCCGCCCTCGTCGGCCGTGCGCTCGCGGTGTTCCGCGAAGTCGGCGACAAGGACTGCCAAAGCAACGCGATGCGCATCGTCAGCACGATCCACCGCGCGCTCGGCAGGCCGGATCTCGCGCTGGCCGCGATCGGTGAGGCGCTGGAGACGGCCCGCGACCTCGGCGACAAGGTGGGGGAGGGCTACTACCTCCTGGAGCTCGCGCGGGTGCAGCGCGAGTTGTCGCTCGCGGGCGAGGCGCTGGTCTCCTGCCAGAGGGCGTCAGCCCTGCATCGCCGCCTCGCCGACCCGGTCAGGGAGGCGCTCTCGTGGGACGCGACCGGCGAGGCATATCAGGATCTCGACCGGCATGCGCTCGCGGCGGACTTCCACCGGCGTGCCGCGGCGGTGCTGCGCGACTTCGGCGGCGGCTGGTATCTCGCCAGGGCGCTGGGCAATCTGGCCTGCGCCCTCTCCGTGAGTGAGTCGCGTGCGGAGGCTTCGCCGTACGCCGAGGAGGCACTGGGGCTCCTCGGTGGCTTCGACGACCCCGAGTCGTCGGCGATCCGGCAGCGGATCGCCGATCACCTTCGATAGTCCCGTTTCACGGCAGAAAGGAGTGGGCGCCATGTGGGAGGCCGATCCTCAGGCGGAGTTCGTAAAGAGGTGGGGCAAACATCCCGCCGACTTCGATGACCCCCCAATCACCACCAAGAGTCCAAGTTGTCCAGACATCTGGGAGCTCGACAACGGGGATGTCGCTGTCATCGGGTGGGATCTCACGGAGGCCTATATGTCACGGCTGCCCGATGGAGTGGCGATCTCGCCAGGTGAGCGATTGGTCGTCATTCCTCACCAGGTCATCGTGGCCGCGAAGAAAGACATCCCCGATGCTTGATCAAGTGCACGATCTTCCCGGTGGGTTTCTCGCCTTGGACGACTACATCGCAGACTTCAACACTCGGCTGGAAACATGCACAGCCCTGTGGAAGCTAGAACGGCGGCAGAGCTTCGTCGAGCCTGACGAGCCGAGTTGGGTGGCCTTGGACGAGGGCGACTGGGCGAAGTCCCTGGAGCTGGCCGAGCAGACCCGTGAGGAGACCGTTGAATACTACGCGGAGGAGTTGAGGCGCGGCAGGCCGGCGCACCGGGTGCGGGTGGTCGAGTTGCCGCTCACCCCCTATCTCCAATGGGAGCTCCACATGCTCCGCATGCAAGAGCAGGGTGGCGCCCGCCCGAGGGTGGTTCCGCCGGAGCGGGTGGCCGGGTTCGAGCGGGTGCGCCCTGTGCCTGAACTGCTGGTCCTGGAGGGGGTCGTGCTCTACGACGTGCAATACGACGGGAACGGCGCGGCCCTCGGGGCGCGTGTGATCGAGGATGTGGACGTGGTGGCGGCGTGCCGACATGAGATCGGTGAGTTGTGGCGGGAGGCGGAGCCCCTCGCCGATTTCTTCGAGCGTGAGGTGGCCCATCTGGGGCCGCCCGTATAACGGAGTGTCACAGGGAGCCGGGGCGGACGAGGGTGGCGTGAAGGTCGGCCGCCTCGGGTTCGGTGAGGGTGTAGGCCTCGCGGGCGGCGAGCCAGGCCGCCGCGGCAGCGCCGTCGAGCGCGGTGGTGACGGGGCAGGTCCAAAGGCCGGAGAGTTTGGCGCGGACGGCGTCCTGGAACGGGCCGGGGTTGGTGAGCACGCTCCCGGCCAGCACGATGGGGGACTCGTCGCCCGTGTCGCGCACCTCGGAGGCGGTGGCGACGAGGCGGTCGGCGGCCTCCTCGACGATGGCCTGGGCCATGGGGTCGCCTTCGAGACTGGCCTGGGCGACGAAGGGGGCGAGTTCGGCGAGGGCGATCGGGGGATTGGACTGGACGGTGACCACGAGCAGGTCGGCGAGGTCGCGGCGGCTGCGCCGTCTGACCTCGGACGCGCCGCGTTCGCGGTGGGGGGCGCCGCCGAGCAGATAACGCGTGACGAGGCCGACGAGCGATCCGGTGGGGCGGTTGCCTTTGGCCAGGTGGCGGACGGTGGCCTTGGCGGCGGCGCGGCCGATCCAGAAGCCGGAGCCCTCGTCGCCGAGTTGCCAGCCGAGCCCGTCGGCGACGGCGGTCTGTTCGTGGTCGGTGATGCAGGCGCAGATGGCACCCGTGCCCGAGAGCACGACGGTGCCGGTGGGCTCCGCCGTGCCCGCCGCGAAGGCGACGACGACGTCGCCGAGCACGCGGGGGGTGGCGGTGAGCCCGATGAGTGTCAGGGCGGAGGCGAAGGCGTCGTAGGCGTCGGGCTGGTCGAGCAGGCTCGATCCGGCGAGCCCGACGGTGAGGGCGCTGACGTCGCGGGGGTCGGCCGCGCCGAGCGCGGCGGTGATCGCGGCGGTGATGTTGGTGCAGGCCAGGGGGATGCCATGGGCTGCGGGGTTGCCTCCTTGGGCGCGTCCGGTGCCAAGGACGGCCCCTGTGGCGCTGGTGGCGACGGCACGTGAGGTGGTGCCGCCGGCGTCGACACCGAGAACCAAGCTCATGACAAAAATTATTCTCGCCAAGCCTTGACTGCGCTAGATGCTGAGCATAATTTTCACCACGAAAGCCCTATCGGAACGGTGCTCGCCTGACGTGGTGTCCACCTCGCGGTGTTCACGGCGAGGTGCCCACGCACCTGCTCACCCACCTGCCCATGCACCTGTCCAGGCACCCTGCCCATGCAACCTGCGTGCTCATCTCAAGACATTGATCACCAGACAAGACCCCCTCAAAACCACGATCATCCACTTGTAACCCAACAGATGTCTCAACCCGGATGGTGACGCCGTGGAACTGCTGTTCCGTATCCGCGCGGAGAGCGATGAGATGCCCGAGGCCGTGCGCAGGGTCGCCGAGCTGATCATCGGTGATCCGGCGGAGGCGGCCAGGTCGACCATCGTCGACCTGGCCGAACGCAGCGGCACCTCCACCGCCACCGTCACCAGGCTGTGCCGTGCCCTCGGGTTCGGCGGCTACAGCGAGTTGCGCGTCGCCCTGGCGACCGAGACCGGCAGGGCCGAGCGCGCGCACTGGGACACCGACATCGGCCAGGAGATACTTCCGGGCGACAACCTCGACCGCGTGCTCAACGTGGTCGCCTCCAGCGATATCCGGCTCATCCAGGAGACCGCGTCCCAACTCGACGTGGCGACGGTCGAGCAGGTGGCGCGGGTGCTGACCACCGCAGGGCGCGTGGTGCTGTTCGGGGTGTCGAGCAGCGCGGCGGTCGCCAGCGAGATGGAGTGCCGGCTTCAGCGCATACGCATCCCGTGCTGGAGCCGCTCCGACGCCCACACCGCGCTGACCGACGCGGCCCTCCTGACCAAGGGGGACGTCGCGATCGGCATCTCGCACAGCGGCAGGACCCGCGAGGTCGTGGAGGTCCTCGCCGAGGCGGGCAGCCACGGCGCGACCACGGTCGCGGTGACCTCCCACCCGAGATCGCCGCTGGCCGAGGTGGCCGAGCTCGTGCTCACCACGTCGAGCCGGGAGACCACCTTCCGCGCCGACGGGTTCGCCGCGATCCACTCGCAGTTACTCGTCCTCGACGTCGTCTACGTCGCGGTCGCGCAGCAGACCCACGAACGCACCAAAGAGGCGTTCGACCTGACCGCAAGAGCCGTCGAAAGCCACCGGCTGCCGACGAACGGCCGCGGACCCGGAAAGGCCGACCAATGACCTATCGACTACGAAGACAGACGGCTCCCGCATCGCCCGCAACATGGCGGCGGAACGGCTGAAAGAGGTTCAGTGACCACCCCCACCGTCAGCGCCGATTCCTACTCCAGCGAGCTCAACGATCTGGTCCGCCGGGTGCCGGTCACGCAGGCCGACGCCGTACGCGAGACCGCGGCGCGGTTCATCGCCGCGCTCGACCGGGGCGGCGTCATCCAGGCCTTCGGCTCAGGCCACTCCGAGGCGGTCGCGATGGAGATCGCCGGCCGCGCGGGCGGACTGGTGCCGACCAACCGGCTCACCCTCCGCGACATCGTCCTGTACGGCGGAGCCCCGCCGTCGGAGCTGGAACGTTACGACCTGGAGCGCGACCCCTCGGTCGCCCGCCGCATCCTGGAACTCGCCCCCGTCTCCCCACCCGACCTGTTCGTCGTCATCTCCAGCTCCGGCGTCAACGGCGTCGTGGTGGAGCTGGCCTCCCTCATCAAGGAGCGCGGTCACGAGCTGATCGCGATCACCTCGCTCGCCCACAGCCGCGCCGTGTCCTCCCGCCACCCCTCGGGACGCAAGCTCTACGAACTCGCCGACGTCGTGCTCGACAACGGCGCACCCTACGGCGACGCCGTACTCCCGCTGCCCGGCGGCGGCGCGGTCGGCGCCGTATCGACGATCACCTCGGCGCTGCTCGCGCAGCTCGTCGTGGCCGAGGTCGTCCGGCACTACCTGTCGCTCGGCGAGGTGCCGCCGCTCTACCTGTCGGCCAACGTGCCGGGTGGCGACGAGCACAACCTCGCGCTCGAAGCGCGCTACTCCGGCCGCATCCGCCGGGGCGGCTGACCCCCCACATCATCCTTTTTTGCTCGAAGGCTGTGTTCCGCATGCCCAGTAACATCCCCGCCCTCTCCTCGCAGCCCGTTCCCTCCCGCCGTGACCTGCTCCGGGGCGCCGCCGCCCTCGCCGCGCTGGTTCCGTTCACGGCGGCGTGCGCCACCGCCGGCTCCGGGTCTCCCGCGAGCGGGACGAGCGCGGCGCCGGTCGGTCGGATCACCAAGGACAACCCGCTTGGCGTCGTCTCGTCCGAGCCGCTGGAGGTCGTCGTCTTCAAGGGGGGCTACGGCGACGAGTACGCGAAGTTCGCCGGAGGCCTTTATCGGAAGCGTCACCCGCAGGCCCAGATCAAGCACGCGGGCCTGCAGAACGTCGGCCAGGCCATGCAGCCGCGGCTGGTCGCGGGCGACCCGCCCGACGTCATCGACAACACAGGGGCCGGCCGGCTCGACCTGGCGGCGCTCATCGCCGACGGGCAGCTCACGGATCTGACCCCGCTGCTGGACGCGCCGTCGGCGCACGACCCCGCGGTCAGGGTCAGGGACACCCTGCTGCCGGGTGTCGTGGACAGCGGTGTTTTCGACGGGAAACCGTACGTCCTCAACTTCGTCTACGCAGTGTGGGGCGTCTGGTACAGCTCGTCGTTGTTCGCCAAGCACGGGTGGACCTATCCGGCGACCTGGGCCGAGATGTTGACCCTCTGCGAGGAGATCAAGAAGACCGGCATCGCCCCCTGGACCTACCAGGGCAAATATCCGGAATATCTCAACGACCCGCTGCTCACCATGGCCGCCAAGGCCGGTGGCATGGAGATGGTGACGGCGATCGACCACCTGGAGCCGGGCGCCTGGCGGCATGACGCCGTCCGCGAGGCGCTGGAGGCCTATGCGGAGCTCGCCGGTCGCGGCTACATCATGAAGGGCTCGGAGGCGCTGTCCCACACCGAGGCGCAGACCGCATGGTGCCAGGGCAAGGCGGCGTTCATCCCCTGCGGGTCGTGGCTGGAGAGCGAGCAGGCGAGTGTGACCCCGGAGGGCTTCGACATGGTCGTGGCCGCCACACCGAGGCTGACCGGCGGCGACAAGATGTCCGCCGCCACCATCCTGGCCTCCGCCAGCGAATCCTTCTTCGTGCCCACGCGGGCCGGCAATCCCGCGGGGGGCCTGGAATATCTCCGGTGGTTGCTGGCGCGCGAGTCGGCGGCGAAGTTCGCCGAGCTCAACGCCGCGCTGCCGGCGGTGAAGGGCGCCGTCGACGGGCTGACCGTGTCGAGCGGGCTGACGTCCATCAACACGATGGTCGAGGCCGCGGGAACCGACACCTACAACTGGCGTTTCCGCGGGTGGTACGCCCCGCTGGCCAAGGTCGTGGACGACTCCACGGGCGAGCTGGTGACGGGCCGCATCGATGCCAAGCAGTGGGTGGACCGCGTGCAGAAGGCCGCCGACAAGGTGGCGGGGGACGACTCCGTCAAGAAGTACCGTCGATGAGCACAGCAGCGCGCACCGGGAGCACGGCCGGCCTCGCCGTTCGGAGTGCGAGATGAGGCTGAGATGAGGCATGGAAGGCGGCGGTTCGTCGCCGGGTTCCTGGCCCTTCCCCTGGTGATGTACGCCGTGCTGGTGCTCTCGCCGTACGCCCAGGCGTTCTATCTGGCGCTCACCGACTGGCGCGGGGTGTCGGCGCGGGCGGAGTTCGTGGGCCTCGACAACTTCGCCAGGCTGCTGGACGACCCGCAGATGTGGGCGGGGTTGCGCAACAACGGGCTGATGCTGCTGGTCATCCCGGTGGTGACCATCCTCCTGGCGCTGCTGCTGGCCGCCCTGCTCACCCTCGGCCGTTCGGGCCGGGGGGTGCGCGGGGCCGGGGCCTACCGGGTGGTCTACTTCTTCCCGCAACTGCTGTCGGTGGCCGTGATCGGGGTGTTGTGGCAGTTCGTCTACACCCCCAACAACGGCCTGCTGAACGGCGTGCTGGAGGCCTTTGGCATCGCCGGCAGGTCGTGGCTGGCCGACCCGGCGCTCGCGCTGTGGGCGGTGATGGCGGTCGTGGTGTGGAGCTCCACCGGGTTCTACGTGGTGCTCTTCTGTGCCGCGATGCAGTCGATCCCGCGGGAGATCCTGGAGGCGGCGCATGTGGACGGGGCCGGGCGGTTCACGGTGTTCCGCACCATCGTGTTGCCGCTGGTCCGGGAGAACATCCAGGTGGCCTACATCTACCTCGGCATCGGCGCGCTCGACGGCTTCGCGCTTGTGCAGATCATGACCGTGGGGCCGGGCGGGCCGGACAACGCGACCGAGGTGCTCGGCCTCGGCCTCTACCGCAACGCCTTCACCTACGGCCAGTTCGGCTACGCGTCCGCGCTCGGCGTGGTGCTGTTCTTCCTCACCCTGACCCTGGCCGTGCTCGTGATGCGGACCTCCCGCCGTGAGCGGATCGAGGTGGTCTGATGACGATCGTCAAAGAGCGTCTGATCCGTACGGCACCGCCCGCGCCGCCGCCTCCTCACCGTCGGCGGGTGCCGCGGATGGGCGGTCTCGTGCACGTGCTCCTCGTGGCGTGGGGCGCGGTGGTTACGCTGCCGCTGCTGTGGGCGGTCGTCAGTTCCTTCAAGAGCGACGCGGAGATCCTGACCAGCCCCTGGTCGCTGCCCACCGCGCTGCGCTGGGAGAACTGGGCCCGCGCCTGGACAGAAGCCTCCATAGGCCGATATTTCTTGAACTCGGTGGTCGTGGTGGGTGGGGCGTTGATCCTCACCATGCTGCTGGGGTCGATGGTCGCCTATGTGCTCGCCCGCTACGAGTTCCGCGGCAGCCGTCTTGTCTACTACCTGTTCGTGGCGGGCATGGCCTTCCCGGTCTTCCTCGCCCTCGTGCCGCTGTTCTTCGTCGTGCGCCAGCTCGGCCTGCTGGGCACCCACGCCGGGCTGATCGTCGTCTACACCTCCTATGCGCTGCCGTTCACGGTGTTCTTCCTGACGTCGTTCTTCCGGGGACTGCCGCAGGCCGTCGCCGAAGCGGCGTTCATGGATGGATGCTCACACAGCGGCGTCTTCTTCCGGGTCATGCTGCCCATGGCCAAACCCGGATTGATCAGCATCGGCATCTTCAACTTCCTCGGCCTGTGGAACCAGTATCTGCTCCCGCTCACCCTCAACCCGGACGAGAACTCCTACGTCCTGGCACAGGGGCTGGCCGTGCTCGCCGTACGGCAGGGCTACGCCAACGACTGGAGCGGACTGTTCGCCGGGCTCACCATCTCGATGCTGCCCGTCCTCGCCGCGTATGTGATCTTCCAACGGCAGATCACCGCCGGCCTCACCGCGGGCGCCGTGCGCTGACCTGACCTCGGCGTACGGCGTCGCCGCAGCCCCGATCCACGGGGCTCCGGCCCACTTGGTCAGAATCTCGGGGGCATTTCCCGCACCTCATCCGAGAAGGAGATCCACTATGGCCGCAGAAACCCGCGCCACCGCCCGCCGGTGGGCCCGCCGGCTCACCCCCGCCCTGCTCGCCACCGCCCTCGTGGCCGTGGCCGCTCCCGTCGCGGCGGCCTCCCCCTCACCGTCGCCCGAGGGGGAGGCGCCTGCCGCACCCGCCGGGCACACGGCGAACGGCGGCGTGTTCTTCGATGACTTCTCCTACTTCAGCTCCTCCGACCCGCGCATCGCCGCCCGCAAGTGGACGGTGCGCACCACCCCCGGCGGTCCCGGGGTGCAAGGTGCGTCCTGGCCCAAGAGGAACGTCACCTTCCCCCACTCGAGTGGCTCCAAGGTGATGCAGCTCAAGTCACGGACGGACGGCACCAACGCCGGCACCGAGCACGCCGAGATGGTGCACCAGCGGAAGTTCTTCGAGGGGACCTACGCCGCCCGGGTGCGCTTCTCCGACGCGCCCGTCTCGGGGGCCGACGGGGACGAGGTCGTGCAGACCTTCTTCACCATCACCCCGCTCGCCCAGGACAACGACCCGGACTACGGCGAGCTCGACTTCGAGTATCTCCCCAACGGGGGCTGGACGACGCCCGGTCCCATCATGCACCTGACGAGCTGGGAGACCTATCAGCTTGAGCCCTGGGACGCCGACAACGTGTCCACGACCGTCAGTGCGAGCCACGCCGGCTGGCGCACCCTGGTGATCCACGTGTCGGGCGGCGTCATCAGGTATTACATCGACGGGGCCCAGGTCGCCGAGCACTCCGGGAAGTTCTATCCCGAGACCCCGATGTCCATCAACTTCAACCAGTGGTTCATCAAACCCGGCGAGCCCGGTCGCAAGCGGACCTGGCTCCAGCAGGTCGACTGGGTCTACCACAGCAAGAACGAGGTGGTGGCTCCCGCCGACGTGAGCGCGCGGGTGAACTCCTACCGCGCGTCGCGCACCACCTTCACCGACACGGTGCCGAACCCCTGACCTCGCCTGCGCGGATGGACCGGCGTGGGCGCGAGGTGCACCTCGCGCCCACCCGGCGGTCACGCCGGCGCGGGGCCGACGCTTTCCCGGACGGCCATGCCGTCGAAGAGCACCGTGATGTAGTGGTCGGCCAGCGCCGAGGTGTTGAGCCGGCCGCCGGGGCGGAACCACCGCACGGCCACCCAGATGGTGTCGCGGATCATGCGGTAGGTGAGCTTGGGGTCGATGTCCGCGCGGAGCTGCCCCTTGGCCTGGCCGCGTTTGATCTGCTCGATCCACATGCGCGCGACCTCGTCCTCGGCTTTGACGAGATAGTCGAATCTCTTGATCTGCCGCAGGTAGCTCCAGTCGTTCTGCATCACGGTGATGGCGGCCCGGTGGGGTTCGAGCGTGCCGAATCCGATGCGGACCATCTCCGAGAGGACCGGGCGGGGTTCGCCGCCCTTCTCGATCACCGCGCGGTAGCGGCCGATGAGGTCGTCGAGGAAGGTCGAGAGCACCTCATCGACGATCGTCTCTTTGGAGTCGAAATGGTGATAGAGACTTCCGGAGAGGATGCCCGCCTCATTGGCGATCTCCCGCACCGTCGTCGCCTGGAAGCCTTTACGTGCGAAGATCTCGGCGGCGAGCTTGACGAGGTGGTCGCGGCGCTCGGACGCCGAGCCGACGGAGGTGGCGCGCATCTTGGCCGCCTGTCGACCGGTGGTCGCATGCGCGGCGCCGCCGGAGTTCTTTCGCGTGGTCACATCCTCATTATGGACCTTTGTCTAAACGCTTGCTCATGCCTTCGGTGGCCCATCGAATCCCGGCTAAAACCACACGACATTGCCACATTCCGGCGTCACGATCTCCGCTCAGACCAGTAAATCGGTCACGGTGCGTGTTAGTGTGCGCAAGGATCCTTTGTATGGCGAAACTCGGCTATCCCTTTACCTTAGGCGTCGCGTCGGGCGAACCGCTGCCCAGCGGTGTGATCCTCTGGACTCGGCTGGCCCCTGAACCGCTCCATTCCGACCCCGACCGTCCCGGCGGCATGCCGGAGCGGCCCGTCGAGGTGCAGTGGCAGGTCGCCGCCGACGAGGCGTTCACGAGAATCGTGCGTCACGGCACCAAATGGGCCACCGCGGACGACGCCCACAGCGTGCGTGTGCGGGTGGACGGCCTGCACAACGCCACCGACTACTACTACCGCTTCCTCGTCACCGGCCCCTTCGCCGCCGCGAACAGCCCCGTGACCAGCCCGGTGGGCCGCACCCGCACCGCGCCGGGGCCGATGTCGACCGACCCGCTCACCTTCGGCCTGGTGTCCTGCCAGCGCTACGAACACGGCTTCTACCCCGCGCTGCGGCACCTCGCCGCCGAGCGCCCCGACGTGGTGTTCCACGTGGGCGACTACATCTACGAGTACGGCAAGCCCGCGAACCCCAGACCCGGCCGCTATATGCGGCCCCTGACCGGCGGCGCCGCCGAGTGCAAGACGCTGCACGCCTACCGCAACCGGTATGCGCTCTACCGCATGGACCCCGACCTGCAGGCCGCGCACGCCGCCGCCCCGTGGGTGCCCACCTGGGACGACCACGAGGTGCGCGACAACTACCGCGGCGGGCTCCCCGGCGACGGTTCGGACCCGGCCGCCTTCATGCGCCGCCGTACCGACGCCTATCAGGCCTACTTCGAGCACATGCCGCTGCGGGCCGCGCCCGCGGAGGAGGCGCTGCAGATCTACCGCCGCTGCAGCTACGGCGAGGTGGCCGACTTCATGGTGCTCGACGTGCGGCAATACCGGAGCGACACCTCCATGCTGGGCGCCGCCCAGGAGGAGTGGCTGCTCTCGCGGCTGCGCGGCACGATGGCGCGGTGGTCGGTGCTGGTGCAGCCGCTCTTCTTCGCCAAGCGCGTGATCCCCGGCCGCGACCCGGGCGCCCGCTCGGACGCCTGGGACGGTTACCCGGCCTTCCGCGACCGCCTGATCGCGGCCCGGCCGCGCGGTCTCGTGGTGCTGAGCGGCGACGTGCACGACCACTGGGCGGCCGAGATCAAGGCGGACTTCGCCGATCCGGCCTCGCCTGCTGTGGGGGTGGAGTTCGTCGGCACGTCGGTGACGAGCAAGCCGCCCGAGACCGACGTGCCCGCGGTGCTCGCCGCCAATCCGCACCTGAAGTTCCACGACGGCCGCCGGGGCTATGTGATGGGGAAGGTGAGCATGGACTCCTTCGAGGTGTCGCACCGGGTGGTGGAGTCGACCGACTCGCGGGAGTCACCCGTGAGCACGGCGGCGACCTTCGGCGTGGAGGACGGGAGGCTGGTCCGAAAGGACAAGCCCGGGACGCCCGCCGTGTGACACCCGCCCCAGGTGGGCACGTTTCAACGGGGTGTGACAGGCGTCGGGAGAGCCGGTCAAGACACCGGTCCGGACCAGTCGGGGGCGTGGTACGTATGAAATCGGGAGGTCAGATCACTAGAAAATAGGAAAGTTTCCTATTAGATTGACCCCCATGCCCAAACGCGGTGACGCATGACGCGGCCAGGAGACGGCCTTCTCCGCCTGGCCGACACGGTCCTCCTACCTGGTTTCGAAGGCCGCACACCCCCTGACTGGTTGCGTCGTCGCCTGGCCGAAGGACTCGCCGGAGTGGCGCTCTTCTCGCGCAACATCGGCACCCCTGGCCAGGTCGCCGAGCTGACCGCCGCTCTGCGCGCGGAAAACCCCGGCCTGCTCGTAGGCATCGACGAGGAGTCGGGAGAGGTCACCCGCCTGGAGGTCGCCCACGGGAGCACCAGGCCCGGCAGCTTCGCCCTCGGCGTCGTCGACGACACCTCGCTCACCGAGGAAATCGCCAGGGAGCTCGGCCACGACCTCGCCGAGATCGGGGTGAACTTCGACTTCGCCCCCTCCGTCGACGTCAACTCAAACCCCGACAACCCGGTCATCGGCCTGCGGTCGTTCGGGGCGGACCCCGCGCTCGTGGCCCGGCACGCCCGCGCCTTCATCCGGGGCATGCAGTCGGCCGGCGTCGCGGCGTGCGCCAAGCACTTCCCCGGCCACGGCGACACCGCGGTGGACTCCCACCACGCCCTTCCCCTCGTCACGGCCGGCCTCGACGAGCTGAGCGAGATCGCCCTGCTTCCCTTCCGCGAGGCCATCGAGGAGGGTGTGCGGTCCATCATGACCGCCCACCTGCTCGTGCCCGCCTACGACGGGGACAGGGCCGCCACCCTCAGCCCGCGTGTGCTCACCGGGCTCCTGCGCGACGAACTCGGCTACGACGGCCTGATCATCACCGACGGCATCGAGATGCAGGCCGTCGCGGGACCGCACGGCCTGGGCCGCGCCTCGGCCCTCGCCATCGCCGCCGGGGCGGACCTGGTGTGCGTGGGCGGCGAACACGCCGACGAGGCGAGTGCGTCCGGCATCCGCGACGCCATCGTGTCGGCGGTCATGGAGGGCTGGCTGCCCGAGGAGCGCCTGGTCGAGGCCGCGCGCAGGGTGCGCGAGCTCGCCGCCTGGACCTCCGCCAACGCCCGTGCCAGGACCGCGCCGGCGTCCGAGGTGGGCCTGGTGGCCGCGCGCCGTGCCGTACGCGTCACCCGCAGGACCGGCGAGGCCGTGCTGCCGCTGACGGCGCCGCCGCAGGTCGTCGAGCTGGCCCCGTTGATGAACCTCGCCATCGACAAGCACACGCCGTGGGGCATCGGCGAGCCGCTCAGCAAGCTGCTGCCCGGTACGTCGGTCACCCGATTCACCGCCTCCGAGGCGACCGGCGCCGCGATCGAGAGCGTGCTCGCCGCCGCGGCCGACCGGCCCCTCGTCGTGGCCGCCCGTGACGCCCACCGGCACGCCTGGCAGACCGACGCGCTCAACCACCTGCTCAGCGCCCGCCCCGACACGATCGTCGTGGAGATGGGCCTGCCCGGCCGCTCCGACCTCGGCGCGGTGCACATCGCCACCCACGGCGCGGCCCGCGTCTGCGGTCAGGCCGCTGCCGAGATCATCGTGGGAATCGGCGAGGGTTCCGCTTAACCCGCCACAGTCGTGTATGGCGCACGTCCGAAGGGGTCACGGACGTGCGCCGTACCGTTCTCTGGTGATCTTTCGGTACGGCATAAGCCTCGCCCTTGACCTGGACGAACACGGAGCGTGACGTGTGGTCCGCATCCGCAAGGCGGATAGGTCGTGATTTAGCAGGTCAGAGCGTACAGAATAAAGATCTGATTACGTAGGGCTATCACGAGTAAACGCAGGGTTATATGCTCGCCATGCGCGTTGACCTGAAAGGTCAAGTGCAGTCAGGGGGTGTTGTGATCCTGCTGGGCCCAGTCATGTGCCCCCGGCGCTTCTTCTCGCAAAAGCCATCCCCACTGGTGAAGGAGTCCTAAGTGATCAAGAAACTGTGTGTGACGGGTGCCGTCCTCGCCGCCGCGACCGGCGTCGCGCTCGTCTCCACCCCGGCCCAGGCCGACTCCTGGGGCAACTGGACGCGGAACACCGGGTCGGTGCAGTCCGGCAACCAGTTCGCCGACGTGAGCGCGGCCAACACCGGCGCCGGTCGTGGCACGCAGGTCAATAACATCAACGGCACCACCGGCGTCGCCAACAACGGCGCCGTCACCGTGATTTATCGCTTCAGCTAGAAGCTCGCACCCATAAGCGCGCCGGGCCTACGGGCCCGGCGCGTTCCGCGTTTCCCCTGGGAAGTCCCCCGACACCTGACCAGTCCTGACATATCCGTAACATGCGATGAGTCCTGACAGATCGGAAGGAGCATCGTATGGGGATCCCGGTGGCATACGCGACCTTCGCCGACCCGAGCGGCGACGACGACGAGCGGGAGGTCGCCATAGCCGCCTGGCGGCAGGCCGGCATCGAAGGCCACGCGGTGCGGTGGGACGACCCCGAGATCGACTGGTCCTCCTTCAAAGCAGTCGTCATCCGCTCGACCTGGGACTATGTGGAAAGACGCGACGAGTTCACCGCCTGGGCGCACCGGGTTGAGGGCGTCACCAGGCTCTTCAACCCCGCCGCCGTGATCGAGCGCAACACCGACAAGACCTACCTGCGGGACCTGCGTGTGCCCACCGTCCCCACTTACTGGGGTGAGGGCGAACTCCCCGAATGGCCGGAATACGTCGTCAAGCCCGCCGTGTCCGCCGGCGCCCGCGACACCATCCGCACCCTCGACCGCGACCTCGCCCTCGCCCACGCCGCCACCCTCAGGGCGGCCGGGCGCACCGCCATGATCCAGCCCTATCTGCACATGGTGGAGACCGAGGGGGAGACCTCGCTGATCTACTTCGGCGGGAGGTTCAGCCACGCCATCCGCCGCCTGCCCATGCTCGCGGTCCCGGGCTCGGTCGCCGGCGACGTGCAGCGGCGGGAGGCGGCCCGCGAACCCGACGCCGACCAGCGCGACCTCGCCGAGGCGCTCGCCGCCGAACTCCCTGACGACGTGCTGTACGCCCGCATCGACCTGGTCCGGCTCGCCGACGGCAGCCCCGCCCTCATCGAGCTGGAGCTCACCGAGCCCTACCTCTACCTCAAACGCGCCGGCCGCGCCCCGGCCGCGCTGGCCGAGGCGCTGGCCGAACGCCTCTGAGTCCGTGCCGTACGGTGTCCCCCGCCGGTCGGCGGGGGACACCGTACTTCAAGGCGTGAGCCTCACTGCGGCAGCACCAGCGCCAGGGGCGACACCCCCGCCGCGCGCAGCGCGCCGGGCAGCTTGGCCGCCCACGGGTGCTCGTGCATGCCGTGTCCCTCGGGGTTGGCCACGACGAGGCGCACCGCGTCGCCCGATGCCTCCTGCTCGGTCCAGGTGCCGCCGAGGCCGGACAACACCGCCGCTGCCTTCTCCTTGTCCGCCGCCTTGACCGTCAGCCGGATCGGCGAGTCCCCGTCGGGGATGGCCGCCGCGGCCGCGGCCGCCTCCGGCGAACCGCCCTGGGCGGCCCTCGCCCGGGTGTCGGCGGCGGCGCCCGGCAGATCAGCGGTGATCGCGTTGACGACCAGCTTCGCCGTACCGTCGGTGAACGCGCGGAAGTTCGGGTCCGCGGCGAAAAGCACCGCGTGCCCCGATCCCACCGGCTCGTTGACGACGGCGGCCGTGCCCGCGAGCTCCGCCGCGCCGATCTGGAAGCCGGACACGAACCAGTCGGGCGAGCCGGCCGCCGGGTAGGACACGGCGGCGTGCGCCGGGTTCGCGGGCCGCATCACGTTGTCGTAGCCGTAGAACTGCCACGCCGTACGACCGACGCCCTTGGCGAGCGGACCGTCCGCGACGTTCACCCGCAGCAGCGAACCCGGCACGTCGGAGGTCGGCGCCGTGAACGTGGCCGAGGAGACCCCGGTCAGCGCGGCGAGTTGGGCCCCGCCGTCCCATCCGACATAACGTCCGCCGCCCGACACCCAGGCACGCAGCGCCGTACGGCCGGCCTCGCCGAGCACCGTGTTCGCCGCGTTGGCCGAGCCGTGCGGGACCAGCAGCACATCGACCTCGGAAAGGCCGCCCGCCGCCACGTCGGCCGGCACCAGCACCTTGTAGGGCACCTTCCACTCACGGTCGAGCCGGTGACGCAGCCAGCCGGTCGACTCGTTGGCGTTGGCCGCCGCGCCCGCCATCTGCAGCACGCCGATCCGCCGCGAGGTGGTCACCTTTGCCTCCTGCGCCGCCACCGGGCGGGTGAGGGAGGCGCTCGGCAGCATGGCCTGCCCCGACGAGCCGCCCGACACGTTGGCGAGCAGCGGCAGACTCCAGGCCGTCACGTCGTAGAAGTAGGGGAACGGTGTGTAGGAGTCCTCGTTGAGCATGGCCTGGATCCAGTGCTTCTGGCCCTGGGCCATCGGGATCCAGTACGTGCCCTTCGGGAGGGTCGTGCGTGCCGGGGCTCTGCCGTACTCCTTGTAGTCGGCGACCGTAAGCGGGCGTGACAGGGTGAAGACCGCGACGTCCATGCGCTGGAGCTTGCGCACGATGGACTCGGCCTCGGCCCGTTTGCCCGGGTCGTCGGCCCGCAGGAAGTAGTGCCGCACCTTGCGGTCGGGCACCTGGGTGATGACCTCGTTGCCCGGGTTGTAGACCTGGTTGGGCTCAAGTGTGCCGTTGACACCCTGCTTGAAGGCGTCGACATACATCTTGTGCCAGGTCGTCAGGATTTCATCCTTCTTGGCGGCGGCTGCCGACAGCGAGACCCACTGGGTCAGCCACTGCTCGTACGCGCGGGTGGCGATCGGGGAGGAGCCGCCCTTCTCGAAGGTCATGCCCGCCGCGTGGAAGGCGGTGGTCGGAACCGTGTCGCCGTAGCCCATGTAGAACATGTCGTAGACGTCGCGGTTGAAGAACGGGATGCCCTGCCGGGTGAACTCCGCGATCATGGCGGCGCCGTAGGTGTTGTTGATCCAGTCGATCGCCGGTTCCGGGATGTCGTGGAAGAACGGGTCGGCGTTCGGCGGGAAGAAGTATTCCGTGCCGCCCATCTCGTGGGCGTCGATGAAGAGCTGCGGCGGATACTTGCGCAGCAGCTCCAGCTTGCCGTCGGTCTCCGGCTGCGACCGCGCGAACCAGTCGCGGTTCATGTCGAAGGAATACGCGTTGCGCCGCGTGTCCATCTCGCGGCCGTCGGGGTTCTGCGTGGGGACCACCACGACGACGGCGTTGTCGAGGATGCGGTTCGCCGCGCAGTCCGACCGGTCGGCGAGGTCGTAGAGCGTCTTGAGCGCTCCGTCCGTGCCGCTTTCCTCGCCGCCGTGCACGTTGCCGGCCACCCAGAGGATCGCCGGGGTGCGTTTCGCGGCGGCCTTGGCCGCCGCCGACGGGGTGAGCGGGTTGCGCAGCAGTTTGACGGCGGCCTGGATCGCGGGCAGTGCCCGGATGTTGCGCGGGCTGCCGACGATCGCGTATTTGAGCGGGCGGCCCTGGACGCTGGTCGCCATCGTGCCGGAGATCACTCGGTCGCTGGCCGCGTCGATCGCCATGAGCAGTTTGTCTGACTCGGCCGACGTGACCTCACGCTCGCCGAGATCGATGCCGAGGACTGACTTCGGGGTGGGAACCTTGTTGAGATACGCCGGTGCGGTCTGGACGGGGTCGCAGGTCGCTGGAGTTGCGGGGGGTGCTGCCGGAGTCGGCTCCGCCGAAGCGGCTCCAGCGGGAAAGGCGATCGCGACCACCATGGCGGCGGGCACGAGCACCTTGAAGCGGTTCAACATGAACTCACGCTGTCATCGGGGAGAGAACACGACAAGAGTGAAGATTGTCGACTTATGTGTCGACAATCCCACAAATCCTGCCCATCAGCCCCCACGCGCCTCAAACACCTTGCGAGATCGTCAACAGGGCAGCAGGCCGTTGCGGAACAGGTCCACGAAGAGCTGGTGATCGGCCCGCACGCGGGCACCGTATTCATGAGCGAAGTCCACCAGCATCCCGGTGAAACCCGCCTGATCGCCGCCGACGACCTTCACGATGGCCTCCTCCGTGGAGAAGTCGACCAGGTCGTGACTGGACTGATCGTCGGCCACCGAATGCATGCGGGCCACCGCCCGGCCGAGGTCGCCGAGCACCGACGCGATCTCCTCGGGCTCGCTCACGTCGTCCCAGTCGAGATCCGAGGAGTACGGCGAGACCTCGGCGACCACCTGACCGATGCCGTCGAGCGAGGTGTAACCGAGCCACGGGTCGGCATAAGCCTGAAGCGCCCGCTGGGACTCGGCGGTGCGGTGGCCCTGATGCCGGAAATAGTGGTGCACCTTCTCGTCGTCGATGTATCTCGCCACGGCCGGCACCTGGGCCTGCTTCATATAGAGGATGACGTCGTTCTCCAGGGCCTGGGTGTGCCCTTCGAGCAGCATGTTGTACGACGGAAGGCCCGCCGACCCGATGCCGACGCCCTTGCGCAGGGCGACGTCCTTGACGAAGTGCTCCACCGCCCGGCCGCCGTCGGGACGAGGGGGAAGTGTGCTGAGGTAGTCCTGGAAGGCCGTGATGACGGACTCGCGGCGGTCCGCGTTGACCGGCTCCCGGCCGTCCATGACGGCGAACCGCCTGTCGTAGTCGTGGATCACGGTCTCGACGTCCAGCAGCGCGACCCGGGTGTGGAGCCGCGCCCGCTGCAACACCCGGTGCAGCACCCCGCTGGTGGAGTCGAGCGTCAGCGAGCCGATGGCGTCGCCGCCCCGCGCGATGCCGCCGAGCTCGGTGAGGTAGGCCTCCGACAGGCCCTCGACGAGACCGGTGATGACCTCGTCGGACAGCGCCTTGGCATAGCCGATGAGGGCGACGCTCGCGGCGAGCCTCTTGAGGTCCCACGTGTAGGGCCCGACGTATGCCTCGTCGAAGTCGTTGACGTTGAAGACCAGCACACCCGAGGCGTTCATATAGGTGCCGAAGTTCTCCGCGTGCAGGTCGCCGTGGATCCAGACCCGCCGGGTGCGGTCGTCGAGGAACGACCCGTCGGCGAACGCCGAGGTCATGTCGGCGTAGAAGAGGCAGGCACTGCCCCGGTAGAACGCGAACGGCGAAGCCGCCATCTTCCGGAACTTCCTCCGGAAGGCGCCGGGATCCGCCTTGATGGACTCCCCGAACTCCGCCGCGAATACGTCAAGAATGTGCGCCGCACGCGGCTCGCTTCCCATGAGGAACTCCTGAAGCGTGAAACCCCCGACCCGATCGTCTACCAGGGGAGGATGCCAAAGTTCGGGCCCGTACGGCAAGGCGGGGCGGGCCGGCGCCCCGTGTGAGCAGAGGTGCCGGGAGGAGATCGGCATGATTTCTCCGGACCCGCACGTCTTCGCCGGAGACGCACGCCGAGTGGTCACTTAGCGGAGGGACCGGCTCGGCCCGGCCGGGCTAAGTGGGGCCGTGTCCTGGCGGGCGTGGGGAACCCGCCAGGACACGGCCAACCCCGGCGCGTCGGTACAGGACCCCGGCGAGGGTTGAGGTCCTATCCCGGGTGTTCGCGCGGGGAGTTCGGTGAGGGGTGTCTCCGGAAGAGGGGCCGGAGAGACCGATGTCGTTCGGCGATGCGTGGTGCCGTTCCGCCGGGTCGTATGCGGGACGGCACGGACGTCACATTCTTCGCTGAAGCTCGGAGAATGGTCCGCTTCTGCATCTGACGGACATCTCGGCAACCGGCCCAAGCCACTCCTGGTGCTCTGATAGGTGTGGGTGAGCCCCGTGCGGCGCAGCCCGCAACGCAGTAGACGCGCTGCTTCGCCGGGGTCGTGCCTGGGCGGGTGCGGAGAGTCCGTTCACGCCGACAGCACCGGTCGTCACTCCTCGCCGACCTTTCGATGGATTTGTACCAACGTTTGGATAATGCGGGTATGACGGGTCGCGGTCAAGAGGTTGTTCCACGCTAGAAGCAGATCGTCTAAATTTGTTGGCACAAAAGGGGTGAAAGTGGCACGGTCGACGCTGTACCAGCAGGTGGCTTCGGAACTCCGGAGGGCCATCTACTCCGGTGATCTCGGTCCTGGAGATCAGCTTCCGACCGAGGCCGACCTCATGCATTCGCACGGGGTAAGCCGCAACACGGTGCGGCTGGCCTTGGGTGAGCTGGTCAACGAGGGTTTGGTGACCCGCACGCCGCGGCGTGGCACGGTGGTGCGAGACCGGCGTCCCCTGTTGATGTATCCCCAGCGGGAGCTGGAGCCCCAGTCCGAAGGGGGGCCACGCGAGGCGTTCGCCTACGCGGTTTCCCATGAGGGCCGGTTGCCGGGCCAGGTGATCGAGGTCTCGATTGTGGCGCCCCCGGAGGATGTCGCCATCCGGTTGGAGCTGGCCGACGACGGGCTGGCGGTGGTGCGCAAGAGGCTGAGGTTCGTGGACGGCCAGCCCTACAACACCAACGACTCCTACTTCCCCCTCTCCCTCGTCGCCGGCTCGGAGATCGCGCGCCCCGGCGACATCATGCGTGGGGCCAACCGGGTGCTCGACGAGCTGGGACACCCGCAGGTCCGCATCGTCGACGACATCTCCGCGCGTATGCCGACCCCGGCCGAGGCGCAGCGCCTGATGCTTGAGCCGGGCACTCCGGTCGTGGTCTACATCCGGGTCGGTTACGACCCCGACGACCTTCCTGTGCGCGTCGCAGTGTCGGTCCTTCCGGCGGACAAACACCTGATCAGGTATGAGCTGACGCGCCGGTGACCTTCCCTCTCGACGGGGGGTGGTCCGGGGGGACACGGGACTGTTTGAGCGGCTGATCGCTACCTAGCGATCGGCCGCTTTTTTCGCATGCGCTGATAAGCCCGTGCATTCGGTCCCAAATCATGATTTATCCGTACGAAAGCCGTGCGTTATCGCACGGCTACGTTCCGTGTTCACTGCATCACCCATGGCCATTCTGCGCAACAGACCCCCCTCCATTCGAAAGGGACACATCATGCACGCAGGAACCGCTCTTCACCCCCTCACCCTGCGCCGTGCCGACAGTGCGGACCTCACCGCCGTACTGGGCGTTCTCGCGGAGGCGGCCGAGTGGCTGCACCAGCTCGGTGTGCGGCAGTGGCCGAGGGGCGGGTTCGGTGCCGAGCGCATCGAGCCGCTCATCGAGGACCGCGTGCTCTACGTCGTCGAGGACTCTGCGTATCGGATCGACCACGTGCCCGCCGCCCGCTTCGGCGACGCCCCGACCTCCGCCGACGGAGTCGCCCGCCTCGCCGGACCGGAGGCGTCCCCCGGGCTCGCCGCCGTCGTCGCCCTGGACGACAACGCCGACACCGAGTTCTGGACCCCGGCCGACGAACCCGGCTCGGGCCTCTACGTGCACAAGCTCGCCATCGCCCGGCGGTGGGCGGGCCACGGTGTGGGCGACGCTCTACTCGACTGGGCCGGCCTGCGTGTGGTCGCGGCCGGCGGGCGCTGGCTGCGCCTGGACTGCTCGAAGGACAACCTGCGGCTCCAGCGCTACTACATGGGCCGCCGCTTCCGTCACCTGCGCACGGTGGACCTGCCGCACCGCGCCTCGGGTGCGCTTTTCCAGCGGCCCGCCGGCATGCGCGGAGGCGAGGCCAAGGTCGCCCTCCGTGACCTGGCCACTCACGGTGGCCGTTCCCTGCTGATCTCCGCCAAGGGCTAGCCGCACCACTCCCACAAATCGACAAGACGGGCCCTCTTCGTCGGTGTCTTGAGGCCTTGTCCCCGTGCGACGGGGCACGGCACAGACGACGAGTGCCCAGTGCCGCCGGTCCGGGTACCTGCCCGTGGGGCCCGGACCAGGGGCGTCACCGTTCCAGGAAATCTTGTGCCGCCGAGGTGTTCATGGAACAAACCCCACCCGATAGCCTCAGACCATGACCGGGTCCCTGCTTGAGGTGATAGCACTCGACGTACGCGATGCCGTGGCCGCCGAGGAGGGAGGCGCGGACCGGCTGGAGGTGGTCGCCGACATGGCGTCCGACGGGCTGACCCCCGCGGCCGAGACCGTGGCCGCGATCGCCGGGCGTACGGCGTTGCCGCAGATGGTGATGCTCCGCCCCGCGGCCGGGTTCACCTGTGACGAGGAGACGCTGGCCGGTCTGGTGAAGTCCGCCGCGGAGCTCAAGGCGGCGGGCGCCGCCGGGTTCGTCTTCGGCTTCCTCGACGCCGACGGCGCGGTCGACCGCGCCGCCACCGAGGCGCTGATCCACGCCGTCGCGCCGCTGCCGTGGAGTTTCCACCGCGCCGTCGACCACGCCGTCGACAGGAAGGCCGCCTGGCGTGCCGTACGGCTGATGCCCAACCTGGCCACCGTCCTCACCTCGGGCGCGCCCGGCGGCATCGGCGACGGGCTCGGCGTGCTGCGCGGCCGCGCCGAGGCGGGGGACAGCGCCCTGATCATGGCGGGCGGCGGCCTGAAGCCCGTGCACGTGGCCCCGCTGCTGGACTACGGGGTGCGCGCGTTTCACGTGGGCTCCGCCGTACGCAACTCGTGGTCGGCCCCGGTCGAGGCGGGCCGTGTGCGCCGCTGGCGCGACCTGATCGACGGGCGCTGACGCCCGCCGGCCGGGTCGCTGACGCCCGCCGACGGCCGGGTTCAGGGGAGGTCGCGGCCCATCGCGGTGTACATCGCGGGCAGACCGGTCAGTTTGACCCGTGCGCCCCGTTCGAGTGAGCGCGCCAGCGACGCCTCCGCCGTCTCGATGGCCAACCAGTCGTCATAAGTGACAGGTGTGACGTTCCGGGCGGCGAGAAGGGTGTCCACGGGGTGTTGAGAGGGCTCCTCACGCAGCCGGGACAGGCCGTCGAAGTCGGCCAGGAGGGTGCGGACGGTTTCGGCGGCGTCGGACTTGTTGGTGCCGATGACGCCCGTCGGGCCACGCTTGAGCCAGCCCGCGACGTATTCGCGCTGCCGTACCCGCCCCGCCTCGTGCGGCACGGTCTTGGTGGCCTCGGAGAACGGCACGTCCGGCAGCGGCACGCTCTGGTAGCCCACCGACCGGAGCACCATGCCCACGGGGATGGTCGCGAACTGCCCGGTGCCGACCACCCTGCCGTCAGAAAGGATGGTGCGCTCCAGCTTCAGCCCCTCGACCCGGGATGTGCCGAGGATCTCCACCGGGCGCATCCAGAACCGGACGTCCAGCCGGCGCGGACGCCCCTCGGGGACGCGTGCCGCCCAGCTCCGCAGCACGTCGACGTTGCCGCGGATCTGCCGGGACAGGCCGGAGACGTCGCCGGTGGCCGCCTCGTCGGGCCGCACACACACGTCGGCGTTGGCCAGCTCCCCCAGCTCGCGCAGCTCCTTGAGGGTGAACTTGGCGTGCTCGGGGCCACGCCGCCCGATCATGTGGATCGCCTTCACCTGGCTGATGGCGAGCCGGCTGAGCACCTCATCGGGCACGTCGGTGTCGCGCAGCTCCTCGGCGGTCTTGGCGAGGATCCGCACGACATCCACTGCGACGTTGCCCACGCCGATCACCGCGACCTCGGGGCTGTCCAGCGTGAAGGCCGAGGCCGGCATGTCGGGGTGGCCGCAGTACCAGTTGACGAAGTCCGTCGCGGCGATGCTGCCGGGCAGGTCCTCGCCGGGGATGCCCATGTGCCGGTCGACCATCGCGCCCGTGGTGTAGACGACCGCGTCGTAGCAGGCCAGCAGGTCGGCTGTCGAGACGTGGCGGCCGAGCTCGACGCCGCCTAGGAAGCGGACGTTCGGGAGTTCGAGAACGCGGCGTAGGTATTCGGCGATCGACTTGATCGACGTGTGATCGGGAGCCACGCCGTACCGCACAAGACCATAAGGGGTGGGCAGCCGTTCGAGCACATCGACCTCGACGGGCTCGCGAGACTGCTTGATCAGGGCCTCGGCGGTGTAGAGCCCGGCCGGTCCTGATCCGACGATCGCCACACTGAGCGGCACGGATTACCTCCCGGGGGAGTGGTGGGAGTGAACACTTCCCCTTTCACCACAGATCGGGGGAAAGCGCTCAGCCTTAGCGTGATTCTCCATCAACCAGGTGCCCCGGCACCAGGCGGCACGGCGGCGGAGACCACACCTTCTCATGCGGTCGGCCTGCCGTTGACCTGCTCCGGTGTGCCGGCATTCGAACCCGGCGGCGCCTGAGGCGCGCCACCCGGGTCCCCGGTGGGGTGGGAAGCGTGAAGAATACTCAGCCATGGCGAGATCACGGTCGGCGAAGCGGCGTAAGCACGGTGCGAGGCGGGGGAAGGGTGGCACGTTCCCGGAGATACGCCCGATTCCTGTTGTGCGTCCGGACATTCAGGCGAAGATTCCGGTCGTCGAGGGAGAGACCCCCGCTGCCGCCGCGCGGCGATATGAGGCGCTGGGGCGGGTGATGGCCGCCTTCGCCGGTGAGGCCGAGCTGCTGGAGACCTGCCGTGATCTCACATGGTGGCGTGGGGCTGATCTGAGCTGGAATGTGGAGTGGCGGGATGGTCCGTACGCCGAGGAGATGGTGACCTTCCTCGCCGAGCAGCTCCACGATCCCGGCACGGGGGAGAGCCTCGTCGAGCCGGTCGAACCGCAGACGCGGGACACGGGACGTTTCCTGGCGATGGGCGTAGCCTTTGAGTTGCGGGCGGTGGACCCGGCCGGCCGGGAGGGGGGCCGGTCGCAGCCCGCGCTGTGGCGCATGTCCGCGGCTCTCGACACCACACGCCGGCCGGCGGCCCGCCTTCCATGGGAGGAGCTGCTCGGCGGCTGACCTCAAAGATCTTTCATCGCGGGCCGGCTCGCGTGATCGGCTCGCGGTGCGAGCGCCGGCCCCGTGGGGTAAGCGGTTTCCGCCATCACAACCAAGCGGTTGCTTGTGTACGGGAATAGTTTACAGTCCATCCCAATTGCACTTTCTTGTCCGGGTATATAAACTCGTTACCTGCCACCGATGAGTGCATGACTGGGGGATGGTGGCTCACGATATGAAGGATCACCATAAGAAGATCGCTATTGACTACGCGGATTTCGCGGCTTACGACCGCGCTCAGCGTGCGATCTTGCGTCATTTGCTCGCGGCCTTCGCCGGAGGCCTCCTTGTCGGGATCGTCGGCTGGTTTGTGCACACTGTGGATCTCGTGCCGATCCAAGAGGTATTCGATCCCTACGCTTATTACGCTCTCGCGGTAATCGTGGGAATGACCGCCTCCGGCGTGGGGTGGGCCATGCTCGCCGGGCTGCTCGCGGCGCTCGCCCCGCTCGTCTCCACGATGGGCGGCCTGGCGCTGACCGGGCAGTGGAACTTCGACTCCGTCGGAGGCAGCGCGCTCGGGCTCAACTTCATCCTGCTGGTGCTGTTCCTGTTCGCGCTTCTCGCCTACGCCTCTCGCAGGATCGACGTCTGGGGCGACGTCGCCGTGGGACTGATCGCCGGCCTTGTGCTGGCCGACATCGTCGACCGGGCCACCCCCGGACTGATCGCCCGCTCGGGAGCGGGGTTCTGGCCGCTGCCCGCCGCGCTCGTCGGTGTGGTCGCCGTCGCGATGGTCTTCGTGCTGCGCCGCAGGCTCGTCGCCAGGGCACGTGCCCTCGGCGTCGCCGCCACCACGGCGGGGGTCGCGGCACTGCCTCTCGCTTTGTGAGCGCCTAGGGCAGGGTGTCTGGGTCGTTCGAGGTGAGCGGGGGGCCGCGGACTCGGTAGCCTGTATGCCCCCAAGGGAAGCGCCTCACCTCGAGGTCTGAGCAAGGAGTGGCCGTGCTGCTGCGCATGTCGTCGTTGTTTCTTCGCACCCTGCGGGACGACCCGGCAGACGCGGAAGTCCCTAGCCACAAGCTCCTGGTGCGGGCCGGATATGTCCGGCGGGTAGCTCCCGGGATCTATTCGTGGCTGCCGCTCGGCAAGGCCGTCCTCGAAAACGTCACCCGCGTCGTGCGCGAGGAGATGGACCGGATGGGCGGGCAGGAGGTGCTCTTCCCCGCGCTCCTGCCGCGCGATTATTACGAGCGCACCAATCGGTGGACCGAATACGGCGACGTGCTCTTCCGGCTGAAAGATCGCAAGGGCGCCGATTATCTTCTCGGACCCACCCACGAGGAGATGTTCGCCGACATGGTCAAGGGCGAATACTCGTCCTACAAGGACTATCCGGTGATCCTCTATCAGATCCAGACGAAATATCGCGATGAGGCTCGGCCCCGGGCCGGCATTCTCCGCGGTCGCGAGTTCGTGATGAAGGACTCCTACTCCTTCGACCTCGACGACGACGGCCTCAAACGCTCCTACGAGCAGCACCGCGAGGCCTACATCCGGCTGTTCGACCGGCTCGGCATCGCCTACAAGATCTGCTTCGCCACGTCGGGCGCGATGGGCGGCTCGGCCTCCGAGGAGTTCCTCGCCCCCTGCGAGACGGGTGAGGACACCTTCGTCGCCTGCCACCACTGCGGCTACGCCGCCAACGCCGAGGCGGTCACCACCCCCGCCCCGCCCGCGCGCGACCTCGGCGGCCTCCCCGCCCTTGAGGTGCTCGACACCCCTGACACCCCGACCATCGAAAGCCTCGTGACCTACGTCAACGAGCACCACGGCCTCGGCGCCACCGCCGCCGACACGCTCAAGAACGTCGTCGTCAAGGTCACCACCCCCGGATCCGACAAGAAGGAGACCCTCGTCATCGGCGTGCCCGGTGACCGCGAGGTCGACTTCAAGCGCCTGGAGGCGGCCCTCGCGCCCGGCGAGCCCGAGATCTTCGAGGCGGCCGACTTCGCCGCCAACCCCGGCCTCGTGCGCGGCTACATCGGCCCGCAGGTGCTCGCCGAGCTCGGCATCCGCTACCTCGTCGACCCGCGCGTCGTCACCGGCACCTCCTGGATCACCGGCGCCAACGAACCCGGCCGCCACGCCGCCCACGTCGTCGCCGGCCGCGACTTCCATCCCGACGGCGTCATCGAGGCCGCCGAGGTGCGCGCCGGCGACGCCTGCCCCCGCTGCGGCGAGTCGCTGACCATCGACCGCGGCATCGAGATCGGGCACATCTTCCAGCTCGGCCGCAAATACGCCGACGCCGCCGGCCTCGACGCCCTCGGCCCCGACGCCAAGCCCATCCGCATCACCATGGGCTCCTACGGCGTCGGCGTCTCCCGCGCCGTCGCCGTGATCGCCGAACAGCAGCACGACGCCCTCGGCCTCGTCTGGCCCCGCGAGATCGCCCCCGCCGACGTCCACATCGTCGGCACGGGCAAGGAAAACCAGATCGAGGTCGCCCTCCGGCTCGCCGGCGAACTCGAGCAGAAAGGCCTGCGAGTCCTCGTCGACGACCGCCCCGGCGTGTCCCCCGGCGTCAAGTTCAAGGACGCCGAACTCCTCGGCATGCCGACCATCGTCGTCATCGGCCGCGGCCTCTCCCAAGGCATCGCCGAACTCCGCAACCGCGCCACAGGCGCCAAACAGGAGATCCCCCTGGCCGACGCCGCCAACCTGGTCTACGCGGCCTGCCGGGACTGACCCACGTGCTCCAAGGGGGTCACGTGACCCCCTTGGAGCTCACATCTGCCTTATCCGGCTGATCACGGGCGGCGGGGCTCCCTTGGTATGGGCGGCCCCGACGAGCGGTGGAGATCGCCGCCCCTGCGGGTTCGGGGGCTCCGCTAAGCCCGCGGAGCAGGACACGATGACACTGAGCCGCCCGCCCAGGCCGCAAGACACAGACGTCCGGTGCACGAGCATTGTCTTAGGACGCTGCCCCCGGCCGGGACGCCGGGGCTCACGGCCCTCCCTTCCCCTGGGCACGGGCTCTCACAGGGACACGGGGCCAAGCCCCGTTCCGCTCACAGGCGTGCGTTGGGGCACCGTCCTCGGCGCCGTCAACTTCATCACCGGCTCCACAACGCGCGTGTGCCGGGCATGTGCTGCGCCTGCCGGATCTCGGCGCGCTCCCGCTCCCTGCCCGCGCGTGCGCGGGAAATGCTTGATCGCGGCATCGGCCGCCGTGAGCTCCGCGTCCGTGCGGGCCTACCGCCGACGAATACCTGCTGCGGCATCGCCACGACTCCCCGCCCGCAGGACCTACTAGACCGGGGCCATAGCTCCGCCCCGCGCCCGCGCGTGCGCGAGGCCGAAGGAGGTGACGGTCGATCACCTGGTCGACCCCGCTTCACTTGCACGCGTGCGTCTGGGCGCCATCCTCGGCGCCGTCAACTTCATCGCCCTGCTCCGCGCATGCGCGTGCATCGGGCATGTGCTGCGCCCGCCGGATCTCGGCGCGCACCCCGCTCCGCGCCCGCGCGTGGCGTCGGGGCGCACCGGGTCGCCCAGGGCGACGAGGAGGACCCCGCTCCGCGCGCGTGCGTCGGGCCAATGGGTGCGCCCTGCTCCGCGCCCGCGCGTGCGTCGGGGGCACATGGTCGCCCAGGGCGACGAGGAGGCCAGGCTCCGCGCACGCGCGTGTGGGGCCCGAAGGACGTGACGGTCGATCACCTGGTGGATCGCGCTCCGGGCATCGCGCGTGCGCCGGGGCGCACCGGGTTGCCCAGGGCGATGAGGAGGACCCGGCTTCGCGCATGCGCGTGCGGCGGCCTTCGGCACGGGTGCCTGTGGGGCGCTGGGCAGGTCAGGGGAGGCGTGGCGCGATGCCGTTGCGGCTGAGCAGTGCGTGCGACCGTGGCGCCCGGTAGGGGGAGTACGGCGGGGGCCTTGGGTTTAGCTCAGGCCGGGGAGGGCCTTGGGGATTTCCGGGCGGAAGGAGAATCTTCGGGTGGCCGATTCCTGCATGGCCAGGGCCGCCTGGCGGCGGATGACGGGGTCGTCCACGGCGGTGAGTTCGAGGTAGGCGGCGGTTATGCCGTCTTCCACGGAGGTGGCGAGGTCGGTGGCCTCGCGTTCGTTGGCCGGGATCACGGGGAGGGTGTAGGCGGCCTCGGCTTCGGGTGGGGTGCCGCCGCGGGTGGTGATCATGGCGCGGAGGTCGTCGCGGCGGGCGCGGTGGGCGTCGAAGGCCGCAGTGGCGAGGATCTTGGTGCGGCCCTTGGCGCGGGCCGCCACGACACCGTAGGCGTAGACGGCGGCGTGCTCGGCGGCCAGGGCCTTGTCGAGCGCCTGCGCGGTGTTGACGGCGCCTGTACTGGAGGCGGTGCCGGCAGTGCTCACCCCGGAGGCGGCGCTGGCCGTGCCTGTGCCGGGGGTGCTAACCCCGGTGTTGACGGTGCCTGTGCCGGCGGCGCTCACCCCGGTGTTGACAATGCCTGTATCGGCGGCGCCCACACCGGATGCGGCGCTGACAATGCCTGTGCCGGCGGCGCTCACGCTGGACGCGGTGCCGGCGGTCCCTGTGCTGTAGGCGGTTTCAGTGGTGCCCCTGCCCAAGGCAGTGCCGACGGCAGTGGCGGCGGCGCTTATGCCGGACGCAGAGGTGGATTCAACGGTCACAGCGGCCTCGCGACGGAACACTCAGGGCGGAAGGGCAGTGGTGATCGGGCCGGCGGCCGGATGCCCGCTCTGTGGACCCGGTAACGGCTTGGTTTGGCTCCCGCCGTACTCGCCGTGGAGAGGTGGCGGATCTCACGGTGGCCTCGATAAAGGATCTCCGCGTTGTCGGCCAAGCATGCCGAAGAGCCCAAGCAGGCAGAAGGCCCCACATGTGCTGAACAACCCAAGCATGCCGAAGAGCCCGAACAGGCA
>NZ_BOOW01000002.1 GCF_016863435.1 Sinosporangium siamense
GAAGAACCCGTGTGTGCTGAATATCCCAAGGGGGCCGAGGCTCCCCAGCGCGCCGGGCGTCCCGAGCGGGCCTCATGCGATGCGGTGGACGTCACAGCAGCCTCGACAAGGCCAGGACGTGGGCGGCCTCGCAGGCGCCGATGGAGGCGATGAGCTGGGAGAGGGAAGGGGTGGCCTCGGTGACTTGCTGGGGGCGCCCCGCGGCGGCGCGGCGCTCGGCCTCGCGGAGGGTGGACAGGGTCACCTTGGCGGCCGAGGCGGTGGGGGAGGGGCTCGGGGTGGGGGAGGGGCCGCCGAGGCGGCGGCGCAGCTCGGTCAGGTGGGCCTGGTGGCGCTGGAGGAAGGGCTGGAGCTCCGGGTCCTTGGCCGCGCCGGCTCTGGCGTAGAGCGTGACGATGTTGGCCTTGCCCGCGACCAGCTCGCGCAAGAGTGTGGCGTCGGGGTCGGGCGTGGGGGTGGCGGCGGGTGGGGCCGCCGTGGGTGTCGAGCAGGCGCCGAGGACGGTTGTCAGGCCGAGCGCGGCGCCGGAGGCCAACAATGCGCGTCTGGTGAAGATGCGCGGACACACGGGCTGGCCTCCCAAGCCTGAGATGTGCTGGACTTTTGGGTCTCGTGGGACATATGTGACACGGTGCGGTGTGGCCTCGTGTGGCCCGGCCCGCGCATGGGCCGGGAGGTGCGTCAGCGCGTGGAGTGCCACACAGCATCGTACGGCTCGCCAGCCCATGGCTGACCGAGTGGCGCTCTTTCCATGCCTGGGTGTGGATAGGGTTTACCGCATGGGCGAGAGACGCCCTTCGAAGATTGTGACAAGAGGAGGTCGAGGTGGGCAGCGCCTTCTCTCAGGAGCGCCTGATGAAGCTCCTTTTGCCCGTTGTCGGCGCGGAGGGGTTCGACCTTGAGGACATCACGGTCACCCCGGCCGGCAAGCGGCGTCTTCTGCGTGTCGTCGTCGATCGCGACGGCGGCGTGAGCCTCGACGACGTCGCCGAGGTCAGTCAGGCGGTCGGTAAGACGCTGGACTCCGAAGACGCGATGGGAGCGACCCCCTACGTCCTAGAGGTCACCTCCCCCGGAGTGGACCGCCCGCTCACCCTGCCCCGCCATTGGCGCCGCGCGACGGGACGGCTGATCAAGGCCGACCTCCGCGACGGCGGCACGGTCGAGGGACGGGTGTCGGCGGCCGACGAGTCCGGTGTGGACCTGGACGTCGCGGGATCGCCCCGCAGATTCGATTACGAAGACCTGACCCGAGGCCGGGTTCAGGTGGAATTCCGCCGCGCGGGCGACGCCGATGACGCGGACGACGACGGCGACGAAGGCTAAGGGGAGAGCCTCGTGGACATTGACATGAGTGTCCTTCGCAGCCTGGAGCGGGAGAAGGACATCTCCTTCGACCTGGTCGTCAGGGCGATCGAGGACGCACTGCTGATCGCCTATTTCCGCACGGAAGGTGCCGCGCCCAAGGCACGGGCGCAGCTCGACCGGCATAACGGACATGTGACGATCTGGGCGGCAGAGCTCGACGAGAGCGGCGACGTGGTGCGGGAGTTCGATGACACTCCCGGCAACTTCAGCCGCATCGCCGCGACCACCGCCAAGCAGGTCATCCTTCAGCAGTTGCGGGACGCCGAGGACGAGATCAACTTCGGTGAGTTCGCCAGCCGTGAGGGCGAGCTGGTGGCCGGTGTGATCCAGCAGGGGCGCGATCCGCGCGTCGTGCTGGTCGACCTCGGCAAGATCGAGGCGGTCCTGCCGAGCAACGAGCAGGTCCCCGGTGAGGAATACGTGCACGGTGAGCGCATCCGCTGCTACGTGTTCCAGGTGAAGAAGGGGTCGAAGGGGCCGTCGGTGACGCTGTCGCGCACCCACCCCGGCCTCGTGAAGAAGCTCTTCGCATTGGAGGTCCCCGAGATCGCCGACGGCACCGTGGAGATCACGGCGGTGGCGCGGGAGGCCGGCCACCGCACGAAGATCGCCGTGCGGTCGCGGCGGGCCGGGGTCAACGCCAAGGGCGCGTGCATCGGCCCGATGGGGTCACGGGTGCGTAACGTCATGACCGAGCTCCACGGCGAGAAAATCGACATCATCGACTGGTCGGAGGACCCCGCGGAGTTCGTGGGCCACGCGCTTTCACCCGCCAGGGTGTCGCGTGTGGAGGTGGTCGACCTCGACGCGCGGATGGCCCGGGTGACCGTGCCCGACTACCAGCTTTCGCTGGCCATCGGCAAGGAAGGGCAAAATGCTCGGCTTGCCGCGAAGCTCACCGGATGGAAGATCGACATCCGCTCGGATGCCCAAGCGGAGGGCGCTACCGGTTCCGCAGATGCGTCCACAAGGTAAGCTGGAATATGGTGGCCAGACAGCCCCGTTGAGAACGTGCGTGGGCTGTCGGGTTCGCACGGTTAAGTCCGAGCTGCTCCGCCTGGTGCTGGTTGAGGGCGTTATAGTCCCCGACCTGCGAAGACGGCTTCACGGGAGAGGTGCCTCGGTGCATCCCACCCTGAAGTGTCTGGAGCTCGCCGAGCGACGCCGGGCCTTCTCGCGAGCGTTTCGTGTCGCCGAGGCCCTTGACACGTCGCGGGTGCGGGTGTGCCTTGAGGAGCTTCAACGTGAAGGAGAAGCCGGGTGAGTGGTTGCCAACGGTCATGTAGGACGCCGAGTTGATGGGTCAGATTGCGATGAGCGCCTGATGAGCACGCGGCGATGAAGACGTCCATGTAGCGACGGTCCGGCGGCACTGCGAGCCTCCCGGGCCGAGTTAGGGAGTGCAGTGGCGAAGGTCCGGGTCTACGAACTCGCCAAGGAGTTCGGGGTCGAGAGCAAGGTCGTAATGGCCAAGCTCCAAGAAATGGGCGAGTTCGTCCGATCGGCGTCCTCGACGATAGAGGCACCGGTCGTCCGTAAACTGACGGAAGCTTTCCAAGGCGGGTCCAAGGGTTCGTCGGGCAGGTCTCAGCCGAGGCCGGGCCCGCGTCCGGGGGGTCATGGTTCGGCCCCGGTTCCCGCCCCTCCGGGACAGAATGTCCCCAAGCCGGGTCCGCGTCCGGGACCCCGGCCGCAGCCGGCGCCGCCGGCGCCGCCGCAGGCGCCGAGCCCGGCCGCAGCGGCCGCTCGGCCTCCGGTGCCGATGCCGCATGCCCCGCAGCCGCGCCCCGAGGCGCAGCAGCAGCAGCCCCGCGGCGACGTGCCGCGCGCCGACGCCCCGCGTCCCGCGTCCCAGGGTCCGCGCCCCGGCCCCAGGCCGGGTCCGCGTCCCGGTCCCGGCCGTCCGGAGCGGGGGCAGGGCGACTCGGGCAGGCAGGGGCCCGCGGCTCCTCGCGAGCGTGAGCAGCGCCCGGGTGCCGGTGGTCCGAAGCCCGGTCCGCGTCCCGGCCCTCGTGGCCCGCGGCCCGGCAACAACCCGTTCTCTTCCACCGCGAGCGGCATGGGCCAGGCCCGGCCGCCGCGTCCCGGTCGCGACGACCGGGGGCCGCGCGAGGGCGGGCCCGGTGGCCCGCGCGAGCCGCGGCGTGACGACAGAGGGCCGCGCGACGGCGCTCCCCCGCGTCCGGCGGCCGGCCGCGGTGGCCCGCCCGGTGCGGGTGGCCCGCGTCCGGCTCCTCCGGGCGGTCCCCGTCCGGGTGGCGGCGGCGGTCCTCGCCCCGGCGGTCCGCGTCCCAACCCGATGATGATGCCCTCGCGCCCGGCCTCGGGTGGCGGCGGCGGCCGTCCCGGCGGTCCCGGTGGCGGCGGTGGCCGTCCCGGCGGCGGTGCCGGGCGTCCGGGTGGCGGCGGCGGTCGCGGCGGCGTCGGCGCCCCGCGCGCCGGTGGCGGTGGCGGCGGTCGTCCGGGTGCTCCCGGCACCGGCGGTCCCGGTGGCGGTGGCGGCGGTTTCGGCGGTCGTCCCGGTGGCGGCGGTGGCCGCGGCCGAGGCGGCGGCACGGCCGGCGCGTTCGGTCGACCGGGCGGTCGGCCGACCCGCGGTCGCAAGTCCAAGCGCCAGCGTCGTCAAGAGTTCGACAACATGCAGGCGCCGGCGATCGGCGGCGTCTCCATCCCGCGTGGCGGTGGCCAGTCCATCCGTCTTCCGCGCGGTTCGTCGCTGAGCGACTTCGCCGACAAGATCGGGGTCAACCCGGCGTCGCTGGTGCAGATCATGATGCACCTCGGCGAGATGGTGACCGCGACTCAGTCGGTCAACGAGGAGACGCTTCAGCTTCTCGGCGCGGAGCTCGACTACTCGATCCAGGTGGTCAGCCCCGAGGACGAGGACCGCGAGCTGCTCGAGTCGTTCGACATCGAGTTCGGCGAGGACGAGGGCGACGACTCCGACCTCATCGCGCGCCCGCCGGTCGTGACCGTCATGGGTCACGTCGACCACGGTAAGACCAAGCTGCTCGACGCGATCCGCAAGACCAACGTGGTGGCGCGCGAGGCCGGCGGCATCACGCAGCACATCGGCGCCTACCAGGTGGCGACGGAGGTCGACGGCGCCGAGCGCAAGATCACCTTCATCGACACCCCGGGTCACGAGGCGTTCACCGCCATGCGTGCCCGCGGCGCCGAGACCACCGACCTGGTGGTGCTGGTGGTCGCCGCCGACGACGGTGTGAAGCCGCAGACGAGCGAGGCCATCGACCACGCCACGGCGGCCGGTGTGCCGATCGTGGTCGCGGTCAACAAGGTCGACAAGGAGGGCGCCGACCCCAGCCGGGTGCGGGCGCAGCTCACCGAATACGGCCTGGTCGCCGAGGAATACGGCGGCTCGACCATGTTCGTCGACATCTCCGCTCTGCGCGGCACCGGCATCGACGCCCTCCTCGAGGCCGTCGTGCTCACCGCCGACGCCGAGCTCGACCTGCGGGCCAACCCGACGCAGTCCGCTCAGGGCATCGCGATCGAGGCCCACCTCGACCGGGGCCGCGGCCCCGTGGCGACCGTGCTGGTCCAGCGCGGCACGCTGAAGGTCGGCGACTCGATCGTCTGTGGCCAGGCCTACGGCCGCGTCCGCGCCATGCTCGACGAGAACAACAACCCGGTGAGCGAGGCCACGCCGTCCCGTCCCGTGCTCGTGCTCGGCCTCACGGCCGTGCCCGGCGCCGGTGACAACTTCCTCGTCGTCGAGGACGACAGGACCGGCCGCCAGATCGCCGACCAGCGCACCGCCCGTGCGCGCAACGCCGAAATGGCCTCGCGCCGCGCCCGCCGCACCCTTGAAGACCTCTTCAAGGACATGGAGCGCGGCGAGACGCAAGAGCTCGTCCTCATCCTCAAGGGTGACGTGTCGGGTTCGGTCGAGGCCCTGGAGGACTCGCTGGTCAAGATCGACGTCGGTGAGGAGGTCGGCCTGCGCATCATCCGCCGCGGCGTCGGCGCGATCACGCAGGACGACGTCAACCTGGCCATCACCGGTGACGCCATCATCATCGGCTTCAACGTCCGGCCTGAGCGCAACGCCCAGGAGCTCGCCGACCGCGAGGGCGTCGAGCTGCGGTTCTACTCGGTCATCTACCAGGCGATCGAGGAGATCGAGGCGGCCCTCAAGGGCATGCTCAAGCCCGAGTTCGAAGAGGCCAGGCTCGGCACCGCCGAAGTCCGCGAGGTCTTCAAGGTGCCGAAGATCGGCAACGTCGCGGGTTGCATCGTCCGCTCCGGCACGATCACTCGCAACAGCAAGGCCCGGATCATCCGCGACGGTGTCGTGGTGGCCGACAACCTCTCCGTCACGTCGCTGCGCCGCTTCAAGGACGACGCGACCGAGGTCCGTGAGGGCTTCGAGTGTGGCATCGGGGTCGGCTACAACGACATCAAGATCGAGGACACGATCGAGACGTTCGAGATGCGGGAGAAGCCGAGGGCCTGACGGCTGTCGTCGGCGTCCGGCGGGCAACCGCCGGACGCCACTCACGCGCCGGGGCCGGCCACATGCGGGGTTTCCACCGCGGCCCTCCGTCCGGCTCCGTCCGCGCGTCCCCTATCGAGATCCGACCCACGCGGTGGTCACCCACGATGTATGTCGGTGCCCTGTCTCTTGACATCCTGCTCGGCGACGTCAGGTCGCTGAAGCAGAAGCGCTCCGTAGTCCGCCCGCTCGTCGCCGAGCTGAAGCGGCGTTTCCCCGCCGTGGCCGTCGCCGAGACCGGCCATCTCGACCTTCACCGCCGGGCTCAGATCGGCGTGGCCGTGGTGTCCGCCACGGCGGCCAACTGCGGAGAGGTGCTCGCCGCCTGCGAACGCGCGGTGGCGTTCCACCCGGAGATCGAACTACTGTCCGCCAGGCAGCGGCTTTTCCACGACGAAGACGAATGACCACGGCCGGTGTGGAGCCGCCCTGCACACCGGCCCCGCGAGGGGGAGAAGGACGCGCACCCGGGCGTCCTCCTGCCTCGCATACTCTGAATAGAGGGGGAGCGATTATGGACGCCGCACGTGCGCGCAAACTCGCCGACCGCATCCAGCAGGTTGTCGCCGAAATGCTGGAGCGGCGGATCAAGGACCCGCGTCTCGGGTTCGTGACCATCACCGACACCCGCATCACGGCCGATCTGCGCGACGCGACGGTCTTCTACACCGTGTTCGGATCGGACGCCGAGCGTGCCGACACCGCCGCCGCGCTCGACAGCGCCAGGGGTGTGATCCGTTCCGAGGTGGGCCGCCAGACCGGGCTCCGTCACACGCCGACCCTCACCTTCACCCACGACCCGCTGCCCGACAGCGCCAAGCACATCGACGACCTCCTCTCGGAGGCGAAGGCCAGGGACGCCGAGATCGCCAAGCGCGCCGAGGGTGCGAGCCACGCGGGCGAGGCCGACCCCTATCGCAAGCCCGAGCTCGACGGAGATGAGGAGCCGGAGGACGAGCCGTCCGGCCGCGCGGGATCCCCGGCGACGTGACGGCCTCGGCACGCGGAGGCCCGGCCGCAGGCACCCGGCACCCCGAGTGGAAGATCACCGAAGGTGACTGGGAGCGTGCGGTCGAGCTGGTCACATCGGCGGACGAGATAGCCCTGGCGTGCCATGTCGCGCCGGACGGCGACGCTCTGGGCTCGATGCTGGCCTTCGGCCAGGCGATGCGCGCGCTCGGCAAGCGCGTGGTCGCCTCCTTCGGCGACCGCGTCTTCCGCGTGCCGCGGCTGCTCGGCTTCCTGCCGGGCCAGGAGTTGCTGGTGCCACCCGCCGCCTATCCCGCCGCCCCGGCGCTGATGGTCACCTTCGACGCCTCCACCGTCGACCGTCTCGGCCTGCTGACCCGCAGCGCCACCCTGGCGGAGGCCCTGATCGTGGTCGACCACCACCCGTCCTACACCGGTTTTGGCACGCTGGGGCTGGTCGATCCGGCGGCGGCGGCCACGGCGGTGCTGGTGGAGGAGTTCATCCACCGCCTGGGTGTGCCCGTGAGCACCGAGATCGCGGCGTGCCTCTACACGGGCCTGGCGACCGACACCGGATCGTTCAAATACTCCTCCACCTCGCCGTCCGCGCACGCCATGGCAGGCCGGCTGATCTCCACCGGGCTGAGGCCCGAGCAGATCGCCCGCGATCTGTGGGACCGTTCCCCTTACGGTTATCTGAAGGTGCTCGGGGCGGCCCTCGACAGGGTCGTCCTGGAACCCGAGGCCGCGGGGGGACAGGGGCTGGTGTGGACCTACGTCACCCATGCCGACCGGATCGCCCAGGATCTTCCGTACGACGAGGTGGAAGGCATCATCGACGTCGTACGGCGGGCCGACGAGGCCGATGTGGCGGTCGTGCTGAAACAGGACGACGAGGGGGCCTGGCAGGTGTCCATCCGCTCCAAGGGCGCGGTGGACGTCGCCAGGATCGCCACCGAGCTCGGCGGCGGCGGGCATGTCTCCGCCGCGGGGTTCACCTCCTATGAGACCGTCGACACCACCATGGCCAGATTCCGCGATTTGCTGAGGACTCCGCATTGACCAGCCAGAGGCCCCGTCGCCCCCCGCCTCCGAGCGGATTGATCATCGTCGACAAGCCCGCGGGCTGGACTTCGCACGATGTGGTGGCCAAACTGCGCGGCATCGCCGGCACCCGCAAGGTGGGGCACGCCGGCACCCTCGATCCCATGGCCACCGGGGTGCTGGTGGTGGGGGTCGAGAAGGCCACCCGCCTGCTCGGGCACCTCGCGCTGACCGACAAGGTCTACGAGGCGACGATCAGGCTCGGCGTGACCACCACGACCGACGACGCCGAAGGCGAGATCGTCGCCACCGCTTCGGCCGCCGAGGTGACCGATGAGGGCGTGGCCGAGGGCGTTAAGGCCCTGACCGGGCGCATCATGCAGATCCCGCCGCAGGTCAGCGCGATCAAGGTCAACGGTGAGCGGGCCTACAAGCGGGCCAGGGCCGGTGAGGAGGTCGAGCTGCGGGCCAGACCGGTCACGGTGAGCGCCTTCGAGATCACCGGCCTGCGCCGGGCGGGCGAGGCCCTCGACGTCGACGCGGTCGTGACGTGTTCGAGCGGCACCTACATCCGGTCGCTCGCCCGCGACCTCGGCGCGTCTCTCGGGGTGGGCGGCCATCTGACCGCGCTTCGCCGTACTCGCGTCGGCCCCTATGACCTCGCCGGGGCCCGCACGCTGGACGAGCTGGCTCAGCGGTGCGAGATCATGCCGATCGGCGAGGCCGTCTCGGCGGCCTTCCCGCGGCGCGACGTCGGCGAGGACGAGGCGCGGCTCGTGTCCCACGGCGGGCGGCTCGCCCCCGCCGGGCTGGGGACGGGCCCCATCGGGGTGTTCGCCCCGGACGGCACCTTGCTCGCCCTCGTCGTGGAGGACGCGCGAGGGGCCAAACCACTCGCGGTGTTCGTGCCGTAGGCCCCCGGTGGCGGCCGGCGGAGATGTCCATGGCAGGCTTGGGGAAGCTGATCCGACGTGAGGAACGAGGTTGACGTGCTGGGCTGGCACGGACTCGACGAGGTGCCCGGCGACTGGGGCTGCTCCGTCGTCACGATAGGCGTGTTCGACGGGGTGCACCTCGGCCACCGCCGGGTGATCGAGCGGGGGGCCGCCCGGGCGCGCGAGCTGGGTTCGCCGCTGGTGCTGGTGACCTTCGACCCGCCGCCCGCCGAGGTGGTCAAGCCCGGTTCGCGCCCGGCGCGCCTCACCACGGCCAGACACCGCACGGAGCTCCTGGCGGAGCTCGGGGTGGACGTCTTGTGCGTCGTGCCGTTCACGGTGGAGTTCTCGCGGCTCAGCCCCGAGGAGTTCGCACAGACCGTGCTGGCCGACCGGCTGCGCGCGTCCGCCGTCGTGGTGGGCGCCGACTTCCATTTCGGTCACATGGCCGCAGGAGACCTTGAAACCCTCCGGACGCTGGGTGACAAACACGATTTCACGGTTGAGGGGGTGCCACTGGTGACGGGCACACAGACCGTCTCCTCCAGTCTGGTTCGCGATCACCTGGTCGAAGGCGACGTCGAGGCCGCGGCCAGGGCGCTCGGCCGTCCGCACCGGGTCGAGGGCATCGTGGTCAGGGGCTACCAGCGCGGGCGCACACTTGGCTTTCCCACCGCCAACGTGGAGTCGCCGCCGCAGACGGCGATCCCGGCGGACGGCGTCTACGCCGGCTGGCTGAGATGCCTGCCGGTCGGCAACATCCCCGCGGCGTACGGCGGAGCCCGCTGGCCGGCCGCGATCTCGGTCGGCACCAACCCGACGTTCGACGGGGTGCCGCGCACGGTCGAGGCTTATGCGCTCGACCATGATGATCTAGACCTGTACGGCGCACATGTCGCGGTCGAGTTCGGGGCGAGGCTCCGGGACAATCTGAGATTTGACTCGATCGAGGCGCTTGTTGCACAGATCCATGCTGATGTTGTTCAGGTGCGGGTGTTGACGGCATCGTAGAGAAACGCTTTGCCTTGTCATTGCCTGACCGGTTTGCCCCTTGGATGCCGCTTGGCACACACCAGTGCCCCAGAAAACGAGCGTAGTTTTCCAGGGCTGTCAAGGTGGTAACCTTGCATGTCGGCCTTGTAGCGGAGTCATCGTTGGCTCACGTCGGCTCGCCACGGCGACTGTTGGCACGCACGGTCGTTCGGGGATTCCCAACGGATTCGCGTGCCACATCGCATTGAGGAGAGCCGCGTGTCACTTGACACAGCTGCCAAAAAGCAGATCATCGGAGAGTATGCCACCGTCGAGGGTGACACCGGGTCGCCCGAGGTCCAGGTGGCGCTGCTCACCAAGCGCATCAGTGAGCTCACCGAGCACCTGAAGACGCACAAGCACGACCACCACAGCCGTCGTGGCCTGCTTCTGCTGGTCGGCCGCCGCCGTCGTCTTCTGAAATACCTTCAGAACAACGACATCCAGCGTTACCGGTCGCTCATCGAGCGGCTCGGTCTCCGCCGATAGCGGGGAAAGGGAGCGGCGTCCACGCCGCTCCCTTCTCATATGGGGGCCCTCGGCGCGTCGCGCCACCAGGGGGCACCCACAGTGAGCAAACTGAATAGCCGAGAAAGTGCCCCGCGTCCGCTCAGCACCACGCGACCCGCGACGCCTGCGGGCCGGTCCTCGGTAGTGGCCTCCGGTGGCAGGGCGACGCGCCCTCCGCACCGGACGCTTCGATCGAAGACCGGCGCTGCACATGACGGGGAGCAGGAGTACGGCAGTGACCGTTGGTCCGGATGCGGGCGACCGACCTAAGGAGGTCCCCCGTGGAGGGTGTCCACACCGCGGAAGCCGTTATCGACAACGGCTCCTTCGGCACGCGTACGATCCGGTTTGAGACCGGTCGTCTCGCGCGCCAGGCGGCGGGTTCCGCCGTCGTCCACCTCGACGACGAGACGATGGTGCTGTCGGCGACCACCGCCTCCAAGCAGCCCCGGGAGAGCCTCGACTTCTTCCCGCTGACCGTCGACGTCGAAGAGCGGATGTATGCCGCGGGTCGCATCCCCGGCTCGTTCTTCCGCCGTGAGGGCAGGCCGTCTGAGGACGCGATCCTCACCTGCCGCCTCATCGACCGCCCGCTGCGCCCGTCCTTCGTCAAGGGCCTGCGCAACGAGATCCAGGTGGTGGCGACCGTCATGGCGCTCCACCCCGACCACCTCTACGACGTGATCGCGATCAACGCCGCGTCGCTGTCCACGCAACTCGCCGGTCTGCCCTTCTCCGGGCCCATCGGCGGCGTGCGCGTCGCGCTCATCGACGGGCAGTGGGTGGCCTTCCCCACCCATCCTGAGCTGGAGCGTGCCACCTTCGACATGGTTGTCGCAGGTCGCGTGCTTGAGGACGGCGACATCGCGATCATGATGGTCGAGGCGGAGTCGACCCGCGACACCCTGCGCCTCGTCGCCGACGGGGCCGTCGCCCCCACCGAGGAGAGCGTCGCCGAGGGCCTCGACGCGGCCAAGCCGTTCATCAAGGTGCTCTGCGAGGCCCAGCTGAAGGTCGCCAGGATCGCGGCCAAGGAGACGGCCGAATACCCCGTCTTCCTCGACTACCAGGACGACGCCTACGACGCGGTCGTCGGCGCGGTCAAGAGCGAGTTGTCCTCGGCGCTGACCATCGCCGGCAAGCAGGAGCGCGAGACCGAGCTCGACCGAGTCAAGGCGCTCGCCGCCGAGAAGCTCGCCGGCGACTTCGAGGGGCGCGAGAAGGAGCTCTCGGCGGCCTACCGGTCGCTCACCAAGAAGCTCATCCGCGAGCGCGTCATCAGCGAGAGCATCCGCATCGACGGCCGCGGCGTCAAGGACATCCGCCAGCTCGCCGCCGAGGTCCACGTGATCCCGCGGGTGCACGGCTCGGCGCTGTTCGAGCGGGGCGAGACCCAGATCCTCGGCATCACCACGCTCAACATGCTCCGCATGGAGCAGATGATCGACACGCTCAACCCCGAGCGCACCAAGCGCTACATGCACAACTACAACTTCCCGCCCTACTCCACCGGTGAGACCGGCCGTGTGGGCTCGCCCAAGCGGCGTGAGATCGGCCACGGCGCCCTCGCCGAGCGCGCCCTCATCCCGGTGCTGCCGACGCGTGAGGAGTTCCCCTACGCCATCAGGCAGGTGTCCGAGGCCCTCAGCTCCAACGGCTCGACCTCCATGGGGTCGGTCTGCGCCTCGACCATGTCGCTCCTCGACGCGGGTGTCCCGCTCAAGGAGATGGTCGCCGGCATCGCGATGGGCCTGATCCACGAGGGCGGCGAATACGTCACGCTGACCGACATCCTCGGCGCCGAGGACGCGTTCGGCGACATGGACTTCAAGGTCGCCGGCACCCGTGAGGTCATCACCGCGCTCCAGCTCGACACCAAGCTGGACGGCATCCCGGCGTCGGTGCTCGCCGCCGCGCTCAAGCAGGCCAAGGCGGCGCGGCTCGCCATCCTCGACGTGATGCAGGAGGCCATCGACTCCCCGGCGGAGATGAACCCGACGGCGCCGCGCATCATCACCATCAAGGTCCCGGTCGACAAGATCGGCGAGGTCATCGGCCCCAAGGGCAAGATGATCAACCAGATCCAGGACGACACCGGCGCCGAGATCACCATCGAGGACGACGGCACGATCTACATCGGCGCCACCGACGGCCCCGCGGCCGAGGCGGCCCGGTCGGCGATCAACGCCATCGCCAACCCGCACATGCCGGAGGTCGGTGAGCGCTACCTCGGCACGGTCGTCAAGATCGCCGCCTTCGGCGCGTTCGTCTCCCTGCTGCCCGGCAAGGACGGTCTGCTGCACGTCTCCCAGATCCGCAAGCTGCACGGCGGCAAGCGCATCGAGAACGTCGAGGACGTCATGGGCGTCGGCGAGAAGATCCAGGTGGAGATCGCCGAGATCGACTCGCGCGGCAAGCTCTCCCTGGTGCCTGTGGAGGTCATCGAGAAGGAGGCCGCGGCCAAGGCCGAAGGCTCGCCCGAGGGCGACCAGCCCGCGCCGCCGGCGGCCTCCGCCGACGAGCCTGAGGACCGTCCCCGTCGCACGCGCACCCGCACCCGCGGTGGAGCGGGACGGGACGACCGCAACTCGTGACGAATTTACTGTCAGAGACCCTGTTCCCCGGGAAGGACGGCGCAGGCACCGTCCAGCGCACCGTCCTTCCCGGCGGACTCCGGGTGGTCACGGAAACCATGCCGACCGTGCGCTCCGTCGCGATCGGCATGTGGGTCGGCATCGGCTCGCGCGACGAGGCCCCGGAGCACACCGGGGCCACCCACTTCCTTGAGCACCTGCTGTTCAAGGGCACACCCACTCGCGACTCGCTCGCGATCTCCGCGGCCATCGAGGGCATCGGCGGTGAGATCAACGCCTTCACCGCCAAGGAATACACGTGCTACTACGCGCGTGTCCTCGATGAGGACCTGCCGCTCGCGATCGACGTGCTGGCCGACGTGGTCACCTCGTCACTGGTCACCGCCGAGGACGTCGACGCCGAGCGCGGCGTCATCCTCGAAGAGATCGCCATGCACGACGACGACCCCTCGGATGTCGTGCATGAGCAGTTCTCTGCGGAGTTGTACGGCGACACCCCGATCGGCCGCCCGATCCTCGGCACCGCCGACACGATCAACGCCCTGAGCCGCGACCGCATCGTCGAGTACTACCGGCGGTTCTACCTGCCGACCCGCACCGTCGTCTCCGTCGCGGGCAACATCTCCCACGAGCGTGTGGTGGAGCTCGTCGCCGCGGCTTACGAACGCGCCGGCCGCCTCGGCGGCGACGACCGCCCGGTGCCGCCCAGGACCGGCGGAGAGGGCGTCCCGCAGCGCTCGGGCGTGCGAGTCCTCGACCGGCCCACCGAGCAGGCCAACGTCGTCCTCGGCACCGTGGGAATCTCCCGCACCGACGAGCGCAGATTCGCGCTCGGGGTGATGAGTTCGGCACTCGGGGGCGGCATGTCGTCGCGCCTGTTCCAGGAGATCCGCGAGAAACGCGGCCTGGCCTACTCGACATATAGCTACACCTCGCAATACTCCGACACCGGCCAGTTCGGGATCTATGTCGGCTGCCTTCCCTCGAAGGTCGACGACGTGCTCAAGATCTGCCGTGACGAGATCGCGAGAGTCGTCGCCCACGGCATCACCGACGAGGAGATCGCCCGGGGCAAGGGGCAGATGCGCGGCGGCCTGGTCCTCGGCCTGGAGGACACCGGCTCGCGCATGTCCAGGATCGGTAAGGGCGAACTGGTCTACGACAGGCTCCTGACGGTGGACGAAGTCCTCAAGCGCATTGAGGAGGTCACTGCCGAGGAGATCCTGGAGGTCGCCCGGGACGTGCTTCAGCGCCCCCTCACTCTTGCTGTGATCGGGCCTTATGGTGACAAGGACTTCAGTTCCTTTATCGCCTGACAGCCGACCCATGTAATAGAGATTGGCCCCGGTGCGGAGTTGTTCCGGACCGGGGCTGTTTTCATTACATTGGGGGGGATTTTTGGCCTTTAGGGGACTTTTGGGCCCCCGTCTTCCTGCGCCGGTACCGCTGATCGTGCGGCTTGCGCCGTACATCTCTCCGGGGTGAAGGAAGGCACCGGGAGGGTGCCGAAGGTGGGAACCGTATACCCTTGGGTGCCGTGATCAGGGTAGGAGTGCTTGGCGCCCGAGGGCGCGTCGGGGTTGAGGTGTGCCGGGCCGTCGAGGCGGCCGCGGATCTGGAGCTCGTGGCGGCGGTCGACAAGGACGACCCGATCGAGGCGCTCAAGGGTGCCGAGGTCGTGGTCGACTTCACCCACCCCGACGTCGTGATGGACAACCTGCGGTGGTGTGTGTCCCAGGGGATCCACCCCGTGGTCGGCACCACCGGGTTCGACGCCTCCCGCCTCGCCACGCTGCGCGGGTGGCTCGCGGGCAACCCCGGGGTCAACGCGCTGATCGCCCCCAACTTCGGCATCGCGGCCGTGCTGATGATGCACTTCGCCAAGATCGCTGCACCATACTTCGAGTCGGCCGAGATCATCGAGCTTCACCACCCGAACAAGGCCGACGCCCCCTCGGGCACGGCCCGCCGCACCGCCGAGCTGGTCGCCGAGGCACGTCGCGGGGCCGGCCTCGCCGCGATGCCCGACGCCACGAGCACCGAGCTGCCCGGAGCCAGGGGCGCCGAGGTCGACGGGGTGCATGTGCACGCGGTGCGCCTGGCCTCGCTCATCGCCCACCAGGAGGTCCTGTTCGGTGGGGAGGGCGAGATTCTCACCATTCGCCACGACACGATGAACCGCGCTTCGTTCACTCCGGGTGTGCTGCTCGGCGTGCGCAAGGTGCGTGAGACACCTGGTTTGACGGTCGGTCTGGAGAATTTCCTGGGGCTCTGAGTGGAGTGGCGGGCATCTTGCCCGCCATCCGCTTGTATGAGCGCCTTCAGAGGGCCAGCCCGAGGGCCAGCAGAAGGCCGTAGGTCAGCTGGAGGCGCGCGGTCTGCTGAAGGGCGGCGATGAGGGCCGGGCCGGTCGCGCCCCGGCGCACCAGGCGGGTGAGGGGCAGCGCGAGCAGGAGCGTGGGGAGCACCAGGGCCGCGAACGGCTGGTACGGCAGGAGCCCGGCGGCCACCGCGAAGGGCACCCACACGCAGGCGAGGAAGAGCGCCCGGGTGCGCGAGTCGCCGAGGACCACGGCCAGGGTGCGTTTGCCCGCGGGGCCGTCGGTCGGGAGGTCGCGCAGGTTGTTCACGACCAGGAGGGCGCACGCCAGGAGGCCGCAGGGCACCGAGGCGATCAGGGAGAGCGCGGTGAGGCTTTCGGTTTGCACGTAAGTCGTGCCCACCGTGGCCACCAGGCCGAAGAACACGAAGACCGACACTTCGCCAAGCGCGCGGTAGCCGTACGGTTTGTCGCCTCCGGTATAAAACCACCCGGCGGCGATCGAGGCGGCGCCGACGGCGATCAGCCACCAGCTCCCGGTCGCGACCACCAGGACCAGGCCGCAGACGGCGGCGGTGAGGAAGCAGAGGAGAGCGGCGTTGAGCACCGCGCGGGGGGCCGCGACATCCGAGCCGACCAGGCGCATGGGGCCCACTCTGGCCTTGTCGGTGCCGCGGACGCCGTCGCTGTAGTCGTTGGCGTAGTTGACGCCCACCTGGAGCAGCAGCGCCACGGCCAGGGCGAGCAGGGCCCGCCACCAGACCACGGCCCCCGCGTCGGCCGCCGCGGCGGTGCCGACGGCGACCGGTACGACGGCGGCGGGAAGCGTGCGTGGGCGTGCGCCGGCGAGCCATTGTCCAGGTGATGCCACTACGAAGCCCCGATGTTAATGATCTAACGAATGTCTGTGGTCATCCGGACCATCGTGACGACCCGCCCCATGTTCAGCACACGCTCGGCTCCGTCGTTGCCCCATCCGGCCGACTCAAGGAAGCCGAGCATCGCGTAGTTGTCGGCGAAGACCCAGGTGACGACGGAACCGTATTGGTCGTCGCGCAGGTGGTCGACGGTCGCGTTGAGCAGGCGGCTGCCGTGGCCGCGGCGGACGAAGTCCGGGTCGACGAGGAGGTTGAGCAGCTCGGCGGTGGCGCCCGGGTCGAGATCCGGGTCTTCGGCGGGGGCGTGTGAGGCGAGCCCCACCACCCGCTCCACGCCGCGGTTCGGATTGGGCGCGGCGACGCCGCCGGGGCCGAGCGCGGGAAACGCATCGGTGTCCATGATCCGCTCGACGGCCACCAGCACTCGGTGCCGGGAGCTGGGCGGAGCGGAGATCGCTTCCTCCCACTGGCGCAGCCACAGGTCCTCCGCCGCTGGGCCGGTCATCTGCTGCAGCGGCCCGTCGGGCAGAAACTCGCGATATCCGTAGCGCCACGCCCGGATCTGGGTGCGTGTCACCAGCACGGCGTCTTCACGCCGGGCGGCCCGCACGCCTACGTTTGCCATTTCGGCCCGCTCCTTCGCCTGCCGTGTGCCCGCACGGTCGATTGGGGTCGTTGGGGGGATCCCGGGGGCACTCCTACACCGTATCGGTGATTCAGAGTTACGGACGACGCGATCCCATCGCTGCCCGGCGTCTCACCCGATAAGCGCGTGTCTTTATACGGTTGCCGCAGACAGACATTGAACACCACGAACGTGAGCGATTCTTCGACAAGTCCAGGAACGCCCGCCGGCACGTGGCCTCGGCGCACACCTTCAGACGTTGCCACGTGCGGTCCGTCTGGGCCGCCATCACCGCCACCGCGAGCCGTGCCAGAGCGCCGCTCACACCGCCGGCGAGCGGCATGAGGACAGGCGTGTCTCCCTTGAAGATCACTCGGAGCTGGAAGTGCGCCAGCGCGTGATCCAACTCGGGGTACGGCCCACCGCCGTGGCCCATCGCCGCCCGGAGGCCGGCCCGGAGCGCGGTGGCCGCGCCTAGATCGTCGTCTCCCGCCCGGTCCGCCTCGCCGGCGAGGCCCCGCTCTCTCAGCCACACCGCCAGGTCGGCGGGGGAGGCGATGTCGTCGGTGTCGGTGTCCATGTCGTGGGTGTTCACGAAGTCGCGCAGCAGTTCCGCTGGGGCGGACATGGCTACCTCCAACACCGGCACGGGTTCGCGGCTAGCTCGTCTTCTCTTCGGCGGGCTCGGGGGCGTCCGGCTTGTGGTTTGTGTCGCCTTCGGGGGATCGGGGCCAGGCGGAGGGCTCCCGCACGTAGGTGCCGCGCTGGGGCACCGTGTGGGTCCAGCCCTCGGTCTCCAGCAGGTCGACCGCCTGGCGCGCGGTCGCCTTCGCCACGCCGAACTCCTGCATGAGGAGCTTCTCGCTCGGGGTGGGGCGGCCCGGCTGGATCTTGCCGCTCAAGATGCGCTCGATCAGGGCCTCGGCGATGCGCTGATATTTCGTGAGTTTGCGGCGCTTGTGGGGGGAGTCGGGTCTACCGACGAACGTGCCTTGACCTTGACGGGTATAGACGAGGTCCTGATCGCGGAGGTCCTCGGCCACGCGGCGCGCGGTGGACCGGGCGATGTTGTAGCGCTCGGCGAGCTCGGCCTCGCTGGGCACGGGGTCTCCGGGGACCAGTTGGCCACTGGCGATCTGGCCGGCGATCCAATCGGAGATCTGTTTATAGACGGGTATGGGCCCGTTACGTACGAGTTGTTCCTCAGTAAGGCCGTCTTGGTCAACCACACTCGCACGGTAGCCGAAACAGGACATGCATCCACAAAGCACTACATCTAGGAGACGTAGTCATACGGGTAGTAGACCTACGTATAGGAGTCGGGTTATAGTTGATCGTGTCCGGAGGGAAACCACCGGGAGTGGGAACGCTCAACAGCCCCTGTCGCGGTCGAAGTGAGTCGGCGGCGCCGGGTGCCGGCCTCGTCCCGGAGTGGAGGCTGAGGACGAGGCCGCCTCTTCCCGTCCCGGTGCTCCAGCCGAAGCCCAAGGCGAGGAGGGAAATCGGCCGGAGGCATGTCATGAAAGAGCCCGGCGGGCTTGGTCGTCGCCCGCACGACGAGTCAACGCTCGCCGGGCAGGTGAGGCATGGGGTTCGATGATCGCCGCCGTGGCGCCGGCTTGAGGGACGGTATGTGAACTCGTGTTGACGTCGTGGCGGGTCGCCGGCCCGGCGCTGCGGGCCGTATGTGCGATATTCCTGCCGCGGGCACGTCACACCACTCGACAGCCCCACCTGCTGCGGGCTCGCCGACAGGTCGCCCCACCCACAACACCACCTGTCGGTTTCCAGGTGGCCCCGTGCCGGCCGGGTGGCACGGGGCCACCACCTTCCCGGCGGCTTTCGCCCCGGCCATCTTCCCGTTTCGCCCTGCCACCTTCCCTGTGGCTTTCGCCCGGACCGGCTTCGGGCGGCACTTGCTCCGGGCCGGCTTTCTGCGGCACCGGCCCAAGAGGGGTTCCCGGTGGTGCTTGCCCGGCGGCGCCTGCTCCGGACGGGCCCTCGGTGGCACTGGCCCAGGAGTGGCTCCAAGTGGCATTGGCCCAGGACTGGCTCCAAGTGGTGCTTGCCCGGGAGCGGTTGCCGGTGGCGCTCGCTCAGGGGTCTGATCTCACTGCTCCGGCTGGTTTCGGGTCTCACGCACCGAAGCGCTTGAGTCCCGCTGTGCCGCGTGGGCGCCGGCGAGGGGAGCGCACGCTGCAGGCCGATTGGTGACATGGGGCGGTGTCTCCTCCCGTAACACAGGACTTTGAATGTCGGCCGCCTTTGAGCAGAGGGGGCCGCCATCGGGCTTCGTGACCACGTTTCAGGCCCTCTGGCCGTGCTTCAGGCGTCCGTGACCATGCCTTGGGCCTCGTGACCGTGCCTGCGTGAGGTTGTGGTGAGGCGCCGCATGCCGTGGGAGGAGCCCCGCTAGGTCTCGCCGCTTTAGGAGGTGTCGGGGGTGGAGACGCGTTTCCAGGCGGCGTCGGTGACGATCACGTGGTCGAGGAAGCGGAGGCCGACGGTGGAGGCGGCCTCCTGGAGGCGCTCGGTGATCTCGACGTCGGCGGGACTGGGGGCGAGTGATCCGCTGGGGTGATTGTGCGCGATGCCGAAGAGGGCGCCGCCTGAGGCGAGGACAAGGGTGATGATCTCGCGGACGGGAGCCGCCGTGTGGTCGCTGCCCCCCTCGGTGAGCACGGTGCGCCGGATCACCGTGCCGGCGGGGTCGCAGATGACGACGACCAGGCGCTCTCGGCGGTGCCCCCACAGCAGGGGTGCCGCGATCGCGGCGAGGTCGCCGGAACAGCCCACCCGGCGGCGCTCCGGGGCCTCCTGGGTGCGCCGGAGGAGCTGGAAGGCCGCGGCCAGGCGGGCGGCCTTGGCGGGGCCGACGCCGGGGAGGCTTTGCAGACGATGGGCGTCGGCGTGGATGAGCTCGTGCAGGTCGCCGCAGTGGGCGATCACTTGGGAGGCCAGGTCGATGGCGCTCTGGCCGCGGTGGCCGGAGCCGAGCAGCAGGGCGAGCAACTCGCGGTCGGCGAGCGCCTCCGCCCCTCCGGTGAGGAGGCGCTCACGTGGCCGGTCGCTCAGGGGCATGTCCTTGACGCGCATCGAGACCTCCGGGTCGGCTGGCTGACCTAGGTTCTACCAGGCGGCACCGACAATGTGTGCTCGTGCGAGTGCGGGGAGTGACGGCCCCGGCGGGGTGGTGGGCCGTTATCCGACCGAGGGGGCGGTGGCGGTGTAGACGAGGCGGAATCTGTCGCCGGGCACCACGATGTCGCTCGTCTCCACGGGGCTGTCGCCGGCCCAGTGGGTGCGTTCGATGTGGAGCACGTGAGCGCCCGCGGGCAGGTCGAGGGAGTCGCGTTCGACCGGCTGGGCGACCCGCGTGTAGACGCTCTCCACGACCTCTGTGATCTTGATTCCGAGGAGGGAGAGCCGGACGAGGAGGCTCTTGCGCCCGTTCTCGTTGCCCTCCGCCGGCATGGGGTGGCCGTCGGTGTACTCGGTGCGCTCGTAGGAGGTCGCCAGCTGGGCCGGGGCGCCGTCCGTGCGGAACACATATCGCGTGCGCGTGACGCGCGTGTGGTCCTCGACGCGGAGCCGCTGGGCGATGTCGGGACCGGCGCTGGTGTGCTCGCTGCGCCAGTCGCACGTGGCGCGGCGCCCCTGCGCCTGCAGGTCCACGGTGAACGGCGGCTGGTGTTCGTGGAATCGCAGTCTGTGAAGCGCGGTCCTCTCGGGTTTCTCACTGACGTAGTGGCCCGAGCCGATCAGGCCGAAGATGAGTCCTTCCGACGCGAGCACGCGTAATGCGTGGCGCGCCGCCGTCTCGCCTATGCCGTACTTGCGTGTGAGCTGAGCGCGGGACGGGATGGCGGCGCCGGGTGGGAGGGTGCCGTCGTTGATCTGTCGCCGTATGTCTTCGACGATGCGCAGGTAGATCGGATCGGAGCTGGCCACGTGTTCATCCCCTGGGTGTTCCTGTGGACGTTGCCCAATCCTGACGTATTTGATGGACGGCCAACCGTAGCCAGAGCGATTTGGTGTTCCAACTTTGCAGCGATCGGACCGATCCAGCGGGGAACTCAAAGAACCTAAAAGTCTTCTGTAACGCCCGCGTAAGTGGTGACGATTGTTGGGTAGAGGCCGCTGATCTGTGTACCCCCGAGCACATATCAGCGGCCTCTTCGTCTGTCGCCGCCGGTCGGCGGAGGGCGCAGCCGGGGTGGCGGGGTCCACGCCGCACGCGAACACGGGTACCGTTCGGTCTATGGCATCGCCGACTCGAACCTCAGACGCCCCCTTCGGCCGCATGTTGACCGCGATGGTGACTCCGTTCACCGAGAGTGGCGAGGTTGACTACGAGGGAGTCCAGCGCCTCGCCGCCTACCTGGTGGATGAGCAGCGCAACGACGGCCTGATCGTGAGCGGCACGACGGGCGAGTCTCCCACGACCACCGATGAGGAGAAAGAGCGGATTCTCCGGGCCGTCCTGGAGTCCGTCGGCGATCGTGCCACCGTGGTGGCGGGTGCGGGCACCAACGACACCCGCCACAGCGTCGAGCTGGCCAAGACCGCCGAGCGCGCCGGCGCGCACGGCCTGCTGCTCGTGACGCCCTACTACAACAAGCCGCCGCAGGCGGGGCTTCACCTGCACTTCACCGCGGTCGCCGACGCGACGGGCCTGCCGGTGATGCTTTACGACATCCCCGGCCGCAGCGGCGTCCCGATCGAGACCGAGACCCTGATCCGGCTGGCCGAGCACCCCCGCATCGTCGCCGTCAAGGACGCCAAGGCCGATCTTTTCGCGTCGTCACAGGTGATGGCGGCGACCGAGCTCGCCTACTACTCGGGTGACGACACGCTCAACCTGCCGTGGTTGTCGGTCGGGGCTGCCGGGTTCGCCAGTGTGGTCGGGCACGCCGTCGGCGCGGATCTCGCGGTGATGATCGAGCGCCACAGAGCGGGTGACGTGGCGGGGGCTCTCGCCGTTCACCGGAGGTTGCTGCCCGCGGTCACCGGCATCATGACGCGGACGCAGGGGGCCATCATGGCGAAGGCCTCGCTCCACCTGCTGGGGCAGCCGGGTGGTTTTGTCCGGCCGCCCTTGGTGAACGCGACGGAGACCCAGGTTGCGGTGCTACGAGATGACTTGATCGCGAGCGGCGTGAAGCTCGCGGACGCATGATGGGGAGGAATCGGAAAGCTTGAGCACGTCCATACGACTTCACCCGGGGGGTGAGGGATGAGCCATCCACATCCCGACCTCGGACTCCCTCCGGTCCTGCCCACGGGCGCCTTGCGCATTGTCGCGCTTGGCGGACTTGGGGAGATCGGCCGGAACATGACGGTGTTCGAGTTCGACGGACGCCTGCTGATCGTGGACTGCGGGGTTTTGTTCCCCGAGCCCGACCAGCCCGGGGTCGACTTGATCCTGCCGGACTTCGACTACATCAGAGATCGCCTCGACGACGTCGAGGCAGTGGTGCTCACGCACGCGCACGAGGACCACATCGGGGCTGTGCCATACCTCTTGAGAGAGCGGGCGGACATCCCGATCGTCGGGTCGCGGCTGACGCTGGCGCTGATCGAGAGCAAACTGGTCGAGCACCGCATCCAGCCCGTCACCCTTGAGGTGGTGGAGGGGCAGCGCCGCAGGTTCGGGCCGTTCGAGTGCGAGTTCCTGGCGGTCAACCACTCGATCCCCGACGCCCTGGCCGTCGCGATCCGCACCGACGCCGGTCTGGTGCTCCACACCGGCGACTTCAAGATGGACCAGCTGCCCATGGACGGGCGGCTGACCGACCTTGGCGGCTTCGCCAGGCTTGGCGCCGAGGGCGTCGATCTGCTGATGTCCGACTCCACCAACGCGGAGGTGCCGGGGTTCGTCACCAGTGAGCGTGAGATCGCCCCGGTCATCGACGAGATCTTCCGGAATTCCGACAAACGCATCATCGTCGCCTGCTTCGCCTCGCACGTGCACCGTGTGCAGCAGGTCCTCGACGCGGCCGAGCAACACGGCCGCAAGGTCGCCCTCATGGGCCGTTCCATGGTGCGCAACATGGGTGTCGCGCGCGACCTCGGCTATCTGCGGGTGCCGGGCGGTCTCATGGTCGACTCCCGCGAGATCGAGTCGTGGCCGCCCGAGGACGTGGTGCTGATCTGCACCGGCTCCCAGGGCGAGCCGATGGCCGCGTTGTCCCGCATGGCCAACCGCGACCATCCCATCCGCATCGCCGAGGGCGACACCGTGCTGCTGGCCTCGTCGCTGGTGCCCGGCAACGAGACCGCCGTCAACAAGGTCATCAACGGCCTGACCCGCTGGGGCGCGCGTGTCATCCACAAGGGCAACGCGCGGGTGCACGTCTCCGGCCACGCCGCCGCGGGCGAACTGCTCTATGTGCTCAACCTGACCCGCCCGTCGAACTTCCTGCCGGTCCACGGTGAATGGCGGCACATGCGGGCGCACGCCCGGCTCGCCTCGCTCACCGGTGTCCCCGACGAGCACATCGTCATCGCCGAGGACGGCGTCGTGGTCGACCTGATCGACGGCAGGGCGTCCATCGTCGGCGCCGTGCCGTGCGGATATGTGTTCGTGGACGGCACCTCGGTCGGCGACGTGACGGACGTGGCCCTGAAGGACCGCCGCATCCTGGGCGACGAGGGTTTCATCTCCGTTGTCGTCGTGATCGACTCCACCACCGGCAGACTCACCGGTGGCCCGGAGATCCACGCGCGTGGGTCGGGCATCGACCCCGACGACTTCGAGCGCGTGATCCCCCAGATCGAGAAGGCCTTGCAGGAGGCCGCGGCCGACGGGATCGCGGATGTTCAGCAGATGCGCCGCCTCGTGCGCCGAGCCGTCGGCCGCTGGGTGAGCGACGTCTACCGCCGCCGCCCGATGATCATCCCGGTGGTCGTCGAGGTGTGACCTCACACAGCCCCGCCCGGCGCCGGGCGGGGCTGTGCCGTACTCCGGGCCTTCACGATCCCCAGCCTCTATGATCACCGGCCAGGTGGGGCTGTGCCGTATCCCCAGCCTTCACGCGGTGAGTCGTGTGTGACATTGTATTAATCTCGCGCTGGAGAGGTAACGCGATATATGCGCATTCTCATGACCGGGGCCGCCGGGCGCGTCGCGGCGATGCTGCGTCCAAGGCTGTCGCGCCCCGGGCGCACAATGCGCCTGCTCGACATCACCCCCACCTCACCAGGTGACCGCGAAGAGGCTGTCACAGCGGACGTCACCGATCCAGCCGCCGTCCGCGAGGCGATGGAGGGCGTCGACGCGGTCCTCCACTTCGGCGGACACAGCTTGGAAAAGCCCTGGGCGGACATCCTCCATGTCAACATCCACGGCACCCAGGTCGTGCTTGAGGCCGCCCGGCAGGCCGGTGTCACGCGGGTCGTGCTCGCGAGCAGCAATCACGCCGTGGGGTTCCACCCCCGCGGGGAACAGGTGCCGGCCACGCTGCCCCCGCGCCCCGACACCTACTACGGCGTGAGCAAAGCCGCTATGGAGGCACTCGGCAGCCTGTACCACGACCGCTTCGGCATGGATGTCGTCGCGCTCCGCATCGGCACGTGCGACGAGCGGCCCCCGGACGTTCGGGCGTTGAGCACATGGTTGTCGCCCGGCGACTGCGCCCGGCTGGTGGAGGCGGCACTGGCGGCCACGGGATTCCACATCGTCTGGGGGATCTCCGCCAATACGCGCCGATGGTGGTCGCTGGACGAAGGGCACACGATCGGCTACGTGCCGCGCGACGACGCGGAGCGCTTCGCGCCCGCGCTCATCGCCGAGCACGGTGAGCCCGGCCCCGCGGCTCCCGCACACGCCCTGCTCGGCGGGGAGTTCTGCGTGAGAGAACTGGGAGCGTCCTGGTGACGGCAACCGCGCTGAAAGGAAAGACGATTGAGCCACGAACCCGAACCACACACCGAGTCCGAGGTCGCCGCGGCGGTCGAGGCCGCATTTAAGGCCGGTACGGCATGGCGCGGCATGCCGGCTGCCGATCGTGCGGCCGTGCTCTCCGCCGTGGCCGACGCCCTCGTCGCCGGCACCGAGGAGCTGTGGCGGACGGCCGATGCCGAGACCTCGCTGGGGGAGGCGCGGCTGCGGGGCGAGATCGTGCGCACGGCGTCGCAGTTCCGGCTTTTCGCCGAGGTCATCCTCGACGGGGGCTACCTGGACGCCGTGATCGACCACGCCGATCCGTCCGCCGTGCCGCCCCGGCCCGATCTGCGGCGGGTCAACCGGGCGCTGCCCGGGGTGGTCGCGGTGTTCGCGGCCGGCAACTTCCCCTTCGCGTTCTCGACGGCGGGGGGCGACACCGCCTCGGCCCTCGCCGCGGGCTGCCCCGTCGTCGCCAAGGTCCACCCCGGGCACCCGCGCACCTCCGAACTGGTCGCGCAGACCGTGCGGGCGGTCCTGCCCGATCCGGCGCTCCTTGGGCTTGTACACGGTTTTGAGGCGGGCGGGTGGCTGGTCAAGCATCCGTCGGTGGTGGCTGTGGGGTTCACCGGGTCAATCGCGGGTGGCCGTGCCGTACAGGCTCTCATCGACGAGCGGCCCGAGCCGATCCCGTTCTACGGCGAGCTGGGCAGCGCCAACCCCGTCGTGGTGCTGCCGTCGGCGCTGAAGGGTGATGTGGAGGCGCTGGCCAGAGGGTTCGCAGGGTCGCTGACGATGGGGGTCGGGCAGTTTTGCACCAATCCGGGGCTGCTGTTCGTGCCTGACGACGCCGGGCTGCTCAAGGCGATCGGTACGGCGGTGGCCGCGTCGTCCGGCGGTCCCATGTTGACCGAGCGCATCCGGGACGGCTACCTCGACGGCATCGGCCGTCTCCGGCATCTCCCGGTGCTAGCGGAGGGGAGCGGCGGCGAGGGGGAGCTCGCGGTCGCGCCGAAGGTGTTCACGACCGGTCTGGCGGAGTTCGCGGAGGGGTTGCCAGGCGTCGGTGAAGAGTGTTTCGGGCCGTCGTCGATCGTCATCACCTATCGGGATCCGGCCGAGTTGCCCGCCGTGCTCTCCCGGCTCGCCGGATCGCTCACCGCGACCGTGCACGCCGCCGACCCGGCCGAGGCCGAAGCGGTCGTCGCGGTGCTCCAGCGGCTCGCCGGCCGCCTGATCTGGAACGGCTGGCCCACAGGGGTGGCCGTGAGCTGGGCCGTCCACCACGGCGGCCCCAGGCCGTCCACGACCTCGCCCGCGCACACCTCCGTGGGCGCGGCGGCCATCGGGCGGTGGGTCACACCCGTGGCCTATCAGGAGTGGCCCGCGGCGCTGCTTCCGCTCGAACTCGTAGAGGACAACCCGCTGGGAATCCCCAGGAGGGTGGACGGAAAACGTCCATAGACATCGGCGTTACGCGACCCCCCGCCTTCTCCGGACGGGGGGTCGCCGCGTTTTCGAAACTTTTTCAGCACATCGGCGAAACCCCAGATGGGCAAGGGCACGAACGCGCTCGCCGGCGCTTTCCCGGCACCGCCGTCAAACGGTGTTTTCGCAGGTCAGAGCAAACGTGAATGTGTCATTCGCGTTTGCTTCGCGGGGCCGGGATGGGTAAAGATTGACCGCCTCCCCGCCGAACCCCCGCTAGGGGCTTCTTCGGCGTGGCCGTTATCGCATCCTGCCCGTTCGACGCCATAGACGAACTCTTTCCCCGGACGCCGACCGCTCCGGGCACCACCACCCGATCTCCCACCCCGAGGAGGGGACGATGATCCATGCCCGCGGACTGAAAAAGAGTTTCAAGGTCAAGCGGGAAACCGTGGAAGCCGTGCGCGGAATCGACCTCGATGTGGACCCCGGCCAGCTCGTCGCCTTTCTCGGCCCCAACGGGGCCGGAAAATCCACCAGCCTGCGCATGCTCACCACTCTGCTTCCCCCGACCTCCGGCACCGCCGTCGTCGCCGGATACGACATTGTGAAAGACCCCGTGGAGGTCCGCAGGCACATCGGATACATCGGCCAGAAGAACAGCGCCGGTGAGAACTTCCGCGTGCGCGACGAACTCGTCACCCAAGGCTGCTGCTACGGTCTCACCCGGCCCGAGGCCCGGCGGCGCGCCGACGAGATCCTCGACCTGCTGAGCCTCACCCACCTCGCCAAACGAGGATCCAACACCCTGTCGGGCGGTCAGCGCCGCCGCCTGGACATCGCCCTCGGGCTTATCCACCAGCCCCGCCTGCTTTTCCTGGACGAGCCCTCCACCGGCCTCGACCCGCACAGCCGCGCCGACATCTGGGCGCACATTCTGCGGCTGCGCGAAGAGCACGACATGACGCTGTTCCTCACGACCCACTATCTGGAAGAGGCCGACAACATGGCCGAGCGGGTCATCGTCGTCGACCACGGCCGCGTCATCGCCGACGGCACCGGTGAGCAGCTGAAGAAGGACCTCGCGGGCGACCACGTCACGGTCACCTTGCGTGACCACACCGAGTCCGCCCGGGCCGCGGAGGTCGCCGCGCGCATCGCCTCGGCCGCCCCGGAGATCGGCGCCGACGGGCTCACCGTGCGCGTGCGGGTGCCGCAGGCCGACATCGCGATGGCCGAGCTCCTGCGCGCTCTGGAGAACGCCGACGTCAAAGCACTGGCCGCGGAAAGCACCCGGCCCTCCCTCGACGACGTCTTCCTCGCCCTCACCGGCCGCAGCCTGCGTGAAAGCGACACCCCGGGCGCCTGATCCGCCCCCCACTCCTTGCTGAAGGGACCTTCGTGAAGGTAATCCGCGACACCAGGACCATGTTCATCCGTGAGATAACCCCGGCGCTGCGCCAGCCGGTCGGGCTGCTGTTCACCATGGGGCAGCCGCTTCTCTTCCTCTTCCTCTTCGGGCCGCTGCTGGCGGGCAACGAGATGTTCGCCGCTCAAGGAGAGGCGTCGGCCTGGCAGTGGTTCGTGCCGGGCATCCTCATCATGATGTGCATCACCGGGCCGATGATGGCCGGATACATGCTGCTCATGGAGCTCGTGGGCGGGTCCATGGAGCGCATGCTGGTGACCCCGATGAGCCGCACCGCCATGATGATCGGCCGCACACTCAAGGAGATCGCGCTCCTGCTGGTCCAGGCCGTGCTTCTCATCGGCCTGGCACTGCCTCTGGGTTTCCGGCTCTATCTGCCGGGTGTTCTCGCCGGACTCATCCTGCTCGTGGTGCTGGGCGTCGGCCTCGGGGCCTTTTCTTTCGCCCTCGCCATCGCCTCTCAACCCGGGGGAGAGCTGTTCTACATGGTGACCCAGGCGGTCATGTTCCCGCTGATCCTGCTGTCGGGCATGCTTTTGCCGCTGGACAGCGGGCCGACCTGGCTGCAGGTGCTCGGGCGGATCAACCCGGTGTCCTACATCGTCGACGCCGAGCGCATGCTGTTCGCCGGCACCTATGCCAACCCGTCGGTTCTGTACGGCTCGGCCGCCGCACTCCTGATCGCCGCGGTGGGCGTGACCATCGGGACACGGTCCATGCGCCGCGGCATCTGAACTCCTAGGACAACAGCAGGCCGGTAGGGCAGGGTGTGCGGGTGCCGTACCGGGGACTGTCCGGGATCAGTCCTGGTCGTCTTCAGCGGACCATTCGCGGGGGCGGTGGCCCTCGAAGACACGCTGCACCGGGACCCATCCGGAGTAGGCGGGGCTGTCCCACCCCTGGTCGGGCTCCAGGCGCTCCACGTCCAGGTAATGGTCGATCCGCACCTCGTCCCAGGCGTGGATCACCTGGCCGTCCCCCAGGGAAAGCCCCACATGCCCCCAGTTCTTGTGTTCGCCGGACAGCGGGCCGGAGCAATCGTAGAAGACGAAGGTCCCGATCGGGGGCACGCCCGAGTTGGCGCGGGCGTTGTAGATCTCCGCCGACTCGGTGGCGTAGTCGCCGCCGAAGATCTCCACGCTGTTCGACTGCTCGTAGGCGTCCTCCACGAAGCCCAGACACGCCAAGGCGTAATCGGGGGAGCCCAGATGCTGTTTCGCCCAGTCGACGGCGTTGGCGGTGAGAGTGGTGAAGTCAGGTGCCACAGGCGGTGCTTCCCCAGTGATCGTGAGTGCTCGCACGCCGCGTGACCCGCAGGGGGCATGCGCCCTTTCTGCCGCCGCACGGTGAGCGAGACACTCGCTGATATGACGAGCACTGGATGCTAGGGGATCAACCGGACGGCCCGCCACAGATTTTCGCTGTGGTCGGCTCTGCTCCGATGTGTGGAGCAGAGATTTCGCGTATGTCGGTCGACCTTTCCGTCTCGATCCCGCGACCTGTTTTGCTGGGGGTGGCACTGGAGAACGCGGCCGGGGTTATGCAGTCTGTGCCGGGGACGCGTGTGTGTGCCGTCAAGTTTGGGCGCGGCAAACGAATGTATCCGGGCTATCGCCAATGAATAGCTCGGATACTCCCCCTGTCTGCAGGCCGTCGATCCGCTAATCGGGGGCTATCAGCGAGAAGTCGGGGATAGCCCGTGGTGAATCTTTGCCGCTGGGTGTCAGCCGTACAGTCGTTTCGCGTAAGCGGGGCCGTAGTAACGTTCCAACTCCTCCAGGGACTCTTCGGTCTTCAGCACGCTCTTCACGATGGCGGCATGGGAGGGGAGGGCGTCGGGAGTCCACGTCTCCGGCTTCCAGAGGGAGGAGCGGAGAAACGCCTTGGCGCAGTGAAAGAAGATCTGTTCGATCTCGACGAGCAGGGCCAGTTGGGGGCGGTGTCCTTTGACCGTCATCTCATCGAAGAAAGGCGCGTCGCGGAGAATTCTGGCGGTGCCGTTGATGCGGAGGGTCTCTCCCCGGCCCGGGACGAAGTAGATCAGGCCGATGTGCGGGTTGGACAGGACGTTGTGGAAGCCGTCGGCGCGGCGGTTGCCGGGGCGTTCGGGGACGACGATGGTTGCGTCGTCGACGATGTGGGTGAAGCCCGGAGGGTCGCCCTTGGGGGACACGTCGCATGTGCCGTCGGCGTCTGAGGTCGCGATGAGGCAGAAGGGGGAGACCGCGAGCCATTCGCGGTCGCGTTCGTGAAGTCTGCGGCGTTCCTTGGCGATGGCCCGGGGCATGGGCTCGCCGAGGAGAGCACGCAGTTCGGCGTCGGACGTGATTTCGGTGTACGTCGTCGTCTCGGTCAAATGGGCCGCCTCACGAGCGTTGACGATGGTTGCGGATCAACGATATTCGCTCGCCCCAAGAAACGACCATATTAGTAAAAGTTAGGACATGGTGAGCAGGGCGCGGACCTCGCCCGCTGTGGCGACACGGCCGGTGCCGCCCTGTCCGGCCAGCGAGATGGCGGCGGCGGCCGTGCCGGCGCGCACTGCGGAAGCCAGCGATTCGCCGCGCGCCAGCCAGGCCGAGAGAGCGCCGGCGAAGCTGTCGCCGGCCCCCGTCTGGTCGACGACCTCGGTGGCCACGATCGCGGGCAGTGTGCTGATCGTGTCGCCCTCCGAAAGCAGCACCCCGCGCGGTCCCTGGGTGACCGCGACCGCCGGGGCGCCGAGCGCGCGGCACGTGCTCGCCACCTCATAGGGGTCGGACGTCCCCAGCAGGACATCGGCGTCACCCGGGCAGGAAGGCACCAGCAGCCTGGCATGCGGGGCGACGTCGGCGAGTACGGCACGAGCCTTCTCAGGCGTCGTCAACCGTGACCGGAAGTTCGGGTCGTACACCACCCGGCCGGAGGCGATATGGGCGGCATGGCGTACGGCGGCGGCACAGGAATCGGACAGCGCGGCGGTGATGCCGCTGAGCAGGACGACCGAGGCGAGAGGCGCTGGGGAGCGGTCGACGTCCTCGGGGGAGAGGTGGGAGGCGGCACTGCCGGTGCGCATGTAGGCGAAGGCCCGGGCGCCCACGGGATCCGCACCCACGGCGTAGGCCCCGGTCGGTCCAGGTCCGCGGCTGATCCACCGGGTGTCCACCCCTTTGGCGGCGGCGAACGCGACGAGGCGTTCGCCGAACTCGTCCGCTCCGACCCGCGTGACCAGCGCTACCTGCACGCCGAGGGCCGCGGCGGCGACGGCGGCGTTCAGCGCGTCGCCGGAGAAGGAAAGGGTGAAGGTATCCGCCTCCGATAACGAACGACGTGAGGAGAACTCCACCAGCGGCTCGCCGATCACCACGACGTCCATGTCACCGCTCCCTGCGACTCGCGGGCAATGTTCATTCTCGGTGGTCGATTGATCACCCGACATCCCGGTTCTACGTCCGGGGCGAGCGCTTTCCTCCTGACCCACACCACATGCGCGACGCTGCGCTGGTTTGCCTGGGAGGGGAATGGGCTCGGTTCGATGAACGGCTCAAGCCCGGGATGCCCAGGCCATGAAAGCGATCTTTGACCGGATGGGCACATTACCCGATGCCTCCCACGTGCGCGCACGGTGGGTAAGGATTTCCGGCCACCCTCTACGCGGCGTCGATCCACCAATACGCACGGAGAGTGTTTGACCTGCATCATTCAGCGTGCAGTGGGCCTTTTCCCACCCATCCACCGTCCCATTGGAAGATGCATGCCGGGGGGCGCCGTATCCGGACTCGTGCCGTCAAAGTGCGAAGCACGGGGAGGTGCGGGGAGTCATGGAGAGAAAGGCGCGGTCCTGGATCCCGCCCTCTATGTGTCGTGCGAACCTCGAGAGGCGAGGGGGCGGTGAAGGACGCTAAAGAATGCTCCGGATTTCGGCGGTCAAGGCGCGAAAATCTCCCGCGCATTGGCGATGGGAGGCGAAACATGCGCGGAAGCGCGGCATGCTCAGACCGGCGTGAGCTCCGCCATCTCCGACCAGCCTTCCCCCGGCACCTCGACATTGATGATCTCGGGCTTCCTTGCGATCACCTTGGGCATCCACGCCATGGCCGTCTTGAAATGCTCGGAACCCACATGAGCCGCCCCTGCGGCGGCATCCCGGAACGCCTCAAGCAGGACGAACTGGTGCGGCGTCTCGACACTCGTCGACCAGTCGAAGAACAGGTTGCCCTGCTCCCGCCTGGTGGCCTGGGTGAACTCGTCGACCAGTGAGAGCCACTCCTCACTCCGCTCAGGCCGGATCGTGAACTTGACGGCGATAAAGATCATGAGACGCTCTCTTTCCAACTGTTCCGTAGACATGTGTTCCCGCGGGACGCCGGGCCAGTCCTTGATCAAGATAGGCCGTGGCCCAGGCGCCGGTCTCCTCAACACGTCGCGACCGTGCGATCCGGAACGTCTTCTGCTGTCCGACGGCCGCGATCCTGGAGACCCTCGCTCACGGGCCGCAGGGGCGGAGTCCCGCTGAGAACCGTCGCCGGCGCCTGCCGCCGCATCTCCAGGGAGCCCTCTAGGGAGTACGGCGACGCCTGCGCGACCAGGACGATAAAGCGATTCCATTTGCCGGCAAATCGCGAGCCGGCGGCCGGGAACCGTGAGGACGAATATCCAGCGGGCGGAATTTCTCCGCTGCATCCAGGCGAGATATCAGAACACGAATCGCCTCCCGCGCCGGTGCGGCCCCATGCCTATCGGACTGTGTTCACTGAATGGGCGCGGAGAGAATTCATCCGCGACGACGAAGTGATCTCCACAAGATCGCTTCAGTGGATCTCGTCACTTCCCGGCGTGGCGGCGTGAAACCTCGTTGGCCTCCGCCGTACCTTTGGCATCATGGCCACCCGTACGTCCAAAGGCGCATCGAAGGGGCCGGCGAAGCGCACCACCGCGCCGCGCGCGGCCGCGGGGAAGCGGGCGGGGTCCGCGGCGCGTGCCCCGCGTACCAGGCGTTCCGCTCCTCCCCCTAAACGTCAGGGAATGACCCACCAGGATCCGATCTCCTGGGTCTTCACAATGATCGGCAAGCTCGTCGTGGGGGTCTGGTTGCTGCTCGCGCACGGCATCGGCGGTGCGGCCCGGGCCCTGGGGCAGAACGCGCGGGAGCTCGACCCGGCGTTGCGGCGCGACGGGCTGGGGCTCGGCGTGCTGGCCGGGGCGATCGTGCTGGCGACGATGACGTGGCGCACGACTACGGGCGATGTGGCGTCGGTGGTGGACGCGGTGGTGCGGGGGGTGTTCGGGTCGTCGGCCTGGGCGATCCCGCTGATGCTGGCCCTGCTGGCGTGGCGCTTCCTCCGCCATCCCGATCAGAACGCCGACACCGGGCGGTTGACCATCGGGTGGCTGGCGCTGCTGGCGGGTGTGCTGGGCATCGTGCATGTGGCACACGGCACGCCCTATCCGTCGGGTGATCCGAAGCTCGACGGCATGGACAAGGTGTCGGCGGCGGGGGGCATGGTGGGATTCATCGTGTCGGCCCCGCCGTCGAGCATTTTGCCGGCCTTCATCACGATCCCGCTGCTGATGATGTTGGCGGGGTTCGGCGTGCTTGTGATCACGGCGACGCCGGTGCATCGGGTGCCGGAGCGGCTGGCCGACATCCGGCACATGCTCTTCAACAGGGAGAGCAGGGAGCAGCGCCGGCAGCCGGGTGAGCGCAAGCCGCGGCAGCGGCGTCCCGCGAAGGCGGCCAAGGACGAGGAGCCCGGCGAGGAGCGCGTCAAGCCATACGACACGCCGCTGCTGGCGGACGGCGAGGCCAGGCGGAACGACCACTCGCCGGAGATCGTGCCGGGTCTCGCGGATGAGGAGGAGAAGAAGGAGGCGGGGGAGCGCAAGCCGGAGCCTCCGGCGCCGACACCGGCTCCTCGCAAGGTCGAGCAGCTTGTGCTGTCTCCGCAGGCGGGGCCCTACTCGTTGCCGGACCTGCAGATGCTGCGCTCCGGCAGCGCGCCGAAGCCGCAGACCAAGGCGAACACCGTGGTGGTCAACGCCCTGACGAGTGTGCTTGAGCAGTTCACTATCGACGCGCAGGTGATCGGCTTCACCCGGGGGCCGACGGTGACGCGCTACGAGATCGAGCTGGGCCCGGCGGTCAAGGTGGAGAAGGTGACCGCGCTCACCAAGAACATCGCCTATGCCGTTAAATCGGCGGATGTCCGCATCCTGTCCCCGATCCCCGGCAAGTCGGCGATCGGGGTGGAGATCCCCAACACCGACAAGGACCTCGTCTCCCTCGGCGACGTGCTGCGCTCCCAGGTGGCCCAGGCCGACCACCACCCCATGATCGTCGGGCTCGGCAAAGACGTCGAGGGCCGCACGATCATCGCGAACCTCGCCAAGATGCCCCACATCCTCATCGCGGGCGCCACCGGCGCGGGCAAGTCCACCTGTATCAACGGCCTGATCAGCTCGGTGCTCATGCGCTCCACCCCGGACGAGGTGCGCATGGTGCTCGTCGACCCCAAACGTGTGGAGCTGTCGGCCTACGAGGGCATCCCTCACCTGATCACCCCCATCATCACCAACCCCAAGAAGGCCGCCGAAGCCCTCGAATGGGTGGTCGGCGAGATGGACCGCCGCTACGACGACCTGGCCGCGAGCGGCTTCCGGCACGTCGACGACTTCAACAAGGCCGTCCGCGCCGGCAAGCTCCAGCCGCCGCCCGGCAGCGAGCGCGTCTACCAGCCCTACCCCTACCTGCTGGTGATCGTCGACGAGCTGGCCGACCTCATGATGGTCGCCCCCCGCGACGTCGAGGACTCGATCGTGCGCATCACCCAGCTCGCCCGCGCCGCCGGCATCCACCTTGTGATCGCCACCCAGCGCCCCTCGGTCGACGTCGTGACCGGCCTCATCAAGGCCAACGTGCCGTCCCGCCTGGCGTTCGCGACCTCCAGCCTGGCCGACTCCCGCGTCATCCTCGACCAGCCGGGCGCCGAGAAGCTCGTCGGGCAGGGTGACGCGCTCTTCCTGCCGATGGGGGCGAGCAAGCCGATCCGCCTGCAGAACGCCTTCGTCTCCGAGGCCGAGATCGCCGAGGTCGTCGGCCATTGCAAGGCGCAGATGCAGGTTGAATACCGCGAGGACGTCACGGTGCAGCCGGGCGCCAAGAAGGAGATCGACGACGACATCGGCGACGATCTCGACTTGCTGATCCAGGCGGCCGAGCTGGTGGTGACGACGCAGTTCGGCTCCACGTCGATGTTGCAGCGCAAACTGCGGGTGGGGTTCGCGAAGGCCGGGCGGCTCATGGATCTGCTGGAAAGCCGCGAGGTGGTCGGGCCGAGCGAGGGCTCCAAGGCCCGCGAGGTGCTGGTCAAGCCCGACGAACTGGACGGCCTGCTGACCGACCTCCGCGGCGGCTGACCTCGGGGAGGGCCGGCCTGCCCCAGAAGCCGAGACCGTGCCGGGCGCATGACTCACCATGCGCCGGCACCCCTCGTGAGAGCACGGCCGGGCCGCCGCCGACATGCGGGGCTCCGCCGTACCCCCCTTCTGCTCGTGTGCCCGCTGACCTGCGAATATGCGCTGCACTACGGCATGAGCCCCGCCCGGCCGGGGCCCTATCCACCCGGAGGGTGACCCGCCTCACCACCTCCCGCTGATGACTGCTTGAATATGATTGACTACGCAACGTCGGGGTGGGGAGGCGTTGTCATGACGGGGCTAATCGGGCATCGGGTGCCCTCATGAACGAGACAAATGAGCCGGGAAACACCGGCGGAGACAACGGGGCGGCCGAGCGGCCGACGCCGGGGGCGGCGCTCGCCGAGGCTCGGCGGGCCGCCGGTCTGACCGTGGGGCAGGTGAGCGCGCGCACGCGAGTGCGTGAGGCGCTGATCCACGCGATCGAGCGGGACGACTATTCGCTCTGCGGCGGCGACTTCTACACGCGAGGCCACATCAGGGCCATCGCACGGGAGGTCGGGCTTGATCCCGAGATGATGGTGCAGCGCTATGACGAGCTGCGGGGTGGTTCGCCGCCCCCGGTGCGGGCGGCGTCGGTCTTCCAGGCCGATCGGCCGATCAAGCTGCGTGAGCGGCGTTCGCCCAATTGGACCATGGCGATGGTGGTGGCGCTCGCGATCGTCGTGGTGTTCGGCGTCGTGCGCATCATGGGCGGCTCGGAGGAGATGCGGAAAGCCGGTGACCAGGTTGTGCCGGTGCCGACGTCCGCCGCGTCGGGGCAGGGCGCCCAGCAGGGCGGTGGCGCGGCGGCTCTGGCGGGTGAGGCGGAGGCGGCACGTAAGGCCAAGGCCGCCCGGAAGGCCGAGCGCAAGAAAGCACAGATGGTCGATCTCACGGTGCAGGCCAGCAAACCCTCGTATCTGAGTGTGCGCGACGCCGAGGGCCAACCGGTTTTCACCGGCACTCTGTCGGCGGGGCAGTCCACATCATGGAAGATCCGCAAAGGCGTGCGACTGATCATCGGCAACGCCGGAGCGGTTTCCTTGCAGGTGAACGGGAAGGACCTCGGAGTCTCGGGGGCCATGGGGCAGACGGTGCAGCGCAGTTTCGACGCGCCGGGCGCCAGTCCTAGCTGATCACGGGCTCGCACCGAAGCGGGGGAGGTGCGACGCCAGTGGCCAACTCCCGATACCGTAGTGTCCACCATGTCATCCCGCCGAAACGCATCGCTGATCACACTGGGCTGCGCGCGCAACGAGGTCGACTCCGAGGAGCTCGCCGCGCGACTTGAGGCTGCCGGCTGGCAGGTGGGTGACGACGATCCCGATGTCATCGTCGTCAACACCTGCGGTTTCATCGACTCGGCGAAGAAGGACTCGATCGACACGCTTCTGGCCGCGGCCGATTCCGGGGCCAGGGTCGTGGCCACCGGCTGTATGGCGGAGCGTTACGGCGAGGAGCTGGCCAAGGCTTTGCCTGAAGCCGACGCCGTGCTCTCGTTCGACGACTACACCGAGATCGGGGCGCGCCTCGACGACGTGCTGGCCGGCAAATCGCTTGTCCCGCACAGTCCGCGCGATCGCCGCACGTTGCTGCCGATTTCGCCCGTCGAGCGCGCCGTCGCACCGAAGGCCGCGATCCCGGGCCACGGGGAGCTGCCCGAGGGGGTGGCGCCGGCGAGTGGCCCGAGGCCGCTGCGCAAGCGCCTGGGGAGTGGCCCGGTGGCCTCCCTCAAGCTGGCCTCAGGCTGCGACCGCCGCTGCACTTTCTGCGCCATTCCGGCGTTCCGCGGGGCTTATGTGTCGCGCGGGCCGCAGGAGCTGCTGGGCGAGGCCCGCTGGCTGGCCGAGCAGGGCGTCAAGGAGCTTGTGCTCGTCAGTGAGAACTCCACGTCCTACGGCAAGGACCTCGGTGACCTTCGCGCGCTTGAGGCGCTCCTGCCCGCTCTGGCGGCGACGGAGGGCATCGAGCGGGTTCGCGTGAGTTATCTCCAGCCTGCCGAGCTACGCCCCGGCCTCCTCGATGTGATCGCGGCCACCGAGGGCATCGCACCATACTTCGACCTGTCCTTCCAGCACGCGAGTGGCACGCTGCTGCGCCGGATGCGGCGCTTCGGCGACCCGAGGCGTTTCCTCGACCTGCTCGACCAGGTGCGGGCCAAGGCCCCCGAGGCGGGGGTGCGGTCCAACTTCATCGTGGGCTTCCCCGGCGAGACCGAGGAGGAGTTCGCCGAGCTGACCGACTTCCTGCTGGAGGCGAGGCTCGACGTGATCGGCGTCTTCGGTTATTCCGACGAGGAGGGCACCGAGGCGGCGGCGCTGCCCGGCAAGCTCGACCAGGACGCCGTCGACGAGCGGGTCGCGGCCCTGTCGGAGCTGGCCGAGGAGCTGACCGCGCAGCGAGCGGAGGAGCGCATCGGCACCGAGGTGGACGTCCTCATCGAGGAGGACCTCGGTGACGGCGGCTATGAGGGCCGGGCCGCGCATCAGGGGCCCGAGGTGGACGGTTCGGTCACCGTGCAGGGCATCGGGCTGGTGCCGGGGCAGATGGTCAGGGCAGTCGTCGTCGATTCGGAGGGCGCCGACCTCATCGCCCGCATCAAGGCCGGTCCGTGAGGCCGGACGGGCGGGCCGACAAGATGACCGAGACACATTCCACCGCGGGCGGGGGCCACGGGGTCAGCCCGTGGAACATCGCCAACGTCCTCACGGTCATCCGCCTCGTGCTTGTCCCGTTCTTCACCATCTGCCTTTTCCTACCTGGCTTGGGGTGGCGTCTGGCGGCGCTGGTGCTGTTCGCGCTGGCGTCCATCACCGATCACCTCGACGGTGAGCTGGCCCGGCGCTACGGCCTGGTCACCGACTTCGGCAAGATCGCCGATCCGATCGCCGACAAGGCGCTGACGGGCGCCGCGCTGGTGAGCCTGTCGGTGCTCGGCGAGCTGCCGTGGTGGGTCACGATCGTCATCATGGGCCGTGAGCTCGGTGTGACGCTGCTGCGCTTCGCCGTGCTCAGGCACGGCGTGATCCCGGCGAGCTACGGCGGCAAGGTCAAGACCGTGCTGCAGCTCTTCGCCATCGCGCTCTACATCCTGCCGTGGTCGCCCGAGCTGCTGCGCTGGTCGGCCATGGGGGCCGCGGTGCTGGTGACGGTGATCACAGGCGTCGACTATGTGATCCGGGCGATCCGGTTGCGCGGCCTGGCCAGGAGGGTCCGGGGTGAGTGACCCCGCGTCCGGTGTCGATCCCCGGGCGGCCCGCCTGGTGGAGTTGCTCGCCGGGCGGCGGGCGACGCTGGCCGTGGCCGAGTCGCTCACGGGCGGGCTGATCGGGGCCCGGGTGACCACCGTGCCGGGCGCCTCGGCGGTGTTCGTGGGCGGTGTCGTGTCCTATGCCACGGCTCTCAAGGAGCGGCTGCTCGGTGTGCCGGGCGATCTGCTCGCGGCCGAGGGCGCGGTGCATCCGGCGGTGGCCGAGGCCATGGCCGCCGGTGTGCGCGACCTCTGCGGGGCCTCTTACGGTCTGGCGGTGACGGGTGTGGCGGGCCCGGAGCCTCAGGATGGGCGGCCTGTGGGCACCGTTCACGCCGCGGTGTACGGTGCTTCGGGGGTGACCCACGGGGATTTCTTGTTCCGGGGCTCCCGGGATCGGGTCAGGGCCGCCACAGTGGAGGCGGCGATTGATCTACTGATAGGTGTGCTAGAGGCGAACGTTGGGGAACAATTCGGGTGATTACCGTGTTACGTCCCCAGCGAACAAGCTCTGCACGGTCTGCCGGGGAGTCGCTCGATACGGGTACGGTGGAGCTGTGAGTCAGGTCTGGAAGCCATCGGCAGAGATCGACAACGGTGTGAGCCCGGCGGAAGGGCCGAGCGAGCCTCAGACGTCGCGAGGGTCGCGGCGACCGAAGACGATGACGGCGAAAGGCATGCGGGAAGGGCGTTCGAAGATCGGGCGGCACGGATCGATCGCGCGGGGTGTGGTGAAGGCACCGGCTCCGGGGAGGGAGCGACAGATGGTTCTGCTTCGTCAGCTACTCGGCGACGTGCTGCGGCGGCTGCGAGTGCGTCAGGGGCGGACCCTGCGCGAGGTGTCGACACTGGCTCGTGTTTCCCTCGGATACCTGTCCGAGGTCGAGCGTGGGCAGAAGGAGGCCTCCTCAGAGCTGCTCTCGTCGATCTGTGGTGCTCTCGGGGTTCCGCTGTCGCAAGTGTTGCGTGAGGTGTCCGACCAGTTCGCTCTGGCCGAGCTCCAGGCCGCGCCGGTGCTCGCCGCCGACATGCCTGAGCGTGAGCGGCTGCCGATCCCCGAGACGGTCCCCGACACGATGTCCGACTTCCCCGAGGTCAAGGACATGGTCGCCGCTTAAGGCGGCGTCGAGCCCGACCGATCGGCCGTCGGCATGGCCGTTCCCTCGGGTTGTGCACCGACCTCGGGTTGTGCACTGCGCGGTTGGCGCCGACGGTTGTGCGGCGGGTGGCCCAGGGCCGAGTCCGCCGGGCCACGACATCGGCGCGTCCTTGGACAGCGCCCCTGAAACACGCCCTTGAAACAGCGCCCTTTTAACAGCGCCCTGGATGCGGCGCCCTGTGAAACAGCGCCCATGAGTCCCTGAAACAGGCGTCCAGGACCGAGCGCGTCCGGCGGAGGCGTGACCGACCGGCAGACCGGTCACGCGCCCGCGAACGCCTCTTCTTGCCGGCCCTGGGCGATCAAACCCCGGCCCCCACCCCTCAGTGAGGCGAACAGGCTCCGGCTTCTAGTCCCAGGCCGCGGGATCCTCTGCGAGCCGACGCACGCGCGCGGGCAGAGCCCCGGTGGCGACCGACGCCAGAGTGACCTCCTCCAGAATGGCCCGCTCACTCGCACGGAGTGCGATCCACACGGTCTGCAGCGACTCGGCGGGGCCGCGGTAGCCCACATCCTCGGGGCGCTCCCCGCGCACATTGGCCAGCGGCCCGTCGACGGCCCGGATCACGTCGGCGAGGGAGATCTCATCGGCGGGGCGGGCGAGCACATAGCCGCCCTCCGGCCCGCGCTGGCCACGCACGAGGCCGGCCCGCCTCATCTGCAGCAAGATGTTCTCAAGATACTTGGGAGGCATGTCCTGCTCTTTAGCGAGCTCACCCACTGTAGTCGGGCCTTCACCCGCAGCGGCGAGCTCGGCGGCGGCACGGAGGGCGTAGTCGACACGAGCAGAAAGGCGCATGTTGTCGATTATCTCGCCTGGTGGGCACTGGTGGTGCGCAGGGTTACCAGAACGGTCGAGAGGGTACGGCAGAGCCCATTAACGATCACGCCCTCGGGGGCGTGTGGCGGCGCTCCGGAGGCCGCGAGCGCGGCCGGCGCGTTCCAGCTCGAAGTCGGGCCGGGGAAAGGATCGCGGTCGCGCACGCCACACCCTATGCTCGGCGGGGTGTCTGCTGTTGCCTCCAGGGGAGATGGACGCGGGGAGCGCCCCCGTGGCTCCCCGCGGAGCCGCTTTAACCAGGCGCTTTCACCTAGCGCTAAACTATCAATAAGCTTTATTAATGAATAGCCCGTTAATCTGAACTCGGATAAATGGCGGCGGGAAGCAGCGGGAACAGCATGGAGATGGAGCGACGTCCTGGCGTGCCCAGGCTGCTGAGGGAGATCAACGACAGGTCCGCTCTGGACCTGCTGCTCGCCTCGGGGCCGCTCACGCGTGGGCAGATCGGCGAGATGACGGGCCTGTCCAAGGTCACCGCATCCCAGACGCTGGCGCGTCTGGAGGAGCGCGGCCTGGTCGAGGTGGTCGGTGAGCAGGGTGGTGGGCGCGGCCCCAACGCGGCACTCTATGCCATCGTTTCGTCTTCCGCTTATGTCGCGGGGCTAGACGTCGGTCCTGAGCTGGTGACGACCGCGATCGCCGACATCAACGGCGAGGTCGTGGCGGAGCTGACGGTCTCGCCGGGCAACCACGAGGACCCGGTGGCGGTCGTGCACAGTGCCGTGGTCAAGGCCTGCCGTTCGGCCAAGGTGGCGCTGTCGCGGCTGCGCGGCGTCGTGATCGGCACCCCCGGTGTAGTCGACCCCCGCTCGGGTGACGTGCGGTTCTCCTTCGACCTGCCCGGATGGCACGAGGGCATTCACGAGGCCCTCGCGCGCGACCTGCGCCGCGAGGTCCGCATCGAAAACGACGTCAATCTCGCCGCCGTCGCCGAGCGCGCCGCCGGCGTCGCGCAGGACGCCGACGACTTCGTGCTGGTGTGGGTGGGGCGCGGACTCGGTCTCGCCGTCATGCTCGGCGGGCGCCTGCATCGGGGCCGTTCGGGCAGCGCGGGCGAGATCGGCTACCTGCCCGTGCCCGGCGTGCCGCTCGCGGAGGACATCAGGTCGCTGCCCGGCCGCCTGCCCTCGCTCGCGGGTGGCCTGCAGTCGCTGGTCAGCGTCGAGGCGGTGACAGAGCTGGCGGAGACATACGGTTTCACCGGTTCGAGCAAGGCCGAGTGTGTGGCCGCGGCGGTGGACGCCGGGCCGGAGGGTGAGCCGCTCCTCGACGAGGTGGCCGCGCGGCTGGCGCTCGGTGTCGCCTCGGTGTGCGTCGTGCTGGACCCCGGCCTCGTGGTGCTCGGCGGAGAGGTGAGCAGAGCCGGGGGCAGCGCCCTGGCCACACGTGTCGAGGAGGCCGTGGCCAGGATCTGCCCGATTCGTCCTCAAGTAGTGACCAGCGCGGTGGAGGGCAATCCGGTGTTGCGGGGCGCGGTGCTGGCCGCGCTCAACCACGCCCGCGAGGAGGTCTTCGCCTCCTGACGGAGGCGCCGAGTGAGCCGGCGGGCGGTTTGGGAGGCCGATGTCCCCCCAAGTCACCCCCCGGACAAGCTCGGTGGTGTCGCCAAGATCACTGTGGCGTTCGCCGAGTTGGAGCCCCACCCATCTTGTGCCTGCCCGGCCAGCCTGTGTACTATCGGCGCCAATTGACAGGAAACTTTCCTTACTATGTGCCGGGCAGGCGGGCGCACGACGTGGTGCGCCTATCGTCTTCGACGAGAAAAGACCACGTCATGTCGAACTCGTTCGTAGATTCGTTTGTGCGTGAGTTGCCACTTTCGCACGGCCAGGAACGGATCTGGCTACACCACCAAGTGACCCCGGCCGGAGCTCTCCACGCCCGTGCCGCCTACAACATGGTCGTCGCCGAGCAGCTCAGCGGCCCCCTCGACATCCCCGCGCTGCGCCGCGCCCTGGACGAGATCGTGGCCAGGCACGAGATCCTCCGTACGGTGTTCACCACATCGGCCGGGCGCCCCGTCCAGCGGGTGCGCGCGAGGGGGACGGCGGCGCTGGAGGTGCTCGACCTCGGCCAGGAGCCCGGCACCAGGGTGCGGGAGGTGGTCGAGGAGCGCGCGAACCGCGTGTTCGATCTCACCTCGGGGCCACTGTTCCGGGCCACCCTGCTCCGCCTCGCCGAGCGCGAACATGTGCTCTGCCTGGTGATGCACCACATCGTGGGGGACGCCTGGTCGCTCTCCCGGGTGCTGCTGGGCGAGCTCGCCGCGCTCTATGCGGCCTTCGCCGCCGGCCTGCCCTCCCCGCTGCCTCCGCTCACCCGGCAATACGGGGACTACGTACGGCTGCGCCGTGCCGAGCGTATCCCGGGCGAGCAGCTCGCCTACTGGGCCAAAACCCTCGCGGGGGTGCCGTCACTCGATATGTCGGCCGATCCGCCGTCCCGTGCCGTACCGCGCAGCACGAGCGGCCTGGTGATCCACTGCTCGCCCGGAGAACTCCACGAGTGTGTGGCCCTGCTCGCCAGGCGTATACGCTGCACGCCGTTCATGCTCTACATGGCGGCTTATGCCGTACTGCTCTCGCGTTACACCGGTCAGCAGGACTTCTGTGTCGGCACCTCGGTCGCGGGGCGTGCCGAGGAGGAGTTCGAGCCGCTGATCGGCATGTTCGTGAACACGCTGGCGCTGCGTGCCGACCTGTCCGGCGATCCGCCTTTCCTGGAGTTCCTCCGCAGGGTGCGGCGGGTCGCGCTCGGCGGGTTCGCGCACGCGGAGGTGCCCTACGAGCTGGTGGACGCCGTCTTGCAGGAGGAACGCGGTGGAAAGCCGCTGATCTCCACGATGTTCCTCTTCAACGGCCCTCCGGCGCCGGGTCTCAGCTTCGGCGGCCTGGAGACCAGCCCGGTGATCTCCGGGCTCGCGCCGGCGACCTTCGACCTCACGCTTGAGGTGATGAGGTTGCAGGGGCATCTGCGGATCATGTTCACCTACGACGCGGAGGTGGTGTCGCGGGTGGCGGTCAAACGGATGGCGTCACATCTGGAACGCCTGCTCTGGTCGGTGATCGCCGACCCCGAGGCCCGCGTGTCCCGGCTCACCATGCTCCCGCAGTGGGATTTCTGGTGACTCCCGTGCGCTGCTAGGGCGGCGCCTGCCGGGCCGTCGGGGGCCGCTCTACACGATGGTGTCCCATGCGGCCGCACCCTGTGGTGAGTGCCCTGGCCCGCGCCCGCGGGCAATACACCCTTGCTGCCCGGTGGCGTGGCCGCCGGCTCCGCCGGAAGCGGCGCGGAGGACAGTGGCGGAGGACAGTGGCGGAGGACAGTGGCGGATGACATGAGGAAGGCCCCCGTCGCGCGCCGGGGGCCTTCCTCAGTGCCTGTTCATCGGGGTCGCCGATGTCGCCTAAACGTTGAGTAGCTCGGCGGCGGCTTGGGCGTTGGCCCTGGCTGCGCCGTAGGTCGCGATGTAGGCCGCGGCCTCGGGCCGCCAGATCGGCAGGCCCATCTCCACGACCGTCGCGTCGGACCTGGCCGCGAGCAGCCCGGTCACCAGTTCCCGGCTCTCGGGGTACCGGTGCGCGTCCTTCACCACGATGATCAGCGACCGGCCCACGGCACGCTCAAGCAGGACCCTGCGGTCCACCTCGGCCGGCTTGACCCGGATGATCTCCGCCTGCGGGAGCCACGGGGAGAAGCCCCACGGCACGTCGCCGACCGCGATCGTGGGAGGTGTGTCGAGCTCGACCACGAGCGGCTCCACCAGCGGCCGGGTCGCGCCGGTGAGGCTGACCGCCCGGCGGGCGGCGTCGAGACCGATGATGGTCTCCTCCGCGGCCTCGCGCTGCGACTCGCCGAACCACGCGCGCAGCTTCGCGGTGTGCTCGGCGGCCTCCTCCAGCCGCGACAGCGGCAGCCTGCCCTCGTTCACGGCGTCGACGACGGCCGCGATGACCTCCCGCACCTCCTGCTCGGTCGGCAGCGGGCCCAGGCACAGCAGGTCGGAACCCGCCGCGAGGGACAGTGCCGCGCCGCCGCCGAGACCCACGCTCTTGGTGATGGCGTGCATGTCGAGGGCGTCGGTGATGATCACACCGTCGTAGCCGAGCTCACCCCTGAGGAGCTCGGTCAGCGCGGAGTGGGAGAGGGTCGCCGGCGCCTCGCCCGTGACGACGGGCACCCGGACGTGGGCGGTCATGATCGACTTGGTGCCGGCCTCGATCGCGGCGCGGAACGGCGCGAGCTCGCGGGCGTGCAGCGTGGCGAGGTCCACGTCGACGACAGGGATCTCCAGATGGGAGTCCTGCTGGGTCGCACCGTGGCCGGGGAAGTGCTTGACGCAGGCCGCGACGCCCACCTCCTGCAGGCCGTGGACGGCTGCGACGGTGTGCCTTGCGACTAGGTCGGGCTCGTTGCCGAAGGCCCGGGTGCCGATCACCGGGTTGTCGTCGGCACTGTTGACGTCGGCGCTCGGCGCCATGTCGAGGTTGACTCCGCAGCGCACCAGGTCGTCGCCGATCGAACGGTAGACCCTGCGGGTCAGTTCGACGTCGTCGACCGCTCCGAGCGCGGCGTTGCCCGGGTAGGGACTGCCGATGTGATAGGCGAGCCGGGTGACGTCGCCGCCCTCCTCGTCGAGGGAGACGACGAGTTCGCCGGACTCCCGCAGACGTCCGGTGAGCGCGGCAAGCTGACCGGAGTCCTCCACGTTGAAGCCGAAGAGGGTGACGCCACCGAGGCCGTTCTCAAGGTCCCGCAGGACCCAGTCGGGTGCGGTGGTTCCTTGGAAGGCCACGAGCAGGGTGCCGGCCACGAGACGATGCAGGCTGCGATCGCCGGGACTCGGGTGAAACTCAGCCATGGCTCCTCGCCTGGGGTAGTTGGGTTGTCAGGGATTTCACCGGCACGGCCCGCCGTCCGTCGTGGTCGGCGGCGCGAGCCGTACCCCCGCTGGTGGGCAGGGTCTGTACGGCCCACGCCTCGTGGGCGGGAGCCGTACTGCGGCTGGGTGGGTCAGCCCTTGACGGCGCCGGCGACGAGGCCGGACACCATGCGGCGCTGGACCATCAGGAAGAACAGGACGACCGGGATCGTCATCAGGGTCGAAGAGGCCATGATGGCGCCCCAGTCGGTTCCCCTCTGGCCGAAGAAGAAGCGCAGTGCCACGGGCATCGTGTAGCCCGAGGACTCGGGCATCAACGTCAACGCGAAGATCAGCTCGTTCCACGCGGTGATGAAGGAGAAGATGCTGGTGGCGACCAGCCCGGGGGCGACCAGGGGGAACAGCACCTTCCAGAAGGTGCGGAACCTGCTCGCGCCGTCGATCCACGCGGCCTCCTCCAGTTCCTTGGGCACGGCGGCCACGAAGGTGCGCAGCATCCAGATGCCGAAGGGCAGGGTGAGCGCGACGTTGACCACGACCAGACCGAGAAGCTGGCCATAGAGACCGGCACCCCTGATCATGAGGAACAGCGAGATCAGCAGGGCCTCGGCCGGCACCATCTGCATGATGAGCAGCACGATCATCAGCGGCGTGCGCCCCTTGAACCGGAACCGCGACACCGCCGTGGCCGCGAGCAGGGCGACCACCGAGCCGATCAGCACGGTGCCGAGCGCCACGAACACGCTGTTGCCCATGTACACCCAGATCGAGTTGCCCGCCACACCGTCGGTGAAGACCTGCGTGACGTGCTCGAGGGTGGGCTGCCTGGGGAACAGGATGAAGTCGGTGGTGAAGATCTCGTCGTTCGGCTTGAAGGCCGTCGCGACCATCCAGTACACGGGGAAGACCGCGAACAGGAAGACGACGATGGCTGTGCCGTTCAGCGCGATCGAGCCAAGGCGCTTGCGTGTGGTGGGTTTCATTTGATGTCGCCCTCCGTCCTGACCATCTGGCGGACGTGGATGAACGTGATGACGAGCAGGATCAACGTCAGCACGACCGCGATCGCCGCACCCGTGCCCATCTTGGGCGGGGGATTGAACGCCTCGCTCCACGCGAACAGGGAGAGGTTGTAAGCCTCCCGGTTCGTCGGTCCGGCCAGGATGAGAAGCTGGGCCAGCACCTTGAAGTCCCAGATGATCGACAAGATCGTCAAGACCGCGAAGACCGGCTTGAGCAGGGGGAAGGTGACCTTCCTGAAGGTGTGCCACGGGGTCGAGCCGTCGACCCGCGCCGCCTCGTAAAGCTCACTGGGGATGCTCTTGAGGCCGGCCAGCACCGAGACCGCGATGAAGGGGAAGGACGCCCACAACACGCAGAGGATCAGGATCATGTAGATGCTGACGGGATCGTTGAGCCATGGTTGCCCGGTCCAGTCGGCCCGGCCGAACAGCGCGTTCGACAGGCCGTCGGGCACCAGATTCAACGCCCAGTTGATGATGCCCGCGTCGGCGTCGAAGAGCCAGCGCCAGATGATCGCGGCGGAGACCGGGGGAACAGCCCAAGCCGCCATCAGACCGACGATCAGGACCTTGGACATCACCTTGCCCAGCTTCTGCAGGAGCAGACCCACAGCCGTGCCGAGCACGAGCGTGAGGGTCACGGTGACGGCCGCGAACACCACGGTGTTGCGGAGCGAGGTCCAGAAAAGATCGTTTTCGAAGATCCTCTGGTAGTTGTCGAAGCCCACCCACTCGGCGGGGCGCGTGCCGCGAACCTGCGGCAGCCCCAGCTTTTGGAAGGACATGAAGACGACCTGGACCAGCGGCCACAACAACAGGCCCGCGATCACCAGGATACCGGGCAGCAGTAGGGCGTACGGAATGAGCCACGGCGGCATGCCGCTGCCCTTCTGACGCCCGTGAGGGGTGCGGTGCCGCGCAGGGGCGGAGGGCTTGCCGCCTCCGCCCCGCGCGATTGTCGGTGATTGGGTCATGACTACTGGTTAAGGATCTCTTCGATTTCCTTGTTGGCGTCGGCGAGGGCGGTGTCGACGTCCTTCTTGCCCTCGATCACCGCGCGCCCGGCATTCTGGAGCACGGCCTTGGTCTCGTTGGCCTCGGTCCAGTTGGAGTCGGCGGGGAACGCCTTCGCCTGAGCGAAGCTCTTGGCGAAGACCTCCTGCTTGGGGTCGCTCTCAAGCTTGGCCAGTTCGTCGGCGTAGACCGGGAGGAAGCCGCCCTCCAAGGCGTACTTCGTGCCCCACTCCTTGCCGCCGGCGAGCTTCAAGTACTCAGCGGCCAGCGCCTCGTTCTTGGTGTCGTTCCACATCGCGATGTCGTTGCCGCCGAGGAAGCTCGGAGCCGGACCGCTGCCGTCCTTCTTCGGGAGGGAGAAGAAGGCGAGGTTGTCCTCCTTCACCTTGCCCTTGCTCTCCTCCTTGATGGTGGCGATGTCCCACGCGGCGGTGAGGTACATGCCGACCTTGCTGTTGGAGAAGCGGACGCGGATGTCGGTGGTGTTCTGCCCGAGGCGGGACTTGCTGGACACGCCGTGCTTGGCGACGAGGTCCGTGTAGAACTGGAAGCCTTCCTTGAAGGCGGGCTCGGTCACCTTGCCGACCCACTTGCCGCCCTCGGAGACCGCGTAGTCGCCGCCGAGGGACCACGCCAGCGAGCCGAGCAGGTGGTTGGCGTCGGTGCCGCCGTTGAAGGCGAAGCCGTCGACGTCCTTGCCCTTCTTGTCCTGGATCTTCTTGGCGGCCGCGATCAGCTCGTCCCAGGTCTTGGGCACTGCGATCTTGAGCTCGTCGAACCAGTCCTTGCGGTAGAGGACCGCGCGGGTGCCGCCGCCCCACGGAACGGCATAGATCTCGCCGTCGATGGTCTCCAGGCCACGGAGGTTCTCCGGGATCTGGCTGAGGTCGGGGCTGGCCTTGAAGACGTCGGTGATCGGCTTCAGGGCGTCCTGGCTCTGCCAGATCGGGACCTGGTCGTTGCCGATCTCGGTGACGTCCGGTCCGGCGCCACCTGCCGCCGCGGCGGTGAACTTGTCGTTCACTGCGGGCCACGGGATCCACTCGACCTTGACGCTGGCGCCGGTCACTTCTTTGAACTTGGCGTCCAGCTCAGTCTGATATTTCTGCACAACGTCATTGGGGTCGCCAAGACGCCAGACGGTCAGGGTCTGACCAGCGAAATTGGGGCCACCTGCAGACTGGGAGGCACCGGTGTTCGGCGACTCCTGCGCGGTGGGTTCACTGCTGCCACAGGCGGCGAGGCCCAGGGCCAAGGCGGCGGTCGTGGCCGTAGTGGCCGCGATCTTCGCAATCCTCACTTTTGGGTTCTCCCTTCCCGGCTAACGCGTCGGGGTTGCGCTCAACGGGGTGTCGGGCATGCCGCTCACCTGGTCGAAGATGCCGCCCGGGTAGGGCGGCGGGGGGTCGTCCCGAGGCTTGATCGCTTGCCTGCGAGTTGACTACCGTTAAACTAACAAGAAACTTTCTTAAAAGAAACGCCTGTTAGCTGATCGTGACGAGAGAGGGGCCAATTTGTCCCGACGACCGGGTACGCCCCGGCTGCTGCGCCAGCTCAACGATCGGGCTGCGCTGGAGCTCCTCCTCTCGATCGGCCCCTTGACCAGGGCCGAACTGGGGGAGCGCACTGGGCTCTCTAAAGTAACCGCCGGTCAACTGTTGTCCAGACTCGAAGAGCGGGGTCTGGTCGGAGTCGTGGGGGAGCAGGCCGGCGGCCGAGGTCCCAACGCGGCCCTTTATGGGGTGGTTCCCTCCTGTGCTTATGTGGCCGGGCTGGAGGTGCTGCCAGACAGCGTCACAGCTGCTGTGGCAGACATCACAGGTAAAATAGTCGCAGAAGTGATGGTAGACCCCACATCTCACCACGACCCGGTAAAGATTGTGCATCGATCGGTGCAACGGGCATGTGAATCCGCGGACGTCACGATGTCGCAACTGCGGTCGTTCGTGATCGGCACGCGGGGTGTGGTCGATCCTCGCTCGGGCGATGTCCGCTTCTCCTTCGACCTGCCCGCCTGGCACGAAGGTGTGCTCGCCGACCTGCGAACCAGCCTGAAGGCATCCGTCCGCATAGAGAACGACGTCAACCTGGCCGCCATGGCCGAACGCTCGTACGGCGCCGCCGTCGCCGCCGAGGACTTCGTGCTCGTGTGGGCCGGCGTCGGCCAGGGCCTCGGCGTCATGCTCGGCGGCCGGCTCCACCGGGGGCTCACCGGAGGCGCCGGCGAGATCGGCTGGCTGCCCGTGCCGGGTGAGCCGCTACCGGTCAACGTGCGCGCGCCGCAGTCGGGCTCCTTCCAGCGCCTGGTGGGCAGCGAGGCCATCGCCGGGCTGGCCGAGCTCCACGGACTCACGGCGGAGATCACCGACTCCGTCGAACGCCTGGTCCGCAACGCCGTCGACCGGGGCGCCACCGCGTTCCTCAACGACCTGGCGGACCGGCTCGCGGTCGGCGTCGCCGCCGTCGCGGTCGTGCTCGATCCCGGGCTGATCGTCCTCAGCGGCGACATCGGCAGGGCGGGCGGTCCCGCGCTGGCCGCCCGGGTCGAGGAGGCCGTCGCGCGAGTCTGCCCGAGCCAGCCGCGGGTCGTCGTCACCGAGGTGACCGGCAACCCGGTGCTGCGAGGGGCGGTCATGGCGGCCGTCGAGCAGGCGAGAGAGGAGTTGTTCGACCGAACGGTCGGTCCCTGACAGCCATGGGGAAAGCGCCCCGGACTCCCCGCCGACGTCTCTCCGCGCCGGAGCCCCTGACCGGCTCCCGGCCGCACTGCAGATCATGCAGCCGTGTGAGAATTGCTTCCCATGCATGATGTCGTCCTGATCTCCGACCCCCGAGTCACATCCATCCCCGTGGAGGAGAGCGGCGAGCCGCTGGGCGACGCACGAGGCAGGCTGCGGCTGTCCTCACTCCTCGCCGACCCCGAGGGTGCATACGCCCACCTGCGCGAAGGGGTGCTCACCCGGCTGGAGGAGGCCGAGCGTCTCCTGCCCGCGGGTTATGCCCTTTTGATGGTCGAGGGCTACCGTCCGCCCGTGCTGCAGCGGCGCTACTTCGACAAATACTCCGGCGAGCTCCGCGCGGCCTTCCCCGAGATGTCCCCGGAAGAGGTCCACGTCGCCGCGAGCCGCTACGTCTCGCCCATCGAGGTCGCCCCGCACACCGCCGGCGCCGCCGTCGACCTGACCCTCTGCTACGAGGACGGCACCGAGCTCGACATGGGCACCGAGATCAACGCGAACCCCGAGCAGAGCGACGGCGCCTGCTACACCGCCGCCCCCGGCATCGGCGACGAGGCCCGCCACCACCGCGACATCCTGTCGGCCGCTCTGACGGAGGCGGGCCTCGTCAACTACCCCACCGAGTGGTGGCACTGGTCCTTCGGCGACCGCTACTGGGCCATGGCCACCGGGGCGAAGGCCGCGATCTACGGCCCCCACACTCCCTGACCCGCGGTGGCCGGCTGCTCGTGCCGCCGCCGCGCGGCCGACTCGGGCGTCGCGGGCGGTACGTTGACCCACTGCAGGCCGTGCGCTCCCGCCACGATCAGCAGCCCCGCGTGCGCGACCATCGCCGTGACCCCGGGCGGCACCGCGCACGGCGGCTCCTGCCACTCGGCCGGCCCGGCGATCGGCAGCCGCGTGCGCAGCACACCGCGCTCGTCGAGCGCGTAGATCCGCCCGTTCATGCCGCTGAGCATCTGCGCGCCACCCGCCGATCCCACCTCGCGCCATGGCCGCCCTGCGGCGAGCTCCGGCATGGTGATGTGCCAGAGCCGGTCCGGCCGGGTGGCGGCGAAGAACGCCCCGTCGCCGCAGGCGAGGGCGACCGTCCCCGGCGGCACGGCGCCGACGCCGGTCCACGGGGCGTCGTGCGGGCTGGGAGCCCGGTAGCACAACCTGCCGTCCGCGGTGGCCGCGTAGAGGCCGAGCCCAAGTCCGGCGGCCGCCTCACGGGGCACGTCCATGCAGAGCACACCGGGGGCCGGGCCGACCGGGGCCCAGCCGAGGTTCTGCCCGCACAACTCGCGCGCGACCAGGTCACCGGTATGGCTCACGCCGTACATGAGTCTGCCGTGCACGGTGAGGGCGGTTATGTCGGCGGGGCGGCCGATGACCTCCCAGCGTCCGGGGACGGGTGGCGCCGACAGGCGGTCGATCACGTTGCGCGTGATGCGCTCCACGACCGGGTCGTGCAGGGTGTTGCCCCAGTTGACGGTGGCGGCGTTGAAGACCGTGCCCGCGCCGAGCCGGAAGACGCCCATGGTGGCCATGCCGCCCTGCCCGAAGGCGCTCCAATGCCGCAGATCGGCGGTCGCGAGCACCACGAACGACGGTGAGGTGCCGTCCCGGCAGGTCACCCGCGGCACGCCCTGGATCTCCTCGAACTCCGCCGCGTCGGTCTCATAGCCCAGGCAGCCCCTGCCGAAGTCGTCGCCGTCGGCCAGGCCGGTGCCCTCGAACACCCAGTGGCCGGCGAACCGCACCCGGTAGGACTCCTCGCGCATGAGCTTCATGTACGGTCCCCAGGTGCCGGCGCCCTGACGGAAGCTCACACCCGTGAGGGTGTTCTCCGGCCTGCCCACCGAGGGGCTCGACCACTCGGCGGTCACCAGCCGCGGATCGGGCTCGGGGTCGGCCGCCGGGTCGCGGTAGCACACCATGACCTGCCGGTCGTCCTCCAGGCGGATCTGCCACCAGGCGGTGTTGCCGGACAGGATCGCGACGTTGCCGCCGCGCCGGGCGAACTCCTCCACCGCGTCGCGCATGCCCGCCGACCAATACTCGTCGTGGCCGTTGACGATCAGCAGGCGGTAGGACGACAGCAGGTCGAGCCCCTCGTGCAGGTCGAGGCATGAGCAGAACTCCACCTCGTAGCCCGCGGGGCGCAGCCACCGCAGCAGCCCCTCCTCCCAGCGCTCGGGTGGCGGCCCGCCGCCCGGCCGGGCGAACTCCACCCGGAACGCCCGGGCCGGCTGCTCGCTCCAGTAGACGCTCTGGCCGGGCTCGCCCGCGCGGTTGTACGCCTCCCACGTGGTGAACGGGATGGACACCAGGATCGGGGAAGCCGAGCCGGGCACGGCCTGCCGTACGACGAAATAGACCTCGTTGTCCGGCCCCGGCCCCTCGCCCGGCAGGGCCAGCTCACGCGGCCAGGGCAGATTCTCGTCGGACATGCCGGGCAGGAGGAACCGCGCGCGGTACAACGAACTCGGCCAGTCGAGCGGCACGTCGAGCGCCCACTCGCCGCCGCCGACCTCGGCCGTGAGCACCCGGCGGTCGTCGGTCGCGTCGGCCACGCTCACCCGCACCGGGCCGGGGGCCTCGACCCTGAAGGTCAGCGTCTCCCCCTGGGCGACCGAGGTGGACAGACACCACGCCCGCACACTCATCCGGCCCTCCGCAGTGCACTCACCGCGGAACCGTCACCGAAGGCCGCCTCCATCAGGAACATCTCCAAGCCGCTCAACCAGCGCTCCATCGCCTCCTTAGGGACGTAACGGGTGTCGGCGGTCAGCGACAGCGCCAGCGCGCCGCCCTCGCCGCTCACGTGCACACAGAAACGGCAGTTGAGCTGCTCCTGGCTCAGCGGCCACGCCAGCGTCGAACGCGTCAGCGCGTCCCGCACCTCGGCCGCGTCGCTCAGCTCCGCGGGGGGATCGGCGAAACGCATGTCGTTGAAGCAGCAGTACGGACGGACCTGCTCGCCCCGCGCCTCGCTCGCCCGCGCCGTGGCCGCGGCCCGCCCGGCCGGATCGTGGAATCCGTACCGGTAGGCGCGCAGCAGAGCGGGTTTGGCCGTCGTGAGCAGGCCGGCCATGGTGAGGCGGCCGCCGTCCGTCACGTCGAGCGTGAACAGGCTCTCCTGGGAGAGCGTGGTGACCGCCGCGCGGGTGTCGGCGCGGAAGCGGTTGCCGACGATGGGCAGCATCGCGCACCTCGACAGCCCCGTCAGCGCGCTCGTCATCGCGCAGGCGCCGACCAGCAGCACCGCGCCGGCCGAGGTGCTGTAGCGGGCCGCCGCGTGCCGGGCCGCGGCCTCGGCGGCGTGCGAGGTGAGGACGGCGCGCCAGATCGGCGGTCCCTCCACCTCGGCGGCGGGCGCCGGGAACATCGACGCCGGCACCCGCAGGAACTCGCCTTCCCAGTAGTCCTCGGCCGCCTGCGCGACCCGGCGTCCCTGCTCCGACTCCTGCCAGAGCGCGAGTTCCAGCGGCGTGGCTGGGAGCGTTCCCGCCACTCGTCCCTTGATGAGCAGCAGCCGCAGATCGCGCAGGACGATCTCCGCGCCCAGCCCGTCCACCGCCATGTGGCAGTAGACCAGCACCAAGTGGGTGACCACGCCCGACGGCGAGGTGACCAGGCCGGCCCGCAGCGGCCACTCGGCCGCGTAGTCGAACCGGCGGCGTTTGAGACGTTCCAATAGTTCGGTGGCCGTCTTGGTGCCCTCACCCGGTTCGGCGGTCACGATCTCCGCCGTGAGCTCCCCGCGCCCGTGAACCACCTGCCCGCGACCCTCGGGGGTCGTGGTCCGCAACGCCGGATGCCGCTCGACGAGGCCGCTCACCGCGGCGGCGGCGCTCTGCGGGGTCAGCGGCCATGCGGCGCGCGGCACGGCGAGCACGTGGCCGAAGTTGAAGTAGTGGTCGTCCGGGGCGGTCGCCTCGACCGTCTCCCAGATCGCCCGCTGGCCCCAGGTGAGCGGACCGCGGCCTTCGCCGCCGCCCTCGAAGGCGACCCGGATGGCCTGCGGGTTCACCGCTTCGATTCCACGAACGCGGCGAGGGCGGCGACGCTTTCGAGATGGGAGACGTCGGTGCCGAGGTCCACCTCCACTCCGTATTCGCGTTCGAGGGCGTCGATGAGCCGCATCTGCGCCAATGAGGTCACGCCGAGCGCGGGCAGCGGCACCGAGGCCGACAGCGCCTCGTCGGGGGTGACGGCGCCGTCCGACGCCTCCGACACGAGTTGGGCCACGTGCTCGTTGAGGGATCTGTTCATGAGTGGTCCTGCCGATCCTGAACTGTGAAAATGGGTGTCGCCTGGGCGGCCCGCGAGGGAGCCGTCCCCTTACGCGCGTCCTTCGTGCGCGCTCGTATGGTTGTGTTGGGCCTCGTGCTGCGGGGCGCTTTTGTCCTTGCGGGCGCGGATGCCGAGCAGGTCGTCCGGCGTCGCGTCCGGCACGGTGGCGTCGAACCCGGCCAGCACCCGGTTGCGCAGCGCCAGCCCCACCAGCACGGCGATCAGCACCCCGAACACGATGTACATGAGCGCGATGCCGCGCCCGGGACCGGTGCCGACGACCGCGCCGACGGTGTCCGCGAGCGCGCCGCCGGGGGCCATCATCGGCTCAAGCACCCGCTCGCCGAACGGTGCGACCAACCCGACCCCGAGCGGAATGGTCGACCAGGCCACCATCTGGTTCAGCGCGAACACACGCCCGTGGAACCGCTGCGGCACCTTCATCTGGATGATCGTCGCGTAGACGCCGTTGACCAATGCCAGCCCCGCCGACACCCCGAAGGCGCCGATGCAGATGGTCACCAGGTCCTGGCGCATGCCCACAAGCGCGCACGACCCGGCGATCACGAGCGTCAGCAGCAGCATCCCGGTCATACGCCGCTCACGGGGCCCGCCCCACAACGTCATCACGAGCCCGCCGAAGGCCGCGCCGAGCCCGCCGCACAACGCGACGTATCCCATCTCGGTGATGGTCGCGAACGACAACACCAGCGGCGAGTAGAGCAGGAAGATGGGCGACATCAGCAGGGCGAGCACCGCGAAGAAGCCCACCATGGAGCGGAAGTGCCGCTGTCCGATGGACAGCTTGAAGCCCGCCGCGATCTCCCGTCCCACCGACTCACGCCTGCGATGGGCGAGGGTCGCCGGGAAGACCGTGAGGGCGAGTACGGCGAGCGCGAAGACATAGCCCGCGATGTCGGCCAGCAGGATGCCCTTCAGCCCGATCACCGACATGAGCCCGACCGCGATCAGCGGGGCGATGAACTGCGCGACGCCCGTGGTCATCTGGGCCACGCCGTTCGCGTGACCGAGGTAGCGCTTGGGCACGAGCTGCGGGATCGCCGAGGTGAAGGCGACCCGCTGGAAGGTCAGCGCCACCGACAGCGCGGTCAGCAGGATGTAGAGGTGCCAGACCTCGAGCCGGTCCGCCCACAGGAGCGCGGCGGTCGCCGCCTGCACGAGCAGCCCCGCGGCCGTCCCCGCCGTCATCACCGCGCGGCGGCTCGACCGGTCGACGATCGCGCCCACCAGGGGCGCCGCCAGCACGCCAGGCATCAGCGCGAGCACGTTGAGCAGGGCCATCTGGGCGAGTTCGCCGGTCTGCATATAGACCCAGATCGGGATGGCGAACTCGGTGAGCGTCGCGCCGAGGATCGTGACCATCTGCCCGAGGGCGACGGTCAGGAACCGGCCGAGGGTCGGCTCCGGCGCGGCCCGTTCCCGTGGGGCCTGGGTGGGGCCGGCCTGGTGGCCGGAGACGCCTTCAAGCGCCCAGCCCTCACCGCGCACCGTGTCACGGGGGGTTTCGTCCCGGAGGGCGGGGTGGACGGCGGTGACGATCGCCGCCAGCTCCTCCGCCCGAAATTTCAGGAAGTAGTGGCCGGCCTCGTCGATCACCGCCAAGGCCGTCGTCCCAGTCAGGAAATGCCACTCCTTGTAGCGTTCCTCGTAATACTCAGTGGTCGGGTCCTCCCCGCCCACCACCGACACCATCGCCGCCCGCAGCGGTTCGGCCCGCGAGTCGAGCAACCCGGTGAAATACTCCTCCGCCTGCCGCGCGTCGTGGCGCATGTTGCGCAGGATGAAGTCCTTCTGCTCGTCGCTCAGCTCGCCGAGGTCGGCCCCGAGCGAGGTCAGCCAGCCGAGCTGCGCCCGCGTACTGCGAAGCCGGTCGTTGTCCGCCACCTTCGCCCACAGGCCGAGGAAGCCCTTGGTGGGCCGGGCGAACGGGAAGATGCCCCCGAGGTAGACCGCCTCCAGTTCACGCCCCTCGGCCTCCAGCAGCCGGGCCACCGCGACCGCCAGCGCGCCGCCGACGCCGCAGTGCCCGTAGATCGCCAGCGGGCCCTCCACGGTCGCGAGGATCTCCCTGGCGCACTGCTCGGCCACCTCGGCCAGCGGGCGCGGGTCCTCGGCCAGGCCGAGGTCGTGGCCCGGCACCGCGACCGCGTGCAACGCGACGCCGGGCGGCAGCGCGTCGGCCAAGGGCTGGTAGACGACGGCGCTGCCTCCGCCGTACGGCAGGCACACGAGGCTGAGCGAGGTCGGGCCCGGCCGGGTGAGGCGGTAGAGCAGGCCCCGCTCCCCGCCGTCGCCGGCCTGGGCGAGGCGGGCGAGGCCGCGCACGGTGGGGTGCTGGAAGAGGTCCATCACGCTGACGGGCGTGCCGTCCTCGGGCAACTCGCGGCGGAGCCGCGCGACGACGCGGGTGGCGAGCAGCGAGTGGCCGCCGAGGTCGAAGAAGTCGTCCAGGGCTCCCACCACGGGCAGATCGAGCACATCGGCCCACACGGCGGCGATGATCTCCTCCACCGGCCCCGAGGGGGGTTCCACGTCGCCCTCGTCGGGGCGGCCCGCCTCAGGCTCGGGCAGGGCGGCGCGGTCGACCTTGCCGTGTGACTTGAGCGGCAGCTCGGGCAGCCACACGTAGCGGGTCGGCACCATGTACTCGGGCAGGCGTTCCGCGAGCGCGGCGCGCAGTTCGCCCACGCTCATCCGGTCGCCCTCGGCGACCAGATAGGCCACGAGGTCCAGCGACCCCGGCTTGCCCCGCGCATCGACCACCGCCTGGGCGATGCCCGGGAGCAGGCGCAGGGCCTCGTCGATCTCGCCGAGCTCGACCCGATAGCCGCGGATCTTGACCTGGAGGTCGCGCCGCCCGAGGAAGACGAGGTCGCCGCCGGCCGACCAGCGGGCCAGGTCGCCCGTGCGGTAGACACGTTCGCCGTCGATCTCGACGAATCGCTCGGCGGTCAGCTCCGGGCGCCCGAGATATTCCCTGGCGAGCCGGTCGCCGCCGATGCACAGCTCGCCCGCGACGCCGATGGGCACGGGCTTCAGCCGATCGTCGAGCACATAGGTGCGCGCGTGACCGAGCGGCCTGCCGATCGGGGTGATCGGCCCGCGAACGTCGTCGTCGCCGCGCACCGTATAGGTCGTGACGCCGACGGTGGTCTCGGTCGGGCCATAGTGGTTGACCACCTCGCAGACGCCGAGCGCCGCGAGCTCCTTGGCCCAGTCCCAGCTCGATCCCTCGCCACCGAAGATCATCGTCTTGTGGGGGAGGAGCCGCCGCGCGTCCACCTCGGCGGTGAGCGCGGCCAGGTGCGACGGGGTCATCTTGAGGTAGTCGAACCTGGCCTGGGCGTGATAGTCGGCGAGTTCCAGCCCGGAGACGCGGGACGGCACCAGGTGCAGGCAGCCGCCGGTCATCAGCGACAGGTAGAGGACCGTCACCCCGAAGTCGAAGGAGAGCGACTGGAGCAGCCCGAACCGCTCCCCTTCCCCCACCCCGAAGCGCTCCCGCACGTCGGACAGGTAGTTGAGGATCTGCCGGTGTTGTACGGCGACGCCCTTGGGCCGCCCGGTGGAGCCCGACGTGTAGATCACGTAGGCCAGGTCCTCAGGCCCGGCGTCCACGGCGGGGGCCGAAGAGGCGGGCGCCTCTTCGGCCCCCGCCTCACGTGGCACGGCCAGCACGGGGCCGCAGAAGCCCGCCACGCGGGGGGCGCTCTCGTCGGCGACCAGAGCCGCCGCGCCGGAATCCTCCAGCACATAGGCGATGCGGTCGACCGGCTGCTCGGGGTCGACGGGCACATATGCGCCGCCGGCCTTGAGCACGCCGAGCAGCGCGACCGCCGATTCGGGAGACCGTTCGACGAGCACCGCCACCCGGTCGTCGCGTCCCACGCCGAGCGCGCGCAACTCACGGGCGAGCCTGCCGGACCTGCGGGACAGCTCGGAGTAGGTCAGCGTGCGGTCGCCGTCGACGATCGCGGGCGCGTCCGGGAACCGTGCGGCGGCGGCCTCCACCAGCTCGTGCACGGTGGAGGCGGTGGGCGGCACGGGGGTGGCGCGGCTCCACTCCTCCAGCAGGGAACGTTCCCGTTCCGTGCGCGGATCCAGTGCGGAGAGGCGGATGCCGGGGTCGGCGACGACCTGGCGCACGAGGTTCTCGAAGTGCTCCGACATACGTTCGACCGTGGCGGCCTCGAACAGGTCGGTGCTGTAGACGAGATGGGTGAGCAGGCCCTCGGCGCGGATCTTCACCTCTAGCGCGAGGTCGAACTTGGCCTGAGTGGCGCCCGCTTCGTAGGGCTCGTAGGGCACTCCGCCGAACTCGGAGATCTCGGCGTCCTCGGTGCGCAGCGTCAGTTCGGCCTGGAACACCGGGGTGCGGCTGAGGTCGCGCTTGATGTCGAGCGCTTCCACAAGCCGGTCGAAGGGCACCTCGGAGGCATATGCCTCCAGGGCGACGGACCTCACGCGTTTCAGCAGCTCGGCGAAGGTGGGGTCGCCCGAGGTGTCGGTGCGCAACACCATCGTGTTGATGAAGTAGCCGATGACCGGCTCCAGCTCCGGGCGCTGCCTGGAGGCGAAGGGGGAGCCCACGCAGATGTCGTTCTGCCCGGTGTAGGCGGACAGTTGCGCGTTGAACACCGCGACGAGCGCCATGAACAAGGTGCAACGTTCCCTGCGGGCCAGCTTGGCGAGCCCGTCGCTCAGGTCGCGCGGCAGCTGCCGGGTGACCACCGCCCCCGCCGAGCCCTTCACCCGCGGCCGCGGACGGTCGGCGGGGAGCTCCAGCACGGGCGGGTTGCTGAGGCGCTGCTCCCAGACGCCCAGCGGCGGCGCACCGCGAGCGTCGAGCCACGCGGCGTAGTCGGCATATTGCACGGCGAGTGGAGGTAACGGCGACTCGGCTCCCGCCAGGAAGGCGGAGTACAACGTGGACAACTCCTGCTGGAGCAGACCCAGCGACCAGCCGTCGCCCGCGATGTGGTGCAGGACGAGCAGCAGGACGTGATCGTCGCCGCTCAGCGTCAGGAGCGCGGCCCGCAGGACCGGCTCGCCGGCGAGGTCGAAAGGCCGGTTGACCCGCTCGGCCGCGGCGGCGGAGGCGGCTGCCTCCCGCTCCGGGGGCGCGAGGTGGGTCAGATCGACCCGCTCCAGCACCGGTCTTCGCGCGGTGCCGGCGGGGGCGTCGACCACCGCGACGGGCTCGCCGTCGACCTCGGCGTATCTCGTGCGCAGCACCTCATGGCGGGCCACGACCTCTTGCAGGGCCTCGTCGAGGACTCCGGCGGAGAAGGGGCCGCGCAGGCGCAGCGCGATGAACATGTTGTAGGCCGCGCTATCCGGATCGAGGCGGTTCAGGAACCACAGCCCCGTCTGTCCTGGCGACATCGGCGTATTCGAGCCGGGATCGCGCGGGGCGACCACATCTTCGCGTGAGTCTGGTCTGACAAGTGCGTCCACGTTAAGGGAAGCACCCCCAACTGGAAGGATTCTTTCTGGAAAGAATCTTTGCTATTCCCGAGTGGCCGCCAGTCTCCCATGATCACGAGTGCAGGCACAATACCCCCTTGCATCTCGGGTCTTCATCTCCCGATAGGGGCTCTTGCGCCTACTTCGATCGACGTGTCACACTGGCGCCGCCGGACAACTGTTAAGAATCTTTCCGGAAACAAGCTTTCCAATTCTGATTCGTGCGGGAGTCAGGATGAGCAAGATGTCGCGTACGGTCCCAGCGCTGCTCGCAGCGCGATCCGCTGTCGAGCCGGACCGTATCGCGCTCGTGGTGCCCGGCGTCGGCGCGCTGAGCGCGGAGGAGTGGGACGGGTATTCCTCCGGCGTCGCCGCCGGGCTCCTCGACCACGGCGTGACCAAGGGTGACCGGGTCGCGCTCGTGTTCGGGAATCGCGAGTGGATCGACTACGCCGTGGCCTATTGCGCCGTGCTCAAGGCGGGGGCGGTAGCCGTACCGCTCTCAGATCGGCTCGCGCCGGCCACACTGCGTGAGACAGTGCGGCACGCGGGCGCCGTCGCCACGATCTGCGGCAGCGGATTCGACGGATCCCTGACCGTGGCCGACCTCGACACGGGCCACCGCGGACCCCTCCCGGTGACCGTCGAGCCAGGCGACCCGGCGCAGATCCTCTACACCTCCGGCACCACGGGCAAACCCAAGGGCGTCATCGCCACCCACGCCAACCTCACGTACGGCAGTGCGCCGACGGCCAACCGCCGGACCTATCGCCACTCGCGGCACCTCGTGCACGCCTTCCCGATCGGCACCAACGCCGGGCAGGTGATGCTGTTCAACGCCCTCGACGCGCACCCGACCATCGTGACGCTGCCGAGGTTCACCCCTGAGCGGTTCGCCCGCCTCATCGCCGAACACCGGGCCGGCACCGTCTTCGTGGTGCCGGCGATGGCCATCGAACTGCTCGCGAGCGGTGCCCTCTCACGCCACGACACCTCAAGCGTGCTGCTGCTCGGCTCGGCCGCGGCGCCCCTCCCCGCCGCGGTGGCGGCGGGGTTGTCCCGCGCCTTGCCGAGGGCCACGATCGCGAACTACTACACCTCGACGGAGTCGTCGCCCGCCCACACAGTGATGGTCTTCGACCCGGAGCGTCCCGGGTCGGTGGGCAGGCCATCGGGTGGCGGGAACGTGCGGGTCGCCGACGAGGACGGACGCCCGCTGCCACCCGGCACCACCGGCGAGGTGTGGCTCAAGTCGGCGGCCACCACCCGCGCCTACTACGGCGACCCTGAGGCCACACGGAGTGTCTTCGACCGCGGCTGGATCCGGATGGGGGATCTCGGATATCTGGACGACGAGGGCTATCTCTACCTTGTGGACCGCGACAGGGACGTCATCAAGTCCGGCGCCTACAAGGTCTCCACGCTGCGGGTGGAGGAGGCGTTGTACGAGCATCCCGAGGTCTTGGAGGCTGCGGCCTTCGGGGTGTCCCACCCTGTGCTCGGCACGACGGTGTCCGTAGCGATCGTTCCGCGTTCGCCCATCACTCCCGAGACCCTGCGAGCCTTCCTGCTCGATCGGCTTGCGCAGCATGAACTGCCCACCCGGGTGCACACCATCCGGGCCCTCCCCAGGAACGACGCGGGGAAGGTCGACAAACGGCGGCTACGCACCATGTGCACGACCGCCGACGGCACGGAAACGGACCAACAATGACACAAACTTTAGGTGCGCGGGCTGAGGTGTCATTCGCGCAATATCTGATGTGGATCATGGAGTCGACCGGCGGCGCCGGCTCCGTCTACCACATGCCCCTGCTCGTGACCTTCGACGGCGAGCTCGACGAACGTGCCCTGCTCGACGCGTGCGCAGTCGTCGTGCGCCGCCACTCCGTGCTCTCAACCGCGGTCGAGGAACGCGACGGCGTGCTGGTCGAGGTGGCGGCGGCCAACCTGCCCACCGCCGTGGCCGCGGCGCCCGCGGACCTCGACGCCTTCGTCCGCGAAGAGGTGCTCCGCCCCTTCGACCTCTTCAGAGGCCCGCTGATCCGCTTCACGCTCGTCAAACTCTCCCCGAAGCGGCACGTCCTGGTCGTGGTCGCCCACCACCTCGTCTTCGACGGCGAATCCAAGGACGTGTTCCTCCGCGACCTGGCCGCCTTCTACAACGGCACCCCGCTCCCGCGGCTGCCCTCGACCTATGCGGACCACGCGGCGGCGGAACGGGTGCGCGTCGCCGGGTTGTTGTCCGAGGCCAAGGCGTTCTGGGAGCCGCGCTGGAGCGAACCCGGCGCCGTCCATCTGCCGGGATACACCGGCTCCTCCCGCGCGGTGGCGCCGGGTGAGAGCCTGCCCTTCGCGATCGACGCCGCCAGGCTGGACGGGGCCGGGCGCATCGGGGTCACCCGCTTCGAACTCTTCCTCGCCGCACTCCACGCCGTGCTCTACCGCTACGGCAACGACCGCGTCGTCACCGCCGTCGACGTGTCCACGCGCACCCCGGAGACACGCGACCAGCTCGGCCTGTTCGTCAACGAGTTCCCGGTCGCGAGCGCCCCCGGCGGCATCACGAGCTTCCGCGATCTGGCGCTGCGGCTGCGCGCCGAACTGCGGGCCACCTATCTGTTCCGCGAGGTTCCCGTGGCTCGTGCCGTACCCCGCTTCCGGCCGCGCGCCGCGGTCGCACCCGTGTCGGTGAGCTATCGCAGGCGCAAGGCGCTGCCGGAGTTCAGCGGGCTGGACGTCAGCGTCGACTACACCGTCTTCAACCACTCCGTGCGCAGCACTCTCCACCTGCTCGTCGTGGAGGGGCCCGACGGACTCAACGCCCACGTGCAATACCGCGCCGGCACGCTTACCCCGGAGGCCGCCGCGCAGATAGCGGCCGGCCTGCGGTCGGTGCTGGAGACCGCGGCGGACGAGCCCGACGCCGCCCTCACCGCCCTCCCCGTGGAAGGCGCCGGTGTCCCGGCCGCCGTCCAGCCCGTCGCCCCGGCTGCCGGGGCGGTCACCGCCGAAGGCACCGCGCTGGCCGACGACATCCGGGCCATCTGGCAGGAGGTCCTCGGCATGAAGGGCATCGAGGACGACGACGACCTGTTCGACCTCGGAGGGCACTCCCTCACCATGACCCAGATCATCGCCCGCATGCGCAAGCGGCTTCGCATCGAGGTCTCACTCGACGCCTTCTTCGACAACCCCACCATCTCTGGCGTCGTCGCCGAGATCGAGAGAGCCGGACGTGGGTGACGTGCTCACAGAGGAGGCAGGGCCCGGCGGGCTTGCACAGCTCGGCGGGCTCTCCCGCCTCGCGGACGACGACCTGCGCACGATGCTGCTCATCCGGCACTTCGAGCTCAAGCTGCTGGATCTGTTCGACAGGGGCGAACTCAGCGGCACCACGCACACCTGCCTCGGCCAGGAATACGTGCCGGTCGCGCTCGCGCCCCTCCTCGCGCCCCTGGACCACGTGTTCAGCAACCACCGGGGCCACGGCCACTACATCGCCCGGCACCACGACCCGCACGGACTCCTCGCGGAGATCATGGGCCGCGAGGGGGCGATCTGCGCCGGCGTAGGCGGCAGCCAGCACATCCACCGCGACCGCTACCTGTCGACCGGGGTCCAGGGTGAGAGCGTGCCCGTCGCCGCGGGAGTGGCGCTGCACCTCAAGAACCGGGAGGTCGGCTCGCTGGCGTGCGTCTACATCGGCGACGGCACCTTCGGCGAGGGCGCGGTCTACGAGGCGCTCAACATGGCCGTGTTGTGGCGCCTCCCGCTGCTCGTCGTGGTCGAGAACAACGGCATCGCCCAGTCCACCCCTACCGGCAGCCAGATGTCGGGAACGGTCCGAGGGCGTGCCGAGGCGTTCGGCGCCGGTCACACGCGGCTCACCTCCCTCGACGTGAACGAGCTCAGGACCGGCCTGCGCCCCGTCGTCGACCTGGTACGACACGAGCACCGCCCCCAAGTGGTGGAGTTCGTCACCCACCGCGTCGGCCCCCACAGCAAGGGCGACGACACGCGGCCCGCGCAGGTGCTGCGCGAGGCACGTTCCAACGACTGGTACGACCTATACGCCGCCGCGCACCCGGAGCACTTCTCCTCCCTGGACGCGGCCCAGCGTGAACTCATCGCCGACATCGCCGAAGAGGTGGCCGCGAGGCCCCTGTCCACCTGGGAGCCGCCGTGCGTGTAGCCGACAACCTCAACTCGGCGCTGCACGAGCTTCTGGAACACGACCCCGACGTCTACCTCCTCGGTGAGGACATCGCCGACCCGTACGGCGGAGCCTTCAAGATCACAAAAGGCCTGTCGACGAGGTTCCCCGGCCGCGTGCTCTCCACCCCGATCAGCGAGGGCGGCATCGCCGGCGTCGCCGGCGGCCTCGCCCTCACCGGCGACAAGGCCATCGTGGAGATCATGTTCGGCGACTTCGTCGCCCTCGCCTTCGACCAGATCGTCAACTTCGCCAGCAAGTCCGTCGCGATGTACGGCAAGTCGCTGCCGCTGCGCATGGTCGTACGGTGCCCCACGGGCGGTGGCCGGGGCTACGGCCCAACCCACAGCCAGAGCCCGCACAAACATTTCATCGGCATCCCCGGCCTGTCGCTCTACGAGGTCTCGCCGTTCCACGACAACCGGGCGGTGCTGCGGGAGATGTTCGCCCGGCAGGAGCCGTGCATCCTGTTCGAGGACAAGGTGCTCTACACCCGGCACATGTACGACGCCGGAGAACTGTTCAAATGGGATGTCGACCGCGACGTCGCCCGCGTCTACCTAGATGACCCCGCGGCGGCCGACTGCGTGATCATCGCCCCCGGTGGGATGGCGCACCGCGCCATGGCCGCCATGCGCGGGCTCCTCCTCGAACACGAGGTCAACTGCCTGCTGCTCGTGCCGTCCCGGATCCACCCGTTCGACCTCGACCCGGTCATCCCGCACGTCGCGCGCGCCGGAGCCGCCGTCGTGTGCGAGGACGGCCCGGGCGGGGCCGGGTGGGGCGCCGAGGTCGCCCACCGGCTCCACACCGCGCTGTGGGGGCGGCTCGCCCGCCCCGTGGGCACCGTCCACGCCCGCGACTGCATCATCCCCGCGGCGCCCCACCTGGAGAAAGAGATCCTCGTGCAGGAGTCCACGATCCGACAGACCGTGCTGGAGGTGCTCGGTGGCTGAGCTGCGGGTTCCCAAGCTCAACAGCAACGACGACGTCTACCTGCTGGTCGAGTGGCTGGTGGAGGACGGCGCCGAGGTCAAAGCCGGACAACCGGTCGTCCTCCTGGAGACCTCCAAGGCCACCGAGGAGATCGAGAGCGAATACGCCGGGGTGCTGCGGCACCGCGCCGGAACCGGAGCCGAATACCCCCCGGGCACCGTCCTCGCCGACATCGGCGACGGCGCCGCGCCGCCGGAGGAGAGACCGGCTCCCACCCAGACCGCCCTCGCGGACGCGCCATTGGTCACCGCGCCCGCGAGGGCACTCATGGAGGAACTCGGCATCGGGGAGGAGCAGGTCCGCGCTCTGGGAGTGCCGGTGGTGCGCCGTACGGACGTCGAACGCCTGGCCGTCGCGACCTCCCCGGCCACGGCCGGCGGGGAACGCCGCCCGCTGTCCCGGGTGCAGCGTGCCGTGGCCCGTGCCGTACGGACGTCCCACGAGACGATCCCCCCGGCCGTCAGCGTGATGCGGGCGGACGTCGGCGCCGCGCTCGACCACGCGGCTCGGCTCACCAAGCTGGTGCGGCGCCCCGTCGGGCTGCCCGAACTCTGTGTGCTCGCGGTCGCCCGCCTGCATGAGCGTTTCCCGCTGATGTTCTCCCGCTTCGCCGACGACGAGACGATCGAGCTGCACCCGAAACCCCACATCGGGATCACGATGGACGCGGGGGAGGGGCTCTACGTGCCGGTGATCCGCGACGTGACCCGGCGGCCGGTGAAGGAGATCGCTACCCAGCTCATGGAGTTCAGGGTCGCGGCGGTGAACGGGGAGTTCCGGGAGGCCGACCTGGCCGGGGCGTCCTTCAGCATCGCGCTTCACCACGACGGCGACGTCACCGTCGCGATCCCCCTCATCCTCCCCGGCACCGCCTGCACCCTCGCCATCGCCGCACCACGCGTCGAACCGGTCTTCGCCCCCGACGGAACGGTAGTGGCCAAGCGGATCGCCAACCTCAGCCTGGCCTTCGACCACCGGGTGCTGAACGGCAGGGACGTCGCCGCCTTCCTCCGCGCGCTCAGGGAGTCACTGGAGGCGCCGGAGGAACTCACCGGCGATCAGAACACGTAACGCACCTTCGTCAGCTCTTCCGAGACCTCCCACAACTTGCGGGCGCTCTTCGCGTCGCGGGCGAGCGGGGCGGGTTCCACCTGCTTGGGGTAACCCCGCGACTCGAACATGCCGTCCGGGCCGATGTAGCTTCCGCCGCGCAACCCCTCCTTGGTGGCGGCGTGCAGCAGGGGCAGCGCGCCGCGCTCCTTGCTCTGCGCCACGACCTTGGTGCCCACCTTGGTGACGAGCTCACGCCACTTACTCCCCTCCATACGAGGACCCGCGATCGTGAGGTTCGTGGCGGCGTATCCCGGATGGGCCGCCACACTGACCAGGCCCGACCCGGTGGCCCGCCGGTCGAGTTCGAAGGCGAAGAGAAGATTGGCCAGCTTGGACTGGGCATAGGCGCTGTATTTGCCGTAGCGGCCTTCGGCGTTCAAATCCTTGAAGTTCATCCGGCCGGCACGGTGTGCCCCGCTGCTCACCGTCACCACCCGCGGCGCCCCCCGGCCCGCCAGCAGGAGCGGCATGAGCAGCCCGGTGAGGGCGAAGTGCCCAAGGTGATTGGTCCCGAACTGCAACTCGAAGCCGTCGGAGGTCCTGCGGTACGGCATGGCCATCACGCCGGCGTTGTTCACGAGGAGGTCGACCCCCTCGGCGTGGCGGTCCTTCATCATGTCGGCGAATTCGTGGACGGATCGCAGGTCGGCGAGGTTCAGCCGGGCCACGTGGATGTGCGCGTGCGGAAGCACGGCCCGCATCCGCGCGGCGGCCTCGTTGCCCTTGCCGGTGTCGCGACAGGCCAGCACCACCGACGCCCCTCGCCGTGCCAGCTCCCCGGCGGTGATCATGCCGAGCCCGCTGTTCGCCCCCGTGACGATAGCTGTTTTGCCAGATAGATCAGGTATGTCGGCTGCGGTCCAGCGCATGTTGCCCCCTTGGCATTTCAGGCGGGCGAACGCGTGGGCCGCCCGTGTTCGTCATACTCGCGCAGGTTGCTGAAGGCAGTCTGCGGTCGCCCCAACTCCCCGTGGTGACGTGCTCTCGTAGGGCTGCATGACGCCTTGCCATAGATGGGCAGTGAATGTCCTGCGACGCACCAAAGATCACATCTATGGCCCATACCGTAGCCGTCTTGTGGTGCCAATGTGACCGTTGAGACGTTTTTGGGGGTGGGCTTGCGGGGACCTGGAGGGCTGGAGCCACGCCATAGGCGAGTTCGGGCCGGGCTGGAAGGCGTCCTCGCCGCCCCGCCGGACGCGGCCGCACAGTCGGCCTTCAACGACGTGGGTAACCGGTTGAAATCCATGGTCCCGGGGGTGCTTGAGCAAAGTAGGAAGATCGAGCACTTGCGCAAACACATAGCCGCGTTTCCCCATCTCCCGCGCCACCCACGGCAGGAGGACCAGCGCATCGAGGACTGGAGTTGGCCGGACACCCTTCTGGCCCGGCCCGCCGACGCGTATATCCGTGAACTCACCCGTGCGGCGGACGGCGGAGTTCATGCGGTTCGATGTGCATGTGGGCCCGATGGAGAACATCGCCGGCCTGCTCGGGGAGGTGCCGGGCGACCCCATGTGGACGCACACCGCGTTCAAAGTGGACGGCGAAATCGGCTTCGAAGGCGCGGGCACCTTCCCCGTCGCCTTGGAACCCGGAGAACAGCGCCGGGTCCACCTGTTGATCCAAGTGACGAAACTGCAAACAGGCCGCTTTGCCCCATTCGCCGTCACCCAGGCCATCGGCGACTACCGCGTCGGCGGCCTGGCCGTCGCGGTCACCCCTTAGCCCCGCGACCGGCACCTCCTCGAACCGCCTAGGGCCCTCGCATCGGTCGCGGGACGGCTACGCGTGCAGGCGGAGGCGACGCCGCGTTTCGCCTGGTTGTAGTCGTCCGGCCCGACCGTTACGCGCGCAGGTGGAGGCCACGGCGAGTTTCGCCCGGTTGTAGTCGTCCGGCCCGACTCTTACGCGCGCAGGTGGAGGCCACGGCGAGTTTCGCCCGGTTGTAGTCGTCCGGCCCGACCGTTACGCGCGCAGGCGGAGGCCGCGTGGTGTCGGGTGGAAGCCGGCGGCTTCCAGGGCGGCGGCGAGTGGGGAGTCGTTGATCGGCAGGCCGTCGGCCCTCTCCACCGTGAGCTTGCCGAGGGCGCCTTCGCGGACGGCAAGGGCCAGGGCGTCCACGGCCGGCCGGATCAGGGTGTCAAACGAGCCGTCGCCGGCCTCCTGAGGCGAGAGGTGAGGGCCGTCCTCGGCGAACGACAGGAGGGTCTTGCCGCCCCGCTCCACATAAAGCACAAGGTGGCCGTCCACGAGCACCACCAGCGCGCCCGCCTTCCGCCCCGGGCGGTGGGCCACGTCGGTGAGGCGGTCGGGCCATGGGAGCGCCGCGCCGTACGGATTGGCGGGGTCGGCCGCGGCGAGGACCACCACGCGTGGGGCCTCGCGGCGCCGACTGGCGGACGGGGTAAGGGCGCGCATGCGGTCGACCGCGCCCGTGAGCGCGAACTGGGCGCCGCCGAGCCCTTCCACGAAGTAGCCCCGGCGGCATCGCCCGCTCTCCTCGAAGGCCCGCAACACCTGGTAGACCCCGGCGAACCCCCCAGGAAGCCGCTCGGCGGCGACGGCGCCCCGCGTCACGACACCGTGGCGTTCGAGCAGCACCTCCGCCTGGGCGTGGGCCCGCTGGGTCGCGTCCGGCGACGGTCCGGGCAACAACCACCACCGCCCGCCGGCGGTCGGCGGTCCGGTGCGGGTGGGCAACACGACCCGCCTGCGGCGGGAGGTGGCGGGCCGGTGCGCTGGGCGACCGGCGCCGAGCGCCGCACGCAGAGGGGCGAGGGTGTCACCCGAGACCCGCCCCGCCCACACGAGATCCCACAGGGCGGTGACCAGCGCGGGGTCGTCCAGCGAGCCGATCCGGTCGGACAGACCGCGGAAGAACAGCGCGCCTCCACCGCCCAGCGCGTCGAGCACCTGCTCATGCAGAGGCGTCATCGTGATCTCGACCGGCTCGGGCAGCAGCAGCGGCGCGGTGTCGGCGAAGTAAAGCGAAACCCAGCCGTCGCCGCCCGGCAGCCCGCCCTGCCCGGCCCAGAGCACCTCACCGGACGCGGTCAGCTCGTCGAGCATGGCAGGGGAGTAACCGGGCACCCGGCCGGGCAGCACGAGCGTCTCCAGTGCGGACGCGGGCACAGCCGCGCCTTGAAGCTGCTCGATGGCACTGACGAGAGTGTCCATCTGCCGCGCCCCGCCACCTTCGGCCCGCGAACCTTGACCGGCCCCCGCTGTGACGCCCTGCCAGACGGGGGTGAACAGGGCAAGGGTCTCGGCGGGCACCGGTTCGACCTCGCGCCGCAGACGCGCCAGCGAACGACGCCGCAGCATGCGCAGCACACCCGCGTCGCACCATTCCTCGCCCCTCCCGCCGGGGAGGAACTCGCCGCTGACGACCCGCCCCGAGCCGGCGAGGCGGGTCAGGGTGTCGCGCACCACCGCCACCCCGAGCCCGAACCTCGCGGCCGCCCCGGTCGCCGTGAACGGTCCGCGGGTGCGTGCGTGCCGTGCCAGAAGATCGCCCAGCGGGTCGTCCACAGGTTCGAGGAAGACATGCGGCACACCGACGGGCAGCGGCGTGCCGAGCGCGTCGCGCAGCCGCGCGGCATCCTCGATCGCGGCCCACAGCTCATCACCGGCGACCCGCACTCGCAGTGCCCGCCTGGTCCGCTCCAGCTCGGCCAGCCAGGCCGGGTCACCCCCGCGCACACTCACGTCGGCCGCGAGCAGCGGTCCGTGGGAACGCAGCAGGTCGGCGCAGTCTTCCATGTCACGCAGGGGAAAGACGAGCTTGGCCAGCTCGCGCTCGGCCTCCGCGACGACCTCGGGGTCGAGCAGCTCACGAAGGTCGGCCTGGCCGAGGAGCTCCGCCAGCAGCGAGGTGTCGAGCGCGAGCGCTTGAGCCCTGCGTTCGGCCAGCGGCGCGTCCCCTTCGTACATGAAAGCGCCGACATAGTTAAACAACAGCGACACGGCGAACGGCGAAGCCTGCTGAGTCTCCACCTCCACCACCCGCACCCGCCGCGCCGCGATGTCGCGCATCAGCGTGACCAGCCCCGGCACGTCGAACACGTCCTGCAGGCACTCGCGCATCGTCTCCAGCACGACCGGGAACGACCCGTAGCCGCTCGCCACCTTCAGCAGATGCGACGAACGTTGCCGCTGCTGCCACAGCGGAGTGCGCCTGCCCGGACTGCGCCTCGGCAACAGCAGCGAACGCCCAGCGCACTCCCGGAAACGCGCCGCGAACAACGCCGACCCGCCGAGCTCCTCGGTGACGATCCGCTCGATCTCCTCCGGATCGAACGCCGCCACATCGGACGGCGGATCCGTCAGCGTGTCCGGGATGCGCAGCACGATCCCATCGTCGGAGTGCACAGCCTGCACATCCACGCCATAACGCTCGCGCAACCGCCGATCGATCGCCAGCGCCCACGGGGCGTGCACCCGCGCGCCGTATGGCGAATGCACCACCACTCGCCAATCGCCCAGCTCATCGTGGAACCGCTCGACCACCAGCGTCCGGTCGTCGGGAATGTGCCCCGTCGCCTCACGCTGCTCCTTCAAATAGGCCAGCAGATTGTCCGCGGCGAACTCGTCGAGCCCCGCCGCCCGCACACGCCCCTCAGGAGCCTCGGCCGCGGCCACCTCCCGCAGAAACCCCCCGATCGCCCGCCCGAGCTCGGCGGGCCGTCCCGGCGTGTCACCATGCCAGAACGGCAACTTCCCCGGCTGCCCGGGAGCCGGCGACACGAGCACCCGCTCAGCCGTGATGTCCTCGATGCGCCACGATGTCGCCCCCAGCACGAACACGTCGCCGACCCGCGACTCGTAGACCATCTCCTCGTCCAGCTCACCCACCCGCGAACCCCGCTCACCCACGAGGAACACCCCGAACAACCCACGATCGGGAATCGTGCCCCCGCTCGTCACCGCCAGCCGCTGCGCCCCCGGCCGCCCCCGCAACGCCCCCGTCACCCGGTCCCACACCACACGAGGACGAAGCTCCGCGAACTCCTCACTCGGATAACGCCCCGCCAACATGTCGAGCGTCGCCTCAAGCGCCGTCCGCGGCAGCGTCGCGTAAGGCGCCGCCCTGCGGACCAGGGCCTCCAGCTCGTCCACCGTCCACTCGTCGACCGCCGTCATCGCCACGATCTGCTGCGCGAGCACATCGAGCGGATTGCGGGGATAACGCAGTTCCTCGATCTCCCCGCTCTTCATACGCTCGGCGACCACCGCCGTCTGCACGAGATCACCCCGATATTTCGGGAAAATGACCCCCCTGGACACCGCCCCCACCTGGTGACCGGCCCGCCCCACCCGCTGCAGACCACTCGCCACACTGGGCGGCGCCTCCACACAGGCCACCAGATCGACCGAGCCCATGTCGATGCCCAACTCCAGGCTGGAGGTCGCCACAACCGCCGGCAGCCTCCCCGACTTGAGCGCCTCCTCGATCTGCGCCCGCTCCTCCTTGGACACCGACCCATGGTGCGCCCGCACCACCTCGGCCGGCGCCCCCTTCCCCGCCCCGGCCTGCGCCATCATCGCAGCTGGCATCCCCCCGGCCACGCCGTTCCCCCAGCCCCGCCGCGCATCGCCACGATTCGCTTCACCGGCACCTCCGAGTACGGCACCGCCACCGTTGCCGAGATCCTCGCGGGGTGGCGTGCGCCCGTCGTCGCGAGGCGTCTCTACCGTCTTGCCGACCCCTTCGCCCTGGACGTCCCCTTCGCCCTGGACGTCCCCTTCGCCTTGGGCGTCCCCTTTGCTTCGGGAGTCCGCGCTATCCCTGTCCCAGGTGTGCACGCCGCTGCCTCGGCGGTCTCCGTCGTCTCCGTGGAGGTGACGGACTTCGTCACTCGCGCCGTCAAAGCCGTCTCCTGCGGCAGTGCCATGGGTGTCGCCATAGACGGGCGACATGCCCTCATCACCGGGAGCCAGGGAGGCCAGGCCACGCTCATAGGACAGCTCGTTGAGGCGGGCGCAGAGGCGCTCGGCCAGGCGGCGGGAGTTGGCGAAGACGATCGTGGAGCGGTGTCTCCCGATGAGATCCAGCAGATGCTCTTCCACATGGGGCCAGATGGACCTCCGGGTCTCCGGAGCCCACAACTCGCCTTCGCCCGCGGCCGGTTTTGGAGGGCGGTCCAGCTCGGTCATGTCCTCGACCGGGACGACCACGTCGATCTGCCACTGCTTGTCCGACGGTGGCTGCACGACGGTCGCCGGGCGAGCGCCCCCGAGGAAGGTCGCGACCTCGGCGACCGGCCGCACGGTGGCGGAGAGCCCGATGCGCTGCGCCGGACGGGGAAGCAGCGCGTCGAGACGCTCCAGACTGAGTGCCAGGTGGGCGCCCCGCTTGGTGCCGGCCACCGCGTGCACCTCGTCCACGATGACCGTCTCCACACCGCGCAGCGCCTCCCGGGCCTGTGAGGTGAGCAGGAGGAAAAGCGACTCGGGCGTGGTGATCAGTATGTCCGGCGGCTTGGTCGCGAACCGCCTGCGATCTTCGGCCGGGGTGTCACCGGACCGGATGGCCACCGAGATATCAGGCGCCTCGCCGCCCAGCCTCCTGGCCGTCTGCCGCAGACCCGCGAGCGGCGCCCGAAGGTTGCGCTCGACGTCGACGGCAAGCGCTTTGAGGGGCGACACGTAGACCACCCGGCATGTCCGCTGGCGGGCGGTGCCTCCCGATCCTTTCGCCCCCCGGCCTTTACGCCCGGCCGCCGAGCCCAGGCCGGCAGGGCTTGTGTCGGCAGGGCTTGTGCCGGCAGGGCTTGTGCCGGCAGGGCTTGTGCCGGCAGAGCTCGTGTCGGCAGGGCTTGTGCCGCCAGGGCTTGTGCCGGCAGGGCTCGTGTCGGCAGGGCTCGCATGAGCAGAACTTGTGCCGCTCCGTGCCCTGTCTCCGGAGGCCAGCCGATCGAGGGACCATAGGAACGCCGCCAGCGTCTTACCCGATCCGGTGGGGGCGACCACGAGAGTGTTGTCCCCACGCGCGATCGACTCCCAGGCCCCCTCCTGCGCGGCCGTGGGCCTGGCGAAGGCGCCCTGGAACCACTGCCTGGTCAGGCTGCTGAAATGGTCGAGCGAGCTCACAGGCCCAGTCTGCCTCCCCCCACCGACAGAACCGCCCGGCCCGCTGTCTCAAATGTCTTCCAGGCCACTTCCGCCCCTTCCATCCCTCACAAATTTCTTCGAGCCGGTAGCGGAAGGGCAGGGGCGGCTGCGAGAGCCGGCGCCGGACGCGCGTGTTCTCGTCCCCATGGCCCGCGCAGGCGGGCAGTCCCGGTGGGGAAGGGGTGCCAGACTGGGGAGATGCGTATTACGGAGTTCTGGAGACGGATGCACGCACAGTTCGGTGAGGTCTACTCCGAGTCCTGGGCACGTGACTATGTCATCGCCGAACTGGGCAGCCGCACCGTGGTCCAGGCCCTGGCCGACGGCGAGCCCGCCAAGAAGGTCTGGCAGGCCGTGTGCGTCACCGTCGATGTGGACCCCAAACTGCGTTGATCCCCAAGCCGAGTGCGACTGATCTCTGAGCCGGGTTCAAGACGCACGGCTGCCCCCAAGGAGGCGCAGGCTTCCAAGACTGCGGTCGTCTCCGCCCCCGCCGCCGAAGGTTCTCGGATCTTGACCGGACGGATTCGCGGGGGCTATCGGGTCGGCATGCGTCAGACGCGGACCGCGGTGAGGCAGGGACCGATGTGTTCACGGGGTTTGGCGGCGGTCAGTGCGCCTCCCACAGCATGTCTGCTCCTGCCGTGCCGCGCACGTCGGCACCTCGCCGAGGACTACGCGAGGGTTTGTGGCGAGCTCCAAGTCTGCTTCCGCCGTACACGCCCCCGCCTAAAGGCGTGCTCGTACGCCTCCGGCGTCATTGCCGCCCCGCGTCCCGTCTGCACCCGCCTTCGCGCCGGGCTGTCGCGATGTGCATCCGCCCTCGTGTTCGCGTCTGTTCCGGCGTTCGTGATCGCTCTACTCTGCTCCTTTTAGCGGGCATGGCGGGGATTCATGGCGTCGAGGCAAGTCGTTCACCGGCCGGGGGATGTGTCAAGATGGCGCCATCATGCCCTCCACAGTGTCGTTCCGACTCGTCAGGACTGCCGCGTTCGCCGTGGTGTGTGCCGGGCTGAGCGTGGTCGCGCACATCTTTGGTGGAGGGCAGGTCTCGGGGACGGTCGTGGTGGGGGCGTTGAGCCTCGCCTTCGTCGCGGCGTTGCCGTTCTCGGGGCGTGAGCGCACCCTGCGGGTGATTCTGCCGCTGCTCGCGGCCTTGCAAGTGGTGCTGCACGTACTGTTCGCCATGTCGCACGCCGTGCCTCAGGGAACGATGCCGGTCGGCCATGTCGAGGTTCCTCACACGGGGCTCATGCCTGACATCGGCATGCTCGTCATGCACGGGTGGGCCGTCGGGCTGACCGCGTTGTGGCTGGCTCGTGGCGAGGCGCTGCTTTGGGCGCTGCTGCGTCGCATCGGGGCGCGTCTCCGCATCCCCGTTGTCGAGCTGATCCAGCCGATCACGCTCTGGCCGGCCGTGCCGTGGGCGCCCGAGCCGCAGATCCTGCAGTCGGCGCTGCTGCGCCATGCCGTCGGCCGGCGTGGGCCGCCGACGGGCCTCACCGCCGCCCTCTGAGCTCCGGGTTCGTCCCTGGCGCCGGGGGCGCTGTCGCGGTTCCCGCACCTCGCCCGGGAGGGCGAGGTTGTGCCGACCGGCCGGTTGTGCCGTCGGCACCGTAAACCCGTGAGCCGCACTCATCCCTCTGGCTGACACGATCCATCGCCGACTCGCCGAGCCGACACCGACTCGCCGTCCTGCCGACAGTCAAGCCCGTCGGGAACGACCAGAACGTCGAGCTGCCGGAAACGTCGAGCCCGTCGGGAGCGACCAGAACGTCGAGCCCGCCGGAAACGTCGAGCCCGCCGGAAACGTCGAGCCCGCCGGAAACGACGAGCCGCCGGAAACGACTAGAACGTCGAGACAGTCCACCGCCGGGTCTAGGGCGTCGGGCGTCAGGCGTCGACCGTCTGGCGGCAGGGCTGTGATGCCGGAGACCGGATGAAGTGCGCTCAGTGACGACCGCTCACCTGCCGTCCCCACCGTGAGTTTCCCCGGTGGGCATCGCGGGTGTGCTCGGACGCGCCTAAGAAAGGCATCACGCATGAAGCTTCACCGTCCCATGAAGGCCGGTCTTCTCCTGGCCGCTGCTCTCACCGCCGCTCTCGCCGTCGGCGCGTGCGGATCCTCCGGCACCACCTCCACCGCCACCCCGGCCACCTCCGCGCCGGCGAGTCCGGCGGCGGTTCCCGCAGCCGCCGCCGGTACGGTGACCATCGTCGACCCCTGGGTGAAAGCGGCGTCGACCGGCATGACCGCCGTCTTCGGCACCCTCGTCAACAACACCGACAAAGCCGTGACCCTCGTGTCCGGTGCCACGCCTGCCGCCTCCTCCATCGAGCTCCACGAGGTGGCCGACAACAACGGCAAGATGGTGATGCGTGAAAAGCAGGGGGGCTTCGTGGTCCCGCCCAAGGGGAAGCTGACCCTGCAACCCGGTGGCGACCACATCATGATCATGGGTGTGAAGAAGGCCATCAAGCCAGGTGACCAGTTCACCTTCACCCTCACCACCGCGGACGGCGCCGACGTCGAGCTCACCGCCGTCGGCAAGGAATTCGCCGGTGGCAACGAGGAATACGAGCCCGGCTCCGACCAGCACTGACGACAGGCCCGAACGATGCGCAACTCAACGCCTGCCCAGCCGGGGCCGGGCGGGGGCGGGCTGAGCCGGCGGGGTCTCCTCGCCGGCGGTACGGCTGCCGCCGCCGCGACCTTCGCCGCCACGGTCGCCGGGAGTCCGGCCGAGGCCAACGGCGGCGTCGCCGTACCTCATGGGAGGAGTGTGGAGTCCTTCCATGGTCCTCACCAAGGGGGTGTCGCCACGCTTCCCCAGACATATGCGGTGTTCCTCGGGCTCGACCTCAGGAAGGGGACCGATCGCGACGCGTTGGGCCGGCTGATGAGGCTGCTCACCGACGACGCGCGGCGGTTGACCGAGGGACGACCCGCGTTGGCCGACACCGAACCCGAGCTGGCCGTACTGCCGGCCAGGTTAAGCGTCACCTTCGGGTTCGGCCCGGGGTTCTTCACGGCGGCCGAGGCCGAGGACCGGCGGCCGAGGTCGCTGAAGGCCCTGCCGGAGTTCAAGATCGACAAGCTGGAGAAGCGGTGGAGCGGGGGAGATCTGCTTGTGCAGATCTGCTCGGACGACGCGGTCACGTTGTCCCACGCGCTGCGCATGATCGTCAAAGACGTGCGCGCCTTTGCCGAGGTCCGCTGGCTTCAGCGGGGGTTCCGGCGTCCTCCTCACGTCGAGGCTCCGGGGCTGACCCAGCGCAATCTGATGGGGCAGCTCGACGGCACCGTCAATCACCGTCCTGGCACACCCGATTTCGATAAGGCCGTATGGGTGGCGGATGACCCCGCCTGGCTGCGCGGCGGCACGATGCTCGTGCTCCGCCGTATCCGGATGGAGCTTGAGACCTGGGACGCGGTCGACCGCGTGGCCAAGGAGTTCTCTGTGGGGCGCCGCCTGGACACGGGAGCCCCGCTGACCGGTCGCGCGGAGCACGACCCGCCTGATTTCGAGCGGCTCAACGACGTGGGGTTTCCGGTGATCTCGGAGTTCTCCCACGTGCGGAGGGCCCATGTGGCCGATCCCGGTCTGCGGATCTTCCGGAGGGCCTACAACTATGATGAGGGGCTCACCGCGCGGGGGCGCTCCGATTCGGGGTTGATCTTCGCGTCCTATCAGGCCGACATCGAGCGTCAGTTCGTCCCCATCCAGCGGAGGCTCGCGGAGGTCGATCTGCTCAACGAATGGACGACCCCGATCGGGTCTGCGGTCTTCGCCATACCTCCGGGGTGTTCGTCCTCGGGGTGGATCGGCGAGACGCTGCTCTCCTAATCGCCCCAGGTCATGTTTATGGTGGCCCGTGCCGTACGGTGCGGGCCACCAGACATCAGGGCGGATTGTCGGAGAGGGCGTCTCTGAGCAGTTGCACGGTCCTGGCTGTGGCGTCGGCGCTCATCTGGCCGTTGGGGGACCAGAGGAATTGCCATCCGTCCTTGGAGGGGGTCGCGAAGATGATGGTCTGTTTGCCTGTTGTGGGATGCCACACCCACAACATCGGGTTGTCGCCGCCGAGGAGGCGGCCCACGAGCCCGTGCTCCACAAGCTGAGCAGCGAGCGTTTCAAGATGGGTGCGGCGTTGCTGGGTGTACGTGCTGGTCACGTCTGGCACCTCGGGGTTCGTCTCCCTTCAGGATCGCCGCAGGTCAGCACTGTGGCAACAGCTGAAAGCAAGTCGCCCCTGCGCTTTCGGCCCGCACCTCGCATGTACCCCTGATCTTGTACGGCGAAGCCCGCCCAGCTCACGGCCGGAGAGCCCGGCTCGTGGTGTTGTACGGCGGAGCGGTGGGGTTGGCTGGGTATCTGGTGGGGTGTTGGCCTGTGTGTCCATATGTGCCCCCACGTGCGCGGGAGGCTTTCGGAGGTCGGCGTGTTCGGGCTGTGATCGAACAATCGTTCGGCTAGTATGAAGGCGTCGCCGTCGGCGCGTGCCGTGCCGGAAATTGTCGGTGGCAGGTCGTAGCTTTCTCTCCACTGACCAGATCCACATCCCTTTTGGGGGGGCTCCCATGGCTAACAACGACCGCGAGAAGGCCCTTGAGACCGCCCTCGCCCAAATTGAGCGGCAGTTCGGCAAGGGCTCCGTCATGCGGCTCGGCGAGGACGCGAGGGCCCCGATCGAGGTGATCCCGACGGGCGCGATCGCGCTCGATGTCGCCCTCGGCATCGGCGGACTGCCCCGGGGACGCGTCGTCGAGATCTACGGCCCCGAGTCGAGCGGTAAGACGACCGTCGCCCTCCACGCGGTGGCCAACGCCCAGCGGGCCGGCGGCATCGCCGCGTTCGTGGACGCCGAGCACGCGCTCGACCCTGAATACGCTCGGCGGCTGGGGGTCGACACCGATGCCCTGCTGGTGTCGCAGCCCGACACCGGTGAGCAGGCGCTTGAGATCACCGACATGCTGATCCGCTCCGGCGCCATCGACATCGTGGTGATCGACTCGGTGGCCGCGCTTGTGCCCAAGGCCGAGATCGAGGGCGACATGGGCGACAGCCACGTCGGCCTCCAGGCCCGTCTGATGTCCCAGGCCCTGCGCAAGCTGACCGGCGCCATCAGCTCGACCCGCACGACCGCCGTCTTCATCAACCAGCTCCGGGAGAAGGTCGGCGTCATGTTCGGCAGCCCGGAGACCACGACCGGTGGTAAGGCGCTCAAGTTCTACGCGTCGGTCCGCCTCGACGTGCGTCGCATCGAGACCCTCAAGGACGGCACCGAGCCCGTCGGCAACCGCACGAGGGTCAAGGTCGTGAAGAACAAGTGTGCGCCGCCCTTCCGCCAGGCCGACTTCGACATCCTCTACGGGTTTGGCATCTCCCGTGAGGGTGGCCTCATCGACATGGGTGTCGAGCACGGCTTCGTGCGCAAGTCCGGCGCTTGGTATACCTACGAGGGCGAGCAGCTCGGCCAGGGCAAGGAAAACGCTCGCAACTTCCTGAAGAACCACCCCGACACCGGCAACGAGATCGAGAAGAAGATCAAGGAGAAGCTCGGTGTCGGCCCCCGCGTCGACGCACCCGCCGACGCCCCCGCCGTCAAGCCGGCCACCCCCGCCGCGGGCCCTGCACCCCGCACCGCAGCCCCCGCCGCCGCGACCGGTCGCGGCGCCGGTGCCTCCGCCCGAGCGGCCAGGGCCACGGCCACGGCCCCCAAGCCGGGTGACGTCTGAGCGGACACGACACCTCCTCCCACGATCCCGATCCCGGGACGCGGGACTGGGGAGCATGGATGGACGCCGACCTTCCCGACCCCTCCGGCACAGCAGACCAGCCGCGCCGGAGGCGCCCCTTGGGCAGGGGAGGTCCTATCCGTCGGGGTGGCAAGTCCGGCCGGGGGGTTGGCGAGAGTGAAGCCGAGCTGAGTGGCCACGCCCCTTCCTCCCGCGATCCGGAGCCCGGGGCATGGGAGGAAGCCGATCCCCCTGGTTCTTCCGGTTCGGGGAGGTGGCCGCGTCGTGGCCGCTCTTCGGGCTGGGGGGTTGCTGGGAGTGGGGCTGACCGTGATCCGGAGCCCGAGGTGTGGGGGGAAGCCGATTCCCCTGACTCGTCGGGCTCGGGGAAGTGGCCGCGTCGCAGCCGTTCCTCGGGCTGGGGGCGTCGTGTTCCACAAGGGGATCAACCGGCTTGGCAGTCCGATGAGAGTGGCGCGGATCCAAGTGGTCGCGACGTCTCCTCCCACGATCCGGAGCCCGGGGGGCGGAGCGAGGCCGATGCTCCCGAGCCTCCCGGCTTGGGGAGGTTGTCGGACCGTAGCCCTTCTTGGGGACGGGAAGGCGATCTTCGACGGAGCGACCAGGTCTATGGGGATGCAGGTGAGGGGAAAGCTGAGCTGAGTGGTCACGATCCCTCCTCCCGTGATCCTGAGGTCGGGGCGAAGGACTGGAGGGCATGGGGGGACACCGAGTCCTCGGATGTGTCCGGGCGGGCGAAGCGGGGGCGCTCCTCGGGGCCTGCCCGCAAGCATGATCGGTCGGCGCGTGCCGCTGCCGAGGCTTCGCGGGATCATGCGGGGGCTGAGGGAGCTCGCCGGGAGCAGGCCGGCTGTGGCGCGGCAGGGCAGGGGGAGTTCGGCAGCGCGCTGGCCTTTCTTGGCCTTGATCCGGCTGACCCCGATCTGTTCAGGCGTGCTCGGGAGGGCGACTCCACCCGTGACCGTGCTCAACGTGACGACGCCCGCCACGAGCGTGAGGAGCATGCTCGTGAGGAGCGTGATCGTGGGGGGCGGCCGGGCGGCCGGGGAGCGGGGCGTGATCGTGCTGGATGGGGGGAGAGCGGGCAGAGGCGTGGCGGGAAGGGGCGTTCCAACAGAGGACGTTCATATGCGGAAGAGAATGCGGAGGAGAACGATCGGGGCTGGGGTGATTCAGGCCAGAGTTCCGCCCGCTCCGATGGCGTGGAGCCCGATACGGGTGAGTCCAGGGACGGCGATCGGCGGACGGGTTCGCGTGCGGCCAGGTCGGGGAGAGGTGAGCGGCGGCGGGCTGCCCTGGAGCGTGACCCGCATGCCGTCGCCCGGGAGGTCTGCCTGCGCTTGCTGACCCTCGCGCCGAAGACCAGGGCTCAGCTCGCGGACGCCCTGCGCAAGCGGGAGATCCCCGATGAGGTGGCCGAGGCGGTGTTGTCACGCTTCTCAGAGGTCGGGCTGATCGATGACGAGGCGTTCGCTGAGGCGTGGGTGAGTTCACGCCACCATGGGCGAGGTCTCGCCCGGCGTGCCCTCGCGGCCGAGCTGCGCCATCGGGGTGTCGAGGACGAGATGGTCAAGGCTGCGGTCGACCGGCTTGATCCCGACCAGGAGGTCGAGACGGCCCGCCGGTTGGTGGCCAAGAAACTGGCGTCCACCCGAGGGCTCGCCCCCGAGGTTCGGATGCGCCGGATCACCGGCATGCTCGCCAGAAAGGGCTACGCCCCCGGCCTCGCGTTCCGCGTGGTGCGCGAGGCGATGGAGGCCGAGGATCTTCCCGAGGATTCCATGGGCGGTGATCCCGACCCAGGGGAGTGGTCTTGAGCCGGCCTTGCGCATGGTGCCGTCGTTACAGCGAGGGGAGTGCGGTGATCCCGGGGAGTTCATGGCTGGTGAGGCTGATCCCGGAAAATGCTCCCGATCCGGTTGTCTCGCATGACCTGGGGTGCTGAGGACCAGAGCAGCGTGACCGGGCTGGGTGAGGGAGGGATCCTGATCACTTGGGCGAGGAGGGGGTGTGCCTTCTCAGGTGGGGAGTGCGGCTGGTGGGAGGCGGCCTACGCTGAGAGGAACCCAGGGGTGGATTGGTATGCGCTATTCGGTGGAGAAAAAGTATTCTGTCTGCTATAGCATTGATTGCGTGATTTGGCGTCTTATGTAGTGTCCATCCAATGGATCGCCAAACCGTATTTATACGCACGTAGAGTGGGTAACCCCCGACACCCCTTAACGCACAGCTCTCACTCTGGGAGGGTCCAAAAATCCCCAGTGAGACCACACTCCGTGAGTAGCGCCTGTGACTCGGCCAGGGGCCGGGGCCGGTAGCCCGAGTTGAGGCGGTCGCCATACCAAGGTTGGGCGAGCTGCCACAGAGTGGTGGCGGGAATGGCCTGGCCGACAGGGGTGTCCGTCTGGGAGGCCCACAGCTTCAGGTGTTCGGTGGAGCAGAACAGGCGGATCTTGTTGCACGTGTCCACCACATCGTCCCACCACTGAGCGGCGGGTTTGGGGATGTGCGCGATGAGGTCGGGTTCGGGCTGCTGGTGTGGGCCGACGTCAAGGCGCAGGGGTGTGGTGCATCCGGGGCAGCGCGTGTCGACGGTGACGTCGATTTTGAGGGCGGCGCTGATGCCGAAGGAGTCCCAGGCGCAGCCGCCCCACCACATGCGCTGCTCATAGGGGGCGTCGGCGGTGACGACGAACCCCATGGGCGTCGCCGAGAAGGGGTGGGCCATGCGGATGGCATCGCCGTACTCCGTGAGGACGATCGCATGTGCCTCGTGGAGCCGGATGAGGCTGTCGCGGATGCTGTGCTCGTCGACGCCCTGCTGGACCGCGAGTTCGGCGACGGAGGGTGCACGCCCCTCTTCGGCGAACGTCGTGAACACTTGTTGACGCACGTCCCAGTCGTCCATGCTGTACCTCCGTTGCCGACCATAACAGCCAAATGACATGGCTCACTATGCTTACCGCTATTTCGCGGCGGTATCTCGGTCCAAGCCTGCTACCTGGGAAGATGTGGATTTCGTCCGAGTATTGAATCGGTCTAAGCGCTCGTCGGCGCTACTTGCTGCTGCATTGCGGAAGAGTCGCGCGATTACGGAGTGTTAGTGCGTCCGACTCCGAACTCGCAGGTCCGGGCGGCGCGCAATGGCTATGCGTACGTGCCACCCGTTCTTTGCTTGCCCGTGACCACTTCGACAACTTAACCTCGACGACAGTGAGGAGTTACTCCGCGCAGTGCGGATTGCCATAACGGTGTGGACGATGGACGAGCGAGCTTGAGAATCCGAGACAGGTGGGACGAGGGTGGCTCAGTGGGGCGTGCCGCCAGTCTTGGTTTGATATTTGTCCTGGTGGCGCCATTCCTTGGGTGATCTGTGCCGCGCGCGTGACATCTCGCGGGTTGAAGGTCGTGAGGGGTTGTGACGCGAGGAGGGCGGAGCGCTCATGGAGACGCTTTCGGTCGCGCTAACTGTGGCCGTGCTGATTCTCGCCGTGGTGGCGCTGTCTGCTCTTGTCGTGGTGGTGCGACGTTCCGGTGGGCAGTCGGCGCAGGTCGCAGGGCCGACTGCCGAGCAGATCGCCGAGGTCTACCGCGAGCTGGAGCAGGCCAAGCGCGAGGCGGTCGACATCCGGAAGAGGGCCGAGTCCGATGCCGATGAGCTGCTCAGACGCTCCGAGTCGCTCACGGAGAACGCATCGCGCCTACGCAAGGAGGCCGAGGAGGAGGGGCAGGTCCTCAAGCACGAGCTCAAGGATCTCAGGGCCGACCTGGAACGCAGGGAACACCGGCTCGGCGAGCGTGAGCAGCGGCTGGACGAGGAGGCGCGCCGGCAGGGCGAGCGGGCGCGCAAACTCGCGGAGACCGAGACGCAACTGGCGGATCGGCGTTCTGAGCTGGATCAGGTGGAGGAGCAACGCCGGGCGATCTTGTCCCGGGTCGCCGGGCTCACGGCCGAACAGGCGAAGGCGGAGCTGGTCAAGGAGATCGAGAACCAAGCCAAACGCGAGGCCGCGCTGATCATCCGCGAGATCGAGAGCGAGGCCCGCAAAGAGGGTGAGAAACGAGCCTGCAAGATCGTCACCCTTGCCGTGCAACGTGTCGCGACCGAGCAGACGACCGAGTCGGTCGTCTCCGTGCTCCACCTGCCGGGCGATGAGATGAAAGGTCGCATCATCGGCAGGGAAGGGCGCAACATCCGCGCCTTCGAGTCGACGACCGGCGTCAACCTCATCATCGACGACACCCCCGAGGCGGTGCTGCTGTCCTGCTTCGACCCGGTCCGCAGGGAGACCGCGCGGTTGACGCTGGAGAAGCTCGTGCTCGACGGCCGCATCCACCCGCAGCGCATCGAAGAGGCCTATGAGCGCAGCAAGGCCGAGGTGCAAGACCTGTGCGGCAGGGCCGGCGAGGACGCGCTGGTCGAGGTGGGCATCACCGACATGCACCCCGAGCTGGTCATGCTCCTCGGCCAGCTCCGCTACCGCACCTCCTACGGGCAGAACGTGCTGAAGCACCTCATCGAATCCGCCCACATCGCCGGCATCATGGCCGCCGAGTTGGGCCTGGACCGAGACCTGGCCAAACGGTGTGCTCTGCTGCACGACATCGGCAAGGCCCTCACCCACGAGGTCGAGGGCAGCCACGCCCTGATCGGTGCCGAGATCGCCCGGAGGTACGGCGAACACGAAGACGTGGTGCACGCCATCGAGGCGCATCACAACGAGGTCGAGGTGCGCACGGTGGAAGCCGTGCTAACCCAGGCGGCTGACGCGATCAGCGGCAGCCGCCCGGGAGCCCGGCGGGAGTCGCTTGAGGCATATGTCAAGCGGCTGGAGCGCCTGGAGGAGATCGCTCAGTCCTATGAGGGCGTCGAGAAGGTCTTCGCGATGCAGGCCGGACGCGAGATCCGCGTCATGGTCAAACCCGACGCGATCGACGATATCCAGGCCCAGGTCATCGCCCGCGACGTCGCCAAGCAGGTCGAGGAGGAACTGACTTATCCCGGTCAGATCCGGATCACGGTGGTGCGTGAGTCCAGAGCCACCGAGTTCGCCCGCTGACACCCACGACACGACACGAGCCCGCTGACACCCAGCAGCTGAACACCCAACCTGCGAGCAGACCGAAGCAAGCCCCCGCCGGGCTCACCCGAGCCCGTGCGGAGACCTCCGGACCCCGCGAGGACTCACGTTCACATCGGCCACGAGGCGTCAAGGATCTGCTGGTAGAAAGCGAACTCCGCGGCCAAAGCCGCGACACGGGTCTCCGCCCGCCGGAAGCCGTGTGACTCCCCCTCGAAAGTGAGGTAGGTGCACGGCACATCTCGCGCGGCCAGCGCGGCGGCGAACCCCGCCGACTGGTCGGGAGGCACCACCGGGTCGTCAAGCCCCTGCAACAGCAGCATGGGGCAGCTGACCCGGTCGGCGTTGCTGATCGGCTCGCGGGCGGCATAGACCGCGGTGTCCTCGGGGCCGACCAGCCACTCGACATAGCGCGACTCGAAGTCATGGGTGTGCGCGTTCAGCGGCGCGAGCGCGCTTACGCCGTAATAGGACACGCCACCGGCGAAAACATCCGAGAAACAGCAGGACGCCATGACGGTCCACCCGCCGGCGCTGCCGCCTCTGATCGCGATGCGTGTGGGGTCGGCCAGCCCCTCGGTGGCCAGCCATTCGGCGGCAGACACCATGTCCTGCACATCCACGACGCCCCACTGCCCACGCAGCCGGTCACGATAGGCCCTGCCGTACCCGGTCGAACCCGCGTAGTTCACATCGAGCACCCCGATGCCACGACTCGTGAAGTACGCCTTCTCCATGCTGAGCGCCGTGCCGACGTGCGCCGTCGGCCCGCCGTGGGCGAACAGCACGTACGGCGGAGCCGTGCCGGCCGGCCCGGTGGCCTGAGGGTTGGCCGGTGGATACAGATAGGCGTGAACGCGGCGCCCGGAGGCCCCCTGGATCTCGACGCCGCGTGGCGTCGGCAGGTAGGCGATGTCGGGCAGCACCTCGATGTCGCGGCGCAGGCCCTCGACCCGCCCGGTGGCCGTGTCGAGGCGGACGACCGTGGTCGGGTGGGCCGGGCCGTACGCGACTCCGACGAGCACCGTGCCGTCGGCACTGAGCCCCGGCATCCACCCGCTGAAGGGCACGTCGAGGTTCTGCAGCGTGTCGGTGTCCGGATCGAGTAGCCCGAGGCGGAGGTCGCCCTGGCCGTGGAGTACGGCGAGGCGGCCGTCGGGCAGCAGCTCGTAGGGGGCGTTGCCGAGTTGCCAGAGCGGCTCGGCGAACTCCTCCTTCGCGGGGAAAAGAGCACGTGGGGAGGTGCCGTAAATGCCTATCTGATAGAGGTTCCACCACCCCGACCAATCAGAGATCAGGTAAAGGTGGCTGTTGTCGCTCCATCGCGGTGCCAGCACCGATTCGGTGGCGCCACCCTTGATCGTCCACGAGCTGCCGTCGGCCAGGCGGGTGATCCGCAGTTCGGTGCCGACCCACGGCATGCGCGGGTGGTTCCAGCAGATGTAGGCGAGATGCGTGCCGTCAGGGGAGATCGTGGGGAAGGCGTAGAATTCCGATCCGCCGACCCGCTCCTGAGGTTCCTCCCCGCCGTCGAGGGGGATCGACACGATCCCCCTGACGACCTTGCCGTCGTCGTGGTGTACCTCCCGCACACACCACACCTGGCCGTCGCGGACCAGCAGGTCGGCGTAGCGCAGCCCGGCGGGCCGCTCCGGGGCCGGAGTGATCGCCTTCGGCTCATGGCCGCGGGCGATCAGGTAAAGCCGCTGGTCGGACTGGTTGCAGAACACCACGCCCAGACCGGGGACGACCGCATAGGGGCGTCCGCCGTACTCATGCACCCTTGACCGCGCGCTCCACGGGGCCGCGAGCAGCTCGCTGCGGACGCCGTCGGCCGCCCGATGGACGATGGTGGTGCGGCCGCCTTCGGCGGGGCGGTCCTCGCACCACCACACGTCGTCCCCCAAGACGGTCGGCGACGCGAGGTGCAGTCCGGCGACGGCGACGTCGGAGGTGGAGATCGGGGAGGGCCAATGGGTGTACGGCAACGCTGTGCGATCAGGGGACGACATAACCGAATCCTGCCCGAAGACACTGCCGTATGTCGCCTCTAATGAGGTCTGTGGTGCTGGATCGGGTAGATTGTTCGGTTTCCCGGTGAATCTTTGCCGTTTCCCAAGGCTGCGAGGGTTCACTCTCCTGTGCTCGTCCCGCCGGTGACCGCGGCGAGGCTGACCGGTTTAGCGGTCGATTTACGGCTTCGCCGGCTTCGCCGTTCCAGCGCGGTCGCCAGGTAGGTGAGAGCCAGGTTGAGCACGATATAGACCAGTGAGATCACGATGGCCGCGGGCACCAGGTTGCCGAAGTTGTTTGGAAGCTGCCGGAAGCCGGTGTTGAGCAGGTCCTCATAGCTGATGATGTAGCCGAGAGCCGAGTCCTTGAGCGCCACCACCATCTGGCTGACGATCGCGGGCATCATCGCCGTGACCGCCTGGGGGAGCAGGATGAGCCTGAGCACGCCGCCCTTGCGCAGCCCGAGGGAGTAGGCCGCTTCCGACTGGCCCTTCGGCACGGCCAGGATGCCGGCCTTGAAGACCTCCGCGAGCACCGAGCCGTTGTAGAGCGTCAGACCGATGACCACGGCGGTGAAGGCGGGCATGGTGTAGCCGAAGAGCTCAAACGCTCCCGCCTGCGCGAAGAAGATCATCAGCAGCACGGGGATCGCCCGGAAGAACTCCACGACCACTCCGGAGGGCCACCGGATCCACCAGTGGTCCGACAGCCGCCCGAGCCCGAAGACGGCGCCGCACAGCAGCGCGAGCACGATCGACAAGGCGGCGGCCGACAAGGTGCCGACCAGGCCAGGAAGGATCATGCCCTGCCAGACACCGGGGTCGAGGAACGGAGTCCACAACTTGGAGTCGAACTGCCCGGCCTCGCTGAACCTCGCCCACACGAAGTAGGCGACGCCCAGAATGATGATCACGCCGACCAGCGTGAGGATGTTGTTCCGCAGCCGGGCGCGCGGGCCCGGCGCGTCGAAAAGTACGGCCGTGGCGGATGAGCTCATTGGCCCACCGCCAGGCGCTTGGCGAGCCACGTGAAGAAGAAGCCCGTGGGCAGGGTCAGGATCACGAATCCAAGGGCGAATCCGAGGAAGATGCCGACGGTGCCGCTGCCCTCGTAGATCATCTCATTCATCACGAAAGCGGCCTCCGTGTAGCCCGCGACGATGACAACGGTTGTGTTCTTGGTCAACGCCACCAGCACGCTGCCGAGTGGCCCCACCACCCGGCGGAACGCCTGCGGCAGGATGATCAGCCGCAGCGACTGGAGGAAGGTGAGCCCGACGGCCCGCGCCGCCTCCGCCTGGCCGAGGGGCACGGTGTTGATGCCGGACCGGATCGCCTCGCAGACGAAAGCGGATGTATAGGCGGACAGGCCCAGGATCGCGAACCAGTAGCCGTTCATCGACGGCTCGTCGGAGAAGTTCAACTGCAGCACGTTGCTGATGCCCAGGCTGCAGAACAAAAGCACCAGGGTCAGCGGGGTGTTGCGCAGCGCGTTCACGTAGAACGTGCCGGCGCCCCGCAGCACCGGCGTCGGTGCGACACGCATCGTGGCCAGCACCGTCCCCAGGATGAGCGAACAGATCGCGCTCATGACGGTGAGCCGGATCGTCGACCAGAATCCGTCGAGCACCTGGGGGAGATTGGAGAGCAGCGCGTCCATCGGCCTCCTCGCGATTTTCTCGCGCTATAGGTACGCGCCGGCGGGCCCCGGGGTCGCAATCGGATGCGGGGCCCGCCGGCGCGCCAGACGTCAGCGGTTGACGGGGTCAGCAGCCCTCAAACGCGGGGGCCGCGGTGGGGAGCTGAAGGCCCTGGGCGCTGCCGAACCACTTCTTGGCGAGCGACTGAGCGGTGCCGTCCTGGTACATCTTGGTGATGGCCGCGTTCACCGCGTTGCATGTGGCCTTGTCGTCCTTCTTCATGCCGACGCCGTATTTCTCGTCGGTGAAAGGCGTGCCCAGGATCTTGAAGGTGCCGCCGCCCTGACCGGCGAAACCGGCGAGGATCAGATCGTCGGTGGTCACCGCGTCGAGCGTCTTGCCCTTCAGGCGCTCCACACACTCGGCGTAGGTGCCCGCCGGCACGAGCTGGCTCTTGATGTCCTTGCCGTTGGGCGGCGGGTCGGTGATGCGCTTGTAAGAGTTGGAGCCCGACGCCTGGCAGATGCGCTTGTCCTTGAGGTCTTCGACCTTCGTGATCGCCGCGTCGTCGCCGCGGACCATGATGTCCTGATGGGCGACGATGTACGGCCCGCCGAAGGTGACCTTCTCCTTGCGCTCGGGCAGGATCGAGTAGGTCGCGAACACGAGGTCGACCTGACCCTGCTGGATGAACGGCTCACGGTTCTTGGAGATGGTCTCCTTCCACGTGATCGCGTTCTCCGGGACGCCCAACTCTTTGGCGACATATTTCGCGACGTCAACGTCAAAGCCCTCAACCGTGCCGTCCTGCTTCTTCAGACCAAGGGCCGGCTGGTCGAACTTCACCCCGATGACCAGCTTCTTGGCGCCCTTGGCCTTGTCGACCACCGAGGCGTAGGTCGTCTCGCCACCGCCGCAGGCGGCAAGGCTCGCGGTAAGGGCCGCGACGGCGACAAGTGCACCGATTCGACGTGGTTGCATCGCTACCTCTTCCCTGAACTTCACGGCTGGGTCGCGGGGGGTTACAGTCCCGCTTAGTGCTTGATTCGGTGCTTGTGGATGGGTCTGCTCTGGGCCATGTTTGGTTGTCGGGTGGGGGCGAGCGAGTTTGTGGAGGGTGGTCTACCCACCCGGCCCCCGTTGTACGGATCGCTCCGGTCTTTCGAGATGTCACAAGTAGGCCACGTGGCGGCCGGGCCACGGGCGAACACGGTCGGTTATGTGACCCTCAGTGGGTGAGGATCTTGGAGAGGAAGTCCTTGGCCCGGTCCGTACTGGGGTTGGTGAAGAACTCCTCGGGGATGTTCTCCTCCACGATCTGGCCCTCCGCCATGAAGACCACCCTGTTGGCGGCCCTGCGGGCGAAGCCCATCTCGTGGGTGACGACGACCATGGTCATGCCGTCACGGGCCAGCCCGACCATGACGTCGAGCACCTCTTGGACCATCTCCGGGTCCAGGGCCGACGTGGGCTCGTCGAACAGGATCATCTTGGGATCCATGGCCAGCGCGCGGGCGATAGCCGTGCGTTGTTGCTGGCCGCCGGAGAGTTGTGCGGGATATTTGTGAGCCTGGCTTGCGATGCCGACGCGCTCAAGGAGCTCCATCCCGCGCTGTTCCGCAGCGGTTCGCGCCTTCTTACGCACCTTGATCGGGCCGAGCGTGACGTTCTCCAGGATTGTCTTGTGTGCGAACAGATTGAACGACTGGAAGACCATGCCGACCTCCGACCGCAGCCGGGCGAGCTCGCGCCCTTCGGCGGGCAGCGGCCTGCCGTCGAACACGATGGTGCCGCCGTCGATCGTCTCCAGCCTGTTGATCGCCCTGCACAGCGTCGACTTGCCGCCGCCTGAAGGGCCGATCACGACTAGGACCTCTCCCTTGGAGATGGTCAGGTTGATGTCTCTCAGGACATGCAAGTCACCGTAGTGCTTGTTGACGTTGTCCAACTTGACGAGTGGAGTCGCTTCCCCGTTCTCCGCCATGGTCAACAACGTAGGGGCCCGGAGGGCACTGGTCACTAACCCCGGGGTACCGATCAGATCACGGCGTGTTGCGAGGTGGAAACATGTGACCTGCGGGTTGGCAGGGTGTCCGGCGGGCGGGTCAGGGGGCGCGCAGGGCGCCGGGGTCGAAACGCACGGGGAAGGGGATAGTCTCCTCGACGACCGAGCCCGCGGAGGAGCGGTGGGTGAGGCGATATCCCTCATCGCCGAGGGTGTAGGTGAAGATGATCGGGAGCTCGTCTCCCCCCTGCCCTCGGAAGGGGTGTGTCTCCACCCGCCAGAACGCCGGGATGCCCACCTCGGCATATTTAGCGGGTTTGAGCAGGCGGTCGACGATCCTGTGCGGGTCTGAGATCACCTCGATCGCGAGCTTGACCCACTCCGGCCGCGCGACGGGTGGAGGGGGAGTGCCACTGGCCGCGAAGGCCGCGCGGTCGAGCACCAGGAGATCGGGGAAGGCGCCGGGTGAGCCGTCGAGCATGAGCCCCACGGAGGAGGTCACGATCAGCTCCTCGGGAGCGGCGGCCCGCAGGACGGTCTGCAGTCCCGCGCCGACACACCGGTGGATGAACCCGGTGGGAGGGGACAGGATGAGGCTCCCGTCGATCAGCTCATAGCGACTGCCGTCGCCTGAACGCTCGTTGAGCCTTAGCCACTCCTCCACGCTCAGCACGCCCGGAGTGCGCCAGGGGCTGGGCAGCACCGCCGCGTTGGGCAAGCCGGGAGGACCGACGGGCGGGCGCGGAATGGACGGCATGGACGCCTCCGGATGTGAGATCCGCGCACGTCGTCGATGGCCACTGCGGCGCGCCGCGGCCTCCCCACTCTACCAGCCTCCGTCACACTCGGTGAGCGTCCGGTGACGCCTCGCGTCCGCGGGTGCGCCGCCCGCGGCGGCCGAGGGGTGGTGGAGTCCGGAAAGCACTTACGCTTGGGGGTGAGATGACTGTCACAGAGGAGCGCACCCGCACCTACGAGGTCCGCACATACGGGTGCCAGATGAATGTGCACGACTCCGAGCGGCTGTCCGGGTTGCTGGAAGACGCCGGTTATGTGCGCGCCCCCGAGGGGGCGGCCGCCGACATTGTGGTGTTCAACACATGCGCGGTGCGCGAAAACGCCGACAACCGCCTCTACGGCAACCTCGGCCACCTGCGCCCCCAAAAGATCGCCAACCCCGACATGCAGATCGCGGTCGGCGGGTGCCTGGCCCAGAAGGACCAAGGCGAGATCGTGCGCAAGGCGCCCTGGGTCGACGTGGTCTTCGGCACGCACAACATCGGGTCGCTGCCCGTGCTGCTTGAGCGCGCCCGCGTGGAGCGCGAGGCCCAGGTCGAGATCAAGGAGTCGCTGGAGACGTTCCCCTCGACTTTGCCGACCCGGCGCGAGTCCGCTTATGCCGCGTGGGTCGCCATCTCGGTGGGATGCAACAACACCTGCACGTTCTGCATCGTCCCCGCGCTGCGCGGCAAGGAGAAGGACCGCAGGCCCGGCGACATCCTCAGTGAGATCCGCACCCTCGTCGACCAGGGCGTCCTGGAGATCACGCTCCTCGGGCAGAACGTCAACACCTACGGCGTGGAGTTCGGCGACCGGCTCGCCTTCGGCAAGCTGCTGCGCGCCTGCGGTGACGTCGAGGGGCTTGAGCGGGTGCGTTTCACCTCGCCGCACCCGGCCGCCTTCACCGACGACGTCATCGCCGCCATGGCCGAGACGCCCAATGTCGTGCACCAGCTCCACATGCCGCTCCAGTCGGGCTCCGACCGCGTGCTCAAGGCCATGCGCCGCTCCTACCGCGCCGAGCGTTATCTCGGCATCATCGAGCGTGTGCGTGCCGCGATGCCTGACGCGGCCATCTCGACCGACATCATCGTGGGCTTCCCCGGCGAGACCGAGGAGGACTTCCAGGAGACCCTCCGCGTCGTGCGCGAGTCCCGCTTCGCGGGCGCCTTCACCTTCCAATACTCGATCCGCCCCGGCACCCCGGCCGCGACCATGCCCGACCAGGTGCCGAAGGAGGTCGTCCAGGAGCGCTACGAGCGGCTGGTCGCCCTGCAGAACGAGATCTCCTGGGAGGAGAACAAGCGGCAGGTCGGCAAGGTGCTCGACGTGCTGGTGGCGGAGGGGGAGGGCCGCAAGGACGAGGCCACCCGCCGCATGTCCGGCCGCGCCGCCGACAACCGCCTGGTCCACTTCGGAGTGGGCGACGAGACACCGCGGCCGGGGGACATGGTCACGGTCGAGGTCACATACGCCGCGCCGCACCACCTGGTGGCCGACGGCAGGCCGGCGGCGCTGCGCCGCACCCGCGCAGGTGACGCCTGGCAGGCCCGTCAGGCCGCGCCGCAGGCGCCCTCCGGTGTGCTCCTCGGCATGCCGGCCCGGGGCCGGCCAGAGCCCGCCCCGGCGTCCGCGTCCTCGGGCTGCTCGCTCTCCCACTGATCCCGCACGTCACGCCATGGGGTACGGCGCAAGCCGTACCCCATGGCGTTGTCCGGCATGGCGTTGTCCGGTTATGAGCCGAAGAGGTGGTCGAGCATGACGCGGCAGGCCTCGCGGCGGGGTGAGGGGAACCGGAGGCAGTAGTCGTGCCGCCGCGCGGCCGCGGGTGACTGCGCCGTGCCGTGGACGGCCCTTTCGTGTGGCCGCCCGGGAGGGGGGCGCACCTGCGTGGCGGGGCGGGCGATAGGGCGCCCGGGTGCCGCTCGAGGGGTGACCGGATCGCGGGCGACCCTCGTGAGCTGGGGTAATCCGCGTGTTGTGAGGCTTCCGGGAGGCGGAAGCAGGCGCACGGCGCCGTGGGCGAGCAGGCCGCCGGTGGACGAGCCTCGCGGCTGGGGGGCCGGCGGGGGCGCGGGAGCGGCGGGCCGGGCCTCGTGTGCCTGCCTGCCCGAGGGGGTGAGCAGCAGTAGCGCCCCGGCACCGACGACGGCAAGTGCGGAGGCTACAGCCACTAAGGCGGGTTTTATGCCCATTGCCAGGGTCTTTTCGGTGAGATGTGACATTTAGGATGGTAAATCGTGATTAAGATGTGACTGTCGTGCAGCGAAACCGTTACTGCGGCTAGTGTGGTCCACCCGCGTGGAAGCCGCCGTGGTTTCCCCTTGATCACAGGGAGTTGTTTTGCATGCACGGGCACGTTGGATCGTCGACGGGCCAACCGGGGGCGGCGTCGGCCCCTAGCAGATCCGAAGATCTTTCGGGTCCGGGCAATGAGCCCACGTCAGGACGGAAGAACACACTCATCGTCATCGCCGTGGCGGCGGTCGGGATCCTGCTCGGCGGAGGGATCGTCTTCGCCGTGCTCAGCAACTCCGCAGGCACGGGGGATTCGATGACACGCCCCACTCAGGGGCAGCAGGAGGAGAACGGCGAATCCGGCACGGGGGAGGCTCCGGCCGGATCGGACGGCGAGGCTCCCGCGGAGGGGGACCCCGCCGGTGACCAGGAGTTCTCCGGCGGCGGCTCAGACAGCGGATCGGGCAGCGGCTCGGGCGGCGGTGAAGGCTCGGGCGGCCAGGGGTCGGCGGGCAACGCGCCGCAGCGCGACCGCGAGGGGGCGACCGCCCCGCAGAAGGGCGGCGACTCCGGGAACGGCTCTCGCCCCGGTGGCGGCACCGCGCCCGGCGCCGGGCTCGACGAGTTCGCCGACGGTCCCGGCGGCATGATCCCGGGCGGACCTCCGTCAGGACAATAGCGAGCGGCGAGCCCGGGGGGCGGCGAACGCCTCGCACGGCCGACGAGGGGTCGTGTGCGGCTTCGAATCGGGCTCTCGCCGTACACAACAAAAGCGGGTGGGGCCACCAGTGGCTCCCACCCGCTTTCGATTGACGTAGGTCAGGCCGGCGCGGGCGCGGGGGCCGCGACCGGGACGGCGGGCGGTTCCTCCAGCGGCTGCGGCGGGGCGTTGAACACCTCTTCGTCGAGGCGTCCCTCGGTCTTGCCGACCAGCACCGGCACGACCATCTGACCGGCCACGTTGGTGGCGGTGCGGATCATGTCGAGGATCGGGTCGATGGCCAGCAGCAGGCCCACGCCCTCCAGGGGCAGGCCGAGCGTGCTGAGCGTGAGGGTGAGCATCACGACCGCCCCGGTCAGACCGGCCGTGGCGGCGGAACCGATCACCGAGACGAACGCGATCAGCAGGTAGTCGCCCACGCCGAGCGGCACCGCGAACACCTGCGCCACGAAGATCGCGGCGATCGCCGGGTAGATCGAGGCGCAGCCGTCCATCTTGGTGGTGGCCCCGAACGGCACGGCGAACGCGGCGTAGTCGCGGTCCACCCCCAGCCTGTCGACGGTGACACGCTGCGTCAGCGGCATGGTGCCCACGGACGAGCGGGAGAAGAAGGCCAGCTCGATCGCGGGCCAGGTGTTCCGGTAGAAGGTGATCGGGTTGACCTTGGCGACGAGGGCGAGCAGCAGCGGATAGCTGACGAGGAGCACCAGCAAGCAGCCGATGTAGACGCCGGCGGTGAGCTTGCCGAGCGGCGCGAGCAGGTCCCAGCCGTAGCTCGCCACGGACTTTCCGATGAGGCCCGCCGTGCCGATCGGCGCCAGCCGGATCACCCACCACAGAGCCTTCTGCACAAGGTCGAGCACCGAGCGGCTGAAGGCGAGGAACGGCTCGGCCTTCTCCCCGATCGCGACCGCCGCGGCGCCGAGCACGATGCCGAGGAAGACGATCTGCAGCACGTTGAGCTCGGTGAACGCGGTCACGATGTTGGTCGGGACGATCCCGGTCAAGAAGTCGATCCACGTGCCGGCGCCGTCCAGGTCGGGGGCCTTGGCACCCGACGTGGAGATCGTCACCCCCTGGCCGGGGTTGAGGAGCAGCCCGAGCCCGAGGCCGATCGCCACGGCGATCAACGCGGTGATGAGGAACCACATCAGGGTCTTGCCCGCCAGTCTGGCGGCCCCGACCACATTGCGCAGTCCCGCCACGCTCACGATCACGGCGGTGAAGACCAGGGGCGGGACGGCGAGCTTCAGGAGCTGGACGAAGATGCTGCCGATCTCCGTCAGGGTCGTGGTGAGCCAGGTGACCTCACCGATGCGGGCGATGAATCCGAGGACGAGGCCGGCGACCAAGCCCAGCAGCAACTGCAGGGAAAAGGAGAACCTCTTCATTTATGAGACTCCGGAAAAGGGCATGCCTTGGCGAAGGCATGCGGGATGGGAACAGATCGGCGGAGGCTGTGATCAGTGACAGAGCTGGCTGCTCAGACGGCACAGGTCAACGTGCAGCCGCTCATACAGCCACACGGTCACCGAGCCCTTTTCTGCCCATCCGGCCACGCCCCTGTTGTCCGTGCAGGCGCTCGTCTCGCCTGGACGGACCTGGCCCTGCCGCACGAGGTGCGCCATAGGGCGAGCCGGTGTCGTGGGAGTGAACCTCACACGGGAGTCCATCCTTCCCATGTGGTCAGGTTATCCCATGAACCGCCCTTTTCCATTCATTGAGGTCTTTATGGTCGTGGAGCTATACGCAAGTCGACATAAAGCTCCATAGATGCTGTAAGAGTGCCGCGAAGTCCTGTCCTGCCGTGGCTGTAGCCTTTCTGGATGCTCACCGCCGCGGCCGTATGCCCGCATCCGCCCCTGATCGTTCCCGCGCTGGCCGGTGCGGCGGCAGGGGAGCTTGACGAGCTACGCGACGCCTGCGCCGCCGCGGTGCGCTCTCTCCTCGCCGCCGAGCCCGACACCTTGATCGTGGTGGGCGGCGCCGACCTGCCCGGAAGCTACCCCGCCGACGCGTCAGGCACCTTCGCACCCTGGGGCGTCGACGTGCGCGTCGGAGACGGCGATCCCGTCCTGCCGCTCTCGCTCACCGTGGGCCGGTGGCTCCTCACGCAGGCCGGCGGTGAGGCGGGCGCCTTCCACGCGGTGCCGTTCGACGCCGACCCGGCCCGCTGCGCCGCGCTCGGACACGAGCTCGCCTCGGCGGGCGAGCGGGTGGCGCTGCTGGTCATGGGCGACGGCTCGGCGTGTCTGACGGAGAAGTCACCCGGCTACCTCGACCCCCGCGCCCGCCGGTTCGACGACGCGCTCACAGAGGCGCTCACCGGGGCCGACAGGGCCGCCCTGAGCGCCCTGGACCCCGAGGAGGCGGCCGAGCTGTGGGTGGCCGGGCGCGCCGCCTTCCAGGTCCTCGCAGGCGCCGCAGAGACGGCTCCGGCGATGCGAGGCCGGCTGCTCCACCGGGCCGAGCCGTACGGCGTGGCCTACACGGTCGTCGCCTGGGACAGGCTGTCATGACCGGGCCGGCTTGACCGGGCCGGCTTGACCGGCCGACTTGATCTGGACGGCTTGATCTGAACGGTTTGATCGGGATGACGCGATCAGGCTGACGCGTTCGTGATGACGTGATCGGGGCGACGCGTTCGTGACGACGCGTTCGTGATGACGTGATCGGGATGACGGGGAGGGACGGCTGATGTCCGGCACGGTGGCGTTTGGCGGGATATCGAGCCCGCTTGGGCAGATCATGGTCGCTCTCACCGAGGACGGCCTGGCGGCGACCGACTTCCGCGACGGACCCGCCGCCCGCGCCCGCACACTCGCCCGTCTCGGCCTCCCCGAGGCCGACGACCCGGCCCGCGTCTCACCCGCGCTCCAGGAGATGACCGCCTACTTCGCCGGGGAGCTTCGCGCCTTCACCGTGCCCGTCGACTGGCGCCTCTTCACACCACTCCAGCGGCAGGTGCTCGGCACCCTTTACGACGAGATCGGGTACGGCGAAGCCGTGACATACGGCGAACTCGCCACACGCAGCGGCGCCGCCGCACCCGCCCGCGCCATCGGCTCGATCATGGGGGCCAACCCCGTGCCCATCGTGGTGCCCTGCCACCGCGTGATAGCGGGCAACGGCCTCGGCGGCTTCAGCGGAGGCGAGGGAGTGGAGTCCAAACGCCGGCTCCTGACCTTGGAGGGCTATTTGCAGCCAACCCTCGACTGGGACCTGTAGCCGCACCGCACACCGGCGACCCGGCAGGTCCGCCGTACGTCGGCCCCGTCTTCGTCGGCAGCCTCGTCGGCGCCGGCACCCTTATCACCGGTCTCACCGCCCCCGCTCCCCGCGCTCACCGGCAACCCCCGTGCGCTTGGCGACCCGGAGGGGTCGCGCTCGCCGGTGACCGGCGGCCGGGGTGTCCTCCCTTGGGCCGTCGTGGGACGGCCCGTCGGCTTGGAACGTTCACGTCTAGGGGGCCGGCGGGCGGCCCTGCTCGCCGGGCGGCTGCTCTCCCGGTGCGCCGGGGTGGCCGCCGGGTGTTCCGGGGCGGTTGTCGATCTTGTCTGCGGCCTCTCTGGCCTTGGCCGCCGCGGTGTCGATCTGCTGGTCGTACTTGCCCCCCGTCCTCTGCTTGGCCATGTCGGCTGCCTTGTCGATGCCCTGCTTGGCGGCCTTCTCGACCTTGTCCGAGTGGCTTCCGAGAAGTCCACGCAGCTTGTTCATGAGCGACATCGCCGTGTTCCCCCAATCCGACGCGCCCGGGCGTCGTCACCTACCCATACCCAGGGGGTTGACACACTTATCCCTGTGGGTCACCAGCCAGTCATCGCCGTCGTAGGTCCAACCGCAGCAGGAAAGTCAGATCTCGCCGTGGATCTGGCACTCCGGCTAGGTGGAGAGGTCATCAATGCCGATTCAATGCAGCTTTACCGAGGAATGGACATCGGTACGGCAAAGCTGCAACCGCACGAGTTTCGCGGTGTGCCGCACCACCTGCTGGACATCTGGGATGTGACGCGCACGGCCAGCGTCGCCGAGTATCAACGGCTGGCCAGGCCCCTCATCGAGGGCATGCTGGCGGCCGGCGCGGCGCCGATCCTGGCCGGCGGTTCCGGGCTTTACGTCCGGGCGGCGATCGACGATCTCGACTTCCCCGGCACGGACCCCGCCATCAGGGCCCGGCTAGAGGCCGAGCTTGAGGAGAGGGGCCCGGAGCCGCTATACCTCCGGCTCCGCGAACTCGACCCGACCGCGGCCGAGGTCATCCTCCCGAGCAACGGCAGGCGCATTGTGCGCGCCCTGGAGGTCATCGAGCTGTCCGGCCGCCCGTTCTCGGCGACCATGCCGTCCTTCGAGGCGATCTATCCGAGTGTGCAGGTAGGGCTGGAAGTGCCCCGCCCGGTCCTCGACGAACGCATCGCCCTGCGCGTCGATCGCATGTGGGAGGCCGGTCTGGTGGACGAGGTGCGCCTTCTCGCCGGAGAGGGCCTGACCGAGGGCCGCACGGCAAGCCGCGCCCTCGGATATGCCCAGGTCCTGCGCTTCCTTTCGGGGGAGTGGAGTGAGGAGGAGGCGCGGCAGGAGACGATCCGGGCCACCCGCCGCTTCGCCCGCCGCCAGGAGTCGTGGTTCCGCCGTGACCCCCGGGTCGTGTGGCTCTCCTTCGATCTGCCCGACCTCGTGGAGCGGGCCTTGCAGGCGGTGGCCGCGGGTGGGGCGCTTTAGCGAAGACCTTGTGGAGAAGGGGACGATCAAGACTTGCCCGGCGGCCACACCATAGGGAATTCTGGGTTCACTTTCTAGACTTAGGTGGGCCCGGCCGGGGCGGGCCGGGCCCACCCGAGTGGCGGGCACGTGGCCTGCCGGAGTGCGATCGACGCCAGTGGGAGGAGCTTTCATGACGGATTCACTGTCCGTTGCAGTGGCGGTGAAAAAACCGGTGTCGGTGCTCGGCGCCGGATTCATGATGTCGCGAGAGGTCAAGGCGCTCTGTGAGCGCACCGGGCTCGGGGCCAGAGCGATGTACTTCCGGGGGCGTTGCGGCGTGCTCGGCGACGTGGACGCCGACGTGGTGACCGCGTCGATGGTCTTCTTCCCGGCCGACGGCGTCAGGTCGGCATGGGAGGAAGGCGCATCCCTGCCCGCAGCCGAGGCCGCGGCGGGCTACGCGTGGGCCTGCCAGGAGTGGGGGAGACGCAACTACGGCGCTTTCCCCGACGCAGAGAGGCTCGCCGAACTCGTCGGAATCGTCGTCAACAATGCCGACGTCGTGGGTGTGCCGCTGTTCGCCGGATGGCGCGCCATGCCGCTGCCCGACGATCCACCCGCACGCCTCGCTCAACTCATGCACACCTTGCGCGAACTCCGCGGCGGGCTGCACGCCGTCGCGGTTGTCTCCTCGGGGCTCGCCCCCCTCCTCGCCACCCTCTCGGCCTACCACGAAGGCGCGCCCGCGGGCCATCGGGAAGGCACGGCGATGGCGCACTTCGCCGGCTGGCCCGAGCCCTACCCCGACGTGACCCCGGACGTCCTGGCCCTCCGCGCCAAGGTCGAGGAACTCACCGGCACACTCATGGCCCCGGCGTTCGACGCCCTGGACGCCAAGGAGGCGGCGGAGTTGATGGACATCCTGGGGCGCATACCGATTTCCTGAGCCGAGCCGGGGACCGGCTGGAAAACCGACCGGCACCGTCGTCTCCGCTGCGTCCGGCGACGCGGCGGAGCCGGTGACCGGCCGGCCGGGAAACGGAGGAGCGTGTGCGCGCGAGCCGACCTGCCCACCCATCACGCCGCCACTCCAAGGCAGCGGCAGACCCGGCCGGCCACCGGCCACACTCCCGGCGCGAGCCGTACGGCGGAGGCCTGGTTGGCCGAGTGCGCAGGATGTGGGCCGTTTGCCGTACTCCCGGTGTGAGCTGTACGGCGGAAGCGCGGTTGGCTGAGCCGTACATGCCGTGAGCCGCCTGGCACGCTCCAGGCATTAGGCGCACTCCCGGCGCGAGCCGTACTACGGGAGCCTCGTCGGCCGAGCCGGTCGGCTCGTGGGCTCGGGCAACCCCGGAACCCGCCCGTCGCGCATGCGACCCGCTCTCCGGGCCATGAGGCGATAAGCCCCCGAGCCTCTCGGCGGATGGTGAGTGGGCGTGCGGGAATCGCGGCTTCGGGTCGCCTCGTGCCCTCGCTCTATCGCGCAGGTAAGCCGGGAGAACCCGTGGAGTGGGCCTGGTCCGGTGAGGGAATCGCTCCTATGGTGGGATGCGCCGGAGAGATCCGCCGGTAGTGAGCGGGTAGTTCGGCAAGATCTACGGGACTGTGGCTCGCGGGGTTTGGGGGAGGGTCTCCGACCTGGCAGACTGACTGCCCATGGACGTGGACATCTGGGCCTGGGTGGTCGACACCCAGCGGCAACTGCATCAGGCAGGCAACTCCGGGCTGGCGATGGCGCTGGGTGAGTTGCCAGCCCTGGCGCTGGAAGGCCGTTACTCCCAGCTTGACGTGATGGCGCCCGCGGTCGCGCAGCACGGGGAGACCCTGGAGCTTCCCTGGCTGGAGTTCTACGCCCGTTACTGGCATCTGCTGGGCCGGGTCGGCGACAGGGCGCAGGGCGCGGTGGCGCTCACCGACGCCCAGGCGCTCGCCGACTTCGCCGGACGTGATGATGTGCGCGAGTGCCCGTCGACGGTGGCCGCGGTCGAGGTGCTCACCCTTGCGCAGGCCAACACCGACGGGCCCGGATACGCCGCCGACCGGCTGGCCGCGCTCGGCGCGGCGCTGGCGGGGGTCGAGGCCGAGTCGCTGGCGTTCTCCGCGCTCACCGCCGGTTATGTGTCGGCGCTGCTTGACGCCGGGCGCGCCGAAGAGGCGGTGGCCTATGCCGAGTCGTCGGTGGAGCGGCTGCGTGCCGCGGGCCGGGAGGCGAGTTTCGAGCTCGGCGCGATGAGCGCGCGGGCGCTGCTGGCGGCGGGCCGCGCGGAGGACGCGCTGGCGGCGCTTGACGCGGCGGCGGAGTTCGCCGGGGACGACCCGGTCTCCAAGCCGCACGTCGAGGCGGTGCTGCGCGCCTGGGTGCTCGCCACCTTGGGGCGCGTGTCCGAGGCCGTCGAGGCGCTTCCCGACCTGGACGTGGTCGGCGACCACCCGCGCGACTGGGTGGAGTGGGCCCGCGCGGTGAGAATGCTCGCCGGGTCGGAGCAGATCGCCAACAGCTGGCAGCTCGGCAAGGTGTTGCGGCAGTGGATCGACTACTTCGCGATGATGGGCGGTTATCGCGCCCGCGTCGAGCTGGCCGTCATCGCCGGTGAGCTGGCCGTCGAGCGCAAGGCCGTCTGGCAGGCGAAGCTGCTCGCCGACCTCGCCGAGTCGGCGATGGGCGAGTTGAAGGTCACCGACGGTCTGCCCGAGCGCATCGAGGCGCTCCGCGCGTCGGCGCGGTCGACGACCCCGCCCGAGGCGCCGGGGCCGGTCGACGAGCGCGTGGCATATTTCGACGCCGCCGACGGTTTCAACGCCGACCCCGAGCGCTGGGTCGAGTGGTTGTCGCCGTTGTCGGGCACCGACCTTGAGGCCACCCGCCGGCACACCACCACTCTCGGCTTCCTCGGTTATCCGGCTCAGGGCGCCGATATCTACTGGACCATGCTCGTCGACTCGGGCAAGGCCGACTCGGCCGACGACGAGGATCTGACCTACTTCACCGGGCTGCTCATCGAGGCGAGGCAGGACGAGCGGCTGGAGCAGCTCGCGGCCAAGCTGCCGGAGGAGCAGCGGCACCTCGCCCTGGCCCGTCTGCACCGCGCCCGCGACCGCTGGGCGGAGGCCGCCGCGGAGGCCGAGCGCTCCGCCACGGCGGCCTCAGGGGCCGCGATCGAGGCGCGGCGCATCTGGGCGGCCGCCGCTCAGCAGCTCGACGACTCCGCCCAGGGCGTCAAGGTGCTGCGCGAGGTCCTCGACGACGAGGCCGTCGAGCAGGAGGACATCTGGAAGCTGATCGTCATGGCGACCTCGGTCGAGGACTGGGAGTCCGTGCGGGTGGGCACCACTAAGCTCGGCATGCCGCTCAACTCGGACGAGGGTCCCATCGAGGAGGAGATGGGCCTGGTGCGCATCATCCTTCCCGCTCCCGACGGCAGCCAGCGTCAGGTGCTGAGCCTGCGCACGGGGCCGGCGACGGCGCGTCTCGCGGTGCCGCAGCCCCGCAACATGGATTACAACGCCGGAGACCTGGTCGTCTTCGATCCGCAGCTCCTTGAGCCGATCCCGGACGACCCGCAGGAGCGCGAGGAGTTCGTGCCGCCCTTCGCCGGGGTGCGCATGCTCCGGCCCGGCGGCTTCACCAGCTTCTTCTTCGACGGCGCCGCGCCGAGCGAGGACGACTGGACGGAGTTCAACGAGGTCTTGGCCGAGCGCGGCTGGCCGGTGTGGGTCTACAGCGACGAGGACTACACGGTGACTCACCCGTCGACCGGCGAGCGCCTCCCGGGTGTGTTCGGCTGGGTCGCGGTTCCGCCCGACGTCAGCCCCACCGAGGTCGACGCGCTGCTCGACGACGCCACCGAGCGCTGGGTGCACCCGCTGGCGTGGCTCGACCTCGCCCGCGAGGTCGATGTCGAGGTCGAGCGGCATGAGCGCATTGTGAAGGAATACGGGCTCTAGCTAGTTACCCGCCGGTTGCTCTCTTCTAGAATTCCGTTCGGTCTGTCTGTCGTCGGGGTTCCAGAGCGAGGGAGATCGAAAGATGCTTGACAGATTCCGTCTTGATGGCAAAGTCGCGATCGTCACCGGGGCCTCTTCCGGCCTCGGTGTCGCGTTCGCGCGAGGGCTGGCCGAGGCCGGTGCGGACATAGCGATCGGGGCGCGCCGTGCCGACCGGCTCGGCCAGACCCGGGCCCTGGTCGAGGAGACCGGCCGCCGCTGCCACGCCAAGGTGACCGACGTCGTCGACCCCGACGACTGCCGCGCGCTGGTCGACTCGACGGTGGCCGAGCTCGGCGCCGTGGACATCCTGATCAACAATGCGGGTGTCGCCTCGGCGGTGCCCGCCTTGAAGGAGACCCCCGAGCAGTTCCGCCAGGTCGTCGACGTCAACCTGATGGGCAGCTATTGGATGGCCAAGGAGTGCGCCCGGGTGATGCGGCCGGGATCGTCGATCGTCAACATCGGCAGTGTGCTCGGTGAGACCACCGCGGGGCTCCCGCAGGCGGCCTACTGCTCGTCGAAGGCGGCGGTCGTGGGGCTGACCCGCGACCTCGCCCAGCAGTGGACGGGGCGGCGCGGCATCCGGGTCAACTGCCTGGAGCCGGGCTTCTTCGAGTCGGAGATGACCGCGCAATATCAGGAGGGCTATCTGGAGGGGGCGGTGAACGGCAGGGTGCTGGCGGGCCGGCCGGGTGATCCCTACGAGTTGGTGGCCGCAGCGATTTTCCTTGCCAGTGACGCGTCTTCCTATGTGACGGGTGTGGCGCTGCCGGTGGATGGTGGCATCCTGATTACCTAGTTCATTCGGGGGGGTTTGTGGGGAAGGAGTGCATCGGTTTCCCGCCGGTGCGGCATATTTTCCTTCCACCGATGGGAATGGAGAGCACCTTGCTGGAGATCGATCGGATCACCGCGGTGGTCCGTGACGAACGTCCCTGGGGGGGCTTCGAACGTTACACCTATAACGAGGCGTCCACTGTAAAGATCATCCATGTCGAGCCCGGACAGCAGCTCAGTCTGCAGCGGCATGTCCACAGGGACGAGTTGTGGGTGGCGCTTGATCCAGGGGCCGTTTTCGAGGTGGACGGCGAGAAGTTCGAACCGGCGGTCGGTGACCGGGTCCTGATCCGGGCCGGTCAGACTCACCGGCTGAGTTCGTCGGGCCCCGCCACGCGCATCCTGGAGATCGCGTTCGGGCATTTCGACGAGGACGACATCGAGCGCTTGGAAGACGCCTACGGTCGCGTCTGAGCCGGCTTGGCGTGTCCGGCCCCTGCGGCAGGGCAGGGCGCCGGACACGCCTTGTGGTCGTGTGCCGCGGGACCCGCACGGCCGGGAGGTGCGCGGCGGCTCCGAGATTCCGGCACCGGCCCGCCGGCACCGGGAAACCCTGTCGCCGCAGGGGAAATAGGCCCGCTGCTAACTCTCCGTAACTGATTAAATACCAGCATTTTCGCCTTGTATTACCAGTGATCAGCGCTTATCTTCCGGACATAGTTGTGCATTTGTGAGCACCCGGAGGATGCATGACGGGCCGGCCTCGCGTTGTGATCATTGGCGCCGGCATTGTGGGCTGTGCGATCGCCGACGAGCTCGGCATGAGGGGCTGGACCGACCTCACGGTCGTCGACCAGGGCCCGCTCTTCACCACCGGCGGATCCACCTCACACACCCCCGGTCTCGTCTTCCAGACCCACGTCTCCAAGACCATGACCGAGTTCGCCGCCTACACCGTCCGGAAATACGGCGAACTCCACTTGGACGGCAGACCGGGTTACCACCGTGTCGGCGGACTCGAAGTGGCCACCACAGCCCCGCGCATGCTCGATCTGCACCGCAGACGCGGCTGGGCGGCCTCCTACGGCGTCGACGGCGAGATCGTGGACCCCGGGCGCTGCGCGGAGTTGTGGCCGCTGCTCGACCCCGACATGGTGCACGGCGGTTATCACGTGCCGGGGGACGGCCAGGCCGACCCCTTGGTCTGCGCCGAGGCCCAGGCGGCCCGCGCCGCCGCCAAAGGCGCCAGGTTCCTGCCGGGCACACGCGTCGTCGCCGTCGAGCAGCGCGCTGGGCGCGTCACAGGGGTGCGCGTCACCGTGGCGGAGACCGGCGACGGCGGCTCGAGCCGTACGGCAAGAGCCGCGTCCACCGTCATCCCCGCCGACGTGGTGGTGTGCGCGGCGGGATGCTGGGGCCCGCAGGTCGGGCGGATGGCGGGGGTCACCGTACCTCTGCAGCCGATGGTCCACCAATATGCGCTTTCCGCCCGGCTGCCCTCACTCGGGCCGTTGCCGATCCTGCGCCATCAGGAGCAGGGGCTCTTCTTCCGGCGGCACGGCGACCGCGTCGGTGTCGGGTCCTATGCGCATCGGCCGATGCCGGTGCGGCCGGCGGAGATCGCGGCCGGTGCGGCGTCGGCGGCGCGGCCCTTCACGGAAAAGGATTTCGTGCCCGCCTGGCATGAGGCGGTGGCGCTGCTTCCCGAACTCGGCACCGGCACTTATTCCGGCGGCGTCAACGGGGTCTCCTCTTTCACACCCGACGGTTTCCCGCTGGTCGGTGAGGCCGCGGAGCTGGAGGGCTTCTGGCTCGCCGAGGCGGTGCGGGTGACACACTCGGCCGGGGTCGCACGGGCGCTCGCCGAGTGGCTGGTGGACGGCTTCTCCTCGTTCGACCTGCACGAGTGTGAACTGGGGAGATTTGAGCCCGTGCAGTTGTCCCCCTCCTATGTCGAGGAGCGGGGCATGGCCATGTTCGCCGAGGCATACGACATCGTCCATCCGCTTCGCCCCATAAAATCGCCGAGGCCGCTGCGCACCAGCCCCTTCCACGAGCGCCACCGGGAACTCGGGGCGGTCTTCCTGGAGGGCGCCGGCTGGGAGCAGCCGCACTGGTTCGAGGCCAACGCGCATCTGGACCGGAACGCCGCCGGGGAGGCGGCACGGGACGCCTGGGCGGCACGCCACTGGTCACCTGTCGCCGCGGCAGAGGCCCGCGCGGCCAGGGAACGGGTGGCGCTGTTCGATATGACGCCCTTAACCCGTATCGAGGTGGCCGGACCGGGTGCGGTGAAGTATCTCCAGTGGATATCCACCAACAACGTGGCGAAGCCTCCGGGCTCGGTGACCTACACGCTGCTGCTCGACGCGTCCGGCGGCATCAGGTCCGACCTCACGGTGGCCCGCCTGGCGGACGACCTCTTCCAGATCGGCGCCAACGGCAGCCTCGACCTGGAGTGGCTGCGCCGGCACGCTCCGGACGACGTTTACATCCGCGACATCACTTCCGGCACCTGCTGTGTAGGAGTGTGGGGGCCGCACGCCAGGAACCTGCTCGCGCCGATCACCGACATGGATGTGTCCGCGGACGCCTTCCCCTACTTCGCCGTCCGCTCGGGCCACGTGGGCGAGGTGCCCGTGCGCGCCATGCGGATCTCCCTGGTGGGCGAACTCGGCTGGGAGCTCTACACGACAGCCGACCTCGGCCTGCGGCTGTGGGACACCCTGTGGGCCGCGGGCGCGCCACTAGGCGTCGCCGCCGCCGGGCGGGCCGCCTTCACCAGCCTGCGCCTGGAGAAGGGCTACCGCCGGTGGGGTGTCGACATGACACCCGAGCACACGCCGTACGAAGCGGGCCTGGCCTTCGCCCTCCGGACCGACAAGGAGTTCGTGGGGCGGTCGGCTCTCGGCGCCGCGCCCCAACGCCGGCTCGTGCCGCTCCTCACCTCACAGGTCGTCATGGGCGCCGAGCCGGTGCGTGCGGGCGGCGAGGTCATCGGCCATGTGACGAGCGCGGCCTACGGCCATACGATCGACCGGCCGATCGCCTACGCATGGCTGGCCACGCCGTACGCGGTGGTCGACACCGAGGTGGAGGTGGACTACTTCGACCGGAAGGTGAAGGCGATCGTGGCAGCCGAGCCCCTCTACGACCCGGCCAGGGAGAAGATCCGGCGTTAGGTCTTCCTCCCGAGGGCCGGCCTCCCCGGGAGGTACGGCACCGCCAAACGTTTGCCTGATGGCCGGGACGAGCCCGGTGTCGACCGCCGGCCCCAGGTGGCCGCGGGCAATGGGAGGGAGCCCTCCAACAACGTCGTGCGCAACCAGCGCAGGTCACGCCGCCGCCACCGGAACGCGCTGGACCGGCTCCCCTCCCAGACCGCGGAGCCCGGCCACACCGACGACGTCGCCGGACGTCTGGACGACGAGCGGGCGATGCGTCCCTGACCTGTGCGGGGTCCGGTCAGGGATGGGCGGTGTCGAGGTAAGGCGAGCAGGGTGCCGGGGGCCGGCCACCCTGGGCAAAGGCGGCGGTCCGAACATGTCCACGGCCGGTCGCCGGACAGCCGGCACCTTACGACGGTCGCTGTCCACGCCGTGTGTCGAACCTCAGGTATGACCCACGACCGTCCCATCACGTCTTGCCGGGTCATGTGGTTGCTTAGCGCGTTCTCCGTAGTTTCGTGGTAATTGCTCTAGTTAGGGATTACCTGGGCTTTACCTGGTTCGCCGGGGTGAGGAGAGTGCGGAGTGGGCGGACGAGGAATCCGGCCGGCCGTCGGTGCGGTCCTGCTGGCGGTCGTTACCGGATGCGGCGCCGTGTCCACCTCGGACGACACCGGTGGCGGCCGGCAGATCGCCGACGCCGCCGCCGACATCGGCACCGCACGGCGCGACCTCGCGAAACTCCAGGTCAAAGGGCGGGCGCCGATGACCGGCTTCGACCGTGAGGAGTTCGGCCGCGCCTGGGCGGACGTCGACGGCAACGGATGCGATACACGGAACGACATCCTCAAACGCGATCTGACGCAGGAGACGTTCGGGGAGGGGGCCAAGAGGTGCGTCGTGCTGAGCGGGACGCTTGACGACGCCTACAGCGGCCGGGAGATCGAGTTCCGGCGCGGGCAGCGGAGCAGCATGGATGTGCAGATCGACCACGTGGTGGCGCTCGCCGACGCCTGGCAGAAGGGCGCCCATCGGTGGAATGAGGACAAACGCCGGGAGTTCGCCAACGATCCGCTCAATCTGCAAGCGGTCGACGGGCCGCTCAACGGGCAGAAGGGCGCGGCGGACGCGGCCACTTGGCTGCCGCCGCACAAGCCTTACCGGTGTGCGTATGTGGCGCGGCAGGTGGCGGTGAAGGCTAAGTACGAGCTATGGGTCACTTCTGCGGAGAAGGAGGCCATAGAGAGGGTTCTGGTGAAGTGCCGGGACTGATGCCGGGGGACGTCAGGGGGCGCGTGTGGGGGGAGCACGCGCCGTCACCGTTTGCCGGATCGGTTATGTGCTGTGATCCGTACGGCGTCGCCCTGTCAGCGTGTCAGTCGCGGTCATCCCGGTCGTCGCGGTCGTCATCGCGATCGTCGTGGTCGTCCTTGTCGTCGTCGCGATCGTCGTCATCCCGGTCGTCCCGGTCGTCTTTGTCGTCGTCGCGGTCGGTCTCCTCGTCGAACTCCAGGATCCGGCCGTCGACCGAGGAGACGTCGACGTCGTATTCCTTGTCGCCCGCGCGCAGCTCGATCTCCCACTCCTTGGCGCCGTCGTCGTCCAGCTCGACGTCGACGACCTTCGCACCCGGCACGCGCTGCTGGGCGATCTCGACCGCCCGCTTCTCGTCGATCGCGGGGGTCTGCCCCGCCGGGGTCTGGGGGGTGGGCGTCTGTCCGCCGAAGGCGGACTCGGGGGAGAAGGAGGTGGTGGACACCGGGGACGGGGAGCCGCCGGTGGTGGCGATCGCGGCGCCGGTGCCGGCGATGGCGATGGTGGCGGTGACAGCGGCGGCCAGGGAGAACTTCGTCATTTTTCGCATAGCCATAGGTTCGCGCGACCCGAGATAGAGGCGCGCTGCGAGAACACTAACGCTGTGCTAAGACACAAAACCCCTGGTCAGAGCCCCAAAGTCGCCATCGTCGCCGGAAATCGGCGAGAGCTTTCGGAGCGGTGACCCGCCGGAAACGGCGAACCGCCGGAAAGCGGTGAGCCGCTTGGGAACAGTGAGCTGCCTGGAAAGCGGTGAGCTGCCTGGGAACGGCGAAGGGCGCCGGCTCCCCCGAGCGGAGCCGGCGCCCTCACATGGCCGTACCACTGCTGAGCGTGTCAGCCTCCAACCAACCTGTGCGGACATCGCCGTCCCACCAGGTAGGTGTCCATCCACACGGCCGGCGGAATGGCCGTGGGGAAGGGGTTGAAGGCTGAAACGCCCGTTGACCACCTCACTGCCGTTTCCCTCCTCCACCGCCTGGCGAGCCGTTTCGCAGGACCGGTTGCCTTACCCGTAGAGGCAACGGGGACTCACCAGGCGGGGCGGAAGGAGATTCTTACCCTTCGAGGTGCTGCGGGCACCCCATGAACGTTCCCTGGCCCCGGTCGCGAGATCGGTGCCGAGCCGGGGTAGCGACGCGGCGGCCGTGGAACGTCCGCTTGACGAGGAGAGCCGCTCTCGCGGTTCACCCCTCAGCTTGGGACCTTCGACAGCGGGGAAGTGGCGGTCTCTCCGTTGTCTTGGTCATGGATCTACCTTGGCGTGACCGAAGATAGGGCCACGCTGCGAGAGTGCTAAGAGATCGTTAAGGCGCTGATGGGCCACCCAAAACCAGTGAAACCGTGGCACCGCCGCCCGGCGTCGGGCCGATCGTGATGCTGCCTCCCGACGACTCGGCCGTGCGCCGCGCGATGTCCATGCCGAGCCCGCTGGACCCCGCGCCGCTCTCCCCCCTCGCCAGGGGTTCGACGCGCCGGAACCCGGGCCCCTGGTCGGCCACCTCCAGGAGCGCCCCGCTCGCACGAGGCGTCAGCCGTACTGTGAACGCGACGCCGTCGGGGGTGTGGGCGAAGATGTTGCCGAGCAGCGCGTCCACGCAGGCGGCCAGCTCGCTGGCGCTGACGGCGACGTAGAGCGGACCGGGGACGAGGTCAAGGAAGACCTCCCTGGCCTGGTCCTCGGCCAGCACCGACCAGAAGGTGACACGTTCTCGCACCACGGCGGCCGAGTCGCACTGCTGCCTGCCCGTCGTGCGCTGCCTGGCCTCGGTGATCACGGATGTGACCGCCCGTTCGAGCGCGTCCACCCGGGCGCTGATCTTGGCCGCCTCCTCGACGTCGCGCAGCGCCTCGGCGTCAAGGCGCAACCCCGTCAGCGGCGTGCGCAGCCGGTGGGACAGGTCGGCGGCGTTCTCGCGCTCTTGCGCCAGCAGATCGTTGATCCTGTCCGCCAGCCCGTTCAGCGCCACGCCCACCGCGCGCATCTCGGGCGGCCCGTCCGGCTCCGTCCTGGCCGTCAGATCGCCGGCGGCCAGTTTGTGGGAGACCCGGGCGATGTTGTCCATCGGCCGCGTCCACGCCAGGGCGAGCCGGTCGGCCACCACCACCCCGAACCCGATGAGGAGCAGCCCAAGGCACAGCAGCCCCAACCACGCCATCGTCACACCTTGCCGGAGATCGGCCTCGCTGAGGATCGCGCGCACCACCAACGGGCGGTTCTGTGGGTCGCGCACCGAGACCAGGATCTCCTGGCCGCCCCCCTCCGCCTCGGCGGTGAAGCTCCAGCCCCGCATCGCGAGTTCAACCGCGGGCGAACGCTTCGCCTGGCTGCCGATCTGGGAGCCGTCGCTCATGAAGACGGTGATGGGGTGGCCGGTGGTCTGCGACTGCCGTTCGACCGCGAGGTGCAAGTCGGCGGTCTCGATCCCGGCCACCATCGCGATCGACTCCGTCTCCTGCGTCGCCTCGTGGATGGCGCGGTTCTCCGCGACCGACAACACGAGGATGGCGAGGGGGATGAGCAGAGCGATCAGTACGAGCGAGGTGGTGGCGGTCACCAGAAGGGCGAGCCGGCGTCTCATGAGGGTTCGACCAGCTTGACGCCTACCCCGCGGACAGTGTGCAGGTAACGGGGGCGATCGGCGGTCTCACCGAGTTTGCGGCGGAGCCACGACAGGTGCACGTCGACGGTTTTGTCGGCTCCGCCGTACGGCACCTGCCAGACCTCGGTCAGCAGCTCCCGCTTGGTCACCACCTCGCCGGGGCGGGTGGCCAGGTAGTGGAGCAGGTCGAACTCGCGTGGGGTGAGCTCGATCACGGCGTCGTCCAGGGTGGCCGTGCGTCCACGTGGATCGATCCGCAGCCCGCCGACGGCCACCGTCTCGTCCGGGCGGCTCTCACCTGTGCGTCGCAGTACCGCCCTGATGCGGGCGTCGAGCTGAGCGGAGGTGAACGGTTTGACTACATAATCGTCGGCCCCCGCATCCAGGACGGGCACCATTTCGGCGTCACCGTCCCTCGCGGTCGCCACGATCACGGGGATGCGGCTCACGGCGCGGAGCATGCGCAGCATCTCCGTGCCGTCCAGGTCGGGGAGACCCAGGTCGAGCACGATCAAGTCAGGGCGATCCTGGACGGCCAGGCGCAACCCGTCGAGCGCGTTGGGGGACGACGTGACCGCGTGGCCTCGCTCGCGGAGGCCACGCGTCAGCGCGGTACGAATCGTCGCGTCGTCTTCTATAAGCAGGACATCGGCCATTTGGTGTCACGGTAGACGGTGCATGACAAAGCGCATAACCACGTTAGCGGTGCCTTAACCACGCCTTAGCATGATGCGGGGGATAGTGTGTTCAGTCCCTCTGACCTCGAAGGACTTAGGCCCTCGCGAGTTTCCAGGCCGCGGGCCGGACGGATCATCCGCCCGCTGTTGATCGCAGCCGGAAGGGGGAGTGGGTGTTGAATCGGCGTGTTCTATTGATCGCCGGGAGCTGGTTGGTGGCCGCGGTCATCGCGACCGTCGGCAGCATCGCGGTGATACGGCTCGTCGTGCCCGACCTGACCGGCTCCACCGGCGCGGCCCGGTCCACCGAGGACGTCACCAGGGCCCTGGCGCAGACCACCCCCGTCGCCGCCGCGACCTCCCGCCCCAGCCCGACCCCCACAGGCGAACCGAGTTCCGCGAGCGGCAAGAAGCGCGCCATCTCCACCAAGGGCGGCAGCTTCATCGCGACCTGCACCAACGGCACGGTCACCGTGCAAAACCTGTTCGCCGGCCAGGGATTCCAGCTCGACGACGGCCCCTACGGCACCGGCAAACGCGTGGAGGTGGAGTTCGAGTCCGAGCGGCTGGACATCCGGGTCACCGTCACCTGCGACGCCAACGGCATCCCCAGAGAGAAGATCCAGCAAGAGGTCGACGCCGACTGAGAGCGCTGCCCCGACATGGCCCGCACCCGCCCCCACAGGATGCGGGCCACCATCTTGATCTCATCGTCGTTCATGCGGTCACACACCCCTACTCCGTCCGAGCCCCGAACCGGGTTCCAGGCGGTATGCGGCGTTTAGATGCCGCGCAGGTCCGAGCCGAGGCGGCCGACCACGTCGAGGCTGTCGTTGAGTGCCTGGCGCAGTGTGGTGGCCTGGTCACTGAGGCGTTCGATGGCGGGGATGGCGACGTCGTCGCGGGCCGTCGAGGCGAGCAGGTCCTCATATTGGTGGGCCTGCTCGCTGAGGGCGCGGATCTGCTCATGCGCGCGATAGGCGAGGTCGGCGCCGTGCACGCTCTCGGCGTAGCGTTCCAGGGTCTCCACCCGCTCGGTCACCGACGCCAGCACCGTCTCCAGCGTGGCGGCGGCCGACTGGATGGCGGCGAAGACCTCGGGGGCCGCTCCCGCCGCCATGATCTGGGTCTGGGTGCGCCGCAGCGCCGACACCTGGGCGAGCGCCTTGGCGATCTCCCACTCCTGGTCGGCGAGGGTGCCGGCGGTGTCGTGGGCGTCCAGCAGGCCGGCTTGGCGCACCTTCGAGGAACGCACCGACTCGATGGCGTGCTGGGCGCGCAAGAGCAGGGCCGCGCAGTCGGCGGAGAAGTCCTCGGGGAGCAGGAGGTGTTCTCGGTGTTCCCGGGCGAGAAGGACGGCGCTGAGTTCACGCCACATCCTGGGGGCGTATTTCCCGGCTTTGGCGAAGAAGAGACTCACACCGATGGCGACGCCGGTGCCGCCGAGGACGCTGAGGACGGCTCCGAACCCGGAGTTCAGGTAGATGCCGGTCGCGACGGTGAAAGCGGACACGGGGGTGAGGGCGAAGTCCGCCGCCATCCGCAGTCCGAGGTCTAATCGGGACGAGGGCCCCATACGTTTGCCGTGGTAGTCCTCAAGGACGGCCTGCTGGTGGTCGCGGATCAGCGTGGCGACACGCTCCGGGGCCTCCGGCGAGATCACGAGCGCGGGGGCGGCGTCGCGTGCCTCGGCGGACGAGGGCTGCGTGGCGGCGCGCGGGCCGGGATCGTCGGCCACCCGGGTCCAGTCGCCGGGGATTGCGGTCTCGAAAGCGGTGTCGTCGCTCTCGATGGTGATCTGCGTGGGGGTCCTGGGGCTGGGCACTCGCACGACCGGAGGCCTGCCGCCTCCCGGGTAGCGCACGAACCGGCCGCCCTTGGCCGCCTCGCAGACGTATTCGCCCGGCGCGATGTCCACCCCGACGACGAACAAGCCCCTCCCGGGGATTGTCGAGGGGTACTTCACCTGACCCCTTTGCCCCAAGAACTCTCCCTACGTCCTACGGCACCGGAGGAAAGTGGAGCCTGTGACGGCTCTCCGCTGACGACAGTCGGCCGATGACAAGTTATCGAGGACGAGTCTCTCGGAGTCACTCGTCACCAGCGGTGACCGGTGCACGCTGACCGACCAGTAGTGACAGACGAGTAGTGACGAGTAATACCACTAGACAGCTTGAACAAGGTCAAGAATATCTCGATCTGTCGGATATTTCGGAGAGAGCCGAGCACCGAGCATCTTCAATCCAGGCCCACACCGCCCCGCGAGCCGTTCCCCTCCTGGTCAGCTGCCATGTGACCACCCCGATCCGGCCCCCGGCCGATCAGGCGCGAGCCGTACGGCACAGCCGGCGCACATGCCCATGGACGGGGGCTAGGCGGATCTTGACGAGACGGCTCAGACCTGCCGGTCCGGCCCCAGCTCGCGCCCGAACTCCGCGGCGACCCCAGACATGTCACGGGCGAGCGTCTCGCGGTCCAGAGCGTCGATGCGCTCCGAAGGACCCGACACCGAGATCGCGCCGATGACCCGCCCCCCGTCGCGCACGGGCACCGCGAGGCAGTGCACGCCGAGCTCCTCCTCACCGAGGTCCAGCGCGTATCCCCGCCGCCGCACCGCCTCCAGCTCGGCGAGCATGGACCCGAGATCGGTGATCGTGTTGGCGGTGCGCCGGGGCATGCCCGTGCGCTCTATCAGGGCCGCCACTTCGCCGTCGCCGCGGTCGGCCATCAGCACCTTGCCCACCGCCGTGCTGTGCGGCAACACCCGCCGCCCCACCTCGGCGAACATGCGCAGCCGCCGGGGCGACGGCACCTGCGCGACATAGACCACGAAGTCCCCCTCAAGCACCGCGAGGTTCGCCGTCTCCCCGGACAGCTCGACCATGCGCGAGAGGTACGGCTGCGCCCACACCGCCACCATCCGCTCGGCCGTGCCGCCCAGCCTGACCAGAGCCCCGCCCAGCGCATAACGCTTGTCCGACTCCTGCCGCACATAGCCTCGCGCGAGCAGAGTGCGGAGCAAGCGGTGAATCGTGCCGTACGGCAGGCCGGTCTGGGCGGCGATCTCCGACAACCCGGCCTCTCCACCCTGCCCGGCGAGCGCCTCCAGCACGTCCAGCGCCCGGTCGACGGCTTGAACCGTGCTCACAGCGATGCTCCGCCGGTCAGGGCGCTCACCGGCAGGGCGCGCAGGGAGGCGTCGAGCACCTGGATCGTGTGGGCGATGGGGAGCTCCTTTCTGCCGGTGCGGCGCAGCGCGGCGGTGATCTGCATGGTGCAACCGGGGTTGGCGGAGACGAGCAGGTCGGCCTGGGCGGCGAGCACATGGGTGGCCTTGCGTTCGCCGAGCTCGGCCGCGGCCTCGGGCTGGAAAAGGTTATAGGTTCCGGCCGAGCCGCAGCAGATGTCCGGCTCGGCGATCTCCTTGACGCGCAGCTCCGGGATCGCGCCGAGCAGCTCGCGGGGTTGCGCCCGCACACGCTGGGCGTGGGCGAGGTGGCAGGCGTCGTGATAGGCCACGTCCAGCCGCAGGGGGTGCCGCCGCGCACGCGGGCCGAGCTCGGCGAGGAACTCCGCGACGTCGACCGTGCGCAGCTCGGCGGCCCGCCGCGCCCACGCCTCGTCGCCGGCGAGCACCGTCGCGTAGTCCTTCATCGTGGAGCCGCACCCGGCCGCGTTGACCACGACCGTGCCGACGCCGGCGCGTTCGAACGCGGCCACCGTGGCACGGGCGAACCGCACGGCCTCCTCCTCGCGCCCCGAGTGCAGCGACAGGGCCCCGCAGCAGCCCTGCCGGCGCGGGATCACCACCTCGCAGCCCTCCAGCGCGAGCACACGCGCCGTCGCGGCGTTGACCCCGGGGAAGAACTCCCCCTGCACGCACCCGGTCAGCAGGCCCACGGTGGCGCGACGCGGGCCCACGGCCCGGACGCGAGGCGGCAGCCGTGTCCGATGGGCGGGCACGGGCGGGGCGAGCTCGACCATGGCGGCGAGCGAGGGATGCAGGGCGCGCAGCCGGGGGAGGAGCCGCCGCGCCACGGGAGCGCCGAGGCGGAGCGGCAGGCGCAGGGCACGCAGCCTGCGCGGGTGCGGGAACAGCGCGAAGACCAGGGCGCGCATCGCGCGTTCGCCGGGCGGCCGGGGGTGCTCGCGCTCCACCACGGCGCGGGTCTGCTCGATGAGCTTGTCGTATTGCACGCCGGACGGGCACGCGGTGACGCACGCCATGCATCCGAGGCACGCGTCGAAGTGGCCGGCCATGGCGTCCGAGAGGGGAGCTCCCTCGACGTGCTGCCCCATGAGGTGGATGCGCCCGCGCGGGGAGTCCATCTCCTCGCCCCACAGCACATAGGTGGGACACGTGGGCAGGCAGAAGCCGCAGTGCACGCAGTCCTTGATCAGCTCCGCGTCGATGCCGTGCGGTGGCTCGGACGGGGTCATCAGATGCCTCCCACAAAACGTCCCGGCGACAACGAACGATCCGGGTCGAACCTCTCCTTGACCCGCTTCATCAAAGGAAGCGCACCGATGTGCCCGAAGCGGTCGACCCGCCGCGCGATCTCCTCGGGCGCCGTCACGACCACGACGCGGCCCCCGGGTTCGACCATGTCGCGGAGCGCCGTGACGAAGGCGGCACCCGCCGCGTCGCCTGCCGCCGGGCCGTCGTCGGTGCGCAGGGCGATGCGCAGGACCGACACGGGGGCGGCCCACCCCCGCACCGCCGCCTCGACCCCGGTGACGCGCACGGTGCCCGCGACGGCCAGCATCGCGTCATAGAGGTCGTCCTGCCGCACCCGCGCCTCAAGCACGAACGTCTCCCCTGGCAGCCGCGCCCACTCGCCCGGAGGCTCACCGCCGACGCTCGCCCGCGTCCCAAGCAGCTCGCGTACGGCGGAAGCCCGGCTCTGGGCGCCCACCCCCTCGACCAGGCAGGTGAGCGTGTACGGCTCGCGCGGGTCCGGCCAGTCGATCTCCACCGCGGAGACCTCCTCCTGGGCCGCGGTGACCCGGCGGAGCAGCGGCCCGAGGTCCTCGGACACCGGGTGGGCCGAGGTGACGCAGGCCCGCTCGGCGGCCATGGGATGCAGCCGGAAGGCCGCCTCGGCGATCACCCCGAGCGTGCCGTAGGAGCCGGTGAACAGCTTGCCCAGGTCGTAGCCCGCGACGTTCTTGACCACCTTGCCGCCCGAGGTGGCGACGGTGCCGTCGGCGAGCACGACCGTGATGCCGATGAGCAGGTCGCGGGCTGTGCCGTAGCGCAGCGCGCGGGGGCCGGCGGTCGCGGTGGCGAGGGTGCCGCCGACGGTCGCGCCGTCAAGCGGACGGTCGAGGGCGAGCTCCTGGCCGTGGACGGCGAGCGCCGCGGCGAGCCCGTCCAGGGTGACGCCGGCCTGCACCCGCACGACGAGGTCGCCGGCCTCGTGTTCGAGCACGCGGTCCATGGCGCGGGTGTCGACGACCAGATCGCATCGCTCGGGCGGACGGCCCCACGCCGCTTTGGTGCGCCCGCCCGAGGGCACGACGGCGAGGCCCAGCGAGGAGGCGGCCCGCATGATCTCGGCGACCTCGCCGACGCCGCCCGGCGCGGCGACCCACGAGGGGAGCACTCCGGCGACGGCGTCCTCGGGGACGGCCTCTCTGACGGGCACTCCGGTCGCCTTGAGGGTGTCGAGGGGGGATCGGCCGGTCATCAGAACTGCTCCGCCTTCCCCGACTCCACGAGGGGGTGTACACCTTTCCGCACACCGGGCACCTCGCCGCACAGGCGCGGTGTCGGGAACACCTTGCCGGGGTTGGAGAGCCCTTTCGGGTCGAACGCGCATCTGACCAGCTGCATGGTGTCGAGGTCATCCTCTGTAAACATCTTCGGCATATATCTGGCCTTGTCGACGCCGACGCCGTGCTCCCCGGTGATGGAGCCGCCGTGCTCGATGCACAGGTCGAGAATCATGCCCGACACGTGCTCGGCGCGCTCGCCCGCGCCCGGCTCGGCGTCGTCGAACAGCACCAGCGGATGCAGGTTGCCGTCGCCCGCGTGGAACACGTTGGCCACCCGGATGCCGTGCTCGGCGGACAACTCGGCGATGCGGGCGAGCACGCCGGGCAGCGCCGTGCGCGGCACGACCCCGTCCTGCACGATGTAGGCGGGGCTGATGCGCCCCACCGCGGCGAAGGCCGACTTGCGCCCCTTCCAGATCGCGGCCCGCTCGGCCGGGTCGTCCGCGACGCGGATCTCGAAGGCGCCCTCCTCCCGGCAGATGCGCTCGACCTGCTCGAAGTGACCGGCGACCTCGGCCGCTGGGCCGTCCAGCTCCACGATGAGCACCGCCCCTGCTCCCTCGGGGTAGCGGCACGCGACCGCCGCCTCGGCGGCCTCGATCGCCAGGGCGTCCATCATCTCGATGGCGGCGGGCACGATGCCCGACCCGATGATCGCCGACACCGCCTTGCCTCCCGCGGCCACTCCGGGGAACGCGGCCAGCACCGTGGTCACCACCTCGGGCGCACGCGTCAGCCGTACTGTGATCTTGGTGGCGACGCCGAGCGTGCCCTCCGAGCCGATGAACGCCCCGAGCAGGTCGTAACCGGGATCCAGCGCGTCGAGCTGCATGATGTCCCCGTCGGGGCTGACGATCTCCAGAGCGAGGATGTGGTTGACGGTGAAGCCGTATTTGAGGCAGTGGGCGCCCCCGGAGTTCTCCGCCACGTTGCCGCCGATCGAGCAGACCTGCTGGCTGGAGGGGTCGGGGGCGTAGTAGTAGCCGTCCGCGCGGACGGCCTCGGTGACGGCGAGGTTGGTGACGCCCGGCTCCACGACCGCCCGCCGGTTGGGCAGGTCGATCGACAGGATGCGCCGCATGCGCGACATCACGATCAGCACTCCGTCGGTGCGGGGCAGCGCCCCGCCGGACAAGCCGGTGCCCGCGCCGCGCGCCACGAACGGCACACCGGCCTCGGCGCAGGCCCGCACGACGGCCGACACCTGCTCGGCCGTCTCGGGCAGCACGACGAGGCCCGGCGTCGCGCGGTGGTAGGTGAGGCCGTCGCACTCGTATGTGCGCAGCCGCACCGGATCGGTGATCACCCACTGGTCACCCAGGGGGCCGCGCAGGCGGTCGGCCAGGAGGGTGAGCGTGTCGCCGGGCATCGTCGTCATCTCTTCAGAATCGCACCCGTCACGGCATGCGCGCGTAGGCGGGCAGGGTGAGGAAGTCGGCGAAGTCGTCGTCCAGCGCGACCTCCTTGAACAGCGCGGTGGCCTGGGTGAACAGGTCCGCATCGTAGCCGGGCTCGGCGCGGATCCCGGCGAGCTCCTCCTCGATGATCTTCTCGACCAGCTCGCGGGTCACCGTACGGCCCGTGTCGTCCAGCGCGATGCCGTTCTTGATCCACTGCCAGATCTGCGACCTGGAGATCTCGGCGGTGGCCGCGTCCTCCATCAGGTTGTGGATGGCGACGGCGCCGCTGCCGCCCATCCAGGCCGCGAGGTAACGCAGCGCGACGTCCACGTTGTTGCGCAGCCCGGTCTCGGTGATCTGCCCGGGGGTCTCGGAGACCGACAGCAGGTCGGCCGCGGAGACCGCGACGTCCTCGCGGGTGCGATCAAGCTGGTTGGGCCGGTCGCCGAGCACGCCGTCGAAGACCTCGCGGCAGATCGGGACCAGGTCGGGGTGGGCGACCCATGATCCGTCGAAGCCGTCGCCGGACTCGCGGGTCTTGTCGGCGCGCACCTTGGTGAGGGCGACCTCGTTGACCGCGGGGTCCCTGCGGCTCGGGATGAAGGCCGCCATGCCGCCGATGGCGTGGGCGCCGCGCTTGTGGCAGGTGCGGACCAGCAGCTCGGTGTAGGCGCGCATGAAGGGGGCGGTCATCGTCACGGCGTTGCGCTCGGGGAGCAGGAACTCCCGGCCCCGGGTGCGGAACTTCTTGATCACGCTGAACAGGTAGTCCCACCGGCCGGCGTTGAGCCCGGCCGAGTGCTCACGCAGCTCGTAGAGGATCTCCTCCATCTCGAAGGCCGCGGGATAGGTCTCGATTAGCACAGTCGCCCGGATCGTGCCACGCGGGATGCCGAGGGTGTCCTGGGCGCGGACGAAGACGTCGTTCCAGAGGCGGGCCTCCAGGTGCGACTCCATCTTGGGCAGGTAGTAGTAGGGCCCCTTGCCCTTCTCGATCTGGCGGCCGGCGCAGTGGAAGAGGTAGAGGCCGAAGTCGAACAACGAGGCCGACACGGCTTCGCCGTCGACCACCAGGTGCTTCTCCGTGAGGTGCCAGCCGCGGGGGCGCACCACGATCGTCGCCAGCTCCTCGTCGGGCCGCAGCGCGTAGCTCTTGCCGCCGGTCTCGAAGTCGATCGCGCGGTCGAGTGCGTCGCGCAGGTTGAGCTGCCCGGCCACGCAGTTCTCCCAGAGCGGGGAGTTGGCGTCCTCGAAGTCGGCGAGCCACACCTTGGCCCCCGAGTTGAGGGCGTTGATGGTCATCTTGCGGTCGACCGGGCCGGTGATCTCGACCCTGCGGTCCACGAGCCCGGGGGCGGGCCCGGCCACGCGCCAGGACTCGTCCTCGCGGATGTGCTTGGTCTCCGCGAGGAAGTCGAGGGTGCCGCCCGCGGACAGCTCCTCCTGGCGGGTCTCCCGGGCCTTGAGCAGCTCCAGGCGCCGCGCCCCGAACTCGCGCTGGAGCGCGGCCACGAAGGCGACGGCTTCCGGCGTGAGGACTTCCTCGAATCGATCCAGCAGCGGGCCGGTGATCTCGACGCCGTCCATGCGCATCCTTTCCATATGGTGGAAAAACTCTTCTAAATTGTGGAACTGACGCTACTCGACGCCCTGAAGTGCGGCCAACCCGGGGGTCGTTCTCAGGGTTGACTCCCGGGGGGTCACGGGGGCGTCCCCGATAGGCATGCGCCTGAAGCTCTGTCACTGTGAGTAACGTGAGTGCTGACGGGGACCATCCGTCAGGCCAAGACGGGGCGGGCCAGGCAAAGATGCGGCAAAGTGCGGACTGCCTGGCCCCTTATTGAGTGGAGATGGGTTTGATGAAGCGGATGGCGCTGGCGGGCCTGGCGGTCGGCGCGGGGCTCTTGCTCACGGCGTGTGAGTTCGACGTGAACCTCGGCGCCTCGGAGCAGGAGGCCAAGACCTACGACCTCTCCGCGGATGTGACCCACCTCGTCGTCGAGGCCAAGGTCGGAGACGTCGTCGTCAACGAGTCCGACCGCAAGGGCGTACGCGTCACCGAGACCCTCCAGTGGCGCAGCAGCAAACCAGTGACCGAGCGCCCGGTGGACGACAAGAAGCTCACCCTGCGTTACACATGTGAGCGGGCGATCGTGTCCGACTGCGGCGTGCACTACAAGGTCGAGGTGCCCCGCGGGCTCAACATCCGCGTCGACAACGGTGTCGGTACGGTGACCCTGCGCAACCTCTCCGGGGAATTCACCGTCGTCTCCGGCACCGGCGACATCGAGGGCGCAGGAATCACCAGCAAGAGGGCCGACGCCGAGTCCGGCACCGGCCGCGTCGATCTCGCCTTCGCCGGCGCCCCCGACGAGGTCACGATCAAAACGGGCGTCGGCGACGCCAGCCTGCGTGTTCCCGACTCTGGCTACAACGTCGAGGGCGACAGCGGGCTCGGCGAGGTGACCGTCCAGATCAAGGACGACCCCGCCTCACCCCGCAGGCTTGAGGTGACGGCGGGCACCGGGGAGGTCGAGGTGCTCAAGTCCTAGGACAACGCTCATGGGACGCTGGGGATAACCAGGTGTCACCGGGCCGAGTGTCGTGTCACCATCGGGGAAGACACTCAGGTGTTCAGACGTTGTCACACAGAGATGACAGGTATGCATAACGACTCTCGTACTCGATTCACCCGTGACTCGGCGCGGCAGTGGGATGATCAAGACTTGGACGCGGCGCCCATGACAGGCGACCTCGACCTCGAAGACCGTCATGCGCTGCGGCGTGTGGCAGGGCTGTCCACAGAGCTCCAAGACGTCACCGAGGTCGAGTACCGCCGGCTCAGGCTGGAGCGGGTCGTCCTAGTGGGTGTCTGGACCACGGGCACGGTGCTCGACGCCGAGATCTCCCTCATGGAGCTCAAGGCGCTGGCCGAGACGGCGGGCTCCGAGGTGCTCGAAGGGCTGATTCAGCGGCGCCAGCGGCCCGACCCGGCGACCTACATCGGCTCGGGCAAGGCGCAGGAGCTGCGCGACATCGTGGAGGCCGAGGGCGCCGACACCGTGATCTGCGACGGCGAGCTGGCCCCCGGTCAGCTCCGGCAGCTCGAAGAGGTCGTCAAGGTCAAGGTGATCGACCGGACCGCCCTGATCCTCGACATCTTCGCCCAGCACGCCAAGAGCCGCGAGGGCAAGGCCCAGGTGGAGCTCGCCCAGCTCAGCTACCTCCTGCCGAGGCTGCGAGGCTGGGGTGGCAACCTCTCGCGCCAGGTCGGCGGCCGCGCCGCCGGCGGCGTGGGCATCGGTGGCCGAGGCCCCGGTGAGACCAAGATCGAGCTCGACCGGCGCCGCATCCGCGAGCGCATGGCCAAACTCCGCCGCCAGCTTTCCGGCATGTCCACCTCGCGGGACACCAAGCGGTCCAAGCGCCGCTCCCACGGCGTGCCGTCGGTGACCATCGCGGGTTACACCAACGCCGGCAAGTCCTCGCTGCTCAACCGCCTCACCGGGGCGGGTGTGCTGGTGGAGGACTCGCTGTTCGCCACGCTCGACCCCACGGTCCGCAGGGCACGCACGCCCGAAGGCAGGATGTTCACGATCGCCGACACCGTCGGGTTCGTGCGCCACCTGCCCCACCAGCTGGTGGAGGCCTTCCGCTCCACGCTGGAGGAGGTCGCCGACAGCGATCTCATTCTCCACGTGGTCGACGGCTCCCACCCCGACCCCGAGTCCCAGCTCGCCGCCGTGCGCGAGGTGCTGGCCGACATCGACGCCACCGGCGTGCCCGAGATCGTCGTCATCAACAAGGCCGACGCCGCCGACCCGGTGACGCTGGCCCAGTTGACGGCCCGCGAGCGGCACAGCGTCGTGGTCTCGGCGCGCACCGGGGCCGGTGTGGCCGAGCTGATGGCGATCATCGAGCGTGAGCTGCCCGTGCTTGATCACGAGGTGCGGATGCTCGTGCCGTACGGCAGGGGCGATCTCATCTCACGCGCTCACGAGGAGGGCGAGGTGCTTTCGGTGGAGCACACCGAGGACGGCACCATCCTGCACGCCCGCGTGCTCGCCGACCTCAACCATGAGCTGGAGCGTGTCAGCAAGCCGGTGGAGACGGTCTGACACGGCCCTCAAATCCCGCCTGACCTGGGCTTAGACCTCGGCGCCGGAACCCCTTCGAGGGTCCGGCGCCGAGGTGCTTCCGGCCATGGCATGAATTGATGGTAAATAGCTGAAAAATTGTGTATTTCATACTGGTTAATAGGTAACTTTGGTTGCTTTTTCGCGTGGCAGCATTGATCCGCGGGGTGGTGAGTGCCGGTCGGCGCAGGTTGGAACTGGAACGTGTTCCCGCTTCTGCTCTCCGGGGCATATGATCGTTGTTGCTTGACGCACTCCTGGTCGGCCGGGCTTTCGGTGCCGACGTCGTCCCCGCTGGGAGGGTGGCGCCGACCTGTTGGGACCGCTGCTGGGAACCCGTTCCAGTGCGCTCCGGGCGGGCCGAAAGGGCTCTCAGTGAGCGATAGAAATGGGGCAAAAGCGACAGTGGTAGTGCGGCGTGGGGATTGCTAGGATAAGCCAATCTTAACCAGACAATCCGTCGTGGGTTTTAGCATGGTGACTGCTGTGAGTGGTGTTGTGAGCAGGGGCCGAAGCGGGAGTTGTGACCAAGCTCCGAGATGCCGGGGGCGAGGTTCGTTCTCCGATCCGCGGACGGCTGAGGTTGGCCGGCGTTCTTCCCAATAACCCTGTACGGCGGGCCGACCTGTGAAATAACGTAACTGAACTGAAATCGCCGGGACATGATCTGGGCGATACGGTCACCGCACAACCTAATGGCGGATTAGAGCAGGAGACCCCCCATGTCATCCGGACTCGGAGCGGATCAGGCGGGCGCCGTGCCCGGCATGGGCTGGGAGCTGCCTTTTGTGTGGGTGGTGATGCGATGACCGTTCGCCTTCTCACCAACATCGGCCGCTTGTGGACAGGCAATGACGTCTGTAGCAACGCGGCTATTTTGGTGCACAATGATCGCATCGCCTGGGTCGGCCGAGCGGCTGAGCTGCCCCAGGGCGTTCCCGGCGTCGTCGACGACATCGTCGACGTCGACCACGTCGAAAACCTCGGTGGCGCACTCGTCACCCCCGGACTCATCGACGCCCACACCCATCCCGTCTACGCGGGCAACCGCTACGCCGAGATGGCGATGCGGTCAGGCGGCTGCACCCCGTCCGCCATCACCGCCGCCGGAGGCGGCATCGGATCCACCGTGACCGTCACCAGAGGCACCGACCCCTGGACCCTCTGCAACGGCGTGCGCGAACGCCTCCGCAGCTGGCTCCTCAGCGGCACCACGACCGTCGAGGCCAAAACCGGCTACCACCTCACCCGCGACGGCGAACTCGCCGACGTGCGCCTTCTCCGCGAGCTGGAGAAGGAGCCCATGATGCCGCGCGTGCACGTCACGTTCCTCGCCGCGCACGTCGTGCCACCCGAATACTTCGGACGCCAACGCGAATACATCGAGGCCGTCGGAGCCTGGTGCGCCGACGCCGCGGCCGCCGGCGCCGACAGCGTGGACGTCTACTGCGACGAAGGCCACTTCACCACCGAGGAAGCCCGCTGGGTCCTCGCCTCCGGCCGCAACGTCGGCCTCCTGCCACGCATCCACGCCGGCGCCTACAGCCGCCGGGGAGCCGTGCAACTCGCCGCCGAACTCGGCTGCGCCTCAGCCGACCTCCTCCACTACACCTCCGACGAAGACCTGGCGGTCATGGCGAGATACGGCGTGCCCGCCGTCGTCTGCCCCGCCACCGCCATGCAACGCGGCAACCTCCCTCCGGTCCGCCGCATGATCGCCCAAGGCATCGCCGTGGCACTCGGCAGCGACCACAACCCCGGACACTGCGGCATCACCTCGATGGCCCTGGTCATCAGCCTCGCGGTCTCCGCCTTCGGCATCAGCGTCGGCGACGCGCTCCGCGCGGCCACCCTCGGCGGGGCCACCGTGCTTGGCGCTCCCGACCGGGGCGTCCTTGCTCCAGGGCGGCTGGCGGACATCGTGCAGTGGGACGCCGACCACGAGGGTGCGTTCGCTTGGGCGTTCGGCCTCAAGCCCCGTCGCGTCTGGCGGGGTGGGGTGCCGGTGCAGTGACCTTTTGCTTGGATCGTGTTGTGATGCGGGTACGGTGACCGGGGTCAAGCGCAGGGCCTCGTGCCTGTGACGCTTGTACGGTGACCGGGTGTGGCGGGGGCCTTCTCGTGACGCTTGTACGGTGACGCTGTTCAGGTGCCGGCCGCTTGGTCTGTACGGTGACGCCTGTACGGTGACCGGGCGTCACGGGGGGCGAAGCCGCGACTTGAGCGACGACCTGGTCGCCAGGTGCTTCGGAGAACCTGCGTTCGATGGGTAACCTCTGCCTATGGCGTCATCGGTGGTAGTGGTCACAGACTCAACCGCTTACCTCCCACCCGATACGACCTCGCGATTAGACGTCACCGTGGTGCCCCTTCAGGTGATCGTCAACGGTCAGGCGTTTGACGACACAGATGCGTGTCCCGAAACCACCTCAACCTCGGCACCGGTTCCCGGCTCGGGCGATTCGCCCACCACGTCCCGCCCCTCCCCGGCCACCTTCGGCGCCGCCTATGAGACGGCCAAGGCCGCCGGGGCCGAAGCCGTGGTCTCCATCCACCTGTCCGAACACTTGTCGGGCACCCTGGAATCCGCCCGCAACGCAGCCGCCGGCGCATCCCTGCCGGTCGAGGTCGTCGACAGCGGATCGGTCGGCATGGGGCTGGGCTTCGCCGTACTCGCCGCCGCCTCGACCGCGGCCCGCGGTGGCACAGCGGGCGACGTCGCCGAGACGGCCCGCCGCTGCGCGGCGGCCTGCCGGAGCTTCTTCTACGTCGACACGTTGGAGTATCTCCGCCGAGGCGGACGCATCGGCGCCGCCGCCTCCCTCCTGGGGACCGCGCTGCTGATCAAACCACTGCTGCACATCGCAGACGGAGTGATCGCCCCGTTGGAGAAGGTGCGCACCGCCTCGCGGGCCATCGCCCGGCTGCAGGACCTCGCCGTCGAGGCCGCAGCCCAGGTCCGTCCTTCCGGCGAAGGGCGCGTGGCGATAGCCGTACAGCACCTCGGCGCCCAAACCCGCGCCGACACCCTCGCCGCCGACCTGACACGCCGGGTCCCCGGTCCCGTCGACATCACCGTCACCGAGGTGGGCGCCGTCATCGGCGCCCACGCGGGGCCCGGAATGCTGGGGGTCACCGTCGCGCCAGTCATGTGGTGAGGTGACCTGTCGGTGCGGTGGGCGGCCTTGGGAATGCTTGAGAGGCGACTGTTCGGCTGCTGTGGCGTGCTGCGCCATGGCCTGGGGCCGAGCGTTCCCTGGGTTAGGTGCGGCAAGCCCGCCTGAGCCAGGGAGCGTGCTTGGGAAACGCTGTAGAGGCGTCGCCCCTAGACAAAACGGACTCCTCGCCACCCCCTCACGACACTTGGGCAAAGGGAACATCCTTGGCCGCGGGGGCGAGCTCGGCGACCTTTGTCGTGGTGGAGATGGTGATGTAGCGGCCACCTTCGGACGACGCGTAGGACGTGGTGGTGGGGCCCGGCACACCACCCTGAATAGGACCGATCAACCCCTTGCGCGGCGGGGCAGGAGCGGGAGTCGCCGACGGAGCGCTCAACGCGTCCAGCAGGTGGACGCCGACCAGTTTGCCGCTGAACAGCGCATGGAAGAAGCGGTTAAGGTCGCGGCTCGTGGAGATCATCTCACCGGAGGCATCCACGATGGTGGGATTGAACCGGTGTACGACGTGCAGTTTGCCTTTCCCGTGAGGTGATATCCGGGCGGATGGGGGCCTTTGAAGTGGTTCGTGTCCCGGGTAGGTAGCTGTGCTTCATGCCTACCGGGAGGATGACCCGTTTCTTGACCTCCGAACGCCATGAATTGCCAGTGCCCTCTTAAGCGATCATGGCGAGAAGGAAGTAGCCGGTGTTGGAGTAGGAGAACTTCTCGCCCGGTTCTTGAGTGTTCGGCATCTTGCGATAGGTATTAAGAATGTCGGCCGGCTTATATAGCGTGGAATCCTGAAAATAAACTGGGTCTTGCATCAGAACTTCAGCGTAATCCGGGATCCCTGCCGTGTGATTGATCAACCGTCCCAGAGTGATCTCGTCGGCCTGCTCTACCAGATCGACTACTTGCGTCAACAACGTCGAGAGCCTGTCGTCGGGCCTCAACCTGCCTTCATGGACAAGTCGCAGGATCGCCGTCGCCATTACGGGTTTCGTCATGGATCCAATCCGGAAACGCACCCCCGGCGGCCCCCTGCCCGTTCGCGTCGAAACGCCGGCTCCCACTGGATGCCCGCCAGAGCTCACCCCTTACCTGCGCCTCGGCGATCGCGGCGATCACCTGAGGGGAGTCGGCCGGTTTGTCCATTTCCCGCTGCAGGTGACTCCCCGGCGCCCTGGCAGTGTGAGCAGCAGGAGGCAAGGTGACCAAAGCCGGGGTGGTCCCGGTGAGGACCGTCAAGGACACGGCACGCTTCATAGGCGTCCCTTGTGTGCTGGTGGTTGGTATTTCGGTCGTGCCGCATCAATTAGGGACAGGCGTTTATGTGCGATGTAGTCGGCCTTATGGGTTGCCGGATGTAGTGGCATGCCCTCGGATCGTCGGGCCGGAGAACGACTTCCCCTCCTTCTCCAGGCGTAAGGGGAACCCCGGGCCTCCGCCCCCAGTCGACTCGGGGAGTTGCCTCCATGGGTAGTAGCCAAACCTGTCATCCCATCCCTGACCGGAATGCGGCATTCGAGGCTCGCAGTGCCCTTCCGTGGTGGTCAGGCTCGGAGACCTGCGCTTTCAGCTGGAATTGTGAGCTCTGCAGCCTTCGCTCCTGTCCGGATCGGTTTCATGGCTCCCTACTCCAGCTCTTGCGGCCAGGCTTGGGATCCACACTTGGAGATGGAAAGTGAGCCTCCGGGGCCTTTGTCATCTAATGGGTGGGGCAGGCATGGGGTCTCCCTTTTTCGGCTACCGCAGTGAGGCACGGGTGGCCACGCTTCAGCCGGAACGGCGAAGCTCTGAGGCCTTCGGGCTCAACCAGCTCGGCCAGGCTCGGTCCCCTTCTCTAGCCGAAGCATGCCTGCTCAGGCCCCTCGTTTCTGGCCCGGAACTGCTGGCGGCTGCGCGTCTGATGCCCTCAGCCTGGCCGCGGGCGATCAACGAGGTGACTTATCCACAGCCTGAGCTGAGCCGCTGGCCTTTTCCACAGAATGCCGCGCAGGCCCGCCGGACGAACTTCGAGTCCCTACCTTGGTCGGCATGCGCGGAGCTCAACGAAAGACCCAGCAGGCCAATGCCGAGGCCCGCCTCCGGGCCGTCGTGACAAGCACTCCCGACCGCCCTCCGAGGGTGTCGAAGCCGGCCCAGCCGCTCTGCAAGCCAGTGGCCGACTTGTCCGACCGCTCACCGGGCTTGCCTGTCAACTCGACAGACCAAAAAGACAGCTATGCAGCAACCGTCGCTGCGGCAAACGCCGTGCCCAACTCAAGTCGGCCCTCGACTGTGTCGGCCGGGTTCGCCACGCCTGCGGCCTTCGCCGTGCCGCCTGTTTCGGCTGCTCCCGCTTCGCCTTTCGTCCCCGCCCATCCTGCTATACCGGTTGCCCCCGACCTGTCGGGGAGTGGACTCGTCATGTCTGCGGCCTTGGCGGCACCGCCTGCCCAGGCTTTCGTGTCGACTGATCCTGCTGTGCTCATTGCTCCCGGTCTGTCGGAGGCTGGGTCTGTCACGCCTGCGGCCTTCGCTGTACTGCCTGGTTCGGCTGCTCCCGCTCCGCCTTCCATGTCTACCGGTGCCGCTATGCCCGATACCTCCGACGTGTCAGGGGAGGCGTCGCCGATGGTGTCCGCCGACACGACAACGCGTCACACGGAAGGGAGAGGACAGAAGGAGGAAGGTGCTGCTCCACAAGACATGCATGTCCCAAACCCAGTGAGAGGTGAAGCCGGCAACCGGTCTCCGCGAACATCACGAGGGCGAGACAGTTCTTTGGCTCCACACCAGATCCGGGATGGAAGCCAACTCTCCGAGGGAGGCAGGCGACAGGAACTCGACGCATCCAATGACGCAGTCGGCCGCGTCGCACGCCGGCGCACGGGTGAGGGACCAGCGGCTGAGGCCAGTGCGTCTACCCGCGGCTCTGGGAACGGCCAAGTCCGGATTGTCACCGATGCCTCAGGTTCGCGTGGCCGACGTGGGGATGATGGCGGGGAATCCGTTCCGGTCGGAGTGGACATTCCGGTAGGAGTCGGCGGGTGGGCTGAAATGCCTCGTGAGAGCGACCCTGGTTCAGGCCGGCTTGCCGTAGCTGCCCTTGGTTCCCAGCGCAATCAAGATCGGGTTGTCTATGCCTCAGGCTGGCGTGATCGTCATGAGGGGAGTGACGAGGGGTCCGCTTCATCTGGGCATGGCGCCGCTGCGTGGGCTGGGGAGTGGGTTGGGGCTTCCCAGCGAGTTGGTTTTCCAAATTCCGCAACCCCGGGAGTAGAAGGTCGGCGCGATGTCGAGGACCGGGTAGGGAATTCACGGCGTTGCATGTCAGAAGGCGGGGACGTGGGGAACGCCGATCGGTTTGGCTCCAGAGGCCGTCGTGTTGCAACCAGAGCACGCGTTCACGCACGAGCCGCGCAGACATCTTCAGTGCGTGCTCCCTCAGCACAAGGTCGTTCGGTGGAGGTTTCTCCATCACAAACTGCTCCGAGACAGCCTTCTCAGGCGCAGGCGCTTCCGACACACCTTTCCCCGGCACAGGTTCCTCCGGCGTGGGTGTCTCCAGGTCGCTTTCCTTCTGCTCAAGTTCCTCCAGCACAAGCAGATCCAGAGCACCCTGCTCAGGCTCGGGTTGCTCTGGCACAGCCGCTTCCGTCACCACGTTGTCTGCCCGAAGCACTCCTGGCTCAAGGTCGTCTGCCCGAGGCACCTCTAGCCCAAGGTTCTCCGGCTCAAAGTCGTCTGTCCGATGTGCCCATGGCACAGGGTTTTCCGTCACCAGGTCGTCTGCTCGAGGTGTCTCCGGCACAAGGTTCTTTGCCTGAAGCGCCCCTGGCACGTGGTCGTCTGCCCGAGGCGCCGCTGGCACAAGGTTTTCCATCACCAGGTCGTCTGTCCGATGTGTCCCCGGCACAAGGTGTTCCGTCACCAGGGTGTCTGCCTCAAGCACTCCCGGCACAAGGGCCTCCGGCACACCTGTCTCCCGTGCCGTTCCCTTCGGCGGAGGATTCGCCCATGCAGATACCTCTGCCGCAGGGGTTCCCAGCCCCAGCCCCTTCGCCGGAGGTTCCGCTGTCGCCGGTTCCGCCCTTGCCTCCTGCGTTGCAAGCGCTGAGATCCGCCATCGGCACGCCCCACTCCACGACTGATCCGGGGCGGCCCACGCTCCGAGTGCTCCTGGTGGTTGGGGCGGTGGCCGCCGCTGTGGCGGCGATCTATGCGTGGCAAGCCCAGCCCGAACCTCAACCATTGCCCTTGCCCACCCCAGCATCGCTGCCAAGCATCGGACCACGGATGCCGGCTGTGTCGCCGACCATGCATGTGACGGTGCACGTGGCAGGAAAGGTCCGTCATCCCGGTGTCTTCCCGCTACAGCCCGGGGCACGAGTAGCCGACGCGATCAAGGCGGCGGGCGGCGTGCGCGGCACCCCCGACACGGGCACCCTCAATCTCGCGCGTCGGCTTGTGGACGGTGAGCAGATCTTGGTGGGTGTTTCCGCGCCACAGGGTGCCACAGTGCAGGGCACCACCCAGTCGATTCCGTCGCTCGACACCCCCTTGATCGACCTCAATGGCGCGACGGCCGAGCAGTTGGAGCAACTACCCGGTGTCGGCGCCGTGCTGGCGGCCCGCATAGTCGAGTATCGCGACGCACATGGGGGGTTTCGCAGCGTCGACCAGATAAAGGAGGTGACCGGCATCGGTCCCGCAAAGTTCTCCGACCTCAAGGACAAGGTGCGTGTGTGAAGGCACGAGGGTTCGTAAAGACGAGGGATTCGGGAGCCTGGGGTGAGAAGCGGGTGCAGTCCGGCGGCGAGAACCCTACGCCTCCTGCTCGATCAGCTTGCTCACGCCGGGAGAAGGGGTGGGTGGAAGCCTTGCGAACGTCGGAATGAGCAAGTCCCCCCTGGCCGGGGCCTGGAACGGTTGGTGGGGCGGAAGCTTTGCAAAGGCTGGAATCTCAGGGCGTCTTCAACTCCCGCGGCGTACCTGGCCTGTTCAGCATCGTGCCACCTGATCCCTGCGAAGACAGCGTCCTCGATCTATGCGGAGCTAGCACTCGAGCGCGGGTGGCTGCAGGCCGACCGAACTCTGACGGCTGAGGAGCATGCGTCCCTGTACGGAAACTCATCGCTCGGGCTGCTCACGACCGCACATGCGTGAGAAAGGGCGAGAGCGGGTGAAGGGGCGAGGACGTGGTGAAGGACCGGGGGCGGTGAAGGGGAACGGTGGATGCGGTGACTGGATGCGGTGTGAAGACGGTGGGGTGGCGAAGGAAGCGGCGAGTTTGGTGAGGGGGGCGGCGAGTGGGCTGAAGGAAGCGGTGGATGCGGTGAAGGAACGGGGTGTTGGGGGGCCGTGCGGTGTGGAATTGGGCGTGGAGCAAGGTTGCTGCTGCTGGCGTTGAGGCTTGGAAGCGGAGAACCCGGGGCTGGTTTATCGCCGGGAGCCTGTCCTCGGCTGGGAGCCTGTCCTCCGTTGGGAGTCTGGCTGCCGCGGAGGCGGGGGAGTCGGCCGTTGGGGCGGGGGCGTCGTACAAACACGCGGTTCACATAGGGGTGCCGGCGCTGGCGGTGTGGGGTGCCGCCTTTGTGTTGGTCGGCTGTCCGGCGGTAGTCGGGGCATGCGTGGCCGCGATCAGTGGGGGTGTGTGTCTGGCTCTGTTCGCGGGTGAGGTCGGTCGACGGCGGAGCATGACACGGTCTGCGTATGGGGGGCCGTCATGGCGGACGGTCGCGATGGGGGCGTCGGTGTGTGTGGCGGCGGTCGCCGTCGTGGTGGCGTTCAAGGTGCACGCGGTTGAAAGTGGGCCGGTTGCTGCCGCCGCAAGGGAAAGGGCGGAGGCGGGGATGGAAGTGGTCCTCACTGGCGATCCTCGGGCATTGGGCGGTGTCGGTGGAGTGGTCAGGCGGGAGCGGTTTGTGGTGGACGGGCGGGTTGAGGTGTTTGAGCGGGCCGGCACACGCCTGGAGGTTCGGGTGCCGGTGGTGGTGCTGGCCACGGGGCCGGGCTGGGAGGGATTGCTGCCCAGCCAGCGTGTTCATGTGCGGGGGCGACTGGCGCCGGCCAACCGTGGGGATCTTGTTACGGCCCTGGTCTTCGTGCACGCCAGGCCACAAGTGCTCTCCGGGCCTTCGCGGCTTCACCGTACGGCGGGCGTCTTTCGCCAGGGGTTGCGCGACGCGGCTGACGTGTTGCCTTCCGAGCAGCGAGGGCTCCTGCCGGGGCTGGTCGTGGGAGACGTGTCCCGCATGGACGAACAGGTGAAAGCCGACTTCCAAGATGCCGGGCTTGGTCATTTGACCGCTGTCTCCGGCGCCAACCTGGCCTACGTGGCCGGAGCGGCTCTGGTGGTGGGACGCCTGGTCGGGTTGCCGTTGGCTCCCCGCGCGGCGCTCGCGGGTTTGGCCATGGTGGCGTTCGCCGTGGTCGCCCGGCCGTCACCCAGTGTGGTGCGCGCCCTGGTGATGGGGCTTGTGGCCGTCACAGCCCTGGGCACCGGACGGGCGCGTCACGGCCTGACCGCCTTGGCGGTCGCGGTGCTCGGGCCGCTGCTGTTCGAGCCCGAACTCGCCCGCTCCTACGGGTTCGCGCTGTCCGTCACCGCCACGGCGGGGATCCTGCTGTTCGTGCCTGTGTGGGGACGGCGCCTGGCCACACGCATGCCGCGCTGGGCTGCCGAGGCGATAGCCGTACCCGCTGCGGCTCAAGCGGCGGTCACCCCCGTCCTCGTGTTGATGGCGGGCGGGCTGAACCCTGTCGCGGTCGTGGCGAACGTTTTCGCCGGCCCCGCCGTACCACCGGCTACACTCCTCGGATTCGGAGCCGCGCTCGTGGCTCCTCTGCACATGAGACTCGCCCAGGTGCTCGTCCACCCCGCGGGGGTCGCCACCGGTTGGGTCACCGTTGTGGCTGAGCGGGCCGCCGCGTTACCACTTGGGGTGCTTCCCTGGCCGGGAGGTGTGCCGGGACTGGTGATGCTGGCCCTGACCGTGCCCGTGGCGATCGCCGTGCTCCGGCACGCGCCTGTGAGACGTGTGGCCGCGACGGCTCTGGGGGGAGTGCTTGTCGCTTTCGTCGCGATCAGGCCGTTGATCGTCGTGTGGCCGCCTAGCGGGTGGCTAATGGTGGTCTGTGACGTGGGGCAGGGCGATGCCATTGTCGTGGCTGCGGGGCCAGGAAAGGCCGTCGTCGTCGACGCAGGACCTGAGCCGGTCGCGGTCGCACGCTGCCTGCGCACGCTGGGCGTGCGCGAGGTGCCGCTCCTCGTGTTCACCCACCCACATCTCGATCACGTTGGCGGCAGAGCAGGCGTTTCACGGGGACGCCGAGTCGGCGCGATCCTCACCGGGACGATCCCCGACGAGGCGGAGGATCGCAGGCTCGCCACAGACCCAGTTCTCCGCGGCAGTGCACGATGGACTGCTGTCCCCGGAGGCCGATGGGTCTTCGGGCCATCCGAGTTCACGGTGCTCGGCCCCTTGAAGGACATGCCAGTAGGTGAACACGGTGACGGGTCAACGATCAACAACGCGAGTGTCGTCCTCCACGTGCGCTGGCGCGCCGGATCCGCCCTCCTCAGCGGTGATATCGAGATAGAAGCCCAAGAGGATCTGGTGCGTGCGGGTTTACCGCAAGTGGACATCCTGAAAGTGCCGCACCACGGTTCGGCTTCCCAAGACCCCGCATTCCTCGCCGCAACCGGCGCAAAGGCCGCCCTGGTCAGTGCGGGGGCCGGCAACGATTACGGTCACCCGGCCCCCGCAACGCTGGCGCGTCTGCATTGGTTGGGCATGCGGATCTTCCGGACGGATGTCTCCGGCGACGTGGCAGTGGTGGAGCGGCAGGGCGGAGTCGCGGTTGTCGTTCGCGGCGGGCCTGGCGTGGCGGCTGCGGTTGGCGGCGGGTGAGGTGGTTATCGGCCCGTGCGATTTGCGACAATTACTTGAATTGTGTGTTCGAGTGCGTAGGCGGGGTCGGCTCCGCCGCCTTTGACTTGTTCGTCGGCAGTGGCGATTGCCTGGAGTGCGAGGGATAGTCCTTCCGGTCCCCAGCCATTCAACTGGCGCTTGACGCGGTCGACTTTCCACGGTGGCATGCCCAAGTGGCTGGCGAGTTGTCCACCACGCAGGTTGCGGGGGGCGCCGCCGACCTTGGCCAGGGAGCGTAGCCCTCCCGCTAGTGCGCTCACGAGCAGGACGGGTGCCACGCCGGTGTTCAGTGCCCAGCGCACCTGCTCCAGAGCGTCCCGCAGGCGGCCCTCGACCGCGGCGTCCGCCACGGTGAACCCACTCACCTCGGCCCGGCCCCGGTGATAACGGGCGACGGCCGACTCGTCGATGGTCTTCTTGTCCATAGGGGTGTCGAACGCCAACTGGTTGCAAGCGGCGGCCAGCTCACGCAAGTCATTGCCGACCGCATCGAGGAGCGCCTGGGCGGCTGCCGGCGCGATGGTACGGCCGGCGCGCTTGACCTCGTTCCTAATGAAGTCGAGCCGCTCACCCGCCTTGGTGACCTTGGACACGGTGATCACCTGAGCGCCGGCCTTCTTCACCCCCTCGACCAGAGCCTTCCCCTTGACCCCGCCGGGGTGCACCAGCACAAGCACGACATCGTCGGCCGGGCGGGCTGCGTAGGAGACGATCTCGGCGATGACCTCCTTGGCCAGGTCCTGAGCCGAGCGGATCACCACGATCGACCGGTCGCCGAACAACGACGGCGACGCCAATGTCGTGAGGTCCCCCGGCTCCACCTTGCCACCGAGCAGCTCCTGCACCTCCGCCCCGGATTCGGCTGCCCGCGCCGCCTCGACGATCGAACTGACCGCCCGATCCGCGAGCAACTCCTCGTCGCCGACCACCAGGGTCACGGCTGCTGGTTCCGCCATGCCAAGCAGCATGCCACGCCACCGAGGCGAGCACGAACCCACCGAACGATTCAGCCTTTCCAGGGGCTCGGGAGAGCAATTCCTGCCACGCCTCCCAAGAACAGATCACCCCTCAAATGCGCCTCCATCGCAGTCCGCATTCAAGTGACATCTGTACGGATGCCCGGCTGTTGGCAGTAACCTCGCCGCGCCCCCGCCCCGGGGGCCGGTTGGTGTCTGCGTGGCTGTGGTGGTGGTTGAAGGTTTGACGTGTGTACGGATAACCGGGTTGTTGGTGGTGAGGCGGCTGATCGGTGTCCATGTGGGCTCAGGAACGAGTGAGGAGGGCGAACGCCACCACGCCACCCGCGAGAAGGTCACGTCGCCGCTCTTCAGGGCCACCTGGACGACGGAAGCATGAAACACCAAAACGCCGCGACCCCCGATGGGGTGCGGCGTTTGGGAAAGTTGACCTAGCCGGCCTGCAGGGCGGCGGCGCGCTGGGCGATTGCCGACTTGCGGTTGGCGGCCTGGTTCTTGTGGATGACGCCCTTGCTGACGGCCTTGTCGAGCTGGCGGGAGGCGGAGCGCATGAGCGTGATGGCCTCGTCGGCGTTGCCCGCGTCGGCGGCCTCGCGGAACTTGCGGACCGCAGTCTTCAGAGACGACTTGACGGCCTTGTTGCGCAGGCGAGCCTTCTCGTTCTGCTTGTTGCGCTTGATCTGGGACTTGATGTTCGCCACGAAGAAGCCTCGGTATGAATGTCGGTGCGGATGGGGCGCGCGGGCAGGATTGAGAGGGCACGCCACACGCAGTTGAACAGGCTATCAATAGGCCGGCTTCCCGCTCAAATCGTGATGGGAACGCACGGCCGCTGGATCAAGTGTAACCGCACCGGCTCCCGCCGTACGGGCAACCGGGGTGGTTCGGCGAGGCATCGCGGCGGACTGGACGGCTCGGCCGGTCGCGCGGCGTCTGCCGTACGGGCAGATTGGGGTAATTCAGGGAGGTGTGCCGGGCAAACTGCGGCTGAAGCTCGGTCGGCCGCCCTGGTGCCGGCCGCTGTACCGGCAACCGCGGTGGCTCGGCGAGGCGGGCTGCGGCGACCAGGGGGGTTCGGCGAGGTGTCTGGGCAATCCGGGTGGGACGGTGCCTGCCGTACGGGTGGTCGGGGTGGCTCAGTGGGCCGTGCTGGCGCCTGCCGTACCGGCGGCTAGGGCATCGCAGCGTGGCCTGTCGGCGATCGGGGTGGATCAGTCGGGCGTGTCGGTGATGTGTGGGTTGGGGTGGGTTGCAGTGGGTGCCCCGCTAAACTAGGGGCGGTAATAGCGGCGGCCGTGCACGACTGCACATGGCCGTGGTCGCGGCGACATCACGGTGTGGGCCGCGTCGAGCTCATGCCCAAGCATGGATCTGGGCATGCCACCATGGAAGAGGCTGGCTACCCCCAGCCCTGTTGTCGACCATTCACCCGAAACGGATCCCGGTGCGCACTCAGCCTGGCCAGACCGACCCTGCGGTGATCCGCAACTTCTGCATCATCGCGCACATCGACCACGGTAAGTCCACTCTTGCCGACCGCATGCTTCAGCTCACCGGTGTGGTCGACGACCGGTCGATGCGGGCGCAATACCTCGACCGCATGGACATCGAGCGTGAGCGTGGCATCACGATCAAGTCGCAGGCGGTGCGGTTGCCGTGGAAGGTCGGCGACACCGACTATGTGCTGAACATGATCGACACGCCCGGTCACGTGGACTTCTCGTATGAGGTGTCCCGGTCGCTGGAGGCGTGTGAGGGTGCGGTGCTGCTGGTCGACGCGGCGCAGGGCATTGAGGCGCAGACGCTGGCCAACCTCTATATGGCCATGAATGCCGATCTGCACATCATCCCGGTGCTCAACAAGATCGACCTGCCCGCCGCCCAGCCGGAGAAATACGCTGAGGAGATCGCGGGCCTGATCGGTTGTGACCCGTCGGACGTGCTGCGTGTGTCCGGCAAGACCGGTGTGGGTGTGCGGGAGTTGCTGGACCACGTGGTGGCCGAGGTGCCGCCGCCTGTGGGCGACTCCGACGCGCCGGCGCGGGCGTTGATCTTCGACTCGGTCTACGACACTTATCGGGGCGTCGTGACCTATGTCCGGGTCATCGACGGTCATCTGGGCAAACGTGAGCGGCTGCTGATGATGTCGACTCAGGCCCAGCACGAGACGCTGGAGATCGGAGTGATCTCGCCGGAGCCGATGCCCGCCGCGCGTGGGCTCGGGGCCGGTGAGGTGGGTTATCTGATCACGGGCGTCAAGGACGTGCGCCAGTCGCGGGTCGGTGACACGGTCACGTCGGCGGTCAGGGCGGCCACGGAGGCGCTGGGTGGCTATGAGCACCCGAAGCCCATGGTTTACGCCGGCCTCTATCCGATCGACGGCGACGACTATCCGGAGCTGCGTGAGGCGCTGGACAAGTTGCGGCTCAACGACGCCGCGCTCGTCTACGAGCCGGAGACGTCGGCGGCGCTGGGGTTCGGGTTCCGCTGCGGGTTCCTCGGCCTGCTACACATGGAGATCGTCCGGGAGCGGCTGGAGCGCGAGTTCAACCTGTCGCTGATCTCCACGTCGCCCAACGTCATCTATCGGGTGATCATGGAGGACGGCACCGAGCACACGGTGACGAACCCCTCGGAGTTCCCCTCCGGGAAGATCGCCACGGTGCATGAGCCGGTCGTCAGGGCCACGCTGCTCTCGCCGTCCGAGCACATAGGCGCGATCATGGAGCTGTGCCAGGGGCGGCGCGGGGCGCTGCTCGGCATGGACTACCTGTCGGAGGACCGGGTCGAGATCCGTTACACGCTGCCGCTCGGCGAGATCATTTTCGACTTCTTCGACCAGCTCAAATCGCGCACCCGCGGCTATGCCTCGCTGGACTACGAGCCCTCGGGTGAGCAGGAGTCCGACCTGGTCAAGGTGGACATCCTTCTCCACGGCGACCCGGTCGACGCCTTCTCGGCGATCGTCCACAAGGAGAAGGCCTACTCCTATGGCGTCGAGATGGCCAAAAAGCTTAAGGACCTGATTCCGCGGCAGCAGTTCGAGGTGCCCATCCAGGCCGCGATCGGCTCCCGCGTGATCGCCCGTGAGAACATCCGGGCGATCCGCAAGGACGTTCTTGCCAAGTGCTACGGCGGTGACATCTCACGCAAGCGCAAACTGCTTGAGAAGCAGAAGGAAGGCAAGAAGCGCATGAAGATGGTCGGCAGGGTCGAGGTGCCGCAGGAGGCATTCGTGGCCGCCCTCTCGACGGAGACTTCGAGCCCCGACAAACCCAAGAAGTAGGTCGATCACGCTGGCGGCCGGGGGAGTTCGAACTTCCGGGACCGCTCTGAAGTGGGGATATCGGCTAACAACGCTGCTCATTCGTGAGCTAGCGTCGTTGATATGTATATTCGCTCGGTAAATGTGGGGATGGCGGTCGACGCCGACTGGGCGGGAGAGCTGAAGCGCACCGCCATCGACAAGAGCGCAGTGCTGGGTCGTGTCCGCGTCGGGGACAACGGTCTGGCCGGTGATGAGCGGGCCGACAAGGAGCACCACGGCGTCCCAGATCAGGCCGTGTATGCCTATGCCCGCGAAGACTACGACTGGTGGGAAAACGAGCTGGGCCGGGAGTTGCGCGACGGGCGGTTCGGGGAGAACCTCACCACCGTCGGCATCGACGTCAACGAGTGCAAACTAGGCGAACGCTGGCGTGTGGGTGACGTCGTGCTGGAGGTGACCTCGCCACGCGTCCCCTGCGTCATCTTTCGCAACTGGCTGGACGAGCGAGGCTGGGTGAAGAGGTTCACCCAGGCACGGCGCATCGGGACGTATTTCAAGGTCCTTGAGCAGGGCGAGCTCGGGGTCGGTGACAAGATCGAAGTGCTGTACGTCCCGCAGGAAAGTGTCACCATTCGGGAGTCGTTCCTGGCTTATCACGGCGACAGGGAGTTGCTGCGCCGGATCCTGGCCACCCCGGGGCGCGCCGCCAGGTGGGATCGGGTGGCGGCCCGGGTCTTCCGCGACACCACACCGGTGTGATCACGGGCTGTGGCGTACGGCGGAGCCGGCTGTGGGCCTTTGCCGCATCGCAGCCGCGCTGTACGGCGAAGCCCGGATGATGGCCGGCTGCACGGCGTAGCCCGGGCGGTGGCCGACCGTGAGGCTTCGCCGTACGGCACGTGGACGTCCCGTGACGGCCCGGACATTGGCCGACCGCGAGGCTTCGCCGTACGGCATGGCCTGGAGGCAGACGAAAGCGGGACCGGTTTCCCCGATGAGACCGGTCCCGCATTTTTCGTGGCACCCTGGCAGGTTGGGTGCGTGGGCGAGGGTGCGGAGGCGGGCGACGACCCAGGGCGCCCGCCTCCGCACCCGGCCGGGTTACCTCAGAACGCGGTAGAGCGCCGAGGTGAGAGTGGCTTGGTCGTCGTCCTGGTCGATGGACCACATCATGTATCCGCCGAGGCGGCGGTCCTTGATGTAGTGAGCCTTCTGGCGCACAACGCTGGGGTCGTCATAGGACCAGAAGACCTTGCCGTCGTAGAGCCACTGGGCGCCCGTGCGCTGGTCGCGGTAGCGCTTGCCGGGAAGCTTGACCAGGTTCTTGTAGTCGTCGGAGCCCGCTACCCATGTGGCGGGGGCGGGGGCCGTGGCGGAGTTGTAGAGGCCGTCGCCGCCGCCGGACAGGCCTGTCCAGCCCTGGCCGAAGGCGGGGATGCCGACGACGATCTTGTTCGCGGGGGCGCCGCGCTTGAGGTAGTCACGTACGGTCTGGTCGACGCTGTACCGGACGGGGTTGGGGTCCCGGCGGTCGGTGTAGAGGTTGCCGTTGTGGCCGGTGCGAGCTTCGCCCGAGACGTGCAGGTCGTAGCCCTGGATGGTGGCGTAGTCCATCAGCGAGAACACCTTGCGCACCTCGAAGCCCGCGTCGATCTTGGCGGCTGCGGCGGGCAGGTAGGCGCTGATCAGCAGGTCGTCGTTGACGGCGTCGAGCTGGCGGCGGAGTTCGGCGACGAAGAGGGTGAAGTTCCGCTTGTCCTCCGGACGGATGATGTTGCCTTCGTTTCCGTCGGAGCCGGGCCACTCCCAGTCGAGGTCGATCCCGTCGAAGACGCCTGCCGCGGCACCGGCCGGGAGCCCGCCGACGTTGCCCTTGATCCAGAGATCGATGCAGGAGGCCGCGAGGGCCGAGCGCCGCTCGGGGGTGAGGACCGCGTCGGAGAAGTACTTCGAACCGCTCCAGCCGCCCAGGGAGATCAGAGCCTTGAGGCCGGGGTGCTTGGCCTTGAGCTTCTTGATCTGCTGGAAGTTGCCCTTGAGGCCGGGCTCCTCGGGGTCGGCGACGCCGTCGACGGCCAGGTCGGCTCCGATGGGGCGCTGCCAGTCGGCCCAGGGGTCGGAGGCTATGCACTTGCCTTCGGCGTCGACGAAGCCGAAGGCGTAGTTGAGGTGGGTCAGCTTGGCGGCGGCACCGCTTGTGTCGAGGTTCTTGACGTTGTAGTTGCGACCGTAAATACCCCAGTTGATGAAGTAAGCGACCCTGCGGTAGCGGTCGTCATCGTCATGATCGAAAGATTGGGCTTGGGCGGACGTGGCGGGGGCGACCAGCCCCGCCATGAGAGCAACGGTCAGGAGAACTCTCTTCACGGGCCTCTCCACTACTTGGGAGTCCTTAAGGGTTACTTATAGGAAAGTTTCCTTTAAGTTTCCACGGATCGTAGAGCGGTGCCATCGGCCCGTCAATGGCATCCATCGCAAAGGTGCAGACTTGATATGTGCCATCCAGACTCCCCGACGGGGATCCCATGCCCTCATCTGGCGCTTTGCCCGCCGGAGCGATCAGCACGCTTGGGACACGCCCCTTCGGCTTCTATGTCCACGTGCCCTTCTGCGTGACTCGCTGCGGTTATTGCGACTTCAACACTTACACCGCCTCTGAGCTGGGGCCCGGCGCCTCGCAGCGGGAATACGCCGACACCGCCATCGACGAGGTACGGCTGGCGCGGCGTGTCCTGGGTGACGCGGATCTGCCGGTCGAAACCGTGTTCTTCGGTGGGGGCACCCCCACGCTGCTGCCCGCGGCCGACCTGGTGCGGATTTTGCGAGTGATCGACGAGGAGTTCGGCCTCGCGCCGGGGGCCGAGGTGAGCACGGAGGCCAACCCGGAGTCGGTCGGCCCCGCCTACCTCGCCGCTCTTGCCGAGGGCGGGTTCACCAGGATGAGCTTCGGCATGCAGAGCGCGCGCCCGCACGTGCTCGCCGTGCTCGACCGGCAGCACACTCCCGGCCGGGCGGCCGACGTGGTGTCCGAGGCCAGGCAGGCGGGGTTCGAGCACGTCAACCTGGATTTGATCTACGCGACGCCGGGCGAGTCGGACGACGACTGGCGTGCGTCGCTGGAGGCGGCGATCGAGGCGGGACCCGATCACGTGTCGGCCTATTCACTCATCGTGGAGGAGGGCACCCGGCTCGCTACACGCATCCGGCGCGGCGAGTTGCCGATGCCGGACGACGACGTGGCCGCCGACCGCTACCTCATAGCCGAGGAGCTGCTCGGAGCGGCGGGATTCTCCTGGTATGAGGTCTCGAACTGGGCCACCGGAGAGTCGGCGCGCTGCCGCCACAACCTGCTCTACTGGAACAGCGGCGACTGGTGGGGAGTCGGACCGGGCGCCCACAGCCATGTCGGCGGCACCAGGTGGTGGAATGTGAAACACCCGGCGACCTACGCCTCGCGGCTGGCCGAGGGGGTGTCCCCGGCGCACGCGCGTGAAGAGTTGTCGCCCGGCGATCGGGCGGTCGAGCGGATCATGCTTGAGCTCCGGCTCTCGTCGGGGTTCCCGCTGGCGGAGGTGGCGAGGCCGGGGGAGGCCGCCCGTGCGTTGTCCGAGGGGCTGCTGGAGCCCGAGCCCTATCGGGACGGCATGGCGGTGCTGACGTTGCGGGGGAGGCTGCTCGCGGACGCGTTGATCCGCGATCTCACCTGAGCTTTCGCGAGGTGTTGGACATGAAAGCGCCTCCGCCGCTCGGCGCGGCGGAGGCGACACGATCCGTCAGGGCTTACTTCACCATCCGGATCGACGTCGGATAGCGATAGGCCTGACCCCTGCTCGCCGCGACACTCGCCATGATCCCGACGATCAGGGCATAGATCCAGATGACCGGCAGTACGAGGAAGAAAACCACCCCGATGAGGATGAACGTGAGGATGAAACCGGCCACGGACACCGCGAAGAAGGCGATGGTCATGGTGATCCAGAAGTTCAGCGCCTCGGCCGCCTGATCCCTGGCATAAGGAGCCTGGTCCTTGCGCGTGAGATAGACGACGAGCGAGCCGATGAAACCGAGCGGCCAGAGAAGCAGGTTGCCCAGGCCGCTGAGATGGGCCAGCATCGCCATATTGGTGTCGTCGCTGCCCGGCCTCGGGCCATACCTCCCCGGCACATGCGGGCCGTACGGCGAGCCATATTGCGCCGGCTGCCCGTAACCGTAGCCTTGGGACGTCTGCTCATAGCCGTAGCCCTGCGCCGGCTGCTCATATCCATAACCCGGAGGCGGATAGCCCTGACCGGGCGGCGGATAACCGCCGCCTGTGCCGTAATCAGGCTGCGGCGGGGGATAGTCCCCGCTCGAGTAGCCCCCTTGATAACCTCCACCGGCGTGATGTCCCCCCGTGTGATCCGCACTGGGCGGGGGCGGGTAGGACGCGCGTGGATAGTCCTCTGTCGGAGGCCGATACGTAGGTTCGTGCGGATTCTCGCTCATTAAGATGGTCTCCTTGATTCGAGGCTATCGCTCTGCGTCCGGCGAGGTCACGAAGTCGATCAGTTCTTCGACTCGGCCGAGCAAGGCTGGTTCCAAATCGGCATAAGTGGACACCGAGCCAAGGATGCGATGCCAAGCATCAGCCGGTTCGATTCCCCAACCAAGAGCCTGGATCACCCCCTCCTTCCAGGGAACACCCTTTGGCACTTGTGGCCAAGTCGGAATCCGGAGGACAGCGGGCTTCACAGCCTCCCAGATATCCACAAAAGGGTGCCCGACGATCAGCACATCCGGCGATGAGGCCACCTTTTCCGCGATCCGGCTCTCCTTGGAGCCGGGAACCAGGTGGTCCACCAGCACCCCAAGCCTGCGACCGGGGCCGGGAGCGAACTCGGCCACGACATCGGGCAGATCGTCCACACCCGCGAGGTACTCCACGACCACGCCTTCTACGCGGAGATCGTGCCCCCAGATCTTCTCGACGAGCGCCGCATCGTGCACACCTTCCACATAAATCCGGCTCTCCCTCGCCACCCTGGCCCGCAATCCCTCCACCGCGATGGAACCGGAGGCACTGCGCCGGGGTGCCGCGGGCCCAGCCGGAGGCCGTACCAGGGTGACGACCTCGCCTTCCAGGAGGAATCCGGCGGGAACCAGTGGGAACAGCCGCCGCCGCCCGAACCGGTCCTCCAGCGTGACGGCCTCCTTGTCGCACCCCACGACCGCACCGCAGAACTCGCCCGCCACGTCTTCCACGACAAGACCGTGATCGGCGGTTACCGTGGGGATGACCCGCTTTTTCGGCCGCCGCCAGTCATCGGACAGGACATCTCGCCCGTACATATCTCGGCACGCTAGCAAAAGTGCGGATCACCCGCCCGGGTGCCAGCCGGCGGCCAGCCTCCGGCGATAGGCCCGGCGCCGCACGAGCACGACGATGGTCATCGCGGCCGCGACCACCACACCGAGGCCAGGGATGGCGATCAGCAGCGCGACGCCGATGAAGAGCTCTTCCGTCGTGTTCCCGGAGGACAGGCTGCGCCCCACTCCAAAGGCGGTGCCCACCTGCCGTTCGGTCACGCAGGAGATCTGGTAGGTCCCCGTTTGCTCCACCTTGATCTCTTGGATGAGCTCCCAGGTGTAGCCGGGGTATTCATACTTTTGCTCCACCAGCGGCCTGGCGAGCACCGCTTTGCCCGGCCCCCCGGTGACGTTGCACGTGTAGTTGACGGGCTCCTTGCTGCTGGCGTAGATCGCTGGCCCCCGCTCGGGGTCCAGCAGCACAGTGCGGGTCTCCCCCGAGCCGAACTGGTCCTTGGGGAGGATGTCCTGGACGTCCGCCGCGGTGGTCATGTTGAAGGCGATGATTCCCGCCACCAACGTGACGAAAGCAAAGATCCACGCCACCAGGATCCAGCGGCGGCGCGGCCGGAGCTGCCGGGCGGCCGGCCGCGGGGCTCCGCCGTACCCCGTGGCCTGCCCGCCGAAGGGCGGGCCGCCGTAGCCGGTGCTCCCGGGCGGCGGTGTGCCGAAGGGGGGCGCGGGGGGCGGCTGCGGGCCGCCGAACCTGGGACCGCCCTGCGGGGGCGGACCGTACGGCGGAGCCGCGGGAGGCGGGCCTCCGGGAACATGGCCACCCGGGACAGGTGCCCCCGGGACCGGAGCGCCCGGAGCATGCCCCCATGGACCTTGCCCCCCCGGACCCTGCCCCGCAGGCCCCTGCCCTCCCGGACTTTGCCCCCCGGGCGCGGCGCCGCCGGGGAACACGCCCCCAGGGAAGGAGCCCTCCGGAGAGGTGCGCCCCGTGGGCGGCCCCGACGGGGAGGCGAAGGGGGCCGGCGGGGGCTGCTGCGGGTCGTATGGTTGCCCGGGCGGTCCTGGGCGCGACACCCGGGTCGTCTCGTCGTCGGAGGGCTCTGTCTTGTCCGTCATATCCGGCAGTTTGACGCGTCGGCGCGGTCCGCGGATAGCAGCGCGCCTGACACCTTCCAGATATCCGACTCCGCCCCGTGTTATCGCACGCCGGGGGCGAGCGCCGTACACTTGGCACTCGGGAATGCAGAGTGCTAGATCTGGTGTCTCCCGGTTCCGGTGCCAGGCAAGGAGGTGAGCACGTTGGTCGACGACCGTAAGCTGGCCGTGCTCAGGGCCATTGTCGAGGACTACGTGTCCACCAGTGAGCCGGTGGGCTCCAAGGCGCTTGTCGATCGTCACAATCTCGGCGTGTCACCCGCGACGATCAGAAACGATATGGCGGTCCTGGAGGAGCAGGGCTACATCACCCAGCCGCACACGAGCGCGGGACGCGTGCCCACGGACAAGGGCTACCGGCTGTTCGTCGACAAGCTGTCGCAGATCAAGCCGATGTCGAGCGCGGAGCGCCGGGCGATCGAGACCTTTCTGGCCGGCGCGGTCGATCTGGACGACGTGGTCATGCGCACCGTGCGGCTGCTCGCCCAGCTCACCCGGCAGGTCGCGGTCGTGCAATATCCGACCTTGGACGCCTCGACCGTGCGGCACGTCGAGATCGTGCCGCTGACCGATCACCGTGTGATGCTGGTGCTCATCACCAACACCGGCCGGGTCGACCAGCGGGTCGTCGAGCTGCCCGACAAGGTCGACGAGATCCGGGTGGCGCACATGCGGGCGGTGCTCAATGCCTGCCTCGACGGCTGCAGGCTCAACAAGGTGCCTGATCTGGTCGCCGATCTGCCGGAAAGGCTTCCCGAGGAGGACAGACCGGCCGCGGCCACCATTCTGTCGGTCCTGTTGGAGACGCTGGTCGACAGACATGATGAGAAGATTGTGTTCGCAGGGGCCGCCAACCTGGCGGCGCCTGACTTCACCGTGGGTCTGCGAGAGGTTCTGGAAGCGCTTGAGGAGCAGGTCGTGCTGATGCGCCTGCTCGGCGACGCCCCCGACAAAGCCGCGATCACAGTGCGGATCGGCTCGGAGAACCCCTATTTGCAGGGCACATCGATCGTGGCCGCGGGCTATGGCTCGGGCGATAAGCAACTGGCGCGTCTCGGCGTTCTCGGTCCGACGCGCATGGACTATCCGGTGACGATGGGAGCGGTGCGGGCAGTGGCACGCTACGTCAGCCAGATCCTGGCTGCTTCATAAGAGGGTCATAGGTGGCTAAGAGCGATTACTACGGCACCCTTGGGGTGCGCCGTGACGCGACTCCGGAAGAGATCAAAAAGGCCTATCGGCGTCTGGCGCGTGAGTTGCACCCAGACGTCAACCCTGATCCGGAGACGCAGGAGCGCTTTAAAGAGATCACACAGGCCTACGAGGTCCTGTCTGACCCCAACAAGCGCCAGATGTACGACCTGGGGGGCGATCCCCTGTCGAGTGCTGGAGCGGGCGGTTTCGGGGCCGGCTTCCAGTTCAGCGACATCATGGACGCCTTCTTCGGCTCCGCCGGCGCCGCCAGGGGCCCGAGATCTCGGGCGCGTCGCGGACGCAACGCGACGATCCGGGTCGAGCTCGACCTCAAGGAATCGGCGTTCGGCACGACCCGCGAGCTGGTCGTCGACACCGCGGTGCTCTGCGAGGTCTGCCAGGGGGCGGGCGGCGCGCCCGGCACCCACCCTGACACCTGCGACATCTGCCACGGCCGCGGCGAGGTGTCCCAGGTCACGCGGTCGTTCCTCGGTAACGTCATGACGTCCAGGCCCTGCCCGCAGTGCGGCGGCTACGGCACGATCATCCGCCACCCCTGCCAGGAGTGCTCGGGCGACGGGCGCGTGCGCACCCGCCGCACGATCAAGGTGCGCATCCCCGCCGGAGTCGAGGACGGCACACACATCCAGCTCGCCGGCGAGGGCGAGGTCGGCCCCGGCGGCGGCCCGCCCGGCGACCTGTTCCTGGAGATCGTCGAGAAGCCCCACGAGATCTTCGAGCGGCGCGGCGACGACCTCCACTGCACCGTGCAGATCCCGATGACGGCGGCCGCGCTCGGCACCATCCTCACCGTGGAGACGCTCGACGGCGCCGAGGAGATCGATGTGCGGCCCTCCACGCAGTCCGGCCAGGTCATCCCGCTTTACGGCAGAGGCGTGCAGAGGCTCAACGAGTCGGGGCGGGGCGACCTGCTCATCCACGTCAACGTCGAGACCCCCGCCAAGCTCGATCCGCAGCAGGAGGAGCTCCTGCGTGAGCTCGCCAAGCTGCGTGGCGAGGAGCGTCCGCCCGGCAAGTTCGCGCCGGGCCAGCAGGGTTTCTTCTCCCGGCTGCGCGACGCCTTCAACGGCCGATGACCGCTCCGGTCTTCCTGGCCGGGCGTGAGGAGCTGGCGAAGGACTCCTTCGTGCTGGGCGGCCCCGAGGGCCGCCACGCCGCGACGGTGAGGCGGCTGCGGGCGGGTGAGCGGCTCGACCTCACAGACGGCCGGGGCGCGGTCGCCGAGTGCGTGGTGCGCGAGGCGGCCAAGGACTCGCTGACCGTCGATGTGCTGCGCCGCTACGACGTGCCCCCGGGGCGGCCCCGCCTGGTGGTGGTGCAGGGGCTGCCCAAGGGCGACAGGGGCGAGCTCGCCGTCGAGATGATGACCGAGGCGGGCGTCGACGCGATCGTGCCGTGGGCCGCCTCACGCTGCGTCACACGCTGGCAGGGCGACCGGGCGGGCAAGTCCCTCGCCAAGTGGCGCTCGGCCGCCAGAGAGGCCGCCAAGCAGTCCCGGCGCTTCTGGCTGCCCGAGGTCGCCGAGCAGGCCACCACGGCTCAGGTCGCGGCCCTCCTCACGGGCGCCGAGCGGGCCGTGGTGCTGCATGAGGAGGCCACGACAGCTCTCTCGGGCGTCGACCTTCCCCTCTCGGGGGACGTGGTCGTGGTCGTCGGTCCCGAGGGCGGCATCGGCGACGATGAGCTGGCGGCCTTCAGGGCGGCGGGAGCCATCCCCTGTCTGCTCGGGCCTACGGTGTTGCGCACGTCGACGGCAGGTGTCGCCGCGGTGGCCGTGCTCCAGGCGCGCACCGGACGGTGGTGAAGGCTTCGGCGCGGTTGGTGTGAGGCCGCCGGAGCTCCGTGCCCAGGAGGCTGCGCACGTCGACGGCAGGGCCGTGCTCCAGGCGCGCACTGTTGAGGGCGGCACTGTGAGGGCGTGAGCCGTACGCCGTGGGCTCGGCCTTGGCCTGGGGAGGGGCTCGCGGTCTAGTTGGTCGGGGTGATCAGCTCTGGGGTGGAGGGCTCGGGCTCCACCGGCGGGCACTCCTCGGCGGGACCGGGACAGGGTGCGCCGGAGTCCGAGGCCGAAGGCGACGGTGACGGCGACGAGCTGGGTTTGGCGGTCGGCGGGCAGTGCTTGCCCGCCGCCTCGCGGGCTTCGCGTGCCGCCTCGTCGGCCGTGGAAGGGCACGAGGTCGGTTTGCGCGGGGACGCGCTGGGCTGGCGGGGGGCCGGCTCGCTCGGCACGGTGGCGCTGGTCGGGCGCGGTGGCACCGGCACCGGGACCACCGCCTGTTCAGGCGGGTTGTGCGGCGGCGGCTGCTGCGGCACGGGCCGGGAGGTGCCGGACGCCTCCGGTCCCCGCGTGCCGTGGTTGACCTCGGTGATGCGGCGATCCTCCGGCGTCACCTGCTGCCGCAGGCCGGGCACCACCATGACCACCGCCCCCGCCACCAGGACGGCTCCTGCGATGGACGCGCCCGTACGCCACCAGAACAGGCCCCATGACCCGCGCCGCTCGATGCGGGCGCGGATGATCTCCAATGCTTCGGGAGAGGGAACGACCGCCTCCGCCTCCGCGCGGAGAGCATGGCGGAGGATGGCGCCGTGCTCATCGGGGGCTTGGGTCATGACGATTGCTCCAGGACGTTGCGTAAGGCGGCCATTCCACGGGCAGTGTGGCTTTTCACCGCGCCCTTGCTGATGCCCATGGCGTGAGCGATCTCGGCTTCCGACAGATCACCGTAATAGCGCAAGACCAGTGCTTCGCGCTGGCGCGTGGGGAGATTCCTCAGCGCCTCGATAACAGCGCCCCTCTCAAGCTCGCCGATCGCGCCGTGCTCAGCGCTAGGCGCATCGGGGAGTCCCTTAGGGGCATATTTCTCCACAACTGCGCGGTGGCGCAGCACGGACCGGGAACGATTGACGACCGACTGCCGCAGGTATGCGAGTGCCTTGTCGGGGTCCCGAAGCCGTCGCCACGCGCCGTGGATGGCCACAAACGCGTCTTGGACGACCTCTTCCGCAGTTGCCATATCGCGGACCAATAGTACGGCGAGACGCACAAGTGACCGATAGTGCGCACTGTATAGCGCAGTCACGGCCATATCGGCATCCCACCCGACAGGCACCGCCCCGAGCGACCTATCGGCCACGAGGGTCTCGGTGGTCACATCAGTGGGACGCGCGGCCTTCCCAGAGGGTTTACGCTCTTCCGGTTCATTAGGGGGCATGACCCAGTCGTGTCCTCGCCAGGTGGCCTCGCCCGACCCTGAGTTGTTCCAATTTTCCGCTGTAGTGTGGCACACACACCCTATCTGCGGGGATCTTTCCGCGCACCCAGGCACTGATTACCGATTGGCAACGGCAACTGACGCTAAAGTGCCAGGGTGATCGACTGCCTGTTCTGCAAGATCGTGGCCAGGGACATTCCGGCTCAGATCGTCTACGAATCCGAGCGGACCATCGCGTTTCGCGACATCAACCCACAGGCCCCCATGCACGTCCTCGTGATCCCCAAGGTGCATTACGCGAACGCCGCGGAGCTGGCTGAGGCCGACGACGGCCTCGCCGACGAGGTCTTCACAACCGCGCACAAAATCGCAGTCCAGGAAGGCGTCGCCGAGGCCGGCTACCGGGTCGTCTTCAACACCGGTCCAGGCGCCGGCCAGACCGTCTTCCACGTGCACGGACACGTGCTCGGAGGGCGGGCGCTCACCTGGCCGCCGGGGTGATCTCTCCCGGCCGGCGGTCACGCGCGGAAGCACCGGTTTACTGCGGAGCGGATCAGAGCCAACCCGGATAGCATGTGGTAGCAGCCCTGTTGCATCTATCCAGGAGGCGATCAGGCCGTAGGCCTGCCCATGTCCGAGCCACAAGATTCCCGTAAGACGCCACCCAGCGGTCCCACCAGGACCCAGGCGAAGGTGGTTATACCGGACGACCAGCTCATGGTTGGCCTGCTGGGCTCGCGAGACGAGCTGCTGCGGGTCATCGAAGGCGCCTTTCGCGCCGACATCCACGTCCGGGGCAACGAGATCACCGTCACCGGCAGTCCCGAGGAGAGCGGCGCGGTCGTCCGGCTCTTCGAAGAGCTGGTCGAGCTGGCGCGCGGCGGCACCCAGCTCACCACGGACTCCGTCGAGCGCAGCATCGCGATGCTGCGCATGTCGTCAGGGCGCCCCGCCGAGGTGCTCTCCCTAGACATCCTGTCCTCACGTGGGCGCACGATCCGCCCCAAGACGGTCAACCAGAAGCGCTATGTCGACTCGATCGACAAGCACACGATCGTCTTCGGCATCGGACCGGCGGGCACCGGCAAGACCTACCTGGCCATGGCCAAGGCCGTGAAGGCGCTTCAGGCCAAAGAGGTCAACCGCATCATCCTGACCAGACCGGCGGTCGAGGCGGGTGAGCGGCTCGGATTCCTGCCCGGCACGCTTTACGAGAAGATCGACCCCTATCTGCGCCCGCTCTACGACGCGCTGCACGACATGGTCGACCCCGACTCCATCCCGAGGCTGATGGCCGCGGGCACGATCGAGGTCGCCCCCCTGGCTTATATGCGCGGGCGCACCCTCAACGACGCCTTCATCATCCTGGACGAGGCACAGAACACCTCGCCTGAGCAGATGAAGATGTTCCTCACCAGGCTCGGCTTCAACTCCAAGATCGTGGTGACCGGTGACGTCACCCAGATCGACCTTCCCGGCGGCACCCAGAGCGGGCTTAAAGTCGTTCAGGAGATTCTGGACGGCATTCCCGACATCTACTTCTGCCGTCTGAGCAGCGCTGATGTGGTCCGCCACCGTCTCGTGAGCGACATCGTCGACGCCTACGGCCGTTACGACGCCACGCTGACCGAGCCCAAGCAGATCAAGCAGCAGCGCGGCAGGAGATAGAGGATGAGCGAGCGATGACGATCGAGGTGGCCAACGAGTCGGGCGTGGAGGTCGACGAGACCACGCTCGTGGCGCTGGCCGGGCATGTGCTGAGCCATATGCGGGTCAACCCGCTGGCCGAGCTGTCCATCCTGGTCGTGGACGAGGATGTGATGGCCGGTCTCCACGAGCAGTGGATGGGCGAGCCGGGTCCGACCGACGTGCTGGCCTTCCCGATGGACGAGCTGCGTCCCGGGCAGACCGGGGCGCGGCAGGGCAACGAGGGGCCGGCCGATCCGGCGCTCCTCGGCGACGTGGTGTTGTGCCCGCAGGTCGCGGCCAAGCAGGCCGTGGAGGCGGGTCACTCGGCCCAGGACGAGCTGGAGATGCTGTGCACGCACGGCATCCTGCACCTGCTGGGCTACGACCATGCCGAGCCCGATGAGCACAAGGAGATGTTCGGTTTGCAGGCCGAGCTTCTCACGGCGTGGCGGGAGGTGCGCACCCAGCGGTGAACGCCGCGAACGGGTGGTTGGTGACGGTCGTCGTCCTTGTAGTGGTCGGCGGCCTGATCGCAAGCGCGGAGACGGCTCTGACACGCATCTCCAGGGTGCGCGCTGAGGAGTTCGTGCGCGAGGGGCGCAGGGGCGCCGAGCGGCTGCGGGCCATCGTGGCCGACCCGCCGCGCTACCTCAATCTCCTCTTGCTCCTCCGGCTGAGCTGTGAGCTTGTCTCCACTGTCATCGCCACATTGATCTTCATAGACGTGCTCGGCGATCAGGGATGGGCCTACGCCGCGGCCGCCGCGGCCATGATCGTCGTCAGTTACGTGATCGTCGGCGTGTCCCCGCGCACCCTCGGCCGTCAGCACGCCGAGCCCATCGCCCTGGCGAGCGCCCCGATCGTCTACGGCCTGACCCGGATCTTCGGGCCGCTGCCCAAGCTGCTCATCCTCATCGGCAACGCGGTGACCCCGGGTAAAGGCTTCCGCGACGGCCCGTTCACCTCGGAGGCCGAGCTGCGCGACCTGGTCGACCTGGCCGAGGAGCGCAGGGTGATCGAGCCCGACGAGCGGGAAATGATCCACTCGGTGTTCGAACTCGGCGACACCCTGGTGCGCGAGGTCATGGTGCCGCGCACCGACATGGTGTTCATCGAGCGCGGCAAGACGTTCAACCAGGCTCTCTCGCTCGCCCTGCGCAGCGGCTTCTCCCGCATACCGGTCGTCGGGGAGAACGAGGACGACGTTGTCGGCATCGTCTACCTCAAGGACGTCGTGCGCCACGTGCACGAGTCCGGCGACAGCGGGCAGGGGGAGAAGGTCGAGACGGTCATGCGCCCCGCCACCTATGTGCCGGAGAGCAAGCCGATCGACGAACTCATGCGTGAGATGCAGGCCAGGCAGAGCCATCTCGCCATCGTCATCGACGAATACGGCGGTACGGCGGGCCTCGTCACCATCGAGGACGTGCTGGAGGAGATCGTCGGGGAGATCGCCGACGAATACGACCAGGAACTCCCCAGGGTCGAGTCCTTGGACGACGGTTCGATGAGGGTCACCGCCCGCCTGCCCGTGAGCGATCTGGCCGAGTTGTTCAACGTCGAGATCGAGGTCGACGACGTCGAGACGGTCGGCGGGCTTCTCGCGCACGCGCTCGGCCGGGTGCCGATCGCCGGGTCGGAGGTCGAGGTCGAGGGGCTGCGGCTGACCGCGGAGAGCATCGCGGGGCGGCGCAACCGGATCGGCACGGTGCTCGTCAGGAGGCTGCGGCCGTCGAAGCGGGACTTCGTGAACGCCAAGAAGGACAGCCAGTAGGCGAATTCGCAGGTCAGGAAGGGTGTGCCGGACCGGGGAGCGATGCAATCCGATTCCCGACAAACCTGCGAATAATATGCAAGCCCTCTACAAGTCATTTGCAAGCGGGACGCGGGATAGTTCTTTCACGGCGCCTGGTGCTGCAGGCGCCGTAAGGAAGACCCAAACGCTGGGTGGGGTTCGCGGCGTGAGGGCCTTCCGGGGGGTGAGGGCGTCCCGGCCAGCTAGCCGGCCGAGACGCCCCTCGTGATAAGGGTGCTCTCGCCAGGCTTATGCAGGTGAGAGCACCCTTAAGCGTCTATTGGGGATTGCTCCATTCATAGGTGGGAACACCACCGACGGGGGAGCAACGGGGGACAATATGACGCGCCGGATGCAGATGCTGGTGGGGGCGGTAGCCGTCATCGCGGCCGCAGGGCTTATCGCCGCGGCTTTGGGGGGCTGCGGGGCGAGGAAGCCACAGGTCCATGCCGTGCAGCAGGACCGCGGTGAGCTGGCCCGCATCAAGGGATTGCTACACGATCAACGTGGTCTGCCCGAGGGCTTCTCCTCCAGGCCGCGCGACGGGTGGACCACGCCCTTCCGGCCGCGTGATCCACACTGCCGTGCCGTACTCGACACCGCCGGCGGCCGTCCCCCCAAGGAGTCGCTGCTCGCCCACGCCGAGGCGACCTTCCCCGGGCGGGGGCTCGGCGAGGTGGTGGGGGTCGCGCTTGCCGGATATAGCAGCGGGGGAGCGAATCGCACTCTGGAGGAGCTCGGATCGGCCCTGACTCGCTGCTCATCGGCGACGAACAGGGAGTTCGTCGGCAAGAACGCCGGTAACGGCACCAAGCTGAAGATGCGCCACCTGCCGATGGAGCGGGTCGGTGAGAGTGCCGTCGCGGCCAAGGTGACCGGACGTTTGCACGGTTATCCGTACAGGCTGCATGTGGTCTTCGTCCGCATCGGGGAAACCATGATCTCCCTCGCTCACACCGGTGTCGCCAACCTTGATCCGGCACGCACCCAGCAGATCGCCCGAGCTGTAGCCGAACGCGTGGCATCGGCACGCACCGGTACTTGAGTAGCCTTGTCGGGTGACTGACACGACTCTCGACCCCGAGGACAACAAGATCATCGTGCTGGCCCGGTCGGCCAGAGCGCGCAACGGCTCGGCCGAGGGAGCTGCCGTCCGTGACGAGACCGGTCGTACATATGTGGCGACCGACGTGGCGCTGCCGTCGCTGACCCTGTCGGCGCTGCAGGTCGCGGTGGCGATGGCCGTGTCGAGCGGAGCGCGCGCGCTGGAGGCCGCAGCGCTGGTCACCGAGGCCGAGACCCCGACCGACGCCGACCGCGCGGTCGTCGCCGACCTCGGCACCCCGATCCTGCTCACGGCCGCCCCCGACGGTTCGGTACGGCAGAGCCGATGAGTGACGAGTTCAAGGCCGGGTTCGCCTGCTTCGTCGGGCGGCCCAATGTGGGCAAATCCACTTTGATGAACGCGTTGGTGGGCACCAAGGTGGCCATCACCTCTTCCAAGCCGCAGACCACCCGCCGGACGATTCGCGGCATCGTGCACCGCCCCGACGCCCAGCTTGTGATCGTCGACACCCCCGGTCTGCACCGTCCGCGCACCCTGCTCGGCGAACGCCTCGACAGCCTGGTGTTGTCCACGTTGAGCGAGGTCGACGTCATCGGCTTCTGCATCCCCGCGGACGAGGCGATCGGCAAGGGAGACAAGTTCATCGCGGACAAGCTCGCCGCGGTGAAACGCACGCCGGTGATGGCGATCGTCACCAAATGCGATCTGGTGTCGCGGGAGAAACTCGCCGAGCAGCTCCTGGCGGTGTCAAATCTGGGGGAGTTTGCGGAGATCATCCCGGTTTCCGCGAAGGCGGGGGAGCAGTTGGACATTCTCTCCGACCTGCTCATTAAACGGCTGCCGGAAAGCCCCCCGCTCTATGTCGGGGGGGAGCTCACCGACGAGCCCGAACAGGTGCTTGTCGCGGAGTTGATCCGGGAGGCGGTCCTCGAAGGGGTCCGCGATGAACTGCCGCATTCGATCGCGGTGGTCGTCGAGGAGATGGGCCTGCGTGAGGGACGCGACGATCTGCTCGACATTTACGCGTTCATGTTCGTCGAACGGCCCTCCCAGAAGGCCATCGTAATCGGACGCAAGGGCGAAAGGCTCCGAGAGGTCGGCACCCGGGCCCGCCACCAGATCGAGGCGCTGCTGGGCACGCGGGTCTATCTGGACTTGCGGATCAAGGTCGCCAAGGACTGGCAGCGGGACCCGAAACAGCTTCGCCGGCTGGGGTTCTACGACTGACCGCCCCTGGGGCGTGGCCGGGTGCGGGATGCCGCGCTCGGTCGCGTCTTTCGTGGTGATTTGGCTGGGTGCTGCTATTGCTGGTAGTTCTCGATCTCGTCGGCGGGTCTTGGGCGGGCGTAGTCGGGATCTTCGCCGATGTCGCGTTGTGCGCGGCGTTGCCGTAGCAGGTCCCAGCACTGGTCGAGGGCGAACTCCAGCGATCTTATGCGTTGGTTCTCCTCTACTGAGGTCACCTCGCCCGTCGCCAGTCGCCGCCGCAGCTCTCGCTCCTCGGTCACGAGGTCGTTGATCCTGCCGAGGATCTCGTCGTCTCGCATGACGCCCCCAAGATCGCCGAGCCCCCCGTCGTGGAGTTCAAATGGTGGGCTCCGTCCCTAGATTCGACCATATACGTCATGTGTACCCTCCCTTGCGATGTACCGATGGTGGGGGCCGCCGTCCACGATCATGAAAGCGCTGGTTGTCGAGGGTTGCGAGGTGCACGGTTGGACATGTCCCACCAGGATCGGGTCGGCAGATACGGCGATGTGGCGAGTGCGTTGGCGTTGCGCAGTGATCGGCAGCTCGCCACGATGGTGGATGAGGCGCAGGTTCTGGGCTCAGGGATCGGCGGCAGCTTGGTCCTGTTGACCGTCGAAGGTGTGCCGGTCTTCGCGAAGCGGGTGCCGCTGAGCGATTTGGAGCGCCGCGCGGGCAATGTGATGTCCACGGCCAACCTGTTCAAGCTGCCGACGTTCTGTCATTACGGGGTTGGATCGCTGGGATCGCCGGGATTCGGTGTCTGGCGGGAACTCGCGGCCAACGTCATGGCGACCACGTGGGTGCTGGCCGGGCGCAGTGCGGCCTTTCCGGTCCTGTACCACTGGCGGGTGCTGCCGGGAGCGCCTCCACCCACCGAGGAGCACGCCGACATCGAGGCCGTCGTGCGTTACTGGGGCGGGTCGCCGGCTGTCCACGAGCGGCTGAGTGCGCTTGCGGGGGCCTCTGCCAGTGTCGTGCTGTTTCAGGAGTACATCCCGTACAACCTCGGGGATTGGCTGGCCGTCCGGCTTGCCGCAGGCGAGGAGGCGGCATTGGCGGCGTGCGACATGGTCGAGACGTGTTTGCCGGCCGATGTGGCGTTCATGAACAGCCAGGGGCTGATGCACTTCGACGCCCACTTCGGCAACATCCTCACCGATGGTGAACGCCTGTACATGACCGACTTCGGGCTGGCGAGCTCCCCTCGGTTCGACCTTTCAGGGGAGGAGGTCGGGTTCCTGGAGCGCAACGGCACCCACGACATGGGGTATGCGTTGATGCGGCTGGTCAACTGGCTCGTCACCGACGTCTGCGGCGTCACCGAGCCGGGGGGCGGCGGGCCGGTGCTGCGCAACGAGTACATCCGCGCGTGCGCGGAGGGCGCGGACCCCGTCGGCGCTCCGCCGGCCGCGGCCACGGTGATCCGGCGGTATGCGGCTGTGGCGGCCGTCATGAACGACTTCTGCTGGGATCTGTTCGGGGCCGACCGGGCCACGCCGTACCCGCATGAGGAGATCGGACGTGCTTTGAGCGCGATGGGGTGATCACGGCGACTGCTGCCTGCGGTGTGCCCCGCTCGCTTTCTCCTGCCCTGCCTCTTTCGTGCCCTGCCTCTTTCGTGCCCTGCCTCTTTCGCGTCCTGCCTCTTTCGTGCCCTGCCTCTTTCGTGCCCTGCCTCTTTCGCGTCCTGCCTATTTGTGCCGTGCCGTACGGCATGGGCCTCGTCTGGCGGGGTGACCACCAGTCCCCGACCGGCTCGGTCGGGTGCTCCGCGACCGCCTCCGGGGCGACGGGCCGCCCCGGTCGCGCCTTGGCCGACTGAGCACGGCCCTCCGGTGGTCGCCTTTATGAGCCGAAGCCTTGCCGTCTGTCTTTGATGTCCGCAGGGTTGACCATGATCACTGGGGCGCCTCATCGGCTTGACGGCCGGATGTGGTGTGGCGCGGTGCGATCGGTGCCGCCTGCCGTCGCCGTTGTGGTGTTCCTCGTGGTCGGTGACGGCCGGCGGGATCATGTGTGATCCGGTGCGCGGTGCCCGGTCCTGACGCGCTGAGCGGGCGGGTCAGGTGATGATCACGTTGACGTCGTGGGCGCGGAGCCCGGCGACGGCCGCGTCAGGAGCCGAGGTGTCGGTGATCACCGTATTGATGCGGGACACTGGCGCGATGCGCACCGCGCTCCGCTGGCCGAACTTGGTGTGGTCCGCGAGCACCACCAGGTCGCGAGCCACTCGGATCATGTTGCGATCGGTTTCCGCCTCCGCCAGGTGTGCGCCGAGCATGCCGTAATCGGGATCGAGGCCGTAAGCGCTGAAAAACGCCGTGTCGATGTGGATGTCGGCCAGCGCCTGGGTGGTCAGGTGGCCCAGCAGCGAGAGTTCGGTGTTGCGCATGAGGCCGCCAAGCACAAGCACCTCCACCTCGTCGCCCGATGTGCCGATGGCATGGGCTACGGCCACGGAGTTGGTCACCACCGTGAGGTCGCGCACCCGCCCGAGGTGGGGCACCATCTGCGCGCAGGTGGAGCCTCCCGTCAGCAGCACGACACTGCCGGGTTTGACCAGCTCCGCCGCCCGGGCGGCGATGCGGCCCTTCTCGTCGAGGTTGCGGATGGCCCGCTCGACCAGGGAGACCTCGGTGGCCTCCCCGCCCGAGATCGCCATCGCGCCGCCGTGCACGCGGCGCAGCAGGCCACGCTCGTCCATCTCGTCGAGATCACGCCGCACCGTGGACACGCTGACGCCGAGGATGTCGGCGAGGTCGTCGACGCTTACCGATCCGTTGGTGCGCACGTGGTGAAGCAGGGTGCTTCTCCGCTTCTCACTCAGCATCGGGTCCGGCCTCCCTCTTGTGTCCTGGGGTACATGAGGATCCCATCTCGACAGGCTTTCAGAAAACTTCAACTTCAATCATCGGATGAAGTCTACCGCGCATGGTTCATCCTATTTGTGCAATTCATGCCTTGGATTGACAGTCCGAGGGTGGCGTTCTATGGTCGTGGCTGAAGTTTCTGAGAGTTTCTGATCGATGTTGATCGATCTCTCGGGCGACCAGCCGTTCTTGCGCGGAAGGGTGACTCAGATGACACTCACGACGGGATCCGCCTCCTCGGCCGACGAGCTCGGCAAGCACACCGAGGCCGAGGTGAAGAGCCAGCCCGAGGTCTGGGCCAAGGTCTTGGACCTCGTGGACGACGCCCGCTCCCTCCTGCCAGCCAAGGGCGCTCGCGTGCTCGCCCTCGGCTGCGGCACGTCCTACTACATCGCCGACTCATACGCCCGGCTGAGACAGAGTCTCGGGCATGGCCGCACACGCGCCATGATCGCCACAGAGCTCGATCCCGCCGAGCTGGACGACCACGGTCCCTTCGACGTGGCCGTGCTGCTGACACGTTCCGGCACCACCAGCGACCTCGTCCGGCTGGCCGGCGACCTCTCCGGCAAGATCGAGACCATCGCCGTGACCGGCACCCCCGCCTCACCCATCACCGAGGTCGCGGACAGCCATGTGCTGCTCGACTTCGCCGACGAGCGTTCGGTGGTGCAGACGAGGTTCGCGACCTCCGCGCTCACCCTTTTCCGAGCCTCGGCCGGCGACACCGTGGCGGACCTTCCTGACGCGGCCCGCGAGGCACTGGCCGACCCCTTGGTGGCCGACCCGGCAGACCACGACCACCTGGTCTTCCTCGGCACCGGTTGGACCCTCGGCCTCGCCGACGAGGCCGCACTCAAGTGCCGCGAGTCCGCCCAGTTGTGGACCGAGGCCTACGCCACGTTGGAATACCGGCACGGCCCCATCTCCTGCGCCGGCCCACGCAGCCTGATCTGGTCCTTCGCCCCACTTCCCGCCGACGTCATCGCGTCCATCGAAGCGACCGGCGCGACCCTGCGGATCGCCACCACCGATCCCCAGGCCGAGCTGGTCCGGGTGCACCGTCTCGCCATTGCTTACGCACGGGCACGCGGCCTTGACTGCGACACCCCTGTCCACCTGTCACGCGCAGTGATCGTCAAGTAGACCGTCCGGTCGCGCCGGGGTAGGGAACAGGGGGCCTGGGGTGGACGTCGCCGCCGACTCCTCGCGGGGGCGGAGTCGGCGGCGACATCCGCACGGATGCGGCAACCGGCTCTCTTCGCCCCGCCGGCGGCCTCCGCAGGAGCGTGGTTGGGAGGGCGCCTACCTCTCCTCGGTTTGTCGGTGGTGTCCGCACGAGCGTGGTAGGGGCAGTGCCTGCCTCTTCTCGGTTCGTTGGTGGCGTCGGGGGGAGCGTGGTGGGGCCGGTGTCTGCCTGCTCTTGGCTTGTCGGCGGTGTCCGCATGAGCGTGGTGGGGGCAGTGCCTCTGTCCTCCCCGCTTGTCAGTGGCGTCCGGGGGAGCGTGGCAGGGACGGTGTCTGCCTCCCCTCGGCTTGTCGGTGGCCTCCGCATGAGCGTGGTGGGGGCAGTGCCTACGTCCTCCCCGCTTGGCGGTGGCGTCCGAAGAAGCGTGGCAGGGACGGTGCCCGCCTCCCCTCGGTTTGGCGGTGGCGTCCGCACAAGAGTGGCGGGGGCGGGGTCTACCTCTCCTCGGCCCGTCGACTGAAAGAGACGGGCATGGAGCTGTGAGGGTGGGTACGGCGAAGCCTCAGCATGACCTAGAGGCGACGTGGCCGACCGTCTGGTTGTCGGTTTGCTGGGAAGGAGCGGTCTGTTGATCGTCACGGTCACTCTCAACCCTGCCCTGGACATCACTTACGAGGTTCCCGGGCTTTCCCTCGACGCCACCAACCGCGTGAGCACCGTCGCCGTGCGGGCCGGGGGCAAAGGCATCAACGTCGCCCGAGTGATTCGGGCCGTGGGAGGTCCCGGCACGGACGTGATGGCGGTGACCTTTGCCGCTGGTCGGCAGGGGGCGATGTTCCGGGCTCTGCTGGAACGATCCGATGATCTCGGGAGATCTAGCACCTCCGGGCACGTGCACGGCCTTGGGCGGTCAGACGAGGCGGATGGCCTTGGACAGCCGGTGAGTGGAGAGCGGCCCGATGGCCTTGGTCGTTTGTCCGCAGAGGGAGACGGTCACCGCGACGGCGGGGTGCCACATGAGTTGATCCCGATCGGTGGGGAGATCCGTCGCACGCTGGCCGTGGTGGACACGGTGACCAACACAGTGACCATGCTCAATGAGCCGGGTCCCGTGATCGCACCTCATGAGTGGGCGGAGTTGTGCGACCGGGTGCATTCACTGTTGTCACACGCCAGGGTGCTGGTCCTGTCGGGCAGTCTCCCTCCCGGTGTGCCGGGTGACGCTTATGCGGTGCTGACCCGCATGGCCCGCCAAGCCGGAGCACTGGTGGTGCTGGACGCGGGCGGCGAAGCCCTCCGAGCAGCACTCCCCGAGCGGCCCGACGTGGTCAAACCCAATGCGGTTGAGCTCGCCGCGGCGATCGGTCTCCAGCGGTCAGCGGAGCAGTCACCTGGGGACGGTTGGCTGGCCGAGGCCGTGCATCGGGTGCGCGCCGAGGGCGCCCGGTGCGTGATCGCCTCCGATGGCCCCCGAGGATTGTGGGCCGCCACTTCAGCCGGTCTGTGGCGCGCGACGCCGCCACAGGTTGATTCCGGCAATCCCACGGGCGCGGGTGACGCCGTGGTCGCCGTGCTGGCCCTCGGCCTCTCAGGCCGATGGCACGGTTGCCGCACTCCCGAAGCTCTGGCCGAAGGCCGTCACGACGCGGCCGACGGTTCTCAATGCCCTGACTCCCACTCACGGGAGCACACGTCCGAGAGGGCCGCCGGCGACGAGCGCACGGAGTCGTGGAGTTGGCCACACCTTCTCCGCCACGCGACGGCTCTGTCCGCCGCCGCCGTTCAAGCTCCCCTCGCAGGAGAGGTTGACATGGCGATCTATCGAGCGAACCTCCAGAGGGTGGTGGTGAGCGGCCCAGACCAAGAGACCGGCAGCTCTGTCGCCGCCACCTTAAAAGACCACCCTGCCGAGACGACCACCTCCGCCAGCCACCTCGCCGGTCCGCATGTGGCCGGCCTGCCAAGGACCGAGCCCGAGGGGTCTGCCACTGACCGGTCTGCGTCTGGAGGACGTGGTGCCGATTCACCTGACTAACCAGTCGACGGCGAGGCAACCGGCTGGCGGCGAGATCTGGAACCCGGCCGCCCACGTGAGCCAATTCATGGCGCGGTGGGACAGACGAGCTGGACTTTTCGGGGTGGCTTCCGCGATGCGTGGAGCAGAGAAGGAGTAAGGAAATGGCACTCACACCGACGGCCGAGATTCTAGGTGAGGCAAGGGCAGCTGGACACGGCGTTGGAGCGTTCAACGTCATCCAGATAGAGCACGCTCAGGGCATTGTGACGGGGGCGGAGAAGGCCGGGCTCCCCGTGATCCTCCAGCTCAGCGAGAACACCGTGACTTATCACGGCGCGTTGGCGCCGATAGCCGCCGCCGTTCTCGAGATCGCCAAGACCGCCCGTGTTCCCGTCGCAGTGCACCTCGATCACGCGACAAGCGCGCCCCTCGTGGAGGAAGCCGTGGCTCTCGGCTTCGGTTCGGTCATGTTCGACGCCTCGGCTCTGCCGTACGAAGCGAATGTGTCCTCCACTGCGGAGGTCGCGGCTCAGGCACGCAAGCGCGGGGTGTTCGTGGAGGCCGAACTCGGTGAGGTGGGCGGCAAGGACGGAGTTCACGCCCCCGGTGCCCGCACCGATCCCAAGGAAGCCCTCGCCTATGTGACGGCGACCGGGGTTGACGCGCTCGCCGTCGCGGTCGGCACCTCTCACGCGATGCTCACACGAGACGCGGTCCTCGACCTCGACCTGATCGCACAACTGCGCGCCACAGTCCCCGTCCCGCTGGTCCTCCACGGCTCGTCCGGCGTGCCCGACATGGGCCTCCAAGACGCGGTGCTCCATGGCATGACCAAGATCAATATTGCGACACACCTGAACAAGGCGTTCACCGAAGCCGTCACGGAGAACATGAGACAACGCCCCGGAAAAGTCGACCCCCGCGCCTACCTCGGCGCCGGCCGCACGGCGGTGGCCACGCAGGTCACGCGTTTGCTTCGCCTGCTCAGTCTCCAGGCATGCTGAGAGGGGCAAACAGGTGGTGGTGGCCGCACGGCGGTGGCCACGCAGGTCACGCACTTGCTTCGCCTGCTTAGCCTCCAGACAGGCTGAGAGGGCTGACAGGGGGTGCTGTGACGGGTGTGGGTGCTTCAGAGCGTGGTTGAGGAGGACAGTCTGAGTGTCCCGGCTCAGGACATAGGCGCCCTCTGTCGCAAGACCTAGGCACCCCGGTGGGAGAGTGTCGCCAGGCATAGCAAACCACCGTGAGCACGAGTCTGATCGATGTGTCCGAAGCCAGACTCGCCATCCGTGGGCGGATTGTCGGTCGGGGGCTGGGTGCCTGGAAAGTCTGGGATCAGCGTTGCCGGGCTCTTAAGAAATTCACCATCCTGAGCAGTTCCGTGACCACGATGTCGGGGGCGTGCCTGGGAACCATGTGGCCGCTGTCCTCCGCCCAGACGTGTTTGCCTTGGGGAAGGGAGTTCGCCAGGCGCCGAGGGCTTTCGGTGAGGGTGGTGTGCATGCTGTTGGCCCGGTTCTTGTCGGCGGAGATCACGGTGACGGGGATGTCGGGGAGTGGTGTGGTGGCGCTGGTTCGGCGCAGGGAGGTGAGGCTGTCGGTCAGGTGGCGTTTCTCGGCGTTGTGCGCACGGAAAGCGGCGGTGTCGAACTCCTCGGCGCGGATTTCAGCGCGCATTTCCGCGGGAAACTTTCCGTAGACCTGACGTGTGCTGAGGGCGCTCAGGACTCCTGTGCGGCCATGGGGCGGACGATTTCGCGATGGCCGACGGCCTGCCGGGCATCATGCAGAGTGCCGACCGCTCCGCCGATCAGGCTCATGCTCTTGTTGTAATAGAAGTCGCAGTCTTCCGCCCTCTGGTCGACCAGGACAAGGCCCGCGACGAGTTTCGGTCGCCGGTAGGTCAGGGAACGGCAGATAGGGTTTCCCCGAGGCTGTGCCCGATAAGGACGAACGGGCCTTCGCCTGTGCTGTCGAGGAGTTCTTTCAGTTCGTCGACGATGCGGTCCGGGTGTCGTGCGGCGGCCGGTCGTCCGGGTGCGGTTCTACGTGGTGGACCAGCATGCGGTTCCGGTGTCGTGCGGCGGTTGGGTCGGGGTCGCTGCGGCCGAAGCCCGAGCGGTCGTAAGCGAGTGTGCTCGTCGTGCGGGCGATCTCCCCTTGGACAAGGCCCCATGTCATGCGGGAGCCGTACCCTCCCGATTCGAAGACGACGGGCGGTGTGCCGCTGCCCAGGGTGACGTGGTGCAATCGGCGGCCGGCGCGTAGTGTGGTGTGGCCGGATGTTCCGAACGAACCGCTCACAACGAAACCTTCCATCCCCGCGAAGTGAAGATCGAATCTGTTTACGGTCTAGCATGGGTGACTCTTGTGAGGAGGTCGATTGTGTCGTTTCCACCGCCCGGCATGGTTTTAGGTGATGTTCCGGCTCGCGCTTCCTCACAGGAGGGCGTCGACGGCTGACCCTCCGCGATGAAGCGCTTCTCATGGCCATCGATGGTTTTTACATGAGGAGCCGAAGTGCTCGATGTCCATTGGATCGAGAACAACGAGAACAAGTCCGCCCATTGGCGTTCTGAGAGCGGCGCATTGCCGCCTGCGCGTGTGGTGGTCGCCGACGATCGTATGAGTGCCGATGCCGCTATCGGTCTGGCGCGTCAGGGGATCGGATTGTTGTGGCGGGGTGATTATCACCGTGCCCGCGCGCTTTTGCAGGCCATGGGGCGGCGAATGAAAGCTACGCCGAAGGTTTCTCCGGCTGATTCACCGGCGCATGTGTTTCATTTGCACCGGCAGGCACGTTCGCGCCGGGCGCGGACACTCGGGATGCTGCTGGTGCCGTTCGAGCGTGGATTTGTCATGCCGCTGCGGCGTGCCCCCGACGTCCGGCAGGCATGTGTGGAGGCCTACGACACCCATGACGCGGTCGGGGAGCTGCCGTTCGTTACCTCGCTGCGGGAGGTGCTGGGCATCGTCGGGGCACACGAATGGCGGAGGAAAGGGGTCGAGGTGCCGGCGCTCGGTTCTCGCATTCATCCGCACTACGGGGTTTTCTCCCCGGTGCGTGGGGAGTACGTGGACCTGGTGGCTCAGGTTCCGCTTCCGAGTCGTTCGCTGGCTTTCGACATCGGCACCGGGACCGGTGTGCTGGCAGCGGTTCTGGCTCGTCGAGGGGTGCGCCGGGTGGTGGCGACCGATCGTGATCGGCGCGCGGTCGCTTGTGCTCGCGACAACATCGGCAGGCTGGGGCTGGAGGGACGTGTTGAGGTCCTGCAGACGGATCTGTTTCCGCCGGGGCGTGCGGCTTTGATCGTCTGCAATCCGCCATGGATCCCCGCCAAGGCCGCTTCGCCGCTCGATCATGCGGTGTTCGATCCCGGTAACCGGATGCTGCGTGGCTTTGTCGGCGGTCTCGCCGGCCACCTGGAGCCCGGCGGTGTGGGCTGGTTGATCATTTCCGACCTGGCCGAACACCTTTCACTGCGAAGCAGGGCAGAGCTCCTGTCGATTTTCGACGCCGCCGGGTTGCGGGTTGTCGGGAAGTTGGATGTGCGGCCTCGGCATCCGCGTGTGTTCGATGAGGCCGATGCGCTGCATGCGGCGCGGAGTGCGGAAACGACATCCCTATGGCGACTCGTCCACAGTTGATGATCACGTGGTTGGTTGCGTGCGCGGTGGCAGGCCGAGCTGGGTGGGCGCACACGGACGCGCATGCGGGCACATGCTCGGCTGTGCCACCGGCCACGGGCCACGGGCCACGGGCCACGGGCCATTGGCCTTCGGCTACCGGTCACGGGCTTCCGGCCTTCGGTCTCCGGGCACGGGCCACGGGCCATTGGCCTTCGGCTACCGGTTACGGGCCTTCGGCCTCCGGTCACGGGCCACGGGCCTCCGGCCATTGGCCTTCGGCTACCGGCCACGGGCCTCCGG
>NZ_BOOW01000003.1 GCF_016863435.1 Sinosporangium siamense
TCGTTGGCCTTCGGCTACCGGTTACGGGCCTTCGGCCTCCGGTCACGGGCCACGGGTCACGGGTCTTGGCCACGGGCCACGGGCCACAGGTCGCGGGCCACCGTGCTGTCATCGTGGTGTCGTGGGAGGAGGCTGGGAGTCGGTCCTCCGGGGGTGGTGTTGGAAGACGGGCATTCGGTCGCTCGGGAAGTGGTTCGCAGGCGGGGGCGTGCCGTAGGACGACGTCTGTGCCCACTCGGTGGCGCTGCATTCCAAGTGGGCTGTGAAAGGGGTGTGGTGGAACGGACAAGGGTGATATTCGATGTCGTATGGGGGAGGGGCGCTTGCGTGGTCATGGCTGCATGGGATAAGACCCGACGAGTCGCCGTCCTTTAAGGAGATCGTTTAGTGACCGCAACCCTTCTCTCCGGCAAGGAACTGGCCGCCGCCATCCGCGCTGAGATCGCTGTGAAAGCGGCCGAGTTGTCGGCTGTCGGGGTGCGGCCCCGGCTCGCGGTCGTGTACGCGACGGCGGACGAGTCGGCCGCGTGGTATGTCCGGTTGATCGCAAAGACCGCGGAGAAGGTGGGAGTCGGGTGCGAGATCGTCGATCTCGGTCCCGACGCCTCGGAGCGGGATGTGCGTTACAAGCTCTCCTCGCTGAGCCTCGATCAGCGTGTGCACGGCATCATCCTCCAGACACCGCTGCCCCATGGAGTGAGGATGCAGGACGTCGCGCTGGCGATCGCCTTCGAAAAGGATGTCGACGGTGCCAATCCGCTGTCCCTGGGGCGGCTGGTGTCGGGACTGCCGGCGTTCGCGCCGACCACCGCCGAGGCCGTCGTCCGGCTGCTGGATCACCATCATGTCGAGCTGACGGGGCGGCGGGTCGCCGTGGTCGGACGGTCGGCGGTGGTGGGCAAGCCCGTCGCTCACCTTCTGCTGAACCAGAACGCCACCGTCACGGTGTGCCACTCCCGCACCAAGGATCTGGCCGAGGTGACCTCGTCGGCGGAAGTGGTCGTGGCGGCGGTGGGTAAGGCGGGGCTGATCACCGCGGATCACGTCGCGCCGGGGGCCGTTGTCGTGGATGTCGGGACGATCCCGACGGAGAGTGGCGGGATGGTCGGCGATGTGGAGGCAGAGGGAGTCGCCGCAAAGGCGGGGGCGCTCACTCCGGTGCCGGGAGGCGTCGGGCCGGTGACGACGGCCTTGCTGCTCCAGCACACCGTGCAGGCGGCCTCGCGCTGATCAAGCTCGCGCTGATCAAGCTCGCGCTGATCGAGACCGCGCTGATCGAGACCGCGCTGATCGAGACCGCGCTGATCGAGACCGCGCTGATCAAGCTCGCGCTGATCAAGGAGTGTGGCGACGATGCCAGGCAACGTACGGCATGGCGTCGGGTCTGGTGCGGACTCAAACGATGTCCCGATGTCCCATGTCTCGCGAAAGCATGACCTGGGCCGATGTTGAAAGGGAGCCTCGTACGGCGCAGCCGATGTCTCAGAGTGTGGGCATGTAGGTCTCAGGCACTCGGAGCCGTCTGCTAGTGTGCTGGGCATGCTGCGTGTGCTGCTCCTTAGCTGCCGCGGCGGGGGCCTCTAGGCCGGCTCCCTCGCCGCGGAGCGAGTCATGCGCGTCGGCCGTTTTTCGGAACCGACGAAAGAGCAGGTGAAGACCCCCATGAGCACAATGTTCGGCGACGCTTCCGAGCAGCAGTCAAGCCCTATGCCCTTCCACCGATATAGGCCTTACGCCCCGGTGGCCCTGCCTGATCGCACCTGGCCTGATCAGGTGATCGACAAGGCTCCGCGTTGGTGTGCGGTGGACCTGAGAGACGGCAACCAGGCGCTGGTCGACCCGATGGACTCCGACCGCAAGCTGAAGATGTTCGACCTGCTGGTCCAAATGGGTTACAAGGAGATCGAGGTAGGGTTCCCCGCCGCCTCGCAGACCGATTTCGACTTCGTCCGCCAGATCATCGAAGAGGGGCGCATCCCCGGCGATGTGGTTATCCAGGTGCTGACGCAGGCCAGGGCGGAGCTGATTGAGCGCACCTTTGAGGCGATCCGCGGGGCCAAGCAGGCGATTGTCCATCTCTACAACTCGACGTCCACGCTTCAGCGGCGTGTGGTGTTCGGCCAGGATCGCGAGGGCATCACGGCGATCGCCGTCGAGGGCGCGAAGCTGTGCAAGAAGCTCGCCGAGGACATGGGCGACACCGAGATCTACTTCCAATACTCCCCGGAGTCCTTCACCGGCACCGAGCTGGAATACGCGGTCGAGGTGTGCAACGCGGTCAACGACGTGTGGCAGCCGACGCCCGACCGCAAGGTGATCGTCAACCTGCCGTCCACCGTCGAGATGGCCACGCCCAACGTCTACGCCGACCAGATCGAGTGGATGCACCGCAATCTGGCCTACCGCGACTCGATCGTGTTGTCGCTGCACCCCCACAACGACCGGGGCACCGCCGTGGCCGCGGCTGAGCTGGGCTACATGGCGGGTGCGGACCGCATCGAGGGTTGCCTGTTCGGCAACGGCGAGCGCACCGGCAACGTCTGCCTGGTGACGCTGGGGATGAACCTCTTCTCACAGGGGATCGACCCGGAGGTCGACTTCAGTGAGATCGACGAGATCCGCCGCGTGGTCGAATACTGCAACCAGCTCCCGGTGCACCCGCGCCACCCCTACGGCGGCGAGCTCGTCTACACGGCCTTCTCCGGCTCGCACCAGGATGCGATCAAGAAGGGCCTGGAGCACCTCAACCGCGACGCCGCTCGGGCGGGCGTCGAGGTGGACGGCTTCGCCTGGGAGGTTCCGTACCTCCCGATCGACCCGAAGGACGTGGGCCGCACCTACGAGGCGGTCATCCGGGTCAACAGCCAGTCGGGCAAGGGCGGGGTCGCCTACATCATGAAGGCCGACCACAGCCTGGACCTGCCGCGGCGCCTGCAGATCGAGTTCTCCCGCGTGATCCAGGCTCGCACCGACGCGCAGGGCGGCGAGGTCACCGCGGCCGATATGTGGGATGCCTTCAAGGATGAATACCTCCCGAATCCCGCTCACCGCTGGGGCCGGTTGGCGCTGATGGCGCACCGCAGCGACTCCACGGTCGACGGCCGTGACCGCATCGCCGCGGATGTGCGGGTCGACGGTGAGATCCGGGAGATCGGCGGCAAGGGCAACGGCCCGATCTCGGCGTTCTGTGATGCGCTGAGCGGCATCGGCGTCCAGGTGCGTGTGCTCGACTACACCGAGCACGCGATGAGCGCCGGCACCGACGCGAAGGCCGCGTCCTACGTCGAGTGCGAGGTGCAGGGGCAGGTCCTGTGGGGTGTCGGGATCGACTCCAACACGACGACCGCGTCGCTGAAGGCCATCGTCTCGGCGGTCAACCGCGCGTCCCGCTGACGAAGCACACGCCCGGGGTGTACGGCAGTGCCGTACACCCCGGGTTTCTCATGCTTGGCGGCGAAGCCATGCTTGGCGGTGAAGCCAGGTGGCGGTGGACTGCGGCTTCAGCATTTTGATCTTGATGACAGGCTGTGGCCGAGCCTGGCTATCCCTTGAGGAGGACTGGTGACGGACCTATCGGTGGCACTGATCGGACTGGGCGACATCGCACAGAAGGCATATCTTCCGGCTTTGACCGCCATGCCTGGCCTGGACATCCGGTTGTGCACGCGGGACCGGGGCACGCTGGAGCGGCTGGGGGAGACCTATCGATTGTCCGGCCGCTTCACCTCTGTGGCGGATGTCGTGCGGTCGGGGATTCGTGCGGCCTTTGTGCACGCCGCCACGGAGGCCCACGTGGAGATCGTGGAGACCCTGCTGGAAGCCGGGGTGCACACCTACGTCGACAAGCCGCTCGCCGACAACCTGGAGGACGCCAAGCGGCTCGTACGGCTGGCGCAGGAGGCCGGCGTGAGCCTGACGGTGGGCTTCAACCGGCGATACGCACCCGGCTACGCGGACCTTGTGCAGCTCCCACGACACCTCATCCTCATGCAGAAGAACCGCCAGCAGCACCCCGATATCCCCCGACGGGTGATATTTGATGACTTCATTCATGTGGTGGACACGCTGCGCTTCCTCGCCCCCGGCGAGGTCACCGAACGGAGGATCCGCACCCGGATGGGCGAAGGCGGCCTGCTGGAGCACGTGGTGCTTGAGCTGTCCGGAGACGGGTTCACCGCCATCGGCGTGATGAACCGGCACAGCGGGTCGTCCGAGGAGAGTTGCGAGGTCTCGGGAAACGGCGTGAAGCGCCGCGTGAACAACCTGGCCGAGGTCGTCGACTACACGGGCGCCGAGGTGGTGACCCGCCGGGGAGACTGGACGCCGGTGGCCCGCCAGCGGGGCATCGAGCAGGTCTGCTCGGAGTTCCTGAACGCCGTCAGGGAAGGCCGGGTGCTCTCGGCCGAGGACACGCTGGCGACGCACGAGATCTGCGAGGAGATCGTCGCCGCGGCCGAAGGGCACGGCCCCTAACGAGGGTGACCAGGGCCGGCCGCCGCGCGCTCCGCCCGGGCCAGGAGGGTGCGGAAGGGGCGCTGCCACGTGGTGGTGATCAACGAGAAGCCGAGCGGGTCGCCGTAAGGTCCGGAGGAGGACGCGACGCCGGCGAGGGTGCCCCCGGCGATGACGGGGCCGCCGCTTCCGCCGCCGACGATCTGGCAGTTGCGGGTCAGCAGCAGTCCCATGCCGAACGTGTCCGAGTCACTGGCCTGAGCGCGGCATCTGTGCATATCGGCCCCCGAGTAGTGGAGGTCAGCGGGATAGCCGTACATATCCACCTCGGCCGTGCCCGTCCACCGCGGCCGGAGACGCGGCTTGAGCCCGGGACCGGTCACATCCTCCAGCAGCCTGTCCGCCCCCCGCCCCGAGCTCCGCACCGTGACCAGAGCGATGTCATAAGGCAACGATCGGAACGAATAGGGCCTGCTCCACCACCGCTCCGGCACCCAGCGGCGCACGGCGGGCCAGACGCCGAGGGGCGCCGTGCCGTCGCCCGCGCTGTTGTAGGCGGGCAGGAAGGCGACGTGGGTGAGCCGGCGCCGCCCGCCGCCCCGGTTGGCGAACACGCAGTGCGCCGCCGTGGCGACGAGGCTCTTGCTCTCGGAGCGCACCACGGCCGCTCCGCAGGTCAGGTCCTGCCCGGTGGCGGGGTCGTGACCGACCAGGAGCCCGGTGACCCGCTCCGGCCCCCGCCGGATGTAGGGACGGGCCACGGGGGCATAGCCGTATGAGTCGCCCCCGGGCGTGAGCACCTTGGTGGCGGGGATCGTGAGCGCCCGGAGGTTGAGGCGAAAAGGAAGGTCGGTCGGGAGAGCCGGACGGGCCCGGCGCACCCGCTCAGGCTGCCAATAACGGGCGACCTCGGCCGGGGACTCCTGCGAATGGCGCCAAGCAACGGCCCCGCCGACGGCAAACGGGTCGGCCGCCGGCTGCGCCGCGGATGCCACGGCCGTCGTCATCGCTATCGCGGTCACCCCTGTGAACACGCCTCCCCCTTCGCTCACCACCGCAGATTACTCACTGTGGCCTCACGCTCTGTTGAAGAACGGCTCTGCGTATGGGAACGGTGTCGATCGCTCACCCAGCGTGACGCCGGGGCGAACCGCTGTCGCCGATAGGGGATCGTGGTGTGAGATCGGGGTGTGGGAGCCGGGCCGCGGCGCCGTTCGCTGGAGGGAAGTGGGAATCGGTGGTTGAGCTGCTAGTGGGGCCGATGTTGCGCTATGTGGACTCCACCTGCGCCTCGATCTGGGTCGAGACCAGCGAGCCGTGCACGGTGCGGGTGACGGCGGGGGAGGCGAGCGCCGAGGCGCGGACGTTCACGGTGCACGGGCACCATTACGCCGTCGTCGATCTCGACCGGCTGACGAGCGAGCCCGTGGCGTACTCGGTGGCGCTGCAAGGGCGAAAGGTGTGGCCGGTCGAGGGGATGCCGCCCAGTGTGGTGCGGGCCATGCCGGAGGCGGGGCCGAGGCGTGTGGTCTTCGGCTCGTGCCGCTCCAGCCTGCCGCACGACGCGCCGCACATCGAGTCGCACGGCGTGGACATGCTGCATGAATATGCGATCCGGATGGCGGCCTCACCCGTCGAGGAGTGGCCGGATCTGCTGCTGATGATCGGCGATCAGGTCTACGCGGACGAGCCCACCGGGGATGTGCTTGAGGCCATCCGCGAGCGCAGGAAGCCGGGCGAGGAGCCGGTGGACGAGCTCGCGGACTTCGACGAATACGCCGCGCTCTACCGCCAGGCGTGGGGCGATCCCGAGGTGCGGTGGCTGCTGTCCACGCTGTCCAGCGCCATGATCTTCGACGATCACGACCTGCGGGACGATTGGAACACCTCCGCGTCCTGGCGCGCGAAGATGGCGCAGGTCTCCTGGTGGCCGCGGAGGGTGGCCGCCGGTCTCGGGTCGTATTGGGTCTATCAGCACCTCGGCAACCTCAGCCCTGCCGAGCGCGGCAAAGACCCCGTTCTCGCCGCGATCCGCGCACTCGACGGCGACGGGGCCGAGCTGCTGGACGCCTTCGCGCTGCGGGCCGACGCCGAGCCCGAGGGCACGCGGTGGAGCTACGCGCGTGACATGGGGAGTGTGCGGCTCATCATGCTGGACACGCGGGCCGCCCGCAGACTCACCCCCGGCGACCGGCGCATGGTCGACACGGGGGAGTGGGAATGGCTCGCCGAGCAGGTGGTGGGCGCGCGGTCGATGGACAACCTGCTGATCGGCTCGTCGGTCCCTGTGCTGCTGCCGGTGGGCATCCACCACGTGGAGAGCTGGAACGAAGCCCTCTGCGACGGCGCCTGGGGCAAGCGCGTGGCCCGCTGGGCCGAGGCCGTGCGGCAAATGGTGGATCTGGAGCACTGGGCGGCGTTCCGCCGCTCCTTTGAGGAGTTGTCGCGCATGCTCGTGGCCTGCGGCACGCGGGTGATCCTTCTCTCCGGCGACGTGCACTACTCATATCTCGCGCGGTTGCGTGGCGGCCGGGTCTACCAGGTCGTCTGCTCGCCGATCCGCAACCCGCTCGGCCGGCTGATCCTGTGGGCCAACGTCGTGGCCGGGTTCGGCATCGCCGGTGCCGGCGGCTGGGTGCTCGCCCGCCTGGCCAGGGTGCCGCGCCCGCCGTACAAGTGGAAGATCGACGAGGGGCCGTGGTTCCACAACGCCCTGTCCACGGTCGAGCTGCGCGGCCTGCCCACGATCATCTGGGAGGGCCCGGCCGACGGGCCTGACCGCGGCTCGGGGGCCGGCATCGCCGAGCTGCACCGCGCGACCCTGGAGGCCTAGAACCGGCCAGGAAGGACCCTGGAACGACGTGTACGGCATGAGCCCCGGCCGGGCTCATGCCGTACACGCTTGGCCGCCTAACGGGCCGACAGCTCCTTCAGGGCGTCGGCGAGCTGGGCTACGGCGAAGGCGAGGTCCTCCTCGGCGACGACGATCGGCGGGGCGAGCCGGATCGTCGAGCCGTGGGTGTCCTTGGCCAGCACGCCGCGCTTGAGCAGCGCCTCGCAGACCTCGCGTCCGGTGGCGATCGACGGGTCGATGTCGACACCGGCCCACAGGCCCCGGGTGCGTACGGTGACCACGCCCTGGCCGACGAGCCCGAGCAGCCCGGCGTGGAGCACCTCGCCGAGGCGCGCCGCCCGCTCCTGGAACTCGCCGGTGCCGAGGATGTCGACCACGGCGCGGCCGACGGCGCAGGCCAGCGGGTTGCCGCCGAACGTGGAGCCGTGCGTGCCGGGCTTGATGACGCCGAGCACGTCGCTGTTCGCGGCGACGGCAGAGACGGGGATGACGCCGCCGCCGAGGGCCTTGCCCATGATGTACATGTCGGGGACGACACCCTCGTGCTCGACGGCGAACGTCTTGCCCGTGCGGCCGAGGCCCGACTGGATCTCGTCCGCGATGAACAGCACGTTGTTCTCGGTGCAGAGCTCACGGACCTGGGTCAGGTAGCCGTCCGGCGGGATCAGCACGCCCGCCTCGCCCTGGATGGGCTCCAGGAGCACCGCGACGGTGTTCTCGTCGATGGCGTCCCTGATCGCCTCGGCCGTGCCGTACTTCACGATGCGGAAGCCCGGCGTGTAGGGACCGAAGTGGTCATGGGCGACGGGGTCGGTGGAGAAGCTGACGATCGTGGTGGTGCGCCCGTGGAAGTTGTCCTCCATCACGATGATGTTGGCCTGGTCGGGGGCGACGCCCTTGACCTGGTAACCCCACTTGCGGGCGACCTTGATCGCGGTTTCGACGGCTTCGGCGCCGGTGTTCATCGGCAGGACCATGTCCTTGCCGGTGAGGTCGGCCAGACCGGCGCAGAAGTCGGCGAACTGGTCGTGGTAGAAGGCCCGGCTGGTCAGGGTGAGCCGGTCGAGCTGGGCCCGCGCGGCGGCCAGGATCTTCTCGTTGCCGTGGCCGAAGTTCAGCGAGGAATATCCGGCCAGGCAGTCGAGGTAGCGCCTGCCGTCGACGTCGGTGACCCAGGCGCCGTCGGCTTGGCTGATCACGACCGGAAGCGGGTGATAGTTGTGGGCGCTGCGGCGCTCACTGAGTTCGATCAGCTTGTCGGTCGTGCTCATCGTTCCTGTTCCCCATTCGGTGTGTCGTCTGCCCAGATGGCCGTATACGAGGGGCCACGTGGGGATTATTCACGGATCTCCAAGGTGCAGCACTTCGGCCCGCCACCGGCCTTGAGGAGCTCGGAGAGGTCGACCGGGACGACCTCATATCCGCGGCGCTTCAGCTCCAGCGTCAGGTCGCTCGCGGCGGCCGAGACCACGACGTTGGCGCCGTCGCTGACGGCGTTCAGGCCGAGCACGGCGGCGTCGTTCGCGGTCGCGATCACCGCGTCCGGGAAGAGGTGGCGGAGGACCTCCTGGCTCCCTTGAGAGAACGCTCCCGGGTAGTAGGCGATATTCCGCCCGTCGAGGGGGAAGAGCGCGGTGTCGAGGTGGTAGAACCGCGGATCGGTGAGTTTGAGGGTGATCACCGGGCGGCCAAGGAACTCCTGCGCCTCGGCGTGTGCGGTGGGGTCGGTGCGAAAGCCCGTGCCGGCGAGGATGAAGTCGTCCAGGGGGAGGAAGTCGCCTTCGCCCTCGTTGGTGAAGGTGGGCTCCATACGCGTGTCGTAGCCGTTGGCCGCGAACCACCCGAGATAGGCGGGGCCCTCGGCGGCCCGCTCCTTGTGCGCGAACTTCGCGCCGTAGACGCGGCCGCCGACGACCAGTGCGCCGTTGGCGGCGAACACCATGTCGGGCAGGCCTTCGACCGGGTCGATCAGGCTGACCTTGTGTCCGAGCTCCTCGTAGGCGTTCTTGAGGCTCTCCCACTGGGTGACCGCGAGATCGCGATCGGCGCCGGCTTCGGGGTCCATCCACGGGTTGATCGCATATTCCACCGTGAAGTGCTCCGGCCGACACATCAGGTAGTGCCTCTTCTGCGCCACGTGTCACTCTCCATGCGAAAAAACGGGGTCGTTGGGGACAGCAGCAGCCTAGAAACCGTGTTTTCGCAGGCCAAGAGCCTGATATTGCGCGTTGACGCTAATCGATTGCGTCTATCAGCCGATCCGCGGTGATCCGTTGCGTTCCATCACAAGAGGGGTGTCGAGGAGGCGGGAGAGCACTATGGAGCTCTTAGTACGGATGACGAACGCCTCGGACGCGATGCGCTCGATCACCTTCTCCACGTGGCGCATATCGGTGGCCCTGATGTGCAGGAGAGCGTCGGCCTCCCCGGTGACCGTGCAGGCGGAGACGATCTCCGGATGGCGCGCGACGGCCCGCCCGATCTCGACCGGCGAGGTCTTGCCCCGGCAGAACAGCTCGACATATGCCTCGGTGGTCCACCCGAGGGCGGCGGGCTCGACCTTGGCGGTGAACCCGGTGATCGCCCCGTGCTCCCGCAACCGGTCGACCCGCCGTTTGACAGCCGAGGCCGACAGGCCCACCTGCTGGCCTATTTCTGCATATGTCGATCGGGCATCTGCGATCAGCGCCCCGATGATGTCACGGTCCAACCGGTCGAGCTCCACGGTGACCTGTATACAGCCATTCGGGCGGACGAAATGCCGAAGGGGGCTCGCGTCCTCCGACACGAGCCCCCTTGGGGAGAACGGTCAGGCTTTGTCGGCCTCGCCCGTGGCCTGCTCCAGGGCCTCCTCGGGCGACTGCTCCAGGTCCTGCTCGGCGGCGGCCTGGGCCGACGCCTTGTCGAGGCGCACCCAGCTCGTCACGCTCTCCACGGCGAACAGCACGAACAGGTAGGCCGTGAGCACAACCAGCACCGGCGTCAACATCTCAAGCGCGGCGCCCGCGCCGAGCACGAGCAGCCGCACCTCCCAGCCGAGCCCGGCCTGGAACACCCAGGCGGGCGGCCAGATGCTCTGCCTGGTCCGGTAGACCGTGTCGTACGTGTGGTAACCCACCACGTAAATCAACACGAACAGGAGCCACTGGGGCGCCCCTGCCGTCAACCCGACAAGCAGCACGACCGTGAACTCGGTGGCCCGGATCAGCGGCGGGGCAAGCCAGTCGAATCTGCCCAGATGATCACGCGGCACCGTAGGCAACACCAGCAACACCATGATCAACACAGGGATTAGCAGGCTCGGCCCCGGCTCAAGCAGCCCGGCGACCGCAACGGCGACGATCGCGATCAGGGCGACCAGCGTCGAGGCCACGGGCGGCAGGCCGCGGCCCAGCTTGTGGCGGAGCGCGCCGGCGAGCGGCCCGTCGTCGCGGTAGGCGAGCAACCGCGCGGTCTGGATGCGCCGGCGCTCCTCGTCCGGGTCGGGGGTTTGCGCGGAGACGGCCTGGGGCTGAGTGATCATGCGAGCGACCTCGGGGGACGTCCGGTTAGCGGGTGGTGGGGGGTACGGCGCGGCGCCGATAGGCCGGCCGTCACGCGAGCGACCTCATCAGGCGGCCCGTGAGGGAGTAGGTGGCGGCGATGCTGCCCCAGATCACCAAGGTGAGGAAGGTGACCCTCGGCTCGAAGAAGGCCGCGGTGATCGCGATGGCGGCGAAACGCTCGCCGATCGGGAAGACGATCATCTTCCGGGCCCAGTGGACCGGGCGGAACTTCCCAGCCTTCGTCCACATCTTCAGAAGACCGCGCACACCGGTGTTGCGCGTCGCCCTGCGGGTCTCAAGCGCACGCCGCAGATCGGTGTCGGAGACGGCGGACAGGGCCAGCGTCGGCAGCGGGGACGGCGGCTTGCGGCGGTTCGCCGCGCCGAAGGAGAAGTCCAGCAGGTGGCGGATCGACTGCACGCCGAGAGCGATCAGCGCGAGCGTCCACACGTCGCCGTATCCGGCCACGACGGAGCCCACGGCGAGCCCCGCCATGACCACGTATTCCTTGAACCGGTCGAACGTCGCGTCCAGCCACGCGCCCAGCACCCCGAACTTGCGTGCATAACGGGCAACCTGGCCGTCCACGCAGTCGAAGACGAACGCGAAGTAGATCAGGATCGCTCCGGCGACCGCACCGCCCCGGGTGCCGGTGGCGAACGCCAGCGCCGCCGCCACACCCATCGCGATGGAGATCAGCGTCACCTGGTTGGGGGTCAGGCCGCGCCGCGCCGCCCAGCGGGCGATGTAACGCGAGTAGGTGCTGACGAAGAAGGTCGTGAAGAAGCCGTCCGCGCCCTTGACCGCGTTGTTCAGCTTCGCCTTGTCCTCGTTGATCTCCGACATCGCCGCCAGGGCCTCGTCGGCCTCGGACTGCGAGTGGACGCGGGAGAAGAACAGGTCACGCCTGCCGCGCACACCGACGGACACGCCCCGCCGTACGAGCCCGAAGACCAAGAGCTGCACGAGATCGTCGTCGTCGCCGAACAGATGCGCCATGTCGGCCATCTCGCGGGCGACCTCGGCGAGGGTTGCCGCATGTCTTTGGTGCAGGTGCAGCGGGCCGAGCAGCACGGCGTTGGGGCGGGTCACCATGTGGTGCGCCGTGCCGACCGACACCACGCGGGAACGCCCTGCGCGCGCTCGCACCTTCAGGGACTCAAGGACCTGATGGCCGATCTCGGGGTCGGCCTCGTCGATCGGGACGTGGTCGGGAATCTCCTCGGCGCTGTCCTCGTCCGGGCGCGGCACCTTCGCGATGAGCGCCTGCGCTCCGCGCTTGGCCTTGGAGAGCTGATAGATCAGCTCGTCGTGGATCAGCGAGTTGGTGGGGATGATGAAGAGGTTCTCGGTGCTGTGCTCCACGGCGTCGGCCACGGCGCGCAGATCATCGGCCAGATCACGAGTCTGGTCCACATGGCCGGGGTGGCCCGCGGCCGAGCGTGTGATCGTGATCGGATTGGGATCCAGCGACGCGAGCTGGCTGTGAAGTCGCTCGGTCACCGTGGGCGCGCCGGGCAGCGAAGCCAGCTTGATGCCGGTGGGGGATGAGTGGGGGCCGGGCGATGAGCCCAGCAGGACCACGCGGGTCATGTCACCCTTTCGAGGCGTGCGAGGGGGCGGGTAAAAACGCGGCGCGGGGGACGTCGCCAGAGGTCAAAGTCTAATGACGCTGAGGGTCAAGCGGGCGCACTGCGGCTTTAGCTGTGATTCTTCCGCGACCAGCATCCCTAAAATGGATGGGTGAGCCTGTATAGGGACGAGGGCGTCGTCCTCCGCACCCACAAACTTGGTGAGGCTGATCGCATCATCACCATCCTCACCAAACGCATGGGTAAAGTGCGGGGGGTGGCCAAGGGCGTGCGGCGCACGACGTCCAAGTTCGGGGCCAGGCTTGAACCCTTCACCCACGTCGACGTGCAGTTTCACACCGGGCGCAGCCTGGATGTGATCACGCAGGCCGAGACCATCAGGCCTTACGGCGAAGCCCTCGTGACCGACTATCCTCGCTACACGGCGGGCATCGCCATGCTGGAGACCGCCGACCGGCTCACCGTCGCGGAGAAGGAGCCCGCGCTCCGCCAGTTCCTGCTGCTCGTCGGCGGCCTGCGCACCCTCGCCGAGCGGGCCCATGAGGCCAGACTCGTGCTCGACGCATACTTCCTGCGATCACTAGCAGTGGCCGGCTACGCCCCCGCCCTGGAGGCGTGCGCCAAGTGCCGGACTCCTGCCGTACGCGCCTTCGCGATCGTCGAGGGCGGCGTGGTGTGCGGCGGTTGCCGCCCGCCGGGGGCTGCGGTGCCGGCCGGGGAGACGATCGCACTCATGGCCGCGCTCATGCGCGGTGACTGGGCCGGCGCCGACGCCTCGCAGTCGCGCCACCGGTCCGAATGCAGCGGCCTGGTGGCCGCCTACCTCCAGTGGCATCTGGAGCACGGCATCCGGTCCCTCAAACACGTTGAAAGGGAGCAGATACAAGGTGAAAGTCCGTCCCCCGTCACAACATCCGTCGGGCGCGATCCCGCCTCCTATCCCGCGTGACCTGGTCCCGCGTCACGTGGCGATCGTGATGGACGGGAACGGCAGATGGGCCAAGCAGCGGGGGCTCCCGCGCGTCGAGGGTCACAAGATGGGCGAGTCATCGCTCTTCGATGTGATCGAGGGGGCCATCGAGCTTGGCGTCCCCTACCTGTCGGCTTATGCGTTCTCCACGGAGAACTGGAAGCGGTCGCCCGATGAGGTGCGGTTCCTCATGGGGTTCAACCGCGATGTGATCCGCCGTCGCCGTGACGAGCTGCACGCGATGGGCGTGCGTGTGCGCTGGGCCGGGCGGCCCGGGCGGTTGTGGAGGAGCGTGATCTCCGAGCTCACCGACGCCGAGGAGATGACCAAGCACAACCGCACCCTGACCTTGCAGTTCTGCGTCAACTACGGCGGGCGCTCGGAGATCGTCGACGCGGCGGTCAAACTCGCCGCGGACATCGCCGCCGGGCGCGTCAAGCCGGGCAAGGTCACCGAGAAGGTCTTCGCCCGCTACCTGGACGAGCCTGAGATTCCCGACGTCGACCTGTTCCTGCGGTCCTCCGGGGAGCAGCGCACGTCCAACTTCCTGCTTTGGCAGTCGGCTTATGCGGAGATGGTGTTCCTCAACCGGCTCTGGCCGGACTTCGACCGGCGTGACCTGTGGGACGCCTGTGAACAATACGCCAAGCGCGACCGGCGGTACGGCGGAGCCATCCCCAACGAGGTCAGACCCTGACCCTCGCGCCTGTCAGGGCCTGCCCCGTGGTTTACCGGCGCTTTCAGAGCCGACCCCCCACCGTCCCTGATCCGGGGCTTACGGGCGTTTTCAGGCCCGTGCCTCCAGCGTCCCTGATCCGTGGCTTGCGGGCGCTTCAGGGCCGCGCCCCCGCGCTCGTGCGGCCCTGATCCGGGGCTTACGGGCGCTCTCAGGCCCGCGCCCCCAGCGTCCCTTCTCCGTGGCTTGCGGGCGTTTTCAGGCCCGGAGGCCGTCCGCGCCCCTCAGGCCCTGCTCTACGTCTCTCATGTCCGCAGGCTGTGCCGTTCGGCCCAGTCGGCCAAGGCGGAGGCGATCGCCGCCGGCTGATCCTCCGGGGTGTGGTGGCCCGCGATTGCCCCGTGTGCGCTGATCTCCAGGCCGGCGAAGGTGGCGGCGCACCAGTCGACGACCTCCGGGGTGGTCATCGTGCCGGGGCCGGGCGCGAAGGTGAGCATGAGCTTGGGCACCTCGGCGCTCGCCGCCAGCCACTCGACGTAGGCCGCGACCCTGGCCACCACGTCGGCCGGCTCGCCGCCGAGCGGCATCGATCGGGCCCACTGGAGCAGCGGGAGGCGGCCGGCGCGCGTGGGATAGGGCATGCGGTAGACGTCGAGGTCCTCCTCGGCGAGGCCCGTGGCGACGCTGCCGGGCAACAGCCGCTCGATGAAGGCGTTGTCGTCCAGGATCATGGCCTCCCCGACGCCCGGCGTTTTGATCGAACGGAACAGGTCGCCCCCGCCCTCGGGGAACTCTTCCCAGGACAGCGGTTTCACGATCGTCTCGGTGAACGCGAGGCCGCGCACCCGGGCAGGGTGCCTGGCCGCCCAGTCGAAGGCCAGTGCCCCGCCCCAGTCGTGCCCGACGAGCACCACACCATCGAGATCGAGCGTGTCGAACCACGCGTCCAGATAGCGGGAGTGGTCGGCAAAGGTGTACGCGATGTCTGGCTTGCCGGACTCACCCATGCCGATCAGGTCGGGAGCCAACCGGCGTCCCGGGTCGCCGACGGCCGGGAGGACATGCCGCCACAGATGGGAGGAGGTCGGGTTGCCGTGGAGAAAGACCATCGGTGTTCCCGCGCCGACCTCGCGATAGAAGATCCTTGAGCCGAGCACGCTTACGGTGGGCATGACTCCTGCCTCTCAGTCGGTGCCGGGCCCCGGTCATGCGCCGGGACCCGGGCACAGGGATCAGCGGAAGGCGGCGACGTTCCGCGCCGCCCACTCGCCGTAGGTGCGCGCCGGACGGCCGAGAAGCCGTTCGACCGCCGGGCTCACCAGCCGCTCGGCGGCGGACGGGGCGCCCAGAAGGTCGAGAGTGGCGTCGACGACCGCCTCCGGCATGAAACGCACCAGCAGCGCCCTGGCCTCGTCACGGCTCTGCTCGGCGAACCGCACCGGTGTTCCCAGCGCGTCGCCGATCGCACGCGCCTGCTCCCGCGGGGAGACCGGCTCCGGGCCGGTGAGCTCGTAGATCTGCCCGCTGTGGCCGGCGTCGCGCAGCACCGTCGCCGCGACCTCCGCGATGTCGGACGGGTCGATGAACGGCAGAGCCACATCGCCGAACGGCGCGGCCACCGCCTTTTGCTCACGCACACCCGCCGCCCACCCGAAGGTGTTGGAGTGGAAACCGCCGGGTCGCAGGATCGTCCACGCGAGCTCCGATGCCCGCAGATCGTCCTCCGCCGCGCGCAGGAGAGAGTAGGGCGGAACCGCAGGCCGCGTGCCCGCGGCCTGAGAGGAGAGCAGGACGACCCGCTTGATCCCGGCCTCCCGCGCGATGTCCAGCAGGGCCCGCCGGTCCAGGCTCGCGGGTCCGGCGAGGAGTTCACCGGAGAGCAGGAGGAACAGCGCCTCGGCTCCCTCGAAGGCAGGTCCGAGGCTTTCCGGCGCTGCCAGATCGCCCGTCCTGTGTTCCACGTTCTCCAGCGCCTCCACACCCGCACCGCGGCGCGAAACCGCCGTCACCCGCTCACCCGCCGCCGCGAGCACCCGGACAAGCGGTGCTCCGACGTTCCCCGTCGCCCCCGTCACCACGATCATGATCGCCTCCCGTATCCGCTGCTTCCGGTCACGCCGCGGCGGGATCCCGTCGCGACTCGGCGACGCTAACATCCTCGCTATAGTAGGTACCTAGAGGAAAGTGACTACCCCATGGACATCCAGTGAGCGGGAAAACGGACCCCGAAGCGCTCCCCGAGCAGGCGTGCCCGATCGCCCCGGTCGTCGAGATCGTCTTCAGCCGGTGGACGACCCCGATCCTGTGGGCCCTCCACGAGTTCGGCAGGCAACGCTTCGTCGAACTCGAGTGCCGCATCACCACGATCACCCCCAAGGTGCTGACGCAGCGCCTGCGGCAACTGGAGCGCGACGGCCTCGTCGTGCGCACCTACCACCCCGAGATCCCGCCCCGGGTGGAATACGAGATCAGCGACCTGGGCCGCAGCCTCGGCCCCCTGTTCGCCTCACTCACCCAGTGGGCCGACACCAACTTGCCCGAAGTCGAGCGCTCCCGGCACAACTACGACAACACCACCGCGCCGCGGACCTGAGACCCGCCTCTCCGTCGGCCGGTGCGCCCCGCCGGACCCCTGCTCCGCGACCCTGCTGCGTCGGAACCCTGCCCAGTGGCACGGCGCTCGGTGGTACGGCGGAGCCGTCTCCGTGGCCAGGCCCCTTGGCCACGCTTCGTGACCCTGTTCGGCGGTACGCCTGAGCAGGGTCACGGTTCAGCGGTACGGCGGAGCAGGGTCACGCAAGCCCGATCCGTGGGAGCGGGAAACTGTCGGTAGGGAGGGCTAAGCTGCGGTCCTTGTCAGGTGGGGTACGAGCCGCACGGGGGGCGTTCCATGACTCTTTCCACCGAGCAGCACCGTCGGGCCGTCGCTTTCCAGGCCCTGCATCGAGGGCCCGAGCCTTTCGTCGTGCCCAATCCGTGGGACGCCGGCACCGCGCGCCTGCTGGCCGGGCTCGGCTTCGCAGCCCTCGCCACCACCAGCGCCGGCCTCGCCTTCACCCTCGGCCGCCCCGACGGCGCCAACCGCGTCACCCGGGCGGAGACCCTGGCCAACGCCGCCGCCATCGTCGAGGCGACCCGTCTGCCCGTGTCGGCCGATCTGGAGAGCGGCTTCGGCGACACCCCCGAGGAGGTGGCCGAGACCATCCGCCTGGCCGCCGAGACCGGCCTGGTCGGCGGCTCCGTGGAAGACTCCACGGGGAGCGGGGCCGATCCCCAGCGCTCACTGGCGGAGGCCGTGGAGCGCGTCTCGGCCGCCGTGGAGGCCGCCAGGGCCCTGCCCTTCCCGTTCACGGTGACCGCCCGCGCCGAAAACTTCTTTGTCGGCCGCCCCGACCTCGACGACACGATCCGCCGCCTCCAGGCTTACGAGGAGGCGGGCGCCGACGTGCTCTATGCTCCCGGCCTCCCCGACGCCGACGCGGTCCACGCCGTGTGCTCGTCCGTGACCCGCCCGGTCAACATCCTGGCGGGCGGCGCCCTGCGCCTTTCCGTCGCCGACCTGGGCGACCTGGGCGCCCGCCGCATCAGCGTGGGCTCAACCCTCGTCCGAGCCGCCCTCACCGCCTTCACCCGCGGAGCCCAGGAGCTCCACGACCACGGCACCCTGTCCTTCGCCACCGACACCACCTCCCACCGCGACCTCAACACACTGATGGAGAGGGCCGGCGAGTCACCCTGACCGCTTGCGGGGAGGGGGCATCCCGCGGCACGCCCCGCTTGAGCCCGCCATCCGGAACTGGCACTCGGACCGACACTTCTGCGGTTCCCGGCGTCGTCAGCTGAAATCCACTCGAAACGTCCGATCATGCGGGCGGCTGTAAGGCCGTGGCGATTCTCGTCGGCCGAGGGCTTGGGACAGTGCGGGCGTGGTCGTCGACGGTGGTGCGCGTGAGGTCGTAGCCGAGGGGGTCGGGCGGGGGCTCCGGCAGGAAGCCCCTCCAGGCCGCGAGAGCCGCGAGAGCGCGTCTGGGCACGCCTTCGCAGCGGCCGTGCACGCGGGGGCTACCCCCGGGGATGCGGCGGGGCTTCTCTTCTCGGCAGATGTGTGATGTGCAGTCCCGGGGCTTGCTCGGCCGTTCGTGTGGGCCGTGCGAGCGCACTTCCCGGCACCGGCGCACTTGCCGGGGACCGTGCCGGGAGAGATGCCTGGCTTCGCGGCGGTGTGCGGGTTCGGGTGGCCTTTCCCCACGACGCGCGAACCGACGAGCATCTGCCATGAAACGTCGGAGGGAGGGGGCGTGGCCGTCACGACTTCGGGGCTACAGGTGAGGTCGCCAGCTCCAGCACACCCGGAGGCTGCCGAGCGCAGGCGTTTCCCAGATTTGGGGGTGGGGGTCAGGTGGGGGTCAGGTGCGGCGGCGGGCTCGGTAGGCGGCTACGTGCATTCGGTTGCCGCAGGTGCGGCTGTCGCAGTAGACGCGGGAGCGGTTACGGGACTCGTCGAAGAAGGCGCGGGAGCAGCCGGGGGCGCAGCAGGTGCGCAGGCGTTCGCGTTCGCCGGTGATGAGGAGTTGGGCCAGGGCGACGCCGCAGTCGGCGGCCAGGTGTTCGGCCAGGGAGCTGCCGGGGGCGAAGTAGTGCATGTGCAGGGGGTGGCCGTCGTGTTCGGTCAGGCGGGGGGTGATGCGGGTTTCGCTGAGGAGGGCGTTGAGCAGGGTGACGGCGCTGGGGTCGTCGGGGGCGGCGAGGATGCGGTGGAAGTCGCTGCGCAGTGTGTGGATCTGCGTGAGTTCGCCCTCGTCAAGGTGGTCGATGCCGCTTATCTCGCGTTGCCGAATGAAGGTGGCGAGGTCGTTGAGGTCGCGTAGCGTCTCCTCGCCGCCGATCTCGGGGGCGGAGTTAAGTAGATCGACCACTGTGCCCAGTGAGTGCACCATGTCATGGCCGAATGGCATGTTGCCTCCCGTTGCGACCCGGTTCTAGCGTTCGGAAGCGTACCCTCTCGCGGTCGATCCGGGGGTTTTGTGATGATCTCCCGCGCGTTGCCGTGCCTGTCTCCGTGGCTGGTGCGTTGGTCATCGCGACCTCGGCGCCGTTTGTCCGCCTGGCGGAGGTGCCCCCGGCGACCTCCGCGATTTTGGATGCGGATATGCCCTGGGGCCTTAGCTGATCGCGGCGTGGCCGGAGCGGCGATGGCTCGGGCCGGTGCCGCTCCGGAGTCTACTGCTCGCGTGGGTCGCGGGGCTGTGCTTCGGTCTGGATCTGTATTTCTGGCACCACGCGACCTCGGCGGTGGGGGCGGGGTTGGCGACGGTGCTGGGGAATCTGCCGGTGTTCGTGGTGGCGTTGCGTCGTGGGTGTCGTTTGGGGAGCGGCCTGGGCGGCGGTGGTCGTCGCGGTGCCGTTGGTGTTCGGGGGAGTGGTGCTGCTCTCGGGGGGTGGTGGACGGTTTTGCTGGGCGGTGTGGCCTATGAGGGCCGGCCGCTTGCGGGCGTGCTGCTCGGGGGCGCGCGTCGGTGTCGTACGCGGGGTTCCCGCCGGCGCTCAGAGGCGGCTCCACGGGCTCCCGCGTGGCGGGACCGCTCTTACACGTCACGCTGGTGTCCACGGCGCTGATCGCCGTTGTGGGGCTCTCCGACGGGGGGTGGTGTTCACGCCGGCATGGCCCGGGCACGGGTGACTGGTTCTGCCGGCGTTCGGGCCGCACGTGCTGGGGTGGATGTTGCTCTCTTATGCGGCCACACGCTTCCGTGCCGCGCCACGCGGTCTCGCGCCATGCCTGCGCGCCGGCGGTCACGCGCTTCCGTGCCGCGCCACGTGCTCTCGGGCCATGCCTGCACGCTCCCGCGCCACGTCGACACGCGCCTGCGGGATGAGGTCGTGGAAAGACGGGATGAGGTCGTGGAAAGACGGGATGAGGTTGTGGGAAGGAGGCCCCTGCCTAGCCCGGGGTTTCGGCGGCGCAGGCCGGGCAGGTGCCGAAGACTTCCACGGTGTGGGTGATGTCGGTGAAGCCGTGCTCCGCGCCCACTCCCTCGGCCCAGCGTTCGACGGCGGGGCCGGCGACCTCGATGGTGCGTCCGCAGCGGCGGCACACGAGGTGGTGGTGGTGGGTGTCGCTCGCGCACGCGCGGTAGGCGGCCTCGCCTTCGTCGGTGCGCAGTACGTCGACGTGGCCGGCGTCCGCGAGGGCCTGCAAAGCGCGATAGACGGTGGTCAAGCCAATCTTGGCACCCTCGGCACGCATCTCAGCGTAGATGTCCTGCGCGCTGCGGAAACTCCCGCTGTGGCGGAGGATCTCGTAGACGGCCTCGCGGCGATTGCTCATCTGCTGGACTCCTGGGCTCGGCTTCGCCGTACGAATCTACCGACCCCGAGCGCCAGGGCGAACCCGGCGAGGGAGACGAGAACGATCGTGGCTCCAGGGGCCACTTCAGCATAGAACGCGGAACTCAGCCCGCCGACTGTCGCCACGACGCCAAATGCCATGGCGAGCAGCATTGTGGCGCGGAAGCTGCGGGAGAGTTGCTGGCCGGTGGCGACGGGCACGACCATGAGCGCGCTCACCATCAAAAGGCCGACGACGCGCATGGCGATGACCACCGTGAGCGCGGCGGTGATCGCGATGAGCAGGCTGAGGAAACGCACCGGGAGCCCGCTCGCGCGTGCCATGTCCTCGTCCTGGCAGAGCACGAAGAGTTCACGGCCGAAGTAGGCCACGACACCGAGCACGGCCACCGCCAGCGCCGCGGTGATCCACACGTCCTCGGGTGTGACGCTGGTGATCGAGCCGAACAGCGCCGACATCAGGGTGGCGTTGCTTCCGCCGGGCGCCATGCCGATGAGCAGGACGCCGCCGGCGATGCCGCCGTAGAACAGCAGGGCCAGCGCGACGTCGCCGCTGGTGCGGCCGCGTGCCCGGACGAGTTCGATGGCGACCGCGCCGAGCACGGCCACGATCATCGCGGTGATCACGGGTGCGGTGCCGGTGAGGAAGCCCAGTGCGACGCCGGTGAGGGCGACGTGGCCGATGCCGTCGCCGAGGAGGGACAGGCGGCGCTGGACGATGAAGGTGCCGATGGCGGGCGCGGCGAGGCCCACGAGGAGCGCGGCGATCAGCGCCCGCTGCATGAAGTCGAATTGAAGCAGCTCGATCACGTGCCGTCGCCCGTCCCGATCGTCATTTTCGCGCTGAGGTCCAGTCCGGAGAGCCTGGTGCCGCCGTTGTCCGTCTCGTCGCACTCGTGCCGTCCGCCGGGACTCGGCACGAGGTCGCCGTCGTGGACGATCAGGCCGTCCCGTACGACCAGTGTGCGGGCGATCAGCGGTTCGAGCGGGCCGAGTTCGTGGGCGACCAGTACGACGGTTTTGCCGAGGTCCGCCTGGGCCGCCAGAGTCGCCGCGAGGTCGCGCTGGCTTTCCGCGTCGACGCCCGCGGTGGGCTCGTCCATCACGAACACGTCGGGTTGCCCGGCGAGCGCCCGGGCGATGAGCACCCGCTGCTGCTGCCCGCCGGACAACGCGTGCACCGGGTCCTTGACGCGGTGGGCCATGCCGACGGCTTCGAGCGCGGCGGCGACCGCCGCCTTGTCCTCACGGGAGGTACGGCTGAACCTGCGTCGCCTCGCCACCCGGCCCGAGGACACGATCTCGCCGACCGTCGCGGGCACGCCGCCGCCCACCTGGAGCCGCTGCGGCACATATCCCACCCGCTCCCACTGGCGGAACCTGGCGGGCGGGGCACCGTAGATCGTGGTGGTGCCGGAGGAGAGGGGGAGCAGGCCAAGCAGTGTCCGGATAAGGGTGGACTTTCCCGATCCGTTGGTGCCGAGCACGGCGACGACCTCACCCTGGCGGATCGTCAGGTCGATGCCGCGCAGGATCGGCCGGCCGTCGAGAACGACATGCCCGCCGGTCATCGCAAACGTGATCTCCGGCGTCACGAACACTCCATGGCGGCGCGGAGGGCGGTGAGATTCTGGCGCATCGCTGAAAGATAGTCGCCCGTGGACGGTTTGCTCTCCACAGGGTCGAGTACGGAGGTCTTGGCCCCCACTTCTTGCGCGAGCACGTCGGCGACCTTGGGGTTGACGAGGGTCTCGGTGAAGATCGTGGTGACCTTCTCGCGCCGGGCGATCTCGGCGACCTCGGCCAGGCGGCCAGGGGAGGGTTCGGCGTCGGGGTCGATGCCGCTGATGGCGACCTGCTTGAACTTGTAACGTTCCGCCAGGTAGCCGAACGCGGCATGGCTGGTCACGATCGTGCGGGTGCCGCAGGTGGCGAGGCCCTTGGTGAACTCCTCGTCGAGCGTGCTCAGCTCTTTCGCGGTGGCCGCGGCCCGCTCGCGGTAGCCCGCCGCGCCCGCGGGGTCGGCGGTCGCCATCTTCTGGCCGAGGGCGGTCGCCACGGTGGCGAGGCGGCTCGGGTCGAGCCAGATGTGCGGGTCGGTGCCCTGCCCGTCCTCATGCCCGTGGTCGTGCCCGTCGCCTTCGCTGTGCCCCTCCTCGGCGTGCGAGGGGCCGGCGGTCAGCGGCGTGACCGCCGCGGCGGCGTCGAAGCCGCGGTCGGCGGCGTGTTGCTCGACCGCCTCGTCCACGGCGGGCTGAATGCCCTTCACATAGACCGTCAGCCTGGCCTGGCTGAGGGAGGCGACCTGGCGCGGTGTGAGTTCGACGTCGTGGGGCTCGACCCCCGGGCCGGTCAGGCCTGTGACCTGCGCGGCTCCGCCGGCGACCCGCTCGGACAACCACTGCAGGGGATAGAAGGCCGCGAGGACCTCGGGCTTGCCGCCCGAGGGGGAACCAGCGGAGGGGGAACCCGCCGAGCCTGAGCCGCAGGCCGCGGTGGTGGCGGTGAGGAGTACGACACCGGCCATCAAACCCGACGTGCGCAGTGCTCGGAACGACTTCATACAGTAAGTATGGACAGAATGAAAATGGTTGTCAAAACCAGTTTAGGACGGTGCCAAGTACGCCAAAACGGTCAGAAGCTAGCAACACAAGGAACGTCAACAGCACCACCCGCAGAAACCTTCCCCGGGCGCCCAGCGACGGCCATGACGTATAGGCCAGCCAGGTCACGAACAGCAACACCGGCAAGACGGCAAGCCCACCCCAGACCGACGGCGCCGCCAGCCCCACCAGAAGCAACACCACCAGCACGACGGGCGGCAACCATCGGGGAAGCTGGAACAGATAGACCATCGGGGCCGCGCTGCGCCGCTCCACTGCCGCACGCAAGCCCGTCGCCCCGGGCGTGAAGAAATGTTCGCCCTTGGGCAGAGGGCGCCGCGTTCCCCCGCTCCGGCCGCCGCGGCGATCCTGCCGGGGCCTCGCCATCGGATGCCGGCCGGACCGGCCGTCGTCGCTTCCTGGCTTCGCGTTCCTGGCCACGCGGAGAGCCTAACCGGGCGAGGGGCGATCGGTCACGGGGCACGATCGGGCACAGGTCACGTGTGCGGGTGTGTTTTGGTGGGCTTGTGCCGTACGGCATGAGCCGGGGTGGCGTTTGTCCACGTGGTGACGGATGCGGGGGTGGCGTGGGGGAGGGGAGGTGCTTAGAATGCCGGGTGGCGAACTCTCGCGCCCAACCTCCTTCAGCGGGCACCCACGCTGCCCGTCACCTGCGGAGGCAAAGGGGACATAGGTGCCTCGGGAGTGCGGTTAGGTCACATGCGAGCACCAGGTGCGGCGGCCGGATCGCGGGCGTGGGCCGTCTCCGCGTGCGCCGACGTCACTGGAGCACATGATGACCAGCAAGAAGCAGTTCAAGGCGCGCGTCCGTGCCCGCATGGCCAAGACCGGCGAGAGTTACACGGCGGCGCTTAAGCATCTGACCGTCGACGATCCCCGGGTCGGCGGGTGGCGGTTCCTCTCCGGCGTCCACTCGGCCAGCTCGGCCGTCACCTCCGCTCTCGTCAACGCCGGGGTTCCGGTGAGTGAGGCGGCGGTCTTCCTCGCGGGTGGAGGCATCGGTGCGGGATACATCCTGTGGGAGTTCAAGGAGCACCGGAGTGCCCACCTGGTCATGGGCTTCACCAACCGGTGGCAATATCACGACAGCTTCCTCTGCAAGACGCTCGAGCGGCTCGGCGTGCCCCACCGCGTTCACCGCACCGGCGGGGCCAAGGCGGCGGCGAAATATCTGACGGAGGAGCTCGAGGCGGGGCATCCGTGCATCGTGCTGCCCGATCGCTACCACATCGGCTATTGGGGGCTTCCCGCTCACCTCGACGGCTACGGCGGGCACCCGGTGCTCGTCTACCGGCACGACGCCGGCGGGGTGTTCGTGGACGACCGGGGGTTCGTGCCCATCCACGTGCCCCGGGAGAGCATGGACGCCGCCCGGGCACGGGTCGGGTCGTATAAGAACTTCACCATCGCCCTCGAACCCGCCCCGATCGGTGAGGAGCGCCTCGTGGGCGCGGTGCTTGAGGGCCTCCGCGACTGCGCCGAGCATTTGAGCGGCACGTCCGATTCGTTCTCCCTGCCCGCCTGGCGCAAGTGGGCACGCCTGACCACCGACCGCCGCAACGCCAAGGCCTGGCCGAAGGTCTTCGCCGGCGGCAAGGGCCTGACCGGGGCGTTGTTGTCCCTCTGGGAGGAGGCCGGCCCGGTCGGCATGGACGGCGGAGACCTGCGCGACCTGTTCGCGACCGGCCTCGACGAGGCCGCGGTCATGCTCGGCCGTCCCGCCCTCGTGCCCCTCGCCGAGCGCTTCCGCGAGATCCACGGCATGTGGCGCGCCCTGGCCGACGCCGCCCTTCCCGCCGACATCCCGGAATTCGCCCGCATGCGTGACCTGACCACCGCCAACCGCCACTCGATCCTCACCGAGGGCCGAACCGACATCGAAGCCACCACCGAACTGTGGCGCCTCCGCGTCGGCCTCGCCTCCGCCCCTTTACCGATCGACCCCGAATCCCTCTTCATCGAGATCGGTGAACGCGTGACCGCGATCTACACCGCCGAGACCTCCGCGATCGCCGACCTGAAGGCGGCGGTGGCCGGCTGACCGGCTCATTCCCCGGGGCCGGCAATGCCCCGCCTCTCCTCCGGGAGACACCGTCGGCGAAGTAGACAAGACAGCAGCGCGGTCATGCAGTTCACAGCCTTGGCAGCAGTGGCAACGCTCGCGGTCTTGTGGGAGCCGTACGCTTCGCTGCACTGACAGGTCTTTGCGACGAGCCGGCGGTCACGGCAAGTTCCAGGACCATGTCGCGCGGGCCTGGCCTTCTCGCCACGGCACCCGTCCTGCCCGGCTTCGCCGTACCCGATCGTGGGGTACGGCATGAGCCGGGACGGCGGCCGGGTGTTCAGGCCGCGCCTCCGGGACGCCCGAGTCCGCCGCCGGCCGGGGTGGGTGGCATCCTGATGCGATGCTCGCAGTCATCCGCTACACAGTGCCGGGTCCGCAGACCGACGAGTTCGCCGGTCAGGCGCGTGAGATCCTCGCCGTTTTCGAGGCCCAGCCGGGCTTTGTGAGCGGGCAGCTTTCCCGCTCGGTGGACGAGGAGGAGCTGTGGGCCCTCGTGTCCGAATGGGAGGGGGCGGGTTTCTACCGTCGTGCCCTGTCCGCGGCCCGGTTGGTGATGTATCCGCTCATGACTCTCATGATCAACGAGCCGAGCGCCTTCGAGGCCGTTTATCGGAGCGAGCGCGGCGGGGCTTCCCCTAAGCTTGGGTGAAATCGAGCAGGTGAAGCGCCCCACTCGATCCCAGTCACCAACGCCGACACCCAGCCGGACGGAGTTCCACACATGGCACGTCGCAATGACGTCATGGAGACCATTGTCAGCCTTGCCAAGCGCCGCGGGCTCGTTTACCCGTCGAGCGAGATCTATGGAGGGCTGCGGGCTTCCTGGGACTACGGCCCCCTCGGCGTCGAGCTGAAGAACAACGTCAAGCGTGAGTGGTGGAAGGCGGTCGTCCAGGGCCGTGACGACGTGGTCGGCCTCGACTCCTGTGTGATCCTCGCCCGTGAGGTGTGGGAGGCCAGCGGCCACGTGCAGGAGTTCGTGGACCCGTTGACCGAGTGCCAGTCGTGTCACAAGCGCTATCGCGCCGACCACCTGGTGGAGGCGTTCGAGGAGCGGCACGGCAGGGCCCCCGAGCACGGCCTGGCCGACCTGACCTGCCCCAACTGCGGCAACAAGGGCGCCTTCACCGAGCCGAAGATGTTCAACGGCCTGCTCAAGACCTTCCTCGGCCCGGTCGAGGACGAATCGGGGCTGGCCTATCTGCGGCCGGAGACCGCGCAGGGCATCTTCATCAACTACCTCAATGTGCAGCAGTCGTCCCGCAAGAAGATCCCGTTCGGCATCGGCCAGATCGGCAAGTCGTTCCGCAACGAGATCACCCCGGGCAACTTCATCTTCCGCACCCGCGAGTTCGAGCAGATGGAGATGGAGTTCTTCGTCAAGCCGGGCAGTGACGAGGAGTGGCACCAATACTGGATCGACCAGCGCCTCGCCTGGTATATCGATCTTGGCATCGACCGCGACAACCTGCGGCTCTACGAGCACCCGCAGGACAAGTTGTCGCACTATTCGAAGCGCACCGTCGACATCGAATACCGCTTCAACTTCACCGGGTCGGAGTGGGGCGAGCTTGAGGGCGTCGCCAACCGCACCGACTTCGACCTGACGACGCACTCCAAGCACTCCGGGGCCGACCTGTCGTTCTTCGAGCAGGACAGCGGTGAGCGCTATGTGCCTTACGTCATCGAGCCGGCGGCCGGTGTCGACCGCTGCACGCTGACGTTCATGCTCGACGCCTATGCCGAGGACGAGGCCCCCAACGCCAAGGGGGTCATGGAGACCCGCAAGGTGATGCGGCTCGACCACCGTCTCGCCCCGGTCAAGGTCGCGGTGCTGCCGCTGTCGCGCAACGCCGACCTGTCGCCGAAGGCCCGCGACCTCGCGGCTCAGCTCCGCCGCCGGTGGAATGTCGAGTTCGACGACGCGGGGGCGATCGGCCGCCGCTACCGCCGCCAGGACGAGATCGGCACGCCGTTCTGCGTCACGGTCGACTTCGACTCGCTTGAGGACCACGCGGTGACCGTGCGCGAGCGCGACACCATGGGCCAGGAGCGGGTGGCGCTCGACCAGGTGGAGTCCTACCTGCGTCAGCACCTCAACGACTGATTCGCTTCGCCCTCGACGGGCCCGCGCCGCATCCCGGCGCGGGCCCGTCGTCGTTTTCCGGTCCGGCCGTTTTCTGATCCGTCCGTCCGTCCGCTCGCCCGCTCGTCCGCCGGCCCGTCCGTCCGTCCGCTCGTCCGCCCGTCTGGCCGCCGGCCCTGCCGCCCGTGCGGCCGTCTGTTCCATGGGAGGTGGCCGTCCGTTTGGTGGCCGACAACCGTCCGTTCCGCCGCGGGCGGGAGTGTGTTTGGGCCCCGGGGGAGTGGGCACTGCGGCGAAAACCCCGAAGATCGAAGCGCGTAAATTGGTTTACACCAATTGGTATATACCATTGTGAGAGATCGAAAGTTTGCCGCTTTTTGAATTGGATTAGACCTCCCCGAGGGTATCTACCTGGGCAGATGTCGTATCAGCCGACGGGTGACGATTCTTCCTGATTTCTATCTGTAGAGTCCGCAAGAGAGGCAGATTGCGCATTAGAGGTCAATGAAGGAGCTGTCATGCCCAAGTATGTTTACGGCTTCACCGAGGGCAACAGAGATCTCAAGGACCTGCTCGGGGGAAAGGGAGCCAACCTCGCCGAGATGACCAATCTCGGCCTGCCTGTGCCTCCCGGCTTCACGATCACCACCGAGGCGTGCCGCCACTACCTCACCGACGGGACCTTCCCCGCGGGTCTTGAGGAAGAGATCGACGAGCACCTTGCCGCGCTGGAGCAGAGCATGGGCAGGCGGCTCGGACAGAGTGACGACCCTCTACTCGTGAGCGTACGCTCCGGGGCGAAGTTCTCCATGCCCGGCATGATGGAAACAGTGCTCAACATCGGCCTCAACGATGAATCGGTGCTGGGACTCGCCAAGCAGGCGGGCGGTAACGACCGCTTCGCGTGGGACTCCTACCGGCGGCTCATCCAGATGTTCGGCAAGACCGTGCTCGGCATCGAGGGCGAGCACTTCGAAGACGCCTTGGACCACTTGAAGACCGAGCGGGGGGCGAAGGGCGACCTCGACCTCGCCACCGCCGACTTCCGCGAGCTGGTCGCGACCTACAAGGGCATCGTGCGGGAGCAGGCCGGGATCGACTTCCCCACCGACCCGCGTGAGCAGATGAGACTCGCCGTGCTGGCCGTCTTCGACTCGTGGAAGGCGCCGAGGGCCGTGCTCTACCGCCGCCAGGAGCGCATCCCCGCCGACCTCGGCACCGCCGTCAACATCGTCGCCATGGTGTTCGGCAACCTCGGCATGGAGTCCGGCACCGGCGTCGCCTTCACCCGGGACCCCGGCAGCGGCCACCAGGGTGTCTACGGCGACTACCTGCAGAACGCCCAGGGTGAGGACGTCGTGGCCGGCATCCGCAACACCATCCCCCTGCAAGAGCTCGAACGTCTCGACCCGGTCTCCTACGCCGAACTCATGAAGATCATGGAGAAGCTGGAGAACCACTACCGCGACCTCTGCGACATCGAGTTCACCATCGAGCGCGGCAAGTTGTGGATGCTCCAGACCCGCGTGGGCAAGCGCACCGCCGCCGCGGCCTTCCGCATCGCCACCCAGCTGGTCGACCAGGGCCTCATCACCCTCGACGAGGCCGTCACCCGGGTGTCCGGCGGACAGCTCGCCCAGCTCATGTTCCCCCGCTTCGACCAGGCCGCCGGAGCGCGCCTGCTCACCAAGGGCATGAACGCCTCCCCGGGCGCCGCCGTCGGCAAGGCCGTGTTCTCCTCAGAACGCGCCGTGGAGCTTGCCGCCCGCGGCGAGGCCGTCGTGCTGGTACGCCGGGAGACCAACCCCGACGACCTCAGCGGCATGATCGCGGCCAAGGGTGTGCTCACCTCACGCGGCGGCAAGACCTCCCACGCCGCCGTGGTCGCCCGCGGCATGGGCAAGACCTGCGTCTGCGGGGCCGAGGAGCTCAACGTCTCCACCAAGGAGCGGAGGTTCACCGCTCCGGGCGGCGTCGTCGTGGAGGAGGGTGACATCATCTCCATCGACGGCTCCAGCGGCGCGGTATACCTCGGCGAGGTGCCTGTGGTGCCCTCGCCCGTGGTCGAATACTTCGAGGGCTCGGGCGACCTCGGCGACGAGCTGGTGTCGGCCGTGCACCGGATCATGGCCCACGCCGACGCCACCCGCCGGCTCGCCGTGCGGGCCAACGCCGACAACGCCGAGGACGCCGCCAGGGCGCGGCGGTTCGGGGCCCAGGGCATCGGGCTGTGCCGTACCGAGCACATGTTCCTCGGGGAGCGGCGGCAGCTCGTCGAGGACCTGATCCTCGCGACCGACGAGGCGGGCCGCGAGGCCGCTCTGCGCAAGCTGGAGCCGCTCCAGCGGGCCGACTTCGCCGAGATCTTCGAGGCCATGGACGGGCTGCCCGTCACGATCCGGCTGCTCGACCCGCCGCTCCACGAGTTCCTGCCCGACCTCACCGAGCTGTCGATCAAGGTTGCGGTGGCGGGGGACAAGGCGGACGCCAAGGACCGCGTCCTGCTCGACTGCGTCAAGCGGCTGCATGAGCAGAACCCGATGCTCGGCCTGCGCGGGGTACGGCTCGGCCTGGTCGTGCCCGGCCTGTTCGCCATGCAGGTGCGGGCCATCGCCGAGGCGGCGCGGGCCAGGGCCGAGGTGGGCGGCGACCCGCGCGCCGAGATCATGATCCCGCTGGTCGGCGCGGTGCAGGAGCTTGAGCTGGTGCGCGAGGAGGCCGAGCACATCCTCGCCGAGACCGGCGTCGACGCGCTCATCGGCACCATGATCGAGGTGCCGCGCGCCGCGCTCACCGCCGCTTCGATCGCCGAGGCCGCGGAGTTCTTCTCGTTCGGTACGAACGACCTGACCCAGATGACCTGGGGCTTCTCCCGTGACGACGTCGAGGCATCCTTCTTCTCGAAATATCTCGACCTGGGGGTCTTCGGGGTGTCGCCCTTCGAGAGCCTCGACCGCGACGGCGTCGGCAGGCTTGTCCGCATCGCCGTGGAGGAGGGCAGGAAGACCAGGCCCGGCCTCAAGCTCGGCATCTGCGGCGAGCACGGCGGCGACCCGGACTCGATCCACTTCTGCCACGAGGCGGGCCTCGACTATGTGTCCTGCTCGCCGTTCCGCATCCCGGTGGCGCGGCTGGAGGCCGCCCGCGCGGCCCTGACCGCTGGAGATTCGGACACTCGATGACACATGCGGGGTGGGGTGCGCAGAGTGCCCCACCCCCGCGCGACGCTCCCGGTCTGGGGCTTCCGCCGTACTCCGATCCCGGCCTTCGAGCCGGCACTTCGCCGCCGTGCCGGACCCTCGCCGAACGACTATGCTCACTGCTCTTATGGCGCACTATGACGAGCATGACCAAGCCCGCTGGGTGCCTGAACCCCCGGGCAATCCCGAACGCAGTGCGTTCGAGCGTGACCGCGCCAGGGTGCTGCACAGCGCGGCACTGCGCAGGCTCGCCGCCAAGACGCAGGTCGTCGGCCCCGGCGAGACATACGATCTCGGCCAGCACATCCCCCGCACCCGGCTGACCCATTCGCTGGAGTGCGCGCAGGTCGGCCGTGAGATGGGGGAGGCGCTGGGCGTCGATCCCGATCTGGTGGAGACCGCCTGCCTCGCCCACGATCTCGGGCATCCGCCGTTCGGGCACAACGGCGAGGTGGCGCTCGACGCGCTCGCCGGAGGGTGCGGCGGCTTCGAGGGCAACGCGCAGAGTCTGCGGCTGCTCACCCGGCTTGAGGCAAAGGTCCTGACCGAGGACGGGCGGGGCGCCGGGCTCAACCTCACCCGAGCGTCGCTGAACGCCGCCCTGAAATATCCCTGGACCAGGGAGAAGAGCGCTAAATACGGGGTCTATCCGGACGACATGCCGGTGTTCGAGTGGATCCGGGAGGGCACCGAACCGAATCGTGTGTCCTTCGAGGCCCAGATCATGGACTGGGCGGACGACGTGGCCTACTCCGTCCACGACCTTGAGGACGCCCTCCACTCCGGCCACGTCACCCTGGAGGCGCTCCGCGACCCGGGCGAGCGGCGCGAGGTCGTGAAGCGCACCGCCGAGTGGCACTGCCCCGACGCCGACCCCGCCGAGCTGGGCGAGCTGCTCGACCGCCTCATGGCCGAGCCCTTCTGGCCGGGCCACTTCGACGGTGGGCTCGCCGATGTCGCCGGGCTGAAGGGCCTCACAAGCTCCCTCATCGGTCGTTTCTGCCGCGCGGCGGAACGTGCCACACGCGAGACGTACGGCTCACGCCCCGATCGCCGCGTCGCCGATCTCGTCGTGCCCCGCGCCGCGCGGCTCGAATGCGCGATGCTCAAGGGGGTCATCGCGCATTACGTGATGGGCCGCGACGAACACCACGCCAACCAGGCCAGGCAGCGTGAACTGATCACCGAACTGGCCGCCCTCATCACGCTCGGCGCGCCGGGCACGCTGGAGCCCGCGCTGCGCCCCGTCTACGAGAGCGCCGGGGACGACGGCGCCCGGGTGCGGGTCGTGATCGACCAGATCGCCTCGCTCACCGACACGTCCGCCGTGGCCTGGCACCGGCACATGTCACGCCGTAGCGGATAATACCCCCTGGGGGAATACTCGTTTTCCGGGGCCCGCCGCGTCATTCCGCAGGTGATCGCGGCATACTTCGGAAGACTCGTGCGGTTAACGTCCGAGAGAGCCGCCGGGTGGACGATCGGTGGGGAAGTCGCCTCCCTTCCGCCCGCCGCCCGAGCGCGACCATGGCAGGAGGCCATACATGACGACCTTTGTGATCATCGGTGCCGGGCTCGCGGGTGCTAAAGCGGCCCAGACACTGAGAGACGAGGGGTTCGACGGCGACATCGTGTTGATCGGGGCGGAGGGCGAGCGTCCCTACGAGCGTCCGCCGCTCTCCAAGGGTTATCTCAAGGGCAAGTCCGAGCGCGAGAAGGTCTACGTCCACAGCCCCGAGTGGTATTCCGAGCACTCCGTGGACCTGCGGCTGGGCACGACCGCCGTGGCCGTCCACCGCGACCGCAAGGTCGTCGAGCTCGACTCAGGCGAGACCGTGGCCTACGACAAGCTCCTGCTCGCGACCGGCGCCACGCCGAGGACGCTGCCGGTCCCCGGCGCCGATCTCGGCGGTGTCCACACCCTGCGCACCCTGCCCGACAGCGACACGCTCAGGCAGGCGTTCGCTCAGGCGGGCCGGGTCGTGGTCGCGGGAGCCGGGTGGATCGGCCTGGAGACCGCCGCGGCGGCACGTGCCGCAGGGTGCGAGGTCACCGTGGTCGAGTCCGAGCCGACGCCCCTGCACCGGGTGCTCGGCCCCGAGCTCGGCGAGATCTACGCCGGGGTGCACCGCCGCAACGGCGTCGAGTTCCGCTTCGGCGCCGGCGTGGCGGAGATCGCCGGGGAGGACGGCCGGGTGCGCGAGGTCGTCACGACCGCGGGCGAGCGGTTGCCCGCCGACCTTGTGATCGTGGGCGTCGGCGCGGCCCCCAACACGGGCCTGGCCGTCGCCGCGGGGCTCGACGTGGCCGACGGCGTGGTCGTGGACGCCGGGCTGCGTTCCTCCGACCCCGACGTCTTCGCCGCGGGCGACGTCGCCGAGGCCCACAACCCGCTGCTCGGCCGGCGCATCCGGGTCGAGCACTGGGCCAACGCCCTCAACGGCGGCCCCGCCGCGGCCCGCTCGATGCTCGGGCAGGACGTCGTCTTCGACCGGGTGCCCTACTTCTACACCGACCAGTTCGAACTCGGCATGGAGTTCTCCGGCGACATCCAGGGCTATGACCAGGTCGTCTACCGGGGTTCTGTGGAGGAGTTGGCCTTCATCGCGTTCTGGTTGCGCGAGGGCCGGGTGATCGCCGGGATGAATGTCAACATCTGGGACGTCACGGGCGCGATCCAGGGGCTGATCAGGTCGGGCCAGGCCGTCGACACGGGCGCGCTCGCCGATCCGGCGCAGCCGCTCGACAGCCTCGCCTCCTAGGGGCACACCGGGCTCAGCGGCGGCCGAGGTGAAGGCCTGCCGCTGGGCTCCGCCGTACAGATCAAGGCCACACGGGGCTCAGCGAGCGAGGTGAAGGCCTGCCGCTGGGCCCGGCCGTATAGATCGAGGCCACACCGGGCTCAGCGGCGGCCGAGGTGGAGGCCTGCCGCTGGGCTCCGCCGTACGCGCCGCCGCCCGGCAGGCGAGATCAGCGCTGGTGGTGCGGGCCGAGGTCGAGGGTCTTCGTGGGCCTCGGCTTCGGCCTCGGCTTGGCCGGGGGCGGCGCCTGGGGCGAGCGGCTCTCGCACCGCGTCTCGCAGGGCGGGGTCACCTTCTTCTTCTTGCGCAGGGCCATGGTCTCGGCCTGCGGGGAGAGGGTGCGGTTGCCGTTGTACCACGCGTCCAGATAGTTCCAGGGGTTCACCATGCCGCGCCGAATCCACCAGTAGCGGTGGCCGGTCTTCCAGGAGATCGCGAAGTAGAGGTTCGTGGCGGTCCTGCGGGCGTCGCCGGAGTTGCCCACGCGCCCCAGCTCCTGACCGCTCTTCACCTTGGTCCCCGGTCTTATGCCGTCGGCCACGGATTCGAGGTGGCCGCCCAGGTAGCGCACCCCGTCCTTGCCGATGACGCTCACGAACCGCCCCTCACGGGCGGTCCCCCGGTCGGTCGCGGGGTTCCAGGGGTCGCTCTTGCGAACTTCGTGCACCACGCCGTCGACGGGGGAGACGAATGCGCAGCCGCGGTTCGCCCAGATCGTGCTTTTGGGCACGACGAGCAGCTCGCGGGCGTAGTCGGTGCGGCAGTCGGCCACCGGGAACGTGTAGGTGTATTTCGAGATCTTCGGCGGCGGCACCCATGTGGGCTCCTCGGCCGTCGGCCGCGGCACGTTGGGCGGGGGAGCGCCGTTGGTGTCCGGGATCGTCGCGGTCACGACCGGGGTGGGCGTGGAGACCGCCATGACGGGCTCGGCCTTCAGCCGGGGCGTGGCCACGCCGGGGGCGCCGCTGCATGCGCAGGTCAGGAACGCGGCTCCGCCGATGGCGGTCAGCCGTAAGATATGGCCCGAACGCATGATCTCCACCTGTGACATTGCCCGGATTAGATCCGATTACATGGCTAATCGATCCCTACATACCTGATGGCATGTTCGAGAATCTGGCCCTAGGATGCCACGTCCACCCGGTCTTCGGATGGGGCCTTCGCACGATGAGTGCAAACGACTCGGTTGTACGCCACCGCCGCGGCGGCCGGGCCTCCAGGTCGCGGACGGGCTCCCCGGCGGCCTGACCGAGGCACGAAATGTCGGCCGGCCGCCGTAGACTCACGTCGTGGCAGGGCGGATCCGTGATGAGGACATCGCGCTCGTGCGTGAGCGCTCCCCGATCGCCGACGTGGTCGCGGAGCATGTGCAGCTCCGCAACGCGGGCGGGGGCAACCTGAAGGGCCTGTGCCCCTTCCATGAAGAGAAGGGGCCGTCCTTCAACGTGACCCCCGACCGGGGGTTGTTCTACTGCTTCGGGTGCGCGGTGGGCGGCGACGTCATCAAGTTCGTCGAGATGATCGAGCACCTCACCTTCGGCGAGGCGGTCGAGCGCCTCGCGGTGCGGGCCGGCATTCAGCTCCGCTATGAGCAGGGGGGCTATGTCCCGAAGCGTGAGCAGGGGGAGCGGGCCCGGCTGATCGAGGCCCACCGGGCAGCCGCCGAGTTCTACGCCGACCGGCTGTCCTCGCCCGAGGCGGCGGCCGGGCGGCGCTTCCTGGCCGAGCGCGGCTTCGAGCGGGCCGACGCCGAGCACTTCGGGGTGGGCTATGGGCCCAACGAGTGGGAGGCGCTGACCCGGCATCTGCTCGCCCGGGGGTTCACCGCGGCCGAGCTGGTCAAGGGCGGTCTCGCCAAGGAGGGCCGCAGAGGGCCCATCGACCGGTTCCGCGGGCGGCTGATCTGGCCCATTCGCGACTCCACCGGAGAGGTCATCGGTTTCGGGGCACGAAAGCTGCTGGAGGCCGACGACGGCCCCAAATACTTGAACACCCCGGAAAGCCCGATTTATAAGAAGAGCTCTGTTCTTTATGGCATCGACCTGGCGAAGCGTGAGATCTCCAAGAGGTCCCAGGCCGTCGTCGTCGAGGGATATACCGATGTCATGGCCTGCCACCTCGCGGGTCTGCCGACCGCCGTGGCGACCTGCGGCACCTCCTTCGGCGAGGAGCACATCAAGATCCTCCGCCGCTTCATGTTCGACGAGGCAGGCCGCGGCGAGGTCATCTTCACTTTCGACGGCGACTCGGCAGGCCAGAAGGCCGCCGAGCGTGCCTTCGCCCACGAGCAGAAGTTCGCCGCGCAGACCTTCGTCGCCGTGCAGCCCGACGGCCTCGATCCCTGCGACCTGCGGGTCAAGCAGGGTGACGCGGCGGTGCGCGACCTCGTCGCCGGCCGCGAGCCGCTGTTCGCCTTCGCCATCCGCAACGTGATCTCCCGCTACGACCTGCGGGCCAACGAGGGCCGCCTGGCCGCCCTGGACGCCGCGGCGCCGATCGTGGCCGGCATCAAGGACACCGCCCTCCGCCGGATGTATGCCGTGGACCTCGACCGCTGGCTCGGCATCCTCGACGAGCAGTTCGTGATCGAGCGGGTGACGGAGATCGCCCGCCGCCCGCCCGCCGCCGGCCCGGGAGTCCCAGGCCAGCGCGGAGCGCGCGGGCCTGAGAGGCGTGGGGAGAGCGGGCCGCCCGACCCCGGAGACCCGCGGAGCCGGGTCGAGCTCGAGGTGCTCAAGCTGGCCGTGCAGCGCCCCGCGTTGCTCGGGCCGGGGTTCGACTCCCTCGGCTCCGAGAGCTTCAGCCGTCCCGAGCACGCGGCGTTCTACGACCTCGTGCTCGCCTCCGGCGGCACCGCCGCGGGGGGCCACGGGGGACGCGGGTGGGTCGACAGGCTGATCGAGGGGGCACCCAACGACACTCTGCGGTCCATGGTGACGCGCCTCGCGGTGGAAACGCTGCGCACCGCGCTTGAGAGCGAGGAAAGATATGCGTCCGGACTGCTCGCCGCGCTTTCCGCGATCTCGGTCGACCGCGCGATAGCCCAGGTCAAGGGCAGGATGCAGCGGCTCAATCCGGTGGACGAGCAGCAAGATTACAATCGGCTCTTCGGTGAGCTTGTGGCACTTGAACAGCAGCGGCGCACACTGAGAGAGCGGGCAGCCGGAAGTTGACCCGCGTAATTCGCTTTACCTTTCCTGATCATCCTTCCGTCAAACCCAATATAGATCTCAATTTGGTAATGCTCTCGCCTTACCTTCGGTGACAAAAATAGGTCTGCCGTTTTCCGTGCCCAATACAGCAGACTATGTTTCGTGGGTGCATCGGTGCTGCCAAGCGGACCACCGTCAGTCGATCAGGTGGCCGATCTAGTCGCGAGGGGAAGAGAGCGAGGAGGCGTCACCGTCGACGACGTCGCCGCCGCGCTCGACCGGTCGGAACTTCCGTCCGACGCGCTTGAGCGCGTGGTCCGTGTGCTGGCCGAGCACGGAGTGGAGGTACTCGAGCCCGCGACCGACGACGAATCCGGCAGGGCCGACGACGAGGACGTCGGCCGGCGTGCGCCGACGAGCGACCTCGTCCGCATTTATCTCCGGGAGATCGGGCGCGTCCCGCTGCTGACCGCCGAGGAGGAGGTCGAGCTGGCCAAGGCCATTGAGGCCGGTCTGTTCGCCGAGGACAAATTAGGCAACGACGTCGCCCGCCTGACCCTGCCCGAGCTGCGGGAGCTCGTATGGGAGGGAAACCGCGCCAAACAGCGGCTCATCGAGGCCAACCTGCGGCTTGTCGTGTCGATCGCCAAACGTTATGTGGGCCGGGGAATGTTGTTCCTCGATCTAATCCAGGAGGGAAACCTCGGGCTCATCAGAGCGGTCGAGAAATTCGACTACACGAAAGGCTACAAGTTCTCGACCTATGCCACATGGTGGATCCGCCAGGCCATCACGAGGGCAATTGCCGACCAGGCGCGCACGATAAGAATTCCCGTGCACATGGTCGAGACCATCAACAAACTCGTGCGCGTGCAGCGCCAGCTCCACCAGGATCTCGGCCGGGAGCCCATTCCCGAGGAGATCGCGCTGGAGATGGATCTGCCGGTGGACCGGGTCGTCGAGATCCAGCGCATCGCCCAGGAGCCCGTCTCGCTGCAGTCGCCCATCGGTGAGGAGGACTCCGACCTCGGGGACTTCATCGAGGACGCCGACGCGGTCGTGCCTATGGAGGCCGCCGCGTTCATCATGCTCCAGGACCAGCTCGACGACATCCTCGCCACCCTGTCCGAGCGTGAGCAGCGCATCATCCAGCTCCGCTTCGGGCTGTCCGACGGCCATCCGCGCACCTTGGAGGAGGTCGGCCGCGAGTTCGGTGTGACGCGGGAGCGTATCCGCCAGATCGAGTCCAAGACCCTCGCGAAACTACGGCACCCCACCCGCGCCCAAATGCTGAGGGATTATCTGGAATAGTCCTGTTTCGCCTTTTAGGCGCTTTTGTTAGCCGTGGGATGCTCGACATAGCCAAGCAAGCTCCCCCGTGCGTTGTGGCGAAGGCCATAGTTCGCCGCCCGGCTTGAGCTGCCCGGCCAATGCCACGCCCGGCCCCGCTGGGAAGAGTGTGGCCATGAGTTCTGACAGTGTAAGGAGCATCGTCGGGGACGTCTGCGCGCCGTACATCAAACCGGACGCGCCCGGCTTCGCCATCGCGGTGGTGCGCGACGGCGAGGTGGTGCTCTCCGAGGGGTACGGCTTGGCGAGCCTGGAGCTCGGCGTGCCCATCACGCCGGAGACCAGGTTCGACATCGCCTCGACGAGCAAGCAGTTCACCGCCGCCGCCGTGGCCCTGCTGGAGCAGGACGGCAAACTGACCGCCGGCGACGACATCCGGGACTACCTCCCCGAGCTCGCCAAGCACCATCCGAAGATCACTGTCGGCCAGCTTGTGCACCACACGAGTGGAATCCGCGACTACATCGCGCTGGCCGAGATGGCCGGGCGCTACATCGAGAACGTCGCGCCCGAGGACGAGATCGCCGACCTGCTCGGCCGGCAGCGCGGCCTCGATTTCGAGCCCGGTAGCCGGTTCAGCTACAGCAACTCCGGCTACCTGCTCATGGGCCGCCTGGTCCGGGTGGTGAGCGGGATATCGTTCCGCGAGTTCGTGCACTCGCGCATCTTCGGCCCCCTCGGCATGACCTCCACCTTCGCCCGGGACGACTACCGGGAGGTCATCCACCGCCGCGCCACCGGCTACACCCCCGGGCCGGACGGCGGCTTCCTGGTCGACAACCCGCCCATCGACGTCATCGGCGACGGCGCGGTGCAGACGACGGTGGGCGACCTCGCGATCTGGGACCGCGAGTTCTACGGCAGCAGGCTGCCGGGCGGCGACGACCTCATCCGCCGCATGCTCGTGCGGGGCAGGCTCAACGACGGCACCGAACTCGTCTACGCCTACGGCCTGATAATCGGCGAGGAACAGGGGCACCGTACGATCCGCCACGGCGGGGCGTGGGGCGGGTTCCGCTGCGAGTTCATCCGCTTCCCCGACGACCGGCTCAGTGTCATCGTGCTGGCGAACAGCCCGGTGAGCGAGCCCGACGTCATCGCCACGAAGGTGGCTCTGCGCATTCTCGGCACCACGGCGGCGGCCTCGCCGCAGGACGCGGCGGCGCCCGCCCCGCCCGGCCTCACCGGGAAGACCGGCTGGTACCGCGACGCCGAGGGCGGCACTCTCGTTGAGCTCGTCGAGTCCGAGGAAGGACCGCAGGCCCGCCTGCTCGGGAGCCTCGTTCCGCTGATCCACCTCACGTCCGACGAGGCGACAGGGGAGCACACGTTCACGCTGCCGGTCTTCCGGGACTCCTCCAGAGTCCACCTGAGGGCCGACGGCACACTGCGCGTGGTGATCCCCCACATGCTCGACGTCACGCTGGCCAAGGTCGCCGGCGCTGCCGTACCGGACCCGTCGCTCGCCGGGACCTATTACAGCGAGGAACTCGACGCGACCTACCGCATCGCCGGCGACGAGCGGGAGTTGCGGGTGCGGCGCGGCTGGCGTGAGCCCGAGGTGTTGCAGCCGGTGGGTGATGGCCTCTATGTGTTCGGGTCGTTCGTCCTCGAACACCGCGGCCCCGACCTCTTCGTCAAGTTCCCCCGCGCGACCGGTGTGCGCTTCACCCGCGAGGACTGAGCCGGACACCAACCGCCCCCGGCCCGAAGGCCGGGGGCGGCGCTGTGAGCGTCAGGGCGCGAGGGCGTAAGCGCGCTTGACGGTCTGGGTGACCTTGGTGTCGGCCCCCGCGTCCACTGCGGTGCGCAGCGACACGAAGGAGCCGGTGAGGTTCGCCGGGACCACGGCGGCCCAGCCCTTGGCGGTGCGGGTGACGCGCACCCTGGTCCAGGTGGCGCCGTCGTCGCCCGACGCCTCGACGGCGACCGACCGTACCTTGGGCATGGGCGCACCCGGGGCGGTCTCCAGGCGCAGCGGCACGAGGGTGGCCTTGCCGGTCTTGGCGCGGTTGTAGGCGTCCAAGCCCTTGGGCGCGTAGCGCACGTGGATGAGCGGCAGCGTCTTGGCCTCTGTCGTCTTCGCCGAGGGGAAGGTCCAGGTGGTCTCGACGGAGGTCGACAGCGAGGTGTGGGAGAGGTCACGCGTGGCGGTCACGGTGGCGGTGTAGACGCCGGGGGCGGCCGGCACCGTGCTCCTCAGGCCGCATTCCGACGTTGAGCGGCAACTGGCGTAGTCCTGCTTCTTCAGCACTTGGCCGTCCTTGGCCAGCGTGATCGTGCCCTTCGCAGAGTTGTCCTGGCCGGTGCGGTCGGCCGCCGGTTCGCTGAAGGAGGCGTAGGCGGAGAGTGCCACCTCGTCACCTGTGCGCGAGCCGCTGTAGACCCTCGCTGAGGGGGCGAGGACGGCGACGTTCCACGTCTCGGAATACGCCTTTCGCTTGAGCACCCGGCCCAGGTCGAACTGGTTGAACTCACCCATCCTCATCACCAGACTCGAGTCCCAGGTCATGGACGGGTGAGGCGTGCGGTAGCGTGTCACGGTGCTCGGCAGCTTCACCGGGAGCCTGTTTCCGGCTATGGACTGCTCGCCGATCCTCGGCCCCACCCAGGTGTCTCCCTCGCCGTCGGTGGCGTGCGCCCGATAGTCGACGGTGACCTTGGCGAGGTCTGCGGTTTTGGCGTGGTAGACGGGGTTGTCCGGCAGACCACCGTCCTCAAACTGCGCCACGTCGTAGACGTAGGGAGAGTGAGCCGCGCCCTGTTGAGCGAAGGCCGTCGAGATCACGTGGCTCAGCCCGCGTTGCCGCGTCGGGAGCACATAGGTCCTCTCCTGGATGGACTGGCCGAAGCCTATGGAGCCGAACTCGATCGAGTCGGTGCCCTCCCTGTGGAGGTACGCCTCGCTCAGGCTGATGTCGGGAGCGGCGTCGGGCCGGTCGACGGTGAACTTGACCTGCTTGGCCTTGCGCGTGTCGATGACGATCGGCTGTACACCCGCCTTGACCGTCACCGCGGTGTGAGCGGAGGTGGAGGTGCGGTCGGCGGAGTAAACGTCGGCCTGGAGGAACCACTCGCCGACCGGCAGCCGGATCTTGCCCGAGGAGGGGAGCATCAGCACTTCAAGCGGGTTCAGCCGGTAGGCCGTGCTGTACACCCCAAGGGGGGCGCCCCCGTCCCTGCCGATGATCTCGGTGGACACCTCGTAGGTCTCCGGTGCGACGTGCGCGCCCAGCGGTGTGCGCACGACGGTCTGGCCGGAGGTGGCGGTGAGCACCGCACTGTACGGACCGACCGGGATGTCCTTGTCGGTGAAGGTCAGCGTCAGCGTCGCCTGGCCTCCGGCGGGCACCTGCACCTGCTGAGCGGAGAGCGTGATCAGCCCGCTCGGCAGGGGCCGCTCGCCGTTCTCCAGCGCCAGGTCGAGGGTGAGGGGGGTGGTGCCGTGGTTGGTGTACGTGACGGTCTTGGTGACGGGCTGGGTGTTCGTGTGCGGCCACGGCAGTTCGACCGAGGCGGTGGCCGGTTCTGCGGTGACGGTCTGGGCGAGCGCGCGGGTGAGGTCGATCCGGCCGGCGCCCTGCTTGAAGGGGCCGTCGGTGCCTTGTTTGGCGGCGCTGCCGATGAGGGCGGCCTTGATCTGCTTGCCGGTCCAGGTGGGGTTGCGCTGGGCGAGGATGGCGGCGGCCCCGACGACGTGGGGTGTGGCCATGGAGGTGCCGTCCATGGACACGTACGGCTCAGCCGAAGTGCCTTGTGCCGCGGCGGCGACGATGTTCACACCGGGGGCGGTGACGTCGGGTTTGACGCCCTTGTCGTGGTTGCGGGGGCCGGTGCTGGAGAAGTCGGCGAGGCGGTTGTTCTTGTCGACGGCGCCCACGGTGAGGGCGGCGTCGGCGCTGCCGGGTGAGCCGACCGAGTTCGGCCCGGCGTTGCCTGCCGCTACGACGAAGACGGTGTTGGTGGTGGCGCTAAGGGTGTTGACCGCCTGCTCGATCGGGTCGGTCTCGGGGCCGTCCTCGCTGCCGAAGCTCATGTTGACGGCGGTGGCCTTGATCTCGTTGGCCGCCCAGTCCATGCCGGCGAGGATGTCCGATTCGTAGAATCCGGCCACGTCGCCGACCTTGCCGATGGCGAGTTTGGCGTCGGGGGCGACGCCGCGGTACTTGCCGGAGGAGGCGGCGCCCGAGCCGGCGACGGTGGAGGCCACATGGGTGCCATGGCCGACATTGTCGCGGGTGTCGGGTTCGGTGGTGAAGTTGCGTGCGTGGGCGACGACGCCTTGCAGGTCGGGGTGCTGGGCGTCGTAGCCGCTGTCGAGGACGGCGACGGTCACGCCCTTGCCGGTGAGGCCCTGCCCCCAGGCCGCGGGGGCGCCGATCTGTTCGACGCTCTTGTCGAGGGTGTATTGCCTCTTGCCGTCCAGCCAGAGCTTCTCGACCCCGCTCGACAGCGTGCGCGACTGGGCTCCCGTATGCAAGTCGCGCCAGAGGTCGCCGGCCTTGTCCTTGGGCACGCGCGAGCTGGTGAAGCCGAGCCCGGGGAGCGCCTTGGCCTCCTGGGTGTTCTTCAGGCCCGCGGTGCCGCCCTGACGTGTTTCGGCGATGACCGGGATGTCGGTTCGCCGGGCGTCGCCGTACCCCGCGGCGAGGAGCTCGGTGACGTCGAACAGCCGCTTGTCGAGGAGGTCCCGTGCGAGCAGCGGTGCCGCGTCGGAGGGGATGACGGTGAGTTTTCCGCCGAACCATTTCGTGAAGAAGTCCACCTCCCGGCCGCCGGCGGGCGCGACCCTCACCAGGGGTCTGCCGGCCTTGTCGCGGACGAGGGTGACCTTGTCACCGGTGATGAGGGTGACGGTGCCTGAGACGGGTCCCGCCGGGGGCGAGACGGACGGGGTGGTGGTGCCGGATTCCGGGGCCGCGTGCGCGGTTCCGGAGAGGATGACGGCGCCGGCCGCTACGGCCAGTGCCGTCAGGCCTGCTCTGACTTTCATTTGTGCCTTTCCATGGTCGCTGCGGCTGAGCTGCCGCACCGCGTGAGGGTCTTGCCGGTCGATCGGGGCTGGGCGGGCTGGAAGACGGGCCGCCTCCGCCTGTGATGAGGCGCTTGACACGGGACTCGGCGCATGTGGGCGTCGTCCCATGGGGGGAGAGGCAGGGGTGCCGTCCTCGCGCAGGGACGGCACCCCTGGGTGGTTACGGGATGAGGGCGTAAGCGCGCTTGACGGTCTGGGTGACCTTGGTGTCGGCCCCCGCGTCCACTGCGGTGCGCAGCGACACGAAGGAGCCGGTGAGGTTCGCCGGGACCACGGCGGCCCAGCCCTTGGCGGTGCGGGTGACGCGCACCCTGGTCCAGGTGGCGCCGTCGTCGCCCGACGCCTCGACGGAGACCGACCTGACCCGCGGCGCGGGAACGCCCGCGGCGGTTTCCACACGCAGCGGGATCAGGGTTGCTTTGCCGGTCTTAGCGCGGTTGTAGGCGTCCAAGCCCTTGGGGGCGTAGCGCACGTGGAGCAGCGGGAGGGGCTTGCCCTCCGTCGTCTTCGCCGACGGGAAGGTCCAGGTGGTCTCGACGGACGGCGACAGGGTGGCGCGGGGGACGTCCCGCGTGGCGGTGGCCGTGGCGGTGTAGACGCCCGCCGCGCTCGGCACCTGGGTGGTCAGAGCGCATTGGGAAGGTCCGTAGCAGCCGGTGTAGTCCTGCTTCGCGAGCACCTGGCCGTCCTTGGCCAGGGTGACGGTGCCCTTGGCGCCCGCGTCCGTGCCGACGCGGCCGGCCACCGGCCCGCTGAAGGAGGGATAGGCGGAGACGAAGATCTCGTCGCCTGAGCGTATGCCGCTGTAGTCCTCCGCGGAGGGGGCGCGGACGGCGGCGTTCCAGGTCTCGGAGTAGGACTTGCGGGCGAGCGGCCGGCCGCGGTCGACCTCATAGAGCTCGAACTGGTCTTGCCCGAACCCGGAGTGCCAGGTCAATGCCCGGTGGGGTGTGCGATAGTGCGTCACCTTGCTCGGCAGCTTCACCAGGGCCGGGGGACCGTACATCGCGGTCTCGCCGATCGACGACCCCACGAAGACGTCCGCCTGGCCGTCGGCGCCGTTCGCCCGATAGTCGACGACGACCTTGGCGAGGTCCTTGGTCTTGGCATGGAGCACGGGGTTGTCTGGGAGGCCCCCGGACTCATATTGGGTCAGGTCATACAGGTAGGGGCTCTGGGCCGCGCCCTGCTGGGCGAAGCTCGTCGAGACTCCGTAGCTCAGCCCGCGCTGGCGGACGGGGAGCACGTAGCTCTTCTCCTGGATGTCGCGGCCGCCCAACGAGGCCCCGAACTCGACCGAGGAGGCGCCCTGCTTGTGCAGATACAGATGGTTCATACCTGGCACGGGAGCCGCGTCGGGGCGGTCGACGCTGAACTTGATCTGCTTGGCCTTGCGCGCGTCGAGGACGACCGGCTGCACGCCCGCCTTGACCGTCACCGCCGCGTACACGGTGGTGAAGCTGTTGTCGGCGGAGAAGACATCGGCCTGGACGAACCACTCGCCGACAGGTAGCCGGAGCTTGCCCGAGGGGGGAAGCTCGAAGTACTCAACGGGTTCGAGACGGTAGGCGCCGCCGATCACCATCGAGGGGGCGGCGCCGTCCCTGCCGATGATCTCGACGGACACGTCGTAGGTCTCGGGTGCGACGTGTGCGCCGAGGGGAGTGCGGACGACGGTCTCGCCGGAGGTGGCGGTGAGCACCGCGCTGTACGGAGCGACCGGGATGTCCCTGTCGGCGAGGTTCAGCGTCACGGCCGCCTGGCCGCCGGCCGGCACCTGGACCTGCTGGGCGGAGAGGGTTATCAGGCCGTTCGGCAGGGGCGTGTCGCCGTTCTCCAGCGCCAGGTCCAGGGTGACCGGGGCGGCGCCGTGGTTGACGTAGGTGACGGTCTTGGTCACCTGCTGATCGCCGGTGTGCGGCCAGGGGAATTCGACCGAGAGACTCGCCGGTTCGGCGGTCACCGTCTGGGCGATCGCACGGACGACGTCGACCCGGCCGGCACCCTGCTTGAAGGGGCCGTCGGTGCCCTGTTTGGCGGAGCTGCCGATGAGGGCGGCCCTGATCTGCTTGCCGGTCCAGGTGGGGTTGCGCTGGGCGAGGATGCCCGCCGCTCCGACGACGTGCGGGGTGGCCATCGAGGTGCCGCTCATGGGCACGTACGGCTCGGCCGCGGTGCCCTGGGCCGCGGCGGCGACGATGCCCACACCCGGCGCGGTGACGTCGGGCTTGACGGCCCCGTCGTGGTTGCGGGGGCCGGTGCTGGAGAAGTCGGCGAGCACGTTGTTCTTGTCGACGGCGCCCACGGTGAGGGCGGCGTCGGCGCTGCCGGGCGAGCCGATCGACCTCGGCCCGGAGTTGCCTGCCGCGACCACGAAGACGGTGTTGGTGGTGGCGCTGAGCGTGTTGACGGCCTGCTCGACCGGGTCGATCTCGGGGCCGTCGGAGGACCCGAAGCTCATGTTGACCGCGGTGGCCTTGATCTCGTTGGCCGCCCAGTCCATGCCGGCGAGGATGGCCGAGTCGTAGATGCCCGTCACGCCGCCGATCTTGCCGATGGCGAGCTTGGCTTCGGGGGCCACGCCGCGGTACTTCCCGGAGGAGGCGGCCCCTGAACCGGCGACGGTGGAGGCGACGTGGGTGCCGTGGCCGATCTCATCGCGGATGTCGGGTTCGGGGGAGAAGTTGCGTGCGTGGGCGACGACGCCACCCTGCAGGTCGGGGTGCTGGGCGTCGTAGCCGCTGTCCAGCACCGCGAGGGTCACGCCCTTGCCGGTGAACCCCTGGGCCCAGGCGGCTTTCGCGCCGATCTGCTCGACGCTCTGGTCGAGGGTGAATTGGCGCTGCCCGTCCAGCCACAGTTTCTCGACGCCGCCGGACAACGTGCGGGCCTGGGCTCCGCTCTGGAGGGTTCGCCAGAGGTCGCCGGCCTTGTCCTTCGGCACGCGTGAGCTGGTGAAGCCGAGGCCGGGGAGGGCTTTCGTCTCCTGGGCGTTCTTCAGGCTCGCGGTGCTGCCCTGGCGGGATTCGGCGATGACCGGGATGTCGGCGCGCTTGTCGTCGCCGTAGCCGAAGGACAGGAGTTCTGTGACGTCGAACAGCCGCCGGTCGAGGAGGCCGCGGGCGATCAGCGGCGCGGCGTCGGAGGGGATGACCACGAGGTGCCCGCCGACCCATCGCGTGGAGAAGTGCACCTCACGGCCGTCGGCGGGCGCCAGCCGTACGGACGGCTTGCCGTTCTTGTCGCGGAGGAGGGTGACCTTGTCACCGGTGATGAGGGTGACGGTCCCCGAGACGGGTCCCGCCGAGGTGGGGACGGGAGCCGCGGAGGGGGTGGCGGGTGCCGGTTCCGCATGTGCGGCTGCGGAGGAGACGACTGCGCCTACTGCTACGGCTAATGCAGTAAAACCTGCTTTGAGCTTCATCTGTGCCTTTCGGTACGCAAGGATCCGGCACCGGGAATGGTGTCCGGTTCCGTGTTGATCCACCGAGTTGCATGGTCAGGTGAGGCATGTCCGACGGGCTGCCCCTGCCCGTGGCGAAATGCGCGCCGCTTTCAACACGCGAAGGCGGAGCGTCCAACATGTCCGCGGCCGGTGCGGGCACGACGCGCTTGTGTCGCTGCTCCGCTAGCGGCGGCCGGACGGATGATCACCATAAGCGTAGCGATAAGTAGTGGTCAATATTGATATTTCGGATTTGTTGGAAATAGGGGTAGAAGTTTCGCGCTGCTTTCACGAGTGACCGGATGTGCCGCTGAAGTGACAACACGCAGGCAGAAAGGTTGAGAGACACAGGAGAGAGGTGAAAAAGCTCACTCGATGTGGACGTGTGATAGACCGAGAGCGCCTTACCGGAGGACACTGGAAGGATGGAGTCTCGGCCTGCGGTCGACGACGACGCGCTGGCACACGAGGCGCTGTCTGTGCTCGACGCCAATTGGACCGGCAGCGCGACGGTTCCCGCACCTGGGCTCTACCCGCACCAGTGGAGCTGGGATTCGATCTTCGTGGCCATCGGTCTGGCGCGCTGGAAAACCGGCCGAGCCATGGCGGAGCTACGCGGGGCGCTGTCAGGCCAGTGGCGCGACGGGATGGTGCCACATGTGGTGTTTCACAGTGGCGACCCTTACTTCCCCGGCCCGAAGATGTGGCGCTCGGAGGACCACAAGGACGCCCCCCACGGGCTGCCCACCTCGGGGCTCACCGCGCCGCCTCTGCACGCCTATGCCGTCTGGTGGATCTGGCGCCACCACGGGGAGGCGGTGGCGGGGTTCGTGCGCGAGGTCTTCCCCCGGCTGGCCGCCCAGCACGCCTATCTGGCGGCCTTTCGCGACCTCGGCGGCGCCGGGCTGGCCTCGATCGTGCACCCGTGGGAGTCGGGCATGGACGACAGCCCCACCTGGGACCTGCCGCTCGCGGCACTTCCCCGTTCGATCTACGGCTTCCGCCATGACGACGCCCCGGGGGACTACACAGACCATTTCGTCTGGCTGGCCAAGAGATATCGCGACTCCGGCTACCGGCCCGAGTATTTGAGCCAGGAGCACCCCTTCGCCGTCGAGGACCCGATGTTCAACGGCGTGTGGCTGGCGGCGTGCGAGGCGCTCGCCGAGCTCGCTCCCGTCGCCGGCGCCGACCCCCGCCCTCACACTGAGCGTGCCGCGCATATCCGGGCGGCGTTGCTGGAGCGTCTGTGGGACGGCGGCGGTTTCCACGCCAGGGATCTGCGCACCGGGCGGTTGTTGCGCCTGTCCACCGTGGGGAGTTTCGGGCCGCTGCTCGACCCTGGCATGCCCGGTGAGCGAGTGGAGTCGATGGTGCGGATGTTGTCGTCGGCACGGTTCATGGGGGCTGCGGGGTATCCGGTGCCGAGTTGCGACATCCGGGCAGAGCAGTTCGACCGGGGGCGTTATTGGCGGGGGCCGTCGTGGGTCAACATGAACTGGCTGTTATGCCGGGCCGCTGCCGTACACGGGCTGGAGGAGCTGGCGGCGGCGCTCGCCTCGGACACGCTGCGTTTGGTACGGCAGGCGGGGTTTCGCGAGTGTTTCGATCCGTTCGACGGGAGCGGGAGGGGATGCCGGGACTTCTCATGGTCGGCGGCGCTCGCACTGGACCTCCTGGCCGACGAGGGGGCCACCGGCGGGGGAGCGGGACGGTGTGCGTAGGGGGCGCCGGATAGCGTGTCGGCATGAGGTTCTCGTTTGCTTCCCGCCGCATGCCCGCGCCGGTGCGCAAGGCCCTGTCCCTGGAACCCGGCGAGCGTGTCCTCACGCACACGAAATCGGGGGAGGACGGCTACCTGGTGGCCACCGACCGGGCTCTTCTGCTGCCCGGCGGCACCCGGGTGCCGTGGCATCTGATCGACCGGGCGTCCTGGGACGAGGAGGGGCTGCGCGTGATCCCCACGCAGGGGCCCGCCCGCCAGGTGCCGGTGGCCGAGCCCGGGCGGATGCCCGAGGTCGTGCGGGAGCGGGTGACCGCCTCGATCGTGGTGAGCCGATATGTGACACTCGCCCGTGACGGAGGGGTGCGCATCGTGGCCCGCCGGGTGCCCGGCTCTTCCGATCTGCTGTGGGAGTTCGCCTTCGACTCGGGGATGGATCCCGACGACCCGGGCCTGCGTGCCCTGGCCGAACAGGCCCTGGAGGGAGTCCGTCGCACGATGGGGGTGTGAGCGGCGCCCGGCGGGGTCGGCGGGCCGGGGGTGATCACCGGGCCGCTAGGGGGACGAGGGTGTCCGCGATTTCTCGGTGTGCCGCTCCTTCGGGGCGGGGCAGAGCGGGACGGTCTCGTCCTCTTGATCGTGCGGGCGCAGGAAGGGCAGCGACGAGATGCCTTCGCCCAACTTGGACTTCGCGAATCCCGCGGCCCGGGCCACCTGTGCCCCCATCAGCCCCGCCGCCTCCTGGACCGACGGGTTGTCGGCCACGCGCCGGGCGGTTCGCTTGAGCTGTTCGTAGCGCTCGTGGCCGGCCCGGCTGCCCAGGACATAGCCAATGGCCACACCGGCAGCGAACGTGATCCGGTAACGCATCGTGCACCTCCGCGTAATTGCTCTTGGGGAGGGGTTTCACTCCGCCCGCACTCCCCTGATCCGGCTGCGCCGCTCCATTCCGACCTACCCCACACCAAACGATGCGACACGCACCCCTCTGAGTGCGCTAATCTAGTTCCGCGCCGAGGGGAAAGGCCAAGAGGCCCAAACCTCCGGAGCAAGGTCGATCCCGCGTAGCTCAATCGGCAGAGCGTCCGGCTGTTAACCGGCAGGTTATAGGTTCGAGTCCTATCGCGGGAGCCACTGGAAGGCCCCGGGAGCATGTGCTCCCGGGGCCTTCGGCGTTGGGGGCATGTGCCGCGGGTGCGGTTGGCCTGCGGTTCTTCGTGTTTCCGGTGTTGCTGCTGATATCTAGACCAGCTCGTCAGATCGGGCGACAAATCGCGGCGAATCACTGAAAATGATCCTGGCTGCGTCCCGCGACTCCGTGCTCACCGCCGGTAGTCCTGGGGTGCCGCCGCCGCGGATCACGATGATCGCAGTGGGGAGAGGCCGCTGCGCGTAGGGCACCCGAACCGCCCGGAACGGTGAAGGCGCCCGTGGACAAAGTGTGGCGGTCAACACGTGCTGACCTGGAAAAGATCCCAGCCCCAGGTGCTGGAGTCACTCCATGGTGTCCAGAGTCCCTGCTCACCCCCCCTGCCCCACCCCCACGGCCCGGCGAAGACGGTCGATCCGGACGCCGCAGAGGAGTTCATCCGGCAGTTCCACGCGGAGGAGGAATCGGCCGGTCCGGTCCGGCCGCGACTGCGGGAGGTCATGCTTGAGATCTCCCAGACCGGGACCTACACCCACACCCCCGACGAGCTGACCTTCGGGGCTAGGGTCGCGTGGCGCAACAGCTCACGCTGCATCGGGCGGCTCTACTGGCGCTCGATGCGGGTGCGCGACCGGCGCCGGATCAGGACGGCCGAGGGCGTGGCGGTCGAATGTGTCAACCATCTCAGGGAGGCGTGCACGGACGGCAGGATCCGGCCCACGATCACCGTCTTCGCGCCCGAGGCCCCCGGAGCTCCCGCGCCGCGGATATGGAATGAGCAGCTCATTCGCTACGCGGGCTACGGCCGTGCCGACGGGAGCGTGATGGGCGACCCCAGGTATGCGGATTTCACGGAGATGGTGCGCTATCTGGGGTGGCGTGGGGGCGAGGGCACGCCGTTCGACGTGCTTCCGCTGGTGATCTCCGACGGGACGGGGCGCCCGCTGCTGTCGGAGGTGCCGGGGGACGCGGTGGTGGAGGTGCCGCTCGTGCACCCGTCCTATCCGTGGTTCGCCGAGCTCGGGCTACGCTGGCACGCCGTGCCGGCGATCTCGAACATGTGCCTGGAGATCGGGGGTGTCTGCTACCCGGCCGCGCCGTTCAACGGGTGGTATATGGGCACCGAGATCGGAGCGCGCAACCTCGCCGACCCGGACAGATACAACCTGCTGGAGACGGTCGCCGGTCGGCTCGGCCTTGAGACGACCCGGGAGCGCACTCTCTGGCGCGACCACGCGCTGGTGGAGCTCAACGTCGCGGTGCTGCACTCCTTCGAGGCGGCCGGGGTCACCATAAGCGATCATCACACCGAGTCGCGGAGATTCCTCACGCATGTGGCGCGTGAGGAGAAGGCGGGGCGGGTCTGCCCGGCGGAGTGGAGCTGGATCGTGCCACCCATGTCGAGCGCGGCGACTCCGGTGTTCCACCGCTACTACGACGAGGCGGAGCTTTCCCCGGCGTTCGTCCACCATCCGGACGCGATCGAGCGGGCGCTCGGCCGTCATCCCGTGGACTGATCGGCCGGGCTCGTGCCGTACCTTCACCGCCGTCGTGGCGGGCTGTGAGAAGGAAGGGATGTGGTCTTGACAGGAATTCATGTAATTCCTACTGTTTAAATGGGTTTAGCCGCTTCGGAGGAAACACCGAAGACGTCTGGACCGAGCGTGATCGTCGGGGAATCCGGCGGCCCCCCAATGGCCGCCCCCGCAAGCGGAAGGTGAGGTCCGCGGCACGGTCGGTGCGGTTCAGATGGCGGCCACCCGGCGGCGGAGGCTGGCCGCCGCCGGGTGGCCACACCCGGCGCGGCAGCCCGCGAACAGCGTGAGCTGAGGGGAGCAACCGATGACCCTGTCCGGCGCGGCGGCGGACCGGCGGACGGGTGGCGCCTCAGCGCCCCTCATCCGCGTCGACGGCCTGCGAGTGGTTTATCCGGAGGGCGAGGCGGTCCGCGGGATCTCCCTCACCGTGGCACACGGCGAATGCGTCGCGATCGTGGGAGCGTCGGGGGCGGGCAAGAGCGCCGCCGTGCGCGCGCTCGCCGGGCTCGCCGGCGCCGGCGCCGCGGTGCGTGCCGCCCGGTTCGAGATTTACGGCAGGGACGCCCGCGGCTACGGCGTGCGCGACTTCCGGCGGCTCCGCGAGAGATCGATCGGCGTGGTGCCGGCCGACAGGCTCCTGCCGTACGGCATGCCCCGCGGCGTCGAGGACGAGATCGCCGAGGTGCTCGGCGGAGGGCGCGACCTGATCGTCCTCGACGACCCGCTCGCCGCGCTCGACCCCGTCGCCCGCGCCCGCGTCCTCACGCTCGTCGCCGCCCGCCGGGCCGGAGGCGCCGGTGTGCTGATGACCGGGCACGACCTCGGCCTCATCGCCGCCGTCGCCGACCGCGTGCTGGTCATGAGCGACGGGCTCGTGGTCGAGGAAGGGCCTGCCGGGCACGTCCTCGGCGACCCCCGGCACGAGCACACCCGCCGGCTGTTCACCCCCGTGCCGTCCGCCGCCACACGTGGCACACGCCTCACGTCAGCGCGCACCGGCCCGAAGCGGCCCGCCAGGCCCGTCGACACCGCCTCGGCGGTCGTCGAGGCGTCGGGAGTGACCCTGACGCACTGCGGGCGGGAGATCGTGCGTGAGGTGTCCCTCCGCGTGCACGCAGGGGAGACCGTCGGGGTCATCGGCGAGTCCGGCTCCGGCAAGAGCACGCTCGCCGCGCTCCTCCTCGGCTATGCCCGTCCCACCAGGGGAGAGGTGGAGCTCCACGGCAGGGCGTGGTCGTCGTTGCCCGAGCGGAGCAGACGCCCCTGGCGGTCGATGGTGCAACTCGTCTCCCAGGAACCCCTGGCACGTGCGAACCCCCGCCACACCCTCGGCCGCATCCTGGCAGAACCCCTTGGCGCGCTCCCCGGACCCGCTCGCCGCGCCCGCGTCGCCGAACTCCTCGAACGGGTCGGCCTGCCCGCCTCCACCGCCGCCCTGCGCCCCGGCGCCCTGTCCCGCGGCCAGCGGCAACGCGCCGCCCTCGCCCGCGCGCTCGGGCCGCGCCCCGACCTGATCGTCTGCGACGAGCCGGTCTCGGCGCTGGACGCCCAGGGGAAGGCGGCGATGCTCGACCTCCTGGCGGATGTCCAGCGGGAGGACGGCACCGCCCTGGTGTTCATCAGCCACGACCTCGGCACGGTGCACCACGTCGGCGACCGGGTGCTGGTGATGCGGGGAGGACGCGTCATCGAGGAGGGAAACGCCGACGACGTCCTGTTCCTCCCGCGGCACCCTCGGACACGGTCCCTGCTGTCCGCGGCGTCCCCGATTCTCATGTCCGGCTGATCCCTTCCGGAGGCACCGCCCGGCTTCCGCTGAGGGAACACGCCCCAGGAAGGAGGTGTGCCAGCCCGCTCCGGGCCGGCTGAGCGCCGGGACCCGCCCGACCCGCTCCCACTGGCCGGGCGCCGGTCCCGGCCTCAGCCGCCCGGCCGGTTTGTACGGCACGGGCCTGGTTGCCGTGGCTGTTGTACGGCATGGACCTGGTTGCCGGCCTCCCCGGTCTCGGCCGTTGTACGGCATGGGCCTGGTTGCCGCGCATCCCGGTCTCGGGACCTGGTTGCCGGCCTCCCCGGTCTTGGCCGTTGTACGGCACGGGCCTGGTTGCCGCGTTTCCGGCCGGGGGAGCCTCCGGCGTAGTTCAGCTCACGCGGTGCGCGCCCGCCGCGGGTTCGGCCGGGAGGAAGCGGGGGGACGCCCATCCGCGGTCGTGATAGGCGGCGCCGACCTCCTGGCGCACGGCTGCCACATTGCCGGTCGGCACCAGCGCCAGGGCCGAGCCGCCGAAGCCGCCGCCCATCATGCGGGCCCCTCGCGCGCCGCCCCGGACCGCCGCCTCCACCGCCACGTTCAGCTCGGGGCAGGACACCTCGAACTGGTCGCGCAAGGACAGATGGGAGGCGTTGAGCAGCGGCCCCACATCGCCCAGGGCGCCCGCGCGGAGGAGGCCGAGTGCCGCCTCGACCCGGTGGTTCTCCGTCACCACGTGCCGCACACGGGCGCCGCCGACCGCGTCCAGGGAGCGCAGGGCGCCCGGCAGGTCGTCCACCTCGCGGAGCGACTCCACGCCGAGCCTGCGCGCCGCCTCCTCACACTCGGCTCGCCGCCGGGCGTAGCGGCCGTCGCCCAGTTCGTGTCTGACACCGGTGTCGATGATCAGCAGGGCGAGGTCGTGGTCCGCCGGTCGCAGCGGGACGTTGCGGCCCGCCACACTGCCGCAGTCCAGGAACAACACATGCCCCTCGCGGCACATCACCGAGGCCGCCTGGTCGAGAACCCCGCAGGGCACCCCCGCCACCGTGTTCTCGGCCTCGCGGGCGATCTCCACCAGCTCGCGGTCGGACAGGTCCAGGGAGAACAGATCGTTGACCGCACAGGCCGTGGCCACCTCAAGCGCCGCGCTGGACGACAACCCGGCGCCTGCGGGAACATCGCCGTCGACCAGCAGGTCGACCCCGCCGATGTCGTGGCCCGCCGCCCGCAGCGCCCAGAACACCCCGGCGACGAAACGTGTCCACCCGTCACCGTGCTCACCTGGAGCCAGCGTCAGGGGCCCGGCTGGGTCGTCGCGCTGGAGGGACCGCACCCGCACCGCCCCGCCGGCCCGCCGGGCCACTGCCACCGTCACACCCCACTGCAGCGCGAACGGCATCGCCAGCCCGCCGTTGTAATCGGTGTGTTCGCCGATCAGGTTGGCCCTGCCGGGAGCGTGCCACACCAGCTCGGGATCGAGGCCGAAAGTGGCGTGGAAGACCTCGCCCAGGTTTGTCGGAATGTGCATTGGAACTCCGTGGATTGTTTGGCCTGGGATTCGGTTTTCAGCGGGTCTTGAGGTGTGCGCCTTTGAAGATCACAGCGGGGACTCCTTGAGTCGCAGGTAGGTTAGCCTGCCTGGGTGGAGCCCCGACTGCCGTCACCCCTGATGGAGATCGACGACGATCGGCTCGGCGGGGTGCGTCTGCTGCTCAAACGCGACGATCTCCTCCATCCCGAGGTGACGGGCAACAAGTGGCGCAAGCTGATCGGCAACCTCGGCCACGACCGGGTGCTCGGGTTCGGCGGCGCCCACTCCAACCTGATCCGCGCGCTGGCCTCGGCGGGGCGGCTGATGGGGTTTGAGACCGTCGGCGTGATCCGGGGGGAGGAGCGGCTGCCGCTCAACCCCACGCTCGCGCACGCGGTCGCCTGCGGCATGCGGCTGACCTATCTCGACCGGGCGACCTATCGCCTCAAGCACACCCCGGCGGTGACAGACGCCCTGCGGGAGCGCTTCGGGACCTTTCATCTGCTTCCCGAGGGCGGAAGCAACCCCGCCGCCGTCCGGGGGTGCGCCGGGATCGCCCGAGAGGTGGGGGACGCCGCCGACGTCGTCTGCTGCCCGGTCGGCACCGGCGGCACGCTGGCCGGGATCTCGGCCGGGCTCTCGGGTCCGCGGCGGGCGGTCGGCTTCGCCGTACTCAAGGGGGCGGGGTTTCTGAACGACGAGGTGGCGCGCCTTCAACGGGAGACCCTGGGGGAGGTCAAGGACAACTGGAGCATTGACCTTGACCACCATTTCGGGGGTTATGCCCGGGTGCCTCGGGAGTTGGAGGAGTTCGCGGCCGACTTTGAGGTGCGGCACGGTGTGGCGGTCGAGCGGATCTATGTGGCGAAGATGCTCTACGGAGTGCTGGCCATGGCGAGAGATGGGCGTTTCGCGCCGGGCACCCGGGTCGCTGCCGTGGTGACCGGAGTGCCGTGGACCGGATGAGACAAGCGAGGCCAGGGACGTCGGCCGATCACTTGAACAGGAGCTTCTGGGCTTCCACGATCAGGTCGATCTTGAGGCTGAACTTGAGCGCCGCCCAGATGATGACGCCCATCGCGAGCAGTGTCACGCCCAGCACCAGGATGCGCACCGTCCAGCCCTGCCGCTTGAGCCACTCGGTCCAGGCGTGAAGGGTGCTTTTGCCGAAGTCGAGGACCTTGTGCGCCCAGGGGAACTCGGTCGCCAGCACCGCGACGCCCGCGAAGACGATCAGCCAGCCGGGGCCGGGGAACGGCACGAGGATGAGGCCGCCGATCACCAGGATCGCGCCGATCACGCCGACCACGATCTTCAGCGCCAGCCGCCCCGAGCGGGTCGCGCGCACACCGTCGAGCCATCCGGCGAGCCCGCGCCGCCGAACGCCCTCCTGCTTCAGATCCTCGGCGTTGCCGGTCATGACAGTCCTCTCAGAGCCCAGAGTGGCCGCGGGCGCGGTGGGCCGTTGCTCGGGCCGGTCGTGCTGGGGGTCGTGCACCCCGCCGTCGGACATGGACACAGGAAACCCCCAGGCCACACCTTTCCATCCCAGCCCACGCCCTGCGGGTGGCCGTCTCGGAGAGGATGAAAAGCATTTGTCATCGTCAGGCTTCCCAGGATAGGGGCGAACTTCCTCTGCGGCGTGGACCCGGTCCCGACCCCAGTGGAGATCGATGCCCGCCCCGGGTATGAGCACGGCAAAATTTTCCGCCGCCTGTAACTTTTACGGTAATTCTCGGCTAATGTCCCTGCATGCGCGAGCCCCTCATTCGCACGGTCACCGGCGACGTCGCACCATCAGCCGTCAACGGTTTCGTTCTTCCGCACGAGCACCTGCGGGTCGACACCCGCTGGGGTGTGGGCGTCGAGTCCGACCCCGCGCGGTGGCTCGACGAGGAGCAGAGCGTCATCGACGAGCTCCGCGTCCTGCACGAGGCCGAGGAGCTCGGCCTGGTGATCGACCAGACCTGCCTCGGCATGGGCCGCGACGCCGTCTCCCTGACCAGGATCGCCGCAAGCGCCAAGGTCGCCGTCGTCGCCTCGACCGGGCTGTTCACCGAGCCGTTCAACACAGTACAGCTCCGGGTCGCCGACGCCGCCGCGCTGACCGACCACCTGCTCACCGAGATCTTCGGCGGCCTCGACGGCACCAACGTGCTGCCCGGCGTCATCGGCGAGGTGGGCGCGTGGGGAGCCGAGCCCACCCCCGGCGAGGAGCAGGCCCTGCGGGCCGCCGCCCGGGCGGGGCGCACCACGGGGTTGCCGGTGTCGACCTACGGCGGCGACGGGCTCACGCTGCTGGAGATCGTGCTCGGCGAGGGGCTCGACGGCTCCCGCGTCGCCGTGGGCTGCTCGGCCCTCGACCCCGCCGTGCTGCGCAAGATCGCCGAAGCCGGCGCCTATGTCTCACTCGGCACCCTCGGCATGCCGCTCGACCACGTCGTGCGGGCGGCCCTCACCCTCATCGAGGAAGGCCACGCCGAGCGGCTGCTGCTCAGCACCGGGATCTGCCGCGTCGAGCAACTCAGGAAGTACGGCGGAGCCGGCTTCGCCCAGATGCCGCGCCACGTATTGCCCGCCCTGCGCGACGCGGGCGTCGACGAGGCAACCCTCCACACCGTCACCCGCGCCAACCCACTGCGCTGGCTGACCCTCTACCGCTGACCTAGCACCCGACCCTCGGGGCACAGCTCCGTGCGCATGACCACCCGGCCGCCCCGTTCCCACCGCCGGAGCCGTCCGGCACAACCACCCCCGCCGCAGCGCCGCCGGTCACAGCAACCTTTTCAAGCCTCATAGTGGCCGCGGGCGCGTCGGCTCCTTGCATATGGCCGCCTGGGCACCCCACTCATCGACGTGGACCCGTTGCTCGGGCCGGTTATGCCAGGGGCCGCGCCGTCCGGCCGTGCCGCGCTGGCCAACCGGCCATTGCCGGTCCGTCCGGCCGTGCCGTGCCGTGCCGTCCGGCCGTGCCGCGCCGCGCCGTCCGGCCGTGCGTCCGGCCGTGCTGCGCTTGCTGCGCTGGCCAACCGGCCCATGGCGCGCTGGCCAACCGGCCATTGCCGGTCCGTGCGGCCATTGCCGGTCCGTGCGGCCGTGCCGGTCCGTGCGGCCGTGCCGGTCCGTGCGGCCGTGCCGTGCCGTCCGGCCCCGTGCCGTGCCGTCCGGCCCCGTGCCGTGC
>NZ_BOOW01000004.1 GCF_016863435.1 Sinosporangium siamense
CTGCGCTGGCCAACCGGCCATTGCCGGTCCGACCAGCCGTGCCGTGCCGTCCGGCCGTGCCGCGCTGCCCAACCGGCCATTGCCGGTCCGACCGGCCGTGCCGTGCCGTGCGGCCGTGCCGTGCCGTGCGGCCGTGCCATGGCGTGTCGGCCGGCCTGCCGGTCCGGTCTGCAGGTGTGGGTCGGTCTGAGGGGGCTGGGCGGGCTTGCAGGCCATAGTTCATGCGAAGTGGCGACTTGTGGGGGATTCCTGTCTGGCCTTCGCCCGCCCGGCCGCGTGGGGGGCTTGTCAGGCGCAGTCGTCGGTGCAGGCCTGGCGGCCGGCCTTGGTGAGGAGGCGGCGGGGGCCCGGGCCTTCGGCGGCGAGGACGTCGTGGGGGTTGGCGAGGGCGCAGCGGTCGATGGACAGGCAGCCGCAGCCGATGCACTCGGACAGGTCGTCGCGCAGCTTGAGGAGCTGATCGATGCGTTCGTCCAGTTCGGTGCGCCAGGAGGCTGACAGGGCGGCCCAGTCCTTGCGGGTGGGGGTGCGGCCCTCCGGGAGGGTGGACAGGGCCTGTTCGATGGCCTTGAGGGGGATGCCCACACGCTGGGAGACGCGGATGAAGGAGACCCGGCGCAGGGTGTCCCTGGCGTAGCGGCGCTGGTTGCCGGCGGTGCGGCGGCTGCTGATGAGCCCCTTGGACTCGTAGAAGTGCAGGGCCGACACCGCGACGCCGCTACGGGCGGCGAGTTCGCCGACGGTCAGCTCGTTGGTATGTGGCACAGCACGACTCTAGTGCGCACCTCTCTATGTGTGAGGGGCCGACCGACTGCGCTTTGGGGTCGTATGCCCCCGCTTGGGAACGTTCCGACACCATAAAGTCAAATTTCCTGACTCATCTGGATTGCGGGCCATCCCGACGGGGACTTACGGTCCCTTTATGGATCTGGAGTTTCGCCACCTCAAGATCGTGCGCGCTGTCGCGGACGCCGGGAGCGTGAGCAAGGCGGCGACCCACCTCGGTGTGGCGCAGCCCGCGCTGACCGCGCAGCTCAAGCGCATCGAACGCACCCTTGGCGGGAGCCTGTTCGAGCGCGACCGCAACGGCGCACGGCCCACGCCCCTCGGAGAACTCGTGCTGACCCGCGCCCGGGTTCTGCTCCCCGCCGCCCGAGACCTCCAGGAGGAGGCGCTGCGTTTCGCCAACGCAGGAGGCGGCATCCCCACCTACAGGCTGGGGGCCACCAACGGGCCGATTCTCGGCGGCCTGGTCGACCGGCTCGCCGCGACGCATCCGGCCACGCCCGTGCGCACGCAGACGTCCTGGTCGGCCGTGGAACTCACCACAATGGTGGTCACCGGCAGGCTCGACTTCGCCCTCGTCGGGTCGTGCGGCGATACCGGGCCGCCCGCCGGGGAGGCGATCATGTGGATCAACATCGCCGTGGACCCGGTCTTCGTCCTGCTGAGCGAGGAGCATCCGCTGGCGGAAAAGAAGGAAGTGGACCTGTCCGCGCTCGCCGAGGAGCGGTGGGCGGTCGCGCCAGGCGACGGATGCTTCGCCGACTGTTTCGCCGCCGCGTGCGCCCGCGCCGGGTTCACGCCGCAGACGATTTACGAGACCGACGTGGCCACCGCCGTACATCTAGCTCAGGTGGGGCGGGCCGCCGTGCTCTGCCAGGCGGCCTTCGCGCTCACCCCCGGCCTGGTCATGCTGCCGCTGGTGGGTGCGCCGCTGCGCTGGCGGCATCTGCTCGGCTACCATCCCGACGGCTGCGCTGCCCGCGCGGCGGCGCTGGTCGCCGAGCACGCCAAGGCCGCCCATCACGACGCGGTCGAGCGCAGCCCGAGGTACGCGGATTGGCTCGTCCGAAATCCAGGCTTTGGGACAGCTCCATAACGTGGCGATAGGGGCGAAATGATAGCTCCGCGCTTTGGGGTGCCGCCGTTACGGTGACGGCGACCCCCCAAAGCAAGGAGACACTATGCTCCGCAGACGAGCCGTATTCGCGGGTATGACAGTCGCGTTCACGGCCCTGGCCATGACGGCCACCCCTGCCGTCGCCGACCTGCGGACCCCCACCAACGGGTCCGCCCTCAAGCCGCCACCCGGCATGATCGAGGCCATGGAGCGCGACCTGGGACTCACCGCCGACCAGGCGGCCACCAGGTTGGCCAACGAGGAGCGCGCGAGCCGCACCGAACCCGGCCTGCGCAAGAAGCTCAAGAAGGACTTCGCCGGAGCCTGGCTGACCGGCGCCACCGGCGCGCTTGTCGTCGCCACCGTCGACGCCGCCGACACCAAGGCGATCACATCGGCCGGAGCACAGGCCAAGGTCGTGCAGCGCAGCCTGCGGGACCTCAACGAGATCAAGGCCGGCCTCGACGCGGCCGTCGACCGCAAGCCGGGTTCCGTGCCCGTGTGGTATGTCGACGTGCAGAGCAACAGCGTCGTCGTCCTCGCGTCCGACACCGCCGCGGCCAAGGACTTCGTGACGACGGCCGGCGTCGACGCGACAGCCGTACGCATCGAGAAGTCCGACGAGAAGCCCCAGCCGTTCTACGACGTGCGCGGCGGTGACGCCTACTACATCGGCAACGCCTCCCGCTGCTCCGTCGGCTTCTCCGTCACCAAGGGCGCGCAGGGCGGCTTCGTCACCGCCGGGCACTGCGGCGACGTCGGCAACACCACCAGCGGCTTCAACCGTGTCGCGCAGGGAACCTTCCAGGGCTCCTCCTTCCCCGGCGACGACCTCGCCTGGGTCGCGGTCAACTCGCAGTGGACACCGCGCGGCGTCGTCAGCGGCAGCGGGGAGGTGGCCGTCTCCGGATCGCAGGAGCAGGTCGAAGGCACCTCGGTTTGCCGCTCCGGCTCCACCACCGGGTGGCACTGCGGCACCATCCAGCAGCGCAACACCAGCGTGACCTACCCGGAGGGCACCATCTACGGCGTCACGCGCACCAGCGTCTGCGCCGAGCCCGGTGACTCGGGTGGCTCCTACATCTCCGGCAACCAGGCGCAAGGCGTGACCTCCGGTGGTTCCGGCAACTGCACCAGCGGTGGCACGACCTACTTCCAGCCGGTCAACGAGATCCTGAGCACCTACGGCCTGACCCTCGTCACCTCCGGCGGCGGCAACCCGCCCGGCGGCGCCTGCGCCGGCTACCAGCAGAGGCTCAGCGGCACGCTGGGCGCGGGCCAGAACGCCTACCCGGCGGACGGCTCCTACACCGTCGGCACCTCGGGCACCCACGCCGCCTGCCTCGACGGCCCCGACGGCACCGACTTCGACGTCTACCTCGAGAAGCGCAGCGGCACCCGGTGGGTCGTGGTCGCCCAGGGCATCACCGCCAACCCCGACGAGACCATCACCTACAGCGGGACCGCGGGGACCTACCGTTACCGCGTCCATGCCTACAGCGGCGCCGGCGCCTACACCCTCGGCATCAACCGGCCGTAGCCCTCACCTCCCAGCGGCTAACCCCCCGGCCGTTTGGGTACATCGCGCCGCCGCCCTCCTGCCGGGGCGGCGGCGCTCCGCCGTCGTCGCCGGCGACAGGGGGCCGCGGGATCGGCATCGGCCTCCCGTGACCTTTTGGCATCCCGGCGTCCGGGCCATTCTCCGCACGGACGGCGGGAGCTCGCGGATCACCGTGACTTTTGGGATGAAAGCGAATGGAATGACGCATGAGAGCGTCGATTTCATGGTCGAACTAGGCGGGCGGGTGCCGGTGATCTATCCTGTCGTCCAGGCGCGAAAACGCTTCACGGCGGCTATGCTCGCCTCTTGCAGCAGTTCCTTCGATGTGGCCTCACGGTGCCCCAGGGGCGGTAGCTCAGCCGGTCAGAGCAGCGGACTCATAATCCGCCGGTCGTGGGTTCAAGTCCCACCCGCCCTACCAGTTCTGATCAGGGCGTCCCTTGATCACAATCAAGGTAGAACGTGGGCGATTTGCCCGATTAAACGGTCGTGGCAGACCATTGGCAGACCCCTCCGCAGACGCACGTTCTCCGCGTCTCACACGACCGCACGCCGGGAGCTGCCCGGCTTGATCCCGGCCTCGGCCTCAGCCTCCTCGTCCTCCAGGACGCTGATCGTCTTGGTGCCGTGCAGATCGGTGCCGGGCCACTCCAGCCCGCACACCTACCCCCGCCTCAGGCCCCGCCTCGCCACCAGCCCGCGATGCCCTCGCGCCACGGGCAGACGGCGCTGAGCCGCTGTCCGCCGTACAACAGCCCTAGGTCGTCTGCCCGGCCATGCTGCGGATCGTGGTGCGTCACACCTCCGCGGCGTCCTCGACGCCGGCCAGGTGCTCGGATGAGCGTCTCCAAGTCAGCTTCAAGTCCACTCCAGGAGCACTGCGGCTTAGTAGTGGGAACGAAAGGAAGCACCAGTGGACAACTTCATCTCGCGCCGAGCTTGGGGAGCGCGAGCGCCCCGTGGCACCTACACGCCGGTCGCCTCCACCAAGGGGGTGAAGGTCCATTACACGGGCGGGCGTGTAGAGCCTGCCATCGTCGATGACCACGATCTTTGCGTGGCCGTGGTCAAGTCCATCCAGAAGCACCACATGGACGGCAACGGCTGGATGGACATCGCCTACAGCATGATCGCTTGCCCGCATCGGAAAGTGTTCGAGGGCAGAGGGCCTAAGAGGCTCACCGCGGCCAACGGTGAAGGGCGCAACCGGGATCACTACGCGGTGCTCGGCCTGGTCGGCAGCTCCGGGCTGGTCACGCCCAACGACGAGCTACTCCACGGCATCCTCGACGCGATCGCCTACCTCAGGCGCGAGGGCAGCGCGGGCAATGAGATCAAGGGGCATCGCAACGGCTTCTCCACCGAATGTCCGGGCGACGCGCTCGACGCATGGATCCGGCGCGGTGCCCCCCGGCCGCCCACTTCCACACCTACACCACCGTCAAAGGGAGAACCCATGCCCGAGATCGTGTCATTGGGACTGTCCGCCGAGGTCACCGTGCCGTCGTCGGTGAACCATCAGCCATGGTGGACGACCGAATGGCGGGACACCGCCGGTTGGCACCCGGCGGGTGCGCAGAGCATCGCCCCCGACGTGGACGTGTGGGCGGACGTCGCCGCTCATATCGCGCTCCGCGGCCTGGCCCCCGGCGAGACCGTCGAGCTCGGCCTGACCCGCCATGCCGCCGACGGCACCCTGCTTGACGTCGCGTGGCCTATCGGCCGGCTCATGTCCGTCCAGGCCGACCTGAACGGGCGGGTGCAGCACGACATCGGCGGCCACTTCAAGCTCAGCGCCACTCAGCGCGGCCGGGTGACGATCCGCCACACGAGCACGGGCCCGGTGACCCTGGAGACGCCGAGCGCCTTCAAGGCCATCCTGCACCGCACGCGATAAGGCGCGCTCCGCTGCCCGATTTCACACCGGCGGATGTACGACCAGCGCCTACGCGGGGGTTGGTTTCATTTTTTAGGGCCGGCCGAATCGGTTCCAAAGCTCTTCGCCGGCGCAGGTGATGCGGCGCGCCCAGCTGACCAGGGGCCCGAGTGGTGGGGGAATCAGATGCGGAAATGTCGGTTGGATCGCCTCACGCGCGGAGGGTGACCGTGTTCTGCCTGTGTTCCCATGATGGGAGAAGTTTCGGGCTGTATGTCGGACTGTGCGTTCCCGGTAATTCTGCACACATCCTGTGCTGCGCCGGACCGACCGGCAGCGAGGTGCAAATCAATGCCTCAAGGTCAAACCTGTAACCGAAATCGGGCAGCGCGTTAAGGAGCAGGGAGCATATTGTGAGATTCGGCGTCACCCGCGGGGTGGAATCCCACAATATGGTGCGTGATCGCTGCACGGTTCAGGTTTCTCTCGGAGGTACTGATGACCGATCTGGCATTTCGTTCCGCTGGTGAACTCGCTGCCGCGGTCGCGGCGAAGGAGGTGTCGAGCCTCGAACTGCTCGACCACTACCTGGCCCGCGGGGAGCAGTTCGATTCACAGGTGAACGCCATCGTCGCCCGGGACGTGGAAAGGGCGCGGGACGCGGCGCGGGCGGCGGACCGCGCGGTCTCCCGCGGTGAGCCGCTCGGTCGCCTGCACGGCGTCCCGGTGAGTGTGAAGGACAGCCTGGAGGTCGCGGGCATGCGGACCACCGGCGGCTCGGTCCGCTGGGGACATCACGTCTCGACGAGAGACGCCGAGGCCGTCGCGCGGCTCAGAGACGCAGGGGCGATCGTGTTCGGCAAGTCCAACCTGCCGGTCGACGCCCGGGACTGGCAGACCTACAACGAGATCTACGGGACCACGAACAACCCGTGGGACCTGGCCCGCGGGCCCGGCGGTTCGTCCGGCGGGTCCGCCGCCGCGATCGCCGCAGGGCTGACGGGTCTGGACCTCGGCGGCGACACGGCGGGCTCGATCCGGGTGCCCGCCCACTTCTGCGGCGTCTACGGACTGCGCACGTCGTACGGGATCGTGCCGAGGCACGGCAGCGTCTCCGGGCACGCTCCCGGGACGCTGGCGGAGTTCGACATGGCGGTGCTCGGCCCGTTCGGCAGGCACGCCGACGACCTCGACCTGGGTCTTGACGTCCTCGCCGGAGCGGACCGCGACCACGCTCCGGCATGGCGGCTGGAGCTGCCCGCCGCCCGGTCGAACACCCTGCGGGGGTTCCGGGTCGCGGCATGGCTCGACGACCCGTTCTGTCCCGTAGACGGCGAGCTGGTCGCGGTCATGCAGGCGGCGCTGGACGCGGTGCGCGCCGAGGGGGCCGTCGTGGTCGAGGGTGAAGGTCCGGTCGGGCTCGCCGAGACGTTGTCCCTCTTCCGGCCGTTGCTGATGGCGCAGAGCGGGCTGATCGAGCCGGCCGAGTCCTACGCCGTGCTGGTGGAACTCGCCGCGGCGGAAGGGGCCGACGGCGGGTTCGCTTCGGCCGCGACGGTCCGCTTCCGCGACTGGCACGCGCTCGACGATCGGCGGCAGCACTCCCGGCGCCGCTGGGCCGAGTTCTTCCAGGACGTCGACGTGCTCCTCTGCCCGGCGGCCCCCACCGCAGCCTTCCCCCACGACCACACACCCGACCCCGGCTGGTCCTCCCGGACTCTGCGGATCAACGACGCCGACCGTCCGTACCGCGACTTGCTCACCTGGACGGCGCCGGCGGCCCTCAACCACCTGCCCGCCGCGGTGGCGCCGATCGGGGCGACCCGGGACGGACTTCCGGTCGGCATCCAGGTGATCGCGCCCTACCTGCACGACCGCACCGCGGTCGGGTTCGTGCGGCTCCTCGCCGAAGTGATCGGCGGTTTCCGCCGCCCGCCGGGATTCTGAACGCGCGCCACCGTCCCGCCTCGGGGCGACTCGGTCGCCGCCAGGCGGGCAGACGGGCCGTCACCACCACAGCCGGCGGATGCCACCGACTGGCGCTGTGGCCGTCTCGGCCGCGCACGCGCCACCGGGCCGGGTCTCCACTGGCCAGGCGATAGCCGAGTATCGGCTGGACGGGGATCTGGTCACGGGCACGGCGGTGCCGTACGGTCCGTCAGCCGCCTCGGTCAGGTTGGAGCGGAGCCTGCGGTGCGATCGGGACGGAGCCGGCCCAGATCTCCACTGCGGGTGTCGGCTAGACAAGCATCACCCCTCTGACCACAGGTACGGCGGAGCCGGAGACCAGGGTCCGGCCGCTCTCGTCCGCGCGGGCTCGCATCAGGGAGGGGCGGCCCATCTCGACCCCCTGGTGGATCTCGATCCACCTGCCGAAACCGGCGCGGCCGTGCCGTCCCAGGTGGAAGGCGAGCGGGCCGGCGGCGGAGCCGGTGGCCGCGTCCTCCTGCACGCCGTACGCCGGGGAGAACATACGGCTGCGCCAGGACGTTCCCGAGCCGGCGAAACAGTTGGTCGCCATGTCCTCGAAGGCCGCCAGTGCCCGGTGGTCGGGGTGAAGCGCGGCCAGCGCCTCGATGGTCGGCAGGGCGACAAAGACGTGGCGCGGTCCGTTGACGTAGATCTCGATGGGGAGGGGGGAGCTCTCCAGCCCCAGCGCCGCGAGCAGCTCTTCCGCCCGCTCGAACTTCGAGAAGGTGGGGGTCGGCTGCTCCATCGTCGCCGCGACCACAATGCCGCCCTCGCGTATCAGGTCGAAGGGGATGACGCCCATCTTGGTCTCCAGCCGCAGCCGGTCGCCTTCGAAGAACTCGCCGAGGGCGACCGCGGTGCCCAGCAGCGGATGGCCCGCGAAGGGCAGCTCGTTGACCGGGGTGAAGATGCGGATGTGGTAGTCGCCGTCCTCACGGGCGGGCAGGACGAAGGTTGTCTCAGAGAGGTTCATCTCCTTGGCGATGGCCTGCATGCGCTCGGCGGTCAGGTCTGCGGCGTCGAAGAAGACGGCGACCGGATTGCCGGACAGCGGGGTGTCGGTGAAGGAGTCGACGACCATATAGGAACGCGTCATGAAACCGGCCTCATGACGAGGACGCGGTGTTCGCGGAGCGGTCATGAAGTCATAGCCCTTCTGATCAGGGAGGCGAGGATACGCGGGCCGTTGCGGGTGAGCACCGACTCGGCGTGGAACTGGATCGAGGCGAAGTGCGCACCGCGCAGGGCGTGGATCTCGCCGTTGTCCGGATCGAGGCAGAGCTCCACGTCTCCCCTGGCCGCGGCGTCGGAGCGGGCGGCGAAGGTGTTGTAGAAGCCGACACATTCGGTGGCTCCGAACAGGCCGATCGTGCGCGGGGCACCCTGGTTAGGTACGGCACGGCGGCACAGGGCGAAGCCGAGCACCCGGCAGAGCACCTGGTGGCTGAGGCACACGGCGAGGAAGGGGGTCTGGCCGCCCAGAAGCTCCCGGACCGCCCGGTCCAGATAGGCGATCTTGGGGTGGGTGAGGTCGCGGGGGTCGCCAGGGCCGGGGCCGAGCACGATGAAGTCGTGGCCGCTCAGGCGGGGGTCGTCGTCGTAGCGGCGTACGGTGACCGCCATGCCCAGGGCGCGGAGCTGGTGGTCGAGCATGGAGGTGAAGGTGTCCTCCGCGTCGACGATCAGGGCGCGCACTCCGACCAGGTCGCGGCCCTCCGCGCTGCCGTACCCAAGCCAGAAGCCGGAGATGTCGCTGTTGCGGCGGGCCAGCGCCGCGCGGACGTCGGGGTGGTGGCCGAGCCGCATCCCGGTGCCGGGGGCGAGGGCGGCGAGCAGCCCTGCCGCCTTGGCGCGGGTCTCGGCGACCTCCGACATCGGGTCGGAGTGGCGCACGAGGGTCGCGCCCACGCCGATCCTCGTCTCACCGCCGGCGTCGATCTCCGCGGTGCGGATGAGGATCGCCGAGTCGAGCGTCCGGCTGCCGGAGGCGTCGCGGCCGATCAGGGCCATGGCGCCGCTGTAGTAGCCCCGGCTGTGCGGCTCGTAGCGGTTGATGACGCGGCAGGCGTTCTCCAGCGGGCTGCCGGTGACGGTCGGGGCGAACATGGATTCGCGCAGGATGTCGCGGACATCCCAGTCGCTTGTGCCCTCGATGTAGTACTCGGTGTGCGCCAGGCGCGACATCTCCTTCAGCCGCGGGCCCGCCACCCGCACGCCGGGCGCGCAGAAGCGGGTCATCATCTTCAGCTCCTCGTCGAGGACCATGTAAAGCTCCTCCGACTCCTTGCGGTCGGCCAGGAAGTCCATGAGGTCGCCGAGCACGGGGCCGGTGGGCGGATAGCGGTAGGTGCCGCTGATCGGGTTCATGGTCGCCGTGCCGTCGCGCAGCGTCAGATGCCGCTCGGGGGTGGCGCCGACGAAGGTGCGCTCTGCGGTGTGGACCAGGAAGGTCCAGTAGGCACCGGACTCCATCGCCAGCAGCCTGCTGAAGAAGGCCAGGGCGTGGGCGGGTGTGTAGTCGTCGATGGTGGTGACGAAGGAGCGCTTGATGACGAAGTTGGCCCCCTGGCCCTCACCTATCGCCTCCTTGAGCACCCGGTGGACGATCTCGGCGTACTGGTCGTCTGAGACGTCGAACTCGCCGCCCGTGGTGGAGATGAGCCGGTCGGGCAGGCGGGGGAGCGCCTGGGCGGCCGGGATGACCTCCTGGTCCGTCACCTTCATCGCCAGCAGGGGTACGCCGTCGTCGGCACAGGCGTAACCGCGCTCACGGATCTGCCGGAACGGGATGATCGCCAGCACTTCGTGCCACGGCCGCCCTTGGGCGGGCGCCTGGTCATCCAGGGGCAGGTCGGCCAGGCGCGCCACCTCGGTCACCTCGCCCAGCAGCACGTCGAGCATGCCGGGCGCGCCGGACTCCGGCCGGTGCAGCAGGGCGAAGGCGGGGGACTCGTGCAGGCGGTCCAGCAGGTCCGTCACGGCCAGACCTCCTTCGCGGTCAGCACCACGGCGCAGCGCTCGGCGGCGTAGGTCAGGGCCAGCCGGTGGTAGCCGGGCGAGAAGTCCGCCACCGCGTCGGCGACGAGGAAGGTCTCCAGGTCGTGGGTGAAGGAGTCGACCGCCGTCATGAGCACGCCGACGTGGGCGTATACCCCGCAGACGATCAACTGGTCGCGCCCGGCGGCACGCAACCGCTCCAGCAGGCCGGTGCGGGCGAAGGCGCTGTAGCGGAACTTGGTGAACTCCCAGTCGCCCGGCGCCGGGGCGAGTTCGTCGGCCATGAGCCGGTCCTCCGGGGTACGGCGCATGCCAGGTCCCCAGAAGTCCTTGAGCAGGCCGCGTTCCTCGTCGGTCATCGAGCCCGGCTGGGCGGTGTAGGCGACGGGCACGCCCAGCGCGGCGCTCTGCTTGCGGAGCCGGGCGACGGCGCCGACGAGTTCTTCGCGCATCGACGGTGGGAAGGGCTTGAGGAAATAGCGTTGCATGTCATGGATGAGCAGGACCGCGCGTGCCGAGTCGGGAGTCCAGCGGGCGGTGTTCTCGGGCAGGTCTCCTGCCGCGGGCAGCGGGTAGGGGGTGATCGGGGGGATCCCGGGCATGATCGTCCTCCTTCGAGGATCCGGTGAGGGCCCGGGGCGTGGTCGCTCCAGGCGGAGATGAGCTGTACGGCCTGCCAGAGGGTGAGGCAGGGTTCGCACAGCGTGGTGTAGTGCTGCCCCACCTGGTCGAACTCGGCGAGCACGCCGCGCACGCCACGCGCCCGGACCGGCGCCGGGCGGTCGGCCGGCACCTCGGTCACCCGGCGGACCCGCGGGATCGTCTCGGACCGGCTGCTGTGGCGCGGCGCCGAGCCGGGGTCCGCCGACGTCCGAGCTCCCCTCAGGTCGGGATGCCTTCGCGCCTGACCTGCGGCACAGGGATGCCGAGTGCGCGCAGCTGCTCGAAGGGGTTCATGAACTCGCGCTGCCGCCTGATCAGGCCGTCGGCGAGCTCGAACGAGTGAAGGAAGTGATTCTCATATTGGCCTTCCGGATAACCGGGGAATCGGATGGCCCCGACCCCGTCGCACTCCACCCAGAAGAAGTTCGGATCGTCCGTCTCGAAGATCCGGATGTTGGTCCACACCCAGTCGGGAAAGCATTCCAGCGACCACACCGCGTGCGCCGCGAGCCGGTCTTTCCCGTGGATGGCTATGGGCTTTCCTGTGTCGTTCGTCCAGAGGCCGCCGATTCCGTCGTCGGTGAACAGCAGATGGCGCTTGAGCCGGTCCTGGCCGGTCGTGTTCATGTATTTCTCGACCGTGGCCCGATTCTTCCTGCGCAGTTCAGTGTGGTCGTCGTTCCACATGATTTTCCTTTCCCTGCCTATTGACGTGGGGGTACAGGAGCCATATCCCGGCCTTTGTGGAGCAGGTTTGGGGCGGCTGCGATCGGCCGGTCCGATGTGTCAGAGCAGCCGGAGCTCGGGGCGGTAGATGTCCAGCCAGGTGCTCAGATCGAGCACTCGCTCGACGCCGTTGCGGACGTCGATGGGCATCGTGGCCGAGTCCTGCCGTGTGACACCGTCCAGCCAGCTGCGATCGACGAGCTCGAACACCGGATCGTCGGTCGTGAGCAGTTCCTTGGCCTGCTGCAGCAGGACGCTGGTGTAGAGCGGGTCACGAGTGGCGGGGTAGGGGGCTTTCGCTCGATACAGCACCGACTCGGGTAGCAGGTCGGCGCTCGCGGCGCGGAGCAGACTCTTCTCCCTGCCGTCGAAGGACTTCATCGCCCACGGGATGTTGTAGACGTATTCCACAAGCCGGTGGTCGCAGAAGGGGACCCGGACCTCCAGGCCGACTGCCATGCTTATCCGGTCCTTGCGGTCCAAGAGCATGCGGACAAACCGGGTCAGATGCAGGTAGGAGATCACCCGCATGCGCCTCTCATGGTCGGTCTCACCGTCGGCCCGCTCGACCTCGGCGACCGCGTCGGCGTAATGGTCACGGATGTAGCCGTGCAGGTCGAGGGCTGCGGTGATCTCAGCGTTGAACCGGTCGGACACCTGGGCTCGCGCGCCGGTCACAAAGACGGCCATCCACGGAAAGGTGTTCGCGGCCTGTACCTCGGGCTGGTGGAACCAGGTATACCCGCCGAAGACCTCGTCGGCGGACTCCCCGGACAGGGCGACTGTGGAGTGCTCGCGGATGGCCGCGAACAGCAAATAGAGTGAGGCGTCCATGTCGCCAAGGGTGAGCGGACTGTCCCGCGCGGTGATCACCGCGCGTCGCAGATCCGGATCGGCCATCGCCGAGTGCTTGAGCATGATGTTCTGATGCTGCGAGCCGACGTGCTTGGCCACTTCACGCGCATAGGGGGCGTCCGGCGTGCCGCGCAGGGCGTCGCCGACGAAGTTGTCCGTCTGCCCGACGAAATCCACCGCGAAGCTGCGCACCTGCTCGCCCTGCTCGGCGAGTTGGGCGGCGGCCAGCGCGGTGGTCACACTGGAGTCCAGTCCACCGGAAAGCAGCGTGCAGCGGGGTACGTCGGCGACCAGTTGACGGCGCACGATGTCCTCGAGCAACGAGCGCACGGTGTCGACGCTGGTCTGCCGGTCGTCGGTGTGCGCACGGGTCCGCAGGGTCCAATAACGGCGTTCACGCAGGCCGGCGCGGTCGACGATGACCACGCCACCCGGCAACACCTCGCGCATTCCACACCACACCGCACCCCCGGGCGGCTGAGTGAAGCTGAACAGCGCGCGCAGGCCGTCGAGATCGACCGCACGGTCCGCCAGCGGGTTGGCGAAGATCGCCTTCGGCTCGGAACCGAACAGCACTCCGTCGGCGGTGCTGGAGTAGTAGAGCGGCTTGATGCCCATCCGATCACGGATCATGACGAGCTTGCCGGCCCTGGCATCCCAGACGGCGAAGGCGTACATGCCGTTGAGTCGTTCGGCGACTGCTTCGCCCCACTCCAGATAGCCAAGCAGCACCACCTCGGTATCGCTGCGGGTCCGGAACCGGTGGCCACGGCGGATCAGCTCACTTCGGAGCTCGGTGAAGTTATAGGCCTCGCCGCTGTAGGTGATCACCACCTCACCGTCGCCGGTCCGCACCGACATGGGCTGGCTGCCACCTTCGATATCGATGACCGACAGTCTCCGGTGGCCCAGCACCGCATGCCGATCAAACCAGGTGCCTTCGGCATCCGGTCCCCGGCAGGCCATGGTCGCTGTCATCGCGTCCAGGTCCGCCTGGTGCCGAGTCAGATCCCGATCGAACGAGACCCAGCCGGCAATTCCACACATCGTTGTACCCTCCTACGTCTCATGCGCGCTGTGCAGGGCGTGGGTCAAGATTGGAGTCGATCGGCGCGCCAGCCGGAGCCGACGCGCTCGTAACGCAGTTTTTGCCGCAACCGGGTCGGGTCGGGCTGGGAGAACTCGACCGACTCGGGCTCAAGCAGGTAGCCCAGCCAGGCGGCCGGGCGCGACAGCGTCAAACCGGTGCGCCCCAGCCGCAGGGCCCGCGCCCGCCAGGCGGTCCACAGAACATCGGATTCCGCGTCGGGCAACGGGTGGGTCGGGCCGGTGACGATCACCTGCCGGCCGTCCTCGCGCCAATACAGCACGCCCGATGCCCAGCCCGTCTCGGCCATGTCGCGGCCCTTGCGACTGCCGGCGCGGCTGGCGAACACCAGCCCTGTGTCGCGGACCGCGAGCACCCGCACCATCCGGTTGGAGGCGTGGCCGCGGGCATCGGCGGTGGCCAGCGCCAGCGCGCCGGGCTCGCGGACGGCGAGCGCGACCGCGCTGTCGAACCAGGCCTGGACCAGGTCCATCGGTTCGGCGGGTGGGGTGGAGAACCCGGGTATCTCCGGGGCCGGCTTCGGTGCGCTCACGACGACTGCCCGTCCGGCTCGAAGGCCAGACCGAGATCGACCAATTGACCGGAGTGGACACCTTCGACGATGGCCTCGACATCGGTCGCCATTCGGTGGGTCGGCGGATATCCGATGAGCTCGGTGGCCCGGTTCGGCGGCATCGGCACCGTGGGGTCTGCCGTGGACTCCCACAGCATCACCGCGCCCCAGCGGTTGCTCAGCCGATCGGAGATCCAGAACTTCAACCGCAGCCCGTGAATCCGCGACCACGGCGCCACGCCCTCTTCTCGCAGGTGGGCGCGCAGGGAGTCGATGGTCTGGTCCGACCCGGAGAGGTCCCACCAGGAGATGGTGGCTTTCATGCGCTCAATACCTCCTTGGTCACCCTCGGTGGCGTCAGGCGGGAAGAATGTACGGCCCGTCCTAGGTGGCACCGGTTCGAGGTAACCTCAGACATGTCGGCAACCCGCAATCTGCGCATTAATCGATGGCCGGCCATGAACGGCCGGCGACGAGATCCAATAAGGTGGCAGGGGTTGCCGAGTAAGGCGGATCAAACTCCCGTTTGTGTTGCCGGCTCGCCGGCGGTAGGCCGAGCACAAAGAAGGCGGGGCTGCCTGGGTGTCCCGATCAGTGGTGCGCGACGCCGTGGGGCGGGTAAGGGTTGTCCTGGACGTATAGCCAGGTGCCGTTCGGCTGCTCACGCACGATGTCGCAGAAATTCCCGGTGAAGCGGTCGCGGGTGCCGTCGGGCCGATTCTGCTCCAGGGTGTAGTCGCCCATTACCGACGCCGTGCGGCCACGTATTTTGCCGTCCCATCCGCGGCTCCCTCCCGCCTCCACAGTTTGGCGGGGGTTGACTGTGAGCACCGGATCCGACGTGAACCAGTCGACGTACATCGCCCGGATTCCCCTGTGACCTCTGGCGATCGATCCGTCGTAAAGGACGACCGCTGCTTCGGGCTCATGGAGAGCGATGATTCCGTCCAGGTCCTTGGCCAGGATCCTCTCGCTCAAAAGCCTCAGCAACTCGGCGGGGGTGCGGGCCGCGGGACGGGGGATGGACCGTGCCATGCTGCCGGCGCTCACCTGCGTCGTGACGTGAGCCGGCGAATTGTGGTTCTTCACGACTGAGGGGTTGTCCATCGCCACGGATACGCGGGCGGCTGTGGGACTGACGGGGTTGCCGACCGCAAGCAGAAGGGCTGTGATGGCGACCGATAATATGCAGGTGTTTCTCTTCATGGCAGCTTCCTAAGCCAGAGGTGGCGGCATGGGGAAATAAGATCGTTTGCTGCGATGCTTGGCCCCCGTTTTGCCGTACGGATCGACGATGCCCGGGCCCCCGCCCGCTTTGCCGTCCGGCTCGACGTTAAGACCACATAACACTCTGGAGGTGGCGCGTGTCAACGGGGAAAAAGTGAGTGATCGCGAGCTCGCCGGGTGATTCGAAAAACATTAAATGGGAGCGTGACCACAGTGCCGGAGCCAAGGTAGCTCCGGTTTCCGGGCCAGTCGATTTCGGGTTTCCGGCCCCATCGGATTTCTTGTCGTGAGACGGTAAATGCCTGGCGCAGAAGCGTTCGGTGAACGACTGCGCGCCGTGCCCATGCCTGGAGAAAGGGAATCCGCCGATAACCTGCCTCTCGAATTCTCAGCGCATCCGGGAGGTCACTCTTCACACGGCAGTGTGGTCGGCATGACCGGCGAAGCCCGCCTGAAGACGAAGAAGACCCGCGGCCCGGACACGCTGCGCCGACTCGGGATGTCACCGCGGAGGCCGCTCCGTAAAGCCTGCCGGCGGAATTCCGAGTCGGTTGGGCGCTGGAAGTCCGAGGATCACCGACGACCGCGTGATCCCGGTCGCGGCGGCGACGGTGCCCAGGTCCCGAGCACTGCGGATGCCGTAGGCGGCGAAGCAGGCCGATATCGCGCCGCGCCGGGAATCGGGAAGATCCAGGAGTGATGCCGCCACGGTCTGGTCGCCGCGCGGTTCGGGCGCCGGCGCCCCGTGACGCGGTGAGATCGTGCCGGTGGCTCTAACCGCCGCGGACGGTACGGCGGAGCATTGCGAGGCGCTCGTGCAGGATGCGTTCCCCGCCGTGCTGCGTAGGGCGGTAGTAGTCCTTCCCCACCAGTGCGTCCGGCGGGTATTGCTGCTCTAGAACCGCATCCGGGGTGGCGTGGGGGTAGCGGTAGCCGACCGAGTTGCCGAGTTCCTTGGCGCCTGAGTAGCGGCCGTATCGCAGGTGGGCGGGCACCGCACCGACGGCGCCCGCGCGGACGTCGGCCATGGCCTCGTCGATCGCGACGATCATCGAGTTCGACTTCGGCGCCGTGGCCAGGTGCACGGTGGCCTGCGCCAGGGCGAGGCGGGCCTCGGGCATCCCGATCAGCTCGACGGTCTGGGCCGCGGCGACGGCGGCCTGCAGGGCGGTGGGGTCGGCCAGCCCGACGTCCTCACTGGCGTGCACCACCAGCCGCCGCGCGATGAACCTCGGGTCCTCCCCGGCCACGAGCATGCGGGCCAGGTAATGCAGCGCGGCGTCGGGGTCTGAGCCGCGGATCGACTTGATGAACGCGCTGATGACGTCGTAGTGCTGGTCGCCCTGCCGGTCGTAGCGCACGGTGGCCTCGGTGACGGCCCGCTCCACGGCCGGCACGTCGATCACCGAGCCGCCCGTGGCCGTCACTCCGTCGGCGCTCGCCTCCAGCGCGGTCAGCGCGCGGCGGGCATCGCCGGCGGCGAGGCGCACCAGGGCGTCTTCTGCCTCGGCCGACAGCGAGACCGAACCGTCGAGGCCGCGCGGATCCGACACCGCCCGGCGCAGCAACTCGCGGACCTCGTCCTCGGTCAGAGACCGGAGCTGCAACACCAAAGACCGCGACAGCAGCGGCGACACGACCGAGAACGACGGGTTCTCCGTGGTGGCCGCCACGAGCAGCACAAGCCGCTCCTCGACGGCCCCGAGCAGCGCGTCCTGCTGGGTCTTGGAGAAGCGGTGCATCTCATCGATGAACAGCACGGTCTGCTGATCGTGACGGTCGCGGCGCCGCCGCGAGTCGTTGATCACATCGCGCAGTTCCTTGACGCCGCTGGACAGCGCCGAGAGGGCGACGAAGTGCCGGGTGTCGACGGTGCCGAGCAGGCGCGCGATCGTGGTCTTCCCGGTGCCGGGCGGGCCGTAGAGCAGCACCGACGCCGCCGCCCCACCCTCCACCAGCCGCCGCAGCGGCGCGCCGGGACGCAGCAGGTGCGCCTGGCCGACGACCTCGCCGAGTGTGCGCGGCCGCATCCGCGCCGCCAACGGCGCGGTGGCCCGCACCCGCTCCGCGGGCGGGGCGCCGGACGCCGGCAAGTCGAACAGCCCCTCCGCCTCGGCGGTCACCGCTCCACCCTGCGATCGACGCGAAGCGCACCTCGGCGCCGGGGGTGGCCGCCGGCGATGTGGCGGTGCAGCCCTGGCCGGACCACGCGCTCACCCTCGCCGGCCGGGAGGCGTTGCCCGGGGAACTCGCCGGACTTTAACGCTGCCTGAATGGTCGGTCGTGCCCAGGGGCGGGCGACGTCCTGGAGCACCCCGGCCAGATCACGGTCGCCGGTGAACGTGCCGTCGATGTCGGCACGGATATGGTCGATGGGAGATATTCCGCAGGACACGCGCGTGTGACCTCCTTCTCTGGGTTCATGGCTCATGACGGGACCCTAGTCTGTCGTCGTTTACAGTGTGGCCGGGACGCGACCGGCCGAGAACCTTCCAGTTCAAGGGTTTTTGTGTTTCGGGTGGAGGTGTTTCGGATGGACTTGAAGACGGTGCTCCAGGACTGATTGACCAACTGCACACTGAAAAAACGGCTCAGCTGGTCACCGGCCCTTTTGTCGCCCACGGCCGGCATCGAACCACGGATCGAATGGCTGCTGAACAGGCCGTTCATCTCTTCCTGGCGCACCGGCCGGCCCGCAGGCGCGGCCTTCGGCAGCGGCGTGATGGGTGGCCGGAATCTTTTTCCATAAGGACGTCATCTTTTGGCGCCTGCATTTGATCGGTACAGTGAGGAACCTCTGTCGGGAGGTCGGGATGACGGTCGACATACAGGCCACTCGGGACGTGGTTGACATGATCACCGGGGGGTGGAGGGCACAGGCCCTTTACGCCGCGGTCAAACTCGGACTGCCGGACCACATTGAAGCCGGTCGCACCAGCTGCGGTGAACTCGCCGAATCGACTGGGGCGAAAGAAGATGGTATTCACCGCCTTATGCGACTTCTGGTGGCTATGGGGGTATTCGAGGGCAACGAGCGGACCGGTTACCGGAATACCGCTGTGGGCGCGGCACTGCTCGACGGTCCTCAGTCCCTGCGCGATATGTGCCTGCTCTACGGCGAGGAGTTCTATACCGCCTGGGGTCACGCCCACCACGCCATCAGCACGGCCAGCTCGGGTTTCGAAGTGGCCTACGGCCAGCCGCTTTATAACTATCTCAGTCAGGACAAGGACACCGCAAAGCGTTTCCAGCGCACCATGAACGCCGGAAACATGTTCTTCGACCAGGTGCCGGAGATCTTCGACTTCTCCGGCGGCAAGAGGATTGTGGACGTAGGCGCGGGGGGCGGGCACCTGCTCACCGCGATCCTTGGCGCCACACCGGATGCCAGGGGCACGCTCTTCGACCGCGAACACATGATGCCCGCGGCGCGTGAGCACTTGGCCGCCACGGTCGGACTGGACCGCGTGCAATTGGTCGGGGGCGACATGTTCAAAGGCGTTCCGGTGGGTGGGGACGTCTACATCCTCTGCCGGGTGCTGGCGGGCTGGGACGACGACGCGGTCGTCGAGGTCTTCAAGAACTGCCGGCGTGCCATGGCGGACTCTTCGTCGCGACTGCTGATCCTCGACCGTGTTGTCGTGGACGAGGACTCCACCGTGCTGCCCGCTCTGTGGGATCTGCACCTCCTGATGACAACCGGCGGCCGGCACCGCACTCTTGACGGTTTCACAGCGATGCTGGACCGGGCCGGACTGGATGTCGAACGAGTCGCCGAGCTGCCCATGGAGACGATGGCCCTGATCGCGGCGCCACGTGCCTCGGCGCACCCCTGAGGCCGTAGTTCTACGCCGGGCCCGCGGCGGACGATCGAGAAGCAGTGCCGACAGGCCCTTGACCCGAGTTCAGCGGGCCGGCAGGCAGATGATCGCCTCAGCTGGCTTGCGGGGCAGGCGGACGCGCCTGATTCGGCCGCAGGGCGCGCGCGCCCGCGTGCTTCCGGGCCGCTGCCGACGTGTGTCCGCCCCTGAGAACCCCGCCGGGTGCCGCCAGGCCCGCACCGCGAAGCGGCTGCCGGTGATGGCGCCGGCAGCGGTGGCGATCACCGCTGCGCGGACGCCGGCGGCGGAGGACCCGGCCGCGGTGGGGGAGGCCCGTCGTGCCTGGCGGTGCCGTACGGCTGCGCCGCCTGGGGCGCCCGGGTGGATCGTCGCCTCCTGAGAACCCGCGCGTCACGAGGGGCACAGGTGCTCGATCACGATGCCGTGCCGCTCGGTCAGCCGCTGGGCGATCAGCGAGCGGTGGCAGGCCTCGGCGTCGCGCTCGACGCAGAGCAGCGCCGCGGTCCCGCTGCCCGGCAGCGCCGACACGATCGGCGCGAGGTCCGCGAGATCGAGGATCTCGGTGGTGTAGCGGCGGGTGTACTCGGCCGCGAGTTCGCGGCGTGAGCGCTTGCCGACGCCTTGGCGGTCGTCCTCGGCGTATTGGACGTGGCGCAGCTCGGTGGTGGGGGCGAGCTCACGGCGATGATCGTAGGCGATCCGGGCGTGGGCGAGGGCCGCCTGCAGCCGGAGTGAGTTGGCCCAGGCGTATTCGGGGCCGCGGACACCGCGGCGCTGCCGTACGTCCAGCAGCAGGCGGACGTCCGCGTGCCGCAGTCGCTGCAGGAAGGACTCGCCGTCGAAACCGTAGACGCCGATCGTCACCATCTTCAACACTGGAAATCACTCGCCTGTCCACTACTTGTGCCGCCTCCGGCGGTTCTGCCGGAGGCGGCGGGGGCGCGTCACGCGACGGCGGTCGCCTCAAGTTCGACCAACAGGTTGGGGATCGCCAGCCGTGTCACCCCGAGCATCGTGGTGGACGGTGCCGCCCCGGCGGCGCCCAGCCGCGCCGCCAGCACGCCGTAGTGCTGGAAAAGCAGGTCGACGTCGGTGGTGTAGACGTTGAGCCGGACCAGGTTCGCCAGCGACATGCCGGCCTTGGCGAGCACGGCCTCCAGGTTGTCGAGGGTCAGCGCCAGCTGCGCGGCCATGTCGCCGTCGTGCTGGGGCTTGCCGTCGCCGTCCATCGCGGTCTGCCCGGCGCAATAAAGGGTGCGGGTGTGCCCGGTGACGATCTCACCCTGGTTGTAGCCCAGCTCCACCGACCACGGCCACGGGTTGACCGCGGTTCGCTCCAGCGCCACATTAGCTCCATTCGATTCATCGATTTCATGCATCCGACCAGCTCGGCAGCCGCCGTTTTTCCTGGTCGTCTCAACGAGCCTCCCAACAAATCACGACATCCTCTGTCGTGTATTCCGGTTAAAGTTCACGTATGCGCGCTGACCGGCTGGTCTCGCTGGTGCTGCTGCTCCGGCGGCACGGCCGCATGTCCGCAGCCGCGCTGGCCGCCGAGCTTGAGGTGTCCACCCGCACCGTGCTGCGCGACATCGAGGCGCTGTCGGCGGCCGGTGTCCCGGTCTATGCCGAACGCGGCAGGCACGGTGGTTTCGCGTTGCTGCCCGGTTTCCGGACCGAGCTCACCGGACTGACCCCGGACGAGGCCCTCGCCCTGCTGGTCGCAGGATCACGGCGCGGCGCGCAGGCGTTCGGCCTCGGCTCGGCGCTCGCCTCGGCGATGCTCAAGGTGGTCGACGCGCTCCCCGAAAGCTATCGGGACACCGCGGCGGGCGCGGCCGGGCGACTGCTCATCGACCCGGAGATCGATCTCCTCTCACGCCGGCTGGTCGCCGAGGAGGTGCCCGACGCCGTGGCGGCCGAGGTCCTGCGCGCGGTGTTCGCCGGACACAGGCTGCAGATCCGGTACGCGGCCGCCGACCAGCCCCCGAAGTGGCGCACGGTGGACCCGATCGGGCTGGTCACCGTACGCGACCGCGGCTACCTGCTGGCCACCAGGTCCGGCGCGGACCGCACCTACCGGCTGTCCCGGATCCTGGCCGCCAAGGAACTCTCCGAACCCGCGCAGCGACCGGACCGGGTCGACCTGGACCGGGCCTGGCAGGAGCGCAGCACGCAGTTCCGGACCGGCGGCGACCAGGTCACCGTGGTGGTACGGATGAACCCGGCGCGGCGGGAGGACCTGGTCGGCACCGCGCTGGCCGTCCTCGCCGAGGAAACCGACCCGGACGGCAGGCTGCGGCTGGAGGTGACGTTCCAGGATTCGAGGCACGCCGTATGGGCGCTGTGGCAGCTCGCCACGAGCGCGGAGGCCCTGTCTCCGCAATGGTTGCGCGAATCCCTGCGCGACCGCGCCACCGCGGTCGCCACCCGCTACGGACTGTCGTCCTGAGAGGCAGTCGCCTTCGGCGGCGCCCCGATCTTGTCAAGACGGCGGGGCATCAGGGGCGTATTGATTCGCGATCCACCGGCAGATCGCCTCCACGACGTAAGCGCGCTGGGCGTCGTCGAGCGCCTGCCCGGCCGGGATGTCGTGCCAGCGCGCCAGGCACGTGCGGCAGCATGTCGCGGTGGCGTGCTGGGCGACGAAGACGGGATGCCCGCGGTAGGGCGTCTGACGGCCGTCGTTGCGCGGCTCGGCCGGGGCCAGCCTGCGACTGATCAGCTCCTCGGCGTGTTTACGGACGGTCGCGATGCCACGCAGGTCGACCACTGCGCGATCCCGGCCGCGCAGCCGAAACCTCGCGCGAAAAGGATGCTGCCCGATCCGCTGCAACCTGACGTCCAAGTCGTCCATCACTCGGAGTCTACGTCCGCGCCCGTTCTCCAGGGGGTCATCCAGGGATAGGACGGCGAACTCGCCGTCGGCGAACCAGGGATCGGGCTGAGAGAACCTTGCGCACAGCTCATGTTGTACGGCAGGAGCCACCGTAACGAAGCGGCGGAGGTTTGGGCTGTCCCGGGGCCTGTTTGCTAACGTGATCTTGGATCTGTACGGACGCGCCGAGGAGATCGGATGACGCTGGAAGACCACCCTCAAATCCCGCTCGGTGTGCCCACTGCCGCGCGCATGTACGACGAGGCGCTGGGCGGCAAGGATCACTTTGAGGTCGACAGGCAGGCCAACGCCAGGTTGTACACCGCGATCGGGGAGGACCGGGTCCGGTCCACCGCCATGGAGAACAGGCGGTTCCTCGGGCGTGCGGTGCGTTACCTGTCCCAGGAGTGCGGCATTCGCCAGTTCCTGGATGTGGGGTCCGGTCTGCCGACCGCGCGTAACACCCACCAGATCGCCAAGGAGGTCGATCCCGGCTCGCGGGTGGTCTACGTCGACATCGACCCGATCGTGGCCGTGCACGGCAGGGCGTTGCTCGCCGACGACAACACCAGGATCGTGACCGCGGACATGCGCCGTCCGGAGAGCATTCTGGACAACGACGAGGTCAACGGGTTTCTCGATTTCGGCAGGCCGCTGGCGGTGCTGTTCGTCGCGGTGTTCCACTTCGTCACGCCGGAGGACGACCCGGGGCGCATCGTGGCGGCCTTCCGCGAGCGGCAGGTGCCGGGGTCCTATGTGGCGATCTCCCACCTGACGACCGACGGCATGTCCGAGCAGGAGCAGCAGGGGTGGTATGCCGGGTTCACCGGTGCGACCGTGCCGCTGGTGCTCAGAAGCGAGCCGGAGATCCGGCGGGTCTTCGAGGGCTACGACCTCGTCGAGCCTGGTTTGGTGCGCCCCTGCGACTGGCATCCCGACGAGGAGGACTGGCCCCGCACCACCTCTCTCTTCGGTGGTGTCGGCCGCCTGGGCCCCACCTCCTGACCCCCGTAAAGCACGCGAAGGCTCCGGACACGTCCGGAGCCTTTCGTTTGCGAGCCCCAGGCCGGGAAGTCCCCTGGGGGACAAGAAATGATCAACAGTAGATTCCCCCCTCCTGTCCTCCCCCCAACTATTGGGGATGTTCCACGCCAACCCCCCCTTCTCAGAATCGAGTCATGGGTGTCCGGTGGGGGCTTGACGGCACGGCGCCCAGGTGTCGATGGGATGGGCGGAATGGAATGTCGCGGACATTGGAATCGATCAGGGGGGCGGTCGGCCGGGCGCTGATCCTGGTGGTCCTCCTGGCCCAGGGAGCACCCCCCGCCTGGGCGGAGGCGGCAACGGAGTCCGGCGGCGGGGTGCCGGGCCCCAGGGACGACCTGCCGGTGCAGATCGTGGTGCTGGTGGACCAGTCGGGCAGCCTGACCCCGGCGGCGGTGGAGGCCGAGCGTGAGGCCGCCTCCCGCATCGCGCAGAGCGCGATCCGGCCGGGCACGTCGGTCGCGGTGCTGGGGTTCGCCAGCGCGCCGGCCGAGGGGCAGACGAGTGTCGACCGCATCTGCCCGCTGCTGAAGACCGACGACGAGATCGGCAAGCAGCGGCTCAGCGAGTGCGTGCGCGATATCCGGGGACGCACCGAGCGGGAGGGCGACGACACCGACTTCGTGGAGGCCTTCCGCACCGCCCGCGACGTGTTCGCCTCGTCTCCGGACAGGGAGGCGCACCGCGCGGTTTTCCTCCTCACCGACGGCAGGCTGGACGTCGGGGATAACGCCGTCTACGGCGACGGCACCCGGGCGCAGCGCGACGCGCGGGCGGAGAAGGCGCTGTTCGAGGAGGTGCTGCCCGCCCTGAAGCAGGACGGGGTCCAGGTCTGGCCGCTCGGATTCGGCGAGGCCGACCGCGTGAAGCTGAAGGAATACGCGGCGGCGGGCGCCCAGGACACCTGCAACGCGAACGCGCCCGAGCCGCGGGCGATCGTCGTGGGCGGGCCGGGCGAGGTGCATGCGGCGGTGGACGAGGCCTACGAGTCGGTGCTCTGCCAGCGGGCGGGGCCGATCACCAAGGGGACTCCGCCTCCGGGCGGCCAGACCGACCTTTACGTGGACATCCCGCAGGTGGCGACGACCGGGTCGATCGAGGTCGTCAAGAAGGAGCCCAAGATCAGGGTCTCCTACTTCGACCCCGACGGCCGCAAGGTGCCCGACGCAGGATCGCAGGACGAGTCGACGTTCCTGCGCAGCGGCGGCGACGGCCCGGTCGAGGCGCTGCGCATCACTGACCCGAAGCCCGGCAGGTGGCGCGTCAACCTGGTCGCGCCCGAGGGGGTGGCCGAGCGCGAGGTGACCGCCAGGATCGTCTGGCAGGGCAGACTCGACTCGATGATCTCGGCCGACCCGCCGGCGCCGGTGCCGGGCAGCCGGGTCACCGTGCAAGTGCAGTTGCGCACCCGGGTCGACGTCGTCGATCCGGCGGAGTTCGAGGGCATGGTGTTCGCGGCCGAGGTGAGCGGCCGGGACCTGCCGGCGACGCCGATCGCGCTGAACGACGAAGGCAAGAGCCCGGACCGCACGGCGGGCGACGGGAGGTTCACCGGCGGCTTCGCCGTACCCGCCACCGCCAAAGGCGCCTTCACGGTGGTCGGCTCGGTCGGCGGCCGGGGCCTGGTCGGCGACAGCAGCCCCTACCACGGGCAGATCTCGCCGACCCCGCCGCCGGTCACCGGGCGGTTCGGCGTCGACTCGGGAGAGGTCACACCGGGTGCGGCGCTCGCCGGGCGGCTCACACTCCGCAACGTGTCGGGCACGGCGCGGACCTACACGCTGAGGCTCGCCGAGGTCCGCGAGGACGCCGGGGCGTCGGTCGAGCCGGGGCGGGTGAAGGTGCCCGCCTCGAGCGATGTGACGGTCGACGTGACGCTCCGGTTCGACGAGCGGGCGGTGCTCGGCCCCGTGTCGGGCCGCATCCAGGCGGTCGCCGGGAAGCAGGACAAGCCGGTCGCCGAGGGGCTGTTCTCCGGCACCCTCGTCGAGCCGCCGTCACTGCTCGAACGTTTCTGGTGGCTCTTCGGCGCACTCCTCGCCCTGCTGGCGGCCGCGGTCTCCACGCTGGTCGTGCTCGTGCGCGGCAGGCGGCGCGAGCGCGACGCCCGCGGCCTGACCGCGGTGCTGAGCCGGAACGGCGCGACTCTGCACAGGCTCGACTGCGGCGGCGGGTGGGCCGCCACCTTCCGCTTCTCGGTGCGCACGGGTGACGGCCCGCCGCGACTCGACCGGTCGCACGGCGGAGCCGACGGCTATGTCGCGTGGCGCACGGACGGCGGCACGATCATGCTGCGCAAGCCGTACGGCTCTCCGGTGGAGCTCGTCCCTGGGCGCGGCGAGGACATCGGCGACGGCTACTCGCTCGCCGTCGAGGACCGCCGGATGAGCGGCGGGCCGGGGTACGGCACGAGCCCGGGCGGCCCGGGCGGCATTCACGGCGACGCGCCCCACCCGCCGCCCCCGGGCCCGCCCCCCTCCGGCGCCTCGCGACCTTGGGGCGGCGACCCCCTGCTCGACTGACCGGCCCCCGGCCGCGACCGGCCGGGGGCCCGAGACCACGAGACCACATGCACGACCCGAGGGGGTTTCCACCGCGATGAACATCTACCAGCCGATGCTGTTCGTCGGTCTTGGCGGCACCGGATGCAACATCGGCGCCGCCCTCGAACGGCGCCTGCGGGAGGAGCTGTGCGGCCCGGACGGCACCGACCTGATGGGCATGTTGCCCGGCCGGGACTATCTCCCGTTCCAGCTCCCCGCCTGCACCCAGTTCGTCTACGCCGACCTCAACGACGCCGAACTGGCCCGCATGGAGGAGGCCGTGGTGCCGTCCGCCGAGCATCGTGCGGCGGGGCGGCGCACGACGCACCTGGTGACCGAGCTGGTGCCCCACCACGACACCTATCCGGAGGTGGCGCGCAGCCTGCGGGTGAGGATGCCGGCCCTGGTGGGCGGCTGGCTCCCGGCACCCCGGCACGAACCCCGGGTCGCGCCCCTGCGCAGGGGCGCGGGGCAGCTGCCGACCGTGGCCAGGGCAGCGCTGTTCGAGACGTTCAGGAACGGCCTCGCCGCGGCCAGGGACCCGCTGCGCCGCGCGATCAGCGAACTGGCGAAGGCCAGAGGCGAGCTGGCCGCGCTGGGCAGCAACAAGGCGCGGCTCGACGCGATGGACATCTACGTCGCGTTCTCCGTCGCAGGGGGAACGGGCGCGGGCATCTTCTACGACTTCCTCCACCTGATCGGCGACGTCGTCCAGCAGGAGTTCCCCCCCGATTTCAAGGCGCAGATCTATCCGCTGGTCATCATGCCTTCGGCGTTCCCCGAGGGCAGGGGCGGCGGGCGCAAGGCGGTGCTGAACGCCGGGCGCGGGCTGCTCGACCTGTTCCGGCTGGTCGACGATCAGAACGGCCAAGCCGCGCTGACCGACCTCGACGGCATGGACGACGAGGTGCTCGGGTCGCTGTCGGTGCGCTACAGCGACGACCGCGACATCCGGCTGCGGGCCTCGACGATCCAGACGGCCTTCCTCTTCAGCAGCTCGCCGGGCATCGAGCGGGAGGACCTGCACCGCTCGGTCGTCTCGCTGATCCTGTCGCTGGTCGGCACCGAGATGACCGAGGAGGACCTGGCCGCCCCGGCGGGCGACCGGATGTACGCCTCGTTCGCCGACAGTTTCATCAACGGCAGCGTCGAGCGGGAGCCGATGGCCCCGACCGGGATCGGACGCCGGGGCGTGTCGACCGGGCTGGTCGCCTCGCTGACGGTGCCGGCCGAGGACCTGGCCGACATCGTCGCGTCGCGGATGCTGGCGGCGGCGGTGCACGAGCTTTCGGCCTCACCGGCGGCGGGAAGCGAGTCCAACCGCGCTCTGATCGAGCGTTTCCTGGCGGCCGCGAACCTCCAGCCGCTCACGAACAGAGAGGGGATCCCCTTCAGCGACCCCGCCGCGGACTCGCCCAAGGGCGCCGACGCCATCCAGCGGGCGCTCGGCGAACGCCTGCGCCTCATGCAGGGCAACGTGGAGGCGATGAGCCGCCAGCTCCCGCAGCGGGTGCGCGAACTGGCCGGGCGGTTCGACCCGCAGCGGGCGGTGGAGGAACTGCTGAGCGACATCGACCTGTTCCGGCTGCACCGCGTCGTCGCCGGTGACCCCGCGGCGGCGGACGAGACCGACCGCCTCGGGGTGGACGGCCTGCTGCGCCGGCGCCGCGAGACGCCGCCCGCCCCACAGGGCCTCGGGATGACGGCGCCGGGGGCTACGCCGCTGCGCGGCCTGCGCCGGTGGCGCTGGAACGACGCCGAGGTGCAGCGCCAGGTGTGGGCCCAGGACGCGTGGTATCTGTGGCGCACCCGCTGCCTGTGGAACGAGGCGTGGACGGCGCAGACGCCCTCGTGGCAGCCGAAGATCGAGCAGTTGCTGCGCCGGCTCGGTGAGTGTGTGGGCGCCTTCCGCAACCACGCCGACCAGGATCCGGTGAGGTTCCGCAGGCGCGTGGAGGAGCTGTACCGCCCCCGGGCGGGCGTCTGCTACCTGCTGCCCCCGCAGGGCAAGGATCTGCGGCTCTTCTACCAGAACACCGTGGGGAGGTTCGCCGAGCGGTTCGCGGGGGACGGCATGTCGCCAAACGCCTCCGAGGGTGTCGTCGTCGCGCGGCTGCTGCGGGACGACTGGTGGAAGGTGTTCGCCGGCGGCAGGGACCGCGGCCCCGCCGTGGCGCTGGAGGCGGCCCTCGACCAGATCAAGCCCGAGGTGACCAAGATCTTCCGGCGCCGGTCGGGGGACCAGCGCCCGCTGCTGCCCGAGATGGCCGACCTGCTCGCCCAGGCGGCGGGCAAGACCCACGGCAAGGTGTCGGCGGAGGACCTCGGGCAGTTCAGGCAGGACCTCGCGGCGCTGCTTCCCGGCGGCTTCTCCCCGCAGGGCACCGGCGCCCTGCGCGTGCTCATCACCTATCCCGCGGGCGCCGTGGACGCCGACCTCGAACGCTACATCGAGGGCCGGCTCAACCTGCCGCGCACCCGGGGCCTCACCCCCGAATACCGCCCGGTCGGCAGCGAGTCCATCACCGTCGTGCTGTTCAGGACCGCGATGGGCGTGACCGAGGTGCCCGAGCTGCGGGACGTGCTGCACCAGTGGGCGCTCGCGCTCAAGCACGAGCGGGCCGAGGACTACCTGCAGTGGCGTCAGCGCCTCGGCTTCGACTACGGCTATCTCGCCACCACCCCCGAACACCGCGAGGCGATCCTGCACCGCTTCCTCAGCGCCCTCTGGAACGGCCAGGTCGCCGTCAGGCCGGGGGACGACCCCTCGTCCCCGAGCCGCGTCACCGTCCGGCTGCGGGCGTCGGACACCACCACGATGACGCTGCCGCTCACCCCGTTCGAACGAGCCTCCTCCTGGGGCAGCGTCATCCGGGCCTACGAGGAATGGGTGATCAAGGACGACCAGCTCACCCGGCGGGAGTTCTGCGAGGAGCTGATGGAGATCACCCCGGAAGGGCTGGAGACCCGCCCGAGCCCGCCGCACGAGCTTTACAACCTCGTCGTCGGGATGGCCCCGAAGCAGCAGGAACTCCTGGAGGAGATGGTGGAGGACCTGCCGCCTTCGGCCCGCGCCTGGGCCGAGATGCTCCTCGAGTTCTGGCGCACCACCCTTCCCCGGGCGCTGCGCCACGACTTCGTCCGGGTCGCCCGCCCCGTACGGCACAACCTCTACGAGCTGGAGCGGGAGGTGCGCGGACGTGGCGTCATCTAGCGACGTGCAGGCGGTGCTCCTGCTCGACCTGCGCGGCACGGACCCGGCCGGGGCCGTGACCCGGCTGGAGGAGGCGGTGGCCTGGCATCGCAGGCACGGCGAGGGGGCCGCGTCGGCTCTCGTCGTGGACGCCGTCGACGGTCTGGACGAACGGCACGCGGTCTACGAGCAGGTGGTCCGCAACCGCTTTATCGAGAATATGTTGTGCCTGATCGTCGGCCCCGCCCTGGAACGCGACGCCGGGCTGGTGCTGCGACTGCCGTCGTCGATGAGCCCGCCGCGGGGGGCGGTGCTCTGGATCTCCGACCCCGAGGGCGTGGGGTGGCGGATGGAGCCGCCCGGCCCGGCTCTGCCGTACCACACCGCTGAACAGGGACTCGCGAGCCTCGTCGAGGTGCTGCGGGCGCCGGAGGTCTTCCTGCGGGTGTTCACGGCGGTCTGCGAGGTGCCCGACGGCGTGGCCAGCCCGGGGCTGCGCGTGGTCGCCGACGACGCCGGCGACCGGCTGCTCGCCGGGGCGCGGGCGGCGGCCGTCGCGCGGCTCACCGACGCCGTCGACGACACGCAGGCCGGAGGGGGGCCGCAGGACCACGGCGGGCTCACCGTCTACACCGGGGGGCGGGACGGCGGGTGGAGTGCCGAGAGGCTGCTGCGGCCCGGCGGGCGCCTGGCCGAGCAGGACGCGCTCTGCGCCCGCCGCTTCGCCGAGGCCCGGGACACCCTGGCCCGGCTGGGGGGTCCCCGGGGCGTGTTGTTCAGGGGCAGGGCGTCCCGGCGGGTGACGGGACGTCTGGCGGAGGTGCGTGACGGGCTCGCGGGATACCGCGCGGTGCTGGAGGACACCTTCGACCGGATCGACGGCGGCTCGGGGCTCGACCGGGCGGCCCGGGAGGAGCTCAACCGGCTCGGCGTCGCCGCCGACCTGCCGGAGGCGGCCACCTCGGGTGTGGTCGACCGGCTGAAAGGGGTGGTGACCGCGGCCCTGGCCGAGCGCACACCGCTTCCGGTGCTGGTCGAGCGGCTGCGGGAGTTCGCCCACCGCGCCACGCCCGTCGGCAGCGCGGCCCAGGTGGGCCGCCTCGCCCCCGCGTGTCCCGCGCAACTGCTGAACCGGCTCGGCGAACCCCCGCCCTTCCCGCTGCGCCTCCACAACCCGGTGCTGCTCGCCGTCGCCCTGGCGGTGGGCTTCCTCACCGGACTCGGCGGGACGGCCGCCGCCGGCGCGGCGGTCGCCCTCTGGACGGTCCTCGTGTGGTGGTTGTGGAGCCGGGCACCGGAGCCGGGCGGCGAGCGGGGTTTCGGCGGGCGCGGCCGGCTCGTCGTGGCGGTGCACCCCCTCCTCGGGGCACTGGGCGCCGCGGGCGGCCGGGCACTCGCCGAGGCGGTGCGTCTGCCCGAGTTCGCCGTCTGGGCGGGGTACGGCGCAGCCGCGCTGGCCGCGCTCCTGGCCCTGCCGTACTGGTGGCGTGAGGCCGTCGCCAGGTGGTGCGACCTCGTCGTGGTCGCCGAGGCCGACATCGCCCGGTCGCGGCTCACCCAGGTCGCCGCCGAGGTGGCGGCGGCCGAGTGGGTGATCAGCGACGCGCGCAGGATCGCCTCGGACGCGGCGAGGACCGTGGCGGAGGTGCTGGAGCGGTGCGCCGGCGAGCTGGCCGCGCATGAGCCGCGGCCACTCCGCGACAACCATGCCGGGTACCACCAGGCCGGCTACCACCAGGCCGGACACAGCCAGTCGGGCGGCGTGCTTGACGCGGTCGCCGAGGACCTCGCCGCCGCTCTTGGCACGGTGCTCGCCGGAGTGTGGCCGAGACTCTCGGAACCGGCCTTCCACGGGCTCGCCGGGCGGTCCGCCGCGACCCTGGAGGGCCTCCTGGCGGACTACCAGGAGCACTTGGCCCGGTGGGGCGTGCAGCGCCGTCCCGCCTTCTCCCCTCAAGGGGGAACCGACCGTCACATCGCGCTCAGAGCCACCTGGCCGCGCTCGGCCGAGGCGGAGAACGCGCTGCGCATGGAGACCGGCGACCTGATGCTGCAACTGTGCCGCGCGGAGGACCTGGCACTGCTCCGGTCCTCCGCCGGAAGCGCGCGGCTCGTCAGGTTCGCCCCCGCCGGACTGCGCGGCGAGCAGGACGGCCTGCACGGAGACAGCACAGACGAGACGAAGGACGCCGTCTGGACCAGATCCGGGCGGCACGCCGGTGTGCTGCGGCTCGTGCCGCCCCGGATCGGCACCGTGAAGGCCTCCGCGCCGGGAGGAGAGGACCGTGGCTGAACAACTCTGGTTTCTGTCGCCCGAGGGCGTGCCGCACACCTGGGAGATCGCCGAGGCCGACGTGGGCGCCGTGCCGGTGCCCGAGGGCTCGCTCACGGCGATACGGCGGGTCAAGCGCGCCGGCGACGGGATGACGCTGGTGCGGAAATACGTGCCGATCGGGGTCGGGGCCATGCGGCCCGAGGCGTACGAGCAGCTGGAGAACGAGATCCGCATCGCGCTGCGGCTGCTGCACCGGCTGGGCGACTCCGCCTATCCCCGGGAGCTCGTCCGCGTCGTGGGCTACGACGCCGACGCCGAGGAGCCGTTCATCCTCTATGAGGACTTCCCCGGCGAGCCCATCCTGAGCAGGGCCGGCAAACTCCACTCGCGGGAGGAGCGGAAGGCCGTGATCGGCCTGTTCCGCGCCGCCGACGCGATGAGGGCGGCAGGCGTCGTCCACGGCGGCATCGAGCCCGCGACCGTCTACTGGAGCGACTCCGGCGGGGTGCGGGTGGTCTCCTTCGAGGGCGCCGCCGTCGTAGACCAGGACCGCTGGAGCGTCCCCCGCGGCGCGCCCTGGGCGGCGCCCGAGCTGCGGGGCGAGGCACCGGCGCCGCCGCACCCCTCGGCCGATGTGTGGAGCGCCGCGATGCTGACGTATTACGTCGTCACCGCACGCAAGGTCGACGACAGGCAGGAGCCCGCCCTCCACACGATGGGGGAGGCACTCCAGCACTGGCTGGCCGGCACGTTCGTGCCGGCGGGGGACCGCGTCACCGCGAGGACGGTGCTTGAGCGGTTGAAAGAGGGACGGGCCCTGCTGCCGAAGGGCGAGAACTTCGAGGCGCGGCTGCGCGAGGGAGGGGCACGCTTCGACGACGCGCTCGCCGCCAAACGCAGCCGGCACCGGCCGGTGACGACGGCGTCGCCACCGCGCCGGACCGGCCTGTGGATCGCCCTGCTCGTCACCCTGATCGCGGTCGTGGCCGGGGTGGCGGCCGTCGCCGTCCTCGTGAACTAGGGAGGGACCATGCCGAGAAACACCGAGCCTCCGGAGAGGCTCGTCTCCTGCCCCACCTGCCTGGACGCGATCCCGTGGCGGGACGGCACGTTGTTCGAGCTCGTCGGCGGCGAGTACAAGCCGTTCGCCCCCGGCACGATCAAGGGCGCGGAGAAACTGCGGGACAAGCTCAGAACCTCCTACAAGCTGTGCCCCAACCCGTCGGACGACACCACCGAGCACTACATTCCCGCCGCCTACGCGCAATATGACGACCCGCTGCTCATCGGCCTCGTCGGCACCACCCGCGCGGGCAAGTCGCACCTGCTCGCCGCCATGCTCGCCGAGGTCGAGAGCCAGGCCCTCCAGCCCTTCGGGGTGAGCGCGGCGGCACTGGACATCGAGCGGCACAAGGCGTTCATGAACATCTATGTCCAGCAGTTCATCGGGCGGGGCAACCTGCTGTCGTGGACCGCGCACAACCTCATCGAGGCGGCGGACGCGCTGATCCTCACCGCGGGGGGCCGCACCCGGGTCATGTCGTTCTTCGACGTGTCGGGTGAGGACTTCACCCAGTCGGGCAGGCACGCCAGGTTCCTCGCCGCGGCGCACGGGCTGATCTTCGTCGCCGATCCCACACTCGCCGTGCCCGGCATGGTGCCGGGCACGACGCAGCCCGCGCACCGCCGCGACGAGGCGTTCGGCGCGGTGATGGACCGCCTGCGCCTTTCCGGCGCGCTCAGCGACGTGGCCACCACCATCGCCGTCGCCAAGTCCGACCTGCTGCGCTTCACTCCGCCGGCCGACCGATGGCTGCGTGAACCCGTGCCGCACGGAACGCTCGACCCCGCCGCGATCGAGGCCGAGAGCCGCGACGCCTACGCGTTCCTCGACGCCCACGGGGCCACCGCGTGGTTGCGGCCGTTCCACGACGTCAAACGGTCCACTCTGCACTTCGTCTCCGCCATGGGCGCCAACCCGCGGGGCGAGTCGTTGCCCCGGGGCGCGAGACCCAAGCGGGTGCTTATGCCGCTGCTCTCGCTCCTGGCCATGACCGGGGTGTTACCCGGGCCGGCCGCCGCGGAGGTGGGGTGGTGAACGACGAGGTCATCGACCAGATCGTCTTCTCGTGGAGTGAATACGGCCCGTACGGCAGAGGCCTCGGCGCCCAGGCCACCTCCCTGGCCAAGAGCGACCTCGACTACTGGAACGAGCACCTGCGCGGCTTCGCCGGCATGGTGAACGCCGGGTTCGTCACGCGGCCCGCGCACAGTCTCTGCTACGTGGTGATCGGCACCGAGGCCGCCCTGCTGCACCGCACCCGCGGCGCCGATCCGCTGTCCAGATCGGAGGTCGCCCACGCCCTCGTCGGCCCCGTGGCGGAGCTGACCGCCCGGCTCTCGCTCGGGTTGTCCCGCTGGCCGTGGGTGATGACGGCGGACCTCGCCGAAGGCGTCCCGCTGAGCATGCCCCCCGTCGGGCTGGCGGATCTGGCCGACGCCTGCGACCGGGCGATCGACCGGGTGGAGACGCGCGCCCGGCGGGCGGGCGACCAGTTGCGGCCGATGCTCGCCGCGGCCCTCGCCCAGCCGGGGGAGCCGCTGTCGGTCATCACCCAGGGCGACGACCCCGAGCCGCTCACCTGGGGCATGATCGAGATCCTGGACCCGCTCTACTCCGGCAGCGACCTGGACACCACCTGGCGGTGGACGTTCTCCACCTATGAGACCAGGCACGATCCGGGGCGGCTCTGGATGCCGAACCTGCTGTTCATGCCGGTACGGCCCGGCGGCGGGGTACGGCGGCGCATCGTCGACCTGGCCGACGGGGTCGTCCCCGGCGACCCGCTGCTGAACGCCGTGGACAGCCTCCTCGACGCCTACGGCCAGGGCGGCGGGCGGCGGGTACGCGAACTGCTGGATGAGTGCGGGGCGAGGACGCCCCACTCGGTGCGTGACCGGGTCGCGGCACTGGCGGCGGGCACCATCCCCCGGGCCTCCCGGCCCCCGCAGGCCGAACTCGCCGAGTGGCCGGCCGCCGCGGTCTCAGGGGACCTCCTGGCCCCCGAGGGGATCGCGGCGTACCGGTGGCCCGTGTGGCCGGAGGTGCCGCCTTATGCGCCACCCGTGCAGCCGGAGCCGGTGCGGTTCGAGGACGCTCCGGAGGACGAGGGGCACGAACATTCCGAGGTGACTGAGGCGCCTGGGCCGCTTGAGCCGGAACCTGGCGGGGAGTCGCAAGAGCCGGCGGAGACAGAGCCGACAGCGACAGAGCCGCTGGAGACACAGCCGGCGGAGAAGGCTGCGCCCCCCGGCGGCGAGGTCCTTAAACCGCACCTGACACCCCCGCCCGGCCCCCGGCTACAGGGTCGCCCTCGGCGCAAAGAAGGCTCCCGCCGTACGCACGACCGGGAGGACGATCTCCAGCGCATCGCCGACAAGCGCACCCCGGAGGAGGAGACCTACGAGCTGGCCCGCAGGCTCGCCGGAGACGGCTGGAACGCCGAGGTATACGCGGCGCTCGGCAAACGCTGGTGGGACGAGCACGAGCAGGACACGCTCGTGCGGGACAGGCTGCCGCTCGGCCTCTCCCAGGGGCACTACGTGATCCTGCTGGTCGTCGGCTCCGTGGTGCTGGTCGCCTTCGCGCTGCTGGGGGGACAGGTCCGGTGAGCCGTCTCTGGTGGCCCGTCCCGCCCATGCTGCTGCTGGCGCTCTTCGCCCTCGTGTACGTCGACCGGCTCGCCGCGCATCGGCCGTGGCTGACTCTCCCCTCGGCGGCGCTTCTAGCGAGCCTGGTGGGGTTCATCCTCTTGGCGTTGTGCCTGGTGTGGAACCGTGACCGGCGCGTCCGGGGGCGTGCGCCCGCGCTGAGCGGCCCGGTCACGGTGGCGGGTTCGTTCGTCCTGGTGGGGCCGCTGCTGGGGCTCGCGACGCTCGACACCGGTTATGCCACGCTCGCCCTCGTCCCTGTCGTGGGTGTTCTCGCGTTGTTCGCGGGGATCGAGTTCGCGGTCAGGCGCCCGAGTGCCCGTCTCCTGCGGCGGGTGTGCCTCGGGCTCGCCGCCGTCGCCCTGGCCGTGGACCTCGGGCCCTACGAGGGGGCGGGCGCGGTCGCCGTGCTGTTCACGGCCCTGCTCGGCCTGGTCGCCGCGCGGCCGCACGTGCCGGTGCCCGCCCTGGACGCCGTGACCCGCGTCTGCTGGCCCGCCGTACCCGCCTGCTGCCTGCTTCTCTACACCCGGGACCCGGGCGTGGGGGTGATGTTCACGGCGGGCGCGTGCGCGGTGCTGACGGCGCGGGCATGCGCCCGGGGACGCCTGCGCGCCCTGGGGGAGACGTGCGCCGCGCTCGTGCTGATCGCCGCGACCGCGTGGTGGTTGTGGCCGCTCCCGGCAGCAGGTACGGCATGGGCCCCCGGGATGTTCGCCCGCGGACCCGGCCGCGCGGCCGGCCTCGGCACCTCTCTCGCGCAGATCGGGGGCGAGCTCGGCGCGGTGGGTCTGGCCGCTGTGCTGACGATGCTGCTGGTGCTGTTCGCGTGGGCCTTCGTGCGTCTGCGGCCGGCGCTGTCGCCGCCGGTCACCGTGTTCGCGGCCGGCGGCCTCGCCGGTCTGGTGGCAGGGACGCTCTACTCCGCGGCCCTCCCCGGGCTGCCCTCGGCGCTGGCCCCGCTGCTCCCGGCGCGTGACCCGGCGGTGGCCGTCGCCGGGATGGCGCTGGTGGGGCTCGTGATCGGCGGTGCGGACCGTCCCACCGGTCGCGGGCGCGTGTTGTCCACACCGTTCCCGGCGATGGTGACGGCCACGTTGCTCGTCGTGTCGGTGGTGCTGCCCAGCGGATTCGCGACCGGGAAGGGCACGCTGCGGTACGCCGGAGGCCAGGTGGCCGGCGGCGGCGAAGCGTGGCACAAGGCGCTGAGCGAGACCGTCCGCCCATACCTCGACTGCGGGGGAGGCGACGCGGAGTGCCGTCCAGGTGAGGTGACGTTGTCGCTGGACATCACGCTGCAGGAGGCGGCGGAGAAGGCACTCGGGCTCTTCAAGGGAGCCGTGGTGATCGCCGACGGGGAGAGCTTCACCCCGCTCGGGCGCGGCAGGCCGCTCGGGGTCGCGGCGCATCCGGAATTCCCGGTCGGCGCGCTGGTGCCCGACCTTTGCCGGTGGCTGGTGACCGGGGACCGGAAGGGGCGGGTCTGTGCGGTGTCGGCGGCTCCGGCCGTGCGGTCCGGGTTGTTCGAGGCCGCGCTGAGCGGTGGGGACTGCCGGTGTGAGGTGTTGTGGTTCAACAAGTTCGGCGACCGAATGCTGATCGGTTTCCTGGAGAAGCCGGACTTGGGCCCCTGGAAAAAGGAGTTGTGCGACAGCCGTGCATTCGATGTCGCGTTTTGCACGTCGAGTGATGGTGAGTGAGTCTTTTCGGGCTGTCGTGTAGCTTTGGTGGTCTCGGTGGGCCTAAAGCTAACTTTCAGCTTGCCCACCCGGGGGGCCCATGACGGGTGGAATGGGGTTGGACAGACTTCGATAACCGACTTATCCCGATTCCTAGGTATTCTCTTGAGTGATCCGTGACGCTGTGGTACTTCCATCTGGGGAGCTGCACAAATGGCTGCCCCGATGAGGAGGCGCTTTGGCACGGTGGTCGTTCTCGTCGTCCCGGCTGGGAAATGACCCTGAGGTAGGGCCGGGCGGAGTCGTGGCGGCCACGCAGTTACGCATGGTGCGCATGATCGCGTTCGTCCGCGCGGGCACCGCCGGGTTCGTCTACGTCCCCCTGATCAGCTGGAACCGGCTCGACCGCCCCTGGCTGGCCCTCGCCCTGGCGATCGCCGCGACCGTGCACTCGGCCTGGTTCGTGTGGTGGGCCCTGCGCGTCAAGACCCCGGACGACCCCGTGCTCGTCTGGACCGACGTCGCCGTCGCCATCGTGTTCATGCTCGTCGGCTCGCGCGCCGCCCCCGAGTTCGCGCGGAACCTGCTCATGACGCCGCTTGTGCCGTACAGCCTCGTGACCTCGGCGGTGCTCGGGTTCGGCCTGCGGTGGGGCAGGGCGCCGGCGTTCGCCGTCCTCGGCCTCATGGTCACCTGGGTCGTCTCCCTGCTGCCGGACATCGGGCAGAAACTCGGCTCCGATCTGCTCGGCTTTGTCATGTGGTATGTCATCGGGGCGCTGATCGGGCGCGAGATGCTCAACCTCGCGCACCGCGCCGACGACGCCTCCGCCCGCGCGGAGGAGAGCCAGCGGCTGCTGGCGCAGCGCGCGATCCACGACGATCTCCTCCCCGTGATCGAACGCGTCGCCCAAGGGGGCGACCTCGGCGAACCCCTGTCCAAGGCGGCACGCCGGGCCGCCTTCCTCGGGCGGGCCTATCTGGGCGACCGCAGAAAGGGCGGTGTCCCCGCCTTCGAAGGCAGGATCAGTGACATCGTGGACAACGCCGTGAACCTCGGAAGTCTCGTCGAGCACGAGTTGCGCGTGGCGGCCGACCCTCCGCCGCGGATCGCCGAGGCGTGCGCCGCCGCCGTCGCCGAGGCGCTCAACAATGTGCGCAGGCACGCGGGGGAGGGGGTGATCGCCCGCCTCTATGTGGAATCCGGCCCCGACTGGGTGCTCGCCACCGTCTGGGATGACGGCAGGGGTTTCGACCCCAAGAAGGTCGCCCCCGGCCTCGGCTTCACCGGCGCCTACGCGGCGGTGCGCGCGCTCGGCGGCGAGTGCACCATCGCGGCCTACCCCGGCGAGGGCACCAAGGTCACCGTGCACTGGGAGGCCGCAGAGGACGGCGAGGCGGGAGCGGACGCGTGAACGCCCGGGAGAACGGCCGCGTCGCCGTCGTGGACGACCAGCCGGTGGCGGCGGCCGGGCTCCGGCTCGGCATCGAGGCCGCGGGCTACGCCGTCGTGGCGGAGGTCCGGTCGGTGGAGGAGCTCGATCCCGAGCTTGAGGTGGACGTCGTCGTCTGCGACTACTGGATCAGGGGCGGCAGATCGCGGGTCGAGGCGGTCGAGTTCCTCGTACGCCGAGGGCTCCTTGTCCTGTCCGTCTCCGCCGTCGCCACCGCCGAGGCGGTGCTCGACGTCATCGCGGCCGGCGCCTGCGGGTTCATCCATAAGGACGCGGAGATATTGGACTACCCTCGCGCGCTTGCCCATTCCCTCGCCGACGGGTGTTATCTATCGCCGCTGCTGGCGGGTTATCTGCTGGAGGACGCCAACCGCAGACCTCTCGACTCCGACGACATCGGGCGCCCCGAGCGCCTGCTGCTGCGCACCGTGGCCGACGGGAAGACGTCGCAGGACGCGGTCGCCGCGCTGGAGCTCACCCGCGACGTCTATCTCGCGCGGTTGCGGCTGATCTTCACCGCGGCGGGGCGGCGGAGGAAGAAGCACCGGCTCACCCCGAGGGAGATGCAGATCGTGCAGATGATCGTCCTGGAGGGGATGACCGCACGTCAGATCGCCCGCCGGCTCGACATCCGCCCCGACACGGTCGCCGATCACCTGAACTCCATCAAGCGCAAGTATCAGGCCATGCATCCCGACAATCACCTTGCCCCACGCGCCATCGTGCTCCAATGGGCCAGGGAACTCGGAATGTTGCACTAAACCAGGAGCCGACCTCCCCGAAGCCGCATCCCTTTGCCGCATTATGACCCGGCTCGCCCAACCATGAGCCGGCCTCCCGGTGGGTGCACCCTCATGGTCGCACTGCCACATTCACCGCGCTCCCCCCATTCTTCGGGATAGACCGGCGAAAGCCACTAGTGAACAATGTCCCGGCGCGCCGCCGCGCCCCGCGCGGACGTGTCGTCAGAATGGGATGGTGAACGTAGAGCAACCCGTGCCGCCTCCCTGGTGGAGACACCTTCTCGACGCCTTCGCGGAGCCCGGCGCGCTGATGGTCGAAGACCTCGCCAAGGAGCTCGGCCTCGACACCGAGCGGGTGGAGAGCGAGCTCGCCGCCTCGCCGCTTTTCCACGACACCGAGGACGGCTGGGTCCACCTGCCCCACCTGGCCGAGGGTGCGGTGTTCACCCACCAGGTCACGGCCGAGGAGGCCGCCTCGGGCACGCTCGACGCGGCCGGCGACCTTGCCCTGTGGACGCGGTTCGCCGCCGGTGCCGGCTGGCCGCTCGCCGGGGGAGGCATGATGACCGCCGACGCCTCCGGGCAGCTGTCAGGGCCGCCCGGCTGGCTGCCCGCCTGCGCGGAGAACGACGTGCTGGCCGTGCGCCTCACCGGCGGCGTCTTCGAGGTCACGCCACTGCGCCCCGGGGGCAGCGTCGCCAAACCCGCCGCCATGGCCAGGGTCGTCGAGGAGGCCGTCGGCCAGGCGATGCTGGCCGTGGCCGTCTATGCGCACTTCCGCGAGGAGGACCCGGCGGTGAGCCGGTCCGCGCCGCTCGACGTGGTGGCCGCCGAGATACTGCACAACTACCCCGGCACCTTCGACCACCCTCACCCGCCGCTCACCGAGCTGCTCCCGGAGGGCGGTCTGGTCGTCTCCGGTGGCCAGGTGCACATGCGCGGTGCGCCCGAGCACCCCGGCGAGGTGCGGGGCATGATCGAGGACGACGTCATCAGGCTGGTCAAGATCCGCCACGCGCTGTCCATCCTCGACGCCGACAGCGACCTGACCGGGACACTGCGCCACCTCGCCGTCTCCGACGCCGTGATCGGCCACCTCGCCGACGACATGGCGCGCGAGCCCCTGAGCGACGACATGCTGACGGCAATGGCCGCCGCCGCCGCGGGCCCGAGGCAGCAGGCCGCCGTCGCTCTCCTCGCCTCACGCCGGGCCTCGAGCGCGGCGGAGGCCGCCGCGCTCGTCGAGGAGGCGCTCGCCCTGGTGCCCGACCTCGTCCCGGCCCTGCTCGACGCCGGTTTCCACGCGGCCTGCCAGGGTGACTACGCCAAGGCCGACGACCTGCTGCGGCGCGGCGGCGTGCAGTCCGACGAGGGGCTGCGCGAGGCCCTGCGGCCCCTGTCCGCGGCCCCCTCGGGCGCGGTCGCGCGGAACCAGCCGTGCCCGTGCGGGTCCGGCCTCAAATACAAGGCCTGCCATCAGGCCGCCGAGATCCACCCGCTGACCGAGCGTGCCCCGCTCCTGCACCGGCTCGTCCTCGCCTACGCCTACGGACCGGCCAACCGCGACGCGGTCGCCGCCGTGGTGGCGGGCGGCCCCGACGACACGGCGGGGTTCCTCGCCGAGACCGCCGCCTTCGAATACGCCATGGCCGCGGACTTCCTCGCCGAGCACCGCGAGTGGCTCAGGGCCGACGAGATCGCGCTCCTTGAGTCCTGGGTGTCTGAGCCGCTGCGGGTGTGGGAGGTGGCCGAGGCCGATCGTGCGCGGGGCACCGTAGGATTGCGGGATCTCGCCGGGGGATCCGCCGAGTCCTCGGTGCGGCGGCGGGCTCTGGCCCAGGCGGCCACGGTCGGCGACGTGGTGCTCGCCCGGCTGCTGGACGACGGCACCGGGCCCCGCCTGTTCGTCGATCCACCGGTCATGCGGCGCCTGCCGGGCCTGCCGCCGCTGGCCGACCCCGTCGATCCGATGGAGGTCGCCGACTTCGTCGCCAAGGCCGCGCGGCCTGAGCCGTTCGAGCCGGGCACTTTTCTGTTGCCTTGAGAAGGGCTTAGCGCCCTTGCGTGGGTCGCCGCCGCCATAAACGAAAGTGTGATATGCCGATCCGATATACCGTCCGGTGTGCGGCTGTATTCGCTTTAGGCTTCCATGGTGATTTTTTCACCGAGCCATATTCATCTTGCGGAGCGGCCCGTGCAGCGAGGACGGATCCCATCACGTCGGGCGACCACCCGCACAGCCAGCCGGACGGCTGAGGGATGGGCGGCACTTTGTGTGCGTTTCGTGGCTGGTGCCGTCTCCCTCGCCGCGGTGCTCGCGGCGGCTCCCGCCGTCTCGGCGACGTCGGCGGTCACCGCCGACCCGGTGGAGATCAGCCTGCCCGGCACCGGGGTCACCCTTCGCGAGAACCCCTCAGACCGGCTTCATGTCACCTCCTACACCCTGAGCAAAAACAGGGCGTATCTCCGGGCACGCGGGCAGAACACCTTCGCCCGGCGCTCCGGATTCACCGAATACACCGCCTCGCCAGGCGGCGGCCGCGCAGCGGGCATCGCCACCACCTACACGGAGGCGGGATACGACTCCCTGGTCATCATGGACCGGCGCACGGGCAGGTCGGTGACGGTCAACACGGTGCGGCGGCCGCTCACCGCGTCCTACGCCTACTGGTCGCGGGACGGCTCCAAGGTCGTGCTCACCGCCGAGCGCAAGGTCGAAGGAAAGTGGCGCACGGTGGGCTACGTGCTGGTGGACGTGGCAACCCGCACCAGCCGCTACATCCCGGTGACGGGCGTGCACAAGGAGGGCACCTTCCGCTGGGCCGGCGACAACTCCCACCTGATCGTCGATCACGGCGAGGGTGTGCGATTCCACCGCGCCGCAGACGGCGCCGTCGTCCGCACCCTGTCCAAGGTGGGCCGGCCCGCCGGCGGCGAGGAGGCGGTGTCCCCCTCCGGGCGATTGATGAGCACCTGGTGCCCTGTCAGCGTGCGGGAGAAGGTCTGCGTGGTCGACCGGGCCACCGGAAAGATCAGAAGCTATGTGAACACCAAGGCCGAGGGCGTCTGGGGCTGGTGGGACGAGTCCCACATGATCGCGGTGGTGCCCAAGGACGGCGGCTACCAGGCCGCGCTCATCAACTTCAAGGGGCAGGTGAACGGCGTGCTCGCCGAGATCTCCGCCTCCGCCTACCGCACGGACAAGGTCTATCTCAGCTACACGCGCAAGTAGCCGCCCTCCGGGCGGGCCCGCGCCTGCCGGGTGGCGTTGGTGACCACCTCCTGCGCCGCCCGATAGAGCCTTCGGGGACCGGTCGCGCCGTACGGCGCAGCCACCGACGTCGCCCGCGACCCGGTTTGGATCGCGGGCCCGGCCTGGGCCCGGTCTCGTGTCGCTTTTCCGGCGTGGCCGGTCCGCCGGTGTGGATCGCGGGCGCCTGGCCTTCGGCCGGGGGCCCGCTTTGCCGCCTGCGGCCGGTCACCGGCGGTCGTGGTGCCCGCTGCCGCGGTCCGCGGAGAGTGGCCCCGGTGTGCCCGGTGGGCGGAACATCTCTTTGATACGACCTAGACTGCCCATGTGGCAGACGTGAAGTTCGAGATCCAAATGCTGCACGACCGCGTGATGGTCCGGGCCGAGCAGGACTCCGAGGAGCGCCGGAGCACCGCGGGCATCGTCATTCCCGCGACGGTCAAGATGGCCAACCGGTTGGTGTGGGGCGAGGTCTGCGGCGTCGGCGCGAGCGCACGATCGGTCAAGGTCGGCGACAAGGTGCTGTTCAATCCCGAGGACCAATACGAGGTCGAAGTGCAGGGTCAGGTCTACGTCGTCATGCGCGAGCGCGACCTGCACGCGATCGCCACGACCCAGACCGATCACGGCACAGGCCTTTACCTCTGATAGATCCCTCCCCGGCCGTCGTCCCGACCGCGGGGCGGCCCCTCGCCCGTTGGAAGATTCCCGGGGAAGAGCAACAACAGCCTCTTCCCTGATGCGGATGATTCATGATTTAACTGTTTTTATGGGCGTTAGCCCATGTTTTGGGGCCCTCGCCGGTCATCGGGAAGACCTTACTGATCAGTAATGGTCGGATGGATTCTGTTAGGAAAAATGCACCTCGCCAATTCCGTCACACACGACCCAGTACCGACAAGGCCGCTGTATATTTTCGCGCAGGTTTCTCGGAATTCTGTCCTGTTTGGGACGCCGAGTCCCGGAAACGGATTATCCGGTTGCCAAGGGGGATGGGGATGAGCCGGTTTCTTCTCATCGGTGGCACGGGGTTCATCGGTGAACACGTGCGGGCGGGCCTGTCCGCCATTCGCGGCTCCGAAGTGTTCACCGTCTCCCGCGAACGGGCCGAAAGCCGCCTCGACCTCACCACGGCCGGACAACGCGAACTGACCGACCTGCTCTACGAGACCGCGCCCACCGCCGTGATCAACTGCGTGGGCGTGATGCGGGGCACCCCGATCGAGATGACCCAGGCCAACGTCGTGGCCACCGCACGACTCCTGGCCGCCGTGGCCCGCGCGGCCCCCAAGGCCCGCGTCGTGCACGTCGGCTCGGCCGCGGAATATGGCGCGGTCCTCGAAGGCCGACCCGTCACCGAGGACACCCCCTGCCGCCCCGTCGGCACCTACGGCATGACCAAACTCGGCGGCACCGAACTCATCCGCGCCGCCGCCGAGGACGGCGTCGACGCGGTGTCGCTCCGCGTCTTCAACGCGGTCGGCCCCGGCGCCTCCGCCGACTCGCTCGCCGGCCGTGTCGTCGAGTGCCTCCGCGAGGGCCGCGAGGTCCAGGTGGCCGGCGCACACCATGTACGCGACTTCGTCGACGTACGAGACGTCGCCGACGCGATCGTGGCCGCCGCCACCGTCAGAGGCCCGCTGCCGCCCGTCCTCAACGTGGGCAGCGGCCGGGCGACCGCCGTCACCGACGTCGTCTCGACCCTGATCGACCTCGCCGCCCCCGGCACTCCGGTGGTGACGGACGGCCCCCTCGACGAGAAGTCCGGCGCCGTCGCCTGGCAATGCGCCGACGTCACCGCGGTCTCCGCCACCCTCGGCTGGAAACCGTCCTTCGACCTCGCCACATCCCTGACCGACCTGTGGACGTCCTGCTGACGAGACACCCCGGCCGCCCGCCCATCCCTCGCACAAGACGAGGCCACCTAGGGCAGGGTGATCGCCCGCCCTTCTCGCGCGAACCGGTCGTCCGTGGCCGGGCAGGTGCATTCACGCGGGAAGCCGGCAGCGGACGACCAGATGCCATGCGAGGCTTCTCGCGCGGGGAGGGGGATCCCAGGGGCGGCGCTCTCGCCGGCGAGAGCCGCATGCAACAGAGCGTCCGCGGAGGGCGGCCGTCTCATGCGGGGGAGCCGCGGACCTCCACGATTTCGGCCAGCGGGAACTCAAGGTAATCACCCGCCTCCTCGCACCATGCGTCGAGCACCGCGCCGGCCAGCTCGCCGTGGCTCACGGTCGCGGTGACGCCGTCGGCCAGGGTGATGGCCGCGCGCACGCCGCGGTCCACCACGAAACCGAGGAGTGACTGCTGGGCCGTCGGCAGTCGTGTGGCCATGCGGCCGATGACCGCCCAGGTGCGGCCGGTGGTGCGTCCCCCCTCGCCTTCGCTCGCGGCGAGCCGGCGCGCGTGTTCGCGGGGGTCCGGTGCGGGCTCGGCCATCGAGTACGGCAGAGCCTCAAGCTCGGCCACGCGCCCGCCGGGCAGAAGGATCAGTTTGCCGCCGCCTCGGTCCTCCACCTGTGCCCGGTGGATCCTGATCTCCCCGGTGTCCTCCACCGGGACCGGCGCGTAGCCGTTGTCGCGCAGGACGGCGAGGGTGCGTGCGGCGGGGGCGGCGCTCGCCAGCACTGTGGGGGCGAGCAGCCGCAGGCCGAGCGCGGCCAGTCGGCGATGCGCGGCGATCTCGGCGAGCAGGGTGGAGTCGGCGGCCTGCACGATGCAGGCGACGCTGGTCACCGTCACCTCGCCGTGCCGCCGGGCGACGTCGCGCACGAGATATTCGAGCGGCTGCGGCAGTGTGCCCACCTCGGCCAGCTCGTCGAGCAGCTCGTCGGCGGTGTGGCCGCGGTCGAGCGCACGCCGCACGCTCACGCGCGAGAACCGCCACACCGACGCCGACCCCCGCGACTCCCGATCGGCCGCCCGGTCGAGCAGCTCGGCGAGCTCGGGAGCCGGTGGCCCGGTGACGACGGCGGTCAGGTCGGCGCCGAACAACGCGCTGCGCCGCGCCCCTGCCAGCGCCTGCGTGGAGCTCTCGACGAGCGCCGGGTTGTGCTCGACCTCCGGCACCGACTCGTCCTGCTCGTCGCCCGCCTGCTCGGCCAGGGAGGCGAGCGCGCGCCCGAGGTCGGTCAGGCTGTCCTGGGCGAGCAGGCCGAGCAGCCGGGCCTCCTCCAGCGCCGCGGGGGCGCAGTCCGCGAGCAGCGCGTGGTCGAGCAGGGGCGCGTGCCAGCGGGCGGCGCGCACGAGCGAGGTGCGGTCGGCGGCGCCGACGCCGGACGGCAGTCCGGCGAGCATCCCGAGCAGGGCGCGCCGCGCCCGTGCGAGCTCGGCGCCCTCCGGGTCGTCCCCGAGCACGGTGGCGAACCGCCCGTCGACGCGCCGCAGCGAGGACCGGTGCATGCGCCACCACGCGGCGAGCAGCACGCGCAACCTCGTCGGCGCATCGGAGAGCCGCCAGCGGTCGAACCGCTCGGTGGGCACGAGCCCGCCTGACTCCTCGTCGAAGGCAAGCAGCCTCGCCACGGCGCAGATCTCCAGCGACAGCCGCGTCTCGTCCTCGTCGCAGCCGGTCTCCTTGGCGACCCGGCGCACCTCGCGCACGCCGACGCCGCCCGTCTTCAGCAGCGGCAGCGGCGTCTTCGCGGTGTTGTCGAGCAGCGCCGAGGCGCGCTCGACGACCTGGGGGGCGGCGAGGGTCATCGAATGGTCGACCGACTCGGGGTCGACCGGAACCGTCGCCGGCTCGGGGGCCACCTGGGTGAAGGGCGCGCGGTAGCCGTCGCCGCGCAGCGCGAGCGTCACCTCGCGCGGCATCTCGGCCAGGTGCCAGTGCGGCCGGAACAGCAGGCCGTGGTCGGCCGCCCACTGCTCCGGCGTGCCGCTCGTGACGAACAGCCCGCCGTCCACGTCGAGCGCGGGCCCCTCCCAGGCGAAGCGCCGCATGAGGGACTCGGCGCCCCGCGGGCCCTCACGCACGAGCTCGGCCATGCGCACCGGATCGGACAACACCTCGACGATGCGCACCACCAGCTGCCGTTTGGCGCCCTGCGGCGGCAGGCCGAGCCGCCGGGCGAGCAGCCGCAGCGCGTCGCCGCTCATCGCCCACGACTTGAGGTAATCGGCGAGCGGCGTGCCGAGGCCGCACGGGGCGGGCCACTCCTTGGCCACCGCGTCGGCCAGGCGCACACGGCCCTCGCCGTCGGGCCAGGCGAGCGCGTGGTCGTAAAGGACGGTGAGCCAAGGCTGGACCTCGGCTTCGGCGGCGCCGAGGAAGGCCGCGAGGTCGGCGAGTGTGGTGCGGTCGCCGAGGGCGGATCGGGCCTCGGCGATCTCCAGGCACGGCAGCGGGAGCTCTCGCAGGGCCGCGAGGGCCGCGGGGCCGCTGCCCAGCCGCTGGGCGAGGGTGTCGAGTCGTCTGGGCCAGGGAGGAGTGAGGGCGTCGGGCCGGTGGGTGAGGACGCGGGCGAGCCTCTCCTCGTCGAGTGTTCGCAGCCAGCCGAGCAGATGATCGTCCATCTCAGCTCTCTTCAAGGGGTCGCGCGGGACTCGCGTGAGCATCCACGGTAATGCAGATCACTCCGCCTGGTCCGGGAGCTGTGACAAAAGACCGGACAGGACGAGCCGCAGGTGGTACAGGGGTGAAGCCCGATACTCGTGGGACGTGAGCGAAGCTACGCGGCGGCACGCGGCGACGGCTCGAAGGGCCGGTGGCCAGGCCGGGGCGGCTGAAGAGGGCGGCGGCTCAGGGGACGGTGGCTGGACAACGGCCCAAGCGGCAGTGCCACCGGAGGCGGCTAGGGCGGGCTCCCACCGGTGTCCGAGGGTGGACATCCGCGGGAGCCCGCCCGGGCGCCCCAGGGAGGGGTAAGGCGGCGCCCCTTAACAGGAAAGCCGATGCGGGTCTGACGCCTCAGGCGGCGAGCACAGCCCAGACGATCTTGCCGTACGGCGTGAGCGGGGACCAACCCCAGCGCACGCTGAGCGAGTCGACGATGTGGAGCCCGAGGCCACCGGGCTCGAGGTCGTCGTCGGGGAAACGCAGCACCGGGGTGCCCGGCCCGGGGTCGACGAGGGCACACGTCACGAAGCCGCCTCGCCGTACCAGCGAGAGGCTGATGGAGGAAGGGACCCGGTGCTGCGGCCCGGCGTGGGGGCGGGGGGCCCTGCCGTCGCCGGGGTCGTGATTGAGCCCGTGGCGCAGGGCGTTGGTCGACAGCTCGGAGACGACGAGCTCCATGTTCTCCGCGACCGCCGACATGCCCCACCCGGTGAGAGTGCTGATCGTCACATTGCGGGACGAGTGCACAGAATCGGCCTTGGGTGGCAGGACGAAGGTGGCGCTGGACGCGTGCGAGGCGGTCTCAAGCAGGTCGCGTGCCGGGTCGGGCCACCAGCCGGCGGGGGGCCACCAGTCGAGCGTGTTTTTCCGGACGTGCCTGGTCGCGGGCATGTTGTGGGCGCGCGTCGCGGGCCCTGCGCCATGGGCACGAGCTGAGGTGGTGCTGGGGGCAGGCTGCACTAGATCATGATGATGCAAACTCGCGTGCAGGTGCAAGGGCGAATGCACGTGCATACGCGGGATGCAACCGCTACCGTTACCCCTCATCGGGGCAAACTTAGACGAAAGGGGATCTTGTCCGCGGCGAGGCATTTCGCGTCGCGGAATGACAGACTGTCGATCAGTCAACGACCAAGGAGCAGCACGTGTCCATGGATCCACCGGGGACAGGTTCCACAGTTCGGCGCATCATGCTCGGTGCCAGTCTGCGCCGATTGCGTGAGGAGAAGGGGCTCACCCGAGAGGTCGCGGGATTTCACATTCGCGCCTCCGAGTCCAAGATCAGTCGCATGGAACTGGGCCGGGTCGGGTTCAAGACGCGTGATGTCGAGGATCTGCTCACTCTCTATGGAGTGCACGACGACGTCGAACGTCGTGGCCTGCTGGAGATGGTCAGGGAGGCCAACACCCCAGGTTGGTGGCATAAGTACGGAGACTTCCTGCCTACGTGGTTCACCACGTATGTGGGCCTTGAGGAGGCGGCCAGGATGATTCGCACCTACGAGGTGCAGTTCATACCTGGGCTGCTGCAGACCGCGGCTTACGCGCGGACGGTCTTCCGGCTTGGCTATCCCGACGCCCCCAGTAAAGAGGTCGAGCGCCGCGTGCATATGCGCATGCAGCGTCAGGAGCGTTTCACCCGCAAGGACGGACCCCGATTGTGGGCGGTCATCGATGAGGCGGCGCTGCGCCGTCCCATCGGAGGGCGAGAGATCGTGCGCGAGCAGCTTGAGCATCTGCTGGAAGTTGCGACCCTCCCCAACATCACCATCCAGGTGATGCCATTCAGGTACGGCATGCATGCCGCCGAGGGAGGCGCGTTCAGCATCATGCGGTTTCCTGAGTCCGATTTGTCGGACGTCGTTTACGTCGAACAGCTCTGGGGAGCCCTCTACCTGGACAAACGTGAGGACATAGACCCGTACCTCACGGCCATGGAACAGCTATGTGTGGAGAGCACCACGCCAGGGGGCACAGCGGAGCTGATCGGCGCCCTTCTCAGAAAGAACTTAGATGGAGCACACCTATAACGGCATGCCCGCCAGCGACCTCACCAATGTGGCGTGGCGCAAGAGCAGGCGCAGCAACTCGCAGGGCAACTGTGTCGAGGTTGCCGAGCTTGCCGACGGAAGCGTCGCCGTGCGGAATTCCCGGTTCCCGGACGGTCCCGCTCTGATCTACACCCGCGCCGAGATGCGGGCGCTGGTCCTCGGCGTCAAGGACGGCGACTTCGACGGGCTGCTCAACTAGCCCTCTCACATCCGGCGCACCGCCTGGCAAGGGTGCGCCGGACACCCTCGCGGGACATCCGCAAGATTTTTTACGGCTACCGCGAAAACGCGGAGACCTCTTGCGGACTCAAAGATGAGCCCTGCCCGCGTGTAACACTGTTTTTACGGACAGCAGCCCTCTTTAACCAGGAGGGGCTCGCTACGTAATCGAGCGCGTCATGCGGCTGATGCACAGTCATGTCGACGACGACAGACGCGAGGGGGCTCCCGTGATGACCGTGATGGACCAGATGACCCTCTATCCCGTGGCCGACGACGTGCTGCTCGCCCCCGGCGGCCGGGTGGTGATCCGCACATACGGCGTGGCCCTGGAAACCGGCGTCTCCTATCGCACCTGGGTGACCGGTGTGCGCGACCATCCGCGTTACTGGCGGTGGGCGAAATACGAGGACGCCCGCCGTGGCCACGACCAGGTCCTGGAGTGGCTCACCGGCCGCGGCCCGCAGCCCGGCTGACCTCCCGACCACCCCCGGGAAAGCCTGGGCCCCGGCCGACCCGCTGAAGGCCGTGGAACGGGCCACAACCCCGCCGGTGGACCGATTAGGCATGCCGGGCCGGTCATGGTCGCTAGGGTTGCTCCATGCACGTGCGCCCCACCGCGTTGATCACCGGAGCCTCCAAAGGTGTGGGCGAGGCCGTGGCCCACGCCCTCGCGCCGACCCACGACCTGATCCTCGGCGGACGCGACCTCGGCGCCCTGGAGGCGCTCCGCGCCAAGCTGCCCGGGTCACGCCCCTGGCCGGTCGAGCTCACCGAGGTGAGGGCCGAGCACGTCGAGGGCGTCGACCGGCTGGACGTGCTCGTGCACAGCGCCGGCATCGCCAGGATCGGCACCGTCGACTCCGTCCCCGCCTCGGTGTGGCGCGAGGTCTACGAGGTCAACGTCGTGGCCGTGGCCGAGCTGACCCGCCTGCTCCTGCCCGCGCTGCGCGCCGCCGGCGGCCACGTCGTCCTGATCAACTCCGGCGCGGGACTACGCGCCAACCCCACGTGGGCGCCCTATGCCGCGAGCAAGTTCGCCCTGCGCGCCTTCGCCGACGCCCTCCGCGAGGAGGAGGCCCCCCGCGGCCTCCGGGTGACGACCGTCTTCCCCGGCCGCATCGACACACCCATGCAGCGCACCGTCCGCACCCAGGAAGGCGCCGGCTACGAGCCGGAGCGCTACCTCAACGCGGCCTCCGTGGCCGAGGCGGTCCGCACGGCGGTCACCGCCGGTCCTGACGCGCACTACACCGACATCACCCTCCGCCCGGCCCGCCGCTGACGCCGGGCCGGGGGAGGCGGGCACACCCGGCCCGCCGATGCTCGCGGATGAACATCAGACCGGGGCGTTCCAGCGGAGGATCACTGGTTTGCCGTGTTCGTAGCCGAGGGTGCTGTAGGTCCCGGTGTTGAGGCGGAACAGGCGTCCGTCCGCCGGAGGCAGGCCGAGCCATCGGGCGGCGAGCACACGCAGCACGTGGCCGTGGGCCACCAGCGCGACCTCACCGCTCTCGGCGCGTGCACGTTCGATGACGCGGTCGACGCGCATGCCCACCTCCTCCACCGTCTCGCCCGGGTGGTCGGCGTCCCCGGGCGGCACACCGTCGCTCCAGAGATACCAGCCGGGCCGCATCTCACGGATCTTGGCGGTGGTGATGCCCTCATAGGCGCCGTAATCCCACTCCCACAGGTCCGGCGTGGTCTCGAAGCCGGCGAGGCCCGCGAGCTCCGCCGTACGGCGGGCCCGGACGGCCGGGCTCACCAGGACAAGGGACAGGTCGCGCTTTTTGAGCAGAGGCGCGAGAGCGAGGGCCTCCTCCTCTCCGCGTTCGGTGAGGGCCAGGTCGGTGCGTCCGGTGTGACGCCCCGCGCGGCTCCACTCGGTCTCGCCGTGGCGAAGCAGAATCAACTCGTCCATGCCCCGCATCATGCCCGCGCCTGTGCCGCCCACTCGATGTCATGCGGCACAGTGCACAACGTCATGCGGCACAGTGCCCGACATCATGCGGCACAGTGCCCGACATCATGCGGCACAGTGCACGGCAGGGCGTGGAGACCCTGGCTGTGGGCACTTGGTGATGATTGATACCTTCTTCCAGGAGCGCGGCGCGCAAGCGAAGTCCGGTGTGAATCCGGCGCTGTCCCGCAACTGTGACGGTCCAATCGGGCCGAAGCCAGGTCGACTGCCGTCGTGCGACGCTTCAACCCTCGTGGAAAAGGGTGATCTGTCAACGGGTCTCTCGGTTCCCGGCACGCCCCCCGAAAGGACATAAGTGAGACCCCTACCCACGGCCTTCGCAGGTGTGCTGTTCAGCGCGCTGACCCTCGCCGGGTGCGGCACCGGCGGCGACACCGCCGCCGTCGCCTCCCCGACGCCGACTGCGGCGCCGAGTACGGCGGAAGCCGGCTTCCCCGCCACCGTGAACGCCGGCAACGGCGACGTGACGATCTCGAAGCGGCCCCAGCGCATCGTCTCGTTGTCGCCGACCGCCACCGAGACCCTTTTCGCCATCGGCGCCGGATCGCAGGTCGTCGCGGTCGACGACCTGTCGAACCACCCCCCGCAGGCCCCCAAGTCCAGCCTGTCGGGCTTCAAGCCCAACGCCGAGGCGATCATCGCCCAGCGTCCCGACCTGGTGGTGCTCTCCAACGACACCGAAAACATCGTCGCCGAACTGACGAAGGTCAAGGTGCCGGTTCTGCTGGAGCCCGCGGCGGTCAAGCTCGACGAGGCCTACGACCAGATCGAGGACCTCGGCGCCGCCACCGGCAACCAGGCCGCCGCCGAGAAACTCGCCGGCGACATCAAGGCCGAGATCGAGCGGCTCGCCGCCGCCGCCCCCAAGGACAAGCAGCTCAGCTTCTACCATGAGCTCGACAACACCGGCTTTTCCGCGAACTCCGGCACCTTCGTCGGCCAGATCTACGACCTGTTCGGCCTCATCAACATCGCCGACAAGGCCCCGGCCGCCGCGGGCAGCTATCCCAAACTGTCGACCGAGTTCATCGCCAAGGCCGACCCCGACCTGATCTTCCTGGCCGACACCAAGTGCTGCGGCCAGTCCCGGGACACGCTGGCCAAGCGGCCCGGCTGGAGCAAGCTGTCCGCCGTCACCGGCGACAAGGTGATCCCCCTCGACGACGACGTCGCCTCCCGCTGGGGCCCGCGCATCGCCGAGCTCGCCAAGGCCATCTCCACCGCCGCCCGCGGCGCCACGGCGAAGGCCACGGGCTGAACACCGTCGCAAAAGCCGGAGCCGTGCCGGGCGGGCGGCGCGGTCACCGGGCCGGGCTCCGTCCCGTGCCCCTGCTCCTCGCGCTGATCCTGCTCGCCGCAAGCATGATCGTCGCTCTGCTCGCCGGTGCGGTGGGCATGCCCGTGTCCGCGGTCGTGCGGGAGCTGGCCGACCAGCTCCCGTTCGTGACCGTGGACTCCGGGCTCGCCCCCGTCGAACAGGGACTCCTGCTGGAGCTCCGGCTGCCGCGCGTCCTGCTCGCGGCGGTCGTCGGCGGGCTGCTGGCCGTGGCCGGCGCGGGCTACCAGGGAGTGTTCCGCAATCCGCTTGCCGACCCCTTCCTGCTGGGGGCGGCGGCCGGCGCCGGGCTCGGCGCGACCGTCGTCATCGCCCTCTTCGGCGGCGAGAGCGACGCCGTCACCGTCCCGCTCGCGGCCTTCGCGGGTGCCGTCGCCGGGGTGGGGCTCGCCTACACCCTCGGCACCATGGCGGGCCGGGCCGGCGGCATCGCGCCGCTCGTGCTCGCCGGGGTCGCGGTCTCGTCGTTCCTGTCGGCGGTCCAGACCTTCGTCCAGCAGCTCAACGTCGAGGAACTGCGCCGGATCTACGGCTGGATCCTCGGCGACGTCGGCGGCGGCTGGGACAAACTCCTGCTCATCGCTCCTTACGCCGCCGTGTCCACCGTTCTCCTGCTCCTCCACGGCAGGCTGCTCGACGTGCTCGCCGTCGGCGACGACGAGGCCACGAGCCTCGGGGTGTCGGCGCGCCGGGTGCGCTTCACCGTGCTGCTCGCCGCCTCCCTCGCCACGGCCGCCGCCGTCGCGGTCAGCGGGCTCATCGGGTTCGTCGGCATCGTGGTTCCGCACATCGTGCGCCGCCTGGCGGGCGGGTCGTACCGCTCCGTCCTGCCCCTGTCGCTGATCTGCGGCGGCGTCTTCCTCGTCCTCGGCGACCTCGTCGCCCGCACCGTCATGTCCCCCGCCGAGCTGCCCATCGGCGTGGTCACCGCTTTCGTCGGGGCACCGTTCTTCATCATGGTGCTGCGGCTCACCCGCCGGGCCGAGACATGACCGCCGTCAGTGCCGCCGGGCTCGCCGTCGCCCTCGACGGCCGCGCCGTACTCACCGGGGTCGACCTCACCGCCGCGAGCGGCGAGTGGCTCGCGGTCGTCGGGCCCAACGGAGCGGGCAAGTCCACCCTGCTCAAGGCGCTCGCCGGCCTGCTCCGCTCCAGCGGCGAGGTCACGGTGCACGGGGCGGAGGTACGGCGGACGCCTCCCCGGCGCCGCGCCCGGCTCGTGGCCTACGCCCCGCAGAGCCCCGCCCTGCCGGCCGAGATGAGCGTGTTCGACTACGCGTTGCTCGGGCGCACGCCGTACATCTCCTATCTCGGGCGCGAAGGCCGGGAGGACCGGGAGATCACCGCCTCGGTGCTGGAGCGGCTCGACCTGGAACAGCTCGCCTCCCGCCCGCTCGGGCGACTCTCCGGCGGCGAACGGCAGCGGGTCGTGCTCGCGCGGGCACTCGCGCAGCGGGCCAGGGTGCTGCTGCTCGACGAGCCCACCACCGCCCTCGACCTCGGCCACCAGCAGCAGGTGCTCGAACTCGTCGACCGGCTGCGCCTGGCCGACGGTCTCACCGTCGTCTCCACGCTGCACGACCTCGGCGTCGCGGCGAGCTACGCCGACAACCTGCTGGTGCTGGCCCAGGGCCGCGCCGTCGCCGCCGGGACGCCCGCCGAGGTGCTCACAGAGGAGCTGGTGGACACCCACTTCCACGCTCGTGTCGCCGTCGCGGTCGGAGACGACGGCAGGCCGGTCGTGACCTTGGTGCGGCCCACTGGAGGTGGATGAGGTGGATGTGCGGCTGAGTCACCGTTTCGAGGACGGTGCCGACATGGCGTCCCTGCTGTGGAGGTTCGGTCCCGGGTGGCGGATGATCTCCTCGGCCATGGTGGGCGGCGGCATCGGGCCGCGGGAGTGGGTGCTCAACGCGCAGGTGGCCGCGGGTTACTCACGCATGGATCCCGTCGACCACCTTGAGGAGCTCGCCGCGGGGCTCGGTGCGGCGGGGCCAGGGGTCGGCATGCTCACGGCGGCGTCCGTCGCCTATTACACGGCCGCAGAGGACGGCGGGGCCAGGGCGGTCGCCACGGTCGGTTTACGCGTCCCCACATGGGCCGCCGCGCCTGAGGGGCGGCCCGACCCGGAGCTGGCGCCGATGCGGCAGTCCGCCGTCCCTGAGGGGCGGGCGGAGCCTGTGGGCCGGATCGTTCCCGGGACCGTCAACATCGTCGCCGCCGTTCCCGTCGCGCTGTCCGACGCGGCCCTCGTCAACGCCGTCATGACGGTCACCGAGGCCAAGACGCAGGCTCTGCTCGAAGCCGGGTTCCCCTGCACCGGCACGGCTTCCGACGCCGTGTGCGTCGCGGCCCGCGCCGAGGGGGCGGAGGAGCTCTTCGGCGGCCCGCGTTCCACCTGGGGCGCCCGGCTGGCGCGGGCCGTTCACGCCGCAGTGCACGAGGGGGCGCAGGGGTGGGCGGGGCGCGACCGAAGGTGATCTCCGTGGTGCCCACGTTCAAGACGGGCGCCTTTTTCTGCCGAATGACCGCTAAGTCTGGTTTGTGGGCTAAGTGGGGGTAGTGGGGGCTGATGACCGCTGGGGCCACGGTGAAAATAATGGAATCATGGGAATCCACGTGTGAGGCGCGGTCCCTCTTCGGATACTAATGACCGTGACATCCATCTCCGGACCCATCATGCTCCCCGGCCGGCCCTCCTTCACCGTGGCCGACCTGTTCCGCTTCCCCGATGACGGGTGCCGCTACGAGCTGTTCGACGGCAGCCTCTTCATCAGCCCCGCGCCCTCGTCGAACCACCAGATCACCCTGGCGAGCCTGATGCGTGAGGTGTCGGACGCGTTGACGAGCGGTTACGAGGTGCTGCCCCCGGTCAACATCATGGCCGGTGGCACCGACTTCTTCGTCCCCGACCTGGCGGTGGTCAGGAGCGCCGTGGCGGAGACGGTCGAGCTTATGTACGAGCCGGCGGACATCCTGCTCGCCGTCGAGGTCGTGAGCCCCCATACGCGCATGCGCGACCGTGTCCTCAAGCCCGCGGCATACGCGGCGGCGGGCATTCCGTCTTACTGGCGCATCGAGCCCGGGCCCGCGCCGGTGATCCACACTCACGACCATCCGGGGGAGAACGGCTACCAGGTGGTCGCCCAACACGCCGCGGGCAAGGTGGCCAAGCTTGAGACGCCGTTCTCGATCGCCTTCGACCCGGCCGTCCTGGCGACGGTCGGCGACTGATTCCGCGGCCCCCTTCCCGGCCAACCGAGACCCCTCGGCGGCACGGCAGGGCCGGCTGCCGCCGCCGCGGGCATCACCGGGCGCCGCCTGTGAGCCGCCCAGCCGCGCCATAACGCCCGGTCGTGCCATACGCCCGGCCGTGCTATAACGCCCGGTCGTGCCATAACGCCCGGCCGTGCTATAACGCCCGGCCGTGCTATAACGCCCGGCCGTGCTATAACGCCCGGCCGTGCTATAACGCCCGGCCGTGCCGTGACATCCGGTCGCGCCATAACGTCCGGCTCTGGCAGGCATTGACCTGGCCGCCGGTGTGCGCCGATATGGGGGCGTGTGCACCCCGCCACCCCGCCACGGCGCCGCCGGCGGCGGGCGAGCACCTCCGGAACCCTTCTCCAGCAGGGCGAGTAAGTCGTCGACGCAGTCCGCGCTCGCCCCGGGGCCGGTCCCCCCGAACCGGGGGCGCCACTGCCGTCTGTCTCACCACCTGGCTTGGTGTTGCCGTGCACGCAGGTCATATGTGAATATTTTCCTGGATTCAGTGCTTGAGACAGGAGATCTTTCGTGCGGGCATTCCCTCGGGTCCTGTTCGATGAGGCCCACAGTGAGTCGTGGAGCATTCGGCGGGAGGTCGCCGAGTCGATGAACCCCGCTCACCCCGACGACAACAGCTACGCCCGCGCCGCCGGGCTGCTGCGCGGGCTCGGCCACACGGTCACCGCGCACGTGGAGGGGCCGGTCACCCCGGCCCTCCTGCACGGCCACGACGTCTTCGTGGTCGCCCACCCCTCCGCCGAGCGGTGGGAGCGCACCACCGGCCTCGGCAGCCCGGTCTTCCCCGTCGAGGAGCTCGACGCGATCGAGGCATATGTCGCTGAGGGCGGCGGTCTCATCGTGCTGGCCGAGTGCGAGCAGGAAAAATACGGTAACAACCTCGCCGACCTGCTCGCCCGCTTCGGCGTCGGGGTCGAGCACACGACGGTGCAGGACCCGCGCTACGCCTACCGCGGCGTCGCCACCTGGGTGCTGGGGGAGCCGGTCGCCGGTGACGAGCTGCTTGTGGGCGCCCGGCGGGCCTGCTTCTACCGCAGCGGCGTGCTCACCGGCCCCGAGGGGGCGTCGGTCTTGTTCGCCACGTCCCCGGCCGCCGATCCGGCGGGCCGTCCGCTGGCTCTCGCCGTACGGCACGGCCTCGGGCGTGTCGTCGTCTTCGCCGACTCGGACCTGTTCGGGGACGACTCCATCGGCGACCTCGACCACGAGCGGCTCTGGGGCAATGTCGTCACCTGGGCGGCCCGCCTGCCGCGGGGCGAGTCGCGGGACAGCGGGCGTGAGCCCGCGGTGCGCGAGCTGTTCGAGGGCCTGAAGGCGGCGGTGGAGGGGCTGCGCCCGCTGCAGGCCAAGGACGGTTCCGTGGCCGGCGACCGGGACCTCGCCGTGGGGTTCGTCTCCGGCATCGTCGACCACCTCGTGCGGCTCTCGCCGTACTTCCCGCAGGACGCGGACTACCACGCCGCCGTCCTCGCCGACCTGCGCAAGTGGGTGGAGCAGGGCCTTGGGGTGCCCGACTTCCTGGACTCGCTCAACGCCTTCCACCCGGACGAGCAGCGTGAGGACGGCTTGGAGCACCTGGTGGTGTTCCCGATGTACACCCAGAACGGCAACCTCAACCGCAACATCGAAGCGGTGTGGATCCGGGTGATCTGGCCTGACTGGCTGGCCGAGTTGGAACGTTCCCGCTACGACAACCCGCTGTTCGTGCCGATCGCGTTCGAGGACTTCACCGCGGGTTACGACACGAACTCCGCTGTGTTGTTCCCCGAGACCGTCGCGGTCCGTGAGACGCCGGCCCGCTTCACCTGGGGCGGGATCTTCGCCGACCGGGAGGCGGCCAGGTTCCGCGCGGTCAGCCGCGCCGCGGCCGACACCCTCAAGCTGGAGCTGCCGCCGGACGCGGCCCGCCTGCTCGCGAGCCAGGAACTCGCCCAGGACACCTTCGTGTTGTGGGACCTCATCCACGACCGCACCCACAGCCACGGCGACCTGCCCTTCGACCCGTTCATGATCAAGCAGCGCATGCCGTATTGGCTGTACTCCCTGGAGGAGCTGCGCTGCGACCTGACGGCGTTCGGCGAGGCGGTCAAACTTGAGGCCGAGGGCGTGCCGCACGCGCGTTATGTGCAGATCGCCGTGCTCTTCGATCGGATGTTCCGCTTCCCGATCACCGGTGCCCGGGTGCGCAACTACGACGGGCTCGGCGGGCAGCTCATGTTCGCCTACCTCCACAAGGTCGACATCGTGCGCTGGACCGACAACCGGCTCACCGTCGACTGGTCCCGGCTCGCCGACGGCGTCGCCGACCTGCGCGCCGAGGTCGAGAAGCTCTACCGCGACGGCATCGACCGGTCCAAACTGGCCCACTGGCTCGCCGCCTACGAGCTCGTGTCCGCTTATGTCGAGCCGCACCCGGCCTCGGTGTGGAACAAGGGCGTCGAGGCCCTGCCGGTCGAGGGCTTCCCCAAGGCCGTGGTGGACGCCGTGCTGTCCGATGAGTTCCCCCTGAGCATGTTCTTCGAGGCGCTGCGTCGTAAGCTCACCGACGTGATCGACTCGACGAAGGGGATTCGCGCATGATCATCGTCGTTGCCGGGGCCGGTGGCCCCGCGGGACAGGCCGCCGTGGAGCACTTCAGCAAGCGCGGGGACACCGTCATCGCGCTGGACGCCCGTCCCGTGCCCGGCGGGCGCGTCATCGACCTGCTCGACGAGGCCGCCGTCCGCGCCCTCGCGGCCGAGATCCAGGCCGAGCACGGCAAGGTCGACGGCGTCTTCCACGTCGTCGGCGGGTGGCGCGGCGGCAAGACCTTCGCCGAGACCAGGCTGCCGGACTGGTCGCTCCTGTGCGACCTGCTGATCCACACCCTGCAGAACGTCACGCTGGCCTTCGAGCCGCTCCTGCGGGCCGCGGACCACGGGCGGTTCGCCATCGTCTCCGCCAAGGCCGCGGAAGCCCCCACTCAGGGCAACGCGGCGTACGGCGCGGCCAAGGCGGCCTCCGAGGCATGGACGCTGGCCTTCGCCGACGCGCTCAAGGAGACGAACGCGGCGGCGACGATCCTCGTGGTCAAGGCACTGGTGCACGAGGCCATGCGGGCCGAGAAGCCGGAGGCGAAGTTCGCCGGCTTCACCGACGTGCATAGGTTGGCAGAAGCGTATGCGAGTCTGTTCGACCGGCCCGCCGGCGAGATCAACGGAAAGAGATGGGACCTCACCCAGTGACCGACGCCATGCGCAGGCACGACCCCGCCACCAAGGGGTTCGCCAGCGACAACTACGCCGGAGTCCATCCGGAGATCCTTGAGGCGATCACCCTCGCCAACGGGGGGCACCAGGTGTCCTACGGCGACGACGTCTACACCGAGGCGCTGCGCGAGATCTTCGCGCGGCACTTCGGCCCGTCGGCCCAGGTATGGCCGGTGTTCAACGGCACCGGCGCCAACGTCGTCTCGCTGCGCGCCATGTGCGCGCCGTGGGAGTCGGTGATCTGTGCGGAGTCCGCGCACATCAACGTCGACGAGGGCGGCGCGCCCGAGGTCGTGGGCGGCATGAAGCTCCACACCGTGCCCACCCCCGACGGCAAGCTCACCCCCGGCCTGATCGACCGGCAGGCGTGGGGCTTCGGCGACCCCCACCGGGCGCAGCCCCGGGTGGTGTCGATCTCCAACACCACCGAGCTTGGAACGCTCTACAGTCCAGGCGAGGTGGCCGCGATCTGCGCCCACGCGCACGACCTCGGCATGCTCGTCCACGTGGACGGCGCACGTGTCACCAACGCCGCCGCCGCCCTCGGCGTGCCTCTCGCCGCGATCACCACCGACGCCGGGGTCGACGTGTTGTCCTTCGGCGGCACCAAGGCCGGCCTGCTCTACGGCGAAGCCGTCGTGGCCCTCAACCCGGCCGCGGTGCGCGGGGTCGACTACATCCGCAAGACGTCCATGCAGCTCTCGTCCAAGATGAGGTTCGTCTCGGCGCAGTTCGAGGCGCTGCTCGCCGGGGACCTGTGGTTGCGGAACGCCCGGCAGGCCAACCGGATGGCCGCCCTCCTGGCCGAGCGGGTCGGCACCGTGCCCGGGGTGGAGATCCCGCGGCCGGTCCAGGCCAACGCGGTCTTCGCGGTGCTTCCGGCGGGGGTCACCGAGCGGTTGCAGAAGCGGTTCCGGTTCTACACCTGGGACCAGGCGACCGGTGAGGTGCGCTGGATGTGCGCCTTCGACACCACCGAGGCGGATGTGGAGGAGTTCGCCGCCGCCGTGGCCGAGGAGATGGCTGCGGGCTGACCACATACGTTGGTCATGTTTACTCTGTTGCGCGCCTTATGTGTGCTTTGCCGTACTGTCGGGTGGATCGGCTGATTTACCCGATTAGCGGTCGGGGGAAATCTCGGTGAAACATGTGTTCACTACCGTTCGGGTTGTTGGTCATGACTTGAGCGGAGTGCACGGTGGACACGGCGGCGGCGCAGGAGATCCTCTGGCTTGGTGTGCTGCTCGGCGGCGGGGCCGCGCTCGCCGTCGGGCCGATCTTCGTGACGGTGCTGCAGGAGGCCGCCACCCGCGGCTTCGGGGCGAGCCTGCGGGTGATCCTGGGCTCGGCCACCGCCGATCTGGTCGTGCTGCTGCCCGCTCTGGCCTTCGCGTGGCTCATCACCGCGATGACGCAGGCGGCCTTCTGGGTGGGGCTGGCCGGCGCGGCCTTCCTCTTCTACCTGGCGTTTGAGGCCGCCCGCGACGCCAGACGGCTGTGGGTGACGCGGGCGCCCGTCACGGCCGCGGCCGGCTGGGCCTTCCTGAAAGGTGTGCTCAGCAACCTCGCCAACCCGCTGACCTGGACGTTCTGGCTGGCGACCGGCACACCTGCCATGGTGCGCGCCCTTCAGATCGGAGGAGCCGCCGGGCTGCTGCTCTTCACAGTCACGTGGTTCGTGGTGGCCTCCGGGCTGGAGGCGCTGATCGCGTACGGCGTGGCCAGGTCGGGCCGGCGGGTGGGGGCCAAGGGGCAGGCCGCGCTCACCGGGCTCTCCGCCGTACTCTTCACCGGGCTTGCGGGGTTCCTCTTGGTGCAGAACGTGTTGCCCGCGTTGTGAGGCGGGTCAAGAACGTGAGTCTGGCCTTGCGGGCAGGGATCTGCGGGGCGGGAAGCGGCGTACGGTCGAGGCATCGGTGGATTTGGAGGGCGCGATGCTTCCAGGTTGTGGCCAATGTGACTGCTATCTCGACGACCGGGTGCTGATCCGGCCGCCCGTCGAGAGCTGAGACGCGAGGTCGACGCGGAAAGCCCGGCGGACAGGCCGGGCCTTCCGCCGGACCGCGTTTCACGCCGGCCGGCCGGTCAGACCTTGCGGCCCGTCTCCTTCTCGTAGGCGGTGAGCTGCTGCTCCAGCGCCTTCATCAACTCGAACACCTGGTTGGGAGGGAGCCGGATGCGGCTGACGATGCGTGTGGGCACACTGACGAAGTGCTGGCCCGACGACGGGTCGTTGGCCAGTTGCGGTGGGCGGGTGATCACCGCGAAGTCCAGGACGAACCCATCCTCGGTGTGCCAAACGGAGGCGAAGTTCGCATATAGCCCGGCTTCCACCTGTTCGGAGATGCTCAGCTCAAGCCGGCTCTCCGGCGAGTCGTTCACGGTTTCCCCCTCAGGCCAGGCTTCTTCATCCATGCTCCCGCTCGGCCGAGCGGGGGTCCACGCCTGGCGCGTATCAATCGGTCAGAGGCTGGACGGGAGCGGCTGCGCGCCGCGTTCCTTGAGCATGGTGGTCATCAGATTGATCTCGCCGGTCTGTCCGTTGACGATGTGCTTGGCGAGCGTGGTGACCGTTTCGTCGTCGCTGAGGCGCATGAGCGCCTCGGCCATCTCCACGCCGCCCTCGTGGTGGCGGATCATGAGCTGAAGATAGAGGATCTCCGCGTCCTTGCCCTTGGCCTCGCGGAGCCGCTTCATCTCTTCGGCGGTGAGCAGGCCCGGCATGAGCGGCTCGCCGCCCACCGCGGTCCCGGCCGGTGCCGAGGAGGGCTTCCCTCCGTGGCCGTGGCCCGCCATCCAGGCCATCCGGGGCTGGACGGAGCCCTGGTTGAGCCCCCACTCCTGGAGCCACCCCATGAACATCCCGCGCTGGGTGGCCTGCGAGACGATGATGTCGTCGGCAAGCCCTCTGATGGCCGCGGCCGACGTGGCGTCACGTACAACGAACGACATTTCCACCGCTTGCGCATGATGCGTGGCCATGTCCCGGGCGAAGCCCGCCTCTGCCGACGAGTCACTCGGAGCGCTCGATCTCCCCATGAACCACACGGCTGCGACGGCGATGGCCACAGCGGCGAACAGCACAATCGGGGCGAGTCGGCGAAAAGAGTTTCGTGCGCCAGTTGCGGGTGTTTCCATCGTTCGTCCAGAGTACCCGTGATCGTCATGCTCAAAGACATCCTGTGTGGTCTCCTCCTTATTCTCGGCATAGGGGGGGAGGGCATAGGGTTAGCCAAGGTTGATGCGCTGATGGAGGAAAGATGACGAAGGAGAAGACCCAGGCGAGGCGTGAGCAGCTCGCCCGGCTACGGGCCGAGCAAAAACGCAAAGAACGCCGGGGCGCACTTCTCATGTGGGGCGTCGGTGGTCTCGTCATCGTCCTGGTTGTCGGCCTGGTGGGGTGGTACCTCATCGCCGAGCGCTCCGCGACTTCCCTAGATGCGGTGAAGACCTTCAAATACATCGGAAACGAGCACACTTCCGAGAAGGTCACCTATAAGGAGAACCCCCCTGTCGGTGGCCCCCACCGCCCGGCGCCCGAGTGGCAGAACTGCGGCATCTACGACAAGCCTGTGGCCAACGAGAACGCGGTGCACTCGCTTGAGCACGGCACCATCTGGATCACCTACCAGCCCAACCTCCCCGCCGACCAGGTGGAGAAGCTGCGCTCGGTGGCGAAAAGCTCCGGCGACTACATGCTGCTGAGCCCCTACGAGGGCCTGCCCGCCAAGATCGTGGCCACGGCCTGGGGCAACCAGCTCACGCTGGACAAGGCCGACGACCCGCGTCTGCCGCGCTTCATCGCGAAGTACAAGAACGGGTCGGACGCCCCCGAGCCCGGCGCTCTCTGCACCGGCGGCGTGGGCACCCCCATCTCGTAAGATCCGCCTTCCGGGCACCCATCCGCTTCGGCGGCACATCGGCGGACCCGGCCGGTACGGAGGAATCCGACCGGCCGGGTTTCTCGTTCATCAGACACCTCCGAGGAGATCCCGGCCGTCAGGCGGGGGAGGAATCGGACCCCTGCCGAGCAGGACAGGGGCAGCCGTGCGGCGCGGGGGGAGGGGAGCCGTCCTTCATGACCGGGACCGCCCGTGCGTCGGCGGGCGGTCTGCCGCTTCCGATGTGGGGGGATCCGGGCGCTTTAACCGAGGAGCACACGCTCGATGGGGACCGCGGTCAGATCGTGGGCCTCGGCCACTCCCTGGTTCGTCACATAGCCCTCGTGAACGTTCAACCCCAGGGCCAGCGCCGGGTCGTCCTTCAGCGCCGCCCGCCACCCCTGCCCGGCGATCGCCGTCACATAGGGCAAGGTGACGTTGGTGAGGGCGTAGGTCGAGGTGTGCGGCACCGCGCCGGGCATGTTGGCCACGCAGTAGAACAGCGAGTCGTGCACCTCGTAGGTCGGATCGGCGTGCGTCGTCGGCCGTGAGTCCTCAAAGCAGCCGCCTTGGTCGATCGAGATGTCCACAAGCACCGACCCCGGCTTCATGCGCGCCACCAACTCGTTGCTCACCAGCCTTGGCGCCTTGGCGCCCGGCACCAGCACCGCGCCGATGACCAGGTCGGCCTGGAGGACGGCGGCCTCGATCTCAAAGGCGTTGGACGCGATCGTCTGGCAGTGCCCTTGGTAGATCACGTCGGCCTGCCGCAGCCGGTCGATGTTCTTGTCGAGCAGCAGCACCTCGGCCTGCATGCCCAAGGCGATCACCGCGGCGTTCATGCCGGAGACGCCCGCCCCGATCACCACGACCCGGGCGGCGTGCACGCCGGACACCCCGCCCATCAAGACGCCCCTGCCGCCGCCCTGGCGCATGAGATGGTAGGCGCCGACCTGCGGGGCGAGCCGCCCGGCCACCTCCGACATGGGGGCGAGCAGCGGCAGTGCGCCGCCGGCCGTCTGCACGGTCTCATAGGCGATGCCGGTGATGCCCGAGTCGAGCATCGCGCGTGTGCAGGCGGCGGAGGCGGCCAGATGCAGATAGGTGAAGAGCACCTGCCCCTTGCGCATGCGGTGGTATTCCTCGGTGACGGGCTCCTTGACCTTGAGGATCAGGTCGGCCTCGGTCCAGACGTCGTCGGCCGAGGGGAGGATGGCCGCGCCCGCTGCCTGGAAGTAGGAGTCGGGGATCGCCGAACCTATCCCGGCTCCACGTTCGACCACGACATGGTGGCCCTGCCGTACCAACTCGTGGGCGCCGGCGGGGGTAAGGGCGACGCGATATTCGTGATTCTTGACCTCTCGGGGCACTCCGATTCTCATTGCTCCTCCTTGAGCGTGAGCATCAGGCGACGGGTGAGACTTCCCATACTGCCGTCATGGCGCGGCGAGACGGGGGTACGGCGCGGGCTGAGGGACGCCCCCAGTTACGCGTCCGGCTACTTGCGGCACTTTTCGGTAAAGCGGTGTGGGGTGGCTTCTCCATTGACAAGGTCTGACTGAACCGGCCCGGAAGTGCGGGACGTTGTGATGATGTGTACGGCAGGCAGTCCACGGAGGCGGGGCGAGCCTTTGTCGTTGATTTACTCGCTCGCCCCGCTCCTCGGTAGGCTCACGCGCGAGCCACGTCGGTGATTTTGGGGTCACGAGATGGATAAGCAGTCCGATCCGGTCGGGCCGCCTGAACCGCGGTTCGATACGACCACCCCCATGGGTGGCCCGCACGCCGTTCCCCGTGGGGCCGGGGGTGCGGATATCGGCGCACGCATGCCGTTCGGTGGCCCGCCCGGCTCCATGTCGCCCGGGGCCGGGATGCCGGGGGCGCCCGGCTCGCCGCCGCTCGCAGGCCGGGGGCCGTCCGGATCCGGTCCACCGGGTTCCGGAGTGCCACGCCCGGGGCCCGCGGGGCCGTCCGGGCAGCAGGGGGCCGGAGGACCGCCGGGGTCCGCGCCGTTTGGGCCTGGCGGCCCACCGGGGTCCGCTGGTTCGCCAGGGTCTGCGGGAGCGCCGGGGCCGCCGGGATCGCCGGGATCGACTGGCTCTGCGGGGCAGGGGCCGTCTGACGCGGGGGGGCCGCCCGGCCCGGGAGGACCGCCGGGGGGCCACGGCGGGGCACACGGCGGGGCGCCCGAGGACGAGGAGGACGAGGCCGCCGATCCGCGGGCCAGCAAGGCCACCACGATCATCCTGGTCGTCGCGCTGATCCTCGTCGTGGTGAGCGCGGGTGTGCTCGGGACGATCGCCGTTCTGATGACGAACAATCCCGACCTTCCCCTCGGCGGAGCGGCTCCCAAGCCGCTGGCCGTCCCCATCCATTTCGCACCCGTGACCGCCAAGCAGCGTGCCCCCTGCCCCGGGGCGGAGGCGGTCATGGACGACCAGTCGCAGAACTGCTACCAGATCGACAACGGGGTCGACGTCAACGCCGTCCACAAGATCGAGACGGTGGCGGAGTCGGACGGCACCTACGCGGTGCGCATCGCCGTCGGGCCCGCGTCCCGCCGCCAGATCGCCGATCTCACGAAGGACACGGTCGATCAGCAGATCGTGATCATCGTCGCGCAGAAGGTCGTGGCCGCCCCCAAGGTCACCCAGGCGATCACCGAGGACAGCCTGACCATCGACGGCGCCTTCACCAAGGAGCAGGCCGACGCCCTGGTCCTCCGCCTCTCCGGCGGTCCTGCGGGCCAGCCCGCCCCCAGCCGGCCGGCCACCAGCCAACCCGCACCGAACCAGCCGGCGCCCAACCAGCCCGCGCCCAACCAACCACCGCTCAACCAGTCTGTCCCCGGGCAGACCACGCCGGGACTGACCACGCCCGGACAGGGACAGACAGGGCCGGGCGGCACCGGGCAGGGCGGTGGCACCGGACAAGCCGGTGTCACCCAGCAGCCCACCACCGGCACGACGACGGGAACCACGGGCAGCGGCGTCACCACGCGCAACACCTCGACCGCGGGCAACCCCACCACGCGTGCGACGGGGAACGCGCGCCCGCGTGACCGCAGGTATGCGTCCTGCAAGGAGGCCGTAGCCGCCGGCTACGGGCCGTATTACAAGGACACCCACCCCGAATACGCGTACTACAGGGACCTCAACAACAACGGCGTCGCCTGCGACTCACCCGACATGCGCTGACAGACCTCACCCCGCCGCCGGCACCCGCGACCGCCAGGTGCCGGCGGCGGCCGTCGTTCAGCCGGGCATGCGCCAGGCGCCTGCGCGGCAAAGGAGCGGCGCCCGTCGAAACGGTCGTGAACTAAAGGGGAAACGGCGGGCTGTTCGCAATGGCGATCCCGATGAAGTGCGGTGTCGATGGGAAAGCGAACGGATGAAAAATCATTTCACTTCTCCCCGCCTCGGTGGAGCGGGATTTCCGTGCGGTGGTTCGGCGGGCGAAATCACCGGAGCGCCGTAATGCCGGCGGGTGTTCGCACAGCCTGTTTTCTCGCGGCACTCGACGAGCATTTCAGGCTTTATACCGCCGCCTGGAGGCGAGGCCCTGGGCGGGCCGATCGTTGAAGTGAGCGGCGGGGGCCGGGTGTGGCCGGCAATGGTCTTAGCGCCTTTCCACCATCGCCGACCTGGCCTCCGTCCGGCTCACCGGGATGTCTCTCCCCCGGCCCTGCCGGGCCGTGGAGCGAGTGCGCCGGACGAATGCGCGTGCTATGAGGAGGGCCGGTGCCGCCTCCGCCGAGCGAGCGGAGCAGGCGGTCCGGGCGACTGTAGTCGACCGGTAACGCAATCGGTTCTTTCAACGCACGCGGGCGGGAATTAGCAGCACAGGATGACCTCAAAGGCCTGAGAGGGAGACGAACCAGCCCCCAAAGTCGTAACATTGCTTCCTGCGGTCGTCACGGCCGCGATGAATATGGCCAGGGCAGACAGGGCAAGACGTCGGCGCATCGGGAACTCCCATCGCTGGATCGATTGTCGGACTACATCTTCGAGGGGTGCCGGTGACCGGTCAAGAACTTGTAGGGCAGCGAATCAAGACAATCCGCCGCCAGCGTGGTCTCTCCCAGGCGCAACTCGCGCACCCCGAGTTGTCGGACAGCTACGTCTCCCTCATCGAGAGCGGCAAGCGCACCCCGACCCCCGCTGTGCTCGAGCTTCTCGCGCAGAAGCTCGACTGCTCACTGACCTACCTGGTCAACGGCGTGACGGCCGAGCAGATGCAGGAGATCGAGCTCGGCCTCGGCTACGCGCGCCTCGCCCTGGAGAACGGCGAGATCGTCGAAGCCCGCAACCGTTTCGCCGAGCTCCTGGCCGGCGGATCCCTCGCCGGCCTCGCCCGCCTGCGCCAGGAGGCCGAATACGGCCTGGCCCTCGCCATCGAGGCCTGCGGCGACCAGGCCGGGGCGATCGCGGTGCTTGAGCGGCTCCGCAACGACGATCTTCCGCCTGAGCGGCACGTCGGCGTGGCCATCGCCCTGTGCCGCTGCCACCGCGACCGGGGCGACTTCGCCGAGGCGGTCGAGATCGGCGAGCGCATCCTGCTGGGCGCGGTGCGCCCGGCCTGGACCGACGACCTGGTCGAGCTGGGCGCGACGCTCCTGTCGGTCTACATCACCCGCGGCGATCTGCTGCGTGCCCGCCAGTTCTCCGCCGAGCTGCTGTCGGTCGCCGAGACCCTCGGCAGCCCCCGGGCCATCGTGGCGGCCTCGTGGAACGCCGCCGTGGCCGCCGAGCTGGTCGGCCGGGGCGACGATTCGCTGGCGCTGGCCGAGCGGGCTCTCGCCGTACAGTCCGAGAACGGCGAGCCGCGCAATCTCGCCCGCATGCGCATGGCCTACGCCTCGCTGCGCGCTCGTGTGCCCTCGCAAAACGTCGAGGATGTGCACACTCTGATGCTCCGGGCCGAGCGAGAGCTGGCGCAGACCTCGGCCAGCACGCTCGACCGGGCACGGTGCGCCGTCGAGCTGGCCTCCGTCGAGCTTCGCATGGGCCAGGCGGAGAAGGCCGGCGATCACGCCCGTGCCGCCCAGGGCCTGCTCAGCGAGGCCAACCGCAGCATGCGGGTCGACTGCCACCTGCTGCTCGGGCGGGCCTACAGGGCGATGGGCCGGCCCGGCGAGGCAGAGGGCGAGCTGCGTGACATGCGTGAGCTGCTCGCCCAGCTTCCGCAGTCGCGCAAGACCGCGGCCACCTGGTATGCCGCGGCCGAGACCCTTGAGTCGATGGGCGACTACCGCGCCAGCGTCGACGCCTATCAGCAGGCTCTGGCCTGCGTGGGCGTCTAGCCCGGTCCCCCGCGCGGGGGAGGACGTGATCCCCCGCGCCGGTGTGGAATCGAACCTAAAGGATGTCAGCGGCGACGTCAGGACCGCACGTGGGCGTCGGTAGCCTGGGTGGTGCCATGAAGACTTCCCCGCGCGCGGTGCTCGCCGCGCTCATCTCCGCGCTGTTCCTGGTCACGCTCCTCGCCCAGCCGGCGGCGGCGCACGACCGGCTCAAGAGCAGCGATCCGGCCAAAGACGCCGTCGTGTCCGGGGTCGACAAGGTCACGCTGGAGTTCACGGCCACGACGTCGCACCAGGTCGTCGTGGTGCGCGGCGCCGACGGCACCACCCATCAGCAGGGCAGGCCGGAGGCCGACGGCACGGAGGTGACCCAGGCACTCAAGGGCACTCTGCCGCCGGGTGACTACACGATCGCCTTCCGCGTCGTGTCCTCCGACGGCCACCCGATCGACGGGGAGATCCCCTTCAAGGTCAAGGGCGAGCCCACCCCCGCTGCCTCGGAGACCCCGGCGGCGGTGACCACCCAGTCCGCCCGGTCCGCCGAGCCCCCGGCCGCGGCGCCGGCGTCCTCGCAGGCCGTGGACACCGCCTCCAGCTCCACCGGGACCACCTTCCCCGTGTGGCTGGTGATCGTCATCGGCGGACTCGTCGGCATCGGCATCGGCCTGCTCTTCAGCATGCGGAACAAGAAGCGGTGACCAAGACCGCGCGTTTCGCGCTGGCCGGGGCGGTGGCGGCCTTCCTGGCCCTGGCGATCGCCATGATCGCCGGAGGGGCGGCCTTCCCGCGCATCATCCCCGGGCTGCCCGACGAGGGCACGCTCACCCGCTGGGGCCTGCCGGTGTCCAAACTGGCGATGGACGTCGCGGGGCTCGTCACCGTCGGCACCCTGCTCGCCGCCGCCGCGTTCCTGCCGGTCGACAAGGGGCTGCTCGGCAAACCCGCCCTCCGCTATGTGCACGCGTCGTCGTGGGCGGCGCTCGCCTGGGCCGGTGCCGCGGCCTCCACCCTGATCTTCTCGCTGTCGTCCACGCTCGCCATCCCGGTCCTCGACGTGTTCGCGGGCAACGAGCTGACGAGCTACGCCAGCCAGGTCTCCCAGGGGGTCGGCCTCACGCTGGTCGTGCTGTTCGCCGTCGCCATCGCGCTGTTCTCACGCGGCGCGATCACCGCGGGGTCGGCGGGCGGGCTGCTGCTGCTCGCCCTGGCCACCCTGCTCCCGCCCGCGCTCACCGGCCACGCCAGCTCGTCGCCCAATCACGACCTCGCCACGACCGGCGTCGCCGTACACGTGATCTCGATGGCGCTGTGGGTGGGCGGCCTCGTCGTCGTCGCCGTCCACGCGATGCGCAAGCAGCCGCACCTCGACATCGCCGCGGCGCGTTTCTCCCGCATGGCGCTGTGGTGTTTCATCGCGCTCGGCCTTTCCGGGCTGTTCGCGGCGCTCGCCCGGTTGACGTCCCTCGGTGATCTGTTCACGTCGTCCTATGGATGGCTGCTGATCGCCAAGACCGTGCTTTTCGTGGTTCTCGGCGTCATCGGCTGGTGGCACAGGGGCCGCACCGTGCCGCAGATCGCCCAGGGGCGCCCGGGGGCGTTCCTCCGCCTCGCCGTCGGCGAGGTCCTGATCATGCTGACCGCGGTGGGCCTCGCGGTGGGTCTCGCCCGCACCGAGCCGCCGCCGTTCCTGCCCCCCGACCGCACCACCGAGCTGCTCGGCTTCTCCATGCCGCCGCCGATGACCTTGGGCAACATGGTCTCCCTGTGGTGGCTCGACCTGTTCTTCGCGATCATCGCCGCCCTGCTCGCCGGGCTGTACGCCGCGGGCCTGCTCAGACTGCGCCGCCGCGGCGACGCCTGGCCCCTCGGCCGCACCCTCGCGTGGTTCACCGGCGTGGTCATCCTGGTGATCGCCACCCAGAGCGGGGTGGCGCGTTACGCCCAGGTCCTGTTCAGCGTGCACATGATCGAGCACATGACGCTGTCGATGATCGTGCCGATCTTCCTGGTGCTCGGCGGCCCCGTGACCCTCGCCCTGCGCGCACTCAAACCCGCCGCGCGGCGCGGCGACCGAGGGCCCCGCGAGTGGCTCACGACCATCCTGCACAGCAGGGTCGTCAAGTTCTTCGGCCATCCCCTGGTCGCAACGTCGATCTTCATCGCCTCGACCTACGCTTTGTACTTCACGCCGCTGTTCGCCGCCGCCATGGAGGAGCACCTCGGGCACATCGCCATGACGCTCCACTTCCTGGCAAGCGGCTGCCTGTTCTTCTGGGTGGTCATCGGCGTCGACCCCGCGCCCCATAAGTTGCCCTATATCGGGCGGCTGCTCGTGCTCTTCGTCACCATGCCGTTCCACGCGTTCTTCGGCATCGCCCTCATGTCCATGGGCAAGGTGATCGCCCCTGAGTGGTATGACCAGCTCGGCCGCACCTGGGGTAACAGCGCCGTCGTCGACCAGCAGAACGGCGGGGCCATCGCCTGGGGCTTCGGTGAGATCCCGACGCTCATCGTGCTGATCGCCCTCGCCATCCAGTGGTGGCAGGACGACGAGCGCAAGGCGCGCCGCGCCGACCGCCGCGCCGACGCCGTGGCTGCCCGCACCGGGGGCACCGGCGACGCCGAACTCGACGCCTACAACGACTATCTGACCCGGCTCAACAAGCAGCAGGCCAAGGACTGATCCCTTTCCTCTGATCGGGCGGCGCGGCGGCGAATCCCTCGCCGCGCCGCTCCGTAACGTTCCAGGTGGTGACTCTCGGGATACGGCCCTGTTTGTCCACGCCACCTGCTCATTCGTCTCGGTAGCCTGGAACGAGGGGGTGCCGAGGGTCGTCCTCCCCGCACGCCGCATAGACGTCTAACTACCGAAATCCATACGTTTCGGGGCAGCCCAGGCGGCGCGTAGTGGAGCCGACGCTCGGACGGGCCGCACGGAAGGCCGGGATGTGTTCGAGGAAATTCGCATGCGTTGGGAGGTGAGCCTCGCCGAGGCTCTGACCGAGCGTCTCACCGAGTGGTCCGGCCGCACCGGGATCACCGTCGAGACCTGGGCGCTCCCCAAGCCGCGAGTGCCCGCCCCGATCACCGCCGCGGTGCTGGCGGTCGTCGAGGAGGCCCTTGCCAACGTCGAGCGCCACAGCCACGCTCTGACCGTCTCCATCGCGGTGACCTACGGTGAGCAGGGGCTACGCCTCACCGTCAGCGACGACGGCATCGGCTTCGACGCCGCGGAGCCAGGACCGGGCGTGATCGGCATGCGCCGCCGCTTCACCGACCTCGGCGGCGCCCTCGCCGTCAACAGCGTGTCGGGCGAGGGCACCACGATCAGCGGCGTCATCCCCCCATCGGCCAGGTGAACCCCGCCGATCGAGGGTGCCCTGAAACGGCCTACGGCAGGGTCAGGATCTCGCTGCCGGAGTCGGTGACCAGGATCGTGTGCTCGAACTGCGCAGTGCGCTTGCGATCCTTGGTCACGGCGGTCCACTTGTCGGGCCAGATGTCGTAGTCGATCGTGCCGAGCGTCAACATCGGCTCGATCGTGAAGGTCATCCCCGGCACCAGCTCCACCGCGAGCGACGGGTCGTCATAGTGGGGCACCATCAGCCCGGAGTGGAACGTCGTGCCGATCCCGTGCCCGGTGAAGTCGCGCACCACCCCGTAGTTGAAGCGCTTGGCATATGCCTCGATCACCCGGCCCACCACGTTGAGCTGACGCCCCGGAATCACCGCCTTGATCGCCCGGTTGAGCGACTCCCGGGTGCGGTCGACCAGGAGCCGGGACTCCTCGTCGACGTTCCCCACGAAGTAGGTCGCGTCGGTGTCGCCATGCACGCCGCCGATATAGGCGGTGATGTCGACGTTGACGATGTCACCGTCGCGGAGCACCGTGTCGTCGGGGATGCCGTGGCAGATGACCTCGTTGATCGAGGTGCACAGCGACTTCGGATAACCCCGATAGCCGAGGGTGCTCGGATATGCGCCGTGGTCGATCAGGAACTCGTGCCCGATCCGGTCGAGCTCGTCGGTCGTGATCCCCGGCGCGACGTGCCGGCCGACCTCCTCCAGCGCCTGTGCGGCGATCCGGCCGGCCACGCGCATGCGCTCGATGATCTCGGGGCTCTTCACGTCGGACTCGCCGGTGCGCGGCGTCTTCTTCCCGACGTACTCCGGCCGCTCGATGTGGGCGGGAACCTTGCGCATGGGCGAGATCCGCCCGGGCTGGAGCAGTGTCGTCATGCAGCCAAGTCTAGTTGTGCGGCCGACTGGGCAAGATTGCCGATATGGCCAATCAGTGGTGGTTTTGCCTCAAACACATGCGTGTGGAGCCCGACGAGGGCTGCCCCAACAAGGACCGTATGGGTCCCTACGAATCCCAGGACGAAGCCCGCGGAGCACTCCAGCGCTCCGCCCAGCGCAACGAGGAGTGGGAACAAGCCGACAGAGACTGGGACGACGACTGACCCCGGACAACCGCCCCCCAGGCGACTCGCCCCCTGCGAGAAGCCTGGACGCCGGCGGTGACCGACGTGCCGCGAGTGATCTTGGGCGCGACGTCACACGCCCTCGGAGTGACGTCGCGCCCACGCGGCGATGTCGCGCGCCCGCGATGTACGGCGAAGCCGGGGCGGCACGGTCGTGATCTCCACCGATAGACTCGGCCCGGTGAGCACTACCCCGCCCAAGGCGAAGGGCCCGGAGGACCACCCGCCCTCCTGTGCCGACCTCGTCGGTCTTCTGGCCCAGCCCGACCGCCGCTCCGCCTTCGCCGCCGTCGTTCTCGGGGCGACCACACGGGGCCAGGTCGTCGAGCTGACCGGGTTGCGCCCTCCCGCCGCCGCCAACGCCCTGCGCAAACTCGCCGAAGGCCGGGTGATCGCCACCGGCCCGGAGGCGGGCACCTACAGTCTGGTCGAGGACACTTTCCGGCGTGCGATCATCGCCGAGGTGGGGGTGGCCGGCCGGGCGGGCGGCGACGGCTCCGGAGCCTACTTCCGCCGCGGCAGGCTGCGCGCCATCCCCGGGGACGCGGCGGTGCGCTCACGGGTGCTCCGGGTCGTCGCCGACACCTTCCAGCCCGGAGAGACCTATTCCGAGCCTCAGGTCAACGCCCTGTGCGGCGAGTGGTTCGACGATTGGGCCGGTCTGCGCCGCGTGCTGGTGGACGAGGGGCTGCTGCGCAGGGACGCCACCGGCACACGTTACGAACGCCCTTAAAGCAGGCTCCGGCCGTACGGGAGCTAAAGCACCCGGCGGTGGCGGGAGACTGTGGCCTCCCGCCACCGTGACCGGAGGTCAGCAGCCCTTCGCGAAGCGGAGGACCTTGCCGAACTGCCACTTCTTCTTGCCCTGGGTCTTGGGGTTGACGGTCATGCACTTGCGGATCGGCGCCATGTACGACTGGAACGTGATGGTCACGCTCACCTTGTGCGAGCAGTGGTTGTTGAAGTAGATCGTCGTGGAGGTGTTGCCGTTGCCCCACGAGTAGTTCGCCCTCTTGCCGCGCGGGGAGGAGCAGGCCACGCTGGCCCGGTTGACCGCCGCCGTGGCGGACGTGGCGGTCGAAGCGGCGGACGCGGAGGCGGTGGTGGCGCCGCCGGCGGAGGTCTGGGTCGCCGAGGCCGCCGGAGGGGCGAGGAGGGCGAGCGCGACGCCCGCGGTGGCGGCCATGGGAGCGAGCTTGTTGAAACGCATGTCTCTCTCTTTCGTCGCATGAAGGCCATGGCGGAGTAACCCAGGGCACGTGAAGCACCCCGCGTCTCTGCCGGCAAACGGATCCCCGTCGGCCGCACGATTACAGCGGCCGGACATTCATGCCTCGCTCATCCCCGTCGCGAATGGTGTTTCGCGCTCTGCCGCCGGAGTGGCGGCGCCGCGAGGCATGCCACGACTATGCCGACGCCCGTCGAGACAGCACAAGCGTTGTCCCCCCGGACAATGGACAGACATTGTCCAAAGGTCGCCTGGACAATCCATCCGCCCAGGTGGAGGGGATGTGCCCTCAGCCGTCGATCACCGCGTAGGCCCGCACGGGGAAGGTCCCGAGGCCGCCGATGAGGGGCGGGGCGGCGTGGAAGCGGAATCCGCTCGGCGGCAGGGCGGCGAGCCCGGTGAGGTGCTCGACGAGCGGGATGCGGGCGGCGAGCAGAGTGCTGTGGGCGGGACGCTCGCCCTGAGGCGGGGTCGCGTCGATGTTGAGAGAGTCGATGCCGACCAGCGCGGCCCCCTCGGCGGCGAGCCAGGCGGCGGCGTCGCCGCTCAGGTAGGGGTGGCCGTGGAAATACTGCTCGGTGCCGAAGTACCGGTCCCATCCGGTGTGGAGGAGTACGGCACGGCCCCGCACATCCAGCCCCCGGAGGTGATCGAGGCCGATGACGGGGGTGCCGGTGCAGGGCACCACCAGCCCCGGCAGATCGGCGAGGCAGTCGAGCGGCAACCCGGAAAGGTCGGCCCCGTCGGGGTAGCGGTGGAAGGGGCTGTCCAGATAGGTCCCCGTGTTGGCGGCGAGGGTGATCGTGCCGATGTGGAACTCGGTGCCGGGGGCGTAGTGCTTTTTGGACTCCTCCCGGCTCAGATGAACCCCGAGCACGGGTCCCGGAATGCCGGGATAGGTGGTCATGCCCTCCTCGATGCGGTGGCTCAGCTCCACCAGTCTCCGGGTCACACGCGCTCCAATGTCGTGTCGTGGATGTTCTTGCCGCGGGCGGCCACAAGCTTGCCGACGGTGACGGCCCCGATGCCCATCCATACGAGGTTGAGGGTGGCGGACGGCCACGCCGACAGATAAGCCGTGTTGATCATCAAGGCTACGGCGCCGATCAGGTTCATGGTCTGGTAGGTGAGGCCGTCGCCACGCAGTTTCGACGCGGACACCAGGCCGTAGGCGATCAGCATGAGTCCGGCGCCCACCCAGCCGATGATGTCGATGAGCAAATCCACCGGTCACACGTCCGGTGTCGTGGGGAGTGACAATCGCATGCACTCATGATTAAGAATGAAGTGACTTGAGCACAATTAAGCTTCTCTGAACCGCTACGTAAGCTGAGCTACATGGATATTGACCCGCGGCGTCTGCGCGTGTTGTACGAGGTCGCCCGCAGAGGCGGGGTCATGCGTGCCGCCGAGGCCATGCACCTCACGCCGTCGGCGGTGTCCCAGCAACTCGCCCAGCTCGAACGCGAGGTGGGGCTGGCCCTGATCGACCGGTCCCAGCGGCGTGTGTCGCTCACTCCCGCGGGACGTGTGCTGGCGGGCTATGCCGAGCGGGTGGAATCGGAGCTGGCGGAGGCCAAACGCGAGCTCACCGGCTTCACCGACCGCCTGGCGGGCCCGGTGACGATCGCGGCGTTCCCCACGGTGATCCGCTACCTCCTGGTGCCCGCTTTGCGCATCCTGACCGAGCGCCATCCCAAGATCGTGCCTTCCATCAGGGAGTTGTACGGCACGCCCGCGCTGCGTGAACTGCGCCTCGGCGGGGTCGACCTGATGATCACCGAGCAGGACATGAGCCGCCCGGTCGTGCGCCAGAAGACCATGACCCACCACCCCCTCTACCTCGACGAATATCGCATTGTGGCGCCTCCCGACTGGCCCGACGCCCCGAGCGAGGTGGCGGCCCTGGCCGGCGCGCCGTGGGTGGCGGGCCTGCCCGACCAGGCCTGCGGCCAGGCCCTCGAACGGCTCGCCGCACTGCACGGCTTCACCCCGCGCAAGGTGCACGTCATCGAGGAGTTCCCCGCCGTGCTCGACCTCGTGTCCGCCGGCCACGGCGTCGCCATCGTGCCCGCCCTGGCCCTGCTCAACGTGCCGCCGGGCGAGGTCACCGTCACCGCCGTTACGGGCGTCGGCGCCAGGCGCCTCGGCGCGTTGACCCGCGTCAGCCGCACACGCTCCGGCGAACCCGACCCCGTGCAGGCCGTCGTCATCGACGCCCTCCGCGCGGCCGCCGACCTCATCGCCGACCAGGTGCGGGAACGCCTGTGAGGTACGGCGAAGCCGACCGGCCCCGCCGACCGACGTGAGGTACGGCGAAGCCGCGCGGTGCCGGGAGCCGGCATCTTCACCGCCGGTCGGCGTGTGAGGTACGGCGAAGCCGTCGGCCCGCCTGTGAGGTACGGCGAAGCCGCGTGGACCCCGAGCGGCTCAGTCGGCGATGCGTGGCCCGCTGACCAGGTCGAGGAGGCGGGCCAGACGCCCGCGCAACCCGGCGCGGCCGGGGGGCTCGCCCGCCGCTGCGCTCACGAGGTGTTGAGCGCCGTCGAAGGAGAGCGGGCCGTCGGAGCGCAGCACCAGCGAGTCGTGCGCGAGGCCGGCGAGCTCGGGGTCGCCGCCGTCGAGCGCGAGGATGGTGGTGCCGGTGCGCCGCGCGTCGTCGAGCCGCTCGAGCAGCGGATCGGGTGCCTTGTCCTCGGCCACCACGAACAGCGTCTCGCCTCTGCGCGCCTCCTCGATGCGGGAAAGGCCGACCCGCAGGTGCGCAGGCGCGTCCTCGGGCGGGGCCCAGCGCACAAGTGTCGGGGTGAGCTGGGGGAGGCCGGAGAGCCGGGCCTCGTCGGACAGGTGAGCGGTGAGGTGCCAGGGCTCGTCGCAGGGGGTGCCGACGACGAGAAGGCCACCGGGGGAGCGGGTGGCCCGCAGCGCGAGCCCGAGCTCGCGGGTGCGCTCCACCAGACCAGTCGATTCGAGAACTTCACGCAGGAAATCCACCGACGCCGCGTCCATGCGCACTATCGTGCCTCAGCACCCCCGGTACTGTCCCGTGAAATGCAGCCTGGCATGATCTGGACACAGTGAGCCTCGAGGAATCTAGCAGGAGTGGTGTGCGATGACGCAGCCTGACCTTCCAGACGTAAGCGGTCTGTCCATCGGGATCCTCGGCGGCACCGGCGACCAGGGCAAGGGCCTGGCCAGGCGGTTCGCCTTGGCCGGACACGACGTGCTGATCGGCTCACGCAACGCCGAGCGGGCCCGCGAGGCCGCGGCTTCCCTTGAACTCACCGTGCGGGGCGACGCGAACGCGCAAGTCGCCACCGAGGCCGACGTAGTGATCGTCGCGGTGCCGTGGGACGGCCACAAGGCCACCCTGGAGTCGCTCGCGAGCGAGCTCGCCGGAAAGATCGTGATCGACTGCGTGAACCCCCTCGGGTTCGACAAGCAGGGTGCCTACGCGCTGCCCGTCGAGGAGGGGAGCGCGGCCCAGCAGGCCGCCGCCGTACTCCCGGAAAGCAGGGTCGTCGGCGCCTTCCACCACGTGTCGGCGGTGCTGCTGCTCGACCCGACGGTGGGGGAGATGGAGCTCGACGTGCTCGTGCTCGGCGACGACCGTGAGGCCACCGACATCGTGCGGGCCCTCGCCGAGCGCATCCCCGGCATGCGGGGGGTATACGGCGGACGCCTGCGCAACGCCCACCAGGTGGAGGCGTTCACGGCGAACCTGATCTCCATCAACCGCCGCTACAAGGCGCACGCGGGTCTGCGCATCACGGACGTCTAACCGCCCCTACCGGCAGGGCCATGAGGGAATGGCCCTGCCGGTGAGGCACTCTGTGGCCGGCCCTGCCATTAGGAGAACGGACCCGTCGTCCCGCAAAATCACTTACATGTCCGATTTGCGTCCTGAGACCCGTTCGGTTCACCACCCCCGGCCCGTCCTCGACCAGAGCCACCCGGTCGTGACGCCCCTCTACCAGACCGCCAGCTTCGTCTTCGCCGACCCCGACGAGTTCGCGGTGGGCATGACCGAGCCCGACGGCGCCTACGTCTACAGCAGGCTGGGCAACCCCACGGTCCGCGCGCTTGAGGACGCCGTCGCCCGCCTCGAAGGCGGCGTGGCGGGCCACGCCACCGCCTCCGGCATGGGCGCCGTCAGCACCGTCCTGCTCGGGCTCCTCGGCGCCGGCGACCACATGATCGCCCAGTCGACCCTTTACGGCGGCACCGCCACGCTCCTGGCCGACCTCACCAAGAGGTTCGGCGTCTCGGTGACCTATGTGCCGGAGAACGATCCCGATGCCGTGCGCGCCGCCGTCACCCCCGCGACCCGGCTCCTCTACCTGGAGACCATCGCCAACCCCATGACCCAGGTGGCCGACCTGCCCGCCATGAGCGCCGCGGCGCGCGAACACGGTCTGCTCACAGTCGTCGACAACACTTTCGCCTCGCCCGTCCTGTGCCGCCCGCTGGAGCACGGCGCCGACATCTCCCTGCACTCCACCTCGAAGTACCTCGGCGGCCACACCGACGTCATCGGCGGCATCGCCGTCTTCGCCGACGGCGACGTCTACCGGCGTGTCTGGGCCTTCGGTCAGGAACTCGGCGCGACCCCCGACCCGTTCGCCGCCTGGCTGGTGCTGCGCGGCATGCGCACCCTCGCGCTGCGCGTGGAGCGCTCGTGCGCCAACGCGGCCGTCCTCGCCGAACGCCTCGCCGCCCATCCCGCCGTCGCCGCCGTGCACTGGCCCGGCCTGCCGGGGCACCCGTCACGCGAGATCGCGGACCGGGTGCTCTCGGGCTTCGGTGGTGTGCTCGGCTTCGACCTGGCCGGCGGGTCCGCCGCCGCCTCGGCCTTCCTCTCGAAGGTGCGGCTGGCGCTCGTCGCGGCCTCCCTCGGCGGTGTGGAGACCCTGCTCTCCATGCCGACCGCCGCCTCGCACCGCGGCATGTCGGACGAGGAGCTCACTCGCGCCGGCATCGCCCCGGGCACCGTACGCGTCGCGACCGGGATCGAACATGTCGAAGACCTGTGGGCGGACTTCGCCCAGGCCCTCGACGCCCTCGACTACTGAAGCCGGGATCCGAGCTCCCCGCCCCGGGCGACAAGGCATCCGACGTCGGGATCCGAGGCCTCCGGCCCTGGGTGGCAAGGCCCCTGACCTGGCGGATCAAAGGTCCCTGACCCCGGACACCAGGGTCCGTCGTGCCGCCGCCAACGGCGCCGGCGGCATGGGTGGCGAGCGGCCTCAAAGGAGCACTGTCGTGTTCCCGCCAAAGACCTTGGGCAAACCCCCAACCTCCGGTCACGTAGCGGAATCCGTAAGATACGGATCTTTAACTGAAGTTCCGTACCTACGGGGGTACTCGTGGTAAATCGTACGAACGGCGTTACACGCCGCCGCCTACTGCAGATGGGGGCAGGGGCCGTCCCCGCGCTGGCAGTGGGAGCCCTCCCGGCGACGGCGACGGCGGCATCGCTGCCGACCCTCAACTCCGTCCCACCGGAGCTGAAGGTGATCGACACCGCGATGCGGAAGTACATCGCCGAACGCGGCATCAAGAGCGCCCAGATCGCGGTCGCCCGCCGCGGCAAGATCCTGATGGCGGTCGGCTACGGCAGGTATGCCGTCGTCAACCCGGACACCGGCGCGGCGCTGGGGCAGATGCCGGTGCGGCCGACGACGTTGTTCCGGATCGCGAGCCTCAGCAAACACATCACCTCGGCCGCCGTCATGCGGCTCGTGCAGGACGGCAAACTCAAGCTGAGCGACCCGGTCACCACCCTGCTGGGCCTGTCGGCGACCGCCGACCCGAGGCTGAAGCAGGTGACGGTGCTGCGCCTGATGCAGAACCTCGGCGGGTGGGACAGGGAGGTGTCCAAGGACCCGCTGTGGCTCGACCACACCATCGCCTCGACGCTGAAGGTGCCGCTGCCGATCGGCCACGACGCCATCATCCGCTATGTCACGGCCCGGCCGCTGGACTTCGCCCCTGGCTCCAAGATGGTTTACAGCAACTACGGCTACATGCTGCTGGGACGCATCATCGCGCGTGTCTCCGGCATGAGCTACGAGGCATATGTCCAGCGGAAGCTGCTCGCCCCGGTGGGCATCACGCGCATGCGCCTCGGCCGCAGCCTCCAGACGGAGATCTCGTCCCGTGAGGTCGACTACCAGTCGGGCTACACCACCAAGACCGTGGTCGACGCCTCCGGCAAGGTCGTGCCGTTCCCCTATGGCGGATTCAACATGCCCAACCAGGACGCCAACGGCGGATGGGTGGGCAGTGCGGTGGACCTCGTGAAGTTCGGCATGGTCTTCGACGGCCCGGGGCCCGTGCTCAACGCCACGTCCATCGGCCGGCTCCTCGCCAAGCCCGAGACCGGGGTCACCGCCAGCGGCTCGTGGTACGGCGGCGGCTGGTGGGTGCGGTCGAACGGCACGGGCCTGAACACGTGGCACAACGGCTCGATGCCCGGCACCTACACGTTCGTCGCCCGGGTGCAGAACGGCGTGAGCTACTGCGCCCTCTTCAACCGGCGTGCCGAGGAGGGCACACCGGAGTTCGAGTCGATCGACCCGGTCCTCGGCCGTGCCGTCGGCGCGGTCACCAGGTGGCCGACGACCGACCTCACCCCGAGGTTCTTCTGACGGTCTCCGAACGGGCGGGTGGCCCTGTGAGCACCACGGGGCCACCCGCCCCTCAGCGGGTCACTGGTAGACGTGCTCAGGGGCAGGGAAGGCGCCCGAGGCGACCTCCGCGGCGAAGTTCTGCACGGCGTCGGTCATCTGCGACGCGAGGTTCGAGTATTGCTTGACGAACTTCGCGGGCCGGGGAGTGAGCCCCATGAGGTCCTGCCACACCAGCACCTGGGCGTCGCACGACGGGCCGGCGCCGATGCCGATGGTGGGGATCGTCAGCGAGGTGGTGATGCGCTCGGCGAGATCGGCGGGCACACACTCCAGCACGACGGCGAAGGCGCCGGCGTGTTCGAGGGCCTTGGCGTCGGCCATGAGCTCGTCGCCCGCCTGGCCGCGCCCCTGCACTCTGTAGCCGCCGAAGGCGTTGACCGACTGCGGCGTGAGGCCCAGGTGGGCCATGACGGGGATGCCTGCCGAGACGAGGGCCTCGACCTGGCGGAGCACACGGTGCCCGCCCTCCAGCTTGACGGCGTGGACGCCGGCTTCCTTCATGAAGCGGGTCGCCGACGTGAGGGCCTGCTCGGCCGAGGACTGGTAGGAGCCGAAGGGGAGGTCGGCGACGACCATGGCGCGACGGGAGCCGCGGACGACGGCGGCGGACAGGGGGATGAGATCGTCGACGGAGACGGGAAGCGTGGAGTCGTAGCCGTACACCACCATGGCGGCGGAGTCCCCGACGAGCATCACGGGGATGCCGGCCTCGTCGAACACCCTGGCTGTCATGGCGTCGTAGGCGGTGACCATGGGCCATTTCTCGCCGCGCACCTTGGCAGCAGACACGTCGCGTACGGTGACCCTTCGCCCGCCTTGTCCTCCGTACAGGGTTTCCGGTGGAGTTGCGACAGCGGGGGTAAAAGCAGAGGTCATTGCAGATTCCTCCAAGCCTCGAGGCGCCCCTGTGGCGTCCCCGGACGCTTTCGATGATTGCACGCCGCAAAAGGGGTGAACACCCCACAGTGCCACCGTCATTCCAGAGTGCTCTCCGGCGGGTGCCTCGGCGGGATCTTCCGGAAGGTTGTTCTGCGGCAGGAGAGCGCCCGAACCGCGGGGCCGGTCACGCCACTATAACGAAACGGTACTGTTGCGTATCGTAAAGTCCGGCGATACGCTCCCTTAGCGCCACGCTTCATGACACGTCCGGCGTTCTCTCCCATCCCGTCCCCCGCACGCTGGGTGCGCGGCCGTCCGGGTTCCGGCGGCGGACACGCCCCGGCGGGCGACCTCCCCCCGAAGTCCCGGGTCCGCATTCGCGAAGGAGATCAGGTTCCCTTGGCATCAGACAAAGCCGCAGAGTCGCCGGTGCCGGCGGAGCAGGAGGCCGGCCACCCACGGCGCTGGGCCATCCTGGCCGTGATGGTGTTCAGCCTCCTGGCCGTCGTCCTCGACAACACGATCCTCAACGTCGCGCTGAGAACGATCGCCGACCCGGTCCACGGCCTCGGCGCCACCCAGGGCGAGCTCGAGTGGGCGATCAACTCCTACTCGCTGGTCTTCGCCGGCCTGCTGTTCACCTTCGGCGTGCTCGGCGACAGGAACGGCCGTAAGCGCATCATGATGCTCGGGATGGTGATCTTCGGCCTGTCCTCCCTGGCCAGCGCCTATGCCCAGGACCCGGGACAGTTGATCGTCGCGCGGGCCTTCATGGGCATCGGCGGGGCCGCCATCATGCCCGCGACGCTGGCGATCATCTCCAACGTCTTCCCGCCCCGCGAGCGCGGCCAGGCGATCGGCATCTGGGCGGGCGGCGTCGGCCTCGCCGTGGCGATCGGCCCGGTCGCCGGCGGCCTGCTGCTGGAACACTTCTGGTGGGGGTCGGTCTTCCTCGTCAACGTGCCGGTGGTGGCGATCAGCGTGGTGCTCATCGCGCTGATGGTGCCGGAGTCGCGCGACCCCAACCCGGCGAGGCTCGACCCGGCGGGCGTGCTGCTGTCCATCGTCGGCATGATCGCTCTGGTCTACGGCATCATCCACGGCGGCGAGCGCGGCACCGTGCTGGAGGCCGGGGTGTGGGGGCCGACCCTGATCGGCCTGCTGGTGCTGATCATCTTCGTGGTGTACGAGAGCCGCAGCGACCACCCCGCCTTCGACGTGCGCTACTTCCGCCTGCCGATGTTCTCGACCGCAGTCACCACCTTGGCCCTGGCCTTCTTCGGCATGATGGGGGTGATGTTCCTCCTGGCGTTCTACTTTCAGGTCGTCAGGGGATACGGCCCGCTGGAGGCCGGTCTGATGATGCTGCCGTTCGCGGTGGCGCAACTGATCTTCGGCCCGCTCTCGGCCGGCATGGTGCAGCGTTTCGGCCCCCGCGTCCTCGCCACGGTCAGCCTGATCGTCGTCACCGGCACGCTCCTGGCACTGGCCTTCCTGCAGGCCGACACCCCCGTGTGGCTGGTCCTGCTGATCTCGTTCGTGCAAGGGGCGGCGATGGCCAACATCATGCCGCCGGCGACCACCGCGATCCTGCAGGCGCTGCCCAGGCACAAGGCGGGCGTGGGGTCGGCCATGAGCAACACGATCCGCCAGGTGGGCGGGGCGCTCGGCGTCGCGATCCTCGGCTCGGTGCTCGCCGCGGTCTACCGCGACGAGATAGCGCCGGCGCTCGCGGGCTTCCCCGCCGCCGTGCGGGAGACGGCGGGCGAGTCGATCACCGCGACCTACGTGCTCGCCGAGCGGGCGGGTCCCCAGGCCGGCGCCCTCATGGAGGCGGCCAACAGCGCCTTCATGGACGGCCTGCGCCTGGCGCTGATCGTCGCCTCCGCCGTGTCACTGGCGGCGACCGTCATCGTGGGGCGGTGGTTGCCGGGGAAAGCGGCGGCGGAGGCTCTCACGCCGCAGGCACAGCCGGAGGCGACCGGCGGCGAACCGGCTAGAGTGTGATCCTTTGGTGCAGCGCCTGGACAACCGTTGAGGAGGCCGTTGTGAGCAGCGCGGCCCGCCCGGCGGGCAGACCTCGCAGCATGAAGGCCGAGCGGGCCATCATCGAGGCCACGCTGGACATGATGGGTGAGGGGCTGAGCGTCTCCGACCTGTCCATCGAGGCCGTCGCCGCCCGGGCAGGCGTCGGCAAGACGACGATCTACCGCCGCTGGGCGGGCAAGGAGGATCTGATCGTCGACGCCCTCGCCTCCCTCAAGGCCCCCATGCCGCCCCTCGCGGGCGTGTCGGTGCGCGACGACCTCATCACCTACCTCACCGCGACCATGCGCGAGTCCACGGAGGGCCGCACCCGCTGCATCGTGACCATGGCGATGGGCGAGGCGCCGCGTTATCCCGAGATGGCGGCGAGGTTCCGGCAGATCGCCATCGAGCCGCGCCGGGCCGCGGTGCGCGCGTTGCTCCAGCGCGGCATCGAGTCCGGCGAGCTGCGCCCCGACGCCGACGTCGAGCTCGCGATGAGCATGCTCAGCGGCACGATGATGTGGATGACCCGCTGGCCGGTCACAGACGGGGAGCCGGTGGACGAGGAGCTGCCGGCCCGCATCGTCGACATGGTGCTGACCGGTCTGGCCCCCCGCTCCTAGCGGGGGGCCGGGCGGCCCGTCAGCTCTCGCGCCACCGGTTGGTGATGGGCAGCCGCCGGTCCCGCCCGAAGTTCTTGGGCGTGATCTTCGGCCCCGGCGGATATTGCCGCCGCTTGTACTCCGCGACGTCCACCAGCCGGATCACCCGCATCACAAGATCCGGATCGTGCCCCGCCGCGATGAGCTCCCCCTTGCCCATGTCCCGCTCCACATAGTCGTCGAGCAGGCGGTCGAGCACCTCATAGGGCGGCAGCGAGTCGGTGTCGCGCTGGTCGGGCCGCAGCTCCGCGCTGGGCTCCTTCACGATGGAGTTCTCCGGCACCGGAGGTACGGCGAAGCCGTGCAAGAACTCCGACTCCACCCCGGCCTGGGCGTTGCGCCACTTCGACAGCTCCCACACCATCGTCTTCGGCACATCCTTGATCGGGGCGTAACCCCCCGCGGAATCGCCGTACAACGTGGAGTAGCCCGTCGCGACCTCGCTCTTGTTGCCCGTGGTCAGCACCAGATGGCCGTGCTCGTTGGACAGGCTCATCAAGATCATGCCACGCACCCGCGCCTGGAGGTTCTCCGCCGCCAGTCCCGACAGCGCGATCTCCTTCTCGAACGCCGCGACCATCCCCTCGATGGGCACGACCCGCGCGTTCAGCCCCTGCCGCTCCACCAGATCCTTGGCGTCGCCCACCGAGTGCTCCGAGGAGTACGCCGAAGGCATCATGACCCCGTAAACCCGCTCAGGCCCGATCGCGTCGGCCGCGATCGTGGCCGTGAGCGCCGAGTCGATGCCGCCCGACAGGCCGAGGATCACCGAGCTGAAGCCGTTCTTGCCCACATAGTCGCGCACTCCCAGCACCAGCGCGGTGTAGACCTCCGCCGGGTGGGACAACCGGGGCGCCACCGTGCCGGGCTCGGCGGCGTAGGCCGCCACCGGCTCGGTGGACAACGTCACACGCTCCACGGTGATCGTGGTGCCGTCGCCCGCGTCGACCGGCTCGGTCCCGGTGCCGGGCACAGGGCCGGCGAGCGGCAGCGAAAGGTCGGCGATCAGCAGTTCCTCGCTGAACTGCGCCGCCCGCGCGATCAGCTCGCCGTCCGCGCCGACCACGATCGAATCCCCGTCGAACACGAGCTCGTCCTGCCCGCCGACCTGGTTGACGTAGGCCAGGGCGCAGCCCGCCTCCCGGGCCCTGCGCGACACGAGCGCCAGCCGTACGTCGTCCTTCTCCCGCTCGTAGGGGGAGGCGTTGGGCACCACCAGCAGCCCCGCCCCCGCCTGCCGCGCGACCGCGACCGGGCCGCCGTCCTGCCAGAGGTCCTCGCAGACGGCCACGGCCACGTCGACGCCGTGCAGCCGGAAGACCGGCAGCCGATCACCCCGCACGAAATAGCGGTATTCATCGAACACGCCGTAGTTGGGCAGGTGGTGCTTGGCGGTGCGCACCACGACCCTGCCGCCGTGCAGGACGGCGGCGGCGTCGAGCGGCGCACCCTTCGGCTGGCCGACACGCGGCGCGAGCCCGGCCCGGTCGACATAGCCGACCACGACGGGAAGATCCCCGAGCCCTTCCGCGGCCAGCCGCGCCGCGGCCTCGTCCAGCGCCGCGATCGACGCATCCACGAACGACGTGCGTAGCACGAGGTCCTCCACCGGATATCCGGTGAGGAACATCTCGGTGAAGGCCACCAGATGGGCGCCGCGATCGGCGGCACGGCGGGTCCAGTCGAGAAGTTTGTCGGCGTTGGCCGTCAGGTCGCCGACGGCGGGATTGGTCTGGGCCAGGGCGATGCGCAATTGTGCCACGGCATTCACATTAGCCCGGCATGTTCAGTGCCGACCGCCCGGGTGATCGCATGGACCACCGGGAGGCGGGCGATCATCGAGCCCGCCGTGCCCGGGAAAGATCGCTCGAATCCGGCTCAGCCGGCCGCAGACGGGCCCGGCCCGGACGGGCAGGAGGTGCCGATCGGCTCGCGTCCGGGATCGTTGAGACCGTGGGCGATCAGCCGCACCTCGCTGCTCACCGAGTCCATCTCCCCGCGCAGGCCGGCCAGCACCAGATCGGCCGCGAGCGGCGCGCCGCGCACGTCCCTCCTGGCCTCGCCGAGCGCGTCCGCCATCCCCGCGAGGGTACGGCAGAGCCCTTCGGACAGGTGCTTGCCGAGCCGCCGCCGCTCCTCCTCACGCGCTGCCAGCGCCTGCTCACGCGAGTGCCGCAGCGCGGCGGTCATGCGGATCGCGTGCGCCACGTCCGCGAGGTACGGCGTGGCCGCGGCGACCAGCCGATCGTGGTGGGCGCGGGAGAACCTGCGCTCACCAGGAGGGCCGATGAGCAGCAGGCCGACCGGCTCGCCGTACCAGATCAACGTGATCTCCCGGGGAGCGGCGCCGAGCCGCCCCACCTCCACCCGGGTGTCGCCGCCGGGGACCGTGACCTGCACGGCCACCCCGGCGACGCCCAGGTGATCGCGCACGACTCCGGCGAGCGCGCCCAGGGCGGGCGCCGGGTCGGTGTCGCGCACCCGCTCTGCCAGGGCGGCGGCCAGTGTGCGCGGATCACCCTGCGGGCCGAACATCATCCGGTCGATGCCCCGGCTCAGCAGGGCGCGCAGCGGCTGGAGGAACACTCCGGTGGCCAGGGCGGCGGCCAGCCCGCCCACCTGGTGATAACCGGCGAGAACGAAGCTGGAGGCGGAGCTCACCCCGAAGTACACCGCGCTCACCACGGCCAGCAGCCCCGCGCCGACCAGCGCCCGCCCGGCGAGGGTGTCGATGTCGAACAACCCGTGGCGCATCGCGGCGAACGCGATCGCCACCGGGATCAGCGCCGTCCAGAGCGTCGCGAGGAACCAGAAGTCCTCACCGAGCAGGAAGAACACCACATAGAGCGCGAAGGCCACGAGAGGCCAGCCGATGCGCCGCCGGCCCTCGGGTGTCGCCCGGCGGAACTTCCAGATCAGCGAGGCGAGACTCACCGTGACGAGCGTGGTGAAGGCCACGGGCGTGATCGCCGCCAGCACCTCCCGATACGGCATGAGGATCTGCAGTCCCAGCGGGTTGGGAATCACTTGGGGCCAGGCATAGTGCGCACCGGGGGGCGGATCGGGCCGGACCACTGTGCGGGCCACCTCGTAGACGATGAGAGCTGTGGAGAGCACCGCCACCGGCCGCCACCGCCGCGACGGCAGGCTGTCGTCCGGCGACAACAGCGGCATGAAGAGCGCGAGCAACGCGCTGCTCACCGTCATCGCCGTCTGCGACACCGGCCGGATCAAACCCGCCACCGCCAGGTCGCCGTCGGCGGCGAAACGCAACATGACAGCGTTGGCCGCCACGTGGAACCCGCTGAGCAGCCCGCCCCAGCACATCACCCGCGCCAGGCCGAGCCGCGGCCGCTGCACGAGCAGGAGCCATCCCACCACGGGAAACGTCAGCGCCGCCCCGAAGTTGGGCGTCGCCGGCACGGGTGGTGTCCACCCCTCGGGCAGGTTCACCCCCACCACGAGTCCCGTCAGCGCGAGGACCGGCCCCAGCACGGCGCACACCGCCGCCCCCGCGCGTAGCGGGCTGCCCTCGGCGCTCTGACCGGTGGCGCCGGTCATCCCGCGCCCGGTGTGATCAGGCCGCATTCGTAGGCGAGGACGACGAGTTGCGCGCGGTCGACCAGGTCGAGCCGGTTGAGGACGGCGGCGACCGTCGTGGCGACCGCCGGTTCCGGGACGGCCAGGGTCTGCGCGATCTGCTCGTTGGTCAGCCCGCGGGCGACGAGCTTCACGATGTCGAGCTCGGCGTCGGACACCCCGGCGAGAGCCGCCGGGGCATCGGGCGCGGAGCGCCCGGCGAAGCCCGCGATGAGCTGGGTGGTGACCGCCGGATCGATGAGCGCGTCGCCGGCGCAGGCGGCCCGCATCGCGACGAGGAACCGCCGGGGGGAGGACGTCTTGAGCACGAACCCGCTGACACCCGCACGCAATGCCGCGTAGAGGTTCTCGTCGGTGCCGAAGGTCGTCATCATGATGACCTTGGGCGGGTTCGGGTCGGCCAGGATGCGGCGGGCGGCGGCCAGGCCGTCCAGGCCGGGCATCTGAATGTCCATGAGCACCAGATCGGGCCGCGTCTCGCGCACGACGGCGATCGCCCGCTCGCCGTCCTCGGCCTCCCCGGCGATCTCGAACCCCGGCTGATCGTCGACGACGACCCGCAGGCCGGCCCGCACGAGGGCCTGGTCGTCGACCACGACCACCCGCACGTTGCCGGGCTTGCCCTCGGGCAGTGTGGTCAGCCACCGCGGCCCCTCCAGGTGGGGCGCCTGGGAGAGCATGTCGCCCTCAAGGCGGCGCAGCGCCGCCGACAGGTCCAGGCCCAGCTCGTCGCGCCAGATGTCGCGGGCCCGGCGCAGTGCGGCGAGCGCGTCGCCCTGCCGCCCGGCCTGGTAGAGCGCGAGCGACAGCAGCCGCCAGGCCTCCTCTCGCAGCGGCTGCGCGGCGGCGTGCGCCTCCAGGTCCGCGACCAGCGCGGCGGCCCGTCCGAGCGAGAGCCCGGCGTCCGCCCGCCGCTCGATCGCGGTGAGACGCAGTTCGGCCAGGCGGGCGGCCTCGGTCGAGGCCCACGGCGAGTCGGCGAACTCCGCCAGCGCCGGCCCCCGCCAGAGCGCGAGCGCCCCCTCCATGCCGGCCCACACGTCGGCGGGACCACCGCCGGTCTTCACCAGCTCCTCGAACCGCCAGGCGTCCACCTGCTCGGCCGAGGCCTTCAGCGCGTAGCCCGGCGGCGCCGACACCAGCACCCCCGCCTCCTCCCGAGGCGCCCGATCGGGCTCCAGCGAACGGCGCAGCCGCGACACATAGCCCTGAATCGTCGACAACGCCTGTGCGGGTGGGCGTCCGTCCCAGATGTCGTCGATGAGCGTGGTCACCGGCACGGCCCGCCCCCCGGCGACGATCAGCCGGGCGAGCACCGCCATCTGCCGCTGACCCCCCACGTCAAGTGGTGTGTCCCCGGCGAAAACCTGAAATGGCCCGAGAGTGAGAAATGTCAGCATGGCAGGCGTAAGCGTAGAGGGAATGAACGATCGGGGAGACGGCAACTACCGCCGTAATCGACTCCCCGATCCCATCGCCACGTGATCGTCCCGCACGTCGGCGGCCTCACAGCGGCAACGCCGCCTCGACCAGCGTGCCGCCGCCAGGCCGGGGCGACACGGTGCACACGCCGCCCAGTTCGGCGGCGCGCTCGCGCATGGACGACATGCCGACGCCGCGGGGCGCCTGCTCACGCACCCCGAGGCCGTCGTCCTCGACCACCACACGCAGCACCTCGCGCCGCCGCCGCGCGCCCGAGCCCATGACGGCGACGTGCGGCGACTCCTCCCGCGCCAGCCGTACGGTCACCCGGGCCGGGCCCGCGTGCCTGCGGGCGTTGGTGAGGGCCTCCTGCACGATGCGATAGGCCGCCACCTCCGCCGCGGCCGGCAGGGGGCCGAGGTCGCCGGCCTCCACGACGGCGCCGTCGCCGGTCAGGCCGCGCACGGCGTCAGCCAGGCCGAGTTCGTCGAGTTTGGGCGGGCGCAAGCCGTACACGAGTTCCCGGATGTCGCTCGTCACGGCGCTCATGCCGGTGCGCAGCCCGTCGAGGAGTTCCTCGGCCCGCGCCGGCGAGTTGCGCAGCGACACGCGGGCCGCGTTGAGGCTCATCGCCATGCCGCTGAGCGACTGGCCGAGCCCGTCGTGCAGGTCGCGCCGGAGCCGCCGCCGCTCCTCCTCCCGCGCGGCGAGGATGCGCCGCCGCGAGTCGCGCAGCTCGGCGGCGAGGCGTACGGCATGAGCCGCGTCGGCGGCGTAGGGAACGAGGGCCGCCAGCACCCGTTCGTCGTGCGCGACGGGGAAGGCGCGCGGGCTGGGCGGGCCGAGCAGCAGGGTCCCGACGGGTTCGCCGTGCCAGACGAGCGGGAGTTCGCGGACGGCCGCGCCGCGCTCGCCGGAGACCGTGACGGTGCCGCCCACGTCGATGCCGGTCCAGGTGGCCCCGAGCCCGGCGCGCAGGGCGGCGGTCGTGGCGGCCAGTCCCTCGGCGGGATCGGCCCGCTGGAGCCGCAGGCGGAGTTCCTCGGCGAGGGTGACGGGGTCGCCCGCCGTGCCGTACAGGAGCCGGTCGGCTCCTCGCCGGAACATCTTGCGGATGGGATGGAAGAACACCCCGGCGAACAGCGCGGCGGCGAGTCCCGCGACGCGGTCGAGGCCGGACAGGACGATGCCGGCCGCGGCGGTGACCGCGAAGTAGACCACCGCCACCACCGCGAGCAGCCCGGCGCCCACCAGGGCGCGCGTGATGAGCGTGTCGATGCCGAACAGCCGGTAGCGGAGCACGGCACTGGCGATCGCCGCCGGCACGAGCGGCAGAGTGAGCGCGGCGGCCCACCACAGGGGGTTGCCCACCGCCCACGGCACGACCACGGCGCCGATGGCGAGCAGCGGCCAGAGGATCTGACGGCGTTCGCCGGCGTCGGCGCGGCGGAAACGGACCGCGAGGGAGGCGAACGCCACGATCATCGCGAGGGCGATCAGCCAGCCGAGGAGCGTGCGGGACGTCAGGTGGTAGGGCGCGAAGCCCTCGATCGCGAACGGATTGGTGTCGTGCGGGGCGCGGGGCGGGCGCACCAGCTCGCGCAGCGTGTCGAGGGCCAGCACGGCGGCGGTGGCCACGGCGGCCCACCGCCACCGCGGCGACACCAGCCTCCCCGTGGGATATAGCAGCGGCAGGAGCACGGCGAGCAGCAGCGTGGCGATGTTCCACGTCACCGACACCCCGAGCCAGAGGGTGCGGGTGGGCCCGCCCTGGAGGGCGGTCAGGTGGGCGAGGCCGGTCAGCAGGATGTTGGCGGCCGAGGCGAGGCCGCCCAGGCTGAGCAGCCAGCCGATCCACAACGCCGGCCGGTGGTGGATCAGCAGCGCCCCGAAGGCGGGGAAGGTGACCCCCGCCACGTCCTCGGCCGTGAACGGCAGAGGAGTCGCCTCGTTGTCCGGCAACCCGCTGCCCACCCACAGGTGGGCGACCACGAGCGCCGTGGAGACGACGGCCACAGCGACCGCCCCGATCCTGGCCACCACCTGAGCCCGCGCCCGCACTTGCAGACCACCCCAGCCACCGTCTTGATCACCCTGCCGGGTTGGACGGTATCGCGGCCGGACCACCATCCGATTGACGTGCGTTGGACGTGGCCTTGATCCCTCCTCGGCCCGCGCGATCGGGGTGCCGCCCGATTACAGCGCCGGCTGGACCGCGCGGCGGCGGATCGCGGGGGCGATCGCCATGTGGCCGGCCGCGGCGGCCAGGCCGAGCACGCCCATCGTGCACCACAACGCCACGGGGCCGATCGACAGCAACCAGGTGCCGAGCGGCGGCGCGAGCAGGGCCGCGCCCGACCACGCGAAACCGTAGACCCCCATGTAGCGGCCCCGCAGGTGCGGCGGGGCGAGCCCGGCGACGACGGCTCCGCCGATGCCAGCCGTGATCACCTCGCCGGTCGTCCAGATCAGCAGCGCGACCATGAAGCCCGTCATCGACGTCGCCAGGGCGTGGAACGCGAAACCCACGCCCACGATCGCGACGCCGACCGCGAGCACGGTGCTGTGGTCGCGGCGGGCCAGCCAGGCGTTGATGAGCGGCTGCACGATCACGATGAGGATGCCGTTGGTGGCCATGGCCACGCCGTACTGGACGGTGGTGAGGCCGGAGCCGATCATGGCTAGCGGCAGGGTGCTGAACGCCTGGCTGTAGATCATCGTGTAGGCCAGGGAGAGCAGCACGAAGGCCAGCATGAGCCGGTCGCGCAGTACGTCGCGGAAGCCGCCGCCCTTCTTCTGCGAGGCGGTCTTCGTCTCGGGCACGGCCACCCACACCAGCGCTCCGAAGGCGACGGCGGAGACGGCGTTGATCCAGAAGAGCCAGATGATGCCGCTCTGCGCGAGCAGCCCGCCCACCGACATCGCCACGGAGAAACCCACGTTGAAGGCCCAGAACAGCAGCCCGTAGGCCCGGGGCCGGTCCGCCGCCGGGATGAGGTCGGCCACGAGGGCCTGCGACGCCGGGCGGTAGGCGTCGAGCGCGAGTCCCACGACGAACATCGCGGCCACGATCCACGGGAGCGACGTGCTGTAGCCGAGCGCCAGCATGCCCGCCGCCGCCACGAGCATGCCCCCGGTCAGGGTCGCGCGCCGCCCGATCCTGTCGGTCAGCCAGCCCGCGATGAGCTGTGACAACAGCGCCCCCGCGCCGTATACCGCCATGACGAGCCCGGCGACGGCGAGCGAGTGGCCGCGGGCCTGGGTCAGGTAGACGCCGATGAACGGCTCGACCATCGTGCCGAGCCGGTTGAGCAGGCTGCCGGTCCACAACACCCAGAAGGTGCGGGGAAAGCCACCGATTCGAGACGCGAGAAAGGAGGGTTTGGGGGTGATCGTCTGGGCCACAGGCTCAGGTTCCGGCATCACCCCGGGTGGGAGCGAACGTTTTAGCCCTGGCTAAACCCTCACCAAACAGGGCGCAGCGGGGGGATGTCGTCGCCCGCGAGCACGCGGATGATCGCCGCGAGTTCGGCCCGCGGCACGTGCAGGCCCGCCTCGTGGAGCCGCTCGGTCAGTTGCGCCTCCAGCTCGTGCAGCGTCCGCCCGGCGGCCAGCAGGTGCTCATGGGCCTTCCCGGTGAGCACGACCAGTTTGCGGCGCCCGCCCGCGGGGTGCGGGGTGCGTTCGACGTAGCCGCGGCGTTCGAGGTCGTCGACTATCTGCCCGGCCGCCTGCTTGGTGACGCCGAGGCGTTCGGCCAGCTCGCTGCTCGTCGCGCCCGGCCCGCGCAGGGCCTGGAAGGTCATGCCGTGCACCGGCCGCAGGTCGGCGTGACCGGTCGCGTTGAGGCGGCGGGCGAACTCGGCGAGCAGCAGTTGGAAGGCCATGCCGAGCAGGAAGGTCAGCTCGGAGTGCTCAAGGGCGTCATCGGACACCTGCTCATCTTGACATAGCCATATAAAGCCACTTTACTCGACATCAAGTAAAGCGGCTTTACTAAGGAGAATCGCCATGTATGTCGTCAGCGAGACCGAGCAGCGCACGACCAGGACACCGGCCGCCGATGTGTTCGCCTTGGCCGCGCCGAGCCAGGGCAGCGTGGAGATCGCCACCTGGCGGGTCGAGATCGGCGCGGGATCCGCAACCCCCGTGCACTCCATCGACCGCGAGCAGGTGTGGATGCCGCTGTCCGGCGTGTTCGAGGTCTTGGTCGGCGACCGGGCCGAGCGGGTCGGGGCCGGGCAGGCGGCCATCCTGCCCGCGGGGGCGGTCCGGCGGGTGGTCGCCGTCGGCGGGGCGGCCGAGGCGCTCGTGGCCATGGGCGTCGGCGGCACGGCGGCCGTGCCGGGCGGTGAGAGCGGGATTCCGCTGCCCTGGGCGCAATGAGGCTGAGACGGCCCCGGTGGAGGGTGAGTCAGTGAACTGTGGCTAAATGGCCACCGGGGGTGAGGTTTGGCCGTCGAGTGGATCTTCGGGACCGAGGACGTCGCGCGCATTCGCTTCGCGTTCTCGCCGCTCTGGGAGGTTGTCTTCAGCCTGCGTGCGCTGCGCGACCCGGCGCGGCACTCGGTGCACCTGCCCTTCGTCCGGGCCGTGCGCCCACGCATCGCCGCGCTGGGGCTGAGCGATGTCTTCGACCTCATCCCGGCCGAGGGCTATGTGCCCGACTTCATCACCCCGCCCCCCGCCAGCCCGGTGCCCGACTTCGAAGCCGACCTCGACCTGATCCGGCGTGCGCCCCCCGGCCTCGCCGCCGAAGAGGTGGCCGAGGCCGAGCAGATCGGGCCCGCCGTGACCGAGCGGTTCCGCGCCGACCCGGAAGGGTGCATCGACCGGGTCGTCGCGGGGCTACGGCGCTACTGGGACGAGGTGTTCGCCGACTACTGGCCCCGCGTCTACGGGCTTTTGGAGAGCGACGTGCTGTGGCGGTCGCGGCGGCTGGCCAGCGGGGGAGCGCGGGAGCTGTTCGCCGACCTCAACCCGGCGGTGCGCTGGGACGGCGACCGGCTCTGGGTGCTGCGCCACTGGCGCCACTCCCGCGCGCTGAGCGGCGAGGGGCTGCTGCTGGTGCCGACCGCCTTCCGGTGGCCGGATGTGGCCACCATTGTCTATCCGTACCAGCCGATGCTGGCCTATCCGGCGCGCGGCATCGGCACCCTGTGGGTCGATCAGCCGCCGCCGGCGCCCGAGGCGCTGGCGGCGCTGCTCGGGCGCACCCGCGCGATGGTGCTGACGGCGCTGGCGGAGCCGGCGTCCACCACGTCTCTGGCCCGGCGGTTCTCCCTCACGCCGGGGGCGGTCAGCCAGCATCTGGCGGTGCTGGTCGACGGCGGCCTGGTGGCGCGGCGGCGGGTGGGGCGCGTGGTCGTCTACCGGCGCACACCCATGGGAGATGCGCTGGTCTGCGCGTCCTGAGATTCCGGCCGACCGGATACCCTGGACGTGGGCCGACACGCAGATTGTGCACATGTGGCCATAGGTGAGGGTGAGTCTCCGCATTCGTACGCGTGGAGCGTGCCCGGTCACCCGTAACGTGAGCGAAACAAGGTTCCGGCAGACTGGAAAGTGGCCAGAAATGTCTGCCGCAGGCCGAGGGCGACATTGGCGTCGATCTGACGCGGCAGTAAGTAGAGGAGTTGCCTTGGACCGCCAGCAGGAGTTCGTGCTGCGCACTCTCGAAGAGCGCGACATCCGGTTCATCCGGCTGTGGTTCACCGACGTTCTGGGCTTCCTGAAGTCGGTGGCCATCGCACCAGCGGAGCTGGAGGGCGCATTCGCCGAAGGCATCGGCTTTGACGGGTCGGCGATCGAAGGATTCGCCCGCGTCTATGAGTCGGACATGCTGGCCAAACCTGATCCCTCGACTTTCCAGGTGCTCCCGTGGCGCAGCGAGACGCCGGGGGCGGCCCGCATCTTCTGCGACATCTTGATGCCCGACGGCTCACCGTCGCACGCCGACCCCCGCTGGGTGCTCAAGCGCACCCTGGCCAGGGCGGCCGACATGGGGTTCACGTTCTACACCCACCCCGAGATCGAGTTCTTCCTCCTCAAGTCGCGCCCCGACGGCACCGGGCGGCCCGAGCCGATCGACCACGGCGGCTACTTCGACCACACCCCGCACAGCTCCGGCCACGACTTCCGGCGCAACGCCATCATGATGCTCGAGTCCATGGGCATCTCGGTCGAGTTCAGCCACCACGAGGGCGGCCCCGGCCAGCAGGAGATCGACCTGCGCTACGCCGACGCCCTCACCACGGCAGACAACATCATGACCTTCCGCCTGGTGATGAAGGAAGTGGCCCTTGAGCAGGGCATCTGGGCGTCGTTCATGCCCAAGCCCTTCACCGAGCACCCCGGCTCGGGCATGCACACCCACATGTCGCTCTTCGAGGGCGACCGCAACGCCTTCTACGAGCCCGGCGCCGAATACCAGCTCTCCAAGATCGGCCGCTCCTTCATCGGCGGCCTGCTCAAGCACGCCGCCGAGATCACCGCCGTGTGCAACCAGTGGGTCAACTCCTACAAGCGCCTGTGGGGCGGGGCCGAGGCCATCGCCGGGGCCGGGGGAGAGGCGCCCGCCTACATCTCGTGGGGCCACAACAACCGCTCCGCCCTCGTCCGCGTGCCGATGTACAAACCGCACAAGGGCGGCTCGACCCGCATCGAGTTCCGGTCCCTCGACTCCTCGTGCAACCCCTACCTCGCCTTCGCGGTCATCCTCGCGGCCGGCCTCAAGGGCATCGAGGAGGGCTACGAGATGCCCCCCGGCGCCGAGGACGACGTGTGGGCCCTCACGAGCGCCGAGCGCAGAGCCCTCGGCATCAAGCCGCTCCCGCAGAGCCTCGACGAGGCCATCAGCGCGATGGAGCGCAGCGAGCTCGTCGCCGAGACCCTCGGCGAGCACGTATTCGACTACTTCCTGCGCAACAAGCGCACCGAGTGGAGCGAATACCGCCGCCAGGTGACCGAATACGAGCTGGGACGCTATCTGCCGGTCCTCTAGGCCACCTCGGTACGGCGAAGCCGGGAGGGCCGCTCGCCTCCCGGGGGGCGTCGCACCGGGCGGAGGCGCTTAGGCGGACGCCTCCGCCGTGATCCCGCAGCGGGTTCGAACTTCACGGTGTTCCCGCGCGTCAAAGGGAGTCACAGGGACTTTTCACGGATCGCTGGAGGATTCTCGTGGTGCGCGGCGCGTTGGTTCCCGGTGATCCGGAGCGCCTGGGTGGTTATGTGCTCGCCTCCCGGGTGGGGGAGGGCGGCCAGGGCGTCGTCTACGAGGCATATGACGAGGCCGGGCGGCGTGTCGCGATCAAGGTGCTGCACTCCGAGGTCGCCTCCCGCGTGACCCGGGAGGTGACCGCGGCGGGCCGGGTCGCCTCCTTCTGCACCGCGCGTCTCATCGACGCCGACGTGACCGCCGAGCGGCCCTTCATCGTGAGCGAATACGTCGACGGGCCAAGCCTGCGCCGCGCCGTCGAGGAGGGCGGGCCATTCGCCGGCGACGCGCTGCTGCGGCTGGCCATCGCCACCGCGACCGCGCTCACCGCCATCCACGAGGCGGGCGTCGTGCACCGCGACTTCAAGCCCGACAACGTGCTGCTCGGCCCCGACGGGCCGCGGGTGATCGATTTCGGCATCGCCCGCACCAAGGAGATGTCGGTGACGCTGCCCGCCCAGGTGGCGGGCACTCCGGCCTACCTTGCCCCGGAGGCGCTCACCGACGCCGAGGTGGGGCAGCCGGCGGACGTCTTCGCCTGGGGCGCGGTGGTCGTCTACGCCGCCACGGGAAGCAGCCCGTTCGACGCCTCCAGCATGGGGGCGGTGCTGCACAAGGTGCTGGTCGCAGAGCCCGACCTCGGCATGCTGCCCGAGCCGCTGCGCGCGCTCGCCGCCGCCGCCCTGACCAAGGACCCGGCGGGCCGGCCCACGGCCGCGCACCTGCTGTTCGCGCTGCTGTCGGGCGGCCACGCGGACACCGCCGGGCGGCGGGCCGAACTCCTGCGTGCGGGCGCCCGCGCCGCGGCGGCGCTGCAGCCGCCAGGCGACATGGTGGAACGCAACCCCGAGCTCGGCGTGGTCGCCGAGAACGTCTACGCCACGCTCGCGCCCGGCGAGCAGGAGGTCGTGCCCGACGTCATGCTGCGCATGGTCGCGCCCGGGGACGGCGGCGCCGACGGCATCCGCCGTACCGACGCCGACGAGCTGAACGTCGCCGACGCCGCGTCGGTCGGCGGCGTGATCGACAAGTTCACCCGGGCGGGGCTGCTTGTTCGCGAGGATGACGGGGTGCGCCCCGCCGGTGTGGCGCTGCTGCGCGCCTGGCCGAGGCTGGTCACCTGGCTGGAGGCCGAGCGCGAGGGCCTGCCGATCCACCGGAGGCTCACCGAGGCGGCCCGCCTCTGGCACGACCACGGGTGCAAACCCGGCGACCTCTACCAGGGCACCCCGCTGGAGCAGGCCACACAGTGGGCCGCCACCGGGCGGCGCCATCTGCACCTCAGCGACCTGGAGACGCGGTTCCTGGCCGCCGGGGCCTCCGCCGTACGCCGCCGGGCACGTGTCCGCCGCCTGCTCACGGCCACCCTCGCCACCCTGCTCGTGATCACGGTCGCGGCGGGGGCGTTCATCGAGGTGCAGCGCCGCGACTCCGCCGCCCAGCGCGACCTCGCCGTGGCCCGCACCCTCGCGTTGCGCGCCGAGACCCTGCGCGACCGGGAGCCCGCAGCGGCGCTGCGGCTGAGCGCCGCGGCCTGGGAGATCGCGCCGAACCCGGCGGTGCCGGAGATCAAGGGAGCGCTGTACGGTTCCCTCGCGCAGACCGTCGCCGACGTGTTCAAGGCCCCCGGCTCGTCGGCGGGGGTGCACGCGCTGAGCACCGACGGCACCACGCTCGCGAGCGTCGCCGGCGGGACGGTCCGGGTGTGGGACGTCGTGAGCGGAGAGCAGCGCACCTCCTTCGGCGGGGTCGGCGACGGCGTCTTGCGCGCCGCCCTCTCGCGCGGCGGCAGGACGCTCGCCCTGCACGACCAGAGCGGCGTGCGGCTGTGGGACGTGCGCACGGGCAAGCCGGTGGGGGCGAGGTTCGGGCCGCCGGTCAACCCCCTCTTCGACGAGCAGTTCGAGTTCGACGGCACAGGCGACCACCTCGCGATCATGGAGGAGGGGCGCAGCAGGCCCGTGTGGTGGCGGGTCGCCGACCGCACCAAACTCGTCACCGGCGGCGGGCTCTCCACGGTCGCCGTCAGCCCCGGCGGGCGGCTCGCCCTCGCCTCCTCCGGCGGTGTCACCCACTGGTGGAACCCCGCGACCGGCGCGCGTGTGCCGGGCGCCCTGCCGACTCAGGTCACCGACCACGCGGCGTTCAGCGGAGACGGCCGTGTCTACGCGGTCGCCGAGGACAGGGAAGGGCAGCTCGACGCCGTCCGCATCTGGGACATGCCGAAGGGCGCCGAGCGCCTCCTGGAGCTGCGGGTCGACGGCGTGAACATCGCCCTGAACGACGACGGCACCCTGCTCGCGATCGCCACGGCGGACCAGATCGCCGTGATCGGCACCGCCGACGGGTCCGAGGTGATGCGTGAGCACATCGACGGCGATTTGAACACCCAGCCGAGGTTCAGCGACGACGGGCGGTTCGTCAGGGTGCTCCGGCCGGGCGGCACCGTCTACTCCCTGCGCATCCCGCAGGGACAACGCCTGCTGCGCAAAGGTGAGGCCGCCGGGGCCGTGGCCCTGTCCGCCGACGGCACCACGCTCGCCTTGGAGCGCAAAGGGACGATCCAGATGTTCCGTACGGCAGGCGGCGGAAAGCTTGGCCCTCCCATCAAAGTGGCCGAGTCCGCCGCGGCACGGGTGGCCCTGGCCTTCAGCCCCGACGGGCGGGTGCTGGCGGTCGGCGGCGCCCTCACCGTCGGCGAGCGCGGCGAACTCTCGATCGCGCTGATCGACACGGCAGGCGGGCGGGTGACCAAGTCGTTCCCGGTGCTCAACCAGCGGATGGAGTGGTTGTCGGCCCTCGCCTTCTCACCCGACGGCAATACGCTCGCGGTGTCCGAGAGCCCGGTGGGAGACTTCGCGCACGGCCATCGACCCTGGCTCGAACTGTGGGACCTTCGCACGGGCCGGGGGCGCGGGGTCGACAACGGCGGCGGGGACTCCATGGCCTTCAGCCCCGACGGCTCACGTCTGCTCACCGCGTTTCTGCCTTATCCCGCGATGGTGGACACCCGATCGGCCCGCGTGTTGCCGTGGCCGGGCCGCCGGCCGTACATGACGGGTCAGGGCCCGGTGGCCTTCGATCCCGGCGGCGGGATCGCGGTCGTGCCCGAGGGCAAGGGGGTCGACCTGTGGCACACCGCGCCGTGGACGCCGCAGGACCGCCCGATCGGGCAACCGGGCACCGAAGGGGTCGAGGCGGCGGCGTTCGCCGACGGCGGCGCCACACTCGCGGTGTCGATCGGCAACAAGGTCATGCTCTGGGATGTGCGCACCGGGCAGCCGCTGGCCACGATCAAGGTGCCCGGCTGGGACAACGAGCTGGCGGCGGGGGACGGTGTGCTCTACGTCGCCGCCAAGGACGGCACACTCACGTCCCACATCGTCGACCCCGCCCGGGCGGCGCGTGCGGTGTGCGAACAGGCCGGCGGGGGTTTCAGTAGGGCTGAATGGCAGCGCTACGCGCCCGGAACCCCTTATCGTGACATCTGCTCCGGTGATCGTGACGCTGGGTGATCCCGGACCTCCTTCGGGCCGGCTTTGCCGTGCCTGTGTGTGGTCCGTGGAAAAAGACACGTGTCGAGTGGCTCGTGTGCCCTGCGTGCATTGTTGTTGCCGGTAGCTCGGGTAAAATCGGCGACCTACTTCAAACGCGATTCAGGACATATCGCCATGTGCGGCGTTAATCAGGAGGTCGAGTATGACGACGGCTGCAGGGCTGCAGACCGTAGTGACCGTTCCGGCGCGCTTCCGCGGACCCGAGGGATCGGCGAACGGCGGCTGGATCGCGGGCACTCTCGCAGACACACTGACAGAGGCCGGATGTGAATCCGCCGTCGAGGTCACGTTGCACGCCCCCACGCCTCTCCAAACCGAGCTCCGCCTAGAACATATGGTCAACACCGTCACCCTGTCCGAGGGTGACCGCCTCCTCGTCGAGGCCATCCCCGTCGCCGAGGAACTCACCGGCCCCGGCTTCGTGCCCTTCAACGAGGCGGCCAAAGCCGAGTCCCGGTTCCCCGGCCTGATCGACCACGCCATCGCCGACTGCTTCGCCTGCGGCCTGCGCGAGCCCGGCGACGGCCTGCGCATCTTCCCCGGCCGGGTCGACGACGACGGCGCGTTGTTCGCGGCGGGCTGGCGCGTGCCGTTCACCGTCTCCGATGAGGGCGGCAGCGTGCCGACCCCGATCGTGTGGGCCGCACTCGACTGCGTCACCGGCTGGGCCCACCTCCAGCCCGGCGAGTCCGCCCTGCTCGGGCGCCTCACCGCCCAGGTGCACCGCCGCGTCTTCCCCGGCGGCACCTATTCGGTCGTCGCCCGTGCCACCGGCCGCGAGGGCCGCAAGATGTACGGCGAGAGCGCCGTCTACGAGGTGGACGGCACACTGGTGGCCGCGGCCCGCGCCACTTGGATCGTTCCCAAGAGCTGATACGCCGGCACTTGACCTCAACTTAACTTGAGCTTTTAGGGTTCCAGGTGAGCCGGCTCCCATCGGCCGGCTCACCCTCCTTTTTCCTCAAGCTCGTGGAGGTCCACACGATGCGCGCGATCCGCCTGCACGCCTTCGGCCCGGCCGAGAACCTCCTCTACGAGGAGATCGCCGACCCGGCGCCGCGACGAGGCCAGGTGCGCATCCGGGTGGAGGCCAGTGGCGTGCATCTCATCGACGTGCACCTCAGAGAGGGCAACGCCGGCGGGCCCCTCCCGGTGCCCGACCTGCCGATGACCCCCGGCCGCGAAGTCGCCGGCGTCGTCGACGCCGTCGGCCAAGGCGTCGACGAGACCCTGCGCGGCCGCCGCGTCGTCGCCCACCTCGGCGCCGCCAGCGGCGGCTACGCCGAACAGGCCATCGCCGCCGCCACCTCCCTCCACGTCATCCCCGACCACCTCGACGCCGCCACCGCCGTGGCCATGATCGGCACCGGCCGCACCGCCGTCGCCGTGCTCGACATCGCCGCCGTCACCCCGGCCGACGTCGTGCTCGTCACCGCCGCCGCGGGCGGCCTCGGCGCGCTCCTCGTCCAGGCAGCCAAAGCCGCCGGCGCCACCGTCGCCGGTGTCGCGGGCGGAGCCGACAAGGCCGAACGTGTCCTGCGCCTCGGCGCCGACGTCGCGGCCGACTACCTCGCCGCCGACTGGCCCGGCCGCATCACCGAGGCGCTCGACGGCCGCGGCATCACCGTGGTCCTGGACAGCGTCGGCGGCGGCGCCGGGCGCACCGCCATGGAACAACTCGACGTCGGCGGCCGGTTGATCCTCTTCGGCTATTCCTCCGGCCGTCTCACCGACGTCACCTCCGCCGACCTCGCCGAACGCGGCCTCACCGCCACCTGGGCCCTGCGCCCCACCCTCCTGCGCCGCCCCGGCGCCATGCGCGAACTCGAAACCCGCGCCCTCGCCAAAGCCGCCACCGGCGAACTCACCCCGCTCACGACCCGCTTCCCCTTGGAGAAGGCAGCCGAGGCCCACCGCGCCCTCATCGGCCGCGCCACCGTCGGCAAGGTCGTCCTGGTGCCTTGAACCCCGGGCTTCGAACTTGGGCCCCGGAATGGACGCTGTGCCCCTGACCCCACCTACCCGGTCGCCCTGCCGGATCAACATGTGCCAGACCAACGTGAGCCGGATCAGCGGTGGGATGGCCGGAACTCTCTCAGTTCCATGCGCTCCCCTCCGACAGCAGCGACACCATCGACGCCTTCGACACCTCGACGCACGTCTCGTGATCGGGAATGTCCATCTGCGCCAGTGCCTCGGCGTCCGTCACCCGGGCGCCCTGGACGATGAGATTCCCGTTCGGCTTCACATGCACGATCGGATGGGTGAACCGTGTGATCCTGCCGAGGAGCCCGTCCTTTGCCAGGTGTGTCATCAGCTTCGCCGTGATCTCCACCAACGTCTCGTCGTCGGGCACGTCGACCGACGCGAGAATTTGGAAATCGGTCACGATCCAGCCTTGAATGACGTAGGAATTCCGGTCGGTGGCGTACAACGTCGGGGACTTGCCACCGGTCGACTCCTTGCCGAGGAACTCCGGCCTCACAATCAACAACCTCCCTACGCCCTCCCGCCGGGCCGAGGGCGGCGCACGGCGTCGCTTCCCAAACACGTTGCGCTACGACCGGTGGACGGTCAAGTGCCCCCTGGGGTACGCCACGGTTTCCCTCAACGACCTGCTTTGACGGACTCCGGCACCGCACACATTGCCCGGTCGACGCGGTTCCATGATCCCCGGCCGACACCCGCGCCTCCCGGCACAGGCCACCCGCTGCCGTCCCGCGGCAATCAAGGTGAGGTGTGAATCGACGCCTTTCCAGCAAATCAGCCCTGATTTCACGCGGCGTGCAAGTGTGGATCCATTTATCGGCGAGCCGCAAGTTGATTGCCGAAGATTGCTCCGAGGTCGGAGAGCGGTAAAAAAGGCCCGATGCCTCCAGGGAGAAGTGAATGTCTCACCCTCTTGACTGCTCTACGATTTCGACTGAATATCGCTGCGAGTGTAGTTCGGCAATCCCTCCCCGATTCCAAGGAGACGGCATGCGGATGACGTTCGTCGGCAAGACCGCCGGTAGCAACGAGGGAGACTGTCCCGCGCTCTACAAAACCGATCGCGGCACCTACGTCGTGCAAGGGTGGAAGGTGACCGACCCGCAGGCGATCGCCGACGCTCGGGACCTCGCGTCAAACGAGGCGCTTGTCGAGGTCCCGGCAGATGTGCTTCACCTGGCCTGGGAGAGCAGTTAATGCGGAATATCACGAGAGAGGAGTTCCTCGACCTTTTCCGGCGAATGCGGCATGGAGCCTTTCGGCTCGAGCTGCGCGACCACTACAACGTGCCCGCTGAGCGTGAACGGTGGGAAGCCTTTCAGGAGGCTGACTGGGCGCGCCTGGACGCACTCAATCGGGTGCAGCGCGCAGCTTGGATGGAGCTCATGCGGTCGGTTGCGGCGGCGGGTCGAAGCGTCGAGCGTGTCCGGGTCGTCACCGAACCGCCGACCGACTACGTCCGCTTCGAACTCCGGTCGAACTCTGGAAACGCTGAGGCGGGAGAGGACATCCGCTACCTTGCCCGCGACTTGGCGGCCGGATTGGATCTGCCGGCCGATGACTACTGGATGTTCGATTCGCGGCAGGTGGCGATCATGAGGTTCGGCGGTGACGACGTCTTAAAGGCGATCGGGTTGGTCGATGACCCGGACATCGTCGCGCACTATGTCGCCGGCCGACACGCTGTGTGGTCGCGAGCAGTGCCGTACGAGGAATATGTCAGGAGATGGCCTGTCGGTGCCGAACATTCGTCAGGCGCGTGAGGCCCTGGGCGTCCGCCTACGCGAGTTGCGGCAGAGCAGCGGGCTGAACGGCAGGGAGTTCGCGCGGAGAGCGGGGTGGCTGGCCACAAAAGTCTCCAAGATCGAGCATGGCAAGCAGACGCCAAGCGAGGCGGACCTGCGTATCTGGGCGGGGGTTTGCGGCGCCGACGATGAGGTCGTCTCGCTTTGCGCTCAACTCCGCAACTTGGAGTTGGCCTATGCCACGTGGCGTCGGCAGCTACGCGCGGGGACGGCGGCTCGCCAGCGCCGGCTCTCAGAGATCGAGGCGAAGGTCGGCCTGGTGCGATGGTTCGAGCCGTCGACGGTGCCGGGACTGCTGCAGACAGCTCAGTACGCACGTGCGATCTTCGCTCAAGTCATCGCGGTGCACGGGTTGCCTGACGATCTTGAGGCTGGTGTCACCGCTCGTATGGACAGGCAGCGTGTTCTCCGGCAACCCGGCCAACGATTTCATTTCCTTGTCACAGAGGCGGCGTTGAGGAACTTGGTCTGTCCGCCGGAGGTGCTGAAAAGTCAAGTTGAAGGCCTCATAGCGTCGGCTGGGATGCCAAGCGTCGCATTGGGCGTGATCCCTTTCGGTGCTCGGCTTGCCAAGAGTCCTGTACATGGGTTCGTTATCAGGGATGAAGCGCTTGTGTCCGTTGAGACCTTCGCCGCGGAGTTGTCGTTGACACAGCCGGAGGAGATCCGCCTGTACGGAAGAATCTTCGATTTGATGCGGGAGTCCGCGGTGTACGGCAAGGCGGCCCGGAAGGTGTTGCTTCGTGTGATCGACGATCTGAGCGCGCTCGTCACCGGCAATGAGGAGCAATCTCCTTGAGTGGGTGATGCACCCGCTCGTAGCGTCGCGGCACGGTCTCAACCGAGGGAGTTCACGATGGACAAGCACCGCGATCCCAAGCCGCCGCCTCCGCCGAAGCCTGTGCCGTTGCCGAAGCCGAGTCCGGATGGGGACCGGCCGCTACCGAGGCCGGCGAAGTGACGGGCTTGTGGGGAGTGGAGGGGGTGGGCGCAGAGTGGGAGGAGATCTTCGCGCGGGTGCCGCGGGCGGAGTTTCTGCCGGATCTCATGTGGCCGTTCGATGAGCGGTCGGGGGGTTACTCGGTGGTGAACCGGGCCGAGGATCCGGTGGAGTGGGAGCGGCAGGCGGGGCGCAATGCGGCGATGGTGACGCAGTGGGATGACGGTCGGCATGAGGGGCGTGAGCCGGGGGAGGTGCCGACGTCGTCCGGCTCGAAGCCGTCGCTCGTGGTGCGTATGTTGCAGGAGCTCGATGTGCGGCCGGGGCATCGAGTGCTGGACGTCGGGGTCGGGACGGGGTGGACGACGGCGTTGTTGTCGGCTCGGGTGGGGGCGGCGAACGTGGTCGGGGTGGAAATCGATCCCGAGGTCGCGGAGGCGGCTCGGGGGAGGTTGCGCCGGGCGGGCTTTGGGACGCCGGTGGTCACGGGGGATGGCGGCTGGGCGGCTGGAGCGCCGTACGACAGGGTGCAGGTGACCTTCGCGGTAAGGCGGGTGCCAGGAGCGTGGGTGGAGCAGACGCGGGTGGGGGGTGTGCTGCTTGTGCCATGGGATACGGGGTTTACCGATGTGCAGGCATTGGTGCGGTTGACGGTGGAAGAGGATGGTCTGGCGCGCGGGGCTTTCGTCGGCACTGTGGGTTTTATGATGTCGCGGCCGCAGCGCGGGGGTGTGCCGGTGCACCGGGAATACTTCCCCTCGGATGTGGAGTGGCCGGATGACACGGTGGAGTCGGTGACAGAGGTTCGTCACGACGAGCTCCTGGATGATCCGTACGGCACGGCGGCGTTCGTCGTGGGGCTGCGAGTCCCTGAGGTAGTGCATTCGGCCACCGCGGAGGGTGAGGGGATGCGGGTGGTCTACTTCTATTCGCTTCGATGCCGTTCCTGGGCGGTGGTCTTTTTCCAGGAGGAGGGACGGCAGCGGGTGCTGCAGGGTGGGAAGCGGCGGGTGTGGGATGAGGTTGAGGGGGCTTTCCGGTGGTGGATGGAGCGAGGGCGCCCGGAGGTTGGGCGGTTTGGGCTCACGGTCCGTGTGGATGGGGGGCGGGAGGTGTGGTTTCGAGGGTGCGGGGGGTGAGGTGTGGTTATTCTCCTGGGCATGGACATGCTGGAGATCGTGGAGAAGTATATTCAGCGGCCGGTTGAATATGTTTATATTCACTCGTTGGGGGACAGTGGGTTTTTTGTTCTGACGTCGATTGTTTTCATGGTGCTGGTCTTTGGGGTTTCGCCGGTGCGGCGGCGCTTTGTGCGGGGTGGGGGAATGCCTTATCTGCGGGCGGTGTTTTTGGTTTTCGGGACGCTGTTGCTCATGCGTGCTGTGGGAGCGTGGCTTTTTATGGGGGTCGGGGCGGCGGAGGGGGCGTTGGTGGCGTTGGGGGCCATGGTGGGGGCACTGGTCTGTGGGGTGGGGGAGAGGGGCCGGGATGCGGGGAGAGCGGTGGATCACGCCGATAGTGCGAAATAGGGTGCTAAGAGTGAGCAAAGGTGGGAATGGGCGGCTAGGTGGGGGCATTCAAGTGCTTGTCCGGTAGGTCCATCGTCGAGGTTTCCGCCAGGTGGAAGCCCCTCGGCCCCCACCGCCGGCGGACCACCCACGAATCCAGTGCATACCTCACATGTCCATGACAAACGACCTGCTCAAAGCACATGCACGCACCATGGCTGCCCTGGCGCCCCCGGTGCGCCTGGCGACCCGCCGCGCGCAGCCGACGGTGGTCTTCATTCTGCGGCTGACGCTCACCGCGACCGCCGCCTACCTGATCGCGACATGGCTCCCCGGCGCGGAGGTGCCGCTGCTGGCGCCGCTGACGGCGCTGCTCGTCGTGCAGGTGACGCTCTACAAGACGATCCGGGCGGCGTTCCAGCGCATCGCGAGTGTGGTGGCGGGGGTGATGATCGCCGTGTGGGTGGCCTCCGTCCTCGGGTTCACGTGGTGGAGCCTGGGGGCGACGATCGCGGCGGCCCTGGTGGTGGGCTACGTGTTCCGGCTCGGAGACCAGATCCTGGAGGTGCCGATCAGCGCCATGCTGATCCTCGCTCTCGGGGCGCACACGACGACGGGAGCGACGGGACGCGCGTTCGAGACGCTCATCGGCGCCGCTACGGGCCTGCTGGCCGGAGTGATCGCCTCACCCGTGCACATGCGGCCCGCGCGGGAGGCGGTCGGTGATCTGGCCGACCGGATGAGCGAGATGGTGGACCGCATGGCGGGCGGGATGACCGGCGAGTCGGGCCGGGAGTCGATGTCACGCTGGACGGCGGACACCCGCGAGGTGACCAAGGACATCCAGCGTGTCGGCCGCGAACTCGACCACGCCGAGGAGAGCCTGCGCCTGAACCCCCGTGCGCCCGTCTACGAGCTGACCACCCTCGGGTTGCGCGGCGGCCTGGAGGCGCTGGAATATTCGGCGTTGACGTTGCGGGGATTGGCGCGTTCGATGGCTGATCGGGCGGCCCAACCACCTGACGAAAGCCTCACCTACGACGAGGACAGCCGCAAACACCTGGCCGCCGCGCTGCGGGAGATAGCCGGAGCGATGCGGGCATACGGCAAGCTGGTCCAGGATCAGGGCAACGAGACGCTGCGCAACTCCCTGCGCCGCCACCTCTCCTCGGGCAGGCACCAGCGTGACGGCTTCGCCCACCTGCTCACCCCCGACGCCTCACCGCTGTCGGCCCGCTGGCGGCTGCACGCCGAGGTGCTCGTGCACCTGGACCGGCTGCTCGACCTGTTCCACACCGAGCACCAGATCCACCCGAGCGAGCGCAGGCGCGGCCCCAGCATCGCCGACCGCCGCCGCGCCCGCCGCGCCGCGGCGAGGGCGGTGGCCGTCGAGGTGATGCGGCCGCGCACGGCGTGGCGTCCGAGGGACACACGCCGGCCCCGGTGACGACATGCGTACGGCACAAGCCCGGCCGGGGCTTGTGCCGTACGCGATCGGCCTAGGCTCCGGGGCAGCGCTCGCCGTACTTGACCGCGGCGAAGGAGACGCTCTGGTCGGCGAGGGAGGCGCCCGCGGCGGGCGTCTGGCTGCAGACCTGCCAGCCGGTGTCGCGGAACGCGATGCGGTTCGCGCCCGTCGCGTCCTTGATCTTGATCTCGGTGCCGCGCGGCAGGGTGCCCCGGGCGACGCGCAGGCTGGTGCCGATGAGGTTCGGCATGGTGCCGGGCGCCGCCGCCGCGGGGGCGGGCGTGTCGCCGCCGACGGGGCAGCTTTCGTCGAGCTTGGCCACGGCCAGGTCGACCGTGGAGTCCCGGGAGACACGCCCAGGCATCGGGTTCTGCCCGCAGACACGCCATTGGCGCTGGTTGAAGATGACGCGTCCCCGGCCGAGCGCGTCGTGCGCCTTGATCTTGACGAATCCCGCCTTCCGCAGGCCGCTCCGCGCCGTGCCGAGCTCCTTGCCCAGCTGCGAGGCCAGCTCGCGCGTGCCGTCATCCGGGGTGTGCACCCGCCGTACCTTCTTACGGGTTTGCGCGGGCTTGGCGATCAGCGCGGTCCGCGGTGCCGGGTTGGCCGGCACGACGGCGTATGCGGGTGAGTCCCCCGGCACCGGGGTGTGCGCGCGTGCGGCGGCACCCCCGGTGAGCGCCGTGCCGAAGGCGGCGCAGCCGGCCAGGACGATGAGTCCGGTGCTGGTGATGATCGTTCTCATGAGTCCCCCTTTGATCTTGATGGGGGGACGCGATCTAGCTACCCAGGTCCCGCGTATATCAAGCGCAAAGACTTATCTACCGACCGGCCCTCGACCGGATACCGGTGAGCCTGCGCAGAATGTCCCACCAGAACGACGCCCCGAACAACAATGCCGCGAACGTCAGCACGAACCCCGGCCAGTGCCCCGGCGAGATCAGCCTCTCCCACCAGGCCCCGAGGTTCCACTTCACCTGCGGATCCCCGTTCTGCGGTACGGCGACGCCGACGAGCGCGTGGTCGAAGATCTTGACGAGCGCCGGTGAGCTGAGCGCCTCAGTGACGCAGCGATAGGGGTCGGCCGAGTCACCCGTGGCCGTGCAGCGGTCCTTGAGCGCGGTCAACCCCTGGTCGCCGCCGCCCGCGATGGCCGCCACCCCCTCCCGGAAGGCCTGGTCGCGCAGCAGGGTCTTGCCGTATTCCAGGGCGTCCATGCTGAACACCAAGGTCAGCACGAGACCCAGCACGGCCACCACCCACCGCACATAACGCCGGTAGAGCAGCGTGAGCCGGCGCATCTCGGCGTCGAACCACACCTCCACCTGCTGCCTGAACCGGTTGACGTCGGCCGCCGAGCTCTCCCAGATGCCCTGCAGATGGCCGTGCAACGGGCTCCGCATGGCCTTGAGCTTGTCGAGCAGCCCCTGCACGCCGTTCGGCTCGGCGGACGCGAACTCCATGAGCGCCAGGGCGAACCGTTCCGGCGGCAGCGTCGCGATGCTGGTGCGCTTGGCCTTGGGATGGTCGATCTCGCGGACACGCTCGTAGAGCCGCTCGGTCAACTCGCCCTCGGCGACCGCCTCGCCCTCGGGGATGGGGGAGAGCACCGCCGGGGAGGGCATGGAGTTGTGCCGAGGGCGCGCGTCACGGGAGAACGGCAGAGCCGTGAAGACGTCGCGCATGCCGGCGGGGAGGAACGAGCGGCCCTGCCGGTCGGGGCCGTCCAGAGTGTCACGCAGAAACGCCCAGAGGAACTTGCTGCGGATGGACAACAACCGCACGAGTCCCTCGTTGATCCCGCTGACGAGCAGGGATAAGAACAGGAAAGCGAGGACTAGCCCGACAGCCAAGTCAACGTAAGTAGAGAGCAAAATTGATCACCCGCACCGTTGATACACCTCCGGCACGAGTGACGCAATCCACTCAACGGTCACGGATCACTGATAGAAGACGCGCTCCATGACCCGCCGGGCCCTGCGGGTCGCCCGGCGGTAGTCGTCCACAAAGTCCTCGGACCCGCCGGGCGGATATCCGAGCGCGCGGGCGATGAGCGCCCGGTCGCGCACCAGGGTCGGGATGCTGTCGGCGGCCCGGCCCCGGACCAGCATGATCGCGTCCCGCACCCGCGAGGCGAACAACCAGGCGTCCGCCAGCACCTCGACGTCCGCCTGCTCGATCAGCCCGGCCGCGGCCGCCGCCCGCAGCGCCGCGAGCGTGCGGGGGGTGCGCAGATCGGGCACGGTGGCCGCGTGACGCAACTGGAGAAGCTGCGCCACCCACTCCACATCCGACAAACCGCCCCGGCCGAGCTTGGTGTGCAGGCTGGGATCGGCTCCGCGCGGAAGCCGCTCGGCCTCCATGCGCGCCTTCAACCTACGGATCTCGCGCAGCGCGTCACCGTTGACACCGCCCGCGGGATAACGCAGCGGCGCGATCAGCTCGGTGAACTCCTTGCCCAGCTGCGCGTCACCCGCGGAGAAGCGCGCCCGCAGCAGCGCCTGCGACTCCCAAGGCGCCGACCAGCGCCGATAGTAGGCCGCATAGGACGCCAGCGACCGCACCAGCGGCCCCTGCCGCCCCTCGGGACGCAGATCCGGGTCGATGAGCAGCGGCGGGTCGGGCGCCGGCAGCGCCAGCAGCCGGCGCAGCTCGTTGGCCACCGCGTGCGCCGCCTCCGACGCCGCCCGGTCGGGCACCCCCGGATGCGGATCGTGCACGAACATCACGTCGGCGTCGCTGCCGTAGGAGCACTCCAGGCCGCCCAGCCGCCCCATCGCGATCACCGCGAACCGGGTCGGGAAGTCCTCGCGCCGCTCCATCGACACTTTGCCGACGGCCACGTCCAGCGCCGCCTGGATCGTGACGTCGTTCAGCTCCGACAACGCCAGGCCCACCTGCTCGATGTCGATCACGCCCATGAGGTCGGCGACAGCCGTACGGAACAACTCGCGCCGCCGGAGCCCCCGCACCCCGGCCACGGCGGCTTCGCCGTTCTCACCGTGGCGCTGCACGCCCGCGGTCACCTCTGCGAGCAGCGTCTCCTTGGGGCGTGTGGCGAGCTCGGCGCCGCTGCCGAGCATCGTGACCGCCTCGGGGGCGTTGAGCAGCAGCCCCGTCGCGTAACGGCTCGTGCCGAGCAGCTTCGCCATGCGCTCGGCAGCCGCGGTCTCGTCGCGCAGCAGCCGGAGATACCAGGGGGTGGCGCCGAGTTTGTCGCTCACCTGGCGGAATCCCAGCAGGCCCGCGTCCGGGTCGGGCGCGTCGGCGAACCACCCCAGCATCACCGGCAGCAGCGTGCGCTGGATCGCGGCCCGTCTCGACACCCCGCTGGTCAGCGCCGCGATGTGCCGCAACGCCCCCTCCGGGTCGGCATAGCCAAGCGCCTCCAGCCGCGCCTTCGCAGCCGTCGGGGAAAGACGCTCCTCCTGCTCGGGCAAACGTGCCACCGCCTGTAGCAAAGGCCGGTAAAAGAGCTTCTCGTGTAGCCTGCGCGCCTCACGCGCGTGCCGCTTCCACCGTGTCGTGAACTCCCCGACCGGATCGACGCCCATGCCGAGCGCCCGTCCGATCCGCCGCAGATCGGGAGGGTCCTCGGGCACGACATGAGTACGGCGGAGCCGGTGAAGTTGCACGAGGTGCTCGATGCCCCGGAGGAAGGAATAGGCCTCCGCCAGGGCTTTCGCGTCGTCCCGTCCGACATAGCCGCCTCGCGACAACGCCGCCAGGGCGGCGAGGGTCGCCCGGCGGCGCAGCAGCGGATCGTGCCGCCCGTGCACGAGCTGCAGAAGCTGCACGGCGAACTCGATGTCGCGGAGCCCGCCGGGCCCCAGCTTGATCTGCCGCTCCGCCTCGTCGCCGCGCACGTGCGACTCGACTCTTCGCCGCATCGCCTGCACGTCGTCCACGAAGTTGTCCCGGGTGGCGGCCTGCCACACGAGCTCGTTGACCGCCTCGGTGTAGCGTCCGCCGAGCTCCAGGTCGCCCGCCACGGGTCTCGCCTTGAGCAGCGCCTGGAACTCCCACGTCTTCGCCCAGCGCCGGTAATAGGCGAGGTGGCTGGTGAGCGTGCGCACCAGCGGGCCGTTCTTGCCCTCCGGGCGCAGCGCCGCGTCGACCTCCCAGAGCGCCCCCTCAGGGGTGCTCGCGCTGCACGCCCGCATCATGCCCTGCGCCAGCTTCGTCGCGATGCGCAGCGCCTCGGTCTCGTCGAGTCCGTCGCGGGGCTCGGCCACGAAGATCACGTCGACGTCGCTGATGTAGTTGAGCTCTCGCGCCCCGCACTTGCCCATGCCGATCACCGAGAGGCTCACCTTGGCGGCCTCGGGCACGTCGGCCCGCGCGAGCGCCAGCCCCGCCTCAAGCGCGGCCCCGGCGAGATCGGACAACTCCGCCGTCACCTCGCTGAGCGACGAAGCGCCCGACAGATCGCGTGCCGCCAGGTGGAGCAGCCGGTCGCGGTAGGCCACCCGCAGGGCCGTCAGCGCGGCCTGCCCGCGCGAGGCCGCCACCGGCTCGGCCACCTCCGGCGGCGCTCCCACCGCGGACAACAGGGCGGCCCGCAGCTCCCTCGACATCGGGCGGACGGCGGGGCCGCTCAGGATCCGCCAATGATCTGGATGCCTCACCACATGCTCGGCCAGCGCCGCACTCACCCCGAACACCGACAGCAGCCGCTGCCTGGCCTCGGGGGCGTCGCGTAGGGCGGGCAGAATGTCCGGGTCGCGGTCGGCGAGCCGGCTCAGCGACGTCAGCGCCAGGTCCGGGTCGGCCGTCGCCACCAGCGCGTCAAGCAATCCGGCATCGGCCTCCGCCTCCGCCCCGAGCCCGTCGAGCAGGCGCTCGGCGCGGGCCCCGTCGGCGAATCCCAAGCGGGCAAGCCGGCCGGCGGTCGACTGCATGCGAGGCACGCCGCTCACCTCCCCCTCGCCAGGGTGGCGCTCCATGGTTCGCACGTCGCCCCTCATCCTGTCAGCTTGAGGACCCTCGTGACACACTGCTGAACCTTTCCCACCTCTCTTGATCAGCCGGGACCCACGTCGTCGTGCTGTCGTCCGGGGCGTCGGAGAGGTTTCCATGGTCTGGGCGTCAAAGCCACGTTATCCCGGCGGGATCCTCGTGATCGCATTGGGGTAGGGCCTAGAAAATCACCATGCCCACTATGTGGATGGTTCATTGACCTTTAGGGGATATGTCCATCAATATAGGGCTTCTAGTAACGATCGATCGGTAGATACGTGTCAATTCCCGCCGAACACCGCAGGATCGCGGCCGACGAGGTCCGGCTCCCCCCTCACGCCCTGCCCGACGGCAGATCGGGCAGAATCCTCCACGAAGCCATACGTCTCTTTGCGGAATACGGGTTCCACGGCACGTCGATCAGAGACCTCGCCGAAGCGTGCGGCATCCGATCCGCCACGCTTTACGCGCATTACCCCGCTAAAGAACACGTTCTCGCGGAACTAGTGCGTATTGGCCACGAGGTTCACCACTCCGCACTGTCGGCAGCCCTCCCCGGCACCCCGCCCGGCTCCGCCGCCCGCCTCGCCGCCCTGGTCCGCGCCCATGTCCTGGTCTTCGCCCGCTATCCGCTGCTGGCGATGGTGGCCAACAACGAGCTGCACGCCGTGTCACGGGAGCTCGCCGCACCGTCACTCCTGCTGCGGGCCGACGCCCAGCAGATGATCCTCGACACCGTCAACCTGGGCATGGACAACGGGGCCTTCGACGTACCCGACCCCTATCTGGCCCTCACGGCCATCGCGGGGATGGGAATGCGCGTGGCCCACTGGTACGGCGCGGCCTCGCACTACGACCCGGAGACCATCGCGGACACCTACGCGACGTTCGCGCTGCGCCTGGTCGGCGTGGAGGCCTGAGCCGGATCCCTCAGTCGGACGGCGGGTCGGGGGTGCTCTTCGTCGCGTGCAGGATGTCGATCCAGATCCTGGTCAGCAGGGTGAAGAGGGCCAGAAGGAGGACGGCGGACACGGCGATGCGCAGGGCCGGGCCGTCGGGGATCGCGTGGGCGAGGACCAGCATGCACAAGGTGAGGCCGACGGCGATGGCGGTGGTCACGGTCAGGACGTAGACGCGGACGCGGGGTTTGGTCCAGAAGCGCACGTTGCCGGTGGGGGTGCGTCTGCGGAGCATCCGGCGCTGGCCGCGGAGGCCGGCGAGGTAGCCGGAGTCCCAGACGAGGGCGAGTAAGAACACGGGCAGGACTTGTGCGGCGGTGGCATAGAAGTCGCGGGCCATAGGCGGATCCTCTCGGCGGGCTTCCCATATGGTGATAAGGATTCATCTGCGAAGAAGGATCCACAACAGTTTCCGCGCATTGGGACCGTGAGGTCGCGCTACGTTTGAATACACAGATATGCGGGCGCGGCGGTGGGGTGCCATTAGGGAGTGATGGCCGGCTCTTCGCATCGGTGTCCGGAAAACTGGTGGATAACCGGGGAGTTCACGTGACGCGAATCATCGGTGTACACGGGATAGGCAACTACTCCTACATGTCCGAGCACGGCACCCCCGCTGCCGCGGCGGCGGCGATCAGCGCCGATTGGAGCGGATGGCTGTCGCGCGGGGACACCGCTCCGAGCGTGGACGTGGCCTACTACGCCCACCTGCTGCACCGGGGGACCGCGCAGGGAAGCGACGACGTGACCCTGCTGGAGCCCGGGGAGCAGGAGCTTCTCGTCGCGATGGTCGATCTGCTCGCCGGGGTGCCGCAGACCGCCCAGGGGCGGGCCACGGCGAGGGTACGGCAGGCGGGGGAGTGGCTGACCGAGAACCACGGGCGGGCCGCCAAGCGCCTTGCCGTCATGTTCGTGCGCGAGGTCAACACATATCTGCATCTGACCGACGAGTGCTTCCGGGACGCCGCCCGGGACATGGTGGCCGAGAGCATCCGGTCCGGCGAAGGGGGCGTCGTGGTGGCGCATTCGCTGGGAAGCGTCGTCACCTATGAGGCCCTGTGGGCACATCCGGAGCTTAAGGTCGACCTTTTAGTCACATTAGGGAGTCCGCTGGGAATGAACCAGGTCGTCTTCCAGCGGTTGCGGCCGGGACCCGCGGGGAGCCGATGCGCCAGGCCGCCGGGGGTGCGGCGGTGGATCAATCTGGCGGACGTGGGGGATCTCATCGCGGTTCCGGCTGACCTGCGGATGCGCTTCGACGATGTGGAACAGGCCGATCCGCTGAGGATCGCCCGGTTCGAGTTTCACAAGGCCAGGAACTATCTGGCCTCTCCCCGGGTCCGGGAGCTGGTGACGATCGGCGCCTGACCGCGGTCGTGGATCAAGATGGCAAATGCCGTACCAGTACAAGGTCATTTCGGTGCTTCCGGCTAGTAGCTCCACGTCCTCATGGCCCGCTCGGCGACCGTGCTGCCGCCGGTCGGCGTGCGGCCGCCGGGGCTGAACACGCGCGATCGACACGGCAGTCCGCACGGTCGATCCGTACGGCGAGAGCCTTGCCCTTGGCCATGTTCCACAGCCGGACCGTGCGGTCGGTGCCACTGCCGGCCGGCATGCGCCTGTCGGGGCTGAACGCCAGCAGGGCGAACAACATGCCGAACAACATGCCGAACGCCAACGCTCGGTGCCTGCTACAGGTGTGGTGGTCACAGGAGGGCCGCGGCGTCGGGGGTGAGTCTGGGGCCGTCCACTCCGCACTTGGCCGCGGCGACCCGTGCCGCGAAGCGGAGCCGGGATCTGAAGTCGTGCCCGTTCAGCATCGCCATGACATAGGCGGCGTGGAAGGCGTCTCCCGCGCCGGTGGTGTCCCTGACGGCACAACGATGGCTCGCCATATGGAAAACCTCGCCGTCGCCGTCGAGGCCGAACGCTCCTTGCGCGCCCGCGGTGGCGACGACGGCGGCCGGTCCGAGTCCCTGAATCACGCGTGTCATCCGCACCGGGTCGGACTCGCCGGCCAGGCGCTCCAGCACGTCTTTGGGGGCGATGAGCGTGTCCACGCCGGGAATGATCGCCGAGGTGTATTCGGAGATCTCCTCCAGGTCGGCGACAATCGGAATGCGCCGGTCGCGGGCGAGCTCGATCGCCGCGAGGGAAGCCACCTCCTCATGATTGTCCAGGTAGATCAGCGCGGCGTTCTTCAGCAGGTCGCCGGTGACGACCCCGGGGCCGAGGCGGAGCCGATCGTCCTTGTACATGACGATGGAGCGTGTGCCCGTCGACGTGTCCACGGTGACGCAGGCGTGATGGGCGGAGCAGCCCGGCACAACGACACAGCGGTCCAGGCCGACGCCCGCCTTTTCCAGGGAACGCCGGGTGAAGGCGCTGGCGTCGTCGTCGCCGAAGGCTCCGACATATTCCACCGTCCCGCCGAGAACAGCCAGGTTGTACGCCACGTTCGCGGCCTGGCCGCCGGCGTGGATCGTGAGGGACTCCGCCCGCGTTTTTCCGTTGGGGCCGGTCGGTCCGCGCACGCGGTACACCCAGTCGACGGTGTTGTTCCCGACGACGACGACCCGGCCTCCGCCGTTCGCAGTGTTTTCACCGGACACGAGGTCACGACCCGCAGTAGGCGAGGATCCGCCGCGCGACCTCGTCCACCGGACAATCAGTCGTATCGAGGACCAGCCAGTTCTCGTCGGCGGGAAGCAGCGCCGTAACGAAGTCCTCGTATTCCTGATGCACCTCGGGGTGGGCCGCGAGATAGGCGTCGCGTGGCGAGCCGGGCTGCCGTCCCGCGGTTCGTTCACGCTTGGAGCGAGCCGACGAGGTGAGCAGGACGTTGTGAGTGAAGGGCCGGTGCTCCTCCAGCAAATAGCGCGCCGGCACCATTTCCTCGGTGTGGAAGAAGGCGTTCCGGCCGAGCTGCGTCAACCAGTGCCTGTCCTGGACCCGATATTCACGGGGAGGCACGAGCGTCGAGAGGTCGGAGACCAGAGCCGCCGTGTAAAAGTAGTCCCGCACCATCATGTCATCGGATTTCTTCGCCTCCTTTTCGAGGAACTCGATGAGCGGGCTCCGCTGCAGGTAACACTGCCCCAGACCGATGGTCCGGCCGTTCCTTCCCATGAGGTCGGCGAGGCGATGGGAGACCGTCGTTTTGCCGACGTAGTCCACGCCCTCCAGCAGGACCCCCTCGATCATGTCCATCCGTTCGAGTCTCCTTCCTCCGGTCACGCCACACCCGGCTTGGCGACCACCTTGAGCGCCGCCGCACGAGGCATATAGGAACGATCGCGAATGTCACACCCGAGCAGCTGAAGAGCACCGGGCAGATCGGGAAGCGGCACCAGGTGAGATATCAGGTCCTTCGCCGGGATGCGGGCGGAGGCGAGCAGGCTCAGCGCATCGTCGAAAGTGCCGAGTGTGTCGATGGACCCGACCAGCGAAATGCTGCGATCGGCCAGACTCCCGAGGTCGATCGTCTGCCGATGTGTGCGCAGGGCGACCAGCAGCACCTGTGCGCCGGGAGCCAGCAGCGGCATGAACGAGTTGTCGAAACACCCGCCCGCGTCGACGAGGACGTCGATGCCGACCCCGTTGAGTTCCCTGCGCACCTCGTGCACGTTTTCGCGCACCGTCCATCCTTCGGCGCGCAGGAGGGGTTCGGCGCGCATCCGTCTCGCCGCGGCAGGCTCGATCGCGATTCCCCGCACACCGCGCAGGGCCAGGACAAGTGCGTAGAGCACGCCGATGGGTCCGAGCCCGAGCACGAGTGCGACCGCGGAAGGCCGGAGCGTGAGCCTGCCCGCGCCGGTGAGCACACAACTCAGCGGCTCGGTGAGCGCCGCCTCCTCATAACTCACGTGAGGCGGCAGCCGATGGAGGAAGCGCTCGTGGGTGCGGAAATATTCAGCGAGTGCGCCGTCGCTGCTGACCCCCGCCTCGGTGCCCTCCTTCAGCGCACAATGATTGGTGCGCCCTGTACGGCAGAGCCGGCATGACCCGCAGAAGAAAGTCGGGTTGATCGCGACCCGGTCACCCACCCGTATGGTGCGCACCGCCGCCCCCGTCTGGACGACTTCGCCCGCGGCCTCGTGACCGAGCACCACAGGCGGGCGGGAGGCGCCGTAGTCTCCGGTGATGATGCCGATGTCGGTGCCGCATATCCCGCAGGTCTCCACCCGCACCAGACACTCGGTCGGCCGGGTCGGCGCCGGCACCGGCCGGTCGGCGATCTCGATGTGCCAGGGTGCCCTGTAGATCAACGCCCGCATGTCAGACCCCCGCGACGTCGTGGACGCTCATGCGCAGCCGGTCGACGACCTCGTCCAGGTCCTCCTCGGTCGCGGTGAGCGCCGGCCGGACCTTCACCACGTTTCCCCGTCCATATTCCGAGGAGCGGGTGATGAGGCGATATCTCTCACGGGCACACGAGACGACAGCCGCGGCCGCGCCGGCGTCGGGCCTGCCGTCGTGGCCGACGATCTCAACTCCCCACATCATTCCCACACCGCGCACGTCCCCGACCACGGGGTGCGACTGGAGGTGGGTCCCCAGAAGCTCGCCCAGATAGCCGCCCCGCCGCCGCACGCCGGCCAGGAAACCCTCGTCGCCGACGACGTCCAAGGTCGCGTGGGCGGCGGCGAGTGCCAGCAGATTGCCGCCGCCGGTGAAGGAGTGGTCGGCCGGCTCCAGGACGTCCAGCTCCTGCCGCATGAGCACGGCGCCGATCGGCAGTCCCACCCCGCCGAGGCCTTTGCCCAGCACGATGATGTCCGGCTCGATGCCCATCCGGGCACTTGCGAAGAACGACCCGACGCGGCCCACGCCGGTCTGTACCTCGTCCGCGATGAGGAGGATCCCGAGATCATCGCAAATCTTGCGAAGCGTCTGGAAGTAGCCCTCGGGCGGGACGATGTTCCCCCCGTTGCCGAGCACCGGCTCCACGATGAGGCACGCGGTCGACTCTCGCCCCGCCTGCTGGACGATGTCGGCGATGCGGTGTGCGCAGAGGATCCCGCAGCTGGGATATGTCTGCTTGTAGAAGCAGTTCCGGCAGTTGGGGTCCGGCACCCGCAGGACACCCGGAGATCCGTACGCCGGGAATCTTCTCCGCCGCCAGGCGGGGCCGGAGATGCTGCCGGCCATGGTGGTCTGGCCGTGATGGGCGTGGAAAAGAGTGATCACATCGGACTTGCCGGTGGCCTTTTGCGCGATCTTGATAGCGCATTCCACCGCGGTCGATCCCGTGGCGTCCCTGATCCAGCCGGCGTCTATCCCCGGCGGGGCGAGCTGGAGCAGGCGATCGACGAGGCGCTGGGCGTGCGGACGTGCCAGATCGGAGCTGATGTGACTCATCAGGCCGAGTTGTTGCTCCACGGCCTTGATCACGCATGGATGGTTGTATCCCAGAGGAAGATTGAACGTGCCCGCCACCGCGTCGAGATATTCCGTGCCGTCCTCCGCGTAGAGCCGCAAGCCATCGCCCCTCACGATAAAAGGTATGTTTGGCATACAACTCTCACCTCTTCGGAACGGCACGCAGAACAGAGCCTCAACCCCTCTATGCCGTTAAGCATTGCCATTGTCGGTGGAACTCGGAATACGCTTGCTGCCAGAGGTCTCGCAGCGTGAGCGGCAGTGGCTTGCGCAGCAAAAGTGTGTCGTCGATGATTTTTCCGAGGGCGGGTCTGGCCTCCGCCAAGCCAGGCAGGAGACACGTGATGTCCCGCAAATCCGCATATTTCATGCTTAGGTGGTGCGCCCACAGCTCACTGGCCTGATAAACGGCCATTCTCAAAGGGAACACGGCCTCGTGGAGCCTGTCCGCCGACACGAGCGATCGGGCGTCGGTGAGATTGTTGAGGAGCTGTGTTGTGGATTCGCCTTCTCCTCGCGGGAGTTCACGAAAGGCCGTTTCGACGAGCTCGCCGACGTCATGTGATTCCGGCAGCTCCGAGGCCAGTGTGTAAAGGAGCTGCTCCAAGCTCGCCGAGCGTGTCGTCCGCACGTCCTCCAGGAGCCACTTCGGCTTCGAGTAGGAATATTCCAGCCTGAGGTGGAGCCAGGCGAAGGTCATGCTCTCGACGGCTCGATAGAAGGCGAGCCTGGACTCCGCCGGGTCCTCGGGGAGCGCGGCGCCGGTGGCGGCGATGGCGGCCAGCGGCTGCAAAAGGTGAGCCGCGACCCCGCAACCGCGGAGTCGCCGCAGGGAGGTCTCCACCGAGCCGGTGTCGTCGAACAGGACGACGCCCCGGAGGATCTTTCTGATCTCCCGGATGTAGGCAAGGGTCAGCAGGTCGTTGCAGGCCACGGCCTGGAAATGCCATTCGCTGTAGGCCACGACGTGAACGGGAAGGCCGTGATATTCGAAGGACGAGTGCCGGTCGTGTCCCAGTGCGACGGTGCGGTCGAAGGCAGTGATGTCTATATCGGCCACGCAGTCGGATGACCTGGTGAGAGCGCTGCCGACCAGCACCGCGCCGGTGCAGTCCGGAAGTCGTGATCGCAGTCCCTCGGCTATCTCCGAGGTGTCCAGCGAGAGTTTGCTCAAGGACCACACCCCGTTCAGAGGAAACGAAAGTGCGACATGGACGGGTGTCCACGGATCGCACTTTCGTCCTCGGATCTAGACTCCCAGCTGCTTTTGCGGCGGATCCACATTCTCTCGGACGCCGTTCTTGTACCACTCGGAGTTGACCGGCACCAGAACGAGGCAGTCCTTGAGATCCATGCCGTGGGCTTCTTTTATCTTGGCCGAGGCGTCGAACACCGCCCGCGTGAGCACTTCTGGATCTGGGGTGTCATAACCTAGTTGCCGCAGGACCCCCATAATGAGGTCCGGCTTGCAAGGAGGTGGAGGTGCCATGCTGTCCCCCCAATGCCGTGATATTCGCCTTGCAAGCACACGATAGGCAGTTTCATCGGCGAGCGTCAACGAGAGTGGAAGGACGGTTGAAAAGGCAACCTGGGGGCCTCTTTGCTAAGCTTTTCTCTTCTAGGGCTTACCGAAAATCGCCTTTCATGGTGGGATGCGGCCAAGGGTCTGCTGCCGGTCAATGGCCTGCACCGCTTTTCCCTGGGGACACTTGGGTGATCTATATGACCTATTCACGGGTTTGAGGCGCTGAAAGCCGTGCACGCAAGGATGTGTGCGCTGATGCAGAAGATCGCGGCCGAAGAAGCGCGCAAGGCATGCCGGACCCCGCCTCGCCGGGCAAGGCGGATCGCGCTTCAGGGCGTGCCGGTCCGAAAGGATCCCGTGCCAGGCGGGGCCAGGCGGTTCGCGATGTCGACCAAGGCAGATAGCTGCTCCGAGGTGAGGAGTTCGGCGAAGCGGTGCCGCACCGAGGCCGCATGCACAGGGGCGGCCCGGGCCAGAGCCTGGCGGCCCTCGCCGGTCAGGACGACGTCCTCGCCGCGGCCGTCCAGTTCGCATTTTTCCCGGGCGATGAGGCCGCGGCCCTCCATGCGGCCGAGCTGGCGAGACAGCCGGCTGTGCGCCCATCCCAGGTGGGTGGCGAGGTCGCGCACCCGGATGCAGTGCTCGCCGTCCGACAACTCAGACGTCGCGGCCAGCACGTCGTAGTCGGGCATCGAGAGCCCGCAGTCACGCTCCAGATCGCGGGCCACCTCGGCGTCGAGGGACAGCCGCAGGCGGCGATAGGCGGACCAGGCGTCCAGCGCCCGCGTATCCGAGATCGAAGTCACTACCCCATCTTAGATGATTTTTCGTGACATGTAACGAACCATGGGCTAACCTTCGTTACACGTAACGGAAAGGGGCAGGTTCGTGGAGCAGACGGTGGCGGTCAACGGAGTCACGCTGGGTGTGCGGACGGCAGGGCGGGTGGAGGATCCGGCGATCCTGCTCATGCACGGAGCCGGGCAGTCGCTCCTGGCGTGGGAGGACGAGTTCGTGGACCGGCTGGTCGCGGGCGGGCGGCACGTCGTCCGCTTCGACGCCAGAGACGCCGGCCGTTCGACGAACTACCCCGTCGGGGCTCCGCCGTACAGCCTCTCCGACATGGCCGCGGACACCGCCGCGCTCATCGAGGCACTGGGGCTGGGTCGTGCCCACCTGGTGGCGATGTCCCAGGGCTCGGCGATCGCCCAGCTGGTCGCGCTCGACCATCCCGAGCGGGTCGCCTCGCTCACCCTCCTCGGCTCCACGGCCGGCTGGGCCGGCGATGAGAACTCCGGCCTGCCGCCGATGTCCGACGAGATCCTGGCGAGCTTCGCCGAGGAGACACCGGGGCCGGACTGGGCCGACCGCACCGCGGTGATCGATTATCTGGTGGAGATCGAGCGGCCCTTCGCCGGAGCGCGGTTCGACGAGCCGGCGCTGCGTGCGATAGCCGAGGGCACCGTCGACCGCAGCACGAGCGTCGAAGCCCAGCTCACCAACCCCTTCCTCGTCGACCCCGGGAAGCCGTGGCGGCACCGCCTCGGCGAGATCGCCGTCCCGGCGCTGGTGACGCACGGCTCGCGGGACCCGCTCTTCCCCCTCGGCCACGGCGAGGCACTCGCCGCCGAGATCCCCGGCGCACGGCTGATCGTGCTGGAGGGCGTCGGCCATGAGATCTATCCCCGCTCCACCTGGGACGCGGTGATCCCGGAGATCCTGGCGCACACCGCCCCACGCATCTGAGAGCCCTCGCGGAGATAGGATCAACGCCGTGAAGTGATGACATCGGCGCACCCATGTGCAGAACGCCGCCGGGGCTTCCAGCTCCGGCGCCCGCTCGGTGTGCCTACGCCGCCCGTCATCCACTTCACATAAGGGATTCCCCATGACCGACGACCTGTTTCTCGACTCTGTCGCCGACCGGCTGGCGGCCCTGCCCGCCGTGCGCGCCGTCACACTCGGCGGCTCGCGCGCCCAGGGCACCCATACCCCGGACAGCGACTGGGACCTCGCCGTCTACTATCGAGGCGGCTTCGACCCGGCCGGCCTGCGCGCCATCGGCTGGCCCGGCGAGGTCTCCGAGATCGGAGCCTGGGGCGGCGGGGTCTTCAACGGCGGAGCGTGGCTGACGATCGACGGCAGGAGCGTCGACGTCCACTACCGCGACCTCGACGTCGTCGATCACGAGATCGCCGAGGCTCGGCAGGGCCGCTTCCACTGGGAGCCCCTGATGTTCCACCTCGCGGGCATCCCGAGCTACCTGGTGGTCGCCGAACTCGCCGTCAACCGAGTCCTTCGCGGCACCCTGCCCCGCCCCGACTACCCGCAGGCCCTCCGCGAGGCGGCCCCACCGGTGTGGCGCACCCGCGCGACCACGACCCTCCGCTATGCCGAGGCCGCTTATGTACGGCGCAGCCAGGCAACCGAGGTCGCCGGCGCCCTGGCCGGCGCCGCCATGAACACGGCCCATGCTGTCCTGGCGGCCCGCGGCGAATGGATCACCAACGAAAAACGCCTCTTGGACCAGGCCGGCCTACGCGACCTCGACACGATCATCGCGGCCCTGCGCCCGGACCTCGACATCCTTGCCTGGGCGATTGCCGAGGCGGAGAAACTATTCGAAACCGCCACCTAGCAATCTCCGAAGCAGCCCGGGGGGCGATGCCCCCCGGGATCTCTGTGGATGCCCGGGACCGAAGCCGGCGTCCACCGCGACCGACAGGAGTCGATCAGAAAGGACGAGGACGGGGCCGGTGGTGCTCGGGGCGAGGTCCCACGACGGCGCGCGTGGGATCACGTTCTTGCGGAGTCGGCCAGGGTGAAGCGGACCCAGAAACAACTCCAGCCGTCGTCCGCCGCCGGCAGCGTTGATCCGCACCTCTCTTCTCCGGGCATGCGCCGTCCCCGAGCTCCATTGGGCCACCCGCAGGTGACGCGGTATGTGCCCGGTTTGGCGGACAACACCGTACCGACGCCGAGGATATGGCCAAGATTCAGTTGGATCGGTGGGTTCAGTCGGGTCAGAGCTTGGAGTGATGCGGCTCCTTCTTGCGGAGCCGCGAACGAGCCGATGTCGTTCTCATGCGCGCCCACTGCTGCCCAGACCACAATTACGTGGCCGCTATGGATCTCGAGCTCTCCCGTCGCTCTCTCCTCGGCTGCGGACGCCCCGGCCGCGTGCCGACGCGGCACGTCCGTCCTGCCCAGTGGGATCGAGGAGCACATGAGCAGAAAGGCGTCACCTACGGAGGGGAATCTGACGCGAGAACGGCCCGGAACCATGATCGGTTCCGGGCCGTTCTGTTTTGTCTGTTCCGCCTGAGCAGGCGCACTACAGACGACGAGCAGTGCCTTCCCAGCTCAGACCGGCTTTCCGGAAGGAATGCCAGGTCCGGGCCGGTCGCCTGCTAGCAGTCGTAGTAGAGCTCGAACTCGTGCGGGTGGGGGCGGAGGCGGATCGGGTCGACCTCGTTCTCGCGCTTGTAGGAGATCCAGGTGTCGATGAGGTCCTGGGTGAACACGCCGCCCTCAAGGAGGTAGTCGTGGTCGGCCTCAAGGTTGTCGAGGACCTTGTCCAGGGAGCCCGGCACCTGCGGGACGAGGCGGGCCTCCTCCGGGGGCAGCTCGTAGAGGTCCTTGTCCACGGGCTCCGGCGGCTCGATCTTGTTGCGGATGCCGTCGAGGCCGGCCATGAGCATGGCGGAGAAGGCGAAGTAGGGGTTGCAGGACGGGTCCGGCACCCGGAACTCGATGCGCTTGGCCTTCGGGTTGGAGCCCGTGATCGGGATGCGGACGCACGCCGAGCGGTTGCGCTGGGAGTAGACCAGGTTGACCGGGGCCTCGTAGCCGGGCACCAGACGGTGGTAGGAGTTGACCGTCGGGTTGGTGAAGGCCAGCAGCGACGGTGCGTGCTTGAGGAGGCCGCCGATGTAATAACGCGCGGCGTCGGACAGGCCCGCGTAGCCGACCTCGTCGTAGAAGAGGGGCTCGCCGTCCTTCCACAGGGACTGGTGGCAGTGCATGCCGGAGCCGTTGTCACCGAAGATCGGCTTGGGCATGAAGGTGACCGTGTGGCCGAACTCCAGCGCCGTGCTCTTGATGATGTATTTAAACAGCATCAGGCGGTCGGCGCTCTCCAGGAGCTTGCCGAACTTGAAGTTGATCTCGGCCTGGCCGGCGGTGCCCACCTCGTGGTGCTGCATCTCGACGGGGATGCCTGCCGCGATGCAGCGGCGCGTCATCTCGGAGCGCAGGTCGGTGAAGTGGTCCATCGGGGGCACCGGGAAGTAGCCGCCCTTGTAACGCGGCTTGTAACCGAGGTTGCCGCCCTCCTGGGCCTTGCCGGTGTTCCAGGCGCCTTCGATCGAGTCGATGTAGAAGAAGCTGGAGTGCTCGTTGGTCTGGAAGCGGACATCGTCGAAGATGTAGAACTCCGCCTCGGGACCGAAGTAGACCGTGTCGGCGATGCCGGTGCCCTTGAGGTATTCCTCTGCCTTGCGCGCGACGTTGCGGGGGTCGCGGCTGTAGGACTCGCCCGTCAGCGGGTCGTGCACGAAGAAGTTGATGTTCAACGTCTTGTGCGTGCGGAAGGGGTCGATCACCGCGGTCGTCGGGTCCGGGAGGAGCAGCATGTCCGACTCGTGGATCGCCTGGAACCCACGGATCGACGAGCCGTCGAACATAAGACCGTCGGTGAAGACGCTGCGGCTGAAGTTCTCCACGGGGAACGTGAAGTGGTGCGTCGTCCCCGGCAGGTCCGTGAACCTGACATCGACGAACTGCACCCCTTCGTCCCCAATGAACTTCAGGACGTCGTCGGCGGAGTTGAACACTTCAAGACCTCCAAAGGGCACGGCTTGCGCTGAGCCGTGCCGCGCTGATCGCCTGGGGGCGGGACTGGGGTGACCCCGGGTGTAAACCTGCTGGGCCTAAACCTGGGGGCCTGTCGTCCCGGCCTGTCGCCGCGGGCAGTTGGCTCATTCCCGAAGGTAGGCGCAGGCCGTTTCCTTCCCATGTCTCGTTTGTTTCGCCCGTGTTAAGGGGAACCGGTCCTACGTTAACCCCGGTTACGGCGTGCGGTCTGCCGGTTGGCGGTAGCCGTACCCTCTTTTGACCCCCCGGGCACGGTCCAGACCGGCCTGACCGCCCGATACCTTGGGAGCATGAGCAAGCAGCCCCGGTGGACGCAGACGTGGCTAGGCGGCGTACGTTCCGCCGGAGTCGACCTTGGATATCCGGGTGAGCGCCTGGGTTTCCCCGAGGAGGGGAAGGGCGCGGTGGCCGGGTTCGGCCGCCGGCTCGCGGCCCTGCTGATCGACTGGATGATCTGCACCTGGGCCATCGCGCAGGGCATCTTCAGGGTGAGCACCTATGACGCGGCATGGGTCGGGCTGCTGATCTTCGCGGTGGAGAACCTGCTGCTGGTGGGCACGATCGGCATGACCTTCGGCATGCGGCTCATGAACATCCGCGTGGCCGCACTCGACGGCGGCGGCCCCCGGCTGGTCCCGGTGATCGTGCGCACGATCCTGCTCTGCCTGGCCCTGCCCGCTCTCCTCCTCGACCGCGACCGGCGCGGCCTGCACGACCGCGTCTCCAACACGGTGGTTCTGCGGGCTTAAGCCGTACAGTTGCGGGCGGATCACGTCTTGGCGAACTGCGAACAGCTCGTGACGAGCGGTTTCTTCTCCCCCCGGTGCACATAGGTGACCCGCACCCGGTCGGCTTCGATGTCGGAGCGTGAGGCCACGGCCTCGGCGGCGGTGCAGGTCAGCTGGCCGTAGGCCAGGTCGAGCCAGTCAGCCGGGGCCGGCTGGGGGAGGAGCACCAGCTTGGACATGCCCTCCCTTTTGGGCAGAGTGATCCGCACGCCGTCGCCGACCTGCTGGACCTTGATCGGGACGAAGTCGCCGACGGTGACCTGGGTGCGCAGGCCGCGGCGGAGTTCGCCCGCGGTGGGGCCCTGGACGAGCAGGTCCAGCGCGGTCTGCACGGTGGGCCGGGTGTGCGGGCGGGTGGTCATGGTCAGCCGGCCGTCGGAGATGAAATAGAGCCTCGTCCTCGGATGAAACCCCGTGGGGGCGGGGCCGCCCATGTCGGCCATAGGCGGGATCCCACACCCCGCGGTCAGCAGCGCCCCGATGATTACCGCGATTCTCCGAAATATCCGGTGATTTGCCATCATCGATCGTCCAGCCCGGCGTTCACCGGCAAGGTGAGCGTGAACACCGCACCCCCGCCGGGCCGGTTCGCCGCCGTCAGCGCGCCGCCGTGCAGGAGAGCGTTCTCCCTGGCGATCGCCAGCCCGAGCCCGCTGCCCGCCGACCGGCTGCGCGCGCTGTCGGCCTTGTAGAAGCGGTCGAACACATGCGGCAGGCTCTCAGGTGCCAGCCCGGGCCCGCGGTCGGCCACCTCGACGATCACGTTCAACCCCCGCGCGAGCCGTACGGTGACCGGAGGCGCGCCGTGCCTCAGCGCGTTGCCCACGAGATTGGCGACGATCAGGTCGAACCTCCGCGGGTCCAGGTGAAGCATGACTTTCTCCTCCAGTTGCGTGGACACCGCCCCGGCCCAGCCGCGCCGCCGCAGCGCCGCCCCGATCTCGCCTGCCACGTCGACCTCGGCCGGGTTCAGTGCGACCGCCCCCGCGTCGAACCTGGAGATCTCCATGAGGTCCTCGACCAGGGTGGCGAGCTTCCCCACCTCGGTGTTCATGAGCCGCGCGGCGTCGGCGACGTCTCCGGGCAGGCGCCCGGCCTCCTCGTCGAGCACGTCCGCCACGGTGACCATGGACGCCAGCGGTGTGCGCATCTCGTGCGACACGTCGGCCACGAACTGCCGGGCCTTGGCCTCCATCGCGCGCAGCTCGGCGACGCTGCTCTCCAACGCGGCGGCGGTGGTGTTGAAGGTCTGCGCCAGCCGGGCGAGTTCGTCCCCTCCTTCGACCGCGAGCCGCGTGTCGAGCCTGCCCTGGGCGAGGGCGCGGGCGGCGCGGTCGAGCGCGCGCACCGGACGCAGCACGCTGTGCGCCGCCAGCAGCGCTAACACCACGGCCAGGGTCAGCACCGGCAGGATCGCGTTGCGGGCGGCCTCGCCGAGGGCAACGTCGATGCTCTGTTCCTTGGTGAGCGGCATCGTGAGATAGACCTCGAGTCCGGACGGAGAGGTGCCGCGCATGACCGGGGTGCCGATCATCAGGTAAGGCATGTCGTCCACCAGCACCCGCTCGTAATGCAGGTTCTTCGAGTCGGTGACCCGGATGCGCAGAGCGGAGGAGAGGGGAACGTCCGTCCGGCGGGAGGAGACCGCCTCCCCGCCCTTGTAGACCACGGTGCCGGTCGCGCCCAGGAAGCCGGGCGCGACGCGGTTGGCGAGCTGCTGGAGCGCGGCCTTGCCGAGGGGTTCGGCGAGGTTCTCGGTGTGGGTCTCCACTCTGGCGCGGAACTCGTCGATCAGCAGAGTCTGCGTGCGGTCCAGCATGCGGGACCGCGCCTCGCTGTAGATCAGGACGGCGGCGGCCAGTGCGCTGAGGACGGCGAGCGCGAGGAAGACCAGCACCATGCGGGTGCGGAGGCCGCTGAAGAAGACCCGCGCCCTGCGAAGCGTTCTCATGGTGACATGTGCTCTCATGGTGACATGTCAGGCACGGGGCCGAACCGATAGCCGAACCCCCGCACCGTCTGGACATAGACCGGTTTCGCGGGCAGTTCCTCGATCTTGGTGCGCAGCCGGTGCACACAGGCGTCGACGAGCCGCGAGTCCCCGAGGTAGTCCTCCTCCCAGACCGCCTCAAGGAGCTGCCTGCGGCTGAACACCCGGGCGGGGGCCGCCGACAGCTCGAACAGCAGCCGGAGCTCCACCGGGGTGAGCACGAGCGGCACGCCCGCCTTGGCGACGGTCAGGGTGAGCCGGTCGAGCGTGAGGTCGCCGTGCGTCTCCGGCTCCGCGCCCGCGCTGGGTTCGGCGCGGCGCAGCACGGCGCGGATACGGGCGTCGAGCACACGCGGCCGCACCGGCTTGACCACATAGTCGTCCGCCCCGGCCTCCAGCCCGGTCACGATGTCGAAGTCGTCCCCCCGGGCGGTGAGCATGAGGATCGGAAGGGACCCTTCCGCACGGAGGCGGCGGCACACCTCGAACCCGCTCATGCCCGGCAACATCAGGTCGAGCACGACGAGCTCCGCCGGCCAGGTGGGCAGGAGCCGCAATCCCTCCTCACCGGTCGAGACCGCCTCCACCTCGTGTCCCTGCCTGCGCAGGGCGAGCCGCAGGCTCTCCCTGAGGGAGGTGTCATCCTCAATCAGCATCACTCTGGCCACGGGACTCAGTATCAGCGCAGAGAGTCACTGATCTCGACAACGAACACAACTATTACAGTCCTATGACATTTCCGTCATGGCTGGCGAACATGTCGCTGCGAATCTTCAGTCCGAGCCGCTTGCGAGCCCTTCCACCCCAGGCCGGGGACGCGAGGGACTCGGTAGTCCGACCTCAAGGAGAGCACTCATGCGACTGGTTCGCTGGACATTGACCGGCGCCGCACTGGTGATCGCGGCACTGAGTACGGCACAGCCCGCCATGGCGGCCGACAAAGGATGGGAGAAGGTCACCTACTCCATCGACGACCCGGAAGCGGCGGAGAAGTTGAAGCTCCGCGTGGCCGACGAGGAGAAGCCCGCCCCCGCCAAGCCCGCCGACCCGTCCGAGATCGTCGTGCCCAAGGGTGCTCCCGACACGGGCGACGGCTCGCTCGCGGCAGGCGCGGGGATCCCGCTGCTGCCGATCGGCGGCGGACTGCTCGCCGTCGGCGCCGCCGGGGCCGGCGTCGTGCTGATCCGGCGGCGGGTCGGCGCCGGCGCCTGACGTGAGACGGCTCACCGGTGGCATCGCGGCCACCCTCGCCGGCACGGCGCTGGTCGGCCTCTCGCTCACCGGTTGCGGAGCCTCGGCGAAGCCCGCGTCGCCGAGCCCGGTGGCGGCGATCGAGCACGTCACACCCTCGCGGCCGGCCAAGCCGGAGAAGCTCGATCGCTCACCCCCGATGCTGCTGAGCATCCCGAGGCTGGGAATCACCGTTAAACCCACCCGGCTCGGCCTCAGACCGGACGGCACAGTGGAGGTCCCGCCACTCGACCGTCCCGAGGAAGCCGGTTGGTACTCCCGCGGCGCCTCCCCGGGCGAACGCGGCGGAGCGGTGATCCTCGGCCACGTCGACGGACGCGGCAAAGCGGGTGTCTTCCACAAGTTGCACACCCTCCGCCGCGACGACACCATCACCGTCAATCGCGCCGACCACACGGTCGTCACGTTTGCCGTGGAGTCGGTGGAGCAGGTGGCCAAGAGCCGATTTCCGGCTCAGCGCGTGTACGGTGACCCGGGCCATCCCGGGCTCCGCCTCGTCACGTGCGGCGGCACCTTCGACAAGGCCACCGGTCACTACTCCGACAACGTCGTCGTCTACGCCCGCTCGGTCACCACGGGGGCCGGGAAGGGCTAGAGGACGCGGGGAGGTCTCCCGTCCCCGGGGAGCATGGGCAGCCCCGGGGGCGTTCCCGGGCGCGGACGGGCCGCCGGGGCGGTTCACCCCAGAGAACCGCCGTCGCGCAGCCTGGTCGGGTGAGCCGGTCAACGGGGAAACCCGGCCGCCCGGACCCGCTCGCCCCGGCCACCCCAAAGGCCGGGCAGAGCCGGGCACCGCCGAGCGTGGAGACCTCCGGAAAACGCCCTCCCCGGCTCCGGCCCTCGACGCCCGGGCCGGTGCCGGTGGGCGACCCCGTCGCCTACGTTCGCCCGGTCGCCGCAGACACCGGGTGAGCGTGGGCGCGGCGGCCTTCCCGCAGGGGCATGAGGGCCGTCGTGCCGGGACCTCGGTGGAACGTGCGCGTTCAGCCGGGGAAACGGCAGCAGAAGATCGCGGTGCCGGGCAGGTGGCGCCCGCGGAGAGGGCTCCACCCTCCCCAGGCGCGGTCGTGCCCGTCAGGCCATTCGGGCTCGATCAGCCGGTCGAGCACCAGCCCGGCACCGACGATGTGCCCCACCCAGTCGCCCAGCGTGTTGTGGTGCTCGACATAGGCCGGGTTGCCGTCCTCGTCGGCCTCGACGTAGGGCGCCCGGTCGAAGTACGTGGTTTCACCGGCGGTCAGGCCACGGGGGCCCGGATCGTCGGGGAAAGCCCACCTGATGGGGTGGCTGACCGAGAAGACGAACCTGCCGCCGGGCCGCAGCACCCGGCGCACCTCGGCCAGCACCGCGCCCGGCGCCGCCACGAACGGCAGAGCCCCGTAAGCCGAGCAGGCCAGGTCGAACGAGGCCGCGGCGAACGGCAGCACCTCGGCGTCTGCCTGGGCCACCGGCAGGTGGGAGTCCAGGCCGGCGTCGATGCGCAGGGAATGCTGGAGCTGCCGGAACGACAGGTCGAGGCCGACCACCTGCGCGCCCCGGCAGGTGAGCCAGCGCCCGCACTGCCCGGCCCCGCAGCCGATCTCGAGCACCCGCCGCCCCGCGACCTCGCCGAGCAGGCGGGCATCCGCCTCGTCGAGGCCCTCGGGACACCAGATGAACCCCGCGTCGCCCAGGAACTCCCCGTGCTCGGCCTGGTAATCGTCGGACGCGGAGTCCCACCAGCCCCGATTGGCCCGGCAGGTCGCGGGCGAGTCGACCGGCCGCCGAGAGGGCCGGGAGACGGCCACGGTGTCGGCCTGTGAGGTCATCGCTTCGCTCCTGGTGGTGTCGCAACGTATTGCGGGCGGGCCGGCTCGCACGAACCCGGAGGGCCGAAGCCCAAGGACTCAAGGCACCTTCACCGCCGCGACCCAGCCCAAGGCCCGAGGCTCAAGGCCCGAAGGCCCGAGGCCCGAAGGCCCGAGGCCCGAAGGCCCCGGTCAGCGGGTCTTGGGGCCGCGCGGCATGCGGGCGCCCTTGGGAAGGGGGCCCTTCGGCAGCGGGAGGTTCTGGGGAAGGGCGCGGAGACGATAGTTGATCTCCGACACGGCGGGCTTCTTGAGGTTGCGCGGCAGCTTCATCAGATGGCGCTGGAGTTTCGCCAGCGGGATCTGGCCCTCCCCGTCGCCGCACTGGATGTCGTAGACCGGCACCTCGACCGCGACGCGCTGCACCCGCTTCTTCTCGGCCACCAGCAGTTTCTGCACCCGCCCGCCCGGCCCTTCGCCGACGAGCACGATGCCCGGGTAGCCGACGACGCGGTGCACGACGTCCTGGTCGCGGTTGACCGCGACGGCGGGGGTGACCTCCCAGTTGCCGCGCATGCCCTGCAGAACGGCAGCCGCGGCTCCGACCTGACCGTCAAGGATCGAATATTGCGCCTTCTGCGCCAGTTGCCCGAACACGACCAGGCCCACGGTCAAGGAGAGCATGAGGCCGATGAAGATCATGTACCAGAGCCAGCCCAGCACAAGTCCGATCACGATGCACAGCACAAAGGTGCCGAGCACCGAGGCGTACACGATCGGCATGCCCTTGGGATTGGCCTGCTTGATGATCTTTGCGATCATCCGGAGCTGCTTAATGCGCCCCGGACGGTCATTCGCGGGGTCGACGGGCTTTTTCGCCATGGTGTGAAGGATACAAATGCCTGGGTCAAGAACGGAAAACGGACGGGTGGCTAAACCGACGTGATCGCCGCCACGCGCCGGTCGCCCAGCCCGCTGCCCGCCTCCACAGAGTAGTCACCCGTCACCGTGCGCCACCCTCCGGCGGTCCAGATCTGAAAAGCCCGGTCCGGCAGGACGATCGTCGTGAACACGGTCTGCCCGGGTTCCGCCTCCACCACGTCGAATCCCGCGAGCCACCGCGCCGGCCGCCCGAACCCCGGCCACTCGCTCCCGGGCGCCTCGACCGGCGACAGATACACCTGCACGACCTCCCGCCCGGCCCGCGTCCCTGTGTTGGTCACCGACACGGTCACGGTCGTGCCCGTCACCGCGATCTCGTTGTAGGACCACGTGGTGTAGCCGAGCCCGTGCCCGAACCAGAAGGCGGGCCTGCGCCGCGCCCGCTCCCACCCGCGATAACCGATGAAGATCCCCTCGTCGTACGGCAGAGCTCCGTCCTCCGGAGTCACATCGAGCACGGGGCAGTCCTCCGCCTTGAGCGGCCAGGTCGTGGGCAGCCGCCCGCCCGGCTCGGCGTCGCCGTACAGCACGTCGGCCAGCGCCGCCCCGCCCTCCTGCCCCGGGAACCAGGTGACGAGCACCGCCGCCACCTCGCCGAGCCACGGCATCTCGATCGGCGAGCCGGCGTTGACCACGACGATCGTGCGCGGGTTGGCGGCGGCCACCCGGCTGATCAGCTCGTCCTGGCGGCCGGGGAGGCGCAGGTCGCGGCGGTCGAAGCCTTCGCTCTCGACCTCCAGCGTGGTGCCGGCGACGACCACCGCCGCCTCGCACTCCTCCGCCAGCGCGACGGCCTCGGCGATCAGCGTGCCGGGGTCGGCGGCCGGGGCGCTGTGGCCGAGGTTGAAGGAGATGAACGCCGTGTCGTTGATCAGCGCGGTCGGGTGGTGCAACGTCAACTCGACCGGCACTCCGGCGGTCAGGTCGATCTCGATCCGCCGCTCGGGCGGTGTGAGCAGCGCGGCAGGATCGTTCCCCTCGGGGGCGACGGTCTCGTCGAACAGCACCTCGGGGAGGCCCTCCCGGATCGCGACGAGCCGGAAGGCGCCGGTGCCCGCGATCGACAGCACGTGCCGCCCGGAGATCTCGGGCACGAGTGTGGTCTTCAGTTCGACGGCGGCGAGCCGGGATCCGTCGACGTCGCGGGGCAGGTCGGAGATCCAGCGGGTTTCTGCGGCATCGTGCCGTTCCTCGCCCAGGACCTCGCCGCCCGCGGTCAGGAACAGCGCCCGGGTGGGGGCGGCGACGGGCGCGAGCCGCACCCGCGGGTCGGTCCCGAGGGCGTGGCGCACCTCGACGTCGTCGCGGCGGCGCAGTCCCGCGAGGGGGGAGACCACCGACGCCGGATAGACCTGCGCGCTTCCGCCGCCCATGATCCTGGCGTTGGCGGCGGCCTCGCCGATCAGTGCGAGCGTGCGGACGCCGGTGAGGGGCAGGGCGCCATCATGGTTGGTCAGGAGCGTGAAGGAGCGCACGGCGAGCTCGCGGGCCAGAGCCGCACCGTCGGCGACGTCGCGCTCCTGCCGGGCTGTGCCGTATTCCCCGGAACCTTCAGCACCCGACTCCGGAGC
>NZ_BOOW01000005.1 GCF_016863435.1 Sinosporangium siamense
TCCCCGAGGTGGTGTGCCGCAGGGCCGGGCTCACCCAAGCCGGGTACGGCGGAGCCAGGCTCCACGTGGCCGGAGGCCGGGGGGCCGCGGTGGCCCGGGGGCTCCAGGGCGCCGGTGCGTGTGGCGAGGAGCAGGACGCGGCGCACCTGTTCGTCGATCACCTTCTCCGGCACGCGTCCCTCGCGGACCGCCGTCTCCAGCCGCTCGCCCCAAGGCCCCCGCGGGCCGGGCATCGCGATGTCGAGGCCGCCGAGTGCGGTGGCCTCGGTCGTGCGGGCGCCGGTCCAGTCGGACACGACGACGCCGTCGAAGCCCCACTCGCCCTTCAGAACGTCGCGCAGGAGTGAGCGGTGCTCGCTCATGGTGGTGCCGTTGACCTGGTTGTAGGCGGCCATGACGGCCCAGGCGCCGGCGCGTGCCACCCGCTCGAACGGGGCGAGGTAGAGCTCGCGGAGGGCACGCTCGCCGACCCGCACGTCCACGGTGAAACGCTCGGTCTCGGAGTCGTTGGCGGTGAAATGTTTGGCGGTGGCGGCGACTCCGCCCTCCTGCACGCCTTCGACGTAGGCCGCGCCGATCTCACCGGTCAGGTAGGGGTCCTCGGAGAAACACTCGAAATGCCGCCCGCCGAGAGGGCTGCGGTGCAGGTTGAGCGTGGGGGCGAGGAGCACGTGCACGCCCTTGCGCGCGGCCTCCTGCGCGAGCAGCCGCCCGGCCCGCCGCACCAGCGCGACGTCCCAGGTGGCGGCGAGGGCGGTGGGGGAGGGCAGCGCGATCGAAGGGTCGCCCGACGACCATCGCTCGCCGCGTACGCCGATCGGGCCGTCGCTCATGACGAGCCGCGACAGCCCGATCTCGGGAACGGCGGGCAACGACCACATGTCGGCGCCCGTCAGCAGTCGGATCTTCGTGGGGAGGTCCAGTCCGGCGACGAGGTGGTCGAGGTTCAAGAGGCGCTCCCCACGAATCCGGCGTCAGGCCTTCTGGCGAGCCTCCACGGCCTGCTTGTAAAGACGTCCTGCCCGGTATGACGAGCGCACAAGCGGCCCGGACAGCACACCGGCGAATCCGATGGCCTCGGCCTCCTGCTGAAGCTCCACGAACTCGTGCGGCTTGACCCAGCGGTCCACCGGGTGGTGGCGCGGCGACGGCCGCAGGTATTGCGTGATGGTCAGCAGGTCGCACCCTGCGTTGTGCAGGTCGCGCATCGCCTGGACGACCTCCTCCCGCTCCTCGCCCATGCCGAGGATCAGGTTGGACTTGGTCACCAGACCCGCCTCACGCCCCATGGTGATGACCTGGAGCGACCGCTCGTAGCGGAAGGCGGGGCGGATGCGGCGGAAGATGCGCGGCACGGTCTCGATGTTGTGCGCGAACACCTCGGGCCGGCTGGAGAACACCTCTTCGAGCTGGGCCCGGTCGCCGTTGAAGTCGGGCACGAGGAGCTCGACGCCGCATCCCTCGACGGTGGCGTGAATCTGCCTGGCGGTCTCGGCGTAGAGCCAAGCGCCGCCGTCGGGCAGGTCGTCACGGGCCACCCCCGTCACGGTGGCGTATTTGAGCCCCATCTGCTGGACGGACTCGGCCACGCGACGGGGCTCGTCCCGGTCGTATTCCGCGGGTTTGCCGGTGTCGATCTGGCAGAAGTCGCAACGCCGGGTGCACTGGTCGCCGCCGATGAGGAACGTCGCCTCACGGTCTTCCCAGCACTCGTAGATATTGGGACAGCCGGCCTCTTCGCAGACGGTGTGGAGACCCTCCCGCCTCACGAGCGACTTCAGCTCGGTGTATTCGGGACCGGTCCTAAGCTTCGTCTTGATCCACGGCGGCTTGCGCTCGATGGGGGTCTGGCTGTTGCGCACCTCCAGGCGGAGGAGCTTACGGCCTTCTGGAGCTACGGTCACGACCACAGCTTATGTCCCGCACCGCGAGTCGGGGGCACGGCCCCCGCCGCAAGCCGCCGGAGGTCAGGCGCGCAGCATCGCCGAGAGATCCTCTTCGTGCAAGTCGTATGGCTCGGACCCGAGAGCCTCGGCCACCCGCTTCTCGGCGAACGGCAGCACCTCGTCGACCACGATCCGCCGCCCCGTCTCGGCCGACAGGGACGAGACCCCGGCGTCGTCGATGCCGCAGGGAACGATGCGGTTGAACCAGCTCGGGTCGTTTGAGCAGTTCAGGGCGAACCCGTGCATCGTTGTGCCCCGGGAGACCCGGATGCCGATCGCGCCGAGTTTGCGGTCGGGCAGCCCCACCGCGGGGTCGCCCGGCACCCACACGCCGCTGCGCCCCTCGACGCGCCCGGCGGCGATGCCGAAGTCGGCGCACACGTTGATCAGCGCCTCCTCCAGCGACCGCACATAGGCGACGACGTCCATCTCGCCGCTCAGTTTGACGATGGGATAACCCACGAGTTGCCCCGGGCCGTGCCAGGTGATGCGGCCTCCCCGGTCGACGTCGACCACGGGCGTGCCGTCGGTGGGGCGTTCGCCCTCCGTGGTGCGCTTGCCCGCCGTATAGACGGGCGCATGCTCCAGCAGGAGGGCGACATCAGGCCCCCGGTCGTCGGCGCGCCACGCGTGAACGCGTCGCTGAAGCGCCCATGCTTGCTCGTAAGGGACATCAACGCCCAGTCGGACGACCGCCAGCTTGTTCACGCTTTAAGATTAGTTGACCGGCCCGACGCTTCTCAGGTGGTCAGCCTTCTCGGCTCGATCCGGAACTCCTTGACCCCGCCCGCGCCGTCCCGCTCGATGCGGTAGGCCGAGCCGCCGTCGGCCGACACCGCCTGAATGAAGTCCGTGCCCACATAGTGCAGCGCGACCCCTTCGTCGGCCGCGTAACCCTCCGGCAGCTCCCCCTCGGCCACCGACCGGTGGAGCAACTCCCGCCGCTGCGGATCCGAGTCATAATGCACACCACACGAGAACGGCAAAAGCCCCAGACCCTCGGCCCACGGACGCAGCGTGGGGCCGAAGGAGTCGGTGTTGCCGCCGACGTGCCAGCAGAGCGCCCCGGCGCTCTGGCCGCATAGGACCACCCCGGCCCGCCAGGCCTCCTCGAAGACGTCGTCGAGCCCGTGGAGCCGCCACAGCGCCGCGAGGTTGGCCACGCTGCCCCCGGACACGTAGATCGCGTCTTGGGAGAGCACCCACTCGCGGGGATCCTCCACGTTGGGCATGGGGAAGAGGGCCAGGTGGCTCACCTCGACGTCCCATTCCCGGAACGCGCCATACATTTTGAGCAACCAGTCGGCGTCGTCACCCGTGGCGGTCGCCAGCAGGCCGAGACGGGGTCTGTCCTGGCCGGTGAGGTCGAGTGCGTATCGGAGGAGGGCGCTGGGCTCGATCGAACCGTTCCGGCTGGAGGGGCGGAACGAACCACCGCCGATGGCGAGAATGTGTGACTGGCCAACCCTGCTCAATGCTGCTCCTTAGCGTGAGACCCCGTCCGGACGCGGTGGTCCGGACTTGGTGGGGAGGAAACGCGGAGGATCACGCGCTCCGGACGAACGGCACCCTAGAGTACGTCCGCAAGAGCGTCGCCAAGGTCGGTATGACGGAAGGTGTAGTTCGCGGTGATTAGTCGCTTAGGCACCGCCCTGGTGCCGATCAGCACGCCTTCTTCGGCGAACTCGCCGAGCCCCAGACGCAGCGCGAACCCCGGCACGGGCAGCGGCAGCGTCGGCCGGCCGAGCGCCTTGCCCAGCGCCTTGGTGAACTCGGCGTTGGTGACCGGTTCCGGCGCAGTCAGGTTGACCGGCCCCGCCACGTCGCCGTGATCGAGCACGTGCCGCACGGCCCCCACCCAGTCCACGATGGAGATCCACGGCCAGTATTGCCGCCCCGACCCCAGCGGGGCACCCAGTCCCAGCTTGAAGATCGGCAGGATCGGTGCCAGGGCCCCGCCCTTCCCGCTGAGCACCAGGCCGGTCCGCAGCCGCACGGTGCGGATGCCCGCCTCCTCCGCCGGGACGGTCTCCTCCTCCCAGGCCCGCACGACCTCGGCCAGAAAACCCGTGCCCGGCGGGGACGTCTCGTCCACGATCCGGTCCCGCGTGTCGCCGTAGTAGCCGACCGCGGACGCCGAGACGAACACCGGCGGCCTGGCGGAGAGCCCGGCCAGCGTCCGCGCGATCGTGCGGGTGCCCTCGACCCGGCTGCGCCTGATCTCCCGCTTGTGCTCGGGAGTCCAGCGTTTGTCGCCGATGCCGGCCCCCGCCAGGTGCACGACGGCTTCCGCGCCCTCCAGCACGGCGGGGTCCAGCTCCCCCGTGGCGGGGTTCCAGGACGCCTCGTCCGGCCCCGCAGGCTCCCGCCGTACCAGGGACAGGACTCGCCGGCCGTCGTCTCTTAGGGAACGAACCAGGGCCGATCCCAACAGTCCCGACGATCCAGTCACGATCACTGTCATAGATCTATTCTTAGCCCAGTCGAGCGAGGAAGAACCGCAAACCCTGGTCGTCGGAGCAGTCGGCGCTGTCGCCGTAGGAGTGGTGTTCGGGATCGGTGCTCGTGCCGCCCGCCTCCCGCACCTTGGCCACGGCGGCCTCGACATCGGCCACCACATACAGCGGTACGACGCAGGCCGCCTTGCGCCCGCCCCGCAGCCCGGTCATCGGACGCAGGTCGGCGCCGCCGACGGTCACGCCCCAGCCGTCCTCCGAGCGGCCCGGGCGGAACTCCCAGCCGAGCGTCGCGCCGAAGAACGCGCGGGCCCGCTTGGAGTCGGGTGTCTCCATGGTGATGTAGGCGAGATCGCCGGTCTTCGGGGTGACGGCGGGCTCGGCGCCGGTGGTGTCGTGATAGACGGCGAACGGCAGGCCCTGGTCGTCCTCGCAGAGCGAGACCGTGCCGTAGTGCTCCTCCTTGGGATCCTCCGCCTTGCCGCCGGCCGCCCGGACCTTCTCCGCGACGGCCGCGACGTCGTCAACCTCGAAGGCGAGGAAGAGGGTCGGGCGCTCATGGCCGCCCCAGAGGCCGTGCTTGGGGGAGAGGCCCTTCACCAGCCGCGACTGGGGGCTGGTCCCGGGCATGATCTCCCATTCGAGCGCCCTGCCGTAGAACTCCTCGGCGCGTTTGACGTCCCGCGTCCACAGGGCGGCGTATCCCACATCGCCCCGCCGTAGCCGATCGCTCCCCGCCATAGCCGTTCCCCCCGGTCAGCTCGTGACTGAAGCCTTTCAGCCCCACCCCGCGACCCGCTGCGGGCCCACGCCGCAGGTCGCACCCTGGGATGAAAAAGGTTCACTGCGACAGGGCATACCCACCCGGGACGGGGTGAAAGCCGAAAGACCGGCCCCGCAGCCGGGGCCGGTCCTTCGTTTTACTCAATCCTTGACGTGCCTGGCCTTGACGGCCGGCCGACTCAGGCGTTGAGGCCGAGCTGGTTCTCGAAGCGGCCTTCCTCCAGACGACGCTTGATCGTCGTGAGGAAGCGGGCCGCGTCCGCGCCGTCGACGAGGCGGTGGTCGTAGGTCAGGGCCAGGTAGACCATCGACCGGACGGCGATGACCTCGCCCGCCTCGGTGTCGAGCACGACAGGGCGCTTCACCACGGCGCCGGTGCCGAGCATGCCGACCTGCGGCTGGTTGAGGATCGGCGTGTCGAACAGCGCGCCGCGGCTGCCGGTGTTGGTCAGCGTGAACGTGCCGCCGCCGAGCTCGTCGGGGCTGATGCGGTTGCCGCGGGTGCGCTCCGCGAGGTCGGCGATCTTGCGGGCGAGACCGGCGATGTTGAGGTCGCCGGCGTCCTTGATCACCGGGACGAGCAGGCCCCGCTCGGTGTCGACCGCGATGCCGAGGTGCTCGACGTCGTGGTAGGTGACCTCGTTGGTCTCACCGTTGATCACGGCGTTGAGCTTGGGGTGCTGCTTGAGCGCCTCGATGGCGGCCAGAGCGAAGAACGGCATGAACGAGAGCTTCACGCCCTCACGCCGCACGAACTCGCCCTTGGCCTGGTCGCGGAGCCGGGCGATCTTGGTCACGTCGACCTCGACGACCGTGGTGAGCTGCGCCGAGACCTGCAGCGACTCGACCATGCGCCGGGCGATGGTCTGCCGGATGCGCGGCATCTTCTCGGTGCGCCCGCGCAGGGTCGTGTCGACCACCACCGGCTCGGGGGCGGCCGGCGCGGCCTGCGCCGGGGCGGCGGCCTGAGGCGCCGCGGCGGGTGCGGCCGGGGCGGGCGCGGCGGCCTGGGCGGCGGCGCGCTCCCGCTGGACGCGGGCGGCCTCGATCACATCCTGCTTGCGGATGCGCCCGCCGACACCGGTGCCGTTGAGCGAGTCGAGGTCGACGCCGTGCTCGGCGGCGAGCTTGCGCACGAGCGGGGTGACGTAGGGGCTCTCACCCGTCGTCACCGGAGCGGCAGGAGCGGCGGGAGCCGGAGCGGCGGCCTGCGGCGCGGGGGCCGGGGCGGGGGCCGGAGCCGGAGCCGGAGGCGCGGGCGGAGCCGGCGGGGCGGCGGGAGCGGCCTGCTGCGGCTGCGGGGGGGCGGCCGGAGCGGGGGCCGGGGCCGGGGGAGCCGGCGGCGCCGCCGGAGCGGGCTGCGGGATCGAGGAGACGGGGGCGGCGGCCTCGGGGGCCGGCGCGGGGGCCGCCTCGGGCGCGGGGGCGCTCGCGCCCGCGGAGCCGTTCTGGTCGATGATCGCGAGCTCGGCCCCGACCTCGACCGTCTCGTCCTCGGCGACCACGATCTTGGTGATCACACCCGCGGAGGGCGAGGGGATCTCGGTGTCGACCTTGTCGGTCGACACTTCGAGGAGCGGCTCGTCGGCTTCGACGCGCTCGCCTTCCTTCTTGAGCCAACGGGTGACCGTGCCCTCGGTGACGCTCTCGCCGAGCTGGGGCATCGTTACGGAGACCGGCATGATGGTTCTTCTCCTGTGAGGGCTTGGCTTAGGTGTGCAGGTGGAGCGGCTTGCCGGCCAGGGCCAGCATGGCCTCGCCGACGGCCTCGGACTGGGTCGGGTGCGCGTGGATGAGCTGGGCCACCTCGGAGGGCAGAGCCTCCCAGTTGTAGATGAGCTGACCCTCGGTCACCAGCTCGCCGATGCGGCGGCCGACCATGTGCACCCCGAGGACGGGGCCGTCCTTCTGGGCGATGACCTTCACGGCTCCCTGCGTCTGCAGGATCTGGCTCTTGGGGTTGCCCGCGAGGTCGTATGTCATCTCGACGATCTCGTAGCCGCGCTGCCTGGCGACCTCGGAGGTGATGCCGACGGAGGCAACCTCGGGGTCGGAGTAGGTGATGCGGGGGACGCCGTCGTAGTCGATGGGCGCGGGGTTGAGCCCCGCGATGTGCTCGGCGACCAGGATGCCCTCGGCGAAGCCCACGTGGGCGAGCTGGAGGGTCGGGTTGACGTCGCCGATGGCGTAGACGCCGGGCACGCTGGTGCGGCAGTGGGCGTCGACGACGACCGCGCCGCGCTCAAGGGCGACGCCGGCCTCCTCGTAACCGAGGCCCGCGGTCACCGCGCCGCGGCCGACCGCGACGAGCAGGAGCTCGGCCTCCAGGGTCTTGCCGCCCTCCAGGGTGACGACGACGCCGGTGTCGTTGCTCTTGACGCTCTCGAAGCGGGCGCCGAGCTCGGACTTGATGCCGCGGCGGCGGAAGGCACGCTCCAGCAGCTTGGAGCTCGACTCCTCCTCCAGCGGGAGCAGGTGCGGCAGCGCCTCGACGATGGTGACCTCGGCGCCGAACGAACGCCACACGCTGGCGAACTCGACGCCGATCACGCCGCCGCCGAGCACGATGACCGAGGTGGGCACGCGGTCGAGCACGAGCGCGTGCTCGCTGGTGATGACCCGCTCGCCGTCGATCTCAAGGCCGGGCAGCGACCTCGGGGCGGAGCCGGTGGCCAGCACGACGTTGCGGCCCTCGTAGACCGTGCCGCCGACGGCGACGCGGCTCGGGCCCGCCAGGCGTCCCTCACCCTCGACGACCGTGACGCCCGCGCCCTTGAGCAGGCCCTGGACGCCCTTCCAGGCACGGTTGACGATCTTGTCCCGGAAGGCGAGCACGCCGGGCACGTCGATGCCCTCGAAGCGCGCCTTGACGCCGATCTTCGAGGCCTCGCGGGTCTCGTCGGCCACCTCGGCGGCGTGCAGGAAGGTCTTCGTGGGGATGCACCCTCTGTGCAGACAGGTGCCGCCGATCTTGTCCTTCTCGATCAGCAGGACCGACTTGCCCAGTTCAGCCGCGCGCAACGCGCACGCATAGCCGCCGCTACCGCCCCCGAGGATCACGATGTCGTAGGGGCCGCTGCCTTCAGCCACAGGATTGCTCCTTGTCAGATCGATCCGCCGGCGACGGGCGCTGAACCCGCCCCCGGCAATAGCATCTTTTCACTTGTCCACGCCGTAGGTGACCCGCTCGCGCGTGTCACTCCGCGTAGCGTCCGGCCAGCTCCACGAGCGTGCGGGTGATGGCCCCCGTGCCGCCCTTCGGGGTGTAGCCGTACGGTTCGCCCTTGTTGAAGCTCGGCCCCGCCATGTCGACGTGTGCCCAACGTATGCCGTCCGGCACGAATTCCCGCAGGAAGAGTGCCGCGGTCAGCATGCCGCCCATGCGCTCGGGGTGGACGTTGGCGATGTCGGCCACCGCCGAGTCGAGCCCCTTGCGCAGTTCCTCGGGCAGGGGCATGCCCCAGGTGGCCTCGCCCACGCTGGACGCGGTCGCCACGACCTCGTCGCGGACGGCGTCGTCGTTGCTCATCACGCCGGCGACGCGCCAGCCGAGCGCGACGATCTGCGCGCCGGTCAGGGTCGCCACGTCGACGATGAGGTCCGGCTGGTCCTGCGCGGCCCTGGCGATGCCGTCGACGAGCACGAGGCGGCCCTCGGCGTCGGTGTCGAGCACCTCGACCGTCTTGCCGCTGAACGTCTTGAGCACGTCGGAGGGCCGCTGCGCGGTGCCGCTCGGCATGTTCTCCGCCAGGCAGAGGTAGCCGACCACGTTGACGGGGAGCCCCAGCCCGGCGATGGAGACCATCGCGCCGAGCACCGCGGCCGCGCCCGCCATGTCGGACTTCATCCAGTCCATGGAGGCCGAGGGCTTGAGCGACAGGCCGCCGGAGTCGAAGGTGATGCCCTTGCCGACGAACGCGACCGTCTTGCTCGCGCCGGCCGGGGAGTAGGCCAGCCGGACCAGGCGCGGCGGGTTCGTCGATCCCTGGCCGACGCCGACGATGCCGCCGTAGCCGCCTTCACGCAGGGCGTGCTCGTCCAGCACCTCGGCCGTGAAGCCGCTGCGAGCGCCGTATTCCTCGGCGATCTCGGCGAAGCGGGCCGGCCACAGGTCCGACGGGGGAGTGTTGACCAGGTCGCGGGTGAGCGTCACGCCGCCCGCCAGCGTCTGTGCGGCCTCAAGCGCCTCGCCGGCACCTTCGGCGGAGGTGAGCACCGTGATCTCACCGACCGGCTCCTTCCGCTGCCCGTTCGTCAGGTAGCGGTGGAAACCGTATGCCCCGAGGGCGCCGCCAAGCGCTACGGCCCCCACCTGTGCCGCGGTGGCGGCCGGAAGCGCGAGCGCCGCGCTCTCGACGCCCGCGAGGGCGCGGGTGGCCTCACCTGCGGCGCGCCGCAGGGCCTCCAGGCCCGCGTCGGTGCCGGGGTCGCCTTCCGAGACGTCGCCGAGACCGACGGTGACGAGCAGCGGCGCGGTGATCGCGCCGAAAGTCGGGATCTTCGCGACCTCGCCGGGGACGCCCTTCAGCCCCATCGCGGTCAGGGTGGCGGAAAGTTTGCCGTCGAACGCCTGGTCGACCGACTCGGCGCCCGCAGCGGGGCGAATGCCGTCCGGACCGGCGTGGACACCGATCACGAGCGCGCCTGTGTCGATCGTGGTGGGGTCAGTTGTGTTCAGCCGCACAGTGGTCACACAGCCCGATGCTAGCCCTGGTTCATGTGTAGTCATAAACGAGGGTTCATCCTACCAATCGGTAATGGCGTCATAAACGAAATAGTGCTACTGTCAATAGCACCATGCTGCTCTCACTGGACCTCAGCGACCCGCGCCCCATCCACGACCAGGTGGCCGCGGCGATCCGCCGCGCGATCACCCAGGGCACCTATGTCCCCGGAGACCGCCTGCCGCCCGCCCGGGACCTGGCCGACGCCCTCGGCATCAACGCCAACACGGTGCTGCGCGCTCTGCGCGAGCTGCGCGACGAGGGACTGCTTGAGTTCCGGCGCGGGCGCGGGGTCAGCGTGCAGCGGCTCCCCGACCCCAAATCCGCCCTGGAATCCCTGGCCCGCGAGTTAGTGGAGGAAGCCGGACGCTACGGCTACAGCAAAGACGACGTGATCGAGATTCTCAGGGGGCTCCCATGACCCCGCCATGCCGCAGGGAGGCACAATGACCGACAGAACCCGCGCACTTGCCGTCGCCGTCCCATGGGGCGCCCTTGTGGCCGCGGCCATCCTGGCCGTCCCGGCGGCCCTCAGCGACCGCCTCCCCGACCCTCTCGCCACGCACTGGGGCTCAAGCGGGATCGACGGCACCACGTCCGCCACCGGGATGACGGTGTTCACCCTGCTGTTCTGGCTCCTGCCGTGGGCGGTCCTCGTCGGCGTCATGCTGTTCGCCCAGCCGCGCACCCGCGCCGGGCGGAGCGGCTGGTGGGCCTCCCTCGTCGGCTGGGGCCTGCTCACCGTCTCCATGACGTGCTCCATCGTCTACGCCAACCTGGACGCTCCCGAGGCGCGCCTCGCCGGCTCGCCCGGGTGGGACATCGCGCTGGTCCTCGCCGTGGCCTTCGGCGGCGCCGCGCTCGCCGGCTTCCTCGGCAGGGGCGCGCCCGACCAGCCGAACCCCGCCCCCGCGGACCTGCCCACCGTCCGGTTGCACCCCGGGCGGCGCACCGTGTGGGTCGGCCGCGTCGTGAGTCTCAGCATGATCATCTCGTCGGTGATCGGTGTGGCGGTCGTCGTCGTCGCCGGCGCGACCATGCTCGTCGGCCTGCTTCCCGCCGATGCGCTCTGGATCATGCCCGGCCTCCTCCTGATCGCCGTGGCCGGCGCTTTCACCGGCACCGTCAGGGTGCGCATCGGCGAGCACGGCCTGGCGATCGGTTTCGGCCCCTTCGGATGGCCGGGGAAGCACATCCCGCTCGACCGCATCGAATCCGCCTGGACGGAGCAGCGCACCCCGGCTCAGGTCGGCGGATGGGGCTGGCGCGGCCTGCCCGGTAATACGACTCTCATGCTCCGGGGCGGAGAGTGCCTGGTCGTCGCCGAGACCTCCGGCAAGCGCGTCGCCGTCAGCGTCGACGACGCCGCCCGCGGCGCGTCGCTCCTGAACGCCCTCGCGGCGGAGCGCTCCCACCACGTCGCCTGATCCCCCGGCTTCCGACCTCCGTTTGGAGACACCTTTGACGTACGGAAGATCCGACCTGACCGTCTTCCTCGCCGTGGCCTTCGGCCTGTCCTGGCTGATCATGCTTCCCGTCTGGATCGGCGGAGCCCGGCTCGGCACCCCCGTCGTGACGGTCACCAGCGTGGCCATGATGTTCACCCCCGCGTTCGGTGTGATCGCCGTCTGGATGCGCAATCGCCGCACCACCGGCTTCCGCGCCCTCGCCCGCGAGACCGGCCTCACCTTCGGCACGAGCAGGCGCGGCACCGTCGCCATGGTCGCCCTGATGTGGCTGGGCACACCGCTGATCATCCTGCTCGTCGCCGCGCTCAGCGCCGCCCTCGGGCTGCTCACCCTCGACCTTGAGAACTTCAGCCTGTTCCGCGCCGGGCTCGCCCAGGCTCCGCTTCAGGGCGGACCGGCCCCCGATCCGCAGGTCCTCGTCATCGCCCAGATCGCCACGGCGTTCACCATCGCGCCGCTCATCAACTCCGTCGCGGCCTTCGGTGAGGAATGGGGGTGGCGCGGGTGGCTCCTGCCCCGGCTCCTGCGCGGCGGGCGCGGCGTGTGGGGGGCGTTCCTCGTCTCCGGGATCATCTGGGGGCTCTGGCACGCGCCGCTCACCCTGCGCGGCTACAACTATCCCGAGCTCGGGCCCTGGGCGGCGCTCGTCTTCGTCGGCTTCTGCGTGATCTACGGCTCCCTGCTGGGCTGGACCAGGCTCCGCACCGGCAGCGTCTGGCCCGCCGTCGTCGGCCACGGCGCCTTCAACGCGGCCGCGGCCATGCCGCTGATCCTCGGCTCCACCGCCGACCCGCCCAACCTCACCGTCGCCGGGATCATCGGCTTCGTCGGCTGGGCCGTACTCGCCGGTCTCACCCTCCTCGTCATGCGGGTGTGGCCCGTCACCTCACAGCAGGGCGGCGACCAGCAGGGCGGCGACCGTGGCCGTCTCCACCAGGGCGCCTAGCACGTCGCCGGTGATCCCGCCGAGCCTGCGCACGGCGCGGCGCCGCAGGCCCCACGCCGCCAGCAGCCCGGCCGCCACCGCCGCCGGGAACAGGACGGGGGAGACGCCCCCGGCGAGCGACACGAGCACGGCCCCCGCCATCGCGAGCGCCGTCGCGGCCACCTGGGCGGCGCGGGGGACCGTGCCCGCCACCATCGCCCCCAGCCCGTCCGGCCGTGCGGGCGGCACCCCCCGCCCGCACGCCCACGTGAGCGCCAGCCGGCCGGTCACCACCGCCACCAGGAGCGAGTATGGCCCGGCCTCGACGGCGGCGCCCACCTGGACGAGCAACGTCAGCACCAGCGTGACCACACCGAACGGCCCGATGTCCGATTTTTTCATGATATTTAGGGCGGCATCGGCGGGTTTGCCGCTCCCCAGCCCGTCGGCCAGATCGGCCAGCCCGTCGAGATGCAACCCGCGCGTGAGCAGCGCCACCACCGCCACCGCGAGCGCGGCGGGCAGAAAACCCCCGCTGCTCAGTTCCGCCGCCCACATCAGCAGCGCCGCCGCGCCCCCCAGCGCCACACCCACCACCGGGGCCAGCGCCATCGCCTGACCCGCCGAGGTCCGGGTCACCTCGGGGAACCGTACGGGGGCCACACTCAGCAACCCGAACGCCAGCCGCAACGCATTCATATAGTTCATACCGGCAGGGGCGTCAGGCGCCCGGCCACCACCAGCGCCACCTCGTCGGATTCGGCGGCGATCGCCTGGTTCAGCCGCCCCAGCGCGTCGCGGAACCGCCGCCCGCTCGACGTCGCCGGCACCACACCGGACCCCACCTCGTCCGACACCGCCACCACCCGCGCCCGCGCGCCCCGCCACGCCCGCACGAGCTCCGCGCAGCGCTCAGCCACACCCGCCGTGGAGCCCTCCCAGGCCCCGCACTCGTCGAACACCGCCGCCACCCACGTGCCCAGCCCGTCGATCATGAGGGCTCCCTCCGCCTGCCGCAGCAGCGGCACAAGATCGGTGCTCTCCACCGTCTCCCAGTGCCCCGGCCGCCGGCCCCGGTGCTCGGCCACCCGCCGCCGCCACTCAGGATCGTCCCCTCCCGAGGGGCCCGTCGCCACATAAGTAACGTATGGCTCACCGGCCAGCCGCAGCTCCGCCTCCGCCGACTTGCCCGACCGCGACCCCCCTAAGAGCAGCGTCCGCCTCGGCTGCGGCTCGGCCTGGGGGGCGGGGAGGGACGAGTCGATCACCATTCCATCGGCCGCGACCCGCACCCCCCACAGCTTCGCCCGCCGCGCGAGCTCCCCCGGTGAGGGCACCCGGTGGTCGAACCCCGCCGCCACCACATGCGTGCCCGGTCCCACAAGCCCGGACCTCCGCAGCTCCCCCAGCCGCTCCGGCCGGTCGAGCACGTCAAGAATCACCACGTCGTAAGGCGTGCTTGTGCCGTACGGCCCGGGGCCCGCGAGAAGCAGCCGCGCCCCGTCCTGCCCCGTGACACTCAGCCCCTCGCTTGTCTCCACCGTTTCGAATCCCGGCGGAGCCCCTTCGCCCGGCAGCCGGAGAAGCTCGTCAACCACGATCTCAAGGGGCCGATGCACAAGGTGCGCCACCCGCGCACATGAGGCACACAAACACCCGGACTCCGGCCAGCCCGCCCCACCCGCCGACCCATTGATCACGACCTTCATCGGTGAGCAAGCCTACGCGGCCCCCGGCAGCAGGCACTGTCGCACCCCGGGACTCAAGGAGCCGCGGGGTGAACGGTGAAACGGCCTGCGCGTCGAGAGGAGCTGCGGGGTCAATGGGGGATACGGGGGGCACCTCTTCTCCTACCGGCTCACGATGTATCCCGAGGACAGCCGGGTGAGCGGACAAACGGGGACGTCGGAACCGCCGGGCGAACGAAAGATGTTCGCCCGGCGGTTCTTCTCTGGTGGGGCGGGGTTCGGTCAGCCCGGTCTTAGATGGGGCCCAGGAGCACGTTGCCTATGTCGGTGGGATTGTCGGAGAAGTAGAACTCGCGGACGAGGACCTGGAACTCGTCGCGGGTGAGCCGCCCGTCGCCGTCGGTGTCGGCGTGGGTGAAGAAGGCGTCGATGTCGGCGACGGGAAGGCCGAAGAGCGACATGGCCTGGGTGTATTCCCGCTGCGTCACCGAGCCGTCGTCGTCGAGGTCGAGCAGGGTGAAGAACAGATCGGCGATGGGGACCAGCACGTCGTCGAAGAGATCGGCCTGCGTGATCAGTTGCTGCATTGCCTTGATGAACACGTCGCGTTCCACCGTCCCCGCGCCGCTTGCGTCGAGAGGTGCGATGGCCCGCTCCCAAAGGGGGCTGAGGCTCTCCCGCAGCGGCTGTCCGGCCGTTGAACCCGGCAGGGCGGTGAGGTCGTCTCCGGAGAGGTCGGCGAAACGCAGGTAGTCGGCGACCTCGATGACGCCGTTTCCGTCGGCGTCCAGGAAGTCGAAGAGGCGGTTGAACTTACGTGTCTGCAAATCGGTCAGCATGATCCCGGGGGGTCCTTTCTCAGATGCGGGGCCTTCGGGGGTACGGCGGAGCATCGTTTGCCGTGCCGGATGCGTGGTTCGCGACGGTTGTGCCGTACCGGCGTCGTGCGGGGAGTGCCGTGCGCGGACCGAGGCATGGTGGGTCCGTCTGATGAGGGGAGGGCTTCGCGGGTGTGATCAGGTTGGCCGGAAGTGCCGAGACTGAGAGTAACTATATGACTACGAAAGGCTAGGGGGCGAAGGTGAATTGAGTTGCGGAGAGTAATGATCTCATAACCCGTCGTGCCGTCTTGGGGGTTTGCCGGCGGGGGACTGAAGACCGGGCGGTGCGGCGTTCTCCACTGCTGACGAGAGGTACAGGTGGGACGGATAGGGTTCGTGCGGCCGGTTGATTTCGTCCCGGCGTCACCTCGCGCGAGGGGTGGCCGCGAGCTTGGTCGTGAAGTGTGGGAAGAGGAGCGTGGAGATGACCTGGCGCTGGCGGTATGAGAACGCGAACGGTGGCGAGGTCACCGATCAGCCGCTGCCGAGAGATGTGTTCCAGAACCAGTCCGACGCCGAGTCATGGCTGGGCGAGAACTGGTCTGAGTTGTTGAGTCTTGGAGTCGAGCAGGTGACCCTGCTGGAGGACGACCGCGTCGAATATTCCGGCATGTCACTCCGGGTGGGGTGAAACCTGGGGAACCGGCATGTGCCCTGGGTGGGGTGGCATCGGTCCGGCACCGTCGCTCTGCCGCTCCGCGCGGAGTGACCTCGGCGGATCGGCGTGTCTCCTCCATGGCGGGCGGAACGGACAAGAGCCCGCCCGCTCCGGATATCCGGAGCGGGCGGGCTCTTGTCCGTTGACCGGCGGCGTCGCCGGAGCTTGGTTACGGGCGCTCGGCGGGCACGCTGACGAGGCTCGCGTCGCGCTCGACCACGGGGCCGAGGATGTCGTCGATCTTCTTCATCACCTCGGCGCCGAGCTTGACCCCGGAGGCCTTGACGTTGTCGCGCACCTGGTCGGGGCGTGTGGCGCCGATGATGGCCGAGGCCACGTTGGGGTTCTGCAACACCCAGGCGACCGCGAGCTGGGCCATGGTGATGCCGAGGTCGCCGGCGATGGCCTTGAGGCTCTGCACCCGGGTGAGCACATCGTCCTGCAGCCAGTGGGAGATGAAAGTCGAACCGCCCGCGTCGGTGGCGCGGGAACCGACCGGCGGCGGCCGGCCGGGCAGATACTTGCCGGTGAGCACACCCTGGGCGATGGGCGACCAGACGATCTGGCTGATGCCCTCCTTCTCACACAGCGGCACGACCTCTGACTCGATGACCCGCCAAAGCATTGAATATTGCGGCTGGTTGGAGATGATCCGGTCGAAGCCCATCTCGTCGGCGAGCTTGAGCGCCTCGGCGATGCGGTCGGCAGGCCATTCGCTGACGCCGATGTAGAGCACCTTGCCCTGCCGTACGAGGTCGTCGAAGGCCCGCAGGGTCTCGACGAGCGGCGTCTCCACGTCATAGCGGTGGGCTTGGTAGAGATCCACATAATCGGTCTGCAACCGGCGCAGCGAGCCGTGGAGGGACTCCATGATGTGCTTGCGCGAAAGTCCGCGGTCGTTGGGGCCGGGACCGGTCGGCCAATAGACCTTGGTGAAGATCTCCAAAGATTCCCGGCGCACGCCCTTGAGGGCACGCCCGAGCACTTCCTCCGCCTTCGTGCCTGCATAGACGTCGGCGGTGTCGAAGGTGGTGATGCCTTCGTCGAGCGCCGCCTGAACACACGCCTTTGCGGCGTCCTCTTCGACCTGCGAGCCGTGAGTGATCCAGTTGCCGTAGCTGATCTCACTGACTTTCAGGCCACTACGACCGAGATAGCGGAATTCCATACATCTCACCCTACGCCCCAGCTCAGGGGAGATCCTTCCAACGAACCGAGGCATGGCGCACATGACGGCGTGACTTACGCGGTGCCGTTCAGGCGGGTTCGGGAGGCGATGAGGAACCGGACTTCCATCGGCAGAAGCGGAGGGAAGTGTCGTTACCTCTCGGGGCGATCTTGGAAGGCGCCCCGGGATGTCGGTGGGGTCGAGTAGCTTCCCGGTTCGTGATCGGTCGCCCGCGCTGTGGCCGGCGCCTTGCCGGCATGCGCGGGCCCTATGGCTGGGAGGTGAGACATGGACGCTGACGAGGCAGCCTGGGAGCGGCACAGTGTGCTGCGGGTCGTGCCGCCGGTGGCGCCGCGCAAGCTGGCGAAGGTGCCGTTCGTCGAGTTGGCGGACGGGCGGTTGCAAGGGGTGGTGTCGAGCGGGTCCGACATCGAGCGGGTCTACGTGTCGTCGATCGCCGCGGGCAGCCACGCCATGAGTTGCAGCACCAACAACAACCGCCCCTGCGGGGGGCTGCACGGCACGGCCTGCAAACACCTGGGTTCGCTGGTCGACGAGGCGGTGGTGCAATACGGCGTCGATCGGGTCGCGCGTTATCTGCGGGTCGAGGTGCCCGAGGACGGCAGGTTGATCGGTGCGTTGCGCGGTCAGGTGGAGCGTGCGCCGGCCGCGGTCGTGTTCAGCCGCTTCCTGCGGCACCTGACCTACCTTGAGGTGCCCGACAGCACCGAGCCGCTCGCCGAGATGCAGTGGTTTCCGACGTCGCAGGCGGTGCGCTGATGCTTGAGGTGAAGCTGAAGGCCCTGCTTGACGGCGCGCCGGCCGGGGTCGACGCGGCGCTCGACGTGGTGGCGGGTCTGGACGAGGCTCTTGTCACGGGGTTCGCCCGGCTGGGGCCGGAGCGGGCGGAGGCGCTGACGGCCTTCGCCGGCGCCCTCGCGGGCACGCCGCTCGGAGCGCGGCTCGGCGAGGCGGTGGAGAAGGCGGTCGCCGGCTCCGTCTCCGACGAGCACCTGGCTGCTTTGGCCGGTGGCCGGTCCGCTGTGCTCGGCGCGGTCCACGACGCCCTGCTTGACGGGCTCGACGAGGCCCTCGGGCGCTCGCGCACGGCATGGCAGACGACTCCTGACGCCGCGGTGACCCCATCAAGTGCCGCGGCGGCGTCCACAGGCTCGGGTGGTGGGGCGGCGACTTCGGATTCCGCTGAGGCGGCCACCGAGACCCTGGGCGATGACGCCGCGGGCGCGGCCTCGGCTTCCGTGGTGGGGGCTCTGGCCGGGTGCCGGGCGTGGTTGCGCGAGGTGGCCATCACCGGGTGGCGTGGTGTCGACCACGAGCTGACGACGGCGTGTGATCGGGTGGTTGAGGCGCTGCTCGCCGTGCCGGGGTTGCGGGGGCTCGCCGTGCTGGTCGACGGGCTCGCGGCGGAGCTGCGGGCGTTGAGTCCGCTCGCGACGGCGGAGCGCGTTCCGGCACGCCGGTGGGCCGACATGTGGGCGCGCGGGTTGCTGCTGGCGCAGGCCGGGGCGTGGCACGGCGACGTGGCCGAGGTGGTGTCGGGGCGGCTGCTGCTCCTCGGCGTGGACGTGCAAGAGCACGGCACGGCGGTCAGGGCGCAGGTGTATGCGGTCCTGGAGCCCGCGGGCGGCCGGCCGTCGCGGCTGGTGCGCACGAGTGTCGCGGCGGCGAAGGTGGAGACGATCGTCGGCTCCGCCGTATGGCGCCTGCTTGGCGCGCATCCCGTGCTGATGGGCGCGCTGGCCGACCACCGCAGTGTGGAGATCACCGACATGCCGCTTCTGGCCGGTGGCGACCTGGTCTGGCATGACGACCGGGCTATGGCGAGCACGCCCGCCGACCCGTTCACGACCGCGCGGGTTCAGCTCGCCGAGGCGTCGGCGCCGCCGGTGACGCCGCTCGACCGCCACCCGGTGCAGATCGCCGAACCTGTGCTGGTGGAGGGCTACTCGTCCGACGGCCGGCTGGTGCGGCTCGGCGAGACAGCACTGCCCGTCGATCTCGATCGGCTGCCGGCGCATGGGCCGGTCACGGCCGGGCTTGTGGCCGCCTCCTCGGCCTGCATCGGTCTGATGCGCTGGGACGGCGGGCGCTGGCTGCTGCAGCCGCTCGCGGTGCAGGCGACGGTCAAACGCAAGGCGGTCGTCGCGCACACGGGCGACTGGGCGATGGGCCCCACCGATCCCAAGGTGGTCAAGGCCGAGGCGAAGGCCGGCGACGCGGTCGCCGTGCTCCGGGAACGAGCGCGAAGGCTGCTGAGGCGATGAGTGACTTCTCCGGCGGTCCCGCATCCCCTGCCACGTCCGCCGATCCGTCCGGCCGTTCCGTGTTGTCCGCCTCGTCGGCCGGCCTCCCGGGGGCTTCGCCGTACTCCACGCCGGCTGATGGGCTGTCCCCGGGCACCTCGGCACTTGCGGAGGATGGGGCGTCCCCCGGCACCTCAACGCTCGCGGAGGATGTGGTGCCCCCGGGCACCTCGGCACTTGCGGAGGTGTCCGGGGACCCCATGGCCGCGGGGGTCGCGCATCGGCGGCAGGTGCTCTATTGGCGGCTCCTGTCCCGGCTCTTCGGTGCCGAGGAGCAGCCCACCCTGGAGACCGCCTCCATGGCGGTCGTCGAGGAGCTGGGCCTGCCTGCCACGTTGCTTGATCCGGAGGTCTCCGTCGACAACCTGGTGCAGCGTTTCCCCGCGCTCGCCGGCGAGTTGTGCGACCTCATGGCGGCGCGGGAGCACTCCGGTGGTGACGAGGTGCGCAGGGCGGCGCTGGTGTCCAAGTTGCTGCTCAATGTGTTCGCGACCGGGAGCGGCACCGTCACGGCGGGTGACCTGGCCCGGTGGAAGAAGGACGCGGAGTGGTTCGAGCGCGGCATGGGCTGCGAGCCCGGCGGGTTGCGCGGGCCGGACGGCGACGCCGAGGTGGCGGGTGTCCTCACCACTCTGGAGGGCGACCTCGTCAAACGGATGCGCCTGCGTGAGGTTCTCGCCGATCCCTACCTGGCGAGGCAGCTCACGCCGAGCATGTCGCTCATCGAGCAGCTCTTGCGTGACAAGTCCAACCTGTCGGGCGTGGCACTGGCCAACGCCAAGGCGCTGATCCGCAAATATGTGGACGAGGTCGCCGAGGTGCTGCGCACCCAGGTCGAGCAGACCAGCGTGGGTGTGATCGACAGGTCGGTGCCGCCGAAACGGGTGTTCCGCAACCTCGACATCGAACGCACGATCTGGAAGAACCTCACCAACTGGAGCCCGGAGGACCAGCGGCTCTACGTGGACCGGCTCTTCTACCGCCAGACCGCGCGCCGCACCACCCCGGCCAAGCTGATCGTCGTGGTCGACCAGTCGGGGTCCATGGTGGACTCGATGGTCAACTGCACCATCCTGGCCTCCATCTTCGCCGGCCTTCCCAAGGTCGACGTGCATCTCATCGCCTTCGACACCCGTGCCCTCGACCTCACCCCGTGGGTGCACGACCCGTTCGAGGTGTTGCTGCGCACCGACCTCGGCGGCGGCAACGACGGCCACGTGGCGATGAACCTCGCCCGGCCCAAGATCACCGATCCGCGCAACACGGTGATGGTGTGGATCTCCGACTTCTACGAGGTCCGCACGCTGATCACCGACTTCGAGTCGGTCCACCGCTCCGGGGTGAAGCTCATCCCCGTCGGTTCGGTGAACAGCTCCGGCCGCAACAGCATCGACCCGTGGTATCGCCAGAAATTCAAAGACCTGGGCACCCCCGTGATCTCAGGCCATATCCGCAAGCTCGTCGTCGAGTTGAAGAACTTTCTCACCTAGGAGCCCCCACATGACGGACAACATGCTGCGCGCCCCCGCCGAAGTGAAATACGCCGAGGAGCTTGACTGGCTGGAGTCGATCGACGACGGGCCCAAGCCGTTCTCGTGGCGGCTCAGCCCCCGCATGGTGCGGCTGTTTGTGCTCGGCTCGGAACGTTCCGACGGCCTTGACCGTGAGATTCCGCAGAAGTGGTTCGGCGACCGCAGTTTCGTCGAGCGCAGCATCGTCACCTTGGCGTCGGACCGCGGTCTGCTGCTGATCGGCGACCCGGGCACGGGCAAGAGCTGGCTCGCCGAGTTGCTCTCCGCCGCCATCTGCCGCAACTCCACCCTTGTGGTGCAGGGCACGGCGGGCACGACCGAAGACCACATCAAATATTCGTGGAACGTCTCCATGGTGATCGGCAAGGGGCAGTCGCGGGAGTCGATGATCCCGTCGCCCATCATGACCGCGATGGAGCAGGGCGTGATCGGGCGTTTCGAGGAGCTCACCCGGTCGACCAGCGACGTGCAGGACGCGCTCATCTCCATCCTGTCGGAGAAATACGTGTCGATCCCCGAGCTCGACGACGACAACATCGTGTTCGCCCAGCCCGGCTTCTCGATCATCGCCACCGCCAACAGCCGCGACCGGGGTGTGAACGACCTTTCGTCCGCGCTGAAGCGCCGGTTCAACTTCGTGCGCATCCCCGTGGTGACGAACAAGAAGAGCGAGGCGGAGATCGTGCGCTTCCGCACGGAAGAGCTGATGAACAGGCACAACATCGCGCTCGACGTGCCGCCCACGCTGCTCGACATCCTGCTGCAGAGCTTCGCCGACCTGCGCGCCGCCGCCGCGTCGGCCGGCAGCGACGACGAGAAGCTGGAGTCGGCGCTGTCCACCGCCGAGCAGATCGGTGTGCTTGAGGACGCCATCCTGCACAGCAACTTCTTCGGCGAGGGCACCCTCAGCGGTCAGACCCTGGCCGGCTCTCTGGTCGGCTCCCTGGCCCGGCGCAGCCCCGAGGACCTCGCCATCCTCAACAAATATTGGCACGGGGTGATCGAGCCCCGCAGCAAGAAGGACGGCGGGGAGTGGCGCGACTTCCTGGACGGCGGTCGCCAGGCGATCGCCACGCTCTCATGAGCCCCACCGGCGCCGCTCCTGCGAGCCCGTCCGGCGCCCTGCCTTCAAACCCGTCCGGCGTCAGTCCCTCCAGGACCCTGACCTCAGGTCCGTCCAGGACCCTGGCCTCAGGTCCGTCCAGGACCCTGGCCTCAGGTCCGTCCAGGACCCTGGCCTCAGGTTCGTCCAGCGCTCCTGCCATGAGCACGCCCGGCGCCCCACGCGAAAACCCGCGCGCCGGTTCGCCCGCGAGGGCCTCCGGCACCGATATGCACTCAGGTGCGTTCGGTGCCCTCAGGGAGCAGTTGCTAGGTGCCGCCTCCGAGTTCGCCGGGGCTTCCGGCAGCCTGGCGGAGATCCTGTCGGGGCTCGTCGACGACGTCGATCGGGCGCTGCGCGAAGAGCTGGAGATCTTCCCGGTCTGCCACCACTCGCCGGCGTCCGCGCTCAGCATGGTGCGGCGTCTCCACGAGAAGCGGCCCAAGGTCATCTACCTGGAGTTGTGTGAGGATCTCACGCCGCTGCTGACCGAGCTGCGCAACTGCCGCCTGCCCGTGGCGCTGCAGGCGTTCGCCTCCGACCTCGACGGGTTCCCGCCCGCCGCCGGGCCGCTCAGCGTGGTGGCCCCCATCACCGAGGCGTCGGCGGAATATCAGGCGATCGCTTATGCACTGGAGACGCCTGGCGTCGAGCTCGTGCTGGTGGACCGCTCGTGCGACCACGTCTTCCAGTGGTTGCCCCAGGAGAAGGGGCAGGAAGCCGGCGAAGGCGACGCCCCCAAAGAGCAGGCCGAGCACGGCGAGGACGCCAACCTGCACGGCGACGCGGTCGGACTGGAGATCGGCGACCTGCGCCCCGGTTTCGCGGAGCTGGAGGAGTTCCTCCTGCACCACGGCAAGGTGCGCCACTGGTCGGAGTGGTGGGATCAATACGTCGAGCAGCCGCTCGTCTCCGCGGACTACGACACCTACCGCCAGGTCATGGTGCTGATCGGCAGCCTGTTCCGCCGCCTGCGCCCCACCCGCGGCGAACGCCGCACCGTGGACGAGGACCGCGAACGCTACATGTGGACCCGCATCCGCGAACACCTCGCCACGTCGGGCGCCGACCCGGCGGACTGCGTCTACGTGTGCGGCGCGTTCCACGCCGCGAGCCGCGTCGAGGAGTTCGGCCTGGCCGCACCCGCCACGTCGTTCGAGATCAGCCCGCGCACGGCCACCCGCTGGCTCTACGGTCTCATCCCATCGAGCCACTCGGCCATCGAGGCGCAGTTCGGCCTGGCCCCCGGCTCGGTGTCGGTGGCCGCCGCGACCTGGAGCAAGGCCGTCTCCCGCCAAGGCGTGGAGACCTTCCGGCTCGCCGGTCAGAAGGGCGCGGCCAAGCGGGGCGGCAAGGCCAAACCCGCGCCCGCGCCGGCCCCGGACGGGCCGCACGAGGTCGTCGACCGGCTGTCGGGCTTCCTCGCCCAGCCGCGCACCCTCGACAAACTCGACGAGGCCGAGCTGCTCGGCTGGTGCGTCGACATCGTGCGGCTGGCCCGCCGCAACGGTTACCTCTCAAGCACGGCCGACGCCATCGCCGTGTTCGAGACGTCGATCCTGCTGGCGGGGATGCGTGGCAGAGCCAGGCCCACGCCATACGATTTTCAGGACGCGGCGGTCACCTGCATCGAGAAGGACTCCGTGCCGGGGCGGCGCGACGTGCGCCGCCTGTGCGAGATCCTCCTCGGCGGCGACCGCGTCGGGGTCGTGGGCTACGAGGCGCTGCCGCCCCTGGCCCGCGAGGTGTTCGACCGGCTGGAGCCGCTTGGGCTCGACCTGTCCAAACGCACGGTGCAGCGTTCGCTGATGGACCTCACCGCCTCACCCGAGCTCGTCCCGTGCTCGGATCTGCTGTGGCGGCTGCGTTTCCTCCTGCCGCAGGGGGCCGTGCGCCCCATCATGGGGGAGCGGGGGCTCGGCGAGCGGTCCATCCAGGAGAGCTGGGACCTGGCACTAGGGCGTCACCAGCGCGACATCATCGAGCTGGGCTACGAGGGCGTCACCGTCGAACAGGTGCTTGAGCAGCGGCTCCGCCGCAGGGTGTGGGACCCGGAGGCGACCGCGGCCACCGCTTTGAGCGCCGTCGAGGACGCCGTCGTCTTCCTCGGCGGCGACCGGCTCGCCGACGAGCTCGGGGCGCGGGCGGTGGAGCTGCTGGCCGCCGAGCGCACCGTCGACAGCGCGCCCGAGGTGTTGCGCAGGATCCGCAGGCTGCTCGCCTACTATCGCGGCCGCGGCACCGACCTGCCCGGCTGGTGCGCCGAGTTCGCCACCGTGGGCTACGCGCATTACTGCACGCTGCTGCCGACCGCGTGCGCCGACGGCGACACGGGCGTGCGGCAGGTGGGCGCGATGCTCGGCTTCCTGTTCAGCATGGAGAGCGTGGCGCTGGCCCTCGGCTGCGACAGGACCCAGCTCGAACTCGCGGTGCGGCAGTGCGCCCCCGAGCAGCCCGCCAAGGTCGCGCTGGTGTGGGCCGCCGAATGCCACCTCGGACTGCTGCCACTGGCCGAGCTGCGGTCCCGCTGCGACGAACTGCTGGACAACCCGCTGGTCGTCCCGTCGTTCCCGCTCTACCTCACCGGCTTCGTCCAGGCCGCCGAACCCGTCCCCGCCTTGACGGGCTTTGTGGTGGAGGTCGTCTCCAAGGCGTTCGGCCTGCTGCCCGACCACGTGTTGCTGCCGTGGTTGCCGAAGCTCATCACGATGCTCAAGGATCAGGCCGCCGAGTCGATGCCGCTGCTGGTGCGCGAGGCCGGCCGCACCTTCCCCGGCACCCTGGCAGGCCTGGACTCCTGGACACCCCCATGGTCGGCCCCATCCGTCCCCACCCGCCCCGCCACACGTCCGGCGGGCGGCCCGGTGGCCGAGCTGCTCATGTCCCACCGGGCAGCGTGCGACGCGGCCGCCGTCCTCCTCGGCTACGACGACCCATGGGCCACCGCCGGCACACCGGGCAACCCAGAGGTGAACACGCTGCTGTCCACCCACCCCGCCACGGCCCTCGCGGTCGCGGCCCTGCTCACCTGACCCCCTCCCGGGCCGAGGTTCGCCTCGGCCCGGGATACACGGCGTGAGCCCGGTCGGCCGGGTGGGTGACGGGGTGACCTGGGCGCCGACGAGTTGGGCGAGCGGCGGCTAACCGTCTGGGGGAAATGATCTCTGGAGTGGTATCCATTCCATATAGAACACCGCACGCCCAATCGCCACAAAGAGCGCGCTGAGCATCCAGAACCTGACGACGATCGTCGTCTCGGCCCATCCGCGCAATTCAAAGTGATGCTGGAGCGGTATGGAAAAAGAGGGTGGCCGGGGCGACAGATCGGGTGAAACCCGACACGGGGGTTTGGTGGAGCCCTACCCGATGGATCATGTGTGAGATGGGCTGCCGGGATTCAAGATAGTGTGCCGCGAGTGCGGCGGTTGAGCGGTTCACGGATGGTGCGGCGGACGCTGCTCGTGGTCATCGTGACCGCGATCGTCGTGCGGGTCGTCAGGCAGCGGCGCATCGCCCGGGAGCGGGAGCTTCTGGCGCGGAGAGAGCGGGCTCAGGCGAGGGCTCGGCTGAGATCCGGGGCGCTCAAGCTGTACGCTCCACCCCCTCCGCTCAAGGCCGATCAGGGTGGCTCCGTACAGGTGCTCGGGGTGCCCTCGGCGGACGATCTCGCGCGCTATGCCAAGCCGGCGCCCCTCAAGGACGCGCTCGCGGCCCCCAGGAGTCCCCGCCCGCCGAGGAAGGCGAACCCTCTGCTGGAGCGCCTCGCCCTGGCCGGAGCGGCGCTGGTGGTGCTGCTGGTGCTGGTCGAGGGGTTCGAGACCTTGACGTTCGCCCAGAAGCCGGCGCGGCCGGCGCCCTTGCCGCTTCAGGCGAATGCCGCCCCACGCGACCCCGGCAGCGCGATGGCCTCATCGTCGACGAACTCATATGCCGTAGAGCGCAACCCGGCCCGCTGCCACGAGCGGTATTCCCGCCTGACGGTCCGCCCGCTCACTCCCGCCATGCGGCGCGCGGTGAACCGCCAATGGGTGCGGATCGAGCGATGGTTGCGCACCAACGCCCCGCGGACCTACGCGAGCCTGCGCCCGCCCGCGACAGCGCGTGCGATCGCGGTCGCCGAGGCGCAGATGATGTTGAACATCCCCGACTCCCTGCGGGCTTCGCTCCTGCGCCACAACGGCGCGATCGGCCCCGCCGCCTTCTCCCTCGGGACGGGCGAGTTGTACGGCATACGCCAGCTTCGCGACGCCTGGCTCGCGTCGTGCCCGGGGAAGGCCGTGAACGGCGACTACCCGGTGGGCTGGATCCCGTTCGCCGAGCGCGCGGAGGTGCACGCGGTCACAGGGAAGACGATCGACCAGGGCGGCGGCGACGAGGACGCCCCCAGCAGGACGTATTACGCCGCGCTACGGGCGGCCGCGGACGCGCTGACCACCGGGCGCCCCCTCGACGGCCGCCGGGCGAGGGCCGTCGACGGTGTGCTCCGATGGGTGCCGGTGGGAGGCGCGTCGGCGCCGCAGGACCGGGCCTCGACCGAGCGGACGGACTGGTCGAAGTGGCCGTCGTCGTGGCCGGGACCTGTCCACCGAACCGTGAGTGAGTCCACTGATCAGTGAGCGCGGTCGTGTACCCGCGTCGGCTACGAACGACCCGGAAGGGACGGTAGGAGCCGGACGGAGGGTGAGCCGGACAACCTAAACAGCGGGGGACGGAACGGCCGTGAGCCAGCCAAGCGGCATGGGAAAGGGCGGCCGTGAGCCGGGCCGGGCGGGAGCCGGCCCGAACGGGCCGAACCGCGAGCCGGACAAGGCAGGAGCCAGCCCGAACTAGGGCAAAACCAGGGCAGAACCCTCAGCGGCGTGAAGAAGGCGTGGGCATAGGAGCCCCGCCGACCTTGACCATCGGCTTGGGGAAGCGCAGTCTGCGGATCTGCATGGCGCGCATCGCCGCGTAGAAGCCGATGCCCTTCATGTTCTCCCCGGGGAACTTCTCCAGCGCCACCTTCTTGACCCGCCACCCGACCCAGATCGCGGTGATCAGCACGCTGACCATCATCACCGGCCACGCGACCGTGATGACGCCGAAGTAGATGTATTGCCGCATGGCGACGGGGAAGGGCACCCAGGTCAAGATCAGAATGACCAGGGAGAACGGCAGGAAGTATTGGCTGACGATGCGCCGCGAGTCCACCCAGTCGCGGGCGAACTTGCGCACGGGGCCGCGGTCGCGCGGCTGGTAGTAGCGCTCGTCGCCGCGGGCGAGGCCCTCTTGGACGCGGGCCCGCTGGGACGCCTGCCGTTCGCGGAGTTGGCGGTAGGCTTCTTTACGGGTCTTGGGAGCCGTCACGGGCTGGCGCCTACGTCCCTCGGCATCTCGGCGCTTAGGGGTTGGGCGTCCCTTGCCCCCGGATTTAGCATCATTTGCGGTGGAGGGGGACTCTTCCACGGCTTGCTGGGTACGACGTCGGAACACGACGTTCAGCCTACCGGGAGTGCAACTTAGTGACGCCCTCGTGCGTTATGCGTAGGGTGAACCCATAGGCGGCTCCGCTGATCCCAGGGGGGCGGTCCGGCAGGGGGCGACCCAAGCACGACCACGAAGAAGGGGACGGCCGACGCGCATGAGCGTGATGAAGAGACTTTCGATGATCTTCAAGTCCAAGGCCAACAAAGCCTTGGACAAGATGGAGGATCCACGCGAAACTCTGGACTATTCGTATCAGCGCCAGATCGAGCTGCTGCAAAAGGTCCGCCGGGGCGTGGCCGACGTCGCCACCTCCCGCAAGCGCGTTGAACTCCAGATCAACCAGCTTGAGCAGCAGGGTGCCCGCCTTGAGGACCAGGGCCGCAAGGCGCTGACGGTGGGCCGCGAGGATCTGGCGCGTGAGGCGCTCACCCGCCGTTCCGGCTTGCAGTCGCAGATCGCCGACCTGCGCATCCAGCATGACAACCTGCAGGCCGAGGAGGAGAAGCTGACGACGGCGTCGCAGCGGCTCCAGGCCAAGGTGGACGCTTTCCGTACGCGGAAGGAGACCATCAAGGCCACCTACACCGCAGCCGAGGCGCAGACGCGGATCAACGAGGCTTTCTCCGGCATTTCCGAGGAAATGGGCGACGTGGGTCTCGCGATCCAGCGGGCCGAGGACAAGACGGCGCAGATGCAGGCGCGCGCGGGGGCCATCGACGAGCTGCTCGCCAGCGGTGCGCTTGAGGACTTCACCGGTAAGCGGGACGACATCCAGGCCGAGCTCGACCGCATGGGCGCGACGACCGACATCGAGCTGGAGCTTCAGCGCATGCGCGCCGAGCTTGGGCAGGCACCCGCGCCGAAGAGCGCCATCGAGTCCGGGGGGCAGCCGCAGCAGCAGCCCCAGCCGCAGACTCAGAACTACCGCCAACCGGGGGAGGGCTTGTGATCGCAAGGATCATGGGCGAGGGGCAGGTCCAGATCGCGGAGAGCGATATCGACGTGCTCAACGAGCTTGACGACAAGCTGGAGACGGCCATCCGGGCCGGGGACGAGGGGGAGTTCCGCGGCCGGTTGCACGACCTGCTTGACAAGGTGCGCGAGGTGGGCAGCCCGCTGCCCGACGACAGCTTGGAGCCTTCCGAGCTGATTTTGCCTCCGCCTGACGCTTCCATGGACGAAGTGCAGTCAATGCTTGGAGATTCCGGGCTTATCCCCGGCTAGCTTGGGGGCATGACTCGCACCCGGTTTGCCGCAGACCGGGGTCTCGGCCGGCGCATGGTGCTCACCATGTTCCTGCTGGGGCTGCTCTATGTGGCATTCGTGGCCGTGTTGATCGCTCTGGGAGCCAGAGCGATCACCGTTTTGGTGATCGCAGGCTGCTTCCTGCTGGTGCAATATTTCTTCTCCGACCGCATCGCGCTCTTCGCGATGGGAGGCCGGGAGGTGTCCCCGCAGGAGGCACCCGAACTCCACGCTCTCATCGACCGCCTGTGCGCCATGGCCGACATGCCCAAACCGCGCGTGGCGATCGCCGAGACCGACGTCCCCAACGCCTTCGCCACCGGACGCGACCAGAAGCACGCCGTCGTCTGCGTGACCACGGGCATCCTGCGCCGCCTCTCGCCGCAGGAGCTGGAGGGCGTGCTCGCCCATGAGATGTCCCATGTCGCCCACCGCGACGTCGCCGTGATGACCATCGCCTCGTTCCTCGGCATCGTGGCCGGCCTGATGACGAGGTTCGCGCTCTACACCGGCCTCGGCCGCAGCCGCGACGACCGCGGCGGCCTGCCCATCGGCCTGATCGTCATGCTGGTCTCCATGATCGTCTATGCGATCAGCTTCCTCCTCACCCGCGCCCTGTCCCGCTACCGCGAGCTCGCCGCCGACCGCGCCGGTGCCCTGCTCACCCAGCGCCCCTCCGCCCTCGCCAGCGCGCTCACCAAGATCAGCGGGGACATGTCCCGCATTCCCACCGAGGACCTGCGCAAGGCCGCGCCGTACAACGCCTTCTACTTCGCGCCCGCGCTCGCCCCCGGCGCGAGCCTCGCGGCGCTGTTCGCCACCCACCCCCCGCTGGAGCGCCGCCTCGAACAGCTCGCCCGCATCAGCGCGCAGCTCGGCCGTCCGTAAGTCCCCGGGGGAAGGGGGTTTCCATGGGGTGGTGGGACACGTTGCTCGGCCGCACCAAGCCGGCCGCGCCCAACCTCGACGCGCTGTTCCGGCTGCCGTCGGCCGCCGTGACGCTTCAGGCGGCGACCGGCCTCACCCCGACCGGCCGGGGCTCGGTGAGCTTCCGTGCGGCCGAGGGCGGCGTGTTCACCGACCTCACGGCCGAGGCGCAGGCGCTCATCGGGGAGCGCGCGGAGCGTTCCGCCGACTCCTACGGCTACACCTGGGTCACGGTCACGCACCTGCCGGACGACGTGAGCGGCCTGGTCACCGACCTGCACGCGGTGAACTCCTCCCTGGAGTCGGCCGGGTTCGGCCCGTCGCTGCTGTGCTCCCTGATCTCCTTCACCGGCTCCCCTGGCGCCCCCCTCGCCCTGGTCTACCTCTACAAGCGGGGCACCTTCTACCCCTTCGCCCCGCTCCCGAATGAGCATCGGGACAACGCCCTCGAAATCCAGGTGCGCGGGGTTCTGCAGGACGAGCTCCCGATCGAAGCGGATCTGAGCAGGTGGTTCCCGGTCTGGGGAGCCCCGGGCCTTACGTGATCACCACGCGAGCCCTCGCACTCGCCTCGGCCTGGCTGCTGGTCCTGGCCGCCGTCGCCTACAGCCTGTGGGTGCCTCTGCAGTACATGAACCCCGGCGTCCACCGCGCCCTCGGCTACCTCAGCGAACTGGGCGCCCTCGATCAGCCCTGGTCGTGGATGGCGAGGCTCGGTGACGTGGTCGCCGGGGCCGCGTGCCTGCTCGCTGTAGCCCTCGTGCCCGATCCCCGGCCGGGTCCCTGGCGGGGCGCCGGCTGGCTCGGGCTCGCGGTCTTCGGCGCGGCGACGCTCGCCGACGGCGTTTTCGCGCTCGACTGCGCGTCGCTGAGCAACCCGGAGTGCATGGCACGTGAGATCTCCGGCCAGGCGTCGTTCTCCCATTACGTGCACATGGCGACGAGCGGCCTGGCCGCCGCGGGGGTGCTGCTCAGCCTGCCGACCCTGGTGATCGGCTCGCGCCGCCCCCTCATCAGGTACGGCGGAGCCGCCTGGACCCTCGCAGCCCTGGTGGCGACGGTCTGGACGCTGGTGGCGGTCGTCCTGCGCGCCGAGGTCGGCCTCGCCCAGCGGATCCAGGTGGCGGTGTTCACCCTCTGGCTGCTGACACTGGCGGTGGGACTGCCGAAGGAGCGCCAGGTGCGGCGTCCGGCCGGCGTGCACGTGGTGCGGGAGGGCGTCGAGGCGGCGCCGCAGGTCGTTCTGACGTCGGGCATGGCGGGCGCCTGGTACCACTGGGACGCTGTCGCCGAGCAGCTCCGGGGCGACCTCACCGTCGTCCGCTTCGACCGCCCTGGGCTCGGCCTCAGCCCCGCCCCGGTCGTCCCGCCGACCTTGCGGCGCGAAGCCGTGCGCCTGCTGGCCCTGACCGGCGACACCCCCGTAGTGGTGGTGGCGCACTCGGTCGCGGCCTGGCACGCCGAGGCGTTCGCCCGGCTCTGGCCGGGGCTGGTGGGGGGTGTGGTGCTGCTGGACCCCAGTTGCGAGTCCCGGCCGAGGAGAGGCACCTCCCCGGCCGGCAGGCTGCTCGGCCGGGCGCTCCCGGCGCTCGGCCACACCCTGGGGGCCGTCGTGATCACTCGCCTGTCCGGCCCGGCGGCCTACCGCCTGGCGGGTGGCGCGCGGGTCGACGGCAGGGCGCGAGAGGTGTACGGCAGTGCCAGGGTGGCCGCGGCCTCGCTCGGCGAGTGGCTGGCCTACCGCGACATGGCCGACGATCTCACCGCGCTCCGCGGCAAGCTGCCCTATCCCGCCGTCCCGACCGTGGTGATCACCGCGGGACGGGAGAACCCGTGCCACAGGGACCTGGCCGCCGCCCTGAACGCCGAGCGGGTCGTGCTTCCGGACGCGGGGCACCAGGTGCACGTGGAGCGGCCGGAGGCCGTGGCGGCGGCGGTGCGGCACGTGGTGGAAGCCGTCCAAGGTCGTCAGCCCGGGGTCCGGGGGCGTCCCGTCGATGGTAAACAAGATGGGATAGACGGATATCTCCCCTGGTAAAGGGGTATTTCTCTTACCAAGTGGATCATCATCATTCGGGGGGATGGCGATGGGGCGCGCTCAGGTCTACCGGGTCGAGCCCGAGGCCGGAGGCGGGCACACCGCACGGGGGGAGCGGTGGTCGCGCTTCCTGTCCGGCGTGCCCAGAGTGCTCGCGACGATCCTCGCCGTCCTCGCGATCTACAGTGCCGCCATCACCTTGGTCCCGCCCCTGCGGCACTTCCTGCGGCCCTTCACCGAGGTGTTCATCTTCGGGGTGTTCACCCTGGAGGCCAACCTGGCCTACGCGGTGTTCATGGCGCTGCTCGCCGGCGCCGTGGCCCGGCGCAAACGGGTCGCCTACTGGGTGCTCGTCGCCCTCGTCGTGATCACCCTGCTCGCCGACGTCGTGACCATCCCGGTCTATCTGCTGGTGCCCGAGCTCCGCAGCGAGTTGCCGCTGCGCTTCCTCATCGCCAGCTCGTTCAACATCGTCCTCATGACCGCCCTGCTGGTCGTGCTGATCGCCGCCTACAGCGAGTTCTACGCCAGGGTCCAGCACGCCTCCTTCCGCAAGGCCGTCTCCACCGTCATCGCGCTGCTGCTGGTCTCCTTCACCGTCGGGTTGCTCCTGGTCACCTTCTTCCCCGGCACCCTCCCCGTGCACGAGCACATCACCTGGGTCCTGGAGAAGGCCCTCGGCGGGGCGATCAGCTTCGACTTCGACGCGACCGGCCAGCCGCCCCACTGGGTGTCCTTCCTGATCGGCCTCTTCAGCGCCACGGCCCTCGTGGCGGGGTTCATCGTGCTGTTCAGGTCACAGCGGGCTCATGCCGTACTCGATCCGCAGAACGAGTCCCGCATCCGCGCGCTGCTCACCGAACACGGCGAATGCGACTCGCTGGGCTACTTCGCCACCCGCCGCGACCGGGCCGCGATCTTCTCCGCGAGCGGCAAGGCGGCGGTGTCGTACCGGGTCGTGGCGGGGGTGAGCCTCGCGGGGGGCGATCCGCTCGGCGACCCCGAGGCGTGGCCGCCCGCGATCGAGGCGTTTCTCGACCAGGCCAAGGTGCACGGCTGGACCGCGGCGGTCGTCGGCGCGGGGGAGGAGGGCGCCCGCGCCTACGACCGCAGCGGCCTGCATGTGCTTCAGATCGGCGACGAGGCCGTGCTCGACGTCGGCACCTTCTCGATCGACCGGCGGGGCATGCGTGCCGTACGGCAGGCCGTGAACCGGGTCGAACGCGCCGGTTACACGCTGCGGGTGCGCCGCCACAGCGATCTCGCCCCGCAGGAGATGCGCCGGGTGATCGACCGCGCCCGCGCCTGGCGCGGCGCCGAGACCGAACGCGGCTTCTCCATGGCGCTCGGCCGGCTCGGCGACCCCGCCGACGGGCGGTGCGTGCTTGTGGAGGCGCTGACCGCGGAGGGGGACGAGGCCGCGATCCTGTCCTTCGTGCCGTGGGGGCGCACCGGTCTGTCGCTCGACCTCATGCGCAGGGACCGGCTGTCCGACAACGGCCTGATCGAGTTCATGGTGGCGGGGCTGGTCGAGCGGGCCCCCGCACTGGGGGTCGACCGCGTCTCGCTGAACTTCGCGGTCTTCCGCTCGGTGTTCGAGGAGGGCGCGCGGATGGGCGCCGGGCCGGTGCTGCGCGCCTGGCGGCGCACGCTGCTCTTCGTCTCCCGCTGGTTGCAGCTCGAATCGATCTACCGGTCCAATGTGAAATATCGCCCCCTATGGGTGCCGCGCTATCTCGCCTACGGGGAGATCCGCGACCTGCCCAAGGTCGGCATCGCCCTCGCGGCCGCCGAGGGTTTCCTGCCGAGCAGCCTGCGCACCCTGCTCCACCGGGGCGAGGCCGGCGCCGAGGCCCGGGCCGGAGTGCGGGCCGGCCGTGCGGAGGCCGCGCCGATCGCCTTCACCGAGGCGCCCACCGAGATCCCCGCCGGAACGCCCGTGGATTCGTCCGCGGCGACGCCCGAGATCCGCGCCGCCCCTCAGGCCGAGGTGCCCCTTGCCGCCTCCGAGCAGTCCCGGGTGCGGCTGCGCAAGCTGTCGGAGGTCGCCGACCCCTACCCGCCGATGTTCCCCCGGACCCACACCTGCGCGGAGGTACGGCGCCGCCACGCAGGCCTCGACCCCGACCAGGCCACCGGCGAGGAGGTGGCGGTGGCGGGCCGCGTCATGCTGGTGCGCGACCACGGCCGGGTGATGTTCGCCACGATCGCCGACTGGAGCGGCGATCTTCAGCTCATGCTGACCGACCCGGACCTCCTGTCGAGCTGGCGGCGCACCGTGGACCTCGGCGATCACGTCGGCTGCCGCGGCGAGGTGGTCACCACCCGCGCGGGCGAGATCTCGGTGCGCGCCGCCGAGTGCGTGATCACCGCCAAGTGCCTGCACCCGCTGCCGCGGGCCCACCACGACCTGTCCGGCGCCGAGGCCGGGGCACGCCGGCGCTACCTGGACCTCGTGGTGCGGCCGGAGGCACGCGAGATGCTGCGCGTGCGGAGCACCGTGCTGCACGCACTGCGCGGCGCGCTGGCCGGGCGGGGGTTCCTGGAGGTCGAGACGCCGATGCTCCAGCCGCTCCACGGGGGTGCGCTCGCGCGGGCCTTCACGACGCACATCAACGTGTACGACATGGCGCTGCAGCTGCGGATCGCCCCGGAGCTCTACCTCAAACGGCTCTGCGTCGGCGGGGTGGAGAAGGTCTTCGAACTCGGCCGGTCGTTCCGCAACGAAGGGGTGTCCTACCGCCACAACCCCGAGTTCACGATGCTGGAGGCATATCAGGCATATGCCGACTACGGGACCATGCTCACCCTGACCCGCGAACTGATCCAGCAGGCCGCGACCGCCGTCTACGGCTCCCCGGTGGTGCTCCGGGAGCACACCTCGACCGACATCTCAGGCGAATGGCCGGTGGTCACCGTATACAACGCGATCTCGGCGGCAGCGGGCGAGGAGATCACCCCGGACACCCCGGCGGACGAGCTGCTGGTCATCGCCGAACGGCTGGACGTCCCGCTCGAACGGCACTGGGGCAGGGGAGCGGTCGTCCTCGAACTCTATGAACGGCTCGTCGAGGAACGCACCGTGAACCCCACCTTCTACATCGACTTCCCCGTCGAGACCAGCCCGCTCGCCCGCCCCCACCGGGGCGACCCGCGCCTGGCCGAACGGTGGGACCTCGTGGCCTACGGCACCGAGATCGCCACCGCCTACTCCGAGCTCACCGACCCGCTCGAACAGCGCCGCCGCCTCACCGAGCAGTCCCTGCGCGCCGCCGGGGGCGACCCCGAGGCGATGCGGCTCGACGAGGACTTCCTGTTCGCGCTCGAACACGCCATGCCCCCCACCGGCGGCCTCGGGCTCGGCGTCGACCGGCTCGTGATGTTTCTCACCGGCGCGTCGATCCGGCAGACCCTGACCTTCCCGCTGGTACGGCTGGGCCCGCTGCACCTCCGGTAGACCTTTTGGGTGCCTGCGGATAGCGTCAAGTCCGGGCGCGGCGCACGGTGCATCCCCGCGCCCGCTGGTGACATCCCCTCATGATCAAGATGACTCGTGCGGTGGCCGCCGTCGCCGCCGCGCTGGCCGGACTGTCCGTCTGCGGACCGTCGGTTTTCGGGCTGTCTGTGCTCGGGGGGATCGCCCACGCCGACTCTCCCACACCGAAGGTGACAATGCAGAACGAAACTCCGAGGGTAACCGTCGTCGGAGAGGGCAGAGTGTCCGCCGCCCCCGACATCATGCGTCTCAACGCCGGCGTCGAGGGGCGCCGCCCCACGGCCGCCGAGGCGTTCTCCGCGGCCCGCGCCGCGGCAGCCAGGCTGACCAAGGCTCTGCTGGAGCAGGGCATCGAAGCCAAGGACCTGCAGACCAACGACCTGAGCCTCGGCCCGGAGTTCGAGGTGCACTCGAGGATCTCGGGCTACCGCGCCACCCAGGGCGTGCAGGCCGTCGTCCGCGACGTCGCCACGGCGGACAAGGTCATCGAGGCCGTGGCGACGGTGGGGGAGGAGGTGCGGCTCAACGGCATCTCGTTCGAGCTGTCCAACCGCCGCGACGCGCTCACGGTCGCCCGCGAGCGCGCCTTCGAGGACGCGTCCAAGAAGGCGCGGCAATACGCCCGGCTCGCCGGCCGCGAGCTCGGCCGCGTCGTCACGGTCAGCGAGGAGACCGGCGGCCCGTCCCGGCCCATGCTCATGAGCGCCGAGTTCGCCTCCGACAAGGCGTCGGTCAGCGCCGGGCGGGAGACAGTCGCCGTCACCGCCCGCGTGGTCTTCGAACTCCGCTGACGACCCGAGCGGGGTACGGCACAGGCCCGCGTGGCGTGTGCCGTACCCCCCTCGCGGCTAGGGCAGGGCGAGCATGCGGTCGAGGGCGACCTTGGCCCAGTGGGTGGTGTCCTCGTCGACGGTGATCTGGTTGACGAGCGTGCCCGCGGCGAGCGACTCAAGCGCCCACACGAGGTGGGGCAGGTCGATGCGGTTCATCGTGGAGCAGTAGCAGACCGTCTTGTCGAGGAAGGAGACGTTCTTGTCGGGGAACATCGTGGCGAGCCGCTTGACCAGGTTGAGTTCGGTGCCGATCGCCCACGACGAGCCGGCGGGGGCCTCCTGGAGCCGCTTGATGATGTATTCGGTCGACCCGACGTAGTCGGCCTTGGTCACGACCTCGTGGCGGCACTCGGGGTGCACGAGCACGTTGACGCCCGGGACGCGCTCACGCACGTCGTCGACGCTCTCGGCGGTGAAACGGCCGTGCACCGAGCAGTGGCCCTTCCAAAGGATGATCTTCGCATCCCGCAGCTGGGCCTCGGTGAGGCCGCCGTTCGGGCGGTGCGGGTTGTAGACCACGCAGTCCGACAGGGACAGGCCGAGCTCCAGCACCGCCGTATTGCGGCCGAGGTGCTGGTCGGGCAGGAAGAGCACCTTCTCGCCCTGCTCGAACGCCCAGGTGAGCGCGCGCTTGGCGTTGGACGAGGTGCAGACGGCGCCGCCGTTCCTGCCGCAGAAGGCCTTGATGTCGGCACTTGAGTTCATGTAGGTCACGGGGACGGTGACTCCGGCGATCCCGGCGTCCTCCAGGACCTCCCAGCACTCCTCGACCTGGTCGAAGGTCGCCATGTCGGCCATCGAGCAGCCCGCGGCGAGGTCGGGAAGCACCACCTTCTGGTGGTCGCCGGTGAGGATGTCGGCCGACTCGGCCATGAAGTGCACACCGCAGAAGACCACGAACTCCGCATCCGGTCTCGCCGCCGCCTCTCTGGCCAGTTTGAACGAGTCGCCCGTCACATCCGCGAACTGGATCACCTCGTCACGCTGGTAGTGGTGGCCGAGCACGAACAGCCGGTCGCCGAGCGCCGCCTTGGCCCTTCGAGCCCGCTGCACCAGCGCCGGATCCGAGGCGGGCGGAAGCTCGCCGGGGCAGTCGACCCCGCGCTCGCTGTGCGGGTCCTTTGACTGGCCGAGGACGAAGAGCGGAAGACCGATCTGGGTGGTCGACACGACCACACCCCCTTATCGTCGAACTGACGACTAATGATGGCATACGAGAAGTGAATTGTCCGGTCCGGGGGGTCTAACTATGACAAAACCGCAGGTACGGGGGTGGGAGCGCCGTCTACCTGCCGGACGGCAGAGGCTCCTGGGAGGCTCGCGAAATCTGTGGCACCGCCATGGAATGTGTGGCGCACGACGGGTGTTGGTAGCGTCTAAGGAGAGACGTCACATTCAGACAGTCGCCCGCGGCGGCGGCTATCCACACGCGGGAGCAGCACATGACGGTTGAGAGCGGCCACACCACTGAGCAGCAGCAGGGGCTCATCCTGACCGACGCCGCGGCGGCCAAGGTCAGGAGCCTGCTTGAGCAGCAGGGTGAGGAAGGCCTCCAGCTTCGCGTCGCCGTGCAGCCGGGCGGCTGCTCCGGCCTTCGTTACCAGCTCTTCTTCGACGACCGGTCGATGGACGGCGACGTGGTGACCGACTTCGGCGGCGTCGGCGTGGTGACCGACCGCATGAGCGCGCCTTACCTCATCGGCGCCAGCATCGACTTCGTCGACACGATCGAGAAGCAGGGCTTCACGATCGACAACCCCAACGCCACGGGCTCCTGTGCCTGTGGTGACTCCTTCAACTAACGATCACACCAGGTCCGCCCCAGCGGCCGGCCCACATGATCGTCGCGAGGCTCCGTTCACCTTGGGGGTGAGCGGAGCCTTCGCGTATTCTTGCGTGGTTCACCGGCGGTCCCGATTCTGTCCCGGCACCGTCTCTGCCCTCGAAAGATGCTGACAACGAGGAGAAGAACCCCGTGCGCATCGCCGTCACCGGCTCCATCGCGACCGACCACCTGATGACCTTTCCCGGCCGGTTCTCCGATCAGCTCATCGCCGATCAGCTCGACCGGGTGTCGTTGTCGTTCCTCGTCGACGATCTGCAGATCAGGCGGGGAGGCATCGCGGCGAACATCAGCTTCGGCATGGGCTGCCTCGGTCTGACGCCGATCCTCGTCGGCGCCGTGGGCGCGGACTTCGCGGACTATCGCTCGTGGCTTGAGCGCCACGGCGTCGACTGCTCGTCGGTGCACGTCTCCGAGCTCCACCACACCGCACGCTTCCTGTGCACGACCGACGAGAGCCACAACCAGATCGCCTCGTTCTACACCGGCGCCATGGCCGAGGCCAGGCTGATCGAGCTCCAGCCGATCGCCGACCGGGTGGGCGGCCTCGACCTGGTGGTCGTGAGCCCCAACGACCCCGACGCCATGCTCCGCCACACCGACGAGGCCCGCACGCGCGGCATCCCCTTCGCCGCCGACCCCTCCCAGCAGCTCGCCCGCATGGACGGCGAGCAGATCAAGACCCTCGTGGAGGGCGCGGCCTACCTGTTCGGCAACGACTACGAGAAGGCCCTCATCGAGCAGAAGACGGGCTGGAGCGAAGAGGAGCTCCTGAAGCGCGTCGGCGTCCGCGTCACCACGCTCGGCCCCAAGGGCGCCCGCGTCGACCGCGTCGGCGAGCCCTCCCTGCACATCCCGCCGGCCCCCGAGCTCGGCAAGGCCGACCCGACCGGCGTCGGCGACGCCTTCCGGGCCGGTTTCCTGTCCGCCCTGTCCTGGGGCCTGTCCCTGGAGCGCTGCGCGCAGGTCGGCAACCTCACGGCCACCCACGTGCTTGAGCGCGTCGGCTGCCAGGAATACGAGCTCAAGCGGCAGGTCTTCCTCGACCGCCTCTCCTCGGCCTACGGCGCCGACGCAGCCGCCGAGGTGGCCCCCCACCTGCGGTGCCACCACGCCTGAGAGCCCCGCGGGCCTTCCGTTCTAGGGATCGTCGCCGGGGCTTTCCCCTCAGTGGTTGTACGGCGATCGCCGGCTCGGCGCACGGCCTGGACGGCGGGCGCGCACGGCTCTGAGAGCACTCCGGGGTTCTCGTGGGCGGTTCGGGCTCCCGCCGCCCGCCTGAGCCCCTGGACGCGGGGCCCGGCGGGCGGCGGGGAGCGGTGCCGGTCACACTCCGGCGTAGATCCTGTGCACGAAGTGTGCGAGCTGGTCGTCGGGCAGGTGTCTCGCGAGGTCGGCCTCGCTGATCATGCCGACGATCCTGTGGTTCTCGATGACGGGCAGCCGGCGGATCTGGTGCCGCTCCATGATCGAGAGCGCTTCGGCCACACCGGCCTCGGCGTCGACCCACACCAGGCCGGTGGCGAGGTCACCCGCCCGCACCGTGCTCGGGTCGTGGCCCTCGGCCACGCACCTGACGACGATGTCGCGGTCGGTGATGATGCCCTTGAGCCGGTCGTCGCTGCCGCAGATGGGCAGGGCCCCCACGCCCATGTCCCGCATCATCTGGGCGGCTCTGTCGAGAGTCTCATGGGCTTCGACGCAGCGTGCACCCGCAGTCATCAGATCGCGGGCGTGCTCATGGGTTTCTCCACAAGTCATCATGTCCCCCCTGAAATGAGATGACTTAGTGGGTCATACCCCTTTTGTCCGGGTTCAGTAATTTCTGCGCACGTGAATGGCCCAGCCCCCCTGCGGCAGGTCGTAACTGCCGACGTGGTGGTGGGACTTGAGCCTGCACCAGGCGGGCACGTCGGTGAAGGCGGCGGGATCGTCGGCGAGCACCGCGACCACCGAGTTCATCGGCACCTGGTTGATCTGCTCCGCGAGCATGATGATGGGGATCGGGCACTTCTTGCCCAGCGCGTCGATCGTCAGCGCGGGCTGCGGCGCAGTCTCGGTCGGCCTGCTCATCATCTCACCCCAGCGTCTTCGCGAATCCGGCGCACGACATCCGGGAGGACGGCGAGGAACCGGTCGATCTCGGCCGCCGCCACACCCCGCGGCAGCGACACACGCACGTTTCCATGTGTGATCACGCCCATGGCCTCCAAAACATGCGATGGACGAAGCGTACTCGCCGTACAGGAGCTTCCTGACGAAACCGCAAAACCAAGGGTGTCCAATGCAGTCAACAACGCCTCACCTTCGACATAGAGGCACGAAAAGGTCAGGATGTGCGGCGCCCGCTCGTCCGGATCTCCGATGATCTCCACGTCCGGCACGATCTCCGGGATGGTCTTGCGCATGCGATCGATCAATCCCGACAGGCGGGTCATCTCCGTGCCCGCCTCGGCCGCCATCGCCCGCAGCGCCGCGGCGGCGGCCACCACCGCGGGCACGTTCTCGAAGCCGGGCACGCGGCGGCCCTCACGCTCGTCCTCGGGCAGCGGCGAGCGCCAGCGGGTGCCCTTGCGCACCGCCAGCACGCCCACACCCGCGGGGCCGCCCCACTTGTGGGCACTCGCCGTCAGCACCGACCAGCCCGCGGGAACCGGCACGCGCCCCGCCGTCTGGGCCGCGTCCACCAGGAGCGGCACCCCGGCATTACGGCACGCCTCGGCCGCCGCCGCCACCGGCTGGAGGGTGCCCACCTCGTGGTTGGCCGTCTGCAGGCAGGCCAGAGCCGTGCCCGGCTCCAGCACCGCCGCCTCGAAGGCCGCAGGATCCACCGCGCCGGTGCGCCGGACGCCCACGGTCTCCACCGTGCCGCCGTCACGCTCGTGCGTGCCGGCGGCGTGGAGCACGCTGGAGTGCTCCACGGCGCTCGTCACCAGCCGGCGGCCGGCCCGGCGCCTGCCCGACAGCGTGCCGAGCACGCCGAGGTGCACCGCCTGGGTGCCCGACGTGGTGAACGACACCTCGTCGGGCCGTGCCCCCAGCACCTCGGCGATCTCCGCGCGCGCTTGATCGAGAAGCATGCGTGCACGCCGCGACGGCCCGTAGAGTCGGGAGGGATCTGACCAGCCGACGTCCAGCGCCGCGATCAGTGCCTGTCTGGCCTGGGGATGAAGCGGCTCGGTCGACGCCGCGTCGAAGTACGCCACAGCTCGACACTAACGGGGGCTGGGAACAGGGGCGGCATCAGTCCGCGCTAATGTGTCCCCACCAATGCGTGAATATCGAAACGACCGCCCCGGGCTTCCGCCCTGGGCTTTCATTCTGTGGGGTAGGCGATCCGTGAGTCCGACCCGCCGTGCTGTACGGCGTCCGTTGGCCCGGCGCAGGGTGCCACGTGCGGCGGCTCTGGCGCTGCTGGTGGTGTCCGCGACGGGCTGCAGCAGTGAGGCACTTGACGAGTGGTCCCGTGGCGGCATGCCCGTCAACATCACCGAGCAGGCCGAGGTAGTCCAGAACCTCTGGAACGGGTCCTGGATCGCCGCCATCGCCACGGGTGTTGTCGTTATGGCTCTCATCCTGTGGGCGTGCCTCTTCCACCGGAAGAAGAAGAACAGCAAGGAAGAGCTTCCGCCGCAGGTGCGCTACAACCTGCCGATCGAGATCCTCTACACGGTCGTCCCGATCGTCATGGTCTCGGTGTTCTTCTACTTCACCGCGCGCGACCAGAACTACCTGGGTGAGTTCTCGAAGTCCCCGGACGTCAAGGTCAAGGTTGAGGCCTTCCAGTGGAGCTGGCGCTTCACCACCGACTACCAGGGCAAGAAGGCCGAGGTCGTCGGCGTGCCGGTGAGCGACTACGACAAGGGCCCGCAGCTTGTGCTGCCGGTCAACAAGAAGGTGTTGTTCGAGCTTCACTCGCCCGACGTCATCCACTCCTTCTGGGTGCCGTCGTTCCTCTTCAAGCGCGACGTGATCCCGGGCAACATCAACAAGAACAACAAGTTTGAGATCACAACGCTCAACAAGCCCGGCATTTACGCGGGCCGTTGCGCCGAGCTTTGCGGTACCGACCACAGCCGCATGCTGTTCTCGGTGAAGCTCGTGCCTCAGGCCGAATACGACGCCTACATCGCCGGCCAGGCTGGGAGGACCCAGTGACCGCCATCGACCACCCGGTCCGCCCGTCCCTCGGGGGCGCCAAGCCGACCAGCCGCGGGCACGTGCTGGCCAAATGGCTGTCGACGACCGACCACAAGATCATCGGTCACCTTTACCTCATCACGTCGTTCATCTTCTTCCTGATCGGCGGCGTGATGGCGCTGATCATGCGGGCCGAGCTGGCACAGCCCGGTCTGCAGATCACGAGCAACGAGCAGTTCAACCAGCTGTTCACCATGCACGGCACGATCATGCTGCTGATGTTCGCGACCCCGCTGTTCGCGGGTTTCGCCAACGAGCTGATGCCGCTCCAGATCGGCGCCCCCGACGTGGCCTTCCCGCGTCTCAACATGGTGAGCTACTGGCTCTACCTCTTCGGCAGCATCATCGCCGTCTCGGGCTTCTTCACCCCCAACGGCGCGGCCAGCTTCGGATGGTTCGCCTACACGCCGCTGTCCAACGCGATCAGCTCGCCTGGCATGGGTGGAGACCTGTGGATCATGGGTCTGGCGATGTCGGGCCTCGGCACCATCCTCGGCGCCGTCAACTTCATCACCACGATCATCTGCATGCGCGCCCCCGGCATGACGATGTTCCGCATGCCGATGTTCACCTGGAACGTCCTGCTCACCTCGATCCTGGTGCTGCTGGCCTTCCCGGTGCTCGCCGCCGCGCTGCTCGCCCTTGAGGCCGATCGTAAGCTCGGGACGCTGATCTTCGCTCCCGAGACCGGCGGCGCGATGCTGTGGCAGCACCTCTTCTGGTTCTTCGGCCATCCCGAGGTCTACATCATCGCCCTGCCGTTCTTCGGCATCGTGACGGAGATCTTCCCGGTCTTCAGCCGCAAGCCGCTCTTCGGCTACATTGGCCTGGTCAGCGCGACCATCGCCATCGCCGGCCTGTCGGTCACCGTGTGGGCCCACCACATGTTCCCGACGGGGCAAGTGCTGCTGCCGTTCTTCTCCTTCATGACCTTCCTCATCGCGGTGCCGACCGGAGTGAAGTTCTTCAACTGGATCGGCACGATGTGGCGAGGGCATCTCAGCTTCGAGTCACCCATGTTGTTCTCGGTGGGCTTCCTGATCACCTTCCTTCTCGGTGGTCTGACCGGTGTCATCCTGGCCTCGCCGCCGCTCGACTTCGCGATCAGCGACAGCTACTTTGTCGTCGCCCACTTCCACTACGTGGTCTTCGGCACCGTCGTCTTCGCGATGTTCGCCGGCTTCTACTTCTGGTGGCCGAAGTTCACCGGCAAGATGCTCAACGACAAGCTGGGCAAGTGGCACTTCTGGACGCTGTTCATCGGCTTCCACGCGACCTTCCTCGTGCAGCACTGGCTGGGCGTCGTCGGCTTCCCGCGGCGCTACGCGGACTACAGCCCGATCGACGACTTCACCGACCTCAACATGATCTCGTCGATCGGCGCCTTCGTCCTCGGTGCCTCCACGCTGTTCTTCTTCTACAATGTGTGGACCACCTGGCGTAACGCGCCTAAGGTCACGGTGGACGACCCGTGGGGCTTCGGCGGCTCGCTGGAATGGGCGACCTCCTGCCCGCCGCCGCGGCACAACTTCACCTCGCTGCCGCGCATCAGGTCCGAGCGTCCCGCGTTCGACCTGCACTACCCGCACGTTTCGGCCAAGCCTCAGTTGGAGGGTGAGTCCTCATGAAGGTCCAGGGGTGGCTCTTCCTGCTCTGCGGCATCTTCTTCGCCGCGGCCGACGTCGTCTACTGGTTCTGGTCACGTGAGCCCGCGGGCACCGCGGCGCTGGCGATCTCCACGGGGTTCGCCTTCATGATCGGCTACTACCTGATGTACACCGCTAAGCGGATCGGGGACCAGCCGGAGGACGACAAGCTGGGTGAGATCAGTGACGGCGCGGGGGAGCTCGGCTTCTTCCCGCCGCACAGCTGGTGGCCGCTGTTCGTCTGCCTCGCCGTCGCGCTGACCTTCTTCGGGTTCGTCATCGGCTGGTGGCTGTTCATGATCGGCGTGTTCGCCGTCATCATGTCCATGATCGGCTTCGTCTTCCAGTACTACCGGGGCAACTTCTCGCACTGACCCGGCGTGTTTGATGAGAGGGCTCCTCCGTTCAGGAGGGGCCCTCTTGTTGTTCCGCCCTGATCGTCGTTTCGTGCCGGTGCTTATAGCTGTGTCCGTGAAACCTGGTTCCGTCGGTGATAACGGAGAAATAGAACGGGTGCCCCTTTTAGGGGCACCCGCTTTTGGGCTTCTTTGCCGTTCGCTTGGTGTGTTCGATGTGCCTGCGGATCATCCCGGGGTAATAACTCCGAATGGGAAGATCGGTGACGTGACGGGGGGATTCACGTGGTCGTACAGGGACGTCACTCACTACGTGGAACGCTCCACGGCGCCGGTCTGCTCGGTATGGCCCTCATCGCCTCCTGCGCCGTCGGCGGCGCCGGGGAGGAGTCAGGGGACGGGAAGGCGCCCACGACGGCCGAGGCGGCCATCAGCGTCGTTCCCTCGGGCAGGGTGGGGCCGGTCACCCCCGACACCACGGTCCTCATCTCGACGTACGGAGGGACCCTGACGGCGGTCACCGTACGCGCGGCCGGAGGACGGGGTGAGGCCGTCAAGGGCGTGCTCAGCGCCGACCGCACCCAGTGGCGCAGCAGCCGCAGCATGGCGCCCGGCACCACCTACACCGTCAGCGCCACCGCGGCCAACCCCTCAGGGAAGGCCACGAAGGTCGACAGCACCTTCAGCACGGTGAAGTCCACCGCACCCTTCGCGATCAAGGACATCACGCCCACCAAGGGGGAGACCGTCGGGGTGGGCATGCCGATCATGATCACCTTCGACCGCGAGGTCAACAACCGGGTCGACGTCGAACGCAACCTGCGCGTCGTCACCTCCAAGCGCGTCGAGGGCGCCTGGCACTGGGTGGACGGCACCACGGTGCACTTCCGCCCCCGCGAGTATTGGCCGAGCAACACCAAGGTCAAACTCATCGGCCAGCTCAGAGGGGTCGAGGTCGACAACGGGCGCTACGCCACCCAGGACTTCACCCACGAGTTCGCCGTCGGCCGCACTCAGGTCAGCACGGTGAACACCGACACGCACATGATGAAGGTGCGGCGAAACGGCAGGGTGATCAGGAACTTCGGGATCAGCGCCGGCCGCGGCGGCGTGACGAAGTATTACACCACCAACGGCAAACACATCGCCATGTCCATGGAACCCGTCGTGATCATGGACTCCTCGACCGTCGGCTGCGGCCCGGGATGCCCCGGCTACTACCGGCAGACCGTCTACAGCAACGTGCGCATCTCGAACAGCGGCGAGTATGTCCACGGCGCCCCCTGGTCCGTCGGCTCCCAGGGCAGCGCCAACGTCAGCCACGGCTGCGTCAACGTCGCTCCGGAGAACGCCAGGTGGTTCATGCGCAACACCCTGCGCGGCGACCCCATCAACGTCACGGGCAGCCCGCGCGAGCTCGAACCCTTCAACGGCTGGGGCCAGTGGCAGATGCCCTGGCACCGCTGGGTCAAGGGCAGCGCCGTCTCCCTGGGCTTCGACACCGAAAAACTGTGACGCGAGGTCGTGTACGGCGGAAGCCGGCCAGTGCTTCGCCGTAGTG
>NZ_BOOW01000006.1 GCF_016863435.1 Sinosporangium siamense
GTCGGCTGGGCGTGTTTTCGCTGGCCGCGACCGCTTCGCCGTTGTGAGCCGGGTGTGGCGGCCCGTGGGGCCGCCACACGGGGGTCAGCTCTGGGCGGCGCTGACCTTGACCCAGCGGTCGAGGGTGGCGGCCGCCGCGCCGGAGTCGACGGCCTGGGCGGCGCGCGCGTGGGCGGCGGTCATCGCGGCGTCCAGGTCGTCGCCGACACCGTCGTAGGCGACGAGGCCCGCCGCCGCGTTGAGGAGCACGGCGTCGCGCACGGGCCCCTTCACCCCGCTCATCGTGTCGTGGACGGCCTTGGCGTTGAACGCGACGTCACCGCCGCGCAGGGCGTCTACGCCGGACCTCGGGATGCCGAGCACCGCGGGGTCGAACGAGGTCTTGACGGCCCTGCCGTCACGCACGACGTAGACGGTCGAGGTCGTCGCCGTGGTCAGCTCGTCGAGGCCGTCGTCGCCCCGGAAGACCAGCGCGGACACCCCCCGCTCGGCGAAGACGCCGGCCATGACCGGGAGCATGCGCGCGTCATAGACCCCCACCGCCTGAGCGGCGGGCCGGGCGGGGTTGCAGAGCGGGCCGAGGAAGTTGAAGAACGTCGGCACCCCGACCTCCTTGCGCACCGGCCCCGCGAAACGCAGCGCGGGGTGATAAACCGGTGCGAAGCAGAAGGCGATGCCCGCCTCCTCCGCGACCTTCGCCGTCGCCTCGGGGGAGTGGTCGAGCCGCACGCCGAGATATTCGAGCACGTCGGCGGCCCCGCAAGAGGAGGACGCCGCACGGTTGCCGTGCTTCATCACCCGGGCGCCCGCCGCCGCCATGACGATGGCCGCCATGGTCGACACGTTGACCGTGTGGGCGCGGTCTCCGCCGGTGCCGACGATGTCGACCACGCGCCCCTCGACCTTGAGCGGCGTCGCGAACTCCAGCATGGTGCGCGCCAGACCGACCACCTCGTCGACGGTCTCACCCTTGGCCCGGATCGCCACCGCGAACGCCGCGATCTGCACCGGCGTCGCCGCGCCCGACATGACCTCCTTCATCGCCCAGGCCGTCTCATCGGTGGTCAGATGCTCTCCCGAGAGCAGGGCCGACAACAGCGCGGGCCAGGTGGTGCGCGCGTGCATGGGATCTCCAGGTCTGGGTGCGGTCTTCGAGGCGACCAATCCTATGGTGTCCGGCCCCGCCGCGCCTCCCGGCGACAGGCGGCGCCACGCCCGCCGGCCTGGAAGGATCTTGCCGGTATCGCAGCGCATCTACCCGTAAGGGGTCGATCGGGGTGCCGCAAACCGCGGTGAAGGTCTCAGTTGCGTTGCGGATCTGCGGGCCGCCGGAGCACGATTCCATCGGCGAGCGGTACGGCGGAGCCGTCGTCCGGCCGGGTCTGCCGAGCGCCCCGCTTTCGCCGCCCTCTTGGAGCCGCCGCCCTCTTTGAGCGCGGTGCCGTCGAGCACCGCGTTTCACCGGTGCCGTGCCGTGCCTGCCTGTGCCGTGCCCGCCTGTGCCGTGCCTGCCTGTGCCGTGCCCGCCTGTGCCGTGCCCGCCTGTGCCGTGCCCGCCTGTGCCGTGCCCGCCCGTGCCGTGCCCGCCCGTGCCGTGCCCGCCCGTGCCGTGCCCGCCCGTGCCGTGCCCGCCCGTGCCGTGCCTGCCTGTGCGGTGTTGCGGGGGCCGGGGTGACCTGTGTTTCCCCGGGGATTCCCGGCCACACCCGGAATGAGGTGTGCGAAGCGACCTGCGGACGCGTCAGGTTGTGACGGGGGAGACGGGGGACATGGAAGAGCCCTGGCCGCCTCACAGGTGGATCCGCGGGTGCGGTGGTGCGGTGAGGCGACCTGGGCTCGAAGAGGGTCAGTGGTTGCTGGGCAGGCGGGAGGCCGCGCGGGTGCGCATGAGGCCCGCGATGGTGTCGGCCACGACCATGGGGTCGAGAGGCTGGGGCACCACGGCGTCGGCGCGGGACCAATTGGCGAGCCAACGGTCGTCGCGGCGAGCGATGATCAGGCAGATCGGGGGGCAGTCGAAGACCTCGTCCTTGGCCTGGCGGGCCACGCCCATGCCGCCGGCGGGCTGGGCCTCCCCGTCGAGCACGGCCACGTCGATCTCGCCGCTGTCGAGGAGTTGGATCACTTTGGCCTGGGTGGCGCACTCGACGACTTCCGCGCGTGGCACGTCGGCAGCCGGCCTTCTGCCGATCGCCAGCCGTACCTTCTCACGGGTCGAGGCGTCGTCGCTGTAGACGAGGACCTTCATCGCGTGGTCGCTGCTCACGGTCGCGCTCACTATCGCTTGTGGAGGTAGGGTCAACTCAGGATCGTACCGGTCGTCAGGGTTGGATACCCAGGCCGGAGGTATTCACCGCCTGATTAGCTGCATTCTGGGCATTTCGGACGTCTTGGGGCTGCCTAACGGGGGGTCGTGCGGCGACCCGACCAGGAGAGCCGCAATAATGCTGCCCGTGGCGACAGCATCCGCAACTACAACGACGACGACGGCACATGCCTCGCGCCGACCCAATCTGGTCAGCGTGGGGACGATCGTGTGGCTGTCCTCTGAGCTCATGTTCTTCGCGGCGCTGTTCGCGATGTACTTCACGATCCGGTCAGTGAGCCTGAGCGAGGGCCTTCCGTGGCCCGAGGCTCACCTCAATATCCCGTTCGCAACGGTGAACACGATCATTCTGGTCCTGTCCAGCGTGACCTGTCAGCTTGGTGTATGGGCGGCGGAGAAAGGCCAGGTGGCCAAGCTCCGCTTCTGGTATATCGTCAGCTTCCTCATGGGTTCCGTCTTCGTCGGCGGTCAGCTCTATGAGTACGGTGAGCTGGTCAGCCACGGACACACGATGCAGCACTCTGCATATGACTCGGTGTTCTACCTGACCACGGGCTTCCACGGCCTCCACGTGACCGGTGGACTGATCGCGTTCCTCTTCATGCTGGGACGCACGTACGCCGCGAAGCGCTTCACCCATGAGCAGGCGACCAGCGCGATTGTCGTGTCCTACTACTGGCACTTCGTGGACGTGGTCTGGATCGGCCTCTTCGCGACCATCTACATCATCCACTGATCGGAACGGGATCTCTGTGAATAGGATCACCGCTCGGCGGCGGCATCCCCTCGCGAGATACGCCGTCCTGCTTTTCGCTCTCGCCCTGCTCGGCGGCGTCTATACCGTCGCCGCGCCGGCTGGGCAGAGTGCGGACGCGGCGATCGCGTCGGGCAAGGTCGACGACGTCGCGGCGGGCAAAAAGCTTTTCGAGCAGTCCTGTGCGAGTTGCCACGGCCTCAACCTCGAGGGCACCAAGACCGGCCCCACGCTGGTCGGTGTCGGTGCGGCGGCCGTGGACTTCCAGGTCAGCAGCGGGCGCATGCCCGCGGCCCAGCCCGGTGCGCAGGCGCCGAGGAAGCAGAAATACCCCTGGGTCAACGAGACCACCATCAGGCAGCTCGCGGCATATGTGCAGTCCAAGGGTGGTGGCCCGGCCGTCCCCAGCGACGACGCGGTCGACCCGGCCAAGGGCAACTCCGCCAAGGGTGGCGAGTTGTTCCGGGCCAACTGCATCCAGTGCCACAACTTCGTCGGCGCCGGTGGCGCGCTGACCGAGGGTAAGTACGCACCCGACCTCAACTCGTCGACTCCTAAGCAGATCTACGAGGCGATGGTCACCGGCCCGCAGGCCATGCCGCCGTTCAACGACAGTACGATCACCCCCGAGCAGAAGCGGGACATGATCGCCTACATCGTCGAGGTCCGTGGTCAGAAGGACCCGGGTGGCTTCGGCCTCGGGCGCATCGGCCCGGTGACCGAGGGTCTCGCCCTGTGGGTCGTGGGCATCAGCCTGCTAGTACTCGCCGCCATCTGGATCACCGCGAAGAGGCGACAGAAGAAGTCATGACTGAGAACTCACACGAGCCCGAGGCTCCCGACGAGCGCGTTCCCAAGCGCGTCATCGGGACACCCCCACCCGCGGAGAGCACCTCCCTGCTGGGCGCCGCAGAGGAGAGGACCGCGCAGGGGCCGGGTCCCATGCCCGGCGTGAAGTTCCAGGACGAGAAGACCGCGAAGAAGGGGGAGCGCATCGCCGCTCTCTGCTTCGTGATCACCTTCCTCTCCGCGATCGGCTTCATCGCCTCCTACGTGATCTTCCAGGTCGGCGACCTCGACAAGGCCGGCGCCTCGAACCTCGCACTCGGCGGCACGCTGACTCTGGCCTTCCTCGCGCTGGCCGCCGGCGTCGTGGTCTGGGTGCGCATGGTGATGCCGAAGTACACCCTGTTCCAGGAGCGCCACGAGATGGCCTCGGAGCCCGCGACCCGCGAGGTCGTCGCCGAGACCTTCCTGCAGGGCGCGGAGGAGAGCGGGTTCGTCAAGCGCAAGCTGCTCCGCCGCACTCTGCTCCTGGCCGCCGCGCCGCTGGGCCTGCTGCCGATCGTGCTGCTGCGCGACCTCGGCCCGCTGCCCGGCACCGCGCTTCGCCACACCGTGTGGGGCAAGAAGACCAAGGCCGGCAAGGACCGCAGGCTTCTGGTCGAGGGCACGGGGGCGCCGATCCGCGCCGCCGACTTCAACTCGCCCGGCGGCATCCTGTCGGTGGTGCCCGAGGAATACCAGCACGACCTGAACGAACTGGCGAAGTCCACGCTGATCCTGATCAAGCTTCGGCCGGAGGTCATCAAGTCCGGCACGAACCTCAACTGGACTCACGACGGCATCATCGCCTACTCCAAGATCTGCACCCACGTGGGTTGCCCCGCGGCGCTCTACGAGCAGACGACCCACCACATCCTCTGCCCGTGCCACCAGTCCACATTCGACGCGGCCGACGGTGCGAAGGTAATCTTTGGTCCTGCGGCGCGACCGCTGCCTCAGCTCCCGCTCGGGGTTGACTCCGAGGGATTCCTGGTCGCCAAGGGTGACTTCCCCGTTCCGCCGGGGCCGAGCTTCTGGGAACGCGGCGACGCCGAGGCGGAGGTCCGCGCGAGGGGAGGTCACGCGTGAGCGCGAAGATCGGCATCAATGAGAAGAGCACGGTTCATCAGCCGAGCATCACCGAGACGCCGAAGGCGATCGCAGGGGTCAGCACCTACCTCGACGACCGTCTTGGCGCCGGCAACTTCCTCAAGCGCAACCTGCGCAAGATCTTCCCCGACCACTGGTCGTTCCTGCTGGGGGAGATCGCGCTCTATTCGTTCATCATCCTGCTGCTGACCGGCACGTTCCTCACGTTCTGGTTCAAGCCCAGCATGGCTCACGTCGTCTACGACGGCGTCTACGAGCCGCTCAAGGGCGTCGGCATGTCGGAGGCCTACGCCTCGTCGCTGCACATCAGCCTCGAGGTCCGGGGTGGTCTGCTGATGAGGCAGATGCACCACTGGGCGGCCCTCCTGTTCGTCGCGGGCATGATGGTGCACATGCTCCGGGTGTTCTTCACCGGTGCGTACCGCAAGCCGCGCGAGCTCAACTGGCTGATCGGCATCCTGCTGCTCACCCTGGCGCTGGTCGAGGGTCTGACCGGCTACTCGCTGCCGGACGACCTGCTCTCGGGCGCCGGTCTGCGCATCACGGAAGGTGTGATGATCTCGCTGCCGCTGGTCGGTAGCTACATCACCTTCTTCCTGTTCGGCGGTGAATACCCTGGCACGGACATCATCTCCAGGTTCTTCACCCTGCACGTGCTGCTGATCCCCGGCATCCTGCTGGCGCTCATCTCCGCCCACATGATCCTGATGTGGGTGCAGAAGCACACGCAGATGCCCGGCAAGGACCGCAAGAACACCAACGTGGTCGGTGCGCCGTTCTACCCCGCCTTCATGGCCAAGGCCGGCGCGTACTTCCTGTTCACGTTCGCGGTCACCGCGGGTCTGGGGACCTTCGCGCAGATCAACCCGATCTGGCTGTTCGGTCCCTATACGCCGGCGGACATCTCGGCGGGTTCGCAGCCTGACTTCTACATGGGCTTCCTCGAAGGCTCGCTGCGACTGATGCCCGCATGGGAGATCAACTTCCTCGGCTATACGTTGCCCTTGAGCGTGATCATCCCGGCGCTGCTGCCCTTGGGCATCATCATGACCGGGTTGGCGCTCTATCCGTTCCTGGAACAGTGGGTTACAGGCGACCGGCGTGAGCACCACGTGTGCGACCGCCCCCGCAACAACCCGCACCGCACCTCGATCGGCATGGCGGCGATCTCGTTCTACGGCCTCCTTTGGTTGCTGGGCGCCAACGACGAGATCTCGGCGAAGTTCCAGATCTCGCTGTTCGTCACCACGATCGTCGGCCGGGTCCTGGTCTTCGTGCTCCCGGTGGTCACCTACATCGTCACCTACTCGATCTGCATCGGCCTCCAGCGCAAGGACGCCGAAGTGATCGGGCACGGTGTCGAGTCGGGCGTCATCAAGCGCCTGCCGAGCGGTGAATACATCGAGATCCACGTGCCGCCCGCCGACGACATCGCCGACCACATGCTCGGCAAACGTCCCGTCGCGATGCTGCCCGGCGCCGGGGACGGCGAGGCTGAGCCCGAGGGCGTCCCGCCGAAGGCCCTCCGCGGCCCCATCGGCAAGCTCCGGGCGAAGATGAGCCGCGCCTACGGCGGCGAGAAGGTCGCCATCGACGACGGCCACGGTCACCACGACGACCACGGCGAGCACGCCGCGATCGGCGCCGGTGACGGCGGGCACTCGAACGACAAGAAGTGACCCCGTCGGCTGACCGCTGAAGCTCCGCCACAGCAGTGGGCCAGGACATCTGAGATGTCCTGGCCCATTCGCATTTCCGGTGGCTCGCCGGTTCCCCGATCCGCATCGGGAAGGCCGGGGAGGGCGGCGTCGGAGATCGGCTGCCGCCAGATCACGCCCGCTCACATCGCTGTGCCGTACGGATCGACCCGGCGGGCCGTGGTTGTCCGGTTGGGGGAGCATGGGAAGGTCCCGGTTTGCTGCTCGCCGTCGGCCGGTCACCCGCGAATACCCTTGGAAGCCCGCCGGCACCGCCCGGAACTCGATCTCGGCGGTCATGCGGGGATGGCGGCCCGGAAGGCCGGGGGAGGGCGGCCGGGGTCAGTCGGACTCGGGCAGGCCCAGAGAGAAGGCGGCGTCCAGGTCGTGGCGGGAGTAGGTGCGGAAGGCCAGGTGGGTCACCGTGTCGAGCACGCCGGGGATCTTGTTGATGCGGCCGGGGATCACCTCGGCCACCTGCTCGTAGGCTCCCACGCGCACCATCGCCAGCAGGTCGTATTCGCCGGTGATCGAGTAAACCTCGCTGACCTCGTCGAGGGCCGCGATGGTCTGGGCGATCTCCTGGATGCGGTCCACTTCGGCGTTGATGTGGACGATGGCCGTGACCACGCTTCCTCCTGATATTGAGCGATGCTCGTGAACTGGGGTGCACGAGCGAGTGTGGTCTGTTTTAACACCCCGGTGGGGCGGGTGTCATCGCGGGCCGGAGCCTCACTTCTAGCGTAGGGGGCGGCCCTCGCGGGAGCGGGGCCGGTGCCGCGGCTCGTAGGCGAGGTCGATGCGGGCCTTGAGGCGGGCGGCGCCGCGGGCGGGCAGGGACCAGTCGCCGTCGACCTGCACCAGCCGGACCCCGGGGGCCTCCAGCCACCGCAGGACGCATTCGGTCTCCTCGGCGCTCGCCGCGGGGGTCGGGCCGGGGCCGGGGACGACGGTCTCGGCGGTCGCGACCAGGGCGTCGACGTAGGGCACGGGATGGGCGCCCTTCGGCATGACACCCGCCGCGGTGAGCCTGCCGTGCCGGATGACATGGATCTCCCAGCCGCCGTTGAAAGAGGGGGAGGCGGCGACGAGGTGGGGGAGGCGGGTGAGCGAGGCCAGCCGCTGCATGCGCGCGGCTGTGCGCACATATGCGGCCAGCCGGTCGCGGTCGACGGCGGCCTCCTCATAGCGCCGCTCGGCCGACAGGCGCTCCATGCGGGCCTCGACCGCGCGGAACACCGGCCCTGCGTCGACGGTCATCGCCGCTCTGGCGGCCTCGACGTGCGCGTTGTAGACGGCGGGGGTCTCGCCTCCCTCGCAGGGCGCACCGCAGCGGCCCATGCCGGCCAGCACGCAGGCGGACCGTGTGGTGCGCGCGGTGAGGCGCTCGGTGCACTGCCGCAGCGGCACGGCCTCGTGCAATGCCGCCCGCGCGTCCTCGGCCAGGCGGGTGCTGCCGAACGGGCCGAGATAGGTCGCCCGGTCGTCCTTCACCTCGCGCACGATCGAAAGGCGGGGGAACAGCTCGTCGGTGAGCTTGAGCCACACGACCTTCTCCGGAAAGCGGGACTTGCGGTTGTAACGCGGTTTGCTCGCCCCGATGAGACGCAGCTCGCGGACCTCGGCCTCAAGCGGCGTCGCGCACACGATGGGACGCACACGCTCGGCGATGCCGATCATCTCGCGGATGCGGGACCTCGTCTCGCTCGCGGTGAAATAGGAGCGGACGCGGTTGCGCAGGTTGGTGCTCTTGCCGATGTAGAGCGCCTCGCCCCGCGCGTCCTCGAACACGTAGACGCCCGGCGCGTGCGGCACAAGATCGGCCAGGTGGCGCTTGCGCCGCTGCTCGGGGGTCGGCGCCCGCACGAACGAGTGCAGCTCCTCCAGCGTGTGCACGTCGAACGACCCGGCCCTGCCGATCAGCCCGTGGAGCACGTCGACCGTGGCCCGCGCGTCGGCGAGCGCCCGGTGGCACGGCTCGGATGAGCTGCGGAAAAGCCGGGCGAGGGTGGCGAGCTTGCAGTTGGGCGTCTCGTCGCGGGTCAGCAGGCGCCGGGCCAGGTCGACCGTGTCGAGCACCGGGTTGTTCGGCGGAGGGTAGCCGTGTGCGGCGCACGCGGCCTTGATGAACCCCATGTCGAACGGGGAGTTGTGCGCCACCAGCGTCGCCCCCCGGATGAACTCCAGGAAACTCGGCAGAACCGACTCCATCTTGGGCGCGGCCACGACCATCGCGTCGGTGATGCCGGTGAGCACCGAGATGAACGGCGGAATGGGCCCGCCGGGATCGACGAGCGTCGCGAGCTCACCGAGCACCTCGCCTCCGCGCACCTTGACGGCGCCGATCTCGGTGACGGCGTGCTCGGCGGCCGACCCGCCCGTCGTCTCAAGATCGAAGACGACAAAAGTGATGTCGCTGAGGGGTGTGCCCAGGTCTTCGAATGTGCCCTGTACCGCGTCCACGACCAAGACCATAGAAGCCGTCACCGACAAGATTAGGGAGGAGATCGCACTTCATGCCCCATAGGCATGACCTTCTCCCGCTCCTTGTCCTGCGGGCTCGCGCGACTGGTCGTGATCATCGGCACCCCCGGGTCAGCCTCCCGGAGGCGGAGGCCCGGTGCGTTCCACGAAGGGGGACAGGAGGCCCGGGACCGCCGCCGCGGCCAAGGTGAGGCCCTGGTCGGTGCCGACGTCGGCGAGTTCGTAGACGCCTTTGCCCGCGGCAGTCGTGGCCCGGATGGTCAGGAGGCCGGAGCGGCGCTGGAGCGGGGACCGGCTGATCTGCCAGCCGATGACGCCCGCTCTGTCCAGGGCCACCGTACGGCGGGCCAGGACGCCCGAGCGCACGATCAGATGGCGGCCGGTCAGGCCGTGCCCCAGCCCCCGATAGGCGCCGGTGGCCAGGGCGAGGGCGACGGGGGCCGTGAGGGCGGGCACGGCCCAGGCCCAGGCGGGTGTCCAGGTGAACAGCGTGTCGAGTACGGCGACGGCCACGAAGCCGAGCCCCGTGCACACCAGGGCCGTGAAGTAGCGGCGCCGGCGGGCCGCGGGAGGGTGGGGGGAGAGGCGGTCGAAGGCCGCGGCGGGATCGGTGCGGAGGACGTGGGCGGCGACGAGGCGGGCGGTCGCCCGGGGCATGGGCGGTGTGAGCGCGTCGACCTGCTCGTGCTGGTCCTCGCGGGGGGCGCCGAGGCCGGTCGCGACCACGCGGACGCGGGCGCCGCCGCCGGTGCGCAGCAGGAGGGGTTCGGCGATCTCGACGCCGCGCAGTCTGCGCTCCTCCAGGGAGAGGGATTTGCGGGTCAGGAGTCCGCGCCGCACCCGGAGCGTTCCACCGGCTTCGCGCTCCAGCCGGTAACCCGCCCAGGTCTCGGCGAAGAGAGCCAGCGCGCCGAGTGTGCCGACGGCGGTCGCGGCGCCCGCGACGAGCAGGACCGCCACCCAGAGCGGCATCTCCTGGAGCTCCTGCCATATCCGCCGGGTCACGTCCCACGAGAGGAGGTTCAGCCCGATCAAGTCGAGTGCCTTGTAGACGGCTCCCGCCGCCACCAGCGCTCCGACCAGCGACCACACGGTCAGCGGCGCGAACCGCACCCAGCTCCACCGCAGGGTCGCGAGCGCGGGGTCGCCCTCGGCGGACTGCTCCTGCCGGGACCGCTCCCCGCGGTCGAGGAGCGTACGGCGGAGCTCCTCGGCCCGGTCCTTCGTGAGGGGGTCGAGGCGCAGTTCGGAGCCTTCCGCACCGGCGTGCTCGCCGCTCCCGACGGTCACGGTGGCGAGGCCGAGGACGCGGCGGACGGGATCGGCGGTGATGTCCACGCTGCGTATCCGGTCGCGGGGGATCGACAGGTGTGTGCGGACGAAGACGCCCGAGCGCTGCTCGACCCGGCCGGCGGTCACGCGGAAGACGGTTTTGCGCCATCTGACCACGTCGTAGGCGACGGTGGCGCCGATGACGAGCAGCGCGGTGGCGGCATTCGCGGCGACGATGCCGGCGGGGGGCACATCCCGGTCGGCGAGGAACTTGCTCATCGCGAGGACGATGGGCGCGACCACGGCGAGCGAGTACACAGCGGACACGGCGGCGGTCCGCCGGTCGACACGCTCCCAGCCGGGCTCGTGTCCCCGGGGTTCGCCCTCACGCGGGTCGGCCTGCTGGGTTGTTTGGTACGGGCCGTTCATGTCGTGTCCCCGGGGTTCGCCCTCACGTGGGTCGGCCTGCCGGGACGTTCGGTACGTGTCGCTCATGTCGCGTCCCCGGGGGTCGCCTGGGTGAGCAGGGTGAGCTGTTCGGCGAGGCGGGCGGCTTCCTCGTGGTCGAGGCCCCGGATCTTGAGCGCGCCCGCGGCAGAGGCCGTGGTGACCGTCACGTCGGCCAGGCCGAAGTGTCGCTGGAGCGGTCCGCGGACGGTGTCCACGGTCTGCACGCGGGACAGCGGCGCGGCCCGCCAGGTGCGCACCATGAGGCCCGAGCGTGTGTAGACGGCCTCGTCGGTGACCTCCCAGCGCACGGCGCGGTAGTAGACGCGGGGGGCGAACACGGTCAGCGCGACGGCGAGGACCGCCGCGCCGGCGGCCGCCGCCCCGAGCGCGGCGGGCCGGCCGGTGAGTTGGTAGGCCACGGCGAGGGGCACGACCACGACGACCGCGCCGATCACCGCGTCGACCGTCCAGTAGCGGACCGCGCGCGGGTCGGCCGAGTGCCGGGGTTGCCGCAGTCGGAGCTCGTTCAAGGTGTTCCTCAGCTCTGCTTCTTCTTGCCGGCCCCGGCGAGGCACAGGGTGAGCCCCAGCACGCCGATGACGATGCTGGCGAAGACTTCGTATCCGTCGAGGAAGCTCAGGTAGTTCACAAGGAACCAGCTTCTGGAACCGCCCCACAGGTTGCTGAACAGGCCGCCGACGGCCTGGACGATGAACAGCACCCCGAGAAGCTCAAGGAAGACTTTCATGGTGTTCAGCGTCGCGGGGGCGGGCGGTGCAGCGCGTCGGCCTTCGGGTCGCGGGCGGATGTCCAAGGTCGCCTGCGGCCATCGACTTTGGTCGGTATCCCGCACCCTTGTGCAGGCCCTAACCTCGGGAAACATGTTGGAATACCGCTGGGCGCTGCCTGCCGCACTGCTCGGCGACGCGCCCGGCGGGCGCACGTCCGGCCGGGTGCGGCGGTCCACGCGGGACTGGGCGGTGGACATCGTGATGTTCCTCGTGGCCTCCGTCCTCACCTTGGTCATCATGATGGAGATGGACGGGAGGCCCCGGCCCGTCATGCTCGCCGAGCAGGTGCTGGGGGCCACGAGTTGCGCGGCGGTGTGGTTGCGCCGCCGCTGGCCGGCCGGTTTCGCACTCGTCCTGGCGCCGCTGTCGGCGGTCTTCGAGGGGGTCGCGGGCGCGGGTATGGTGTCGGTCTTCACCCTCGCGGTGCACCGGCCCTTCCGGGTGGTGGCGCCGATCGCGGCGATGCACGCCCTCGCGCTGCTGCCCTTCTCCGCGCTCTATCCCGAGCCCGAGCTCGATTTCTGGGGCACGTTCGTGTTCGGGGTGACCGTGTCCTTCGGGGTGGTGGCCTGGGGCATGCTCGTGCGGGCGCGCAGGCAGCTCGTCATCTCGCTGCGCGAGCGGGCGGTGCGGGCCGAGGTCGAGGCGGAGCTGCGCGAGGAGCGTGCCCGGCACCTGGAGCGCGAGCGCATCGCCAGGGAGATGCACGATGTGCTGGCCCACCGCATCTCCCTGCTCAGCCTGCACGCCGGCGCGCTGGAGTTCCGCCCCGGCGCGCCGAGTGCCGAGATCGCGCGGGCGGCGGGCGCGATCAGGGGCAGCGCGCATCAGGCGCTCCAAGACCTGCGGCAGGTCATCGGCGTGCTCCGGCACGGGGACGAGGACGGCGCGCCGGAGCGGCCGCAGCCCACCCTCGCCGACCTGCCGGGCCTGATCGAGGAGTCCAGGCGGGCGGGCATGCCGGTGTCGTTCGACATGTCGGCGGAGGGCGAGGTGCCCGAGGTGCTCGGCCGCAACGTCTACCGCATCGTCCAGGAGGCCCTCACCAACGCCCGCAAACACGCTCAGGGGCAGCCGGTCGAGGTGCGGGTCGCGGGCGGAGCGGGGGAGGGGCTCACGGCGGAGGTGCGCAATCGCGTGCCCGGCCGGCGGTCTGATTCCCGGATGCAGGGGTTCGTGCGGGACCAAGGACCGGTGGTGGAGATCCCGGGCACCGGGACGGGCCTGATCGGCATGGCCGAGCGGGCCGAGTTGGCGGGGGGCAGGCTTGAGCACGGCCTGGGCCCCGGAGGTGACTTCACATTGAAGGCGTGGCTACCGTGGCCGGCATGAGTTCATCCATCAGCGTGCTGATCGTCGACGACGACGCGCTTGTGCGCGCCGGCCTGTCGATGATCCTCTCCGGGGTCGGCGACATCGAGGTCGTGGGGGAGGCCCCCGACGGCGACGCGGTGCCCGCACTGGTCTCCCGGCACCGGCCGGACATCGTGCTGATGGACATCCGCATGCCGAGGGTCGACGGCCTGACGGCCACCGAGCGGCTCCGCGCGGTGGCGGGGGCGCCCGAGGTCATCGTGCTCACGACGTTTCACGCCGACGCGCAGGTGCTGCGGGCGCTGCGCGCGGGGGCGGCGGGCTTCCTGCTCAAGGACACCCCGCCGGTGGATCTGGTGGCGGCCATCCGCAAGGTCGCGGCGGGCGAGCCGATCCTGTCGCCGGCGGTGACCCGGCAGCTCATCTCGCACGTCTCGGAGACCGCGGTCGACTCGCGGCGCGATCGGGCGCGCAAGCTGCTCAGGCGGCTCAGCGAGCGGGAGCGCGAGGTGGCCGTGGCGGTGGGCCAGGGCAAGGCCAACGCGGACATCGGGGCGGAGCTCTTCATGAGCGTGGCAACGGTCAAGGCCCATGTGTCGAGGGTTTTAACCAAGCTTGAGTTGAACAACAGAGTGCAGGTGGCACTCCTCGTTCAGGACGCGGGAATGCTGACCTAGCCGATCTCCGGTGGACCTGGTTTGAAATCCGGCAAAGCAGGCCAAGGCGGTGGCGGCCTCGCGCGGGCGCGGCACGGAAGCGCCGGCCGATCTCCGGTCGAGATCCGGCTAGAGCCGCCTGCGGCGCCGGAAGGTCGTGATGGCCGGACACGGGCACGCCGGGAGAGGTGATCTTTAAGCAGCGGGCTGTGATCTTCCTGCGGCGGGCTGTGACCTTTCCCCGCCAGGTGACGACGGCTGCGCCGTACTCCCCGCAGGAAGGACGGAACACCGTTCGGTGTGGCCTGAGACACGCCCATGCCGGCGGCAGCCGTACCCTTAGTGACAGACCAATGCCGAGAGGTGGACTAAGGGGACGTGGGATGAGTTCAGCCGGAGAGGGCCTGTCTCGTCCGCTGCCCGAGCAGGTCCGGTTACACGTGGTGGATCTCGCGGCGCAGGTCCTGGGCTCGATGCCCGCCACCTCGGTGCCGCCACCGCTGCGTGGCATCAGCAAGTTCGACCCCCGCAAACGGGCCCGGCTCGGCGCCACGCCGATCGCGGCGCAGCTTGAGGCGGACAAGGAGTTCCGCGAGCACGTGGCCGACGCGCTGGCCGCGGGCTGGCCCGCGCTTGTGAGCAGTCTGGCCGAGGGCACGGTGCCGCCGGCGGCCGAGCCGGTGCTGGTGGCCGCCGCGGCCTATCTCACGCGTCCGCCTGGCTGGCCGGACATGGTGGAGAGTGCCCGGTGCGAGCTTGAGCGCACGGCGGCGGCGGAGGGGTCGGCCAACGAGCAGACCATCACCCGGCTGCGTGAGCAGGTGGCGCTGCTCAAGAGCTCCTCCAAGGAGGAGGCCGAGCGCCTGCGTGAGCAGCTCAAGGCGGCCCGATCGGAGAATTCCGATCTGCGGAGGAAACTCCACGACGCCCGCGAGCGGGCCAAGTCCGCCGAGCGCCGCGCGGCCGAGAGCGAGCAGGCGGCCGAGGAGGCACGTGTGGCGCTCGCCGGCGCCGGCAGCGCGAGCGAGACCGAGCTGCGCCGGCTGCGCGAGCGGCTCGCCGACGCCGAGCGGCAGATGGAGGCGACGCGCCGGGCGGCCAGGGAGGGCCGCAGCGTCGAGGACGCGCGGCTTCGCCTGCTGCTGGACGCGTTGCAGGACGCCGCGGCGGGGCTGCGCCGGGAGCTGGCGCTGCCCTCGACGATCTCGCGCCCGGCCGACTCGGTGACCGCGGCCTCGCCGGGCCAGCCGGGGGTTCCGGCGCGGGCGCTCTCCGACGACGACCCGGCGCTGCTCGACCAGTTGCTCGCGTTGCCCCGCCCGCATCTGATCGTCGACGGCTACAACGTCACCAAGGGCGGCTACGGCGGGCTCACTCTCGCCGATCAGCGCACGCGGCTGCTGACCGGCCTCGGCGGTCTCGTCGCGCAGACGCGCATCGAGGTGACGTGCGTCTTCGACGGCGCGGAACTCAACGCCCCGGTGCAGGTCGTGGCGCCGCGCGGGGTCAGAGTCATGTTCAGCGTCCCAGGTCAGAGCGCCGACGACCTGATAAGGCAGCTCGTGCGGGCCGAGCCCAAAGGGCGGGTCATCGCGGTGGTGTCCTCCGACCGCGAGGTGGCCGATTCCGTGCGCAGGATGGGAGCGAGGCCGGTTCTGTCCGGTCTGCTGCTGCGCCGACTTGGTCGCGCTTGACTCACGTTTCCCGTCAATCCCGACAAAACTATGAGTCGGGTGCCGTGTCTTCTGTACTATTTCGCCCCAGGTCCTGAGCACTGCGCCCCCGTCAGGTCACTCGCTACTCGCCGGTAGATCCGAGGGCGCGGTCGCGCGACCCCGCCGGGTCGGCCCCCGCAGGCAGGGGTTCCCGGCAAGAAGTAGAGGCTTGTGGGAGGGTGAAAACACGTTGGCCGCGAGGTTTGGCCGCATTGCTGTGACCATGGGGGTTGTTTCTGCAGCGCTCCTTCTCCCCCTCGACGGAGCCGTGGCCGATCCAAGGCCTACCGTCGCCCAGGCCAGGGCCAAGCTCGAGAAACTGAACGACGAGGCCGACAAGGTCGTCGACAAGTACAACCTCGCCGGGGAGCGCCTGAAGGCGGCCCGCAAGAAGCACTCGGGGCTCGACGCCGAATATCGGCGGCAGAACGCCAGCGTCGCCGACATGCGCCAGCGGCTCGTCTCGGTCGCCGTCAACCGCTACCGCTTCGGTGAGATGACCGGGTGGCCCACGCTGGCCGCCGAGAACAACCCGGCCGCGCTCCTCAGCGGCATGGCGGCGGTCGACCACGTTTCCTCGGAGCAGGCCGCGATCCTTATCGCGTTCGAGGAGGCCAACCGGTCCCTGCGCGATCGCAGGGACAAGGCCAAGACGGCGCTCGCCGAGGCCGACAAGATCAGGGACGAGCTGCGCGACGAGAAGGAAAAGGTCGAGAAGCTGATCAAGGAGCAGACCAAGCTGCTGCGCCGGCTCGGCCGGTTGAGGGTGGGCAATCCCCAGGGCACCGGGCAGAAGTACACCGGCTCGGCGTCCGGCAACGCCCGCTCCGTCCTCCAGTTCGCCTACGGCCAGCTCGGCAAGCCGTACCGCTACGGTGCCACCGGCCCGGGAAGCTGGGACTGCTCCGGGCTCACCCAGGCCGCCTGGCGGGCGGCGGGCGTCACCCTGCCCCGCACCACCTGGCAGCAGTGGAGCTGGGGGTCGAGCCGCAAGGTCTCCCTCGACGCGCTCCAGCCTGGCGATCTCATCTTCAGCCACGGGCTCGGTCACGTCGGCATCTACGCGGGCGGCGGCAAGTTCGTCCACGCCCCGCAGACCGGGGACGTGGTCAAGATCAGCGACCTGTCCACACGCCGGGGCCGGCTCGTCGGCGCTATACGCCCCTGAGCGGCGGTCTCGCCGCTTCTGCGTCGTCCGCGCCACCGGGCGGCGCTCATGCCGTGCGCGGGGCGGGGGAGGGTCCTTGCGGCCCTCTCCCGCCCTCCGGCGGTCTCATCCGGAGAGATCACGAGTGATTTCTGCACGCGCTGTGGAACGATCAAACGCGCGCGTCTCCGTGATCATTGCCACATCCCCGTCGTCGCCCGGCGCCGCGTAGGGCGCCGATCATGCGGGAACGTGACCACCGCGAAGCATGGCTATTTACGCAATGCTTGATTGTGCCGATTAAGAGGGGGCTGACGTGCGCCTTGAGGCATGCGAGCGACGTGTTGCCGCTGGATGCGGCGGGTGTGACCGGTGGGGCGAGTGAGCCGCCGGAAGGTCACGATCTGGAAAATGTGACAAGGGTCACATTTGCATAACGTGCGCCCTGATTTATCAGGGCTTTTGGATGAAATTTCATGTTTACATGATCTTTATCTTTGGTTGGGGCTTTGCTGAAATATGACGATCGGAGTACGTTCCCGTTCGGCGGCAGCAAGCCATGCGTCGGCCCGCTCTGAGCGCCCCCCGTCCGGAGCGAGTTGTGATCCCGGAGCCTCGCCCCCCATGAGGCTCCGGAAGTATCCGCCTAATCCACGCAGTCAGGAGGCGTGGAGCCGGGGGCCCAAAAGTCCAGTTTTTCTGGGCTAGGGGTGAATCAGCACGTTTGTGTTGTAGGGCGAACTTCCACGCCCGAACCCGTCAGCTAACCCGGTAGGCATTGGTGGAAGACCCAAGGAGCAATCCTGTCTACGTCACCCCATACCCCCCTTTTGTCGCGCCTGATTCGACTAACTGTCGGAGGAGTCGCACTCACCCTCACCGCCTCCGCAGGAGCCGTCACCCTCGGCCTTCCGGCACACGCGGCGAGCCCCATCCCCCCAAACCCCCCGGTCGTCACCTACGATCCCGCTGACGCTCTGGTCGAACCCAGTACGGCAGAGGCCGCCGAGGACACCAAGAAGGCCGACAAGGCCAAGAAGCCCACGGCGAAGCCCGCCAAGCAGAAGAAGCTCAGCAAGGCCGCCAAACAGCGACTCAAGGCGAAGAAGGCCATCAAGGTCGCCAAGAAGCAGGTCGGAGACCCCTACCGGTACGGCGCGACCGGCCCGAACGCCTTCGACTGCTCAGGCCTCCTCGTCTACTCCTGGCGCAAGGCCGGAGTGAAACTGCCGCGGACCTCCCACAGCCAGTTCCGCGGAATCGCCAAGAAGGTCTCCTGGAAGAACCTGAAGCCCGGTGACCTGATGTTCTTCCACGGCAAGGGCCATGTCGGGATGTACATCGGCAAAGGCAAGATGGTGCACTCGCCGAGCAGCGGCAAGCATGTCCGCATCGACAAGCTGAGCCAGTGGCGCAAGTCGTCCTTCAGTGGAGCGGTCCGCCCCGGACTGTAATGACCGTCACACCCGACCGATGGGTTCCCCGCCCACGGCCGGCACGACCCCTCGGGGGGTAAACCTGGGAACACCTCCCGAGAGCGGTCACCGCCACGCACGGCCGTCAGGGTGCTGGGAGACAGGCCCCGTCCACTCGCCGGGACGGGGCTTTCCCATGTCCGCCGTACTCTCCGCCGGTGTCACCCGCGTCCCCACGCCTGCACCCGGCCCGCCACATGCCAGGTGTGATCCCGCCCCCCGGCTCCCGGCGATAAGCTCTGCGAGCATGTGTTCGGGCAAACCACACCTCGCCTGGGCAAGCGGTGGGTGAGGCCGCCGCCCGCCGCACGACCGCCCTCCCCGTGCCGGCCGATCGGGCGCCCAAGGGCTGCCGGGTGGCCGGCCGTTCCGCCGTGCCGTCGTTGACCCGCCGCCTGCTCTTCCCCACTCTCGCGGGCCTCGCCTGCCTGTCCCTCCCCGTCAGGGACACGCCGCCGCGCCCGCCCGGCACGGGGCCCGCGGTGATCCGCGGTCCGCACTCCCTCGTCGTCGGCTACGCCGCCGACTCCGCCCTCGTGCACGACATCGCCGGCCGCGTCGGCCCGGCCTGGCAGCGCGTGGCCGGAGTGTGGGGCTCGGCCGCGTGTGCCGTCGTGCTGGTCCCCGGCACCGAGCGTATGGCGCGGGTCATCGCCGGCGACGCCGTACTCGACGGGCTGGCCGCCGTGGCGACGCTCAACCGGGTCGTCGTGAACCCGGACCAGTTCACCCGCCTCACCCCCACCGGCAGGGACGTGGTCCTCGCGCACGAGCTGACCCACGTGACGACGGGCGCCGCCGTCAGCGGGGTGCCCATCTGGCTGGTGGAGGGGTTCGCCGACTACGTCGGATATCGCGACACCGGCCTGCCCGCGCGGGTGGCGGCGGCCGAGCTCGCGGCCGAGGTGCGCGCCGGGGCCGTGCCGTACCGGCTGCCGGAGCGTGAGGACTTCGAGCCCGGCGCGCCCCGGATCGCCCAGGCATATGCCGAGGCGTGGCTCGCCTGCGGCCTGCTAGCGGCACGCTTCGGCGAGGACGCGCTGGTGAGGCTCTACCGTGATGCGGAGCGGCTCGGCATCGACGCCGCACTGTCGGAGCTTGGTATGACGGTCCCCGGACTGACCGCCGCGTGGCGTGTCCACGTCCGGGAGACCCTTGCCTGAGGGGGACTCATGAGCGCGCCGGACACCGCCGCCGACCCGCCGCCGGCCGCGGAGAGCGATCCGCGGCAGCCAGCGGCGAGCCCGCGCGGAGCGGGCATCGGCGTCGCGCTGCTGGGCGCGGCGCTGGTGGCCGTCGTCGTGCTCACCACCCCGTGGCGGGCGCTCCCGGCGGGCACGCCGGTTGTGCCCGCCGAGTCCGCCAGGGACTTCACCGCCGCGCAGATCGCCCGCTCTGCGGCCCTCGACACGGCCACCAGCGTGCCCGCGTACCTGTCGCTGGGGCTGACCCTGATCGTGGCCGGTCTGCTGACGCTGACGCCGTTCGGCACGCGGCTGCTCGGGCGGCTGCGGGGGCCGTGGTGGGTGCGTGTGCCGCTCGGCGTGCTCGCGATCACCGTGGTCACCGAGGCGCTGCGGTGGCCGCTCGGCATGTGGATGGAGACCTATCTGCGTGACTTCGGCCTGTCCACGCAGGCATGGCCGGCCTGGTCGCTCGACCGGCTGATGTCGCTCGGGGTGCGCACGGGCCTGCTGGCCTTCGTGGTGCTCGTCGTGGTGGCGCTGGCGCGCCGCCTGGCGCGGTGGTGGATCCCGGCCGCCGCAGGGGTGTTCCTGCTCACGGTCGGCGCGTCGTTCGTCTACCCGGTCGTGTTCGAGCCGCTCTTCAACGACTTCCGCTCCATGCCCGCCGGGCAGCTCCGCGACGACCTGCTCGCCATGGCCGCCCGCGACGGTGTGCCGGTCTCCGACGTGCTCGTGGCCGACGCCTCCCGCCGCACCACCGCACTCAACGCCTATGTGTCGGGGTTCGGGGCCACCAAGCGCATTGTCGTCTACGACACGCTGCTGAAGGCCCCCGTCGAGGAGGTACGCGTCGTCGTCGCCCACGAGCTCGGCCACGCCAAACACGACGACGTGCTCTACGGCACGCTCATCGGCGGCCTCGGCGCGGCCTTCGGCACATGCCTGCTCGCCGCCGTCACCTCCACGGGTTTCCTGCGGCGGCGCACAGGCATCGCCTCCCTCGCCGACCCGCGGGCCGCCGGGCTCGTCCTGAGCCTGATCAGCATCGGCACCGTGTTGTCCGGCCCGGCGCAAAACCTCATCAGCCGGCAGATCGAGGGCCGCGCCGACGTGCACGCGCTCGACCTCACCCGTGACCCGGCCACCTTTGTGGCCATACAGCAGCGCCTCGCGACCACCAACCTGTCGGACCTGGCGCCCGACCCCCTCGAGTACGTGCTCTACTTCTCACACCCGCCCACCCCCGAACGCATCGCCATCGCCCGCTCGTGGGCTCTGCTCAACCGGCTGCCACAGCCGTGAGCATCCCCCGCACACTGATCGTCACCAATGACTTCCCGCCCCGGGCAGGCGGCATCCAGTCGTTCGTCCACGGGCTCGCCCGCTGCCTGCCCCCCGAGTCCGTGGTCGTTTACGCGCCCGCCTGGCGGGGGTGCGCCCGCTTCGACGACCGCGAGCCGTATCCCGTGGTGCGCCACTCCTCCTCCCTCATGCTGCCGTCCCGCGCGGTGGCGTCCCGGGCCGCGTCGTTGATCGAGAAGCACGGGTGCGACACCGTGGTCTTCGGCGCGGCGGCCCCCCTCGGGCTCATCACCCCCGGTCTGCGCGCCGCCGGCGCGAAACGCGTGGTCATGCTCACCCACGGGCACGAGGCGTCCTGGGCCAGCGTGCCCCTCGCCCGCACCCTCCTGCGCCGCATCGGCGAACACGCCGACGTCATCACCTACCTGGGCGAATACACGCGGCGGCGGCTCACCCGCGTCATCAGGGAGCCGGCTCTCGTACGGCTCGCGCCCGGCGTCGACACCGACGTCTTCCGGCCCGGCGCCGGGGGCACGCGCATCCGGTCGGCCCTCGGCCTCGGCGACGCGCCGGTCGTCGTGTGCGTGTCCCGGCTTGTCCCGCGCAAGGGGCAGGACACCCTCATCCGGGCGTGGGCTTCGGTGCGCCGTGCCGTACCCGGGGCGGTGCTGCTGCTGGTCGGCGGCGGGCCGCAGCAGGCGCGGCTCCGGCGCATGGTGCATCTGCGGGGGCTGGGCGGCGCGGTGCGGTTCACCGGGCCGGTGACGTGGTCGTCGTTGCCGGCCTGCTTCGACGCGGGCGACGTGTTCGCCATGCCGTGCCGTACGCGTCTGGCGGGCATCGACGTGGAAGGGCTCGGCATCGTCTACCTGGAGGCGTCGGCGACCGGGCTGCCGGTCGTGGCCGGCCGGTCGGGCGGCGCCCCCGACGCCGTGCTCGACGGCGAGACGGGACTGCTCGTGGACGGCACCTCGGTGGCCGAGGTGGCCGCGGCCTTGACCCGCCTGCTCACCGACCCGGCCACCGCGCGGCGGATGGGCGAGCGGGGCCGGGCCTGGGTGGAGCGCGAGTGGGGGTGGAAGCGGGTCGGGGCGAGGTTCGGGGAGATCCTCGCCGACCACGGGACAACCGGTGCTCAGTAGAGCGCGTTGATCTCCGCGGCGAAGTCGCGGGTCACGATGTCGCGCTTGATGCTGAGTTTCGGGGTGAGGTGGCCGCTCTCCTCGGTGATGTCCACGTCGAGCACCGCGAACTTCTTGATGGACTCGGCTGTCGACACCTGCTTGTTGGCCTCGTCGACGGCCTTCTGGATCTCCGCGCGGAGAAGTTCGTCCTTGGTGAGGTCCGCGATGGAGGCGTTCTCGCGCCCGTTCGCGGCCTTCCACTGCTCGATGGCCTCGGGGTCGAGTGTGACCAGGGCCGCGATGAACGGCCGGTCGTCACCGACGACCAGTGCCTGGGACACCAGAGGGTGGGCGCGGATGCGGTCCTCCAGCGGGGCGGGGGCGACGTTCTTGCCGCCCGCCGTCACGATGATCTCCTTTTTGCGGCCCGTGATGCGCAGGTAGCCGTCGTTGTCCAGCTCGCCCAGGTCGCCGGTGTGGAACCAGTTCTCCTCGTCGATGACCTCGGCGGTGGCCTCGTCGTTGTTCCAATATCCCTTGAAGATGTGGCGGCCCTTGACGAGGATTTCCTTGTCGTCGGCGATGAGGATCGTCACGCCGGGGAAGGGCTTGCCCACGGTGCCGATCTTGTTGGCCCCCGGCATGTTCACCGTGGAGGGGGCCGAGGTCTCGGTCAGTCCGTATCCCTCGAAGACCTCGATGCCGACACCGCGGAAGAAGTGGCCGAGCCGGTCGCCCAGCGCCGACCCGCCCGACACCGCCGCGGACAACACTCCGCCGGTGGCCGCGCGCAGCTTGGAGTAGACGAGCCGGTCGAACAGCGCGTGCCGCAGCCGCAGGCCCAGCCCGGCGCCGCCCGAGCTTTCCGCCTTACTCCACGTGATCGCCACCTCGGCGGCTCTGTGGAAGATCTTGCCCCGCCCGCCGGCCACGGCCCGCTGCTCGGCCGCGTTGTAGACCTTCTCGAACACGCGGGGCACGGCAAGCAGGAAGGTGGGCTTGAAAGTGCGCAGGTCGGGGGCGATGTCACGCATGTTGGGGCTGTGGCCGATGACGGTGGCGCTCTCGATCAGCACCACCGAGATGATGCGGGCGAAGCTGTGCGCGAGCGGAAGGAACAGCAGCGCGGCCCGGTCGCGGACCTGGAACAGCGGCTCAAGCGGGCCGGAGATGATGTTGCGCGCGGTGAAGAGCAGGTTGTCATGGGTCAGGCGGCATCCCTTGGGCATGCCGGTCGTGCCCGAGGTGTAGATGATGGTGGCGAGATCGGCACCGATGCGGCTGGTGCGGCGCTCGTGCATGGTCTCGTCGGAGACATCGGCGCCGCTTTCTGTCAGCTTCGCCAGTGCGCCGTCCTCGATGCGCCAGATGTGCTTCACGTCCGGCAGGTCGGCGAGGACGCTGCGCACTGTCTCCTCGTGGCCGTCGTGCTCCACGACGACGGCCTTGCTGCCGCTGTCGCCGAGGATCCACTTGACCTGTTCGGCGGAGGAGGTCTCGTAGATCGGCACACCCACCGCGCCCGCGGCCAGGATCGCGTAGTCCAGAACCGTCCACTCGTAGCGGGTGCGCGACATCAGCGCCACCCGGTCGCCGGGCCCCACACCCGCCGCGATCAGCCCCTTGGCGACCCCGGCCACTTCGTCGCGGAACTCGGCCGCGGTGACCGCCGTCCACTCCTCGCCCGACTTGCGGCGGATGATGACCGTGCCGGGATCGGTGTCGGCCCGGTTGAACACCGTATCGGTGAGGGTTGCGGAAGCAGGCACATCGACAAGGACGGGGACGCTGTACTCGCGCACGGTGACTCCTCCAGGGGCGTGGGCTGCCTGGACGTTACCGCGTTAAGTTACGCTCGGGTAGATCCGTCACCCATGCGTTATCAAGGGCATTTCCACGTTATCAGTCGTTAATTAGGCCCCAGGCCGTTCATCGCTTCTCCGAACATCCTGTATCGCGGTGTTACCCGGTGCGCGGCCCGCGTCAAACACGCGTCGTGAAGTTCTCCGGGGGGTGTGAAACCAGTACGGTGGCCCTATGGCTGACCGCACCAGCTCGCGCATCACCATCGCCGCCGACCGTCCCGCCATCCTGGCGGTGATCGCCGACTTCCCCGCCTACCCGCAATGGGCCGGCCAGGTGAAGTCCGCGGAGGTGCTCTCCACCGACGAGGAAGGGCGTCCCGCCGAGGTGCGCTTCAAGGTGGACGCCGGGGTGATCGTCGATGACTACACCCTTGTCTACGAGTGGCTCGGCGACGAGGCGGTCACGTGGAGCATGGTCTCCACCGGCCGCATGCTGGCCGCCCTCGACGGAAGCTACCGGCTCACCCCTTCCGGCGGCGGCACCGAGGTGGTCTACGACCTCTCGGTCGACGTCAAGGTGCCGATGCTCGGCATGATCCGCCGCAAGGCGGAGAAGGTCATCGTGGACACCGCGCTCAAGGGGCTGAAGAAGCGGGTCGAGTCCGCATAGCGGTCTTTCGTGGCAGATCATCGCCCGAGTAGAGGCAAGTGCCCGACCTTGGGGACCGGGGACGGCTATTCTGAGTCGGGCTCAAGATGATCAAGAGGGGGCCCGGGGCAAAAGGGGATTTCCATGCCTGAGAGCAGTGCCGACAAGTCCTGGAGTCAGCGCGAGACGGATCGCGTTCCCCCGACGGTCGACCCTACGCGACCAAGCATCGCCAGGATCTACGACGCCATCCTCGGCGGTAAGGACAACCTGGCGGTCGACCGTGCCGTGGCGGAGGCGGCCTTCAAGGCGTTCCCCGACGGAGGCGAGGCCGCCAAGCACAACCGCGCGATTCTGGCTCGCGCCGTGCGCTACATGTGCGAACAGGGCATCGACCAGTTCCTCGATCTCGGTTCGGGGCTGCCCACGGTGGAGAACACCCACGAGATCGCCCAGCGGATCAACCCCGACGCCAAGGTCGTCTACGTGGACAACGACCCCGTCGTGCTGGCACACGGCCGGGCGCTGCTCGCCACCAACGGCAACACCAGTGTGGTGACCGCCGACCTGCGCGATCCGGAGGGCGTGCTCTCACATCCCGAGGTCGCCGGCTTCCTGGATCTGACACGGCCGATCGGACTGCTGCTTGTGGCCGTCGTCCATCATGTGCTCGACGAGGAGGAACCTGGCCGCATACTCGAGGCCTACAAGGAGGCCATGGCGCCCGGCAGCCACCTGCTCCTCACCCACTTCTCGTCGGCCGCCCCCGAGGCCCGGGCGCTGGAGTCGGTGCTGCTGCGCACCATCGGCCGCGGAAAGCTCCGCGACCGCGACGAGATCACGGACTTCTTCTCCGGTCTGGACCTGGTCGAGCCGGGCGTGGTGCACCCGCCGGACTGGCGCCCGGACGAGGTCCAGGGGCCGGAGCCCCAGCTCATCAGCCGCCTGCTCTACCTCGGCGGTGTGGGACGCAAGCCCGTCGCCTCCTGAAGGAGGCGGGCGTTGATCGTCTCGGGGAGCCGCTCTCGGCCGTAGGCGCGCCCACCGGGGGGCTCCTCGGGTAGCGTTTCGAGGCAGGAGGGCGAAATGAGCGACAACAGCGAGCAGAGCCGTCGTAGAGGCGGCAAAACCACAGGCGGCAGGGCTGCGAGTGCCCGCCGTACACGCCCCGGCGGCCCCTCCGAGAACCAGGAGACTGCGGTGACCGAGAGCGAGAGGGACGTGGCGGCGGGCGAGGGGACGGCGGCGAAGCCGGGGAGCGCGACCACGACCACGGCCGGCGCCGCGAAACGCACCCGCAAGCCGAGGCCCGCGGCGGACACCCCCGCGACGGCGTCCGGCGAGCCCGCGCCTTCCAAGCCCAGGACCAGGGCGAAGGCCGCGAGCGCCGCCGACGGCGGTACGGCGGAAGCCGGCACGACCGGCACCCCCGCGCCCACGGCCTCGACACCGGCCAAGCGCACCGCCACCGGTCGCCGTGCGTCTTCGGCTAAGCGTGTGGCGGCTGAAGCCACCGAAGGCACCGCATCGGGGAGCGCCGCGGCCGAACCGGCCAAGGAGCCCGAGACCGGCACGGCTAAGAGCATGACCAGGAGCACGGCCAAGAAGACGGCCGGGGCGACGGCCCGCACCTCCTCGTCGGCCAGGAAATCGACCTCGGCCAGGGCGGCGTCGGCTAAGAAGGCAACGGCAGACACGGCACCGGCTGAGGCGGCGGTGATCGAGGCGGCGCCGGCTGAGACGGCAGTGACCGAGGCGGCGTCGGCCGGGGCTGCGGAAGCCAAGGCGGCACCTGCTAAGGCCGCCTCGGCTGGGCGGACGCAACCTAAGGCCGCGTCAGCCACGGAGACGTCGGCCAAGGCCGCACCGGCCACGGAGGCTGGGGCCAAGGAGGCTGGGGCCGAGGCCGCACCGGCCAGGCGGACGCGGGCTAAGACAGCGCCGGCTAAGACAGCGCCGACCACGGAGGCTGGGGCCGAGGCCGCGCCGGCTAAGCGGACGCGGGCTAAGACAGCGCCGGCTAAAACAGCGCCGGCTAAGACAGCGCCGACCACGGAGGCTGGGGCCGAGGCCGCGCCGGCTAAGCGGACGCGGGCCAAGGCAGCGCCGGCCAAGGAGGCTGCGGCCAAGGAGGCTGGGGCCGAGGCCGCACCGGCCAAGGAGGCTGCGGCCGAGGCCGCACCGTCCGAGCCGGTGACCAGGCGCCGGACGGCTGCCAAGCCCAAGATCGCCGAGCCTGTGACCGGTGACGTCTGGGCGGAGGAGACGCGTGCCGCCGCCGAGGCGGACGAGGTGCGGCAGACCGCTCTCAGGGGTCGGGTCCAGGGGGCTCGTGAGGCCTACGGGCCGGATCGCCGGCGGATCGTCGCCCCTGGTGCCCCCACCACCGAGTCGGCCGGTTCCGCAGAGGTGGCGGGTTCGGCGGCTTCCACCGGGGCCGCCGCTTCCGAAGAGGTTGTCCGGCCCGCCGCCCCCGCCCCCGTGGGCAAGGGTGAGGTGGAGCAGGAGCGGCCTGCGGATGAGGAGCGGGCGCGGAGTGTTGATCGCGAGCGGGTCAACGAGGGCATCCGGGAGGCCGAGCGGATGGGGCGTGAGGCCATCGGCACGGTGGCCGACGAGGCGGCCAAGTGGTTGTCCTCCCTGCAGGCGCGGGCGACGCGTGAGGTAGGGAAGGCCGTGGTGCGGGGTGGCGCCCGGGGCATCGGTCAGGTGATCTCGGACTTCACGGGCTCTCGCCGTACACGCCCGGAGCAGTCCCGGGACGTGTGGGCCGAGGCGGTGGCGGAGCAGCACGAGGAAGAATACGTGTGCCGGGCCTGCCCGGTGTGCCGGGCCATCGCGGCGCAGCGGGATTCGGGCAACGACGTCACCGGTCACCTCATGGCGGCGGGCGGCGAGGTCATGTCGGCGATGCGGCAGATCGTCGATGTGTTGCAGCGCCCGCAGCCGCCGCGCAAGCGCGGCGGCTCCGATCGCGCGGACCTCGGCTGACCGGGCATCCCCTGGGGAATGGTTTCCAACATGTTGACCATCGGTGTGGACATCGGCGGCACGAAGATCGCCGCAGGAGTAGTCGACGAGAACGGCCGGGTGCACGAGCACATGCTCCGCCCCACCCCCGCGGACGACGTCGACCGTGTCGCGGACACGATCGCCGACATGGTGCACGAGTTGCGCCGCGGGCGCGAGATCGAGGCGGTCGGGCTGGGCGCGGCGGGCTTCGTCGACGAGACCAGATCCGTCGTCCGCTTCGCGCCCAATCTGGCGTGGCGTGAGGAGCCACTCCAGAAGCGGGTGGCTGACGTCGTCGGATTGCCCGTGGTGGTCGAGAACGACGCCAACGCGACCGCGTGGGCCGAGGCCCGGTTCGGCGCCGGGCGGGGTCAGAGCCACATGGTCTGTGTGACGGTCGGCACGGGCATCGGCGGTGGGCTGGTGTTCGACGGTGCGCTTTACCGAGGCCGGTGGGGCATGGGCGCCGAGCTCGGCCATATGCAGGTCGTGCCGGGCGGGCGGTTGTGCGGGTGCGGCAACCTCGGCTGCTGGGAGCAATACGCGAGCGGAAACGCCCTGGTCGTCGAGGCCAGGGAGATCGCCGCCGCCGACCCCGACCGGGCCCGCGTCCTGCTGGGACTCGCCGGCGGCACGATCGAGGGCGAGGAGATCACCGAGGCGGCCCGGCAGGGTGACGAGGCGGCCTTGGCGGCGTTCGAGAGCCTGGCAGGTTGGCTGGCTCAGGGGATGGCCGATCTGAGCGCCGTGCTCGACCCGGGGTGCTACGTCATCGGCGGCGGCGTGTCGCGTGCCGCCGACCTGTTCGTCGATCGGGTGCGTGAGGTCTACGTGTCGGTGCTCACCGGCAGGGGACACCGGCCGACGGCGGAGATCCGCCTGGCGGAGCTCGGCGCGGAGGCCGGCCTGGTCGGCGCGGCCGACTTGGCACGCAAGCGATAACCACGTCGCGCGGCCGGTGAGGTCACTCGGCTGACAGGTGGTGGGCCGGGGTCTCTAACCTCGGCCCACCCTTTATGGGACGGTGCGGGGGCCTTCGATGACCATCAGGGTGGCGACCTACAACGTGCGCTCGATGTACGACGACGTCGGAGCGCTCAGCCGGGTCCTGCGGTCGATCGCGCCCGACGTCCTGTGCGTGCAGGAGGCGCCGCGTTACTGGCGGTGGCGGCACCGGCGGCGCCGCCTGGCCGAGGGGGCGGGCATGACGGTGGCGGCGGGCGGCCGGGTGGGCGGGGTCGCCGTCTACGTGGCCTCCGGCGTACGCGTCGTGCACGACGAGGGCCACGCGTTGCGCCGTTTCCCGAGGCTGGAGCGGCGCGGGCTCGCGGTGGCGGTGGTCGAGGCGCGGGGTGTACGGCTGGCCGTGGGATCGATGCACCTGGATCTCAGGGCCGATGCCCGGCTTGTTCATGTGGCCGAGGCGGTGGAACTCACCGAGGCGGCGGCGCGGGCCCACGGCGCCTCCGTGGTGCTCGCCGGTGACGTCAACGAGCAGGACCACCAGCCCGCCTGGCGCTATCTGGCGGACCGTTTCACCGACTGCTACGCGCACGCGCCGCGCGGCGACGGCCTGTCGTTTCCGGCCAGGCGGCCGGGGCGGCGCATCGACGCGGTGTTCGCCGCGCACGACCTGACCGTGCTGGGATGCGGCATCGGGGAAGCCGATTCCGGAGACCTGTCGGCGGCTACGGATCACCTGCCCGTTGTCGCCGATCTTGCCACGCATCGGACATAGTCCGGCAAGGAAGGCCACTAAGTGTCCGGTGAGGGCCGTACGATCTCAAACATGACCCGCCGCTCAATGCGGCGTGCATCGGTCGTGTGCGCGGCAGCCGCGCTTTTCGCCTCAGCGACTCCGGCCGTCTCCGCGCACGCCGATCCGACCCGTCCGCCTGTGGCCGAAGCATGGCAGCAGTCCACAAGTGCTCGGTTGCGCACAGATGGATCCCTGTCCGATGTGGTCGCCGTGTCGGCCACCGAGGTGTGGGCCGTCGGGCAGCAGGAGATCTGGGACGTGTGGCAGAACCGCGGCGTGATCACCAGGTGGGACGGCAAGGCCTGGACGCAGGTGCCGATCCGCAACGACGCGACGGGTGCGGGCCACCTGCGGTCCGTCGCCGCCGCCGGACCCGGCCAGATGTGGACGGTGGGCGACGGCCACGACGGCCAGCCATACATCGCGAGGGGCGACGCGAACGGCTTCGACCGGGTCACCGTGGACGAGCTGCGGAGCGGTGACTGGCTCGGCGGGGTCGCGGCTGCGCAGGGCAAGGTCGTCGCAGTCGGCAGCCGGGAGGGCAAACCCCTGGTGGTCGCGAGGGACGGGGGATCCTGGACGCTGACGCCGATGAAGAACCGCGGGGTGTTGTACGGCGTGGCGCTGTCGGCCAAAGGCGACGGGTGGGCCGTCGGCGACACCGCGGGGCAGCCGCTGGTCATGCGCCTGTCGTCGGGGGAGTGGAAGCGTGTCTCGCTGCCGTCTGTGCCCGGCGGTTATCTGCGTGACATCCACGTCGACTCCCCGCGCCGCGCGCTTGCCGTGGGCGGGGTTTTCCGCGGTCCGGGGGACGTCACGCCGCTCGTGATGGCCTGGAACGGCAAACGCTGGTCCGAGGTGGACGTGCCCGACGGCGATGCCAAACTCTACGGTGTCTCAGGGGACGGCAAGGGGAGGTTCTGGATCTCGGGGGCCGATCCCGGCCGCCCGACCGAGCCCTTCCTGATGCGCTTCGAGCATGGCAAAGGCAAGATCATTCGTGGTACGGCGGGGGCCAAGGGCAGCACGGTCCGGCTGCAGGCCGTCACGAGTGTGCCGGGCACTTCGGCAGTCTGGTCGGTCGGCCACATCGTGGACTCGGCCGACCGTTACACCGACGTCGTCAAGCGGTTCGGCGGGCCCTCCGACCGGTAGGCACCCGTCCGCGCCGTACACGATCCCTGCCGGCGAGGTCAGGCACGCGGCGCTGTGCCGTACACGATCAGGCCCCGGCTATGCCGTACACGATCGTGCCGGCGAGGGTGGGGGCCTGGGCGGCGGGGGAGAAGAGCGACTGATCCATCAGCCACGTGATGGCCACGCCGTTGAGTGCGGAGATCACGGTGAGGGCGGCGGTCTCGGGGGCGACGCCCGGGCGCAGGGGCAAACCGCTCTCGGCGAAGAGGGTGGTGAGCCGGGCCGTCTGCTCCTTGGTGGCCGCGCGTTTGTCGGCCATGCCCGTGTCGTGCACCGGCACCGCCTCGTTGGCGAGGATGGTGACCGACAGCAGCCTCCGGACCACCGGGTCCGCCTCCATTTCCGTGATGAAACGCACGAGGAAGGCACGCAGGCGGTCCGCCGGCGGGGCGTCTCCCTCCAGCTCCGCCCAGATGCGGCCGGTCGCCTCGTCCCATAGCTCCGACAAGGTGGACAGGTAGAGCGCGGACTTGTCGCGGAAATGGTGATAGGCCGCCCCGCGGGTCACTCCGGCGCGTGCCGTGATGTCGGCGAGGCTCGCACCGTTGAACCCCCGCTCGGCGAACACCTCAAGGGCGGCGTGGAGGAGCGCCTTCCTCGTGGCGGCGGCTTCATCCGCTGTGCGTCTCATGGTTAGATTGTCGCATACATACATTCATGTTTGTATATAACCATCCGACGGAAGGGAGAGTCACATGGCCGATCTGAAGGCCGACGATGTCGACAGCCAGATGGCTGAGCTGTTCGACGCCTACTTCGCGATACTCGAACCGGACCTGCCCGGGATGAGGCAGGAGATCGAACGGCGGGCCCAGGCGCTCGTGGAAGCCCGCGGCGATCTGCTGGTCGACGGCGCCGCCCGCTACAACGTGCACATGTCGGCGGTCCTGCTCGCCACCTACAACCTGCTCCGCGAGCGGATGCCGGGCGCCGAGGCCGTCGAGAAGGTGAAGCACGCCTTCCTCGACCCCATGAGGGAGGGGATTCGGCACGGCATGACGGCCGCGCTCGATCAGGCACCCGACCCGTTCAGCCTGATCGTCGAGATATCGAAGTCGAACGAGGAGCAGCGTTACGGCGCCTCGTTTGACTTCGTGCGCGAACGGGATGACGAGGACGCCTATCTCCTCGAAATACGGCGCTGCGCCTACAACGACGTCCTCCGGGGCGCCGGGGCGCCCGAACTGGTGCCGGTCTTCTGTGAGTTCGACCGGTCGTGGATCGAGGCCATCGACCCCGATCGCCATGGCTTCGCCTTCGACCGCCCCACCACTCTGGCCGCCGGCCACGGGAGTTGCGGTTTCCACTGGCGCCGCACCCGGCCGGCGTCCGCCGGGGACGACTGACACCCGGCTCCAGGCACTCCGGACGTACTCGGTGCCGTGGTGAGGGGGCGGGAGGAGGCACCGAGGGGACCTGGGCGGTCCCCGCTCAGACGACCGCGCCGTCGTCCCAGCCGGAGTCGTTCGGAGGACCGTCGCCCATGCGAATCACGAGGGCGACGAAACCACCGATGAAGGCGGCGACCGCGCCGAACAGCGCCCATCCCTCCATGTGCCAGCCGAGCATGGCCGCCATCAGCAGATAGGCGGGGCCGCCGAACAGGGCCAGCCAGGCGAGCTTGGTCGTGGTGTCGGCCTTGGGCAGGGGAGGAGGAGGCGGGGGATCGTAGTGGCCCTCGTCGTCCCTGCCGTCGTCGCCGGACTGATCCTTGTCCTGCTCCACGGGGTCCTGGTGCGAGAGGTCCAGCGCCTCGTGGTCGAAGCGGCGGCGGCCGAGGGGACGGCGGGACACGGTGCCGAGCTCGGTGCCCTCGAAGGGGTCGCGTAGATCGCGCAGGTCGGGATGATCGCGGAGGTCGCCGTGGTCGTGCGGCTCCCTCTGGTCTTTGGCGTCGGGCTGATCGCCGGGCTCCCGGGGGTCGGTCTGCGGTGTGGCGGGCAGATCGGCGGTCGGGTCGTCATCGCCGACGCGATCGCCGAGCCGGGCCGCCGGCTCGGGAGTGAGATTCTCACTGTCCGGCCACGGCTGGTCGCTCGAGCCGCGCTCGTCCGGGGCGTGGAAGGACGCGACGATCTGACGCCAGACCTCGTCCTCATCGCTCTGCGGCGTCACGTGACTGTCTTCATCGGCCGGTCGCTTCCTTGTGTAAGACCGCGCATCTCCCCCTGCTCGCGATCAGTCTCTCTGTAAGGGTACAGAGGCATGTGTCCTGATGAAGTCGAGGCTCCCCGAGAAGATGCGATCTGCCTCATTGTCGAGGGTCGCGACGTGATAACTGTCCATCAGTTGAACGATTTCCAGATTGCCGTTGGTCAGCCGTTCGCGAAGAATGCGGACGCTTTCCGGCTTAACAACGTGATCTTCGGGGCTATGGTAGACCAATACCGGCTGAGTGATGCGATAGAGCTCCGATTGCACCAGTGACCATAGTCGGGGCAGCGTCGCGGCGGCCCGCACCGGGGTGCGCGTGTAGGCGAGCTCGGTCACCCCCGGCTTCTTGATGTCCCCCGACACCCCCGGCACCGAGGGCACAAAAAGCTTGAGCAGCGGCGCGAGGCGCAGCAGCGGCACGTCGATGGCGAGGGACGGGTTGACCGTCACCACCCCGCGCACGGTCTCGCCGTAGACCTCCGCGAGTCTGAGCGCCATGCAGCCGCCCATCGACAGGCCCATGACGAACACCTCGGCGCATCGGCCGCGGAGGTCGCCGAAGGCGAGGTCCAACTCGGCATACCAGTCTTCCCAGCGCGTGCGGTTCATCTCCTGCCACGTGGTGCCGTGGCCGGGGAGCCTGGGGAGCGACACGGTGAGGCCCGCGGCGGCGAGATGCTCGCCCCAGGGGCGCATGGACTGGGGTGTGCCGGTGAATCCATGGCAGAGAAGGACGCCGACCTGGCCACCCTCGTGGTGGTATGGCTCGGCACCTGGCATGAGTGGCATCGCCCGGCCTCCTCGCGCTGCGGCTGGTCGACTGATCGTCGCATGCCGGGGGGTGATTGTGCGAGGGGTGGGCTTGGTGCGGGAGAAGCCATGGCCGGAAGATGGGAAGATAACGCGTGCTTGATGACTCGAACCCCGAGATGAGGTGCCTCCGGTGTTCTACTGGGTGGTTAAGGTAATTTTGAAGCCGATCCTCCATCTGGTGTTCCGCCCCTGGGTCGAGGGCGTCGACAACGTCCCCCGAGAGGGGCCCGTCATCCTCGCAGGCAACCACCTTTCGTTCGCCGACCACTTCTTCGGGCCCCTCTACCTGCCCCGCAAGGTGATCTCCCTCGGCAAGGCGGAATATTTCACGGGCAGGGGCATCAAGGGCAAGCTCAGCCGGGCGTTCTTCACCGCCGTGGGCACCGTGCCGGTCGACCGCTCCGGCGGCAAGGCCAGTGAGGCCGCCCTGCGCACGGGGCTGCGGGTGCTCGGCGAGGGTGAGGTCCTCGGCATCTACCCCGAGGGCACACGATCCCCCGACGGCCGTCTCTACAAGGGCAAGACCGGCGTCGCCCGCCTCGCGCTGGAGTCCCGGGTGCCGGTCATCCCGTGGGCGGTGATCAACACGTTTGAGATGATGCCGCCGGGCCGTCTGATTCCCCGGCTCGGCATTCAGCCGGGCGTGCGCTTCGGCAAGCCGCTGGATTTCTCCCGTTACTACGGCATGGAAGACGACCGGCTGGTTCTGCGGGCCGTCACGGACGAGATCATGTATGCCTTGATGGAGCTCTCCGGACAGGAATACGTCGACAAATACGCCGCGAGTGCCAAGGTGGAGATGGCACGCGCCGCCAAACAGGCCAAGCAGGGCCTGACCGGATCATGACCGCAGGGCTCTCTGGCGCTGACATACCGCGTTCCGCATAGAGTTGGCGGGTGAGTTCCGCCCTTTACGGCCGTGACGTCCTCATTCTTGATGGAGGTTTGGCGACAAGACTGGAAGCCCTGGGAAACGACCTGCGCGACGACCTATGGTCGGCCCGGCTTCTCGCCGACGACCCCGAAGTGATCCTCCGGGCTCACCGCGACTACTTCACCGCCGGTGCCGACGTCGCGACCACAGCCAGTTATCAGGCCACCATCCCCGGCCTCATGCGCCGGGGATGCTCGGCCGCCGAGGCCGAGCGCCTGATCTCCCTCTCGGTCGAGATCGCCGGCCGCGCCCGCGACGAGCACGGCAGCGGCCTGGTGGCCGCCAGCGTCGGCCCCTATGGCGCCTACCTCGCCAACGGGGCCGAATACACCGGCGACTACGACCTCGACGAGGACGGCCTCACCGACTGGCACCGCGACAGGTGGCACCTGCTCGCCGGCACCGACGCCGACCTGCTCGCCTGCGAGACCATCCCGTCGTACGGCGAGGCCCAGGCACTCGCCCGCCTCCTCGACGAGACCCCCGACGTCCGCATCTGGGTGAGCTTCTCCTGCCGGGACGAGGCACACATCAGCGACGGCACCCCGCTGAAGGACGCCGCCGCCGTGTTCTCCGGCCACCCGAGGGTCGTCGCGGTCGGGATCAACTGCACCCAGCCCCGCTATATCCCCTCCCTGATCCGGTGCGTCGACAACTTCCCGGTCGTCGTCTACCCGAACTCCGGCGAGGACTACGACCCCGTCGCCGGGACATGGACCGGTTTCACCGAACCCGACGAGTTCGCCCAGGCCGCGGTGGCATGGTTCGCGGCCGGGGCGAGCCTCATCGGGGGCTGCTGCCGTACGACACCCGAGCACATCCGGGGTGTCCGGGCCCGCCTGTCCTGAGCGGTCAGCTCCGCTTCCAGAAGGCGCGCGGCGAGCCGCCGCCCCGGCCCGTCAGGGTGCCGAGCAGCTCACGGGTGCGGCGCACCAGCTCGTCGAGGTCGGCGCCGGGCCGCTCGGCCGCCTCAAGGTCGCGTGCCAGGGCCGCCAGCTCCTTGTGCCCGTCGAGGTAGGCCGCGAGCGCCGCGAGGCGGCTGCCCAGGTCGGCGAGATAGCCGCGCAGGTCGCGGGCGGACAGCTGGGTCACGCTCTCCACACGCTCCAGCTCCTGCAAGAGCTGCGGCCTGATCTCCTCCAGCGCGTTGCGGGGCGCCGCCTGCCTCGCTTTGCGCGCCCGGCCGCCGAACAGCCCGCCGCCGGCGGCGGGGCTCGGCGCCCCCACGCCGGCTCCCGGGGGCGGCGGCGCGGCGAACGCGGGCGAGGCCGCGACCGGGGGCGAAGGCCGGCTGAGCGCGTCGTCCTGGGTGAACGCCATGGACGCCATGGACGCCGGCATCATGCGGGGCATCGCCGCCGGAGGCTTGGGCCGATCCCAGCCGCTCGGCATCTCGACCGGCTGAATGACGCGGTGCTCCGGCCCGCCGTCACTCGTGACCCGGGAATCCACCGCGACAAAAGCCGTGAACCTACTCAAAACCCCGAACCGCAGCGAGGTCGCCACGATCTCCTGCTCCAGGCCGGGATCCCTGAGGCGGTCCTCCGCGGCATAGTGGTCCTCCAGCGCCCGCACCCGCGCCCGCGCCCACACCGCGCGTACGGCTGCGCCCGCGCGAGCCGGTCCGTGAGCCTCCGTGACCGCCCCCTCGACCCGCCGCTCCCACGGCTCGCCGTCGGGCCCCGTCCCGCGCAGGGTCAGCGTCCCCGCCGCCGCACCGCGGAACCGCCCCATCACCGTCAACGGCACTCCCGTGAACATCGACCCAAGATGCGTGACACTGTCGTCCTCCACGCCGAGCCCGTCGGCCGACAGCGCCAGTCCCGTCACCAGCGGCGCGCCGATGCGGCGGTGGATGTGCTCCATCGCCTCGTCGAGCCGGTCCTCCGACTCCACCAGCTCGCAGCGCCCCGACCCGAAACCGGCCAGCCGGCCGAGGAAGGCGGCGTTGACCGCCCGGTCGACGCCCACCGTGTGCATGCGGACACCGAGCAGCGCGGCCCCGATGCGGGACAGGATGTGGTCCTCACCCGCCACCTGCCCGTCGGTGACCAGCACGACCACCCGGTCCCTGCCGTCCTCGCCGGCGGTGAGCAGCGCCACAGCCTGCTCCAGCGGCTGAAGCATCTCCGTGCCGCCCCGCGCGTCGAGGGACGCCAGATGCTCGACCGCGCGGAACCTGTTGCGGTCGGTCGCGGGCGCGAGCCCCTCACCGAGCGCCGCCGGCCGCTCCACCTCGTGGTCGAAGGACAACACCGCGAACCGGTCGTCTGCCGTCAACGTGTCCACGATGCGGGCCGCCGCCCGCCGCGCGGTCACCATCTTCCACCCGCCCATGCTGCCCGAACGGTCGAGCACCAGGACCACGTCCTTCGGCACCCGGCGCTCACCCTCGGGCGGCACAACCGTCAGCAGGAACGTGCCCTCCTCGCCCTCGTCGGGGGCGAGCACCAGCGAGTCGGCCGCGTCGAACGCCAGCCGCAGCACGAAGTCGCGGTCGAGCCGCTCCTCCGGCATGAGCCGCACGACCGTGCCCTCCGCCGTGGTCTCCTCCCGCGTCACGTGCAGGCTGGAGCGCACCTCGCGCGGCTGGAGGCCGGCGGCGTCGATCGTCACCGCGAGCGACAGCCGCACCGGACTGGGAAAGCCGGGCAGCAGCACCGGCGGGGTGATGCGGGAGGCATCGGGCACGGCGTCGGTGTCGGGCGCGGTGCCGTCGCCGGCGGGCGGCCCGTCGATCGGGGTGCCCGGCACATAACGCGGGGCCACCACGAGCGGGAAGCGGAAGGTCGCGGCCCCGTCTTCGTACGGCAGAGGCTGAGTCAGCGTCAACCGCACCGTCACCCGCTCCCCGGGCACCATGTTGCCGACCCGCATGGTGAACACGTCGGGCCGTTCCTCCTCGGCTATCGCCGCCCGGCGCCCCTCCGCCAGCGCGCGGTCGTAGTCCGCTCTGGCCTGGCCGCGCTCTTTGAGCACCCCCTCCACCACGTGGCCGTCGGCCTCCATGGTGAACGAGGTGACCGCGGCCCGGTCCGGCAGCGGGAAGACGTAGGTCGCCTCCAGCGACACGTCGTGCACGTTGGTGAACTCCTGCGTCACCATCACGTCCGCGACCATGCCGGCGACGGCGGCGTTGACGTCGACGCTCGAAAGCGGCAGGTTGCCGCGCTCGGTGCTCAGCGCGCCGAGCCCGGCGTCGGGGCGAGGCGGGCACTGCTCCTTGGGCAGTGACACGACTGTGAAGGTCATCAGGTGCTCCCTTCCGGAGCTGCGTCGAAGGCGGTGTCGATGAGGCCCAGGGTGCGCAGCGCGTCGAGCAGCGGGACGGCCGCCTCTCCCAGCACCGCGAGGTCGAAGGGGGTGGGGGCACGTCCGGACAACATCACCGTCACTCCCGGTGCCAGCCGTACGCCGTGGACGAGCGCCGGGCCGGGCGCCGTCGTCACCGGCTGGGGGATCGTCGCGTCCAGGGGATCTCGCAGGTCTTGCGAACCGGTGCCGCGGGCCCAGAACCGCTCGCGTGCGGGAACGTGTGTGGCGCTCCGGGGTGTTTCCTCTGCGTCCGCGACGGGCGGCCCACCAGGCGGCTCGGGCAGCCGGGCGACCTCCGCGAGGGCCGCGTCGGTGGCGCCTGTGAGCCGCGCCTGGATGTCGGCGATCGACAGCCCCGCGCTCTGGAGGCGCTTGACGGCCACCAACTGGAGCAGGTGGCGCCTGCCGTATCTCGCCACGCGGCCACGGCGGGTCAGCGGCGGGTCCAGCAGGCCGATCGTCGTATACCACCGGATGAGGCGCTCGCTCGGCACCTCGCGGATCCTCCCGTTGGCGCCGCGCGCGCCGTCGCGCAGCACGCCGGTCGCGCGCTCCGCCAGCTCGGCGATCGTCAGGGTCTCCTCCATATCCGCAGAATTACACTGTAACTATGACAGTGTCAATCAAATTGGGCCAAGGGTTGGTCAATATGCGTCCTTTGGGAAGATTTTTCGGGTGATGGCGTGATTTAGGCGGGTAGGGCAGCGTAGAGGGCCCGTCACGGCGGGCCATACCTACAACGGAGGGGATCCACCATGGCCGCGATCACCGGCTCGTTGACGCCTCAGAACCGGAAGATCGTCGGCGAGGCGCTCCAGGGCGCACTCGTCGACCTGCTCGACCTCACACTCCTTGCCAAGCAGGCGCACTGGAATGTGATCGGGCACAACTTCCGCTCTGTGCACCTGCACCTCGACGAGATCGTCAAGGTCATGCGCAAACACACCGACACCGTCGCCGAACGGGCCAGCGCCATAGGCGCCCACCCCGACGGCCGTGCGTCCACGGTTGTCAAGACCAGCCACGTGCCTCAGTTGGACGGGGGATCGATAGAGGACGGCAAGGTCGTCGCCGCGATGACCGACATCCTCGAATCGATCATCGCCAGAATGCGCGAACGCATCGAGGTCACCGCGGAAACCGACCCCGTCACCCAGGACCTTCTCGACGCCGTCGCCCACGACCTGGAGAAGCACCACTGGATGATGCAGGCCCAGCGCTGACCCGCGGGCTTCAGAGCAGGTCCCTGGCCGCACCTGCGACCGGCGGGAACGACGCCAGCAACGCGCGGACACACTCCCAGCGCACACCCGGCGACTCGTGCAGACCCAGCTCGGCCACCGCCTCCCGGAAGGCGTCCCCGCCCTTGGGGGAGGCCCGCTCCAGACGGCTGAGCGCCGTCTCACCCCCCAGCCGGTCCCGCACCAGCGACGAGACCAGATGCGGCCACCGCACGGCCAGCGCGGCGATCTTCGCCACGGCGGCGTCCGACACGGCGGGCCCGCCCGACAGGCTCCGCCGGTAGGCGAGGAACGCGTAAAACCTGTAGACGTTCAAGTAGCGCTTCACCTCCCGCGGATTGCCGAGGGCCAGCACGTGCAGCGCGGGCTCGATCGCGCGGTAGGCGTTCTCGTCGCTGTAGAGATCGTTGAACACCCGGTCGGCCGCCATCCGCGCCGCCGGGGAGAGGGTGAACCCCGGCGAGGACACGACACCCTCCACCCGCTGGACCTCACGGGTGATCGCGTCGAGGTCGTCGGGGGAGGGATCGCGGCTCCTGATCGCCCACTCCAGCCGCTCCACAAGCGCCTCGTCCACGGCTGGCCGCGGTGTACGGCGTGAGCCTTCCCGGCCGGAGACCTCGGACGCCGGCCTGGGGGCCGCCGGGCCCGGGGGCACCGCTTGCGTGAACGCCGACAGCGGGTCGGACGCCTCGGCTGGCAGGCGGCCGTCCAGCCCGAGAAGCGCACGAATGTAGGCGGGCACCTGCCGGTCCTCGTCCAGCCTCGGCATGCTGAGCGGCAACTGCACCATCTTCTCCAGGAACCGCCACCCGAGCCCCGGCCGATCACCCTCGGGCAACGCCTCCACCAGGTCCCGATAGGCCGACTCGACGTGCGCCGCCACCACCTCGGGCTCCATCGCCAGCACGAACACGCAGTTGGGGAACCCGCCCGCCAGAAACAGATTGACCGCCTCGATGACCTGCGCCACCGTGCCGGGCGAACACCGGTCGAGGTCGTCCACGAACACCACCAGCGGCCGGTCCTCCGTCGCAACCAGGTCCAGCACGTGGCGTATATCCGTCTGCACCAGATGCAGGAACCCCGCCCTCGACTGATAGCCCGGATCCGCCACGGCCTCCCCGGCCGCGGCCCCCACCGGCCCCAGCAGGTCCGGCTGCCGCACCAACCCGCCGAACGCCACGTTCGCCGACTCCCTGAAGAACCCCGCCAGCCGTACGGCTCCCGCCCCCAGCACGGCCACCGGCCCCACCGACCCCAGCACCCCCGCCGCATCTCGCAGGGCGGGCCCGAACACCGGCGACAACGCGGCGGCGGCCACCGCCGCACCCGTCAGCACCACCGTCACCCCCAGCGCGAGCGCCAGCGGCACGAGGCGGGTGAGCGCCAGGCCGTAGGCCCGCCGCCGGATCGCCTCCCTGTCGACTCGCGCCAGATTGAGCTCCAGCCAGAACCGCTCCCTCTCCCCCCGGGGCAACCGCCGCGTCACCTGGGTGATGATCTCGTGCGCCAACCCGGCCCAGACCTGCTCACTGCTCTGGTAGACCCACGGGTTGAACCACACCGTCGGCCGCCATCCGCTCCGCCCCGCGGCCTCATCCATGGGCTCGGCCCGCTGCTCCCGGGGCTCCCCGGGTGCCCTCCTCACCCGGGCCATCACCTCGGCGTTGGTCACCAGCGCGCCCCGCCGCCCCCTCGGGGCACCCGCGGCCTCGTCACGCGTCCGCCGTGACCACAGGGCCAGGCGGCTCCACCACTCCTTGACCGGCGGGCGTCGCAGTGCGCCCTGGGGCGTGTCCGCGGTGTCGTCACCCGTGTGCCGTGTGGTCCGGCGTGTCCGGCCGGACGGCCATTGCCGGAGGGTGTCCGCGACGGGACCTCTTGCGCGCCGTGGCCAAGGGTCGTCGTTCCGCTGAGACGGGGGCCGGTCGTTGTGGCGCCGTGCCGTGTCCGGCTCGCCGGCGGTTCGTGCGCGCCGGGAGAGCCGATCCAGGGCGCCGTCCCCGATCTGTAGGTCGCGGGACCAGGGATCGGTGAACGTGTGGCGGGGTGGCAGCCCGCCGGGAAACGTGAAGCGTGCGCCGGCCGCAGGGGACGCGTCACGGCCCCACGGTGGTGTCGCGTCGGCCCCGCCTCCCGGGGCCTCGGCCGGGATCGGGGCCTCGCCGTACCGGGCCGGCCGCTCGTCGGCGGTTGCCTCCCGGCGGCCGAGGCGGTGCCACGGGCGCGGATGGGGGGATCGGTCGCCGGGCTTCCCGTCGGCCGGGCGCGGCCTCTGCCCTCGGGGCAGGCGTGAGCGGGAGCGGCGCACCAGGTGGACGCGGGCCGGGCTGCCTCCGGCGGCGCCGGGGTCGAGGAGGTCCTGGATCATGCGCATCAGCGACGTCTTCCCTGTGCCCCACGGCCCCTTGACGCCGATCGTCAGCGGTGGCCGGGTGTCGGGGTGGCGGATGAAGGCCGCGACGGCCTCGGCGTAGACGGCGTGGCCGAGGCGGTCGCTCGTCGTCCACCGGTCGGCGGTGAGAGGGGTGCGCGGCGGAAGCCGCCGCCCCTCCGCGCGGCCTCTGCGCAACACCGCGGGCACACGCTCGACCTCCTCCGGGGTGAGCCGGGTCAGGCCCACCTCCCGCACGGACTCGTGAGCGAACGTGCCCGTCTGACCGAGCAGACCCCATTCGGCCAGCGTGTGCCATGCGGACGTGTCGCCCGTCATCAATCCGGCCAGCTCGGGGGTCAGGGGTTCGTCGTCGTGGAGCAGCGCGGCCCGCCGCAGGAGGCAACGCGCGTCCTCCCCGAGGTGCAGGTCGTAGACACGGCTGACGATTTCCGCGGCGGGGCGCGAGGAGACCGGATCGCCCGCGCGGGCCAGCCGGGCCGCGGTGGCCGCGAGCCGCGGCTCCACGGCGGGCGCGGTGAGACGCCGTGGAGCCGCGACGACCCGCTCGGCGTCCCCGTGCGTGAAGAGCACGACCTGCCGGCCCGCACCCAGCGATTCGTAACGCCTGCGCGCCACGTCGTAGAGGTCGCCGATCGTGACCGCTCCATCCGGGGAGGAGCCGCTCCGCCGATCCGGCCGATCGCGGACTTCGGAGGAGGACCTGGGGGCCGGGGGCGACATGTGATCGCCCATGTCCCACTCGCCGTGCACATCAGGGCCATCGCCGGCCGTGTCCCATCCCTCCCGCGGGGACGGCCGTGCCGTATCGGGCGCGTCGCCCGCATCCCACTCGTCCTCAAACGGCGGGAAAGCATCCTGGGGCGGCAGCAGGAGAGCGTCGGCCAGAAGGGCGGTGAGGGAGGGGACGGTGCCGGGGCGCGCGACGCCCGGGGTGATGCCGACGGTGAGGGCGGCAGCCGCCACGGGCGGGTCCCCGGGCACCCGCAGCCAGCGGACGGCCCCTTCGGAAGCGTTGTCGCCGCCGTGGATGAGCCAGCCGAAATCCACGATCAGCAAGACCGCCGCCGCACCTGTGTCGCCCGCCATGCGCCCGAAGTCGGCGACCGCCATGGGCGCGGCCTCCGGCCCCGAGGCCCACCGCACGAGCAGTAGCTCGCCCGGCTCGGCCGAGGCGAGGAAGCCGGCCATCACGAGCTGCGGCGCGTCGCCCGGCGGCACCTCACGGGTGTCGAACCCGCGCACCCTGAGGGCGTGCGCCAGGCGCACGGCGTCTCCCGGCCGGTCGGCGGTCCGGTCGGCCCGGTCGAGGAAGATCAGAGCACGCCGGGCCCGGATGGGCGTGGTGGCCGTCGACCGCACCGAGAGCCGCATCCGACGACCTCCCACCCGTCCAGGCCAACTCCTCCACTCCATGATCGCCCGCACCCGCCGCAAGCCGTTGATCTGCGGCGAAGGGTTTGCGAAAGCTTGAGCGCCACCCCATCGGGGACGGGCGGGCACCTCCTCCGGGGCCACGCAGGCGCGTTGCCGGGAACCCCGTCGTGCCCCGCGGGTCCAAGACGGCGTCCCGCCCACCCCATCGGGGATGGGCGGGCACCTCCTCCGGGGCCACCGCAGGCGTTGCCGGGAGCTTCGTCGCGCCGCGTGGGTCCATGACGGAGTCCCGCGCCGCCGACCCGACGCGGGGCCGCCGCAGGAGCTTCCCGCCACATCGCCCTGGAGGCCGATCGTACGGTGGCCCGCACGTCCGCGTGCTGGGCGCTTGGCGCCGGTCGGCCGCCACGGATGGGAGCAGCCACAGAGCTCGATCGGGTGAGGGGAGGGTGCCGGCCGGCCGGATGGGCGCAGCCGGCCCCCGATCGGCAGTGTCCGGCCTCGGCACGGGTCGGCCTGGACGGGGCCGCTCCGGGGGACCGGAGCGGGGTCAGACGGGGGATGGGGGCAGGGCCTGGGTGAGGTAGCCGGCGACGATGGTTTTCAGCTCGGTCGTGAGGACCGCGGCCTCGGCGGGGGTGGCCTGGACGATGAGGGGGAAGACGGCACGGGCGGTGGCCACGCAGACGGCGGCGACCGTCGTATAGCGGTCGGGGGGAAGCCCTGGAGCGCGGTGGGCGAAGATCTCGGCGAGCCGGGCGCCGATGCCCCGGTGGTGTTCGGCCTGCTCTGGCTCTATCTGCGCCGGCTCCTGGCCTCCTCTCATGCGGTTGAGCGTTACGCCCAGTGCCGGGCCCGCTCGACTGCCCGTGACCACCGCTTGTGGGCCTCGTCGTCGCGAATGCCGGGCTCGAAGCGGCGGTCGAGCCGCCAGGTGCGCTCGAGCTCGCCGGGCGACGACCACACGCCGCTGCCGAGCCCGGCGAGGAAGGCGGCGCCCAGCGCGGTGGTGTCGTGCACAACTGGCCGCTCGACCGGGACGGCCAGCTGGTCGGCCTGGATCTGCATGAGCAGATCGTTGGCCGAGGCACCGCCGTCGGCCTTGATCGCGGGGACGTCAAGGCCGGCGGCGCCGGTCATCACATCGACCACGTCGCGCACCTCGAAGGCGATGGCCTCCAGGGTCGCCCGTACGAGGTGGCCCCGGGTCGTGCCCCGGGTCAGCCCGACGATCGCACCCCTGGCCGTCGGGTCCCAGTGGGGTGCGCCGAGCCCGGTCAGGGCGGGCACGAACACCACTCCGCCGGAGTCGGCCACCTCGGACGCGACCGCCTCCGAGTCGGCCGCCGTGCCGATGATCCCGAGGCCGTCGCGGAGCCACTGCACGGCGGCCCCTGTGACGAAGATCGCACCCTCCAGGGCGTAGGTCAGCTCGCCCGACGGCTTCTGCCACGCGACGGTCGTCAGCAGCCCCTCGTTCGAGCGCACGATCTCGTCCCCCGTGTTGATGAGGACGAACGAGCCCGTGCCGTATGTGCACTTGACGTCGCCGGGGGAGAGGCACACCTGGCCGAACAGCGCCGCCTGCTGGTCGCCCGCGATGCCGCTCACCGGCAGGTCGAGGCCGAGGAACGCCGAAGGGTCGGTCCGGCCGGCGGTGCCGTAGCTCGGCACGATCTCGGGGAGGGAGTCGCGCGGCACCTGGAACAGCTCGCACAGCTCGGGGGACCACGCGCCCGCCGACAGGTCGTAGAGCAGGGTTCGGGAGGCGTTGGAGGCGTCGGTGACATGACGGGCGCCGCCCGTCATGCGGGCGATGATGTAGGAGTCGACGGTGCCGAGGGCGAGCCGGCCGCGCTCGGCCTCCCGCCACAACTCGGGCTCGTGGCGGGCGAGCCAGGTGAACTTCGTTCCGGTGAAGTAGGGATCGAGGCGGAGTCCCGTGAGATTCGCCACACGGCCTTCGTGTCCGGCCTCGCGGAGCTCGGTGCAGATTTCAGACGTACGCCTGTCCTGCCATACGATCGCCCTGCGGGGAGCGGAGAGGGACGACCGGTCCCACACCACGGCGGTCTCCCGCTGGTTGGTGATCCCGACACACGACGGGGGGCTGGACGTGCCGGTCAGCGCCGTGCGGCAGGCCCCGAGCACCGCCTCCCAGATCTGCTCGGGTTCGTGTTCCACCCACCCTGGCTTGGGGAAGTGCTGGGCAAATTCCTGGTAACCCCGTGACTCCACGAGGCCGTCCTCGGACACTACGAGGGCGGTGACGCCCGTGGTGCCCGCGTCGACGGCCAGAACCGACATGTGTGCTCCCTCTATGGTCTAGACCATTTTTCGCCGCTCCGGCACAATGCCTTGCATCACCGACTGTCTTTGGGGACCATCCCACAGGTTGTCGTGCATCGAAACATAGTCTGGTTGTGCAACCCATCGGGAGGAACCCGCCATGCGTATTGGAGTGCTCACCGGAGGTGGCGACTGCCCCGGCCTCAACGCCGTCATCAGGGCAGTGGTCCGCAAGGGCATGAGCGAGTACGGCCATGAGTTCATCGGCTTCCGCGACGGGTGGCGCGGCCCGCTTGAGGGCGAGACGATGCCGCTCGACATCACCAGCGTGCGGGGCATCCTGCCGCGTGGTGGAACGATCCTCGGGTCGTCAAGGACGAACCCGATGAAGATCGACGGCGGGGTTGAGCACATCAAGGACAACCTCATCACCCACGGGGTCGATGCACTGATCGCGATCGGCGGCGAGGACACGCTCGGCGTGGCCAAGCAGCTCTACGACCGCGACGTCAAGGTCATCGGCGTGCCGAAGACGATCGACAACGACCTCAACGCGACCGACTACACCTTCGGCTTCGACACCGCGGTCAACATCGCGATGGAGGCCATCGACCGCCTCCACACCACGGCCGAGTCCCACCACCGCGCGCTCATCTGCGAGGTGATGGGCCGCCACGCCGGCTGGATCGCCCTGCACGCGGGCATGGCGGCCGGCGCCAACGTCATCCTCATCCCGGAGAAGCCGTTCGACATCGAGCGTGTGTGTGAGTATGTCGAGTCGCGCTTCAAGACGCGGTACGCGCCGATAATCGTCGTCGCCGAGGGGGCGCACCCCGTGGAGGGGCAGATGGCCCTGCAGACCGGCGACCTCGACGCGTTCGGGCACGTGCGGCTCGGCGGCGTCGGGGAGACGCTCGCCCGCGAGATCGAGAAGCGCACCGGCAAGGAGGCCCGCACGACCGTGCTCGGCCACATCCAGCGCGGCGGCACGCCGACCGCGTTCGACCGGGTGCTGGCCACGCGGTTCGGCCTGCAGGCCATCGACGCCGCGCACGAGGGCGACTTCGGCAAGATGGTGGCCCTGCGCGGCACGGACATCGTCCGCGTGCCGCTCGCCGAGGCCACCGCCGAGTTGAAGACGGTCCCGGTGTCCCGCTACGAGGAGGCCGAGGTCTTCTTCGGCTGAGCCTTGAGGGCGCTTTCGCGTCCGGGGGCCGTCTGACGGCATTCCGCGGCGAGCGAGACATGTAAGGACCGGCCGGGCGCCCATCCGGCCGGTCCTCCTGCTTTCGCGCCTGTGCCGATCAGTGGTTGCGGCGCGCGTCGAACAGGTTGGGGCTCGGCTCCTGGGCGGTCTGGCCGGTCGCGGCCTGATCGGCGGGGGCCGCGGGCCTGGCGTGGGCGCCCTGACGTCCCGACCTGCTGTTCTGCAGCCGGGCCATCAACTCGGCCTCGGTGCGCAGGTCATGCTCGGAGGGCGACAGCAGGACGGCCAGCAGCAGGGCGAGGGTCACCAGGCTGATGATCACCAGGAGCGGCAGCAGGAAGTCGATGCCCTCGGCTCCGGGCACCGGGCCGCTGCCCGGCTGCAAGTGGGCGCTCATGGCGAACATGCCGGTGTAATGCATGCCGCAGACCGCGATACCCATGATCAGTGCGGCTCCCGTGGTGGCGAGCGCGCCCTTCACCCTGAGCGTGAACCACAGCGCCACCGTGGAGGCCACGACGGCGATGAGGACGGAAGCGGCTACCACGACCGGGGAATAAGAGATATGACCCGACATATTCATGGCGGCCATGCCCAGGTAGTGCATGCTGGCCACACCAAGCCCGGTGAGGAGGCCGCCGCCGAGCAACGGGATCAGATGCTCGCCGCCGCGCGAGACGACGATCAGGCCCGCGCCCACCACGGCCATGGCGATGAACGCCGACGCGACCGTCAGCGGGACGTCGTAGCGAATCTGGGTGCCGCGCACTTCGAAGCCCATCATGGCGATGAAGTGCATGACCCAGATGCCGGTGCCTCCGATGGAGATCGCGGCACCCGCCAACCAGCGGTACCTGGACGTGCCTTCGGCGCCTCGGGCGCGCGTTGTAAGCAGCAACCCCAGCATGGACCCGCTCGCCGACATGACATACGCGAGCAGCGGTGTCAGAAGACCGTACGAGAAGTGCTCAATAGATGACATGTGACTTCATTCCTTGACAGATGAGCTAGGAATTATCGCAGCGTGCAGGAGCATCAGACAGGGGACCTGACTATCAGGTCGGTTACAAAAGTTGCGGAAGTCGCTAATGGCGCGAACCGGACAGGTGTCCAGCCAGGACTAAAGTAGCTGGGTCACGGTGTAGTCCCTACAGGGTCATGCCGTTCCTGTGAGCATTGACAGTAGTGTTCCCAGACTTCGATCACGTCCCACCCCCGGAGGTCCCGCCATGACCATGTCCGCCATGGGCGAGCCCTGTGTGCTCCTCAAGCTGGGTGAGGTCGTTCTCAAGGGCAAAAACCGCGAGCTCTTCGAGCGGCGCCTTCAGGGCAACATCAAGGGCGCGCTGAAGAAACTCGACATCCGGGTCGACGTCCGCCAGCGTCACGGCGTGATCGCCCTCTTCCTCCCCGAGGGCACCTCGGCCGAGCAGGCCGACGCCGTCGCCCGGCGCGTGGCCGACGTCCCCGGCCTCGTCTGGGTGCACCCGGCCTGGCGGGTCGCCAAGGAGCCGGGCGCGGTCGTAAAGGCCGCCGTGGAGCTCGTCAGGGACACCGACGAGGTCAGGCGCAGGGCCCGCTTCGCCGTGCGCTCGCGCCGCAGGGACAAGCGGTTCCCGCTGCGCTCGATGGAGCTCGACCGGCTCGTCGGCGGCGAGCTCAACGACATCTACGGGCTGCCGGTCGACCTCAAGAACCCCGAGCTGACCGTGCACATCGAGGTCGACCGCGACGAGGCCTTCCTCTTCACCAACGGCATCCCCGGCCAGGGCGGCCTGCCCGTCGGGTCCAGCGGCCGCGCCCTCGTGCTCATGTCGGGCGGCATCGACTCGCCGGTCGCGGCCTACCGCATGATGCGGCGCGGGCTGCGGGTCGACTTCCTGCACTTCTCCGGCATCCCGTTCACCACGTCGGAGTCCATCTACAAGGCCTACGCGCTCGTGCGGGCCCTCGACAGGTTCCAGGGCCGGTCCAGACTGTGGGTCGTGCCCTTCGGCAAGGCGCAGCAGTCCATCAAGGTGTCCGGCGCCGACCGGCTCCAGATGGTGGCGCAGCGGCGGCTCATGCTCAAGACCGCGGAAGAGGTCGCCCACAAGGTCCACGCCGCCGCCCTCATCACCGGCGACTCCCTGGGCCAGGTCTCCTCGCAGACCCTCGCCAACATCACCGCGCTCGACGACGCGGTCCGCCTGCCGATCCTGCGCCCGCTGGTGGGCATGGACAAGACCGAGATCATGGCCGAGGCCCGGCGGATCGGCACCCTGTCGATCTCCGAGCTCCCCGACGAGGACTGCTGCTCCCTCCTCGCCCCGCGCTCAGCCGAGACCCGCGCCCGCATCGAGGACCTCCGGCAGATCGAAAAACGCCTCGACGCGGAGGAACTCGCCGTCCAGCTCGCCGGCTCCCTCCAGGCTTACGAACTCGACGCCTAGGCCGCCGCCGCGACGGGCCGCGCCATACGGCGGAGCCGGGGTCCGGCAGTGCCGGCATCGGCGCTCAACCGGGCTCCTGGCCCCCGCCCTCGGCGGCCAGGAGACGAAGGTTGTTCCGTACAACCCGGGGGAACGGGTGCTGCGTGTCCGGGATTCTCCCGCAGCCGACCGGCATGGTCTTGCCCACGCCCGCCATACGCCCATGATCGGGGCGGATCCGGGGCCACGGGGGCGATGAGGCTGAACCGCGATTCGATGCGGCCGTGGTTACTGCGGGCTTTGCCGTACGGAGGGAGCCTGCGTCGCCGATTGGGCCCGGTTGACGGTGCGGGGGAGGTGTGGGGCCCGGACGCGGGGGTTGCCCGCGTCCGGGGGGGGTTCAGGCTGTGGCCAGGGCGTCGCCGACGAGGGTGCGGCCCAGCAGGGGTGAGAGCTGGCGCATCACGCGGGCGAGTTCGCGCAGGTCGCCGTCCACGAGGGCCTGGGGGCCGTCGCAGAGGGCCTGTTCGGGGTGGGGGTGGACGTCGATGATCACGCCGTCGGCGCCGATGGCGACGGCGGCGCGGGTGAGGGGGAGGACGAGGTCGCGGCGCCCGCCGGAGTGGGACGGGTCGACGATCACCGGCAGGTGGGAGAGGCGCTGCGCGACCGGCACGGCCGAGATGTCCAGGGTGTTGCGGGTCGCGGTCTCGAAGGTGCGGATGCCGCGCTCGCACAGGACGATGTCGAGGTTGCCGCGCTGTGCGATGTACTCGGCCGCCATCAGCCACTCCTCGATCGTGGCGTTCATGCCGCGCTTGAGCATGACCGGCTTGCCGATCGAACCGACGGCCTGGAGCAATGCGAAGTTCTGAGCGTTGCGGGTGCCGATTTGGAGCATGTCCGCGTAAGACGCCACAAGTTCGACGTCGTGGGCGTCGACCACCTCGGTGACGATCGGCAGCCCCGTCTCGGTGCGGACGTCGGCGAGGATGCGCAATCCCGCCTCGCCGAGCCCCTGGAACGCATAAGGCGAGGTGCGGGGCTTGTAAGCCCCTCCTCGCAACAGGGAGGCCCCGGCCGATTTGGCCATCTGGGCCGCCTCAAGCGTCTGTTGCGGCGTCTCGACCGCACACGGACCCGCGATCAACGTCACAGTGTCGGGTCCGATCGGCACACCGCCCACGCGCACTGTAGAGCGCTCCGGGTGGTTGTCACGGCTGACAAGCTTGTGCGCCGTCGACACCTTGATCACATCGGCGACCCCGCTCATGCCACGCAGGTTGAGCGTTCCGAAACGCTCGATGTCACCCACCAGGCCGATGATCGTACGGCTGATGCCGCGGCTGACGAACGCCTCGCCGCCCGCCGTGCCGACGATCTGCACGACCGCGTCGACGTCGCCCTGCGTGGCCTCGGGCCCCATGACAATGACCATCATCTCTCCTCTTGAGTGACCGCTACCGGATAAAGCCTTCAAACGCCGAAGGCCCCGAGTCCGAATCGGACCCGGGGCCTTCAGTTCGCCTGCTGTCAGCGCAGCGTCTGATGGCGAACGGTCCGACCTAGGGGTCCGTCGCCATAGAGAAACCAGAACGCTGTACGCATCGCGGGCAATAGTACCCCACCTTCCTGACCCCGCTATGCGGTGGGCGAGTCGGGCCGTCCCGGGAGACGATGGGAGGATGACGTTCGTGCACGGGTTCATTCCACGGGGGAAAGCGCCGGGTGACCGGTAGGCGGCGAGGTGATTGACGGTGGAGCTACCCGGGACTCCACGGGAGGAGAACCGCCTGCCTCCAGGGCAATATGTGCCGAGGGGACGCCCTGTCATCCATTACGGCCGCGTGCCCACTTTCCGGCCGGAGACATGGGAGTTCCGGGTCATGGGGGCGACCGCCTCGGGTGAGCACCACCGGTTCTCCTGGCCCGAGTTCAGCGAGCTGCCGAGAAAGACGGTGCTGGCGGACTTCCACTGTGTGACCAAGTTCTCACTCATGGGCAACGAGTGGACTGGGATCCCGCCCTCCGTGCTGCTTGACCTCGCCCCGCCGGCTCCTGGGGTCAAGCATGTGCTGATCTGGGCGGAATACGGCTACAGCGCCAATATCCGGATAAATGATTTTATGGCGCCGGACACGCTGTTCGCGATGGAGCTTGACGGGAAGACGCTCTCGCCTGAGCGGGGTTACCCGCTGCGGATCGTGGTCCCCCACCTATACGCCTGGAAGAGCGTCAAATGGGTGCGCGGGGTCGAATACATGATCGATGATCGGCGCGGTTTCTGGGAGGAACGCGGCTATCACAACATCGCCGACCCCTGGAAGGAACAGCGCTACTCCTACCAGGAGGAACCGGGCGACGGGCCTCCTTAGGGAAGCTCGGCCGTAAGGACCCATACGATCATTCGTCTTCAGGGGACATGTCGGTAAGCGCCTGATCCGCTGGGTCCCGCAGGCGCGAGCTTCCCTCAACCCGCCCCCCGGGCCGGTTACGGAGTGCTACGGTTCGCGGTCATGTCCGTTACCGGATATGCCCTCCTCGCCTTCCTGAGCCCGCTGAGCGCGTTGATTGGCTTCCTGCTCGCCAGGTCCGGGCGCTTCCGCTCCTGGCGCTCGACCGCGGCCCTCGACGCCTTACGCGGCACGGCCAGGACCGCGGCGGCACTGCGCGCCGGGCTCACCCAGGCCGCCGCGCGCCGTGCCGTACGCCATTTGCGACCCCTGCTCGGCGCCACCGCCGTGGCGCTGTCCTCGGCCGACCCCTCGGCGCCCGACGCGGTGCTGGCCTTCGACGCCGTCGCCGGCCACACCGGGGCCCACCTCGGCACGCTCCCCGCCCACGTGCGCTCCGCCTTAGGCTCGGGCGGCCCGCACGTCGCGGTCGATCCGGGCTGCGCGCCGGGCTGCCCGATCAGAGGCGCGGTCGTGGTGCCGCTCACCACCTCTGGCCGCGCCGCGGGCGCCCTCGCCGTCTACGGCTCCGAGCTCAGCGCGTCGTCGGTGCGCGCGGTCACCGAGGTCGCCGACTGGGTGTCGGGCCAGCTTGAGCTGGCCGAGCTCGACGCCTCGCGCCGCCGCGCCCACGCCGCCGAGACCAGGGCCCTGCGCGCGCAGATCTCACCACATTTCATCGGCAACTCCCTCACCACCATCGCGTCGTTCGTGCGCACCGACCCCGAGCGCGCCCGCGACCTCGTGATGGACTTCGCCGACGTGGCGCGCCACGCCCTGCGGCGGTGCGCGGACTTCACCCCGCTCGCCGATGAACTGCGGTGCCTCGACCGCTATGTCGCCCTGGAGTGCGCGCGGTTCGGCGAACGGCTCGTCTTCAGCGTCCGGGCCGAGCCCGAGCTGCTGCCGGTGCCGGTGCCCTTCCTGTGCCTGCAACCCCTCGTGGAGAACGCCATCCGGCACGGCGTCGGCTCCCGCCCCGGCCGGGGCACCGTGTGCGTCGTGGTCCGCGACGCCGGGCGCGAGCTGCACATCAGTGTCGAGGACGACGGCGTGGGCATGGAGCCCGGCTATGTGCGCGGGGTGCTGGCGGCGGCGCCGGGCACGCGGCTGGGCGGCGGCGGGGTCGGGCTGGCCAACGTCGATGTACGGCTCCGCCGTATCTATGGCGACGAACACGGCCTGACCGTGGAGACGGCCCCGGGCGAGGGCACGACCGTGCGGCTGCGTGTGCCCAAGGACGTCCCCCCCGACTTCACCGTCGGGTGACTATAACTTTTTGTAGTCAATCCTTTACGTGACGTAGGCGTGTCGCTTGCTGTCACGGGGGGTACGCGGAAGCGTGGTCGCCATGCTGCGAGTCTTGGCCGTTGACGATGAGACCCCCGCCCTGGATGAACTGGCCTCGCTGCTCCGGCGCGACAACCGCGTCGGGAAGGTGACCACCGCCTCCGACGGCGTGAGCGCCCTGCAGGACCTCGTCCAGATGATCGGCGCGGGAGAGCGGCTCGACGGAGTCTTCCTCGACATCCGCATGCCCGGCCTCGACGGCCTCGACCTGGCCCGCCTGATCGGCAACTTCCCCTACCCGCCGAAGCTCGTGTTCGTCAGCGCCCACGACGACTGCGCGTTACAGGCGTTCGAGTTACGGGCCGTCGACTATCTGCTCAAGCCCGTGCGCCCGGCGCGCCTTGAGGAGGCCGTGAGCCGGCTCACCGCCGACGGCCCCGCCCAGCCCGCCGAGCCCGGCCCCGAGGACGTCATCCCGGTGGAACTCGGCGGGCGCACGAGGTTCGTGCCCCGGCAGGCGGTGTGGTTCGCCGAGGCCAAGGGCGACTATGTGCGGCTGCACACCGCCGACGACAGATATCTGGTGCGTATGCCTCTGGCCGCCTTGGAGCGCCGCTGGGGGCCGCCTGGCTTCATCCGGGTGCACCGCAGTGCCCTGGTCGCCGTCCGCCATGTGAACGAGATGAAGCTGCACGGCGGGAAGATTACGCTCCGTGTTGGAACCGAGTGGTTGGCTGTGAGCCGACGGCACACAAAGCATGTGCGTGAGCTGTTGGTGCGGCAGCAGTTCAAGCCCCCTGCTTCAGGCGATCATCGCACGTGACGGCGGGGAGGCGGGCGAGTCCTGCCGGGCGGGAAGGCCGCTCGTCGTGCGGGAGACACCGTCCGTCGTGGGCGGGCTCTCCGCGCGTCGCCGACTACACACCGTTGGTCTACGGGGCCGCCAAGTAGGTTTCGCGAGCAAGATCACGACCGTAGTGTTTTCCACGTCGGAAGGCAATCCCGCGACATCGGGGGGTCGGCCGAGCCCGCCGGATCCACGGGCGGCCTCACGTCGACCCAGCAGAGTCACCTGACACGGTCACCTTGTGGAGGGTCACATCCTCCGCGGGTCCGAACACTGATGATGACAAACCGCTTTCACCAAGTGCGCAGGCCATGGCGCTCGCGGCGACCGGTGCGCGGAAACCTGGCGGCTCGGCACACCCGGCCGCCGATTGGCCGCCGTTGCCCCTGACCGGGGGGCAGGGGCAACGGCGGCAGACGGCGTGACTGGGCGGCCACCGCCCACCCGTGATCCGGCCAGGCGGGGGCGGCTGGATCACGGGCTTCCGCGTTGTCCTCCGCTTGCAGGCCTCGCCTGAGGCGCGGGCTTCTGCGGCTTTCCGCCACCCGTGAGCCCTCCTCGGGCGCTTGCCGCGAAATGTACGGCGGACGCAGGCGAGGCTTCCGCCGTACCGGCCGGGACGCGGGCTCTCACCGCTGCCTGCCGTCCGTGAATCCTTCCAGGGTGCCGGGCTGAGGCATGGGCTTCCCGCGGCCTCCGGTCACCCCGTGAATCCCCCGGGGGTCAGGCGTCGCGGAGCTTCTTCAGCAGTGTGATGTCCTCGCGGTGCTTCTCGGCCTTGCCCGGGGTCTCGATGCAGATCGGCACGTGGGAGGCCACCGGGTGGCGCATCAGGTCGGCGAACGGCTGAGCGCCGATGTGGCCGGCCCCGATGTTCTCGTGGTGGTCCCGCTTGGAGCCGCAGGGGTCCTTGGAGTCGTTGGCGTGCACGAACTTGAGCCTGCCCGGAGCGATCTCGTGGAGGGCGTCCAGCATCTCCGCGACCCCGCCGGGCGCCGCCAGGTCGTGACCCGCGGCGAACGCGTGGCAGGTGTCCAGGCAGACGCCCACCTTGGGGTGCATGTCGAGCGCCTCCAGATAGGGGCCGAGCTGCTGCACCGTCGCGCAGAGCATGGCCCCCTGCCCGGCCATCGGCTCAAGCAGCAGGTCAGGCCCGTCGCCCGGGATCTCGTCGAGCAGCGGCAGCAGATGCTCGCGAACCTGGCGCATCGCGTCGTCCCGCGACTGGCTCACCGCCGACCCGGTGTGCAGCACCACCCCGCGCGCCCCGATCTCGGCCCCCCGCACAAGCGCGTGGCGCACGGAGGCCGACGAGCTCTCCAGCGTGGCGGGACTGGGGGAGCCGAAGTTGATGAGGTAAGACGTGTGCACAAAGGCCGGCATGCCGGACTCCCGCAACATCGCGTCTTCCTTAGACTTCCCCGCACTGAGCGCCCAGCCCCGGGGATTGCTCACGAAAACCTGGATCACCTCGGCGCCGATCTCGGCGGCATAAGCCAGCCCGCTCGTGGCCAGCCCCTTGGAGACGGACACGTGTCCGCCGATGAGTGGAGTCTGCGTCATGGTGACTCATAGTTTATGCCCACCACCTCTCCGCACCCGACCCCGCACCGACAGTGACCATGCTGAGAGAAGTACAGTTATCATAAGTACACTTCTCTCAGCTGGAGGCAGGGTGCGAAAGCCTTCTGACATGTTCGATCGTGATCGCGAGTGGGACGCGCTCGTGAGGTTCGCGACCGATGAGCAGCCGGGTGCCACGCTGGGTGTCGTCTCAGGACGCCGACGGCAGGGGAAGAGCTTCCTGCTGGAGGCGCTCTGTCAGGAGGCGGGCGGGTTCTACTTCTCCGCCCAGGAGGCGACCAAGGCCGAGTCACTCAGTCTCATCGGTGAGGCGCTGACCCGGCATCTCGACCTCGTGGCTCCCTTCACGCCCACGGACTGGCCTGCCGTGATCGATGTGCTGCTGAGAATCGGCCGGGAGCGTCCGGTGCCCGTGGTGATCGACGAGTTCCCCTATCTGGTGCAGGCGAGCCCCGCCCTGCCGTCGATGCTTCAAGCCGCCTACGCCCCTCGCCGAGCCGAACGGGTGGAGTCGCGTGCCCGGCTGCTGCTCTGTGGCTCCGCCATGTCCTTCATGGGCGGACTGCTCTCGGGGAACGCGCCGTTGCGGGGGCGGGCGGCGTTGGATCTGCCTGTCGCGACCTTCGATTTCCGGCTCGCGGCGCGCTTCTGGGGGCTGAGTGATCCTCGGCTGGCGTTGCTGGTGCATGCCGTGGTGGGGGGCACTCCGGCTTACCGCACGGAGATGATCAGGGGGGACACGCCTGAAGATCTTGAAGACTTCGACGCCTGGGTCGTCCGGGCCGTCCTGTCGCCGGGGAGCCCGATTTTCCTTGAGGCCAGATATCTTCTCGCGGAGGAGCCCGACCTCCGTGACGGTGCGCTCTATCACTCGGTGCTCAGCGCCATCGCAGAAGGCAACAGCGGGCGTGGGGGGATCGCGAGTTTTGTGGGGCGCAAGAGCAACGAGCTCTCCCACCCGCTGACGGTCCTGGAGGACGCGGGGCTCATCGCGCGTGAGCTGGATGCGTTTCGTGGTAATCGTACGGACTTTCGGATTACGGAGCCGCTGCTCACCTTCTATCACGCGATCATGCGGCCGTTCTGGCCGCAGCTTCTGCGGGCGGTGAACACCGAGCGGATCTGGCAGCGTGCGAGGCAGAGGTTCATCGCCAATGTGGTGGGGCCGCACTTTGAGCGGATCTGCCGGGAATGGACGCTGTACTTCGCGGAGGACAGGTTTGGGGACTGGCCTTCCCAGGTCACGGCGGGGACCCTCAACGATCCGGCGAACAGGACCAGCCACGAGGTGGATGTCGTCGCGGTCGGTCACGTGGACGGTGCGAAGGCGCCGTTGCTCGCGATCGGTGAGGTGAAGTGGGGCGAGGTGATGGGGGCCGGGCACCTGGAACGGCTGCGGCGGATCCGGGATCTGGTGGCCCGCGGGGACAAGTACGACACGCGGGGGACACACCTCGTCTGCTACTCGGCCGCGGGATTCACCGAGGAGCTGATGCGTGAGCGGGAGCGGGGTGAGGTCGTGCTGGTGGGGCCGGGCGACCTCTACGGGGGGTGACGCGGGACAATGCTCAGACTGAACGACGCAAGGTCTAGGAGCGGGTGTTGGTCGAGTCATCCGGACATGTGGTTGTCGCCCCGGACAAGTTCCGGGGGTCGTTGAGCGCGGCCGAGGCGGCTGAGCACGTGGTGGCCGGGCTTGGAGATGGGGTGCCCACGGTTGTGCTCCCGGTCGCCGACGGTGGGGACGGCACGGTCGACGCGGTTGTGGCATCGGGGTTCGCCCGGGTCGAGGTGGAGGTGACGGGGCCGACCGGTGAGGTGGTTCTCGCGGCCTATGCCCGGCATCCCGTGGAGCCGATCGCGGTGATCGAGCTGGCCGAGGCGTCCGGGCTGCGGCGTCTGCGCGGTGCTCCGGCGGCGCTCACAGCCACGAGCCGGGGCACGGGCGAGCTGGTGGCTCATGCCGTACGGCACGGCGCGCGGCGGGTCGTCCTCGGGCTCGGCGGGAGTGCTTCGACCGACGGGGGAGCGGGGCTGGTGAGCGCGCTGGGTGCGCGGCTGCTGGCGGCGGACGGTTCGGAGGTGCCGCCGGGCGGGGCGGCTCTCCGCGACCTCGACCGGATCGACATGAGCGGATTCCTCGACCTGTCGGGTGTGGAGGTCGTCGTGGCCGCCGACGTCGACAACCCGCTGCTCGGGCCGCATGGGGCCGCGGCGGTGTACGCGCCGCAGAAGGGGGCCGCGGCCGAGGACGTGGCGGTGCTGGAGGCCGGGCTGGCGAGGTTCGCCGCGGTGTGCGCTCACACGCACGGGCTGGTCGGCGCGGTCGAGCACGACGGCAGGGTGCGGCCGATGGGCGTCGCGGGGCAGCCCGGCTCGGGTGCCGCGGGGGGTGTGGGGTTCGCGGCCCTCGCCTTCCTCCACGCCGAGCTCCGGCCGGGCATCGACTACTTTCTCGACCTGGTCGACTTCGACTCCCACCTGGCAGGGGCCCGCCTGGTGATCACCGGAGAGGGTGCCCTCGACGAGCAGACCGTGCGCGGCAAGGCCCCCGCCGGAGTGGCCAAGGCGGCGGCCAAGGCGGGCGTGCCGGTGGTGGCGATCTGCGGCCGCTGCGACCTGCCGGCCGCCGACCTGCACGCCGCGGGTTTCCAGGCCGCCTACGCTCTCGTCGACCTGCCTCTGGACACCCCGCCCGCCCCCGACCCCTCCCGCTATCTGACCGAGGCGGGACCTTTGCTGCGCCGCCTCGCCGGCCGCCTCTGGGAGGAGCACACCGCCACGCGGTAACCCTCTAGGGTTTTGAGACGCCCCCCGAGTGCGCCAAAGCCCTGAGCACAACAAAGCCCTGAGCACAGCAAACGGCCCGGCCGCGCCGTAGAGCGAGGCCGGGCCGGAAAAGCTCAGTGCCAGATCCAGATCTCCGTGCCCGGTGGAACCGCGCCGGCCAGGGGGCGCTGGGCTTTGACCAGGCCCGAGCCGCCATGTGCGATCTTGCGGGTTTTGACCTTGAGGCCGGCGGTCTGGAGCTCGGTCTGGGCGTCCTGCACGTTCTTGTGCATCACATTGGGAATCGTGACGAAGCCCTCGATGGAGTCGTCGTCGTCCTGATCCCACGGCCATTGGAAGTTGTCGCTCTTGGACACGGTGAGGTTGGCCGTGTCGCCGGGGTTGACCTCGGCCTTGGCGGGTGGGGACTGGGCGATGACGGTGCCGGGCTGGGCGTCGTCGATCTGCTCGACGACGTTGACCTGGAAGCCGGCTTCGCGGAGGGTCGTCTCGGCCTGCTCACGGAGCATGCCGGTCACGTCGGGCATGACGAGGCCGGCGCTCAGCACCAGGTCGATCCTGCCGCCCTTGCGGACCTTGGTGCCGATCTGGGGGCTGGAACGGATGACCTTGTCCCGCGGCACCGCCTTGTCGGCGATGCGCTTGATCTCGTCGATCGTCAGGCCCGCGTTGGCGATCGCCGTCCTGGCCTCGGCCTCGCTCAGGCCGGCGACGTTGGGCACGATCACGCGGACGGGCCCCAGGGAGGGCACCAGCTTGATGGTGGAGCCGGCGTCGACCTCGGCCCCGGCCGCGGGATCGGTGCGCAGCACCTTGCCCTCGGTGATCTTGTTGTCGTGCTCGGACTGGAGCACCTCGACGGTCAGTCCCACCTTGGCCGCCTCGCCCTTGGCGACGGTGAGGGTCTTGCCCATGAGCTCGGGCACCTTGACCGGGTCCTCCTGGGCGAGCCACACGCCGGTGATGCCCATGCCGATCACCATGACCACGGCGAGGCCGATGAGGAACCAGTGCGGCTTGAACTTGGGCTTGCCCGCCTTCTCCGCGGACCTGCCCGACTTGTCGGCGGACCTGCCCGCGGGGGCGGTGCCCGCGGCGAGCACGGCGGCCTTCGGCTGGATGAGCGTCTGGTTGGGCACGACACCGGGCGGCGGCTTGGGCGCCCCGGAACGGCCCGGCGGCTCCGCCCCGGAGCCGGATGAGCCGGGGGACCCGGAGGGACCGGGGGAGCCGGCGGAGGAGCGGTTGGGGTTGGGCTGGTAGAAGGCCCGGACCCCGCTTCCCCCCGCCGGGAGGGTGCGGTGGGCCTCCACCGAGGCGACGAGCATGGCGGTGGCGTCGGCGAAGCGGTCCTCGGCCTCGCGCGCGGTGGACTGGGCCACCAGCGCGTCGACGATCGGCGGCAGGTCGGGCACGATCGACGAGGGCGCCGGCACCTCGTCGTGCACATGCTTGTAGGCGATCGCCATGGGCGACTCGCCCTCATAGGGCTGGCGGCCGGTCAGCAGCTCGAAGAGCATGACGCCCGCGGCGTAGACGTCGCTGCGCGCGTCGACGACCCCGGTGGTGACCTGCTCGGGCGACATGTAGCCGATGGTGCCGATCATCAGGCCGGTGCGCGTCTGGTTGGAGGAGGCGATGGCCCGGGCCAGGCCGAAGTCCACCACCTTGACCCGGCCGTCCTCGGCCAGCAGCACGTTTTCCGGCTTCACGTCCCGGTGCACCAGTCCCGCCTGGTGGGCGGACCCGAGGGCGGCCAGCACCGGGATCATGAGCTCCAGCGCGTCGCGGGCGGGCAGCCGCCCCCGGCCGCGCAGCACGTCGCGCAGGGTGCGCCCCGGCACGTATTCCATCGACAGGTAGACCGTCGAGCCGTCTGTGCCCTGGTCGAAGACCTGCACGATGTTGGGATGGGAGAGGCTGGCCACGGATTTCGCCTCGCCGATGAAGCGCCGGACGAAGCTGGGGTCGGCAGACAGGGTGCCGTGCATGACCTTCAGCGCGACCGTGCGGTCGAGTCGGACGTCAAGTGCGAGGTAGACCGTCGCCATGCCGCCGTGGGCGAGACGCGATTCGACGCGGTAACGCCCATCGAGGAGTCGCCCGACGAGGGCGTCGGCATCGGTCGTGTCCACGCCCCGAGTTTACGGGCGTTTCGACGAGGGAAAGGCCCGGCACCATCAAAGCGATGCCAAGCCTGTTCCCTCAAAATCCGTCAAAGAAGCAGTTACTTAGACATTGGTGACGACGCTTCGGCGTACCGACGCTTCGGTATACGTCCGGCGAGGCGCGCCAGCCGGCCGGCCTCGACCGCCCCGCGCATGGCGGACGCCATGACCTCCGGCCGCTGCGCCCGCGTCACCGCCGTCGCCAGAAGCACCGCGTCGCACCCGAGCTCCATGGCGAGCGCGGCGTCGCTCGCCGTGCCGATGCCGGCGTCGAGGATGACGGGCACCGAGGCCGCCTCCACGATCAACTCGATGTTGTGCGGATTGCGGATGCCGAGACCGGAGCCGATCGGCGCGCCGAGCGGCATGACCGCCGCGCACCCGGCCTGCTCAAGCCGCCGCGCCAGCGCCGGGTCGTCCCCGATGTACGGCAGCACGACGAACCCGTCGGCCACGAGCCGCTCGGCCGCGTCGAAGGTCTCGATGGGGTCGGGCAGCAGGGTGCGCTCGTCGGCGATGACCTCCAGCTTGACCCACGGCGTGCCGAGCGCCTCGCGGGCGAGCCGCGCCGTCAGCACCGCCTCGCCCGCCGTGTAGCACCCGGCGGTGTTCGGCAGCACCTTGATGTCCCTGCGCCGCAGTACGTCGAGCACGGAGCCCGGGGCGCCCGGGTCCAGCCGCCGCATCGCGACCGTGGTCAGCTCGGTGCCGGAGGCGACGAGCGCCTGGTCGAGCACCTCCAGGGAGGGCGCCCCGCCGGTGCCCATGATCAGACGCGAGGAGAACTTCTCCCCGGCGATGACGAGCTCATCCACCTTGCACCGCCGTGAGCACCTCGATCTTGTCCTGCTCGGTCAACTCGGTCGCCTCCCAGGCGCTCCGCCGGATCACCTCGTCGTTCACGGCCACGGCGATGCCGCTGGTCGCGTTCGTCAGGCTGAGTACGGCGTCGGCCACTGTGGCCCCGGCGGGCACGTCGCGTGCCTCACCGTTGATCGTCACATTCATACGTATCCCTTGAAGCGGTCGGGGGAGCACGCCGAGGCCAGGGCCCCGTCGCCGTCTCCGAAGAGCGGGTCCCCGAAGAGCAGGTCGGCCGTCAGCGGGGCGAGCAGCACGCCGCCCCGGTGGTGGCCGGTCGCCATAAGCAGGCCGGGCAGTGCCGTACGGCCGATCATGGGGAGGTTGTCCGGCGTGCCGGGGCGCAGGCCCGCCACCACGTCGCACATCTCCAGTTCGGTCACTCCTGGCACCAGCTCGCGGGCGTCGCGCAGCAATTCCCACAGGCCCCCGGCGGTCACCCGGGTGTCGAAGCCCATCTCCTCCTGCGTCGCGCCGAGGACGATCTCGCCGTCGCCGCGCGGCACGAGGTAGACAGGGGAGCCGTGTACGGTGCCCCGCACGCAGTGGCCGAGCAGCGGGGCGGGCGAGCGCAGCCGCATGATCTGGCCCTTGACCGGCCGCACCGGCGGCATAAGGCCGGGCGGCAGCCCTTGGAGCGCTCCGCTCCAGGCTCCCGCGGCCAGCACGATCCGCTCGGCGGTCACGATCTCGCCGTCGTCCAGGCGCACGCTCCGGCCGCTCTCGCCGGGCACGAGCTCGGCCGCGCTCCGCCGTACGACCTCCACACCGAGGCGGTCGAGGGCGGCGAGCAGCGCGGCGGTGACGCGGCGCGGGTCCACCCAGGCGTCGCCTCGGGCCAGCAGGCCGCCGCGGACCGAGGGGGCGAGCATGGGCTCCAGGCGGCGGCACTCGCGGCCGGTCAGCCGTTCGAACGGGAGGCCGAGCTTGTCGAGGAAGACGGCCAGGTCGTCGAGGGCGGTCAGGTCGTCGGGGCCGAAGGCCACATCGAGCATCCCGTCGGTGCGGTAGTCGACCTCGTGCCCGCTCGCGGCCTCGAGCTCTGCGGCGAACTCCGGCCACCTGGCCAGGGAGGCCAGGCCCAGGCGCAGCAGGGGCTCCTCGGTGTAGGTCACCTCGCTGACGGGGGCGAGCATGCCCGCCGCCGCGTGTGTCGCGCCCCGCCCCGGCGCGGGGTCCACGACCGTGGTCGTGAGGCCCTGCCGGGCGGCCCGCCAGGCGGTGGACAGCCCGATGATCCCGCCTCCGAGCACGAGCACGTCGGGGGATCGGGGGGAGATTGAAGGCATATGTAGTTCCGCTCCCTTCGCCGGCATGATCCGGATCAGGTCTGTTGGCGGTCGAAGGCCGGCGTAGCCTTCCTCTCAGCCCGGTACGGCCGGACTCCCGCGCGTTGTTCCGTTCCCAGACTACGACCACGCCCGAAGCACTTGCACAATGCGGTCATCGGTGGTTGTGCGCTGAGCTACCAGCATTTGTTACGACCCACCCGTTGGTGCGGGCGGGGTTCGCAACTAGGGTCAAGAGATGTGAATCATGTCGTGGTGGTGGGCGCGGGGCTGGCAGGCGTACGAAGTGTGGAGGCGCTGCGGGCACGCGGATACCAGGGAAGCATCACGTTGATCGGGGAAGAGCCGCATCGTCCATATGATCGGCCGCCGCTCTCCAAAGCGGTGCTGCTGGGCGAAAGCGACTCCACGAAGGTCGAGTCGGATCTCGACGCTATGAATGTGACCCTGCGCACAGGCGTGGCGGCCAAAGGCCTGCGCGACGGGGTGCTGGAGACGACCGAGGGCGAGATCCCGTATGACGGGCTCGTTCTCGCGACCGGCGCGGTCCCCGTGAGATTGCGCGGCGAAGGCGATCAGCATGTGTTGCGCACCATTGACGACGCACTGGCGCTACGCGCGCTGTTCGCCCCCGGCGTCCGGCTGGCCGTCGTGGGCGCGGGCTGGATCGGGGCTGAAGTCGCGACCGCGGCCCGCAGAGCCGGCTGCGAGGTGGTCGTGGTCGAGGCGGGCGACTCGCCGCTGTCGGTCGCGCTGGGCCCCGAGGCCGGCCGCTACACCGCCCCGTGGTACGCCGAGGCGGGCATCGACCTGCGCCTCGGTGAACGGGTGGCCTCCGTGGACCCCGGCGGCCTGACACTGGCCGGCGGCGGCACGCTGGAGGCCGACGTGGTGCTCGCCGGCGTCGGCGTGAGGCCCTCGGTCGACTGGCTCACGGGCTCGGAGATCGCGGTGGAGGACGGCGTGGTAGCCGACGAGCACCTCGCCACCTCACTCCCCGGCGTCGTAGCGGTGGGCGACTGCGCCGCCTGGTGGTCGCGCCGCTTCGCCACAAGGCTGCGGGTGGAGCACTGGGACACCGCGCTCAACGCGCCCGAGGTCGCGGCCGCGACCCTGCTGGGGGAGAACGCGGTCTACGACCCGGTGCCCTACTTCTGGTCCGAGCAGTTCCGCCACATGGTGCAATATGCCGGCTATCACGTCGGGGCCCGGCTGGTCCGGCGCGGTGATCCAGAACGTGACGCCACCTGGACCCTGTGCTGGCTGACCGACGACGACCGGCTGGCCGCTCTGCTCACCGTGGACCGGCCGCGTGATCTTGTGCAGGGGCGGCGCATCGTGGAGAGCGGGCAGCGGCTCGACGTCCGCCGGGTGACCGACTCTTCGGTTGCTCTGCGTGACTGTACCGTCACCTAAGCCGGTGACCTGGACGGATTTAATGTGAAATGGGGCCCGGGACCGGCCCTTGGGGTGTTTGGTACGAGGCCCGATGTGGTAGTGGTGGGTTCGTGACGCTTTCTGTTGCACAGATCGATCGTGAGACCGACCAGCTCGTGGGAGAGTGGCTCCCGCTGTCGGAAGTGGCGAAACGACTCGGCCTTAGCGCCGGTCGGGCCAAGCAGCTCATCAAGGACCGCAAACTCATAGGGGTTCGCCGAGAAAAGGGCGAACCCCAGGTCCCTGCGGTGTTCATCGCGGGTGAGGACGTGGTGAAGGGACTGCCCGGCACGTTGACGGTGCTGGCGGACGCGGGTTACGACGACGTCGAATCCCTCCGCTGGCTCTTCACACCGGACGAGTCTCTACCGGGAGCCCCGGTGGAGGCGATCGTGGCCGGCCGCCATACCGAGGTCAAGCGCAGGGCGCAGGCCCTTGCCTTCTGACCTCGCTCCGGACCCCGTGGCCCGCAGCCGGCTTCGCGCGCGCCTCGCCACGGCCCGCCTCTACCTCTGCACCGACGGCCGCCGCGACCGCGGCGACCTCGCCGAGTTCCTCGACGCCGCCCTCGGCGGCGGCGTGGACATCGTGCAACTGCGGGAGAAGGGGCTGGAGGCGCGCGAGGAGATCGAGCTCCTCGAGGTGTTCCGCGACGCATGCGACCGGCACGGCGCCCTGCTCGCCGTGAACGACAGGGCCGACGTGGCTTATGCCGTACGCCCGGACGTCCTGCATCTCGGGCAGGACGACCTGCCGGTGCCGGTGGTGCGCGACATGCTCGGGCCCGACATCGTCATCGGCCGGTCGACCCACTCGGAGGCGGAGGTGGCCGCCGCCGCGTCCGAACCGGGCGTCGACTACTACTGCTGCGGTCCGCTGTGGCCCACTCCGACCAAGCCGGGGCGTCACGCACCCGGCCTCGGGCTGCTCAAGAGCGCGGCTGCAGAGCCCGGTGACCGTCCGTGGTTCGCCATCGGCGGCATCGACCTCGGGAATCTCGCGGAGGTGCTCGCCTGCGGCGCACGGCGGATCGTCGTCGTCCGGGCCATCACCGAGGCGGACGATCCCGGGGCCGCGGCCGCGGAGTTCGCCCGGCGCCTGGCCGTGAACTGACCCTTTTCCCGGCCCTGGCCGTCCTCATCCGGGCGGGCAGGGCCACGACCCCTTTCGCGGGCCCGGCTCCGGGCACGCCCCGCCGGGCGGGGTACGGCGAAGCCCGCCGAGCCCCGGCACCGCGCATGACCCCGCCTCGGCGCACGGCGAAGGCCCGCGCGTGATCTCGCTTCCGGTAGGCCCGCGCCGCCCGGCCCCGGGCGTCAGGTCCTGCGGCTCGTGGCGGCCACCGCGAGGTCGGCCAGGGCGCTGCGCGCCTCGGCCGTGATCGGGGAGGCGGCCAGGGAGGTCAGCGCCTCGTCCAGATAGCGGCTGATCATGTCCTCGCAGTCGGCCAGCGCGCCGGTCGACACGATGATCTCGCGGAGCGCCAGCACGCCCTCGGCGTCGAGCGCGGGGTCGCCGAGGAGCTTCCGTACGACCTCCGCCTGAGCGGCGGTGGCCGCGGCGAGCGTGCGCGCGATCAGCATGGTGCGCTTGCCCTCGCGCAGGTCGTCGCCCGCCGGTTTGCCGGTCTCGGCCGGGTCGCCGAACACGCCGAGCACGTCGTCGCGTAGCTGGAAGGCGATGCCCACCTTCTGCCCGAAGTTCACGCAGACCTCGTCGATCCACGGCTCCTGGGCCCGCGCGGCCAGCACGAGGCCGAGGCGCAAGGGCTGCTCCACCGAGTATTTGCCGCTCTTGTGCAGTGCCACCCGCAGCGCCGACTCGAAGGTGCCCTCGCCGTGGGCCTGCTCCAGGAGATCGAGGTATTGCCCGCACATCAGCTCGGTGCGCATGTGGTCGTGCACCGGCTGGGCGGCGGCCAGAGCCTCCTCCGGCAGCCCGCTGGTGCGCCACATCTCCCCGGACCAGATCAACATCGTGTTGCCGAGCAGGATGGCGGCGCCCTCACCGAACTGCTCGGAGGAGCCGTGCCAGCCCGCCTTCTCGTGCAGCCGCTGGAAGCGCCGGTGGGCCGAGAGCATGCCGCGGCGCATGTCGCTCGCGTCCATCACGTCGTCGTGCACCAGCGCGCTCGCCTGGAGCAGCTCCATCGAGGCCGCGGCGGTGATGAGCTCGGGGCAGTCGGCGCCACCGGCCCCCCGCCAGCCCCAATAGCAGAACGCGGGTCGCAGCCTCTTGCCGCCCGCGAGGAAATCCTCCGCGGCGGACAACAGGGGGGCGAGATCCGGGGAGCCGAATTGCGGACGCTGCCGGTTGAGGAACTCCCTTAGGGAGTGATCAACTCCGGCTCGGAGTTCGACCAGAGTGCTGGCTGCGGCGGAAGTGGTCATGAGATGAGATTAACGGCCGGGGCCTTACATTAAGATGGCATGGTGTGCTATTTGCAGGAAAAGCGTGTAGAAGGTAAGGCGAAGCGGAGTTTCCTCCTTCAAACGCCTTCCGTGTGACTTTACCCGATGGCCGAGGAGGGCCGGTCGGCGACTTGGGACCGGCGCACGCGATCACGCCGCACCGCGCGCCCGGCCCTGTAGCCTTGAGGCATGTCTTTGGGTCGCCCCTCGATGATGCCAGGCCGGGTTCCCACCGTCCGCGAGATGCTCGCCTCCGGTGACCGCACGTTCTCCTTCGAGTTCTTCCCGCCCAAGTCCGACGACGGCGAGAAGCGGCTCTGGAGGGCCATCCGCGAGCTTGAGGCCCTCAGCCCGACGTTCGTGTCGGTGACCTACGGCGCAGGAGGCGGCACGCGCGACCGCACCGTCGACATCGTCGAGCGCATCGCCCACTCGACCACCCTCACGCCGGTGGCCCACTTCACCGCCGTCAACCACTCCGTCCGCGAGCTGCGCCACCTCATCGGCCGCTTCGCCGACGCGGGGGTGCGCAACATCCTCGCGGTGCGCGGCGATCCGCCCGGCGACCCCATGGGCGAATGGGTGCGCCATCCCGATGGCGTGCTTTACGCCGAGGACCTCGTCCGGCTGATCAGGCAGTCGGGCGACTTCTGTGTGGGGGTGGCCGCGTTCCCCTACAAGCACCCGCGGTCGTCGACGATCGAGGCTGACACCGACTACTTCGTGCGCAAGTGCCGCGCCGGGGCGGATTACGCGATCACTCAGATGTTCTTCCGCGCCGACGACTACCTGCGCCTGCGCGACCGGGTCGCCGCCGCCGGGTGTGACACGCCGATCATCCCCGGTCTCATGCCCGTCACCCAGATGAGCACGATCGCGAGGTCGGAGCAGCTCTCCGGCGCGCCGTTCCCGGCCGACGTGGCCCGCCGGTTCGAGGCGGTGGCCCACGACCCGGCCGCCGTGCGGCAGCTCGGCATCGAGCACGCTGCAGAGTTGTCGCAGACCCTCCTCGACGAGGGGGCGCCCGGTCTGCACTTCATCACCTTCAACAAGTCGAGTGCGACGCGTGAGGTGTTCCAGCTCATCCAGCCCGTCCCGGTGGCGGGCACCTCTAGGGTCTAGGGGCGTTCTCCGTCCCGGCGGGGCATGAGGTGTGGCTCGCCGGGAAGCCCGTGACGTGCGGCTAGGGGCCGGGCGCAAGGGCATTCCGGCTTCGCCGTAATCGTGATCTCCCTGGGAGGCCGGCCGCCGGGCCGCTCCGGCTTCGCCTGGAGGGCCGGGCCGCTCCGGCTCTGCCGTACCCGATCTTCCTGCCGGGCCGTCCCGGCTTCGCCGTATCCCTGCTCTCCTCTAGCCGCCTGCGGACTTGGCGGCGGCGTGGCTCGCGGTCACGGCGCCGTAGAACGGCATGGCCAGGTGGCCGAAGATATCGGCGGTGCCGGCGCCCCCGCCGGTCTTCCAGTCGCGCAGCAGCTCGGAGATCACGCCCACGGTCGAGTTGAGCACGACCCCGGCGTCGGCGAGCCGCACGACGGAGGTCTCGCGGGCGAGGGTGTTGGTCGTGCCCGAGGCGTCGATGACCGCGTGCACGTTGTAGCCGCGGGCCCGTGCCGACAGCGACGCGAACATCAGGCACACGTCGGTGATCACGCCGGCGACGACGAGGTTGGGGCGGTCGGCCGCGCGGACGGCGTCGTCGAAGGCCGGGTCGTCGAAGGCGTCCACCTCGCCGGTGCGGTGGATGACGGGCGTGCCCTCGGGGAGCTCGGCCATCAGCTCGGGCAGCAGAGGGCCGTTGGGGCCGGTCTGCGCCGACGTCGACGCCACGACCGGGATGTCGAACACCTTTCCGGCCCGCGCCAGGGCCAGGGCGTTGCGGATGATCTCGTCGAGCGGGTGGTCCTGGACACCGACGAGGAGCCCGGTCTGGTGGTCCACGAGCAGTATGGCGGTGTTCTCGGGGCTGAGGCGGTGGGTCGGGTAGTCGTACTCGGTTGCCATGGGATGCTCCACGTGAGGTCAGGTGTCGCACGTGTTCTCTACTGGTCCGACCATTCTTTCCGCGATATGCCCTTATATCCACCTTTATGGGCTTAACCATTGATATGGATCTGGTGCCGGTCGCGAGGGATTTCATCCCCATAGTCCTGGTGGCAAGTTTAGTTGAAGCCTAAAATCTTTATCCCATCCTGAGCTTTTTTAGGTGCGGAATTGATGGTGCTCTCCAGCTTCGTCAGCATGTCGCTGAGCTCTTCCATGAGATGCAGTTGCAGGCGGCCCCACCCCGCGGCGTCGTCGTCCATGAGGTGATAACGCCCCGTGACCGAGACGAGAAGATCGCCGATCTTCTTCCGATGCTCGGCCGCCTGGTTCTTGTTGTTCCTGCCGGGCGTGTCGTGGGCCACGCTGATGCGAAGCATGTGAATGTTCTCCAGCTTCCCATCCCAGATGATCTCGTGCATTCCGGGCACGTCGTAATCCTCGTCGGGTTCGCGCTTTCGCAATCTGCTGTCCAGACGCTCGTGAAAGATCTGGTCCATTCGCAGAACCCACGCGTTGAACGTGTCGCGCGAGCTGACGGCGTTGCCGATGGTCAGCAGCGCCATCGGGTCGGAGGTGCTGCGATAGATCGACTGGCCGGTGCGGTTCGCCGACGCCAGCACACACGCGCCGTAGAGCTGCTGGATGCGCTCGGCCACCTCCTTGAGGCGCGTCTCCTCCTTGGTGACCACGAGCCGCCGCCGCTCGGGGAACAACGCCGCGATGCCGCGCTGCGCCGGGGGAAGCACCTCGGGCCGGGGACGCCCGATCGAGCGGGTCACGCCCGCGCCCAGCATGCTGAAATATTCCTCCAGGACGTCCACACCGCCGATCCGGCTCGCGTCCCCGCCGCCCTCCTCGACGATCCTGCGCAGCAGACGGTGGTTGGGGATGAGGCTGGCCGCGGGTTCGTAGTTGCGCTCGGGGGACTGCCGCCACCACTTGAAGAACTGCTCCTCGTCGCTGATGCCGAGCGCGTGCAGCCGCACGTTCTGCGTCTCGTGGAGCTCCTGTGTCAGGGAGACCGCGTCGGCCCTCACCGCGAGCACCTCGCCGGTCTTCTCCACGCCCTTCTCGTTCCAGTCCGCCCCGTCGCTGACCAGCACGATGAGACGGTCGTTGTACGGCAGGCCATACGTATCGAGCAGATCACCCGCATAGCCGATGGCCTGGCCGATGTCGGTGCTCGCGTCCTCCGGCCGCAGCTTTCCGACGGCTACTTTGAACTTGCGCAGGCTCTCGTCGTCGTCGGTGGTCCCGAGCTCCTCCATGCCCCCGCCTACGGGGAACACCGTGGTGGACCGCGTGGTGAAGCGCACCATCGCCAGCCGCGCCACCCGGCCCCCCACCTGCATGCGGCTCTCGGCCATCTGGCGCAGCGCCCGCTTCAAGGCGTCCATGCGGGTCATGTAGGCGTGCCTGGCCGCCGAACCCCGCAGCGTCTCGCCCGGGGTAGGCACGTCGCTCCACGACATCGACGCGCTGCAGTCGGCGAGGATCACGATGTCGACGCCGGCCCTCGCGCCGGAGACGAACAGCTCCACCTGGGTCGTGGTGTCGATCTTCACGAGTCCCCGCAAGGGATTGCCGCGGGCGTCGCTGACGTCGCGCACCCGGTAGGGCACACCCTGCAGGTCGAGCCAGGCCGCCCCGGTGCCCTTCGCAGGAGCGGCGAAGAAGAGCCGCCCGTCGAGCGAGGTCGACGCGCGCAGTTGCCGCACCGCGTCGTCGACCACGATGTCCACCTTCGGTTCGAGCACGATGGAGGCGGCGGGCGTGGGTTCCCGCAGACGCAGTTCCCACTCCTCGCCGTCGTCGGCCACGCCGGTCTCCCGGGCCAGGGCCTCCGAGATCGCGATGCCCCGCTCGGGCACCTCGGGGACCGCGACCAGCCGCACCGGCCTGGCCTGCGACTCCTCGCCGAACGGGAGCAGCAGCCCGGCGCTCGCCCGGCGTGCGACCAGCGGATTCACCCCGACACGCTGCCCTGAGACGAGCCCTTCGCCGCCGACGACGGCGACCTGGCAGGTCCGGGCGGAGAGCACTGTGCCATTCATCGCTTCTCCCACTCCACTGAGACTCCGAGCTGTTCGCCGAGGCGTTTGACGCCGGCGCCCTTCGTGCCGATGAAACGGCCTAAGAGCTCGGGAGGGACGTGGACGAAAAGCTTCTTGCTGGCGGCCTGGAAACTGGAGAAACGAACCTTCGCCGCCAATTCCTTCTTGCCGTCGTTCCTGAGGACCTGCACCAGCCTGCCGAAAAGCTCACGGCCGGTCTTCTGCTGCTCCTCCCACCGGCGAATGTCCTGCCTGCGGCGGTCGGCGGCGCCGTCGATCAGCTTCGCCAGCTCCGCGTCCCGGCCGTGCGAGGCGAGGCTGCGCCGTACATCGTCGAACAGGTTGCTGAGCACGGACAGGTCGAGCGCCTCCTCGCGGACGTTGATGAAGATGTGCCGCACGGACGACAGGTGCGGAAGCCCGGTCGCCTGCCCGCGTGAACCCCGCCGGCGCCGCGCGGCGGTTCCGGCGATGATCTGGAAGACGAGGCTGTGCCGGGACAGGGACCGCAGGTCGGCGCTGTGCGGGGGACAGAGCACGAGGCCGCGCCGGCTGCGGGGGCCGAAGCCGTAGATCTGCCACCGCTCCGCGTGGTGGGCGCAGATGCGGCGCCCGCAGTCCTCCTTGTTCCGCTCGTGCACGTGGTCGCAGCGGAGGTGCCCGATCTTCTGGCAGTTCCGTACGGCACAGCCGGGAAAACGGTCCGCGTAACACGGCGGGCAATACGACATGGCCGCGTCGCCGGGGTGCCGCCGCCGGTGCCGGTCACACCACGCCTGCTTGCGGGCGCATTTGCGCCCCTCGCACCAGAAGGAGGCACGGCCGCCGCACTCCTGGCACCGCGGGGTGTGCGCGGGGCAGCGGGCGTGGAAACCTCCGTCCAGGATCGTCACGTGGTCGTCGCAGATGCGGCCGGGTTTGCCGCCGTCCGCGCACGGCTTGCAGGTGAACGGCCCGTAGACCGTCGCCCCGGAGGTCTGGCAGGTGTCGCAGGCGTAGAGCACCTGCGGCTTTTCCAGCACCCCGTGTACGGCGAAGCGGGTGTCGAGCCGGAAGGCGCGCGGATTGTGGCCGGGGGACAGGAAACGCACCCCGATTGTGCCCCGGTCGCCGCAGCCGAGGTGAACGACCCGCTCCTCCTGCGGATCCACAGTGAACAGCGTGGGCTCGATCTCGGCCCACAGGGCGATGTAGTCGCCCGCGGTTTTCATCGGCGCGGTGAAGTCACGCAGATCGAGCATGACGGGAACCGTGTCGGTCATTCCTGGCGCCCTTCACGCTGGACGATGAGGATTTCGCACGTGGCGCGCCCGCCGCCGTCACCGCGATATCTCGCCGAGGACAGCAGCAGGAAACGGAGGTCGCCGGGGCAGGACCGCCGGCCTTCCTGGATCGAGCTCTGCGCCGCGTCGGCGTCCGCGGCGGGCACGTCGGAGACGAGCAGCGCGATCTGCCGCTTCCTGGCGATGCCGAACAGCCGGTCCCAAGGCGCGGCCACAGCCGCCCGCACGGTGCTTTCCCGGTTCGGACGCAGAATCCGGCGCAACGTCTTGGCACGTTCGCCGTCGAGCTTCTGCATGGCGCGGTTCAGGTTGTAGTCGCCGCCCCGGGAGAAGTAGCCGTCGAGCAGGGCGGCCAGCTCGGAGGGCGCCGGTTCCCGGTCGGCGGCGGCTTTCTCCAGGGCGTTGAAGAGTTCCGTCGCGGGATCGGCCGTCTTCCGGGGGGAGCTGCTGTCCTTCTTGGGGGGCCTGTCCTGCGTAGGTTTCTCCCCGGCCAGTCTCGCGGTCCACTCCGCGGCGACGAGGGCGGTAGGTCCTGGGGCCGCCTGGTGATTGGCGGCGGACACGTGATCGGTCGTCAGCCACGCGGGGTCGCTCAGCAGGCGGCCCATCTCCTTCGGCTCAAGCCGGTGGGACGTCTTTCTCCGCCAGACGAGCATCAGGTCGTTCTCGCCTCTGACCGCCGGCCGGCGTGAGCCGTACCCCACCAACCCCGACAGCAGCGGGGAGAGCTCCGCGTAGTGCACGTCCAGCGCGCGAAACTCCGGGATGAGCTGCGTGAACAGCTTCAACGCCTCGCCGCCGGCCTGCCGCTCCCCGGGGGAACGCCCGGCCTTTCCGCCCGGCCGCCCGTCACCGGCCTCCACGAGGAACGTGGCCGACAGTCCCGAGGCGATGGCCCTGGACCGGTTCAAATCGACGATGCGATGCGGGATCGCACCCACCCTGCGCCCCATACGCTCCATGGCCCGGGCCCTCATGGAGATCGCCTGGAGCAGGATCGCGTGTGCCATCGTGGTGCCGATCAGGGTCTGCCCGTCGAAGAGCGACACCGAGACGTTTCTCAGTCCGGTACGGCTGTCGCCCAGCGGATTGACGTCCATCAGGGCGAGGTCGGACACGCCTTCGAAGCGGCGGAGGTTCTCCTGGACCCGGCTGAGATGAGCCTGGGAGAACGACGTGATGTAGCGGGTGGTGAGCTGGTTCGAGCTGTCGGCCAGCCGCCGCGACCCCTGCGGATCCACCCCGCGCGGGCCGTGCGCCGCCCGGCCGGACAGGGCGATCAGTGACGGGGAGTGCTGGCGCAGCAGGTTGGTGACCAGCTCGCGCTGCATGTCGGTGAGGACCTCCACGGCGTGCAGATCCGGCGAGAGCCAGCCCTTCGGCTGCTCCTCCTCGGCCACATAGGCCGCGGGCACGAGGGTGCCGCCGAGCTCGGCGACCCTTTTGGCCAGCCGGGACACCGCGGTGCCGAGCGCCGAGGCGACCCGTGCCCGCACGGCCGGGCCGAACAGCCACACCGGTCCGGTGTCGATCCACACGGCGCCCGGGAGGTTCTTGTCGGTGAGCAGGGTGCAGGGGCGCCCCTCCACCAGGGGCAGGGGCGGCGGTGAGGTGGCCAGGCGCTCGGCGATCTGGGCCGCCTGCCTCCCGAGGATCACGTAGGTCTTGGAGATGCGCTGCCGTAAGGAGGCATCGCGGTATAACTGCGTCAGCGCCATTCAGCTGCCCTTCCGATCCCGTGGTCATCTGGATCGGTCGTTGAGTAAGTCCGTCACGAGACTTCGTACTTGGGGGAGCAGGGCCGTCAGCAGCACCGCCGTCGCGGCGGCCGCGGCCGTGCACCAGAGGAAAAGCCCGAGCCCCCCGTCCCCCCACAGCGCGCCCGCGGCGTAGGCCAGGCCGAAGGGCAGCCCGAGCGAGGTGAAAAGGCCGAGTGCGGCGACGACGCCGTGACTCGCCGCGGCCTCGATGTAACGCGCGGAAGAGGTGAGCCCCTCGGTCAAGTGCGCGATCAGCTGGGGGACCCGGTGTTGCTCTCTGTAACGCTCCAGGAGCTCATTGCCTTTTCCCCGGGTGGTGATCGTGTCCATTCCCACGGTGTTGCGCGCGGTGATCAGGCGTCCCTCCCATTCGGCCAGGGTGCCGCGGCGCAGCCGGAGCGTCTGGGTGCCGGCCAATTGATTGGCCAGCCGGTTGTATGTCGTGACCTGCATCGCGCCGAGTAGCACGGTGTCCAGATAAAGGGAGTGCGCATAGACCTGGGCGGCGGCCAGGAAATGCGCCTCCGCGCCCGGGTCGGGGGTCGTGCCGACAAAGGCCACACCGTCCCGCAGCACCAGCGCCCGCCAGCTTGCCGACAACCTCACCCGCCCCGAGAAAAGAGACTCGTCTTTCGGGTCGGGCGGAAAACGCTCCACCGGGGTCGCGGAGGCGAGAAGCCACAACCACTGGTCGACGGCGTCCCATTCCGCGTATTCCTCCGGCATGACCGGGACGGGAAAGCCGGTGAAGGAGACAAAGGACACCGTCTGCGCGCGGCGCGCGGGCCCGGCTTGGGCGGTGCCCGCCGGCAGGCGGGCACCGAGTGCGCCGGCGTCCGTGAGCGGGAGGGCCGCGAGGCGGCTCACCTCCGCGAGCGGATCGCCGCCCAGCTCGACGTGGTAGACCGCGAGTCCGCGATCGCCGTCGAGCGGGTCGCGCACGAGCTCCAGGGCGCGCAGCACGCTTCCCGACAGGTCTTCCTCGACCGTCTTGTGCCATCGCGAGGGGCGGGCGGGGGTGCCGTACAGGGCTTCGCCGACCCGGCCCTCGAAATAGCTCAATCTTCTGGCCCGGTCGGCGGCGGTTTCGTTCCGGGAAAGAAACGATCTCTGTGTGGAGGATGTGTGAAGTGGTAACGGTCCGGTTCGCCACTCCGGATCACGGTCGATCGTCACGGGGACAATGAGGCAGGTGCTGCGCCGTTGAAAGGGCATCAGCCCTCCCTCGCGGTCGAGTGTTGTCTGATGCATTCGTTCACGGGTCGCTTCGGAGTGCGGGTCAGCCTAACACTCGGCCTTCATGCTTGAGTTGTTTTGCGATACCTGATGATCGTCTACAGCTCTAAGAGGGGAATTGGGGGCGTGAAATGAGTCTGTTTCGGGCGTGCTGAAAAAGCTGCACTGTTTTATGGCGGTGTCCCGTAGCCTATCCCTATTGTGGCAATAGCGCCTTTTGGGATGCTTCAGCACTTGCAGGGCATTGTGGAGGTTCGCGCGGCTTGTTGCGTTCGTGTGGGATTGAGCCACTGTGTGCCGCGTGTGCCCTGCGGCGGTCAGTCCTGCGGTGTCAGAGGAAGAGGACGGCCGACGATGGCGTAGTGCTCGTGGCCCCCGGGGAAGACGAACTGGCTGAGCAGGTCGCGGAAGCCCATGTTGCGGTAGAGGTGGCGGGCCGCGGTCGGCTGGTCGTGCGTGGAGAGGACGGCGGTGCGCTCCTTGCGGCCCTCACACAAGGCGTGGATCATGCGCCGCCCGATGCCCTTGCCCTGGTGGTCCGGGTGCACGTGGATCTCGGCCAGCTCAAGGGTGTCGTCAAGCCACTCGTGACTGCTCTCGCTGCCCAGCCGCTCGGCCACGGCCCGGCTGATGACGTCGTGCCACCACTGCCCGGGCACCCCGTGGAAACCGTATGCGAACCCGACGGGAGTGCCGTCGGTCAGCTCGGCAAAGATGCAGGTGAAGTCGGGATATGTGGCGTGATTGCGCATGATGCTCTTGCGGCCCGACAGCTGATCGGCCGGGGGGCGCATCGCCGCGCTGTAGATGGAGATCACCGGCTCCAGTTGTGCGGTGAACCCATCGCTGCCTACCCGCCGCAGTCCGATCACGCACGGCACACTAGCAGGATCGAAGGGAACCACTGGAGCGCACCCACAAGCACACCCGACCGTAAAGGACCCACAGAGCCCCGTAAGTGTGCACCAACCGTGGGTTTCCTGGCGCAGGTGCCGACCGGGCAGGGGATCGGTATGGGCCGCTTCTTGTCGAGGAAACGGGTAAGTGCTCGTGCGGAAGTCAATAACGCCATTGCCCGGAGGTGGCATCTGTGGGCCGGTCGCCCCGTAACGCGCTATTCGCCCTTTCTTCGGCTAACCGGATCTGTATTGGGATCGGGCCTTGTGGAAAAGCAGAAATGGGTCAGCGTCCTGGAGGGTGAGGCCGAAGGGCTTCATGGTGCCGTGCCTGTGCCTCCTCGTCGCGGGGAGCCTCGCGGAATGTGCTCGGGCTGACGCCGTTGACCCCCTTGAAGGCGCTGCTGAAGCTGAACGCGTCCGCGTAGCCCACGCGCCTGGCCACCGAGGCGATGGTGACGTCGCGCTCGGCCAGCGGCTCGGCGGCCAAGACATCCGCACCGGTCTGCCCGCTGTCAACGTCGGGATGGGCTGTTCAGCCCTGACCGCGACCCCGCACCGGTCTGCCTGCCGCGCTGCTCCAGGTCGAGCCGGCCTGTGAGTCGGATCTGATGACGGTCTGGCGGGAGCAGTCGCACTCCACCTGTGTGGAGTCGGCGACCAGCCCAGCTTCCCACGGCCGTCTGGCAGCGCCGAATTCCGCCGCTCAGAACGATGTGGCTCAGGCCACGTGGTGAGCCGCAGGCTGAGCGGCCGTGGGCCGTGGGAGGCGCCGGGATGGGCTGTTCGGTCCTGACCGGGACGCCCGCACCGGTCTGCCCGCTGTCTTCAGCCGGCCAGGGGGATGCGGGTGGGGGTGGGGACGGTGTGGGTGGGGATGCCGAGGAGGGTTTCGACTGCGGTGACGAAGGTGGTTGCCTGGGTGGTGAGGTCGTCGGCGTCGGTGGCGGAGACGCCGCGGACCAGACCGGCCTCGGCGGCGGCGCGCACGGTGGCGCTCGCCGCGAAGTAGGCCGCCCAGTCGGCGAGTTGTGGCTCGGCCTTCGGGAGCAGCTCCCACGCGCTGCGCACCCGCCTGCGGCGGCCCTCGTGGAGGTGGGGGCGGGCCGCGATGACCGCGGCCGCGGCGCGAAGAGCGGCCATGTGGGCGGCGACATAACGCGCCGCCGGTGTGCGTGCGTCGGCGGCTTCGGCGAGACGGGCGTGGGCGTCGGCGAGGTGGGCTCGGACCTTGGTCGCGAGTGGTGCGGGCGTGAGCGCGATGGGTCTGGAAGTCATTGCGTCAAACCTCCCTGGGTCGCCGCGGCCGGCTTGAAATCCGGCACTGACATCAGCGTGACAGACGGCACCGACAATTCCCGTGCGGGCACATGCGGGACCGCACCCGGCCTGAGGCACAGCCGCACGCCGGCACATCGCAGCCAAAGTGAACATATGCGGCCACGATGCATGCGTTGCCGCCATGGTGGACATATCGCAGCAGCTCTGGGGATCTATTGCGGCCGGAGCGAACACATTGTGGCTGCGGTGGACATATTGCGACCACAGTGAACCGCCGGCTGCGGTGGACACATTGCGGGCGGCCGGACGAGGAGCTTCCCCTCTCCCCGTCCGGCCGAACGCGCCCGATCTCGTCTCCGCCGACGACGAGGACGCGTCCTCCGCCCTTGGAGTCGCCCGGTGGACCGTCTGAAACGGTTGGGCCGACGGTCCGCCGGGCGCTCCCCATGGATGTGAGCCGCGAGCTCACATCACGTTGATGTGAGCCGCGAGTCTCACATCACGCTATCGAACATAATTTCGATGTAGGGTTCATGTCAACAGTTGTGCGAACAAAGATTCGATCCTGCTGCCTGCTGCCTGCTGCCTGCTGCCTGCTGCCCGCGGCCTCCGGGGACGAGTCCTGTCTGTGGACCAACCGGCGCTGCGCGCAAGCCGAAGGGCGCACAAGCCGAGGGACGCCCAAGCCGAAGGACGCGCAACCAAACGTGGAAAGACGCGCAAACCAAAAGGGGCCCGGCGTGAGCCGGACCCCCTAGGACCAGTGAGCCGTTAGCGGCGGAAGGCGCCTCGTACGTGGACGGGGACGCCCTTGCCGAGCATGGCGGGGAGTTTGGCCGCGACGTGCATCGGTAGCCGGACGCACCCGTGGGAGGCGGGGGCGAGGGGGACCGAGAGGGCGCCGTGGAAGGCGATGCCGCCGTTGAAGAAGATCGGGTTGTAGAGCTGGCCCAGGTAGGACTTGTGCCAGCCTGAACGGCGCCACGTGGTCTTGTAGTCGCCGGTGGGGGTCTTTGAGTTGCCGCAGAACCGCTGGCGGCGGCCGTCCCATTCGGTTTCCTCGCAGTAGGGGATGCCGCTGCCGGACGAGATGTGGCTGATGAGCCGCACCTGGCCGCCGCGGTAGAGCACCACGATCTGCTTGGTCAGGTCGACCTCGGCCCGGTCGGGCTTGCCCTTGGGGACGAGCACGCGGGGGTTTCGCGGGTTCTCCAGGGCTTTCCACGTGGCCGAGGCGACCGAGCCCGCCTGGTTGGGGCGGATGCCGTGGATCTTCTGGAAGGCCCAGACGGCGGCCTGGGTGGCTCCGCCGTACCGGCCGTCGATCTTGCCGGGGTCGTAGGCGAGTTCCTTCAGCCGGAGCTGGAGGTCCTTGACCGCGGCGCCCTTGGACCCCACGCGGAGTCGTTTGCCGGGTGCTTTGAACGTTCCAAATGTCGCCGCGGATGCCGTTGGCGCGGCCGCGGTTGTTGTGTGCACGACGGCGGTTGCCGCTTCGGCGCGTGCCAGGAGCGGTGTGTCCGCTCCTATGGCGAGTCCGCCGATCAGTACGGCCCCCGCCGTTAAGAGAGCGGCCACCATCGGTCGCCGGCTACCCCCCACCAAAACCACCCCTCAGTTTCCTCGTCATCGGTGACCTCTCCGCCCCCCGGCGACCCCGTCCTGTCCGGACCCGGCTGTGTGGCGCGGTCGCTTCACGGGCGGGGAAAGGCTCAGTCCAGGGACACTAGCGCAGAGATCAGACAATGCTTGACTTCGTCATGGAGACGTAATCAATCGCTTATCTGGGTCAATCTCCTTAGAGTGAGCGGGTGCCAGAAAAGTTGCCGCAGAACGCTGTGAAAGTCGCCACCGCCCTTCAGTCGCTGGGTGTGGCCGGGGAGATCGTGGTGCTGCCGGAGTCGGCGCCCACCGCCGCCACGGCGGCGGCTCAGCTGGGCTGTGAGGTCGGCGCCATCGCGAACAGCCTGATCTTCGACGCGGACGGCGCGCCGCTGCTCGTGCTGACGAGCGGCGCCCACCGGGTGAACACCGAGCTCATCGCCCGGATCGTCGGCGTGGTCAAGGTCAAGCGGGCCGCGCCCGAGTTCGTGCGGGAGGCCACGGGGCAGCCGATCGGCGGGGTCGCGCCCGTGGGCCACCCGGCTCCGGTGCGCACGCTGGTGGACAACTGGCTGAGCAAGTTCGACGTGGTGTGGGCGGCGGGCGGCCACCCGCACACGGTCTTCCCGACGTCGTTCGACGAGCTGGTACGGATCACCGGCGGCAAGCCCGTCGACGTGGAGTGATGTCCAGGCCGCCGAGCCGTCACAAGACCCGCCGACGACCTAGGCAAGCAAGACCGAGCCGCCCGCACGCCCCGCCGACGACCGGACCAAGGCCCGGGCCCGCGAAGTGGCGCTCAGGCCGCTGTGCCGTACTCCGGGGCCCGGCGGCGCAGCAGCAGCATGGCCGCGTCGTCGCCGAGCGGCCGGCCGACGTGGCGCAGCAGGTCGGCCCGCAGATCGTCCAGGGCCGCCTGCGGGTCCTTGCCGGCGAGCAGGTGGGTGCGCGAGGTCAGCGGGTAGAACCGCTGGGCGGGGTCGCGGGCCTCGATGACGCCGTCTGTGTAGAAGAGGATCTGGTCGCCGGGTGCGAAGGGCACGCGGTAGGGGACCGGCGGGTCGGGCTCCAGCGACAGCAGCCCGAGCGGCGGCGCCTCCTCGGGCGGGTCGGCCAGGAACTGCGTGCCGTCGCCCCGCAGCACCAGCGGCCCGGGGTGGCCGCAGTTGACCATGGAGATCTCCTTTTCGTCGATCACCTCGGCCAGGACGACGGTCACGAACTGCTCGCCCGACAGGTGCCGGGCCAGCGCCTTCTCCAGCCTGGCGACGATGCCGGGGAGTTCGGCCTCGTCGTGGGCGGCCTCACGGAACGCGCCAAGGACGACCGCGGCGGTCTCGACGGCCTCAAGGCCCTTTCCCTGGACGTCGCCCACGATGATGCGCACGCCGCCTTTGGGGCGGGTCACAATCTCGTACAGGTCGCCGCCGATGCGGGCCTCGGCCGCGGCCGAGGTGTAGGAGACGGCCACGCCGATGCCGGGGCCGGCGCGGCGCGGCACGGGGCGCAGCAGGACGCGCTGGGCGGCCTCGGCGACGTTGCGCACCTCGGCCAGGCGCCGTTCGTAGCCCATGCGCCCGGCGCTGGCGAGGGCGCTGGCCAGGGTCACTCCGACGATGGCGCCTAAGGCGACCTGGACGCGCAGGGTGTGGACGCTGCCGGTGTAGACGCCGAGCAGGAGGCACAGGCTCACGGCGATCGCGCCGGTGAGGGCGGTGGTGCGCACGTCGCAGGCGATGCCGGCGAAGGCGGGACCGAGGGCGAGGAGCGGCAGCAGGCCGAGGCCCCGACCGGCGAGAATGTCGGCGAGAGCCACGGCGACCATGACGGCGAAGGGCAGCACTTTGAGCAGCCCCTGCGTCTTGCCGCGGGCCGCCGCGTCGACCACGGCGATCATCCCCTCGGGCCTTCCGGCGCTTCCCGGGGGATGAATTTTCACTTCTTTTGTGCTCTCCGGCGTCTCAGACACCTCCCGTAAGGATGTGTCCTGAGACGTCGTGGAGGCCCCCTCGCCATCCCTCTTGCTCATGGCCACCAAAATTCTTGAATCCCCTGCCTGTGTTGTTACTACCACAATCGCTGTAGATCGCGATGATCGACTCACCGGGGTTATCGAGGTGACATGTACGGCAGGAGCAAGTCTGTCGCCTTTGCCCAGGACTGAGGCATGAGAACGGCCCCCGTACGGGCCTGAGAGGCCTTAATCACGCACGGGGGCCGCAAATGCATAATGTGAGCCAGGCAACACTGACAAAGCCCGTCAGCGGCTCACTGAGCGCCCGAGACGTCCAGTGGCCGCGGAAGCGGGCGGAACACGAAGTGGGCCGAACTAGAAGGCTTCGACCGCCCTGCGCGCCTCGGCGTCAAGCACTCCCCAGCCGATGAGTTCCTCGGTCAACTCGGCCGGCGACTTGTCGTAAATCACGGCAAGAGAGCGCAAGTCCTCCTGGCGGATGGACAACACCTTGCCGTTGTAGTCACCGCGCTGGCTCTGGATGGTCGCGGCGTAGCGCGCGAGGGCCCCGGCCTTCTCCTTGGGAAGCTGGGCGAGGCGCTCAAGGTCGATCACAAGCTTCGGCGTGGGCCCGAGCGGACTCGGTGCGGCCCCGCCCGGCAACAACTCGGATACCGGCACACCGTAGAAATCGGCCAGCTCAGCGAGCTTCTGCACCGTGACCGCCCGGTCGCCGCGTTCGTAGGAGCCCACGACGACAGCCTTCCAGCGGCCACGCGACTTCTCTTCGACTCCATGCAGGGACAGGCCCTGCTGGGTGCGGATCGCGCGGAGTCGTGCACCCAGCGACTTGGCGTACTCAGACGGCATGTGTGGCCCCCCGGCTCTTAGGTTTGTCATGCTCTCAGCAGAAAGGTGATGCTTCTCACCAAATTGTGCTCCCTCGCGGCATATGCCCTGACAACCGGGGTCGGTGCCCGGGGTAGGCACCATCGGTGACAGGGGTGTCGGGTTTTTCCCAACAACACCTTGAGGGGTGGTTACGGACAGTGACGGTAAAGCGATGGCAGCCCAAGGTCAAGCTGATTGGAAAAAAGATGCCGAATCCGATCCGGTGTGGTCCGACACGATCGTCCGGCTTGTCCTGTCCGAAACTCCCTGGTTTTACCGTTTGAGGTGTACAGCGCGCGTACGCTCCATGGCCGGAACCCGAGGCAAGATGATCACTGGGCATGGCGCAGCCCTTATGATCTTCAAAGACGTGTCGCCGAGGAAGACGCGACGCAGGGGACCCTCTTCGCTGGAGGCACACATCACCATCTCCCCCGGGAACCACGAGGTCGACGCCAGCGCCGAGGCCACATCCCGGCCGGACAGCACCTCAAGGTCCACATGCGTGCTGCGCCGGGGACCGCGCGCTACGGCCCGCAGATCGGCCAGGACCTGCTCGCGCAACCGTTCGAGCATGGCGTCCTCGACCCTGCCGGGACGGCCGCCGCCCCTCAGCACCAGCGTCACCAGGCGCAGCGGCACGCCGAAGATCGCCGCCGCCTTCGCCGCGAGCCGCACGGCGTGATCGCAGCCGGGCCCCCTCCGGTAGGCCACCGTGATCCGGTCGAAGGCGGCCGGCGCGCTGGCCGCATAACCCTTCGGCGCCAGCGCCACAGGCACCGGCGAGGCGTGCAGGAGCTGATCGGCGGTGCTGCTCAGCGAGATGCGGCCTCTGGCGCCGCGCGGCGCCGAGCCGACGACCACGAGGTCCGCGCCGGTGGCCCGTGCCAATTCGCTCAGCCCGCGCCCGCTCCCGCGCTGCGGATGCATGACGAACTCCGCGCTCACGTCCTCCTGACCGGCCAGCAGCTCCCCGGCGACGTCCAGCGTGTGCTGCGCCTGCTCGCGCAGGTAGGTGCGCCATTCGGCGTCCACCTTGCCTGGGCCAGGTGTCTCCCAGGCCGGCGGGTGCACATTCGCCACCGTGAGCGCCGCGCCCGACTGCCGCGCGATGAGTACGGCGAGAGCCAGCCCGTCGCGCCCCCGGGGCTCGGGGATGAACCCGGTCAGGATTCGCTCCAGCTTCATCACGTCCCCCTCGTGTTCTGCCGGGCCAGCCGCGAACGGCGGAAGCCGTACGCGAAGTAGGCGATGAGACCGACGACCGTCCACAGCACGAACACCACCCAGGTGGCGCCGCTGAGGTTGATCATGAGATAGAGGCAGAAGAGCACGCCGAGCACGGGGGTGACGGGGAACAGCGGCGTGCGGAAGGCGCGCGGCAGATCGGGCCGGGTGCCGCGCAGCACGATCACGCCGACGTTGACGATGGCGAAGGCGAAGAGCGTGCCGATGCTGGTGGCGTCGGCGAGGTGGCCGAGCGGCACGAGCCCGGCGAGGATCGCGACGAAGGCCGACACGATGATCGTGTTGGCGGCGGGGACCTGCCGGCGCGGGCTGACCTTCTGGAACACCCGGGGGATCAGTCCGTCTCTGGACATGGCAAACAAAATGCGGGTCTGTCCGTACAGCACGGTGAGCACGACGCTGGCGATCGCGACGACGGCTCCGAGGGAGAGGATCGCCGCCGGCCAGACCGAGCCGGTCGCGTCCTCCAGCACCTTGGCCAGCGACGCCTCCGAGCCGCTGAGCTGCTGCCAGGGCATGACCCCGACGGCGGCCAGCGCCACGAGCACGTAGACGACGGTGACGATGCCGAGTGACAGCAGGATCGCGAGCGGCAGGTCGCGCCGGGGGTTCTTGGCCTCCTCGCCGGCGGTGGAGGCGGCGTCGAAGCCGATGTAGGAGAAGAAGACCTTGGCTCCGGCGGCGCTGAGGCCGGCCATGCCGAGCGGGGCGAAGGGGGTGAGGTTGTCGCTGTTGAACGCGGTGAAGGCGACCACGCAGAAGAACAGCAGCACGCCGACCTTGAGGAACACCATGACGGTGTTGGCCGTGGCGCTCTCGGAGGTGCCGCGGAGCAGCAGCAGCGTGGCGACGATCACCACGACCATGGCCGGGATGTTGACGATCCCGCCCTCGGCGCCCGGCGGGTTGGCGATCGCGGCGGGGATGCGCCAGGAGAACAGCTGGCCGAGGAACTCGTTGAGATATTGCCCCCAGCCCACCGCGACCGCCGACACCGAGACGGCGTATTCGAGCAGCAGGCACCAGCCGCACACCCAGGCCACCACCTCGCCGAGGGTCGCGTAGGCGTAGGAGTAGGAGGAGCCCGACACCGGGATCGTTCCCGCCAGTTCGGCGTATGACAGGGCGGAGAAGAGCGCGGTGACCGCGGCCAGCAGGAAGGAGACGATGACGGCGGGTCCGGCCAGGGGGGTGGCCTCGCCGAGGATCACGAAGATGCCGGTGCCGAGCGTCGCGCCCACGCTGAAAAGCGTGAGCTGGGTCAGCGACATGGACCGTTTGAGATTGCCGCCTTCCCCGTGCCCACCCTCGGCCACGATCTGTTCGGTGGGTTTGGTACGGAACATCCGGCGCCACAGTGAGTCCACGGCGTCTCCCTTCCGCCTCGTGGGCGATCTGGATGGGGGTGGATCTGAGGGGGTGTCCCCGATGGGCCCTGCCGCGGGCGGGGGTTTGCCCGATCGGCCGGGCCGGTCCGATGTCGTGGAGAACCGCTGTCGTCGTCGCCGCTTCCCGCGCGTGAAGCCGGTGGTCGTCAGATGGCGTCGCGTTCCAACGGGCAGCTCATGCAGCGCGGGCCGCCCCGGCCCCGGCCGAGTTCGCTGCCCCGGATCGTGATCACCTCGATGCCCTGGGAGTGGAGATAGTTGTTGGTGGTCGTGTTGCGTTCGTAGGCGATCACCACGCCGGGCTCGACGGCCAGCACGTTGCAGCCGTCGTCCCACTGCTCGCGCGCCGCGGCGTGCACGTCCTGCTGCGCGGTCAGCACTCTGATCTCGGGCAGCCCGAGGGCGGCGGCGATGGCCTTGTGCATGTTCTCCGGGGGATGGTCGGTGACCTTGAGTTCCTTCTCGTTGTCCCCGGGCTCGATGGTGTAGGACGGCAGCATGCCGAGCCCGGCGTATTTCGTGAACACCCCCGTGTCCACCATGGTCATCACGGTGTCGAGGTGCATGAACGCCCGTGCCTTCGGCATGTTGAGTGCCACGATGCTGGTGGCCGACCCGGCGGCGAAGAGGTTGTGCGCCAGCATCTCGACCGCCTGCGGCTGGGTGCGCTCGCTCATGCCCACGAGCACCGCTCCGCGCCCGATGACCAGCACGTCGCCGCCTTCGATGGTGGCGGGCGCGATGGGTGTGCCCGGCAGCCACACGTGGTAGCCGCCCTCGCGCGGCCGGTCGTAGCCGCCCGCGAACATCGGGTGCCAGCGGTAGACCGCCTCCATGTTGACGGTCTCGCGCATCCGCGCCTTCTTCTTCATGGCGTTGATCGAGACGCCGTCGTAGATCCAGCACGAGGTGTCGCGGGTGAACAGGTGGTTGGGCAGCGGCGGCAGCACGAAGTCGTCCGGGCCGAGGGTGTGGAAGGCGAGGCTCTTGGGATCCGTGCCGTACTCCATGATCTCGCGCTTGGTGATCCCCCCGGTGAGGAAGCGGGCCAGTAGCGCGGAACTCATCGAGTCCAGGGTGTTGCGGATGGAATCGGTGGCGAGGGGGCCGAACCAGCGTTTGTCGATGATGTGGTCGAGGATGTGCCGGCGGGCCTCGGGGATGTCGACGGTCTGTCTGAGCAGGTCGATGAGGAGGATCACCTCGATGCCGCGGGCGCGCAGCACGGCCTGCCACTCCTCGTGTTCCTCGACGGCGCGCTGCACCCAGAGCACGTCGTCGAACAGCAGGCCGTCCTTGTTGGCTGGAGTGAGTCGTTTGAGGGAGAGCTCGGGTTGGTGGACGAGGACCCGGCGGAGGGTTCCCACCTCGGAGTCGACATGAAAGGTCATTTGATCTCCTTGGTCCGATCGACCCCGTATTCGCCGCGCGAGGCCTTTATCCAGATATAAACCGGGATGCCTGCCAAAAGCATCAGTGTCCCTTGAAAGACGGCGTGGGTTCCCGCGCCGACCACCATCCAGAACGTGAACAGCAGCGCGATCGCCGCGACCGTTACATCCCGCGCCATGTGCCGCCGCTCCGCCCGCCGCCCGCGCGTCACCAGCCAGAACAGTTGCGCCGCCGCCGAGAACATGTACGGCACAGCCGTCGTGAAGGTCGCGAGCAGCAGGATGGCGCTGAACGCGTTCACCGCCGAGAACGCCGCGACGAAGGTGACGGAGGCAAACAGGGTGCCCGCGAGGATGCCGACATAAGGCACGTTCCTCGCGTTCACCTTGGCGAAGACCGAGGGGAACAGGCCGTCGCGCGCCGATGCCATGGGCATCTCGGCCACCAGCATGGTCCAGCCGTTCAGCGCGCCGATGCCCGAGACGACCGCGCAGGCGGCCATCACCCCGCCCCAGACGCCGCCACCGAACATGTTGTCGACCGCGTCGGCGAACGGCGCCTCGGAGGCGACCAGCTCGTCGTGGGGCACCGTACCGAAGACGGCGACGGTCGAGAGCATGTAGAGCGCGGCGCACGCCAGGCAGCCGAAGACGCTCGCCCGTGCGATGTTGCGCACCGGGTCGCGCACCTTCTCCGCGGCGACGGTCGCGCTCTCCACCCCGGAGTAGGCGAACAGCACCAGCGCCGCCGCGCCCGACAACGCGGCCGGCCACGAGTTCCCCGTCGCGTTGAACGGCCCGAAGTCGGCCGTGCGGACGAACGCCAGGCCCACGACCGAGATGAAGATCAGCGGGAGGAACTTCAGGACAGCGGTGACGAGCTGGAACGTTCCCATGTTCCTGACGCCGCTCAGATTGATCAACGCCGGGAGGCACAGCCCGAACAGCCCGATCGCGACCTTGCCCAGAGTGCTGTCCCAGTGCAGGAAGTAATTGACATATCCCACCCACGCGAACGCGATGCCCGCGTTCCCCGCCCATGCCGTGATCCAGAACGACCAGGCGTTGAGGAAACCGGGGAACTCGCCGAAGGCGTCCCTGGAGTAGGCGTACGGCCCGCCCGCCGCAGGCAGCCGGGCGCCGAGCCTGCCGAACACGACCGCCAGGGCGATGGCGCCGACCGTGACCACGCCGAAGGCCAGGATGCTGATCGTCCCGAAGGCGGCGAGCGCCGCGGGGAGCAGGAAGATGCCGGTGCCGACGATGTTGCCCACCACGAGCGCGGTCGCCTGCGCGAGCCCGAGCTCCCCCTCCGGGGCGTGCGGTGTGCCGCCGTCCTGCCCGTCGCATCCGTCCTGTCCGTCCCGCCCGTTCTGTCCGTCGTCCCGCCCGTCGTGCCGGTCGGCGGCGAGCGGACCTGGAGGTCCCTCGCCAGAAGATTCCCCCATGCTCTGCCCCCTGGCACCGCTTTCACCCCAAAAGCGATAACCCGGGTCGTCCCCGGCTGAAATCAGCGTGAAACCAGAGCGGGATGTGAGCAGGGGTGCGGAGCGGGCGCGCGGGCACAGCTCTCGGACGTGCGGAAACGGGGGGTGACCAGGCGAGAAGAGTACGGCGTGAGCCTGCTAAGGCGTGGTCGCCGAGTGGGTGGCCGGGGGCCGGGCGGCGCCGTCCCCGTCGACGAGGTGGGGGAAGACCAGTGCGCCCGCCGCGATCAGCAGCGCGGCGATCGCCACCGGCACCATGCGCAGGCGCGAGGGCGGGCCGGCGGGCGGGGAGGTGGAGAAGGTGCGGAGGCGGGCGGCGAGGTCCGGGTCGTCGGCCGCGAGGCGGTCACCAATGCCGCCGAGAACACGCTGGTCGTGCGGGGACAGGGCCACGTGATCTCCTTCAGGACACTTCTCGGGGCACATAGTGGGGATGAGAGCTTGTTATAAGCGACATATCCGACTTTGCCAAGGTTGTTGTCGTAGATCTCTCCGCGGCCTCACATGGTGGCGAGCTTGTGCAGCCCCTCCGCCCCGCCCACGATCTCGGTGATCTCCGTGGTGATCTCGGCCTGCCTCGCGTCGTTGGCCTCCCGGACGAGCCTCTCCACGAGCTCCTCGGCGTTCTCTGTGGCCGACGTCATCGCCGCCCGCCGGGCCGCGTGCTCGGCGGCGGCCGAACTCAGCATCATGAACCACACCCGCGACCGCACATAGCTGCCGAGCAGGGCGTCGAGCACCTGGGCGGCCGACGGCTCGAACTCGAAGGGCGCCTCGGGGATGCCGGGGGGCGGGGCGTCCTCACGCTCGTGCTCCTCGATCTCGATCGGCAGGATGCGGTGCGCGGTGACCTGCTGCCGCAGCATGGAGACGAACCGGTTGTAGATGACGTGCACCTCGCCCACACCGCCTTCGCGCGTGGGCATGGCGAAGGTGTCCAGCAGCGTCTGCCCGACCTCGGCCGCGATCGGATAGTGCGGCTCGCCGGAGAACCCCGACCACTCCCGCGCCACCTCCCTGCCCCGGAAGTGGAACCAGTCGGCCCCCCTGCGCCCCGCGATGTAGAAGACCGGCTCCTTGCCCTGCGAGCGCAGCAGCCCGCCGAGGGCCTCGGTGTGCCGGATGACGTCGTGGTTGAACGCCCCGCAGAACCCCCGGTCGCTCGTGAGCACGAGCACCGCCACCCGCGAGGTGTCCGGCTGCTGGTTGAGGATCGGGTGGGTGAGGGCGGTGTGGTGGGTGACCAGGATGGAGGCCGCCCGGGTGATCTCCCTGACGTAGGGCTCGGCGGCCCTGGCCCGCTCTCTGGCCTTGCCGACGCGGGAGGTGGCGATGAGCTTCTGGGCGCGCGTGATCTTGGCGGTGGACTTGATCGACTTGATCCGCCCGCGAATGGCCCGCAGCTGAGCACCCACGTGTCTTCGCCCCCGTCACCGTGTGCCCTCTACTCGCGCAGTGTAGTCGCGTGCTCGCTCCCGGTCCGTCCGAGCAGGTCGGCGAGGCGCGTCAAAACGCGGCTGGTAGTGTGACGGAGACCGTTTCCCTTTAAAGACCCGTCCCGTGAGGCGGAAAAGGCGGTGATTTTCGCATGTCTGATGCCCGGCCGCGCCCTGCCACTCGCGGCCCCTCCGAGCCCGGTTCGACGACATCCAGCCCCTCTGTGGCAAATGTCTCCCGGGCCGTCCTGGAAGGGCCTGACATCCACCGGGCACTGACCCGGATCGCCCACGAGATCTTGGAGCGCACCAAAGGCGCCCAGGACGTCGTGCTGCTCGGCATTCCCACCCGCGGGGTCACCCTCGCCCGCCGAATCGGCGAGCGCGTCGCGAGGTTCGAGGGTGTGCAGATCCCCGCGGGCTCCATCGACATCACTATGTACCGCGACGATCTGCGCCTGCGCCCGGCCCGCCCGCTCGGCCGCACCGAGCTGCCGCCCGACGGCATCGACGGCAAGATCGTCGTGCTCGTCGACGACGTCCTGTTCTCCGGCCGCACCGTGCGCGCCGCACTCGACGCGCTCGGCGACATCGGCCGCCCCCGCGCCGTGCAGCTCGCCACCCTGGTCGACCGCGGCCACCGCGAGCTGCCCATCCGCGCCGACTACGTCGGCAAGAACCTCCCGACGGCCATGAGTGAGAAGGTCAAGGTCTTCCTCGCGGAGACCGACGGCCGCGACGCCGTGGTCCTCATCAAGGAGGGCGACGCCAAATGAAACGCCACCTCATCTCCGCGGCCGACCTGAGCCGCGACGACGCCCTCCTGATCCTCGACACCGCCGAGGAGCTCGCCCAGGTCTCGCAGCGCTCGATCAAGAAGCTGCCGACGCTGCGCGGGCGCACGGTAGTCAACCTCTTCTTCGAGGACTCCACGCGCACCCGCATCTCCTTCGAGGCCGCGGCCAAACGCCTGTCCGCCGACGTCATCAACTTCTCCGCCAAGGGCTCCAGCGTCTCCAAGGGCGAGAGCCTCAAGGACACCGCGCTGACCCTCCAGGCGATGGGCGCCGACGCGGTCGTCATCCGGCACGGCGCCTCCGGCGCGCCCCACCGGCTGGCCGAGTGGGTCGACGGCAGCATCGTCAACGCCGGCGACGGCACCCACGAGCACCCGACGCAGGCCCTCCTCGACGCCTTCTCCATGCGCCGCAGGCTCGGCCCGCTCGACGGCCGCCGCGTCACCATCGTCGGCGACGTCCTGCACAGCCGTGTGGCGCGTTCCAATGTGCTGCTGCTCGCCACGCTCGGCGCCGAGGTGACGCTGGTCGCCCCGCCGACGCTGCTGCCGGTCTCGGTCGGCTCCTGGCCGTGCGAGATCTCCTACGACCTCGACGCCGTGCTGCCGAAGTCCGACGTCGTGATGATGCTGCGGGTGCAGCGCGAGCGCATGAACGCCGCGTTCTTCCCCAGCGCGCGTGAATACAGCAGGCGCTACGGCCTCGACCGCGACCGGCTCGGCCGCATGCCCGACCACGCGGTCGTGATGCACCCCGGTCCGATGAACCGCGGCATGGAGATCGCCGCCGAGGTCGCGGACTCGCCCCGCTCCACCATCGTCGAACAGGTCACCAACGGTGTGACGATCCGCATGGCCGTGCTCTACCTGCTGCTGGGTGGCGCCGAACTCGAAGGGGGCGCGCAGTGACCGCCTATCTCATCAAGGGCGCGAGCATCCTCGGGGGTGACCCCGCCGACCTGCTGCTGAGCGGCGGCGTGATCGCCGCTGTGGGCGTGGGCCTCACCGCGCCCGCCGGCGCCGAGACGGTCGACGCCGAGGGGCTCGTCGCCCTGCCCGGCCTCGTCGACCTCCACACCCACCTGCGCGAGCCCGGCCGCGAGGACGCCGAGACCGTCGAGACCGGCACCCGCGCCGCCGCCCTCGGCGGCTTCACCGCCGTGCACGCGATGGCCAACACCTCGCCGGTGGCCGACACCGCGGGTGTCGTCGAGCAGGTCTGGCGGCTCGGCCAGGAGGCCGGCCACTGCGACGTGCGCCCGGTCGGCGCCGTCACCGTGGGCCTGGCCGGCGAGCGCCTCGCCGAGCTCGGCGCGATGGCCGACTCCGCCGCCCGCGTCCGCGTCTTCTCCGACGACGGCAAGTGCGTCTCCGACGCGGTGCTGATGCGCCGCGCGCTCGAATACGTCAAGGCGTTCGACGGCGTCATCGCCCAGCACGCGCAGGAGCCGCGCCTCACCGAGGACGCGCAGATGAACGAGGGCGCCGTCTCCGGCCGCCTCGGCCTGACCGGCTGGCCCGCGGTCGCCGAGGAGGCGATCATCGCCCGCGACTGCCTTCTCGCCGCCCACGTCGGCTCCCGCCTGCACGTGTGCCACGTCTCCACCGCGGGCTCCGTCGAGATCATCCGGTGGGCCAAGTCCAAGGGGTGGAATGTGACCGCCGAGGTCACCCCGCACCACCTGCTGCTCACCGACGACCTCGTCGAGGCATCCTCCCTCGGCGCCTACAACCCGATCTTCAAGGTCAACCCGCCGCTGCGCACCCGCGAGGACGTCGAGGCGCTGCGCGCCGCCCTCGCCGACGGCACGATCGACGTCGTCGCCACCGACCACGCCCCCCACCCGGTCGAGGACAAGGAGACCGAGTGGGGCGCGGCCGCCATGGGCATGATCGGGCTGGAGACCGCCCTGCCGGTCGTGCAGCTCGCCATGATCGAGACCGGGCTGCTCGACTGGGCCGGGGTCGCCGAGCGCATGTCGGCCACGCCCGCCCGCATCGGCAGGCTCAGCGGCCACGGCGCGCCGCTCCAGTCCGGCTCGGCGGCCAACCTGACGCTGGTCGACCCGGCCGCCCGCACAGTGGTCGACCCGCGCGCCTCCGCCTCCAAGAGCCGCAACACGCCATATGAGGGCCTCACGCTGCCCGGCAAGGTCGTCGCGACCTTCCTGCGGGGCAGGCCCACCGTTCTCGAAGGGAAGCTCGCGTGACGGAGACCGCCATCCTGGTTCTGGAAGACGGCCGAGTCTTCAACGGCACCCCCTACGGCGCCGTGGGCGAGACCTTCGGAGAGATGGTCTTCAACACCGGCATGACCGGCTACCAGGAGACCCTCACCGACCCGTCCTACCACCGCCAGATCGTCGCGATGACCGCACCGCACATCGGCAACACCGGCGTCAACGACGAGGACCCCGAGTCCACGCGCATCTGGGTCGCCGGCTACGTCGTGCGCGAGCCGTCCCGCGTCTCCTCCAGCTGGCGGGCGCGGCGCTCGCTCGACGACGCCCTGCGCGAGCAGGGAGTGGTCGGCATCGCCATGCCCGGCACCCGCGCCCTCACCCGCCACCTGCGCGAGCGCGGCGCGATGCGCGCCGGGGTCTTCTCCGGCGCGGCCCTGGCCCCCGTCGAGGAGCTCCTCGAGCGCGTGCGCCAAAGCCCGAAGATGGCCGGCGCCGACCTCGCGGGAGAGGTGTCCACGGCTTCGCCGTACGTCCTTTCGCCCGTCGGGGAGCACCGCTTCACCGTCGCCGCCGTCGACCTCGGCATCAAGGCCATGACGCCGGAGCGCATGTCGCAGCGGGGCTGCCGCGTGCACGTGCTGCCCGCGAGCGCGACGACGGCCGACATCCTGGCGCTCGGCCCCGACGGCGTCTTCTTCTCCAACGGCCCCGGCGACCCCGCCACCGCCGGCTTCGCCGTAGAGGCGCTGCGCGGGGTGCTGGACTCCGGCACGCCGTTCTTCGGCATCTGCTTCGGCAACCAGATCCTCGGCCGCGCCCTCGGCCTGCCCACCTACAAGCTGCGTTACGGCCACCGGGGCGTCAACCAGCCGGTCATGGACCGCCGCACCGGCAAGGTCGAGATCACGAGCCACAACCACGGCTTCGCCGTGGACGCCCCCCTCGACGGCCCCTTCGACACGCCATACGGCAGAGCCGAGGTGAGCCACGTCAACCTCAACGACAACTGCGTCGAGGGGCTGCGCCTCCTCGACCGCCCGGCCTTCAGCGTGCAATACCACCCCGAGGCCGCTGCCGGGCCGCACGACGCGGCCTACCTGTTCGACGAGTTCAACGCCCTGATGGAAGGACACCGGCGTGCCTAAACGCACCGACATCTCCTCGGTCATGGTGATCGGGTCAGGGCCCATCGTGATCGGCCAGGCGTGCGAGTTCGACTACTCCGGCACCCAGGCGTGCCGGGTGCTGCGCGCCGAGGGCTTCCGCGTCGTGCTCGTCAACAGCAACCCCGCGACGATCATGACCGACCCGGAGTTCGCCGACGCGACCTACGTCGAGCCGATCACCCCCGAGATCGTCGAGAAGATCATCGACCGGGAGCGGCCCGACGCGCTGCTCGCGACCCTCGGCGGGCAGACCGCGCTCAACACCGCGATGGCCCTGCACGAGGCCGGCGTGCTTGAGCGCTACGGCGTCGAGCTGATCGGCGCCGACGTCGACGCCATCCAGTCCGGCGAGAACCGCGAGAAGTTCAAGGAGATCGTCGCCAAGGTCGCCCGCGAGCACGGCCTCAACGCCGAGTCGGCGCGCAGCGCCATCTGCCACACGCTGGAGCAGTGCCTCGCCGCGGCCGAGGAGCTCGGCTATCCGGTGGTCGTGCGGCCCTCCTTCACCATGGGCGGCGTCGGCTCCGGCTTCGCCCACGACGAGGCCGCGCTGCGCCGCATCGCGGGCGCCGGGCTCGACGCCTCCCCGACCTCCGAGGTGCTCCTTGAGGAGTCGATCCTCGGCTGGAAGGAATACGAGCTCGAGGTCATGCGCGACCGGGCCGACAACGTCGTGATCGTGTGCTCCATCGAGAACCTCGACCCGATGGGCGTGCACACCGGCGACAGCATCACCGTGGCCCCCGCGATGACGCTGACCGACCGCGAATACCAGAACATGCGCGACGTCGCCATCGCCGTCATCCGCGAGGTCGGCGTCGACACCGGCGGCTGCAACATCCAGTTCGCCGTCGACCCGGGCACCGGCCGCATGATCGTCATCGAGATGAACCCGCGGGTGTCGCGGTCGAGCGCCCTGGCGTCCAAGGCCACCGGCTTCCCGATCGCGAAGATCGCCGCCAAGCTGGCCATCGGCTACACCCTGCCCGAGATCCCCAACGACATCACCAAGGAGACCCCGGCGTCCTTCGAGCCCTCGCTCGACTACGTCGTGGTCAAGGTGCCGAGGTTCGCCTTCGAGAAGTTCGCCGGGGCCGACCAGACCCTCACCACCCACATGAAGTCCGTGGGCGAGGCCATGGCCATCGGCCGCTCCTTCCCCGAGGCGCTCCAGAAGGCCCTGCGGTCGCTGGAGAGCAAGGGCTCCTCCTTCACCTTCGACGACGAGCCGGGCGACCGCGCCGAGCTCGTGGCCGCCGCGGCCACGCCGCGCGACGGGCGCCTCGCGACCGTGATGCGCGCCATCAGGGCCGGGGCGGGCGCAGAAGAGCTCTTCGAGTCGACCAGGATCGACCCGTGGTTCCTCGACCAGCTCTACGTCATCCACGAGGTCGCCGAGGAGCTCGGGGCCGCCCCCGCGCTTTCCGCCGACGAGCTGGTCAAGGCCAAGCGTTACGGCTTCAGCGACGCCCAGATCGCCGGCATCCGGGGCCTGGCCGAGGCCGAGGTGCGCGCGCTGCGCCACACGCTCGGCGTGCGGCCGGTCTACAACACCGTCGACACCTGCGCCGCCGAGTTCGCCGCGGCCACGCCGTACCTCTACTCCACCTACGACGAGGAGGACGAGGTCCCGCTCGGCGACCGGCCCAAGGTGATCATCCTCGGCAGCGGTCCCAACCGCATCGGGCAGGGCATCGAGTTCGACTACGCGTGCGTGCACGCGTCCTTCGAGCTGTCGGCCGCCGGGTTCGAGACCGTCATGGTCAACTGCAATCCCGAGACCGTCTCGACCGACTACGACACCTCCGACCGGCTCTACTTCGAGCCGCTCACCCTGGAGGACGTCCTTGAGGTCGTGCACGCCGAGCAGCGCACCGGGCCTGTGGCCGGGGTCATCGTGCAGCTCGGCGGGCAGACGCCGCTCGGGCTCGCCCAGGCGCTCAAGGACGCCGGGGTGCCCGTCGTCGGCACCTCGCCCGAGTCGATCCACCTGGCCGAGGAGCGCGGCGCCTTCGGGCGGGTGCTCGCCGAGGCCGGGCTGCCCGCGCCCAAGCACGGCACCGCGCTCACCGTCGAGGAGGCCACGGAGATCGCCGGCGAGATCGGCTACCCGGTGCTCGTCCGCCCGTCCTACGTGCTCGGCGGGGCCGGCATGGCGATCGTCTACGACGACGACAACCTCGCCCGCTACATGGAGCGCGCCGCCGCCGACCACCCGGTGCTCATCGACAGGTTCCTCGACGAGGCCATCGAGATCGACGTCGACGCGCTCTACGACGGCTCGGAGCTCTACCTCGGCGGCGTCATGGAGCACATCGAGGAGGCCGGCATCCACTCCGGCGACTCGGCGTGCGCACTGCCCCCGATCACGCTCGGCAGCCTCGACATCAAGCGCATCCGCGCCGCCACCGAGGCCATCGCCGAGGGCGTCGGGGTGCGCGGGCTGCTCAACGTGCAATACGCGATGTCGGCCGGCGTGCTCTACGTGCTGGAGGCCAACCCGCGCGCCAGCCGTACGGTCCCGTTCGTCTCCAAGGCCACGGCGGTGCCCCTGGCCAAGGCCGCGGCGCGGGTCATGATGGGCACCACCGTCGCCGAGCTGCGCGCCGAGGGCATGCTGCCGGCCGAGGGCGACGGCGGCACGCTGCCGCTGTCGGCGCCCATCGCGGTCAAGGAGGCCGTGCTGCCCTTCAACCGCTTCCGCGGCGTCGACACCGTGCTCGGGCCCGAGATGCGCTCCACGGGCGAGGTCATGGGCATCGACGAGGTGTTCGGCCACGCTTATGCCAAGTCGCAGGACGCCGCCTACGGCCAGCTTCCCACCAAGGGCCGCGCCTTCGTCTCGGTCGCCAACCGCGACAAGCGTGCGATGGTCTTCCCGGTGAAGGCCCTCGCCGACCTCGGCTTCGAGATCCTCGCCACGGAGGGCACCGCCGAGGTGCTGCGCCGCAACGGCGTCCGTGCCAAGATCGTGCGCAAGCACAGCGACGGCGCGGCGCCCGGCGGGGAGCCGACCATCGTCGGCCGCATTCTGGACGGAGAGGTGGATCTCATCGTCAACACGCCGTTCGGCAGCCCTGGGCAGTCCGGACCGCGCCTCGACGGCTACGAGATCCGCACCGCGGCGGTGCTGCGGGGCATCCCGTGCATCACCACGGTCCAGGGACTCGCCGCGGCGGTCCAGGGCATTCAGGCCATCGTCAGAGGCGAGGTGGGCGTACGGTCCCTTCAGGAGCACGCAGAGCGGCTCAGAGGGCACGGGGACAGTCGAGGCGATGCCTAGTCGTCCACCCGCCCGCTGACCGCGGCGGCGAGGACGAGCGGCGAAGAGGTGCACGTTTGGGAGGTAGCCCCCAGCAGGTGACCGGCACGGTGCTGACGACGCGCCGTGTCGACGCCTACCACGCCCTGACCGTCGTCGCTCCCGGCATCGCGGAGAGATTCCGCCCCGGGCACTTCGTCTCGGTGTCGGTCGGGGGTCCTGGCACGTCGATGGTCACCCGCAGGGCCCTCGCCGTACACGACGTCAAACCCGACTACGGCGGCACCGTCGAGTTCGTCGTCGCCGTGCGCGGGCCCGGCACGGCCTGGCTGGCCGACCGCAGGGCCAGGGACACCCTGGACCTCGTCGGACCGCTCGGGCGGCCCTTCCCGCTGCCGCGCGACCCGGTCAACTGCGTGCTCGTCGGCGGGGAATACGGCTCGGCCACGTTGTTCGCCCTCGCCGACGCGCTGCAACGCCGGCACTGCCGGGTCGACTTCGTGCTCGGGGCCGCCGCGGCCGACCGCGTGTTCGGCGCGCTGCGCGCGCGAAGGGTGGGGGAGACCACGACGCTGACGACCGAGGACGGCTCGCTCGGCCTGCGCGGGCGGGTGGCCGACGTGCTGCCCGGGGTCGTCACGGACGTGCACGCCGACGTGATCTACGCGTGCGGGCCGATGGCCATGCTGCGCGAGGTCACCGCCGTCGGCATCGATTTCGACATTCCGGTTCAGGTGGCGGTGGAGGAGGCCATGGCGTGCGGCATCGGCGTCTGCATGACGTGTGTGCTCCCCGTGATCGGTGACGACGGCGTGACGCGCATGGTGCGGGCCTGCGCCGACGGGCCGGTCTTCCGCGGTGAGCGGGTCCGGTTCGAGGACGTGGGAACGATCCCCTTCGACGCGCTGGGCGCCCCCGGCGGAGGTGGGAGTGCCCGCCATGTCACTTGATGTGCCGGCGGTCGACATGCGCACCTATCTCGCGCACGTGGAGCTCGCCAACCCCGTCACCACCGCGGCCGGATGCGCCGGCACCGGCCGCGAGCTTTCGCAGTTCTTCGACCTCGGCCGCCTCGGCGCGCACACCACCCGCACGATCACCATGGCGCCGAGAGCCGGCCGCCCCACCCCCCGCATGACCGAGACGCCCTCTGGCCTGCTCAACGCGGTCGGCCTGCAGGGGCCGGGCATCGAGGCGTTCCTCGGCCGTGAGCTGCCCTGGCTCGCCCAGCGCTCCATCCGCACCGTCGTGTCCATCGGCGGCGGCTCGGTCGCGGAATACACCGCGCTGGCGCGCAGGCTCGCCGACGCCCCCGGCGTCACCGCGATCGAGGTCAACCTGGCCTGCCCCAACATCGAGGACAGGGGCCGGGTCTTCGCCCGCGACGGCGCGGCCTCCGCCGAGGTGGTCGCCTCGGTGCGCTCGGTCACGCGCTATGACGTGCCCGTGGTCGCCAAGCTCTCGCCCGATGTCACCGACGTCGTGGCGGTCGCCCGCGCGTGCGTCGACGGCGGGGCCGACGCGCTGTCGATGATCAACAACCCTCTCGGGGTGTGCATCGACGTCGACACCCTGCGCCCGGCGCTGGCCGCCGTCTCGGGCGGCCTGTCGGGCCCCGCCGTGCGCCCGCTCGCCGTGCGGTGCGTCTGGCAGGTGCACGCCGCGCTGCCGGGCGTGCCGATCGTCGGCGTCGGAGGTGTCATGACCGGCAGGGACGCCTTCGAGCTCATCCTCGCCGGAGCGTGTGCCGTCGCCGTCGGCACCGCGCTTTTCCACGACCCCCTCGCCGCCGTGCGCATCCTCAAGGAGCTTGAGGACGCCCTGGCGGCCAGGGGCTTCCAACGCCTGGCCGACGCCGTCGGCCTGGCCCACCGCCCGCCGGGAAGCGGTTCCCGGCACCTGGAGGAGAGCTCGCTGTGACGAGAGCGCCCATCGCCGTCGCCCTGGACGCGCCCGACCTGGAGACCGCCGCCCGCTGGGCCGCTCTGGTGACCCCGCATGTCAGCACCGTGAAGGTAGGGCTCGAACTCTACCTGCGTTACGGGCCGGATGTGATCGCTTCCGTGCGAGGGGCGAGCGGAGTGCGTGTCTTCCTCGATCTGAAGCTCCACGACATCCCGAACACCGTGGCCGCCGCCACAAGGGCCGTGGCGCGCCTCAAACCGGCCATCCTGACCGTACACGCAGCCGGCGGCCCCGCGATGGTGAAAGCCGCGGTTGAGGCCGCGCCCGGCATCCAGGTGGCCGCCGTGACCGTCCTGACCTCGCTGTCCGATGCCGACCTGGCCAAAATCGGCCTCCAGGGGCCGCCTGAGGACGCCGTACGCCGCCTGGCGGCTCTCGCCGTCGGCGCGGGCGCCCAGGCGCTCGTCTGCTCGCCTCAGGAGGTCACAGCCGTGCGCGCCGAGGTCGGGCCGGGCGTGACATTGATCACGCCGGGGGTGCGCCCGGTGGGCTCCGCCGTACAGGACCAGGCCCGGGTCGCCACTCCCGAGCGTGCGCTCGCGGACGGGGCCGACCTTCTCGTGATCGGGCGGCCGATCACCGGCGCGACCGATCCCGGAGCGGCCGCCGCTGCCCTCGCGGCGGCACTCCGGCGCACGCTTCCGGAGTCTTGATCGCTCTCCAAAGGACCTGTCGGGGAAAGCCGGAAGTAGGGGCGTTTTCATCGGCTAACGGTAGCCTCCCGGTTACGGAGAGTGTTGAAGTAGATTTTGTGGGGACAGAAACCGGCTTTGACGTTGCCTGATGGCCCAAGACCAGCTAGTTTCCCCTCCCGTCCGAGTACATCGACAGAAATTCGAGGTGACCCGGCGTGGCTCTTCCTCCCCTGACCCCCGAGCAGCGCGCCGCAGCCCTGGAAAAGGCTGCCAAGGCCCGCCGTGAGCGTGCCGAGGTCAAGAACCGGCTCAAGCACGGCGCGGTTTCCCTGGCTGAGGTGCTGAAGGATGGTCAGTCCGACGACGTCATCGGCAAGATGAAGGTGTCGGCGCTGTTGGAGTCGCTCCCTGGTGTGGGCAAGGTCCGTGCCAAGCAGTTGATGGAGCGGCTCGGTATCGCCGAGTCCCGCCGTGTGCGGGGTCTTGGTGCGAACCAGCGGTCCGCTCTGGAGCGCGAGTTCGGCGGCTCCGAGAGCTGATCTCGGTTTCGCGTGAACGTAGGACTACGGGGGTACTGGCGTGATCGCTACGTCCTGGCCTGACGGCGGTCGGGCCGACCAGGCAGCCGATTCCGGCGGGTCCGGGACAGCCGACGGTGACGCCATGCCTCCGGCCGATCGCCCGGAGGAAGCAACACTCTCCTCCGAGCGGACCGGCAGACGCCTGACGGTTCTCTCGGGACCGTCGGGCGTCGGCAAATCCACGGTCGTCGCCGAGCTCCGGCGGGCACACCCCGAGGTGTGGCTGTCGGTCTCGGTGACCACCCGGGGGCCGCGCCCCGGCGAGACACACGGGGTCGAATACTTTTTCGCCGACGACGACGAGTTCGACGAACTCGTCGCCTCAGGCGAGCTGCTCGAATGGGCCGAGTTCGCCGGCAACCGTTACGGCACGCCGCGTGCGGCCGTGCTCAAACGGCTGGCCGAAGGCAGGCCGACACTCCTGGAGATCGATCTCCAGGGGGCGCGCCAGGTCCGCGAGAGCATGCCCGAAGCCCTGCTGATCTTCCTGGCCCCGCCGAGCTGGGAGGAGCTGGAAAGCAGGCTGAGAGGCCGCGGCACCGAGCCGGAGGACGTCATCGCCAGGCGTCTTGAGGCCGGGCTCGTCGAGATGGCGGCCGAGAGCGAGTTCGACCTGACCTTGGTCAACACGTCCGTCCAGGACGTGTGTCATCGGCTGATAGCCTTGATGACTGGCCCGGAGGGTGCTCTCTCACCTCATCACAAGGCCCCGGGCAGCCAAGCACTCACCGACCTAGGGGAATGACGACGTGGCAGGCACGGCCCAGACCGCAGAAGGCATCACCAACCCGCCGATCGACCAGCTGCTTGACGTGGTCGACAGCAAATACAGTCTTGTGATCATGGGCGCCAAGCGGGCGCGCCAGATCAACGCTTACTACTCGCAGCTCGGCGAGGGTCTGCTGGAATACGTGGGCCCCCTCGTTGAGACCCACGCTCAGGAGAAGCCGCTGTCCATCGCGCTGCGCGAGGTCAGCGAGGGGCTGCTCACGGCCGAGCCGATCGAGGGCTGAGCTTCTTTTCCCAGGCTTTTCCCGGGTGCCCGCGTTCCCCCGGCGCGGTTGTTGTGCCCGTTTCCGGGCCGGCGGTTCTGGCCGCCGGGCTTCGGGTGGTTTTCTTGGGGCTTGGACCGTTTTTGCGGGCTTTGGGCTGTGAGGCTGACTTGCGCGCTTCGGCCCGGGGTCGCTTTCGAGGGTGGCAGGCCGGTCCCGGGCTTGGCCGTCGGCTTTGAGGATCCCTTCCGGGGGCTCGTGCCTCGCCGCCCCGCTTCCAGAGGGGGTTCGCCCCGGTTCGGGAGGGATCGGCCTCGTTCTCCGGAATGGAGTGACCTCGCTTCTGGGGGAACGGCCTCGGTCTCCGGGGCATCGGCAAGGCCTGTGAGCTGCAAGGCCCCTCGTGTCGCAGGGGCGGATGCGCGCCTTCATGAGGACGTCGCCATCCTGGAGTGGGGCCGCGGACATGAGTTCCGGGGCCGCGTGAGGCGCTTTCGCCGCCGTCGGCGGACCGGGCCTCGCAGTACAGGATGAGAGGCGGAGGGCCTTTTGAGTTCCGAAACCGGTCGTGAGGCCGCGGACACGGTGAAGCCGCGTGTCGTGCTCGGGGTGAGCGCGGGCATCGCGGCCTACAAGGCGTGTGAGCTGCTGCGCCTGTTCACCGAGTCAGGTCACGACGTGCGCGTCGTGCCGACCCGCGAGGCGCTGCGCTTCGTCGGTGCCCCCACCTGGGCCGCGCTCTCCGGCAACCCCGTGGCCGCCGAGGTCTGGGACGACGTCCACGAGGTCCCGCACGTGCGCATCGGGCAGGAGGCCGACCTCGTCGTCGTGGCCCCGGCCACGGCCGACCTGCTCGCCAAGGCCGCCTGCGGGCTCGCCGGCGACCTGCTCACCAACACGCTGCTCACCGCCCGCTGCCCCGTCGTGTTCGCCCCGGCGATGCACACCGAGATGTGGGAGCACCCCGCGACCCGCGCCAACGTCGCCACCCTGCGCGAGCGCGGCTCCCTGGTGATCGACCCGGCCGTGGGGCGCCTCACCGGCGCCGACACCGGCAAGGGACGCCTCCCGGACCCGCGTGAGATCTTCGAGGTCTGCCGGGCCGTGCTCGCCGGCCACCCGCTCGACCTGACCGGCCGCCACATCGTGGTCTCCGCCGGCGGCACCCGCGAGGCCCTCGACCCCGTACGCTTCCTCGGCAACCGCTCCTCGGGCCTGCAGGGCTACGCCCTGGCCCGCGCGGCCGTGGCACGCGGCGCCAAGGTCACCCTCGTCAGCGCCAACGTGGCGCTCGACGACCCGGCGGGGGCCTCGGTGGTGCGGGTGGAGTCGGCGCGCGACATGCGCGAGGCCGTGCTCGGCCTGTACGGCGTGGCCGACGCGATCGTGATGGCGGCGGCGGTGGCCGACTTCCGGCCTTCCGCGCGGAGCGACTCCAAGATTAAGAAGACCTCCGGCGAACCGGACCCCATCTTTCTCACGAAAAATCCCGACATCCTGGCCGAGTTGGGCGCCCGCCGCCGCGCCGAAGCCCACGAAGGCTTCGGCCCCGTGATCGTCGGCTTCGCCGCGGAGACCCACGACATCCTCGCCAACGGCAAGGCCAAACTTGAACGCAAGGGTTGCGACCTCCTCGTGGTCAACGAGGTCGGCGAAAACCTGGCCTTCGGCACCCCGGACAACGCCGCCGTGATCCTGTCGTCCGACGGCACCTCCACCGAAGTCCACCGCGGCCCCAAGGAGGCCCTGGCCCACGTGGTGCTCGACCTGGTGGGCGCCCGCCTGGTCTGACCGGCGCCGAGGCCGTTTGCCCGGCCTGGTGGCCGCCGATCCGGTGTGATCGGCGTGGGGGCGTGTGCCGGGCTCGGTGCCTGGCGGTTCAGGCGTAGCGGGACGTTGCCCAGGCGGGGGTGAGCCGCACGCACACCTCGTGCCGGCGGGTATCGCCGCGACGGCTCGACCACCGGTGGCGCCGGCGAGTTCGGCGGCGGTCAGGGCGGCGGGCGCAGCCGAAGTGGGTGCGCTTGACGGTGCCGCCGGTGCGGTTGGCCTCGATGATGCCGGAGGCCATGGATAAGGGGGCCTGTGCCGTACGTGGAGTTGGTGGTTTTGGGGGTTGGTGGGGGTGTATGCGTTGCGGTAGGCGCGGACACAACGGATACTCGCGTCGGGAGCGCCGTCGGCGAGGAGGGCGATCATGCCGGTGCGCAGGGCCATCAGGGAGCGGTGCCGGGCACTCATGGAGCCGGGCGAGGAGATCCGCTATGTGTTTCCCGCGACGTTGTCGGGCGCGCCGGGGCCGGCGCATTTCCTCGTGGTGGTCGGCGACCGCAGGATTCTTGTCCTGTCGACGCGATATTTCGACCGCGACTCCCCGGCGGACGTCTATCAGGCGCTGCCGCGGAAGACTCGGCTGGGACCGGTGGATTTCACGCCCACCCCGACGATTCACATCGGCGCCACGCATTTCGAGGTCAGCGAGGAGTATCTCGCGGTCGTCACCGCCGCCGACGCGGAGGTGTTCGCTCCGGACACGTTGCCCCTGGATCCGCTGCCCGACTTATGAGATGCCCGGATCCGCTCCGGCGGGCTTTGCACCTGCCCCGCTCCAGCGGAAACCGTACAAACAGTGAGGATCTTCAGGTGCGCCGAGGTCGTATGAGAGAGTTCGGATCCCGGACGGTTTACGCACGCCCTAACGGGTGGGGTTAGACTTCGCCCCGAGCGCTCTTGGCGTGCCTACGCCACCGAGCACCGATAACGTCAGCAGCCGCTGCATGAGGAGCCACTGAGTTGTCCCGTCGCCTGTTCACCTCCGAGTCGGTCACAGAGGGCCACCCGGACAAGATCGCCGACCAGATCAGTGACGCGATTCTCGACGCCATGCTTAAGGACGACCCCAAGAGCCGGGTCGCCGTCGAGACGATGATCACTACGGGCCAGGTCCATGTCGCCGGTGAGGTGACGACGGAGACCTACGTCGACCTTCCCGGTGTCATCCGCGAAAAGATTCTGGAAATCGGTTACGACGCCTCGCACAAGGGCTTCGACGGCGCCTCCTGTGGCGTTTCGGTGTCGATCGGCGCTCAGTCCCCCGACATCGCCCAGGGTGTCGACGACGCCTACGAGCACCGTGAGGGCGGCGCGGGCGACGAGCTCGACCGTCAGGGTGCCGGCGACCAGGGCCTGATGTTCGGCTTCGCCTGCCGTGAGACCCCCGAGCTCATGCCGCTGCCGATCATGCTGGCCCAGCGTCTCGCCCGCCGCCTGTCGGAGGTCCGCAAGCGCGGCGTCGTGCCTTACCTGCGGCCCGACGGCAAGACCCAGGTCACGATCGAATACGACGGCGACACGCCGGTCCGCCTCGACACGGTGGTCGTCTCGACGCAGCACGCGGCCGAGATCGACCTCAAGGAGATGCTCGCCCCCGACATCAAGGAGCACGTGGTCGACCCCGTGCTCGCCGGGATCGACATCGACATCGAGGGTTACCGCCTGCTGGTCAACCCGACCGGCCGGTTCGAGATCGGCGGCCCGATGGGCGACGCCGGCCTGACCGGGCGCAAGATCATCGCCGACACCTACGGCGGCATGGCCCGCCACGGCGGCGGTGCCTTCTCCGGCAAGGACCCCTCCAAGGTCGACCGCTCCGCCGCCTACGCCACGCGCTGGGTCGCCAAGAACGTCGTGGCCGCCGAGCTGGCCGACCGCTGCGAGGTCCAGGTGGCCTACGCGATCGGCAAGGCGCAGCCGGTGGGTCTGTTCATCGAGTGCTTCGGCACCGAGAAGCTCCCGGTCGCCAAGATCCAGGAAGCCGTTCTGCAGACCTTCGACCTGCGTCCGGCCGCCATCATCCGGGACCTCGACCTGCTTCGCCCGATCTACTCGGAGACCGCTGCCTACGGCCACTTCGGCCGTGAGGAGCCAAACTTCTCCTGGGAGCGCACGGACCGCGCCGAGGCGCTGCGCACGGCAGCCGGCCTCTAAGCAGCGGATCACTTCCATCCTGCGGAGCGACCTGAAACACGCGACCGCACCCGGCCGGGCGAGGCGAAGGCCCCACCGGCCGGGCGGCGGGACGCGTGGCGGTCCGACGGCGATCCGGTGCGCGTCACTGCCCGCTGAGCCCTTCCCGGACGCCGATCCGGCGACCCTGGAGGTCGCGACGTGGGCCTGAACCGGCGTGGCGACCTGCCCGTGGAGCTGACCCCTTTTGTGGGGAGGCGCAGCGAGGTCGCCTCAGTGCGGCGCATGCTTCAGCGTTCGCGCCTCGTGACCGTCACCGGCATACCCGGCGTCGGCAAGAGCCGGATCGCGCTGCGGGCCGCGCACAGTCTCCGCCGGGCCTTCACCGGCGGTGTGCACCTGGTCGAGCTGTCGAGCCTGACCGACCCCCGGCGGCTCGAACGCGTGGTCGCCCACGCCCTCGGCGTACCCGACCGGCCGACGCGCCCGGCGGCCGAGGTGCTCGCCGACTATCTCGCCGATCGTGAGCTGCTCTTGGTGCTCGACACCTGTGAGCACCTGATCGACGCCTGCGCGCATATGGCGCAGACGCTCCTCGCCGCCACCCCGGGCCTGCGGGTGCTCGCCACCAGCCGCCAGGTGCTGGGCGCGCCCGGCGAACACAGCCTGGTCGTGCACCCCATGGCCGTGCCTCCCGCCGACCCCACCGGGTCTGCCGACCCCAGGGCCGCTCTCGCCGAGTGCGACTCGGCGCGGCTCTTCCTCGACCGGGTCGCCGCGGTCGACCCCGGCTTCACCCTGACCGACGAGAACGCCGCAGCCGTCGCCGAACTCTGCCGCCGCCTCGACGGCATCCCCCTGGCCATCGAACTGGCCGCCGTGCGGGCCCGCGCTCTGCCCGTCAGCCGCATCCTCCAGCTCATCAGGGAACGTCCCGCGATGGGGCAGGGCACCTTCGCCACCGCCGACGCGCGCCACCAGACGATGTGGGCCGCCATCGCCTGGAGCCACGACCTCTGCACGCCCGAGGAGCGGCTGCTGTGGGCCAGGCTCTCGGTCTTCTCCGGCGGGTTCGACCTGGCCGCCGCCACCGCGGTGTGCGCCGACGCCGACCTGCCCGCATCGCGGGTCTTCCCCGCCCTGGACGGGCTGGTCGAGAAGTCGATCGTCGTCTGCACCAAACAAGACGGCCGCACCCGCTATCACGTGCTCGACAGCATCCGCGAGTACGGCAAAGCCCAGATGGACGACCCCGCCGAAGCCCAGGCGCTGGCCACCCGGCACCGGGACCACTACCTCGCCGAGGCCGAGGCCGCCTCCGCGCGATTAGGGCCCCGCGGTGACCAGGTCGCCAGATGGGCGCGCATGCGCGCCGACTGGCCCAACCTGCGCGCCGCACTCGAGTTCTGCGTGGTGCGCCCGGGGGAGGCCGCCACCGGGCTCCGGCTGGTGACGCAGCTGTGGTTCCTCTGGATCGCCTGCGGCATGCCCCGCGAGGGCCGCCACTACCTGGAGACGCTGCTCGCCCTCGGCGCCGGCCACCCGCGCGACCGCGCGCACGCGCTGCTGCGCCTGGCCTACCTCACGATCGGCCAGGGCGATTTTCCCGCGGCCAAGTCCGCTCTGGCGGAGTGCGCCCGGCTCAACGTCCCCGAAGAACGTTTCCACCTGCTCAAACTGCAAGGCACGCTCGCCTTCGGCGAGGGCGACATGGATGCGGCAGAACGCTGCCTGGCGGAGGCGGAGCGCCACCTCGACGACGCCGGCGACGTCCGCACGGTGAAACTCGCGGCCATGGTCGAGATGGGGCTGACCCGCGTGTGGGCCAGACGCATCGACGACGCGGCGGAGGTCTTGGAGCGTTGCCGCGCCGTGTCCGAGGCCGGTGGGGAAAGCTGGTCGCGGTCGTGGGCCGACATCGGGCTCACGCTCGTCTGCCAGGCGCGGGGCGACACCGCGGCCGCCGCCTTCCACGCGCGTGAGGCGCTGAAGGTGGCGCACCCGCTGCACGATGTGGTGGCCGAGGCCCTGTCCATGGAGCTGATGGCGTGGCTGGCCGCCGACGGGGTGCCGGAGCGGGCGGTGCGCCTGCTCAGCGCCGCCTACCAGCGCTGGACGTCGGTGGGGCGCTACCTGTTCGGCTCCCCGCAGCTGACCGCCGAACACCAGCGGTTCAAGGAACGCCTCGTCGGATCGTTGTCCCCCGCGGCGTACAAGGAGGGGATGACGGCGGGGCGGACCATGTCGACCGACGACATCGTGGCCTACGCCCTGGGCCCGGCCGACACACCCGCCACCGCGGTGAACCCCTCCCCGTGGGCGCCGTTGTCCCCGCGCGAACGCGAGGTCGCCGAACTGGTCGCGGACGGGCTGACCAACCGGCAGATCGCCCAGCGCCTCGTCGTGGCCAGGCGCACGGTCGACACTCATGTGGAGCACATCCTCGCCAAACTCGGCTACGCGGGCCGTGCCCAGATCGCGGCCTGGGCGGCGAACCGCCGCGCCGAGGAACACCGCACCTCCGATCCCTGAGTTCGGCCCTCAGCCGCCACCTGACGGCTCCCGGCGGTCCTGCGTGCCGGGGGGAGGCATGCGGGCAGGGGGCGGGAGTCCTCAGGGGGTGTCCATGCCGATTGGAAACGCAGCGTGATCGGAGCGAGTGATCCGTAAGGCGGCCGGCCCCCTGCAGTACGGCGCCGCCGGCGAGAAGTTCGCGGCGGGTGGTCATGAGACGTCCCGGGCGAAAGGCGTGGGATGAGGTGCTTGGGGCGGGGCATGCCGTGTGACCAGTATGGGTAGCTCATCTGGGGGACTTGGAGTCCCCGGAGGTCAGTTCGCCGCCCGGTAGCCCGTGCTAGTGTCCGCCTCTGTCGACATGGGGGAGGCGATCGATGCAGCCGCGGCGTCCGGGTTATCTTGCCTCCGATATCACACCCCTCATCGGCAGGGCGGCGGACGTCACCGAAGGGGTCCGCCTGCTCGGGGAGACGCGGTTGCTCACCGTGATGGGGCCGCCCGGGGTGGGCAAGTCGCGAGTGGGGGCCCAGATCGCCCGCCTGTCCGGCCGGCGCTTCCCCGACGGCGTGTGGCAGATCGAGTTGTCCTCGGTGCCCGCCGGCTCCTGTCCCGCGCCTCACATCGCCTCGGCGCTGGGACTCGGCGAGGGCTCTCCGGGGGCGCGCGACACCGAGGTGGGGCGGGTCGTGTCGGCTCTGCGCGGGCAGCGGGCCCTGCTGCTGCTCGACACGTGCGAACACGTCGTCGACGGCGTGGCCCTGCTGGCCGAGTCGCTGCTGCGGCGCGCTCCGCGGGTGCGGGTGCTCGCGACGTCGCGCCGCCCGCTGAACGTCCCGGGCGAGCGCCTGCTCGCCGTGCCCCCGCTCTCGCTGCCCGACCCCGAGCCGCCGATCCGGCAGGGCCGGGCCGCGCGGGCGGGAGACCCCGGGCTGAGCGGGATGTCCGCACCCGCCGTGCAGTTGTTCGCCGAGAGGGCCGCCGCGGCCGACCCCGGGTTCGCCCTGACCCCCGGCGTCCTGCCGGTCGTCACCGCGATCTGCCGCCGTCTCGACGGCGTCCCGCTGGCGATCGAGCTCGCCGCCGCCCGGTTGCGCTCGTTGTCGGTCCAGGAGCTGCTGGAATGGCTGGCAGAGCCCTTCGAGGTGCTCAGCGGCAGCCGCAGCATGTTGTCCCGCCATCGAGACATGCGGTCGGCCATCGAATGGAGCCACGCGTTGTGCGATCCCGAGCGGCGCGACCTGTGGGCGGCGCTGTCCGCGCTCGACGCGCCGTTCGACCTGGAGGCGGTGGAGAGCGTCTGGTCGCCTGTCGCCGCGGGCCCGGCAGCGGGGCCGCTGGCGGGTCTGGTGGACGAGTCCGTCGTACTGCGGGAGCCGGGGGAGAGCGGCGTGCTCTACCGCCTGCCCTACCTCCACGCGGAGTTCGCCCGGCGGGCCGGCGGCGCCCTCCCGCACATCGTGCCCTCGCCGCGGCCCGGTGCGGACGTGCGGGTCGCCGCGAGTGCTCTCACCCGCTCCGACCTGGCCGTCCCCGCCCCGGAGCCGGCCCCCGAGCCGCCTTCCGCCGACGCGGCGGCCGCCGCGCTGAGCCCCCGCGAGCTTCAAGTGGCGGTGCTCATCACGAAGGGCATGACCAACCGGGAGATCGCCGTACAGCTGGGCATCGCAAAGCGTACGGTGGACGCACACGTGCGCAACATCCTGACGAAAGGCAGCCTCGCCTCTCGCACCCAGGTGGCCTCCTGGGTAGCCGTGCAACGGCAATGCGTAGATGTATAGGCACTATTCCCGATGTGGGAGCGATGCCTTGCCCAGAACACTACAGGTGGCCAGTGGGCGGCATGGCTAGTGCCAGTCTGATCCGCAGCGCTCAGGCGCCGACCAGGGAGGGGTCCCCCCGTCGCCTGGGTTTCCGATGGAGCGCTCCATCGCCTCAGGCCCACTGGCCAAACACCCGCCCCCGGCGTGGGCGGAGCCGGCCGCCGCGTCTGGTAGGACGGAGGGCGTGACCCACACCCTCACCTCCGACGCGGGCGCCCTCTTGCCGCTCGCGGCCGTGCGCACCGCTCCCGGGGGCGGTCCTCGCACGGCGGCGCGTCCCGCGAGGAAGGCCGCCGCGTCGCTGCCGGTGGCCCGGGTGGCCGTCGACAACCCGCTGCCGCACTTGGACCGGCTGTTCGACTACCTCGTCCCTGAGGCGCTCGACGCCACCGCCGTCCCCGGCTGCCGGGTGCGGGTGAGGTTCGCCGGCAAGCTCGCCGACGGCTTCCTGATGGAACGGGTGGCCACGACCGACCACAAGGGCACACTGACCCCGCTGGACCGCGTCGTGTCACCGGAGCCCGTGGTCACCCCCGAGATCGCCGGCCTCGCCCGCGCGGTGGCCGACCACTACGCCGGCACACTGGCCGACGTGTTCCGCCTCGCCGTCCCTCCCCGTCACGCCCGCGTCGAGGGGGAGAACCGCCCCGAGCGGGCCGAGGGGGGTGCGACCGGCCCGGCGGAGGGCGGGAGCGCGCCGATCGGTTCCGGTGGAGAGAATGCGGGTTCCGGGGGGGAGGCGAGCGCGTCGTCCGAGGGATCGACCGGCCGGCCGGGAGGTGACAGTGCGCCGATCGGTTCCGGTGGAGAGGATGCGGGTTCCGGGGGGGAGGCGAGCGCGTCGGCCGAGGGGCCGGTTGGCCGGCCGGGAGGTGACAGTGCGCCGATCGGTTCCGGTGGAGAGGATGCGGGTTCCGGGGGGGAGGCGAGCGCGTCGGCCGAGGGGCCGGCCGGCCGGCCGGGAGGTGACAGTGCGCCGATCGGTTCCGGCGAAGGGGCGGAGGGCGGCGGTGCGCCTCTTGGCCCGGAGGGCGGAGGCCGGACAGACCTGACGGGGGGCGTGAGCGCGACGATGGGTCCGGGGGGCGCAGGGGACGTGAACGTGCCGGGTGGAGCTCGGAGCGGCCCTGAGGGAGGCGGCGGCGCCGCGGACGGTCCGGCGGGACAGGAAGGCCGCCCCGCCGGTGCGGGGGCGGCCTCGGCGGCGCGGGAGGCCATAGGCGGATGGGCCGACTACCCCATGGGCGGGTCGTTCCTCGCCGCGCTCGCCGAGGGGCGGGCCCCCCGTGCCGTGTGGACCGCCCTGCCGGGTGTCGGCCCCGAGGGGCCGAGGTGGCCCGCCGAGATCGCGCGGGCCGTGCAGGTGACGTTGCGCACCGGCAAGGGCGCCGTCGTCGTGCTGCCCGACGGCAAGGACGTCGCGCGGGTCGACGCGGCGCTCACCGCCCTGCTTGGGCCGGGCACCCACGTCGCGCTGACCGCCGATCTAGGCCCCGCGGAGCGTTACCGCCGGTGGCTGCGCCTGCTGCGCGGCGAGGCGGCGGCGGTGGTGGGGACCAGGGCCACCGCGTTCGCCCCCGTGCGCGACGTCGGCCTCGTCGTCGTCTGGGACGACGGTGACGACCTCCACTCCGAGCCCCACGCGCCCTACCCGCACACGCGTGAGGTGCTCGCCCTGCGCGCCCACCGCGCACGCTGCGCGCTGCTGATCGGCGGTCACAGCCGTACGGCGGAGGCCACCCAGCTCGCCGCCTCCGGCTGGGTCAGGCCGATCGCCGCCGATCGTGAGGCGGTCCGCCGGTCCGCGCCCCGGGTGCGCACCGCCGGTGAGGAGGCCGAGCTCGCCAGGGACCAGGCGGCCCGCGCAGCCCGCCTGCCCACCCTCGCCTGGCGGGCGCTCAAGGAGGGGCTGACCGGCGGGCCGGTGCTCGTGCAGGTGCCGCGGCGCGGCTACGTCCCCGCCGTCGCCTGCCAGGGGTGCCGCGAGCTCGCCCGCTGCGGGAGCTGCCACGGCCCGCTCGGACTGCGTTCCGGCCACGCCGCTCCCGCCTGCCGGTGGTGCGGGCGCATCGCGGGCGACTGGCGCTGCCCAGCCTGCGGCGCGGTGCGTGTGCGGGCCGTGGTCGTCGGGGCCAGGCGCACCGCAGAGGAGCTCGGCCGCGCCTTCCCCTCGGTGCGGGTCAAGACCTCCGGGCGTGACGGCGTGCTCGCCTCGGTGAACGCCACCCCGGCCCTGGTCGTCGCCACTCCGGGGGCCGAGCCGGTGCCCGAGGGCGGATATGCCGCCGCCGTGCTGCTCGACGGCTGGGCGCTGCTCGGCCGGGCCGACCTGCGGGCGGGCGAGGAGGCGCTGCGCCGGTGGATGAACGCCGCCGCCCTGCTGCGCCCCCGGGCCGAGCTGGTCGTGCTCGCGAATGCCGCGCTCCCCGCCGTGCAGGCGCTGCTGCGCTGGGACCCGGTGACCCACGCAGAGCGTGAGCTCGCCGACAGGGCCGAGCTCGGATTTCCGCCCGCCGTCCGCATGGCCACCTTGACCGGTTCGCCCGCCGCGGTGCGCGAGATGCTGGCCGAGACGCGCCTGCCGGGCACGGCCGAGGTGCTCGGGCCCGTCCCCGTCGAGACCGGCGGCAGGCGTCCTGCCCAGGGCGAACGCGAGATCGAGCGCGCCTTGGTGCGCGCGCCACGCGCGGGCGGAGCGGAGCTGGTGGCGGCCTTGAAAGGGGCGAGCGGAGTGCGCTCCGCCCGTAAGACTCCGGAGGTGGTCAGGATCTGCGTCGACCCGCTCGAACTGATTTAGGCTGTTTCGCCGATTCGCCGTGCTGACAGGTAGCCGTTAGTTTCTCCATGTGTCGATCGAATGGGTGAATCAAGTCGTCGACGATCTACGAGCCTGGGGCCGCTCTCGCGATCAGGGCGTGGATGTGGATGAGATCCGGCTGCTTTGCGATTACGCCAGTGACTACCTGGGTGTGAACGAACTCGGTGATTTCACCGCCGACACCTTTGACGAGCTGCTGCTGTCCATCTATCCGCGCAAGGTGATCGCCCCGCCGGAGAGCGCCGGGGAGACCGTCGCCGCCGCACGCACACTTGTCGACTTCCTGGTCGAGTCGGGCCACTCGCCCGCCGGCCTGGCCGCCGACATGCGCGCCACGCTGGACCGGATCGAGCCGGAGATGCCCATAGCGCTGGCCGACACCTCCAGGTACGGCATGGCCAAGAGCATCTTCAGCGCCATAGGGCCGGACTCGCTGGAGCGCTCCGAGTCCATCGTCATCCCCTCGGGCGAAGGCGCGCTCATCACGGAGAGCCCGTGTGAGTGCCCCGGCTGCGCGCCCCTGCCCGCCGTACGGCTCGCGCCGCCGGCCGAGCTGGCCGCAGCCGTACGCGACGTGATCCTCATGGGGGACGTGCACACCCTCGTCGCGTGGATGTGCGACACCGGCCGCACTCCCACCGTCAAGGGGAGGCTGCGGGTCAAGGACGCCGCCCGCGCCCCGGTGCCGGCCTCCGCGATGCTGTGGGACCTGGCCCGCGCCACCGGCAGGGCCGGGGAGGCGGGTGCGCCCCTCGCCGAGCGCACGGACGACGAGGTGCTGGAGTTGTGGGCCGCGAGCGTCGCGTTCCTGGCCAAGGGTGAGGCCGCCGTCACCGGCGACGCGGTGCTCGACCGCGAGATCTACGACCTGCTCCAGCTGCTCTACCGGCTTCAGGTGGCCGTGCCGCCGCAGATGGTGGTCGAATACCTGGAGGAGATCGGGGAGGATCCCGGGCAGGTCGACCTCGCACGCGGCCTGGAGCGCCTGGTCTACTGCGGGCTCGTCACCCGCGAGGGCGACACGGTCGGGCTCACGCCCCACGCGCTGTGGGGGCTGCGGCGGCTCTACACCGCCATGGGCATGGACGCCCCCGAGGCCGAAGACCTCGCCGAGGCCGACGCCGTCGGGCTCATCGAGGGGTTGCTGACCGGGGTGCCCACCGAGCTCGCCGAACGCGACATCGAGGCGTGGCTGGTGCGGCGGTCCGCCGAGGCCGCCGCCGCCGAACTCCTCGACGCCGCCACCGGGGCGCCCGCCGTCGCCAGAGGCATCGCGATGACCATCGTCGACCGCCTCCCCGGCGAGGCCGAGCCCTCCGTGCGCGCCGCCCTCACCGAGCCGGAGCTGCGGCCCCACGCCATCCACTGGTTGTCGGCCCGCGGTCTGCCCGCGCCGTCGCTCACCCAGGACGAGCTGCTCTGGATGAGCGTGGACATGCTCGCCCTGGCGATGCCGGCGGCGGACGAGGACCTCGAGGTGTTCGCGGAGAACATGTCCGCCGCCGGGCCGCCGGCCCACCTGATCGAGGAGATGTGGCGGGTCGACCACCCCGACGTGGTCGCCGTCCTCGAACTGCTCGGCCGCTCCCTCACGGACGCCGACGTGGCCAAGGCGGCCCGTAAGGCGGCCTTCAAGGCCCGGTCACGAGCCATCGGCTGAGGTCCTCCCTCCGGGGGTGCGGGCGGCTGAGCCGTGCATGGGCCCTCGGCCGGCGTCTTCCCGGGTGCTTGGGTGAGGATCGCGGTGGTCTGCCCCTTCCCGGACGGCCGGACGCTGAGGTCTTCGCGGGCGTGTTCCGGGGGGGCTGGAGGCCGGGCCGTCCGCCCGGGATCGGTGCTTCCGGGTGGCGGTGGCTCTGCCGTACGAGACTGGGCGGCTATGCGTCCGCTTCCTGCAGGCCGTTCGCGGGGCGGGTGTGGGATTTGTCGCCCTGGGTGGGTCTTGGCGTGGTCGGTTGCTTGCCTGAGGGCGGCTTCGGCGGTGCCTTCACGCCCGGCTATTCGGTGATCTAGTACGGCTTGCGCCTCCGCCGATGGCGTGGGCGTGAGCCGTACTCGACGGCGTTGCTGGGTTTGGGCTGGTTGGTCGCACGCCTGGGGTGGTGAGGTTGTCAAAGCACGGTCGTGGGCTCTCGGTTGAGGTACTTTTCTGGGGCCGGTGTGCGTTAAGTTTCGTGGGTGACAAAGAGCGGCAACGTGTTCGACCTCGGTGATCTCCGCAAGCTGATCGACGAGCTGGGAGAGGCGGGACCGCAGGCCCGCGGGTCCCTGCTTGAGGGCAGCGCCGGCACCGGCGACGCCCCCGCTGCCGGCGGCCACGCCTGCGACTGCCCCGACTGCGGCAGCGACATGCTCAGCTTCCCCCCGGTCGAGCTGGCGGGCGACGCCGAGCTGGCCGGCGCCGTTCTCTCCGTGCCCCTGGTGGCCGACGCGCTGCGCCTCGCCGCCTGGACCGGCACGCGGCCGGTCGCCCCCGGCGGCCTGCTGCTCGACGGCGACGCGCAGGCCGCGCTCCGCGAGCTCGGCCTGGCCGGGCCCGCGCGGCTCCACCTGCTGTGGGTGGTCGCGGTCAACACCGGCCTGCTCGGCATCACCGGCACCGGAGCGGGCCCCGGCACGCTCACCGGGTTGTCCGGCCTGACCGGCACCGCGCTGCTCGAGTTCTGGGACGGCGTGGTCATGGACGTCCTCGACCGGGCCGACGAGGGGCAGGAGGGCGGGCTCACGGGTTCGGTCGTCATGGACGATCATCTCGCCGAGGTTCTCGCGACGATCTACTCGGTGGCCGACGGCCTCGCCCCCGCCACCCTCGCCAAAGGCGTGCTCCAGTCACACGAGGTCGCCTGCGAGGCCGGGCCGGCCGAGATGCGGCACCTGGCCGCTGTGCTCCCCGACGAGCTCGCCGGGGCCCTCGACCTCCTCACCTACTGCGGGCTCGTCGAGGCCGCGCCGCACGGCAGGGTCCGGCTGACGCCCCTCGGCGTCTGGGCCGTGCGCCAGGACCTCCTGCGCGAGGGCCACGACGCCCCCACCACCGACGAGGTGGACGTCTTCGCCGACCTCGGGGCGTCCGAGCTGGTCGAGGCCGCCACCTCGGGGGCCGCCGCGCCGAGCGCCGTGGCCGTCTGGCTGGAGCGCCGTTCGCCCGACGCCGCCGCCCGCGAGCTCATCGCGGTGGCCGTGGCCGGCCCCGCCGGCGCCCGCGGCACCGTCGCGGGCATCCTTGAGGAGCTCGGCCCGGAGGCCGAGACGGCGGTGCGCGAGGCGCTCGACGAGCCCATGATGTGGCGTTACGCGGCGTCCTGGCTGCACATCCGCGACCTGCCCGCGCCCTGCCTCTCGGGTGAGGACAACATCTGGATCACCGTCGACACCCTCGCCGCCCTGACCTGCCTCCCGCAGTCGATCGGCACGATCGCCGAGCTCGGCGCACTTGAGCCGGGGGACGACCTGGTGCGGGTGGTCGAGGAGATGGCCGCGGTCGAGCACCCCGACACCCTCTCGGTCCTGGAGATGCTCGGCACCCACCACCCTGAGCCCGCCGTCGCCAAGGCGGCCCGCAAGGCGGCCATGAAGGCGCGCTCCTCTCAGCCGTAAGGTTGGCCTGCACCCCGCGTGGTCACCGGGCCTTCGGAGGTCATCGCGGGTGGCCGTACCTCCCGTCTTGCGGGCTCCCGGGGGATCGGGAAGGTGCGAGTGCTGGGTCGGCCGGTTTGTGGCGGAGGTCACGGTGGGGGCCGTACCTCACGTTTTGTGGGCCTCGGTTGCTGTCGTGGCGGGCCGGGGCCGCCGGCGGTCGTAGACTTTCGACATACGCTTCGCCCGGCTTCCGCCTCGCCGCGGTGGTGATCGCCTAGCCTGGTCGGATCACCTCGCGCCTCGGGAGTGCGGGGTTCACATCCATGGGAAGGGCTCTGCGGGAAGTTGAGACTGGTTTTCGCCGGCACTCCGGACACGGCCCTCCCCTCGCTGCGGGCGTTGCTCGACTCGTCGCGGCACGAGGTCGTGGCGGTCGTCACCAGACCTGACGCCGGGTCCGGCCGCGGACGCAAGGTTCATCCGAGCCCCGTCGCCGAGCTCGCCGACGAGCACGGCATCGAGGTGCTCAAGCCCGCCAAGGCCGGTGACCCCGAGTTCCTCGCCCGCCTCACCGAGCTCGCGCCCGACGCGTGCCCCGTCGTGGCCTACGGCGCGCTGCTGCCCCAGTCCGCCCTCGACATCCCCCCGCACGGGTGGGTCAACCTGCACTTCTCGCTGCTGCCGGCCTGGCGCGGCGCAGCCCCCGTGCAGCACGCCGTGCTTCACGGAGACGAGATCACCGGGGCCGCGACGTTCCGCATCGTGAAGGAGCTCGACGCAGGGCCGGTCTTCGGGGTCGTCACCGAGGTCATCGGCGCCCACGACACGAGTGGTGACGTGCTCGGCCGCCTCGCGATCTCCGGCGCCGAGCTGCTCGCGCTCACGCTGGACGGGATCGAGGACGGCACCGTTTCCGCCAGACCTCAGCCCGCAGACGGCGTCAGCCTGGCCCCCAAGATCAACTCCGAGGACGCCAAGGTCGACTGGTCCGCGCCCGCTGCGCGCGTCGACCGGCTTGTCCGCGCCTGCACGCCCGCCCCCGGCGCCTGGACGGAGTTCCGCGGCAGCCGGCTCAAGCTCGGCCCCGTGTGCACCGAGCCGGGCGACCCGCTGGCCCCCGGGCAGGTGCGGGTGGACAAGCATTCGGTGCTGGTGGGCACCGCCACCGACCCGGTGCGGCTCGGCGACGTGCAGCCCCAGGGCAAACGTCTCATGACCGCCGTCGAATGGGCGCGCGGCACACGACCCACCGATGAGGATCGACTGAACGGTGCATGAGCGCCGATCGGTTGACGGGGCTCGATGCCACGAGACTCGCCGCAGGTGGCTACCGTTGATCGAGCGGGCGATGTCGAATCGGCCGGTGCGAGACTGCGAGAGAACACTGGTGGGTGCCGCGAGTTCGGCGGCCGAGGCCGGGGCAGGTGGCCGCCGTCGATCGTGGCGCCCCGCACGGAGCGACCGATGAGGACTGGTTGAGCGGCAGATGAGAAACGACCGGAGGCACCCCCGAGGCGGGCGGCCCCAACGCGGCGGCGGACAGGACAGGCCCCGCCGGGACGAGGCGCGCAACGCCGCCTACGACCTGATGCGGGCCGTGGACGAGCGCGACGCCTACGCCAACCTGCTCATGCCCCGCATGCTGCGGGACCGGGGCATCGCCGGGCGCGACGCCGCACTCGCCACCGAGCTGGCTTACGGCACCCTGCGCGGCCTCGGCACATACGACGAGATCATCGCGGTGTGCAGCGACCGCGAGCCCTACGACATAGACCCGCCGGTGCTCGACGCGATCCGCCTCGGAGCGCACCAGCTCCTCCGCACCCGCGTCCCGGCCCACGCGGCCGTCAGCGCCACGGTCGATCTTGTACGGCTGCGCGTGGGCGTCGGCCCCTCCCGCTTCGCCAACGCCATCCTGCGCAAGATCGCCGGGCGTGAGCTGGCCGACTGGCTCCCCATCGTGGCCCCCGACCCGGCCGCCGACCTCGTCGGCCACCTCGCGGTCTCCTACAGCCACCCCCGCTGGATCGTCGCGGCCTTCCTCGACGCCCTCGGCGGCGACGCCGACCAGGCCGCCGCCCTGCTCGCGGCCGACAACGAGCGGCCCAAGGTGACCCTCGTGGCCCGCCCCGGCCGGGCCGGCGTGGACGAGCTTCTCGCCGCCGGCGCGACCCCCGCACGCTACTCGCCGCACGCCGTGCACCTGACAGAGGGCGACCCCGGGGGCATCCCCGCGGTCGCCGAGACCCGGGCCGCGGTCCAGGACGAGGCCAGCCAGCTCGTCGCCGTCGCCCTCACCCGCGTTCCCGTCGAGGGCGGCGACACCCGCTGGCTCGACCTGTGCGCCGGGCCGGGCGGGAAGGCCGGCCTGCTCGACGCGATAGCCGCACACGGCGTGGAGGGCGGCCACCCCGGCGGCGCCCACCTGCTCGCCGCCGACGCGCAATATCACCGGGCGCGGCTTGTGCGGCAGACGACCCGCGAGGCCGCCGTCGTCAACCTCGACGGCACCGTGCCCGCGTGGCGGCCCGCGGCGTTCGACCGCGCCATGGTCGACGCCCCATGCACTGGTCTTGGCGCCCTGCGCCGCCGCCCCGAGGCCCGCTGGCGGCGCGACCCGCGCAGCATCCCCGAACTCACGAAGCTCCAGCGCGAACTCCTCGCCTCCGCCGTCGAGGCCGTGCGGCCGGGCGGGGTCGTGGCTTATGTCACCTGCTCCCCGCACCTGGAGGAGACCCGGGAGGTCGTGGAGGGTCAGAGCGGGGTGGAGGTGCTCGACGCGCGAGAGTTCCTGCCCGAGGTCGGCGACCTGGGCGACGGGCCCTACGTGCAGTTCTGGCCGCACCTGCACGGCACGGACGCGATGTTCCTGGCTTTGCTCCGCCGTCTTTAGGCGGGCGGGACGCTTTGCCGGCGCCGGGGGTGCACGCTTAGGCGTCGGGGCCTCCCGGCCACCTGCCGTTCGATGGAATGCTCTCATGCCGCATGCCGCATGCCGCATGCCGCATGCCCCGGCCACGGCGACGCCGTGCGGGAGGCCGGCCATGTCCTGCGGGTAGTGGGACCCCCTCTCGGTCGGCCGGTGGTCACAGCCGGTCCGCAAGCCGCCCGCAGGAGTCGCGCGCCCGGGGCGCAGCCTGGCCGCGGTGGGTGGCTTGGGGCGTACTGAGGCTGGCATGCCCGGTCCCTTGCAGGCCAGGTTTTGGCCAGGGTGTCTTCGGGCGTCGCGCGCCCGGGGCGCGAGCTGGCTACGGTGGGAGGTCACTGGGCGGCCCGGAGTAGCCGCGATCGATCGGGGGATCAGAGGAGACCGTGGATTTCCTGGACAACCTGCGGCATGCGGAGCTGGCGCCCATCCTGTGGGTTCAGGGGTTACCCGGGTGGCTTGAGACGCCGCTCAAGGTCGTGTCGGTGTTCGGCACGAATGGATTTGTGATCGTCGTTCTGTCGGTCGTCTACTGGTGCGTCAATCCCCGTTTCGGGCTGCGGCTGGGGCTTGTGGTGCTGCTGTCGGCCGGGCTCAACTCGATCGCCAAGCTGCTGCTGCAGGCACCCCGGCCCTACTGGATCGACAGCAGGGTGCAGGCGTTCGCCAGGGAGCCCACGTTCGGCATTCCCTCCGGTCACGCTCAGGCGGCGACGGTCTTCAGCGGCATTCTGGCGTCGGCGTCGCGTAAGCCCTATGCCATAGGGGCGGCTGTGGCGTTCGTCGCGCTGATGGGGTTCTCGCGGGTCTATCTGGGAGTGCACTTCCTGTCGGATGTGGCGGCGGGCATCCTGATCGGGTTGCTCTTCCTCGCCGCGGTCCTCCGCTGGGAGAAGCCGGTGCTGGCCTGGTGGCGGGCGCGGGCGATCGGTGCGCAGATCGGGTTGTCGGTCGCCGTCTCCCTCGGTGTGGTCGTGGCCGCGCTGCTGGCGTCGTTGCCGGGGGCCGGGTGGACACTGCCTGAGGCGTGGCGCTTCGCGGGGCTGGTGGCGCCGTGGGAGGAGAGCCGGCTGGCCGCGATCTCCGGAGGGTTGCTCGGTGCGATCGCGGGCGGGTCGGTGTTGTCGCACAAGGGCGGCTTCTCGGCGGCCGGTTCCGTCAAGCAGCGGGCGCTGCGATGGCTGATCGGTGTCGCGGGCGCGGCGCTGATCTGGGCCGTGCTCCGGCTTGTGACACCGCAGGGGCCGCTTTTGCTGACGGAGGCGGTGGCCTACCTCAACTACGCCGCGCTCGCGCTGTGGGCCGTGCTGGGAGCGCCGCTCGTCTTCGTCGCGGTGGGGCTGGCTGAGCGCGCACGTCCGGTGGCCCCCTAGACTCGGCCATCATGGCCGTACAGATCTCACCTAGCATCCTGTCCGCCGACTTCGCTCGCCTGGCCGAGGAGGTCGCGGCGGTCGGCAATGCCGACTGGCTGCACGTCGACGTCATGGACAACCACTTCGTGCCCAACCTGACCTTGGGTCTGCCGGTGGTTGAGTCCCTGCTCAAGGCGACAGACACCCCGATCGACTGCCATCTCATGATTGAAGACCCCGACCGCTGGGCTCCTGCTTATGCGGAGGCGGGGGCGGGCAGCGTCACCATTCACGCTGAGGCGGTCAAAGCCCCCGTGCGCACTCTGCGGCAGATTCGCTCGGCGGGTGCTCGGTCCGGTTTCGCGCTCAACCCGGCCACGCCGGTCGAGCCATACGAAGACCTGCTAGGCGAGATCGACATGCTCCTGCTGATGACGGTCGAGCCCGGGTTCGGCGGGCAGCCGTTCCTCGACGTCGTTCTGCCCAAGGTGCGCCGGGCCCGGTCCCTGATCGCCGCCCACGGCGGCCAGGTGTGGCTCCAGGTGGACGGTGGCGTGTCGGCCTCCACGATCGAGCGCTGCGCCGAGGCCGGCGCCGACGTGTTCGTCGCGGGCAACGCCGTCTACGGCGCCGACGACCCGGCCCGCGCCGTCGACCACCTCCGCGCCCTCGCCGAGAAGGCCTCCCCGCTCATCGCCTGACGGCCCCACCCGACCGCCCGCGCTCCATCGGCGCGGGCATCACGGCCTGCTTATGCGGTCTGCTTGTACGGCGCGGGCCTGGGTAAGGGCGTGGTCAAGGAGGCTTTGCCGTACCTTCCGTCTGCGTGGGGCAGGGGAGCGAGGGGTTCTCAAGCGCTTGCTTGAGGGGGGTGGTCGCGCTCTTTTTATCCGGCATGGCAGACTGATGGCAGAGCAGCGTGCTCCGGGGTCGGTGAAATTCCGAACCGGCGGTGAAAGTCCGCGACCCGGCCGAAGCCATCGGCCGGTTGACCCGGTGGGATTCCGGGACCGACGGTTAAAGTCCGGATGGGAGGCAGCGCGCGAGTGAGGGTGGCTCTGAGGCCGCCCTCGCCACGGGTGTCGTTTATGCACCCCTCATCCCCGGGGCCGCCTCGTGCGCAGATCCCCTGAGGTGAGGAGCCCCACACGTGTTCACCGGAATAGTCGAGGAGCTGGGCGAGGTCGTCGCCCTCGAACACCTGCGGGACTCCGCCCGCCTGTCGATCCGCGGCGAGCTTGTCACGTCGGACGCCGCGCACGGCGAGTCGATCGCGGTCAACGGTGTCTGTCTCACGGTTGTCGGCAATCAGGACAGTGTGTTCTCCGTTGACGTCATGAAGGAGAGCCTCGACCGCAGTTCCCTCGGCGCGCTCAAGGTCGGCTCGCGGGTCAATCTGGAACGTGCCGTGCGCGCCGACCAGCGTCTTGGCGGCCACATCGTGCAGGGCCACGTGGACGGCACGGGGGTGCTGCTCACGCGTGAAGCCAGTGAGCATTGGGTTGAGATGAGGATCTCCCTGCCTACTGAGCTTGACCGCTATGTCGTGGAGAAGGGCTCCATCACGGTCGACGGCGTGAGCCTCACCGTCACCACCCTCGAAAACGGGAACTTCGGCGTCAGCCTCATCCCCACCACCCTGAACCTCACCACCCTTGGCTTCAAGCAGCCGGGCGACCCCGTCAACCTCGAAGTCGACGTGATCGCGAAATATGTCGAAAAGCTCGTCGGCGCTCACCGGCTAGGGGCGTGATCGCGATGGCCGAGGGCAGAGAGATCAGGCTGGACCCCGTCGAGCGCGCCATCGCCGACATCCGCGAGGGCAAGGCCGTCGTGGTCGTCGACGACGAGAACCGTGAGAACGAAGGCGACATCATCTTCGCCGCCACCAAGGCGACACCTCAGCTGCTCGCCTTCACGATCCGGCACACCAGCGGCGTGATCTGCGTGTCCATGCACGGCGCCCAGCTCGACCGGCTCGGCCTGCCCCTCATGGTCCGCGATAACCGCGAGCGCATGCGCACCGCCTACACCATCAGCGTCGACGCCGCCGAGGGCGTCAGCAGCGGCATCTCCGCCGCCGATCGCGCCCGCACCATCCGCCTGCTGGGCGACTCCGCGACCGAGCCCGCCGAGCTGGTACGGCCGGGCCATGTCTTCCCGCTCCGCTACCGCGAGGGCGGCGTGCTGGTCCGCGCCGGTCACACCGAGGCCGCCGCCGATCTGGCCGCGCTCGCCGGGCTGCCCCCGTCGGGGGCCCTCGCCGAGGTCGTCAACGACGACGGCACGATGAAGCGCCTTCCCGAGCTTCGCGAGTTCTGCGACGAGCACGATCTGGCCTTGGTGTCCATCGAGCAGCTCATCGACTATCGCCGCCGCACCGAGCGGATGGTCGAACGCATCGCCGTGACCAGGATCCCGAATCGCTATGGCATGTGGCAGGCCTACGGATATTTCAGCGCGATCGACGGCGGCGAACACATCGCCCTCGTCTACGGTGATCTCGGGGATGGAGAGAACATCCTCGTTCGTGCTCACTCAGAATGCCTCACCGGCGATGTCCTCGGCTCTCTCCGTTGTGACTGCGGCGTGCAGCTCGACACCGCGATGGCGTCGATCGCCGCCGAGGGGCGAGGGGTTATCGTTTATCTGCGAGGTCATGAGGGCCGCGGCATCGGTCTGCTCGCCAAACTCAAGGCATATGGGCTGCAGGATGCCGGCCACGACACGGTCGACGCCAACCTCGAGCTGGGGTTGCCCGTCGACTCTCGCGAGTTCGGCAACGCCGGCCAAATGCTCGCCGACCTCGGCGTGAGGTCCGTCCGGCTGTTGACGAACAACCCCGCGAAATTGCGCGGAATGGATGGCTACGGCATCAAGGTCTTGGGCCGCGAACCCATGCCTGTCGCAGCCAACCCCCATAACGAACGTTATTTGGCGGCCAAGCGGGACCGCCTAGGGCACCAGATCGCCGAACTCAGCACACTCGGCACAGAGGAGGAACTGTGAACCGGACCGGCGTTACCTGGACGAGGAACCGGGCTTCGAGGGCAAACCGTCCCGGTGTTACCTGGACAAGGGAATCGGCCGGGACCGCCACCGGAGGCTACCTATGACCGGGCCTGGCGTCACATGGACGAAGCGAAGTGATCCGCCCGCTTCGAAAGCCGGGGTCCACGGCTGCCCGCCACGCCTTCACGGCATTACACGGACAAGGCAGCCCGCCGGTCCTGCCTCGGCGGACCGCTTCAGGCCGCGGCGGCGACCGGTGACCCGGCTCGCCGGCCGGGGAGTCACCTGGACAAGATCACCCATCGTGCCCGACTGCGGGAGAGCATCATGAGCGGCGTCGGACGCCCCATCCCCGAGACCGTCGAAGCGGGCGGCCTCACCGTCGGCATCGTCGCCGCCCGCTGGCACGGCGCGATCACCGACCAGCTCGTGGCGCGAGCCGTGCAGGCCGCCGAGGACAGCGGGGCCACCTGCGACGTCGTCCGCGTCGCGGGCACGCTGGAGATCCCCGTCGTCGCCCAGGCTCTGGCCCGCCGTCGCGACGCGGTCGTCGCTCTGGGGGCCGTCATCCGGGGCGACACAGCGCACTTCGACTATGTCTGCGACTCCGTCACCGCCGGGCTCACCCGCATCGCGCTGGACGAGGAGACCCCCGTCGGCAACGGCGTCCTGACGTGCGACACCCTCGACCAGGCCCTCGAACGCTCCGGCCTGCCCGGCAGCAAGGAGGACAAGGGTTACGAGGCCACCGTGGCCGCTCTGGAGACGGCCCTCGCCCTGCGTGACCTCAGGGCGTGACGCCCGCGCGTTGAGCACCGGCCCGGCACCTGACCCTGCCGAGCCGGTGCCAGGGCACAGGGGCACGAGGCAGGTCCCATGCATATGGTCAGGGCGGAGCGGACGCCGGGTCCGCACAACGTGATCCGTGCGGGATGGGCGATCGACCTGGTACGGAGGTCCACCGCAGGCGTGTGCCGATCGTCGTGGTCATCGGCGAGGTGAAGATCTGGGGCGACGGTCCCGTGCGATAGGTTGCCAGTCGTTCCGACCGTCCCTTACCCGAACCCCAGCGAGCCTCTAATGCCTGAGACCGTGCCTCCGCCGCCCCTTCCCGTCGTCTGGCGGCCCAAGAAGGGCAGACTCGTGGCCTACGGTTTCGCGGTCGTCATGGTCGTGGGCGCGATCGTCCTCGGCGTCGCCCTGCCCCCGCCCTGGGGGGTGTCCGACCGGATCCTCATCGTCATGTTCGGGGGCATGGTCGCCTACATCCTCCACCTGCTCGGCCGCTGCCGGGTCGAGGCCACTGAGCAGGGCATCAAGCTGGTCAACCCTCTCAAGATCCACCGTTATGAGTGGCCGGAGGTTCTCGACGTCACCCTCATCCCGGGTGAGCCCTGGGCGAAGATCGACTTCGCCGACGGCGCCACGATCGGGGCCATGGGGATCCAGGGCTCCGAACACGGCCTAGCCGAGCGCCAGGTGGCCGAGCTGGAGGCCCTCATCCGTGTCAAGGGCGAGGCCCCCGACCGCTGAGGCAGGCGTCCCGGCCCCGCTTGACCAGGCTTCGCCGTACCGGCGCCCCAAAGAAGATCCAAAGAGGACAAGGGCGACAGGTCACAACAAGGCGCGAATGTGCCAGGTGTGGATCTTATCGGGCGGTGGTGTGGGTCACCTGGGGCGTAGCCTGAGAGCGTGTTGGGACGGACTTTTGGGGCGAGTGGTGGCACCTCGCCTGCTGAGCTGGCTGGGTCGCTGGACCGCGAGGCATATCTGGCCGACGAGGGGCTGGTGACCGCCGTCTACCTGGCCCTGCGCATGGGAAGACCGCTGTTCCTGGAGGGCGAGGCCGGGGTCGGCAAGACCGAGCTCGCGAAGGTCCTGGGCGCCGTGCTGGAGGCGCCGCTGATCCGGTTGCAGTGCTATGAGGGCCTGGACGCCGCCCAGACCCTCTTCGACTGGGACTTCGCCCGGCAGCTCCTCCACCTCAAGGCCGCCGAGGCGGCGGGGGTGAGGGACGCCGCCCGCCTGGAGCACGAGGTCTACGATCGCCGTTTCCTGCTGGCCCGGCCCCTGCTGCGGGCGATCGAGACGCAGCCGAGCGTGTTGCTGATCGACGAGATCGACCGGGCCGACGCGGAGTTCGAGGCGATCCTGCTTGAGGTGCTGAGCGACTTCGCGATCTCTGTGCCCGAGCTCGGCACCATCCGGGCCGAGACTCCGCCCGTGGTGGTGCTGACGTCGAACCGCACCCGGGACGTGCACGACGCGCTGCGGCGGCGGTGCATCTACCACTGGCTGGAGTTCCCCGGTTTCGAGCGCGAGGTGGCCATCCTGACCCGGCGCCTGCCGTCGATCACACGGCCTCTCGCGGAGCAGGTCGCGGCGGCCGCGGGTCGGCTGCGGGGCGCGGACCTGGTGAAGCCGCCGGGCATCGCGGAGACGATCGACTGGGCTCAGGCGCTGATCACCCTCGGCGCCAGGGAGCTGGATCACGACCTGGCGGCGCTGACCTTGGGCACGGTGCTCAAGCACCGGGAGGACCAGGAGGCGGTGCTGGCGGGCGGCCTGATCAAGAGCTTGCAAAGTTAGCGGGGTGCGGGAAAGTGGCGGACGACCTGGTGATCGCTTTGACGGGGTTCGCGCGGACCTTGCGTGCGGCGGGGGTGGGGGCCGACCACGAGCGGACGCAGAACATGTTCCGGGCCTTGGCGCACCTCGATGTGACGGGGCCCGCCGACGTCTACTGGGCGGGGCGGCTGACCTTGTGCGCGTCCAAGGACGACCTCGCCCGCTACGACAGGTGTTTCGACGCCTACTTCGGCGGGCGCACCGCCTCGGCGCGGCCCGGCACTCCGGTGGTGACGGTCACGCGCACGACGCTGACACTCGACCGCGACGGCGCGGGGGAGGGGCGGGAGGCGGAGGCGGTGCCGGGGACGGCCAGTGAGCTTGAGGTGTTGCGGCACCGGGATGTGGCGCGGCTCGGCGAGGCGGAGCGGCGCGAGGTGCACCGCATGATGAGTCTGCTGAACGCCGGGCGGGCGCAGCGGAGGTCGCGGCGGTTCGTGGCGGCGCGTCGAGGCGCCCTGGACACGAGGCGCACGATTCGCGAGACGCTGCGCCGGGGCGGGGAGTCGGCCCGGCTGCTCAATCGCACTCGCCGCCTCAAGCCCCGCAGAGTGGTGCTCCTGGTGGACGTGAGCGGTTCCATGAACGCCTACGCCGACACGCTACTGCGCTTCTCCCACGCCTTGATGCGCTCGGAGCCGCGGGTCACCGAGGTCTTCTCGGTGGGAACCCGGCTGACGCGACTCACCGGTGATCTCCTGCATCGCGATCCGGACACCGCGATGGCCAAGGTATCGGCGGCCATCCCCGACTGGAACGGGGGCACCCGCCTGGGTGAGGAGCTCAAGGAGTTTCTGCGGCTTTCATGGGCTCGCGGGGCTATTGTGGTGATCGCCTCGGATGGTTGGGAGCGTGGTGATCCGGCCCTGCTCGAACGCCAGATGGCCAGGCTGTCCCTGCTCGCCCACCGTGTGGTGTGGGTCAACCCGCACAAGGGCACGGAGGGATATCAACCGCTCACCGGGGGCATGCGTGCGGCTCTGCCGTACATCGATGACTTCGTGGCCGGACACAGCCTGGCCGCGTTCACCGAGCTCGCGGAAAGGCTCGCTCATGCGTGACGTGCTCTCGCAGATCATTCGGTGGTGGAGGGCGGGCGAGCAGTTCGGACTGGCCACCGTGGTGGACACGTTCCGCAGCGCGCCTCGGCCGCCCGGCGCGTCGATGGCGGTGCTCGGCGCCGAGGTGGTGGGCAGCGTCTCGGGCGGCTGCGTCGAGGGCGCGGTGTTCGAGCTGGCCTCGCAGTCCGCCGCGCCGGTGCTGCAAAGATACGGCGTGAGCGACGACGACGCCTTCGCCGTGGGGCTGACCTGCGGCGGCATCCTGGACGTGCTGGTGGAGCCGGTGTCCCGCGAGACCTTCCCCGAGCTGGGGGAGATCGCGGCGTCGATCGAGGCCCACGAGCCGGTGGCGACGGCGACGATCATCTCGGGACCGGGGACGCTGGGAGCACGCAGAGTGCTCTGGCGGGAGCGGGTCTCGGGATCGCTTGGGCCGGCCCGGCTGAACGAGGCGGTCGACGACGACGTGCGCGGCATGCTCGCCCAGGGCCTGACCGGGGTGCGGCGCTACGGCGCCGACGGGGAGCGGCGGCTGGACGATCTGGCGGTGTTCGTGCACTCGTTCGCACCGCCGCCGCGCATGCTGGTGTTCGGGGCGATCGACTTCGCCGCGGCGGTGGCGCGGATCGGCAAGTTCCTCGGCTATCACGTGGTCGTGTGCGACGCGCGCCCGGTGTTCACGACCGCGAAACGTTTCCCCGAGGCGGACGAGGTCGTGGTGAAGTGGCCGCACGACTATCTGAGCAGCGTCGCGCCCACGGTCGACGAGCGGACGGTGATCTGCGTGCTGACCCACGACCCGAAGTTCGACGTGCCGCTGCTGGAGGTGGCGCTGCGCACCCGGGCGGGCTATGTGGGGGCGATGGGTTCGCGCCGCACCCACGAGGACCGGCTGGCGCGCCTCCGCGAGGCCGGCCTGACCGGCGAGGAGCTGTCCCGGCTGCGCTCCCCGGTGGGACTCGATCTCGGGGCACGCACCCCCGAGGAGACCGCGGTGTCGATCGCGGCGGAGCTGATCCAGCTCAGGTGGGGCGGCTCGGGCCGCCCGCTCACCGACACAACAGGCCGCATCCACGGGGAAGGCTGACCGGCATGAGCCCTCATCGCGACTCACGTCCGCTCGATCTCGCCCACCACGACGACGGCCCGCCCGTCGCGGGGCTGCTGCTCGCGGCCGGCCAGGGGGCCAGGCTGGGCACTCCCAAGGCTGTCGTGGAGGTGGAGGGGGAACGCCTGGTCGACCGTGGGGTGCGGCTGCTGGAGGAAGGCGGCTGCCACCCGGTCGTCGTCGTGCTGGGCGCGGCCGTGGTGCCGGTGCGCAAGGCGGTGGTGGCCCGCAACTCCGAATGGCGCTCAGGCATGGGCTCCTCGCTGCGGGTCGGCCTGTCCGCGGTGCCGCCGGAGGCGGTCGCGGTGGTGGTGGCCCTGGTGGATCAGCCCGACATCCAGGCTCTCGCCGTACGCCGCCTGGTGGAGGCGTGCCGCGCCGGGGCGCGGATCGCGGTGGCGACGTACGGCGGAGCCAGGCGCAACCCCGTGCTCATCGCACGCGAGCACTTCGACGAGGTGACGTCCATGGCGGTGGGCGACGTGGGCGCCAGGCCGTTCCTTGAGGCGCACCCGGAGCTCGTGACCGAGGTGGCGTGCGACGACGCGGGCGACCCCGCCGACCTGGACACGCCGGAGGACCTGGAGCGGCGGCTGCACTCCTGACGCGGGGTACGGCGCAGCCGCCGTCGACTGTCTCTATGCGCGCGGCCTGTCACATGCGCAGCCACGCCACCGCGGCGAGGTGGTCGCTGCCGGGGGCGGTCTCGACGCCGGCCCTGGTGGCCTTGAGCCCCCGATAGAGGATGTGGTCGGGCCTTGTCACCGGGAACACCGACGGCCACGTGAAGCCGAATCCGGTGCCGGCCTGGGTCTGGGCGTCGGTGAGCGGCGGCGCGAGGCCGCGGAGCTTGCGGTCGGTCGTGGCGGTGTTGAGGTCGCCGAGGAGGAGCAGCCTGTCGCTGTCGTCGCGGTCGACCACGCGGCGGGCCTCTGCCAGCGTGCGGTCGCGGACGGCCGTCTCGCCGGGGCGGGCCGAGGCCAGATGCACGACGTAGACGGTGACGTCGCCCTTGGGGGTGCGCACGACGGCGCGGAGCGCACGGGGCCAGCCGAGGCCGAGGTCGAGGCGGCGGGTCTCGGTGATGGGGTAGCGGCTCCAGAGGCCGACGGTGCCGGCGGTGAAGTGGTGCGGGAAACGCTCGTCGAGCACCTTGTCGAGCCCGCCGCCGCGCAGCTCTTGCAGGGCGAGCAGGTCGCGGCCCTTGGCGACGGCACGCACGGCCTTGGCCTGGTCGGGAGTGGCGGCGCCGATGTTGAGCGTGGCGACCGACAGGTCGCTCGGCCCGCCGGGGCCGCTGCGCAGGAGGTCGGGGCCGAACATGAGGCCCCACACGAGGCCGGGGACCACGGCGGTGGCGAGCGCGGGGCCGGAGCGGGCGACGACGGCTCCGGCGAGGAGGAAGGGCACCGCGACGCCGAGCCAGGGCAGCAGGCTCTCCAGGACGGGGGTGACCCCGCCGAGCTCGGGGAGCATCCGGTGGCCGCCCATGACAAGGGCGGTGAGCGCCGCCGTCGCTATGACTCCCTGTCTCAGCACCCTGAGTAGGTTAGGCCGCACACGGGCCGTAGGCCAACGACAGCACGCCGTAAGTAGGAATTGTCTGGGTTTATGACGTGCGCGGACGGCGCACCGAGTAATTTTCCTCGTTCGGCGTGATCTTCAGCTTGGACGGGGTGGTGGGGAAGGACGCGCCGCTAGGCGATCCGCTAGCCTCTAACCGGACCGAACAACATTCGGTTTGATCGTGGGTGGTGTGGGCGTGACACCACGGAAGGGACGGGAGGCAGCATGCGCATCGGTATGGCCTTGAACTACGCGGGTGGCTTCAAGGAGACGGTCGAGGAGCTGGCCGATTACGAGCGTGCCGGGCTGGACATCGTCTTCGTCGCGGAGGCGTACAGCTTCGACGCGGTCAGCCAGATGGGCTACATCGCCGCGAAGACCGAGCGGCTGGAGATCGCCTCCGGCATCCTGCCCATCTACTCACGCACCCCCACGCTGCTCGCGATGACCGCGGCGGGCATGGATTATGTGTCGGGCGGACGCTTCACCCTCGGCCTCGGAGCCTCGGGCCCCCAGGTCATCGAGGGTTTCCACGGCGTGCCGTACACCGCGCCCCTCGGCCGCACCCGCGAGGTGGTCGAGATCTGCCGGGCGGTCTGGCGCAGGGAGCGCCTCACCTACGAGGGCAGGCACTACACGCTGCCGCTGCCCGAGGACCGCGGCACGGGGCTGGGCAAGCCGCTCAAGCTGATCAACCGCCCGGTGCGCGAGCGCATCCCGATCGTGATCGCCGCGATCGGCCCCAAGAACGTCGAGCTCTCCGCCGAGGTGGCCGAGGGCTGGCAGCCGATTTTCTTCCTGCCGGAGAAGATGCAGGAGGTGTGGGGCCCCTCCCTCGCCGCGGGCAAGGCCAAGCGCGACCCCGCGCTCGGCGAGCTGGACGTGATCGCCCACGCGAACCTCGCGATCGGGGACGACGCGGCCGGGCTGCTTGAGTTCGGCCGGGATGTGGCGGCGCTCTACATCGGCGGCATGGGGGCCAAGGACCGTAATTTCTACAACGACCTCGTGTGCCGCTTCGGCTACGAGGCGGAGGCCGAGCTCGTCCAGGACCTCTACCTGTCGGGGCGGAAGGCGGAGGCGGCGGCCGCGGTGCCGATCAAGCTGCTGGAGTCGATGTCGCTCATCGGCCCCGAGGGGTTCGTCCGCGACCGGATCGCCGCGATGCGCGAGGCAGGGGTGACGACGCTCAACGTGACGCCCCTCGCGGGCAGCCACGCCGAGCGGCTCAAGCTGGTGGAGAAGGTCAGAGAGATGACCTTGTGACGGCGGCCTCCTGACGTCCCCAGGACGTTTCCGGGACGTCCTCGGCACGTTCTCGACACCTCATCGGCACGTTCTCGACACCTCCTCGGGACGTCTTCGGCGCGTCCTCGGGACGTCGGAGGGCCTCGCACCCGCCCATAGGTGCGAGGCCCCGAGGCGAGGGCCGGCGGCCCAGGAGAGTCACCCGCCGGCCCGTCTTCACCGTTGTACGTCCGGGGCCTTCGCCGGGTTCAGCCGCGGGCGCTGAGGGACAAGGCGTAGAGCGCGATGGCGGCGAAGTCGTCGGCCGGCTCGGACGCCTGCCACGAGCGCACGTCGTCCACGAACCGCGAATTGCGGCCGGTGAACTGCTCGAACCTGTCGACCCCGTCGGCCGGGCAGCGGTTCATCTCCTCGAAGTGGCCGCCGAGACCGCTGTCGAAGAGCCCCTTGCTGTTCGGGCCGTTGACCACGGCGCCGACGGCGGGCAGTTTCGTGAGGTTGGCGATCTGGTGGTGCGGGCAGGCGATGGCCCCCTCACCCGCGCCGACCATGAACGACGTGCCCCAGGCGTTGGCCCCGAACGCCCAGTTGCGCTGGCGGGTGCCGAAGGCGTCGTATGAGCGGTCGCCGCTGACGGTCCGGTAGAGGTTCGAGGTGGCCACCAGGCCGAAGGTGCGCGGCACCGAGTCGAACTGGTCATATTGCGCACCCGCCCGGAACGGGTCGGCCTTGGCGCGGGCCGAGCCGATCTCAAGCTGGTTCTTCATGTCGCCGAGCAGGTCGGCCTGGGTGACCGCGAGACCCTTGGCGCGGTAGACGCGCATCGCGCGGACGAGATCGGCGTGGGCGAGGGCGCTCACGTCGTAGAGGTTGAGGGTGTCGCCGCGGTCGTTCGCGATGTACTGCCCGGCCCAGTGGGCCGCCTGGCGCAGCCAGTCCTTGCCTCGCGGGTCGTGCAGCCGCGCCGCGGCCAGGGCGAGCTCCGTGCCGCCGAGTTCCATGTCGTCGCGCCACAGGCTCTCGGGGTAGAAGGCGTGCGGGAGCGAGGTGACGAGTTCGCCGACGTTCTCGGTCTTGGCCATGCCGTAGATCTGCGCGGCCTTGTCGAGCAGCGCCTTGGCCTTGCGGCGGTCCGGCTCGACCTGGGCCGCCAGGGCGAAGGCGGCAGCCGTACGGCCCGCCAGGTTGGGGCTGATCGGCCGGCCGGGCGCGGCGGCCCGGAAGACCGGGCGGTTGCGGATGAACTTGCGGTCGGCGCCCTGATCGTTGTCGTCGGCCTCCGGCATGCGCCAGATGTCGTGGTCGCCGACGAAGGTGCCCTCCTTGTTGCCCGCGCCGATGCCGACCTGGATGTAGAGGGTCTTGGACTGCTCGTCCCACATCTTGTCGAGCCACTTGAGACCGTGCGCGGCCTCGGCGCGCAGGCGCGGGTCGGCCAGGGCGCCGGCGTCGCGCTGGGTGGCCCACATGAGGGTGTCCACGTAGGACAGGATGTGGGTGAACTTGAGGTAGTCACCCGCGTCATACCACCCGCCCTCGACGTCCACCGGGCCGCCGACCTTGGTGAGCTCGCCCTGGATCTGGTCGGTGCCGGGGCCGGTGAAGGCCGGCCAGTCGTAGACGTCCGCCGCCCGGTCGTTGAGGTGGCTGGGCTTGCGCTGCAGCGGCCCCGCCAGCACGTCCGCGCCGTCGCGCTGGCCGCCGAAGAAGGTCACCGCCTTGGCGGCGGTATCGGCGAACTGGGTACGGTGACCAATCCGGAAATTGGGTGAGACAGATGTGCCGCTCTTGATGCGATAGGTGCCGGCGCGGTGGAGTTTGGATAGGTCAAGCTCATAGACGTGGCCGAACGCGGTGTTCCAAGCGCCGAGGTCCGCACCCGCACGACCGCGGAACACCTCTTTGCCCCGGTGGTCGACCACCGTGAAGCGGGCCCCCGGCGACGGGGCGGAGGTCATGAGGTAGGCGTGCTTGGACTCCGACGTCGTGTAACCGATTTGGTCGACTCTGATCAATCCGGTGGGGTTCGATTCGGCCATGGCGGGGCTCCCAACGGCCAGCAGGCCGAACACGAGGGCACCGGCCGCGAGCTTGCGTGAACTCATCGGGTCTCCTGAGCGGGAGGGGTGCAAAAGTTAGGAAACCTTCCTAACCTTCTCCGGCACGGTAATGGCGGGGTGGGGGTGTGGTCAATGAATGTTTCCCACCTGTTGCCGCGAACGGGCCCCCTCCGCGCCGGACGGCACACACCCGCCCATATGCCCGCCCGGGCCAGGCCCGCCCGGCACCGGCCGCGGCGAACGCCCCGCGATAAGCCCTGTGATAAGCGGGGCGCCGGTCCCCTCGCCTGCCGGTAGACTTGGGCGTCGAGTTGTGCATACGGCTGTACGCAGGAGAAGAGACGAGTGGCGACGACCAACGACCTAAAGAACGGCATTGTGCTCAAGCTCGACGGCGGTGAGCTCTGGACCGTCGTGGAGTTCCAGCACGTCAAGCCCGGTAAGGGTGGCGCCTTCGTCCGCACGAAGCTCAAGCATGTGCTTTCGGGCAAGGTTGTCGACAAGACCTTTAACGCGGGCGTCAAAGTCGACGTGGCCAACGTCGACAAGCGGGAAATGCAGTTCTCCTACCTCGACGGCGACGAGTTCGTCTTCATGGACACCGAGACCTACGACATGGTCAACGTGCCCCGGGCGACCGTCGGCTCCTCCGCCGACTACATGCTGGAGAACACCCTGGCGACCGTCGCCTTCCACGGTGGCGAGGCGCTCTACGTCGACCTTCCGGCCGCCGTCGAGCTGACCGTGTCTCACACCGAGCCCGGTCTGCAGGGCGACCGCTCCACCGGCGGCACCAAGCCCGCCACGCTGGAGACCGGAGCCGAGGTCAAGGTGCCTCTGTTCATCACCACAGGCGAGAAGATCAAGGTCGACACGCGCAGCGGCGAATACCTCGGCCGCGCCTGATGTCGGCACGGGGGAAGGCGCGCCGCCGCGCGCTCGACATCCTCTTCGAGGCCGAGCTCCGCAGTGAGAACCCGCGGACGGTCCTGGCCGAGCGGGTCGCCCGCGCGGACCCGCCGGTCAACGAATACACCACCACTCTGGTCGAAGGTGTGGTCAGACACGCCGAGCGCATCGACGACCTGATCGAGACCTACTCCGAGGGGTGGACCCTTGACCGCATGCCCGCGGTCGACCGCAACGTGCTGCGGGGAGGCACCTACGAGCTGCTGTGGATGCCCGACGTTCCCGGCGGGGTCGTGATCAGCGAATGGGTCCACCTGGCCTCCGAGTTGTCCACCGACGACTCCCCGCAGTTCGTCAACGGGCTTCTCGCGAGATTCAACCAGCTCAAGCCCACCCTCGCTCTCTAGCGCGCCCTTTTGGCCTTAGGCTCGGGGGCGTACGGAGATCGAACCTCTTTCGCCCGCCCCGCCGGTGATCGCCTGACCCGGCCCGGGGCATGCCACGGGTGGAAAGGGTCACGAGGGGGAGGGCCAAGCGCATGGAGAGCATCAAGCAGACGGGCGCCGCCGCGGCTCGCACCGCGGTGGTGTGGGACGCGCTGAGGGCGGTGCTCGACGAGCGGGTGGCCGCACAGGGGCGTGAGCGCCTCGACATCGTCGACGCGGGCGGCGGCACCGGCGGCTTCGCCGTACCCCTCGCCGGGCTCGGCCACGCCGTCACGGTGGTCGACCCCAGCCCCGACTCGCTGGCGGCCCTGGAGCGCCGGGCCGCCGACGCCGGCGTGGGCGTGCGCTCCCTCCAGGGCGACGCCGCCGATCTCGGCGACCTGCTGCCCGGCGACAGCGCGGACCTGGTGATCTGCCACAGCGTTCTCGAATACGTCGACGACCCGCGGCGGGCACTGACCGCCATGGCGGGGCTGCTGCGCGCCGGCGGAGTGATCAGCGTGCTGGCGGCCAACCCGGTCGCCACGGCCATCCACCGCGCCGCCTCGGGCCGCTTCGACGAGGCCCTGCACGTGCTGGGCGACCCCGAGGGCCGCTGGGGAGACCGTGACCCCACCCCGCGCCGCTTCACCGCCGAGGGTCTCGCCCAGCTCCTCTCCACCTCCGGCTTCACCCCCGGCGAGGCCCACGGCGTCCGCGTCTTCGCCGACCTCGTCCCAAGCCGCCTCCTCGACGGCGAACCCGGCGCCGCCACCGCCCTCGCCGCCCTGGAACAGGCCGCCGCCTCCCACCCGGTCCTCCGCGACATCGCCACCCAACTCCACCTCCTCGGCCACCGCAAATAACCCACCAGGCCCCTGATCACCCTGCTGAGGCCGGTCGCCGGTGTGCCCGCTGTGGCGTGCTCGCCTTAGCGGGCCCACCGCCGCGTCGCGACCCTGATCGCCGGCGCGTTAACGGAGCATGGGCGGCGGCTCACCGTGGACACCACCCACCTCGGAGTGATCCCGCCCGCCGCCGACCCGGCGCCTGCGGCGGCGCTGCCCGTCGCCGGTCTCCGCGCCCTGCGCACGCCCCGCGCGGGAGGGCCGATCCGGACAAGACGGGTCCTCGTCAACGGCACGTCCGGCGGTGCCGACCGTATGGCCGCGCAAGTCGCGGTTCTCGGCGGTGTCCGTGCGATCGCTTTTGTGGGGTCGGGTGGCCGTGCCGAGGGGCCGGTCGCGCTGGACGCCCCTCAGGTGGTCATCGGTGTCGGCGGTGTCCGTGCGATCGCCTCTGTGAGATCTGCCCACTGGCGGCGCCCGCGCGGCGCTGATCGCTGGCGTGTGGGCGGAGCGGCTCGTCGTGGACACCGCCTACCTTGGGTGATCCCGCCCGCTGCTGATCCGGCGCCTGAGGCGGCGCTGCCTGTCCCCGGTCTCCGCGCGCCGCGCGTGCTCCGCGCGAGCGGGCCGATCCGGGCAATTGGGTCTTGGTCAACGGTGCGTCCGGTGGCGTGGCCGTATGGCCGTGCAGCTCGCGGTCCTCGGCGGTGTCCATGTGATCGCCTTTGTGAGGTTCGCCGGCCGTGCCGAGGGGCCGGTCCGGTTGGGCGCCCTTTCAGGTGGCGCGGGCTCTTCTTGTCGCGGTTGGTTACCGTCCGTTGACGGTGGCGGGGCCAGGCCGGGGCGAAGGGGGTGCTTTGCCGTACGGGGCTGGGCCGTGCGAGGTTAAACCGGTCGAGCCATGCGGTGTGGGTGGGGGTTGTTGGGGGGCTAGGTGGTCGAACGGGCGTTCGGATAGGCTGGAGGGGTGTCGCGTAAGCAGGTGATTCGGGGCGGCGGTGCCGGGCGGGGCCGGGGGCAGGGGGACGATCAGGGGTGTTCGATCCTCCATGTTGACATGGACGCCTTTTTCGCCAGTGTCGAGTTGCTTGAGCGGCCGGAGTTGCGGGGGCGGCCGGTGATCGTGGGGGCGACGGGGGCCCGGGGGGTTGTGCTGAGCGCGACCTATGAGGCGAGGCGGTTCGGGGTGCACTCGGCGATGCCGATGTCGAGGGCTCGCCGGTTGTGTCCGGCGGCGGTGGTCATCCCGCCTAGTCATGGGAAATATTCGCAGGTGTCCCGTGGCGTGATGGAGCTGTTCCGGTCGTTCACGCCGCTGGTGGAGCCGGTGGCTTCCGATGAGGCGTTTCTCGACGTGTCGGGGGCGGGGCGGTTGATCGGGTCGCCCGCGGTGGTGGCGGAGGCGATCAGGCGGCGGGTGCATGAGGAGTTCGGCGTGACCTGCTCGGTGGGGGTGGCGACCAGCAAGTTCGTGGCGAAGCTGGCCTCGCGTCAATGCAAGCCGGACGGCATGCTCGTGGTCCCGGCGGACAGGGTGGTGGAGTTCCTCCATCCGCTCCCCGTGGCGATGCTGTGGGGCGTTGGGGAGCGCACGGAGAGCGCTCTGACGAGGCTGGGCATCCGCACGGTCGGCGATCTCGCCAGGGTGCCGCCGGCGACGCTCAAGCGGGAGCTCGGGCAGGCGGCGGGGGCGCATCTGGCGGCTCTGGCCTGGGGGCGGGACGAGCGCCCGGTGACGCCGCACGTGCCGGACAAGAGCATCGGGGCGGAGGAGACTTTCCCCGCCGATGTGCACGATCCCGACGTGATCAGGCGCGAGCTGCTGCGTTTGAGTGAGAGGGTGGCCGCGCGCCTGCGTGATGGCGGGCATGTGGGCCGCACGGTCAGTGTGAAGCTCCGCAAGTCCGATTTCACCACCCTCACCCGCGCCAGAACGCTGCGTGAGCCCACCGATGTGGCTCAGGAGATCTACGCCATGGCCTGTGAGCTCTTCGCCGCCGCTGGTCTTGAGCGGGTGAGGCTGCGCCTGGTGGGGGTCCGGGTCGAGGGTTTGCGCCCGGCGGAGGGGGCGGCCCGCCAGCTCAGTCTGGGGGAGCGTGAGCGGGGGTGGCGCGAGGCCGAACGCGCCATGGATGAGGCGGTGCGACGTTTTGGGACGGGAGCTGTGGTCCCCGCGTCGCTGGTTCGCCCGAGATTTGATGAAATGGAGTCATGACGTCGAGTCCCGGGAGGTAGGTGTGTCGACATCGGAGAGGCCCGGTCGCGGCGCCGCCCGTCCAGCCGCCCGCCGCAGGAGTGGCCTTCCACGTAGGGTTCCCCAGGGTGAGGTGGCCAAGGTGCGGGGAATCGAAGGGTTAGATGTGGAGTTAGCCTTCCCACGGCTAAGCATCGACCATGGCATGTCACGTGTTCCGTCATTATTTGATGGAATGGATCTATGACATCGCCTCCGGTTTGGTCTACGTTGGACGTTTTCTTTCGCCCACGTCTACAGCCTCGTATTCTGGGGATAACCGACCGCGAGGTTCGGACACCCCGTGTCGTCCGTTGCCGTTCGCCCCGTCCTGGGGCCGTCCTTGGGAGGCGCCGTGCCGCTCTCTGAGCACGAGCAGCGCTTGCTCGACCAGATCGAGCAGGCCCTCTACGCCGAGGACCCGAAGTGGGCCAATGCCGTGCGGATCAGTGATCCACGCAACCACTACAAGCGCCGCCTGGTGAAGGCCTCCATCGGCTTCCTGCTTGGTGTCGTGTTGTTGATGGTCGGTGTCGTTTCGCAGGTCATTGCACTCGGTGTGGGTGGCTTCGTGGTCATGCTCGCCGCGTGCCTATGGGGCCTGTCGAGTTGGAAGCGCATGAACGGGTTCGGCGGTGGAGAGGCTCCCCCCGCGCCCGGTGCGCCCGGTCGGCGTGATGCGGGCAGGGCCCGCGGGCGTCGTCCCGGGTTCATGGAGCGCATGGAGGAGCGCTGGCGGCGTCGTCACGACGACCGCTGATCCGCACCTGACGGACGTCGGGCCGCGATTCGCGGGCCGCGCCCCACCCGCCGGGGGAGGCTTCCCGGCCGGGCTGAGGCGCGCCGGCTCGGGTTCGCGGCCAGGATTCAGGCCCTCGGGGCCTGAATCCCGCCTCCTCCACCTCTCTGGTTTCGTGCTGCCGGTCGCCCGCCCAGGCGCCGGTCTTCGCTACTTGCGTGCCAGTCTCCGCGTAAGCGACCGCGCCCCGACACTCTCCAGCCAGTCGAAGCCGTCCAAAACCCGCCCGCTCATGACCCGGAACCGTGCGAAGGTCGACGGCGGCAGCAGCGTCGCGCGCATCCGCCGCCCGCGTGTCACGGACGCGGCCAGCGCCTTGCGCACGGTCTCCACGTCCTCGGCGCTCACGGTGACGGTGCCCGGATCCCTGGCGTACATCAGCCTCTCGGTCGCGGAGGCGACCCTGGCCACCGCACCCGCGGCCTCCTGCCCGAACTCGAACTTCTCGGTCAGCCGCCTGGCCATCGCCCGGGAGCTTTCACTCGGCCCCCGCGACATGCCGTAGTCATAGAGCATGTCGTCCAGCTCGGCCCACAGGCGCACCACCGCCCGGCTGCCCACCGCCCGCAGCCTGCGGGTGCGCGTCAGGACGCGGATCAACGCGGGGATGAGCAGAATCAGCAGCAGCACTCCGGTCCCGGCGGCGATCCAGGCGAGGACCGGTGTCTCCTCCTCCACCGTCACGGGGGCCGCCGCGCCCTCGCGGTCCAGCGGGCCCTGGTTGCGCTGGGTCGTGCCCGCCGCGGTCTCCTCCTCCTCGGGCGTGGAGGCCGGGGTGTCGGTCTCGGTCTCGGTGCCGGAGTCGGCGGCGCTCGGCGGAGTGAAACGCGTGTACTCGGGGACCTGCCCGGTGCCCTGGCCCGCCGCGCCGGTCGGGGTGGGCTCGAAGGCCAGCCAGCCCGCCCCCTCGAAGTAGAGCTCGGGCCACGCGTGCGTGTCGCGCGTGGTCACCTCCCACGTCGAGTCGCCGATCCTGGTGCCGCCGGTGTAGCCGATCGCCACTCGCGCCGGGATGTCCAGGATGCGGGCCAGCACCGCCATGGAGACGGCGAACTGCTCGCAGTAGCCGGCCCGGCTGTAGAGCAGGAAGTCCTCAAGCGCCGACGCGCTGTGCCCCTCGGTGCGCAACTGATAGGTGAAGCCGCCCCGCTCGGTGAACCACTTCTGCAGCTGCACCGCCTTCTGGAAGGGCGTCTTGCCCGTGCGGGTCTCACGCCTGGCGAGGTCGCGGATCGACTCCGGCAACGAATCGGGCAGCTGAAGGTAGCGGGTCGCGATGTCGACCGGCGCGGGCCCGGCCTCGTCGAGCGTGCGCCCGCTCGGGCGGGGTTCGTTGGAGACGACGTTGTAGCTCAGCCCCGCGGCATATTCGACGTGGGAGAACACCACGAGCGTGGACCGGTCGGCCCGCCAGTCGCCCTCGATCCCGATCTGCGCCGCGGGATAGGGGAGCGGCAGGAACGACAACTTGCCGAGCTCGGGACTCATCTGGACCCGGAGCTGGTTCGACTTGGCCGGCACCGCCCCCGACATGCCGGGAGGCGGCGGCAGCGGGCCCTCGTCGACCCTGTCCTGAGGGCGTCCCGTAGGCGGGGTCATCTCGAACGCCTCGCCGTCGAAGACGTCCAGCGACCAGGTACGCAGATAACGGGGATTCCCGTCGGCGCTCGAATAGGTCATCACCCGGGCCTCCTCCGGCAGCGTGAGCTGTCCGCGCAGGCCCGCGATCGGGTTCGGGATGCTGATGGTGTTGTTGCCCCGCCCGAGCCCGGAGCCCACCCCGAAGCCGAACAGCGGGTTGGGCGCGAGATCGGGCACAACGGTCGGGAGGAGTACGGCGAGAGCCACCGCGGCGAAGCCGATGCGCTTACCCGACAACCGGAGCGGCCCCTGGTGCCGCTGACCCGTCACATCGCCGGGGCCGGGGCGGCGGCGCACCAGCACGGCACGCCCCCACCGGCTCACCCGCTCGCGCCCGTCGGCGACGAGCAGCACCAGATAACCGAAGGCGGCCAGGATGAACGACGGCCACGCGATCGGTTCGACGATGACCGCGGCGGGCACGGTGAACAGCGCGAGCAGCGGCAGCCCCGCCAGCGCGGCCACGCGGGCGCGCACCGCGAACAGGTCGACCAGGACCGCGATGACGCCGACGCCGACTGCGGTCAGCGCGACGATCCCGGGCTGGTCCGGCACCGGGGCGGCGAAACGCTGGATGTCGCCGAAGCCCCGATTCCACAGCTCGGCCAGTGCGGTGACCGAGTCCCAATTGGGGATCACCCACAACCACGCCTCGTCGCGGGCGAAGACCGCTGTCATATAGAGGGTGAGGCCCAGCAGGCTCGCGAGCGGCATGGCCCAGAGCGGGAGGTTGAACCTGTCGGCGAGCACACCGAGCACGGTGACGGTCAGGATCGCGCCCACCACGGTCCACAACCACGTGGTGCTGTCGAACAGCGGGTAGAGCGTGGTCGCGACGGCCAGTGTGGCCACCCCGCTCGCGATCGGCAACCTCATACCACGCCTCCCGTGAACGACATCCGGCCCCGCTGCGCGGCGTCCGGCCACACCGCGGCCAGCGATCCACCGGGCGCCAGCCGTACTATCCGCCAGCCCGCCGCGGTCAGCACGGCGCGGGCGGCCCTGGCCTGCTCAAGCTCGCCCGGGTCGGGGTCGTGCTGATCCCAGCGCGGGATGTCCAGCATGACCGCGACTCCCGTCATGGTGCCGTGCCGCAGCTTCGCCAGAGACTTGGCCTCCGCGGCGTCGACCGCGCCGAGCACCGCGATGACGAGCCCGTCGCCGCCGCCCTGCCGCAGCGTGGAGACGCCGCTGTCGAGGGTGCGCGCGCCGCTCTGCCGTACCACCGCGAGGGTGTCGAGCAGCGACCACCCGCCGCTGTCGGCGAGGTGCACCGCGCCCTGATCGGTGACCAGGCGCAGCCCGAGGCCGCCTTGGGCGAGGTGGGTGCCGATGGACGCCGCGGCGGACACGGCGACCTCGAAGGACGAGCGCGGCCCCTCGCCCCGGTGGCCGAATCTGCGCGTGTCGAGCAGAAGCGCACCCCGGCTCTGGCGCTGCTGCTCCTCGCGCCGCACCATGAGTTCGCCCCGCCTGGCCGTCGAGCGCCAATGCACACGCCGCAGGTCGTCGCCGTGGCGATACTCGCGCGGCGCCACGTCGTCGTCGCCCGCCGAGGCGATGCTCCGGGTACGGCTGTCGCCGCCGCCCGTCCACTCGCCGGACAGGCGCACCTGCGGTAGCGGCACGACGTGCGGGACCACCACGAGAGTGTCGGTGGCGGTGAAGGCCCGGGTCAGCTCGACGAGTCCGAACGGGTCGGCGATGCGCACGGTCAGCGGGCCGACCGCGAAGCGCCCCCGCAAGTCCGATCGCACCCGGTAGTCGACCTCACGCACACCGCGGGCCTCCACCCGGTCGAGCATGAAACGGGGACGGGCGCCGAGCGCGAACGGCACCGTGTCCTCGATCAGCAGGAGTCCGGTCGGAAGCCGCGTGACGTTTTCGAGCCGGAGGGTCACCGTGGCCTCGGCGCCCACCTCGCACCGCGACGGGGTGAGCAGGCGGGCACAGCTCAGCCGGTAGCGGGTGCGGGCGACCACGAGCGCGGCCACCAGCGGCAGCGCCGTGATGAGCACGCCGATCCGGAGCAGGTCGTGCTCCCCGAGAATCAGGGCGCAGAGCAGCGCGGCCAGACCGGAGGCGACGAACGACCGCCCGCGCGCGGTCAGCGCTTTGAGCCCTGCCGTCACCTCGCCTGTGCCTCCGGTACGGGCACCTGTCGCACGATGTCGGCCATGACATGCTCGGGCAGGCGGCGCTGCCCCTGCGCCTCCACGCTGGGGAGTAGCCGGTGGGCGAGCACGGGCACGGCGAGGTCCTGCAGGTCGTCGGGGATGACGTAGTCGCGGCCGAGCATGGCGGCGTGCGCCCGCGCGGTGCGAATCAGGTGCAGCGTCGAGCGCGGCGACGCGCCGAGGCGCAGCTCGGGGGAGCGGCGGGTGGCGGTGACGAGGTCGATGGCGTAGCGCTTGATGGCCTGGGATACGTAGACGGCGCGCACGGCCGCGATGAGTGCGGTGATCTCGGCGGTGGTCGCGACCGGCTGCAACTTGTCGAGCGGGGAGGTGCCCCCGTGCACGTCCAGCATCTCGAGTTCGGCGCTGGGCTCGGGGTAGCCCATGGCGATGCGCGCGGTGAAGCGGTCGCGCTGCGCCTCCGGGAGGGGGTAGGTGCCCTCCATCTCGATCGGGTTCTGGGTGGCGATAACCATGAACGGCGTGTCCAGGGGATAGGTGACGCCGTCGACGGTGACCTGGTGCTCCTCCATGCACTCAAGGAGGGCCGACTGGGTTTTGGGGGAGGCGCGGTTGATCTCGTCGCCGACCACGATGCTCGCGAACACCGGGCCGGGCTTGAACTCGAACTCCATGGTCTGCTGGTTGTAGGCGCTCACGCCGGTGATGTCGCTGGGCAGCAGGTCGGGGGTGAACTGCACACGACGCACCGGGCAGTCGATGGATCGGGCGAGCGCTTTGGCGAGCATGGTCTTGCCCACACCCGGGACGTCCTCGATCAGGAGGTGGCCCTCGGCGAGCATCACGGTCAGCGTGAGCCGGATGACGTCGCCCTTGCCCTCGATGACGGACTCGATCGCTTCCCGGACCCTGTGCGCCGTCGGCACGAGGTCGTCGAGCTGGGGAGGAACGTCATGGGTTATTGCCACCAGACCTCCAGGGGGAGTGCGACGGCGTCCCGCCTGCTTACTACCGGCAGATCGCGGGATGCTTGCGATTCCTTTTCCATTGTGTGTACTGACACTACGGCCCGATGAGTTCTCCGGCGACTTTTAGCCAGATTCGGGGTGAAGCATCCCACTGCTCACTCTGTCTCTCGGTTCCCTCACTTCCGGCATGCTTCCCGAGTGATTCCGGGGTCGATCCCCAGGGCGGGCCCCATCGATCCCCTGGACCTGCTCCGTCTCGACACGCCCACAGTGCGCGCAGGCGCCCCACCGCCCCTCCACTCCGCCCCACCGCGCTGACCTGGGAAAACGCATCGGAAACACGCGGTGAAGAGGGTTGGAATCAGTTGACGGTGGGGAGAAGTGGAGTATGGTGGTGCGCAGTGGAGAGCAGGGGCTCTAGCGCCTGACGATCCATGTGGCACGGGAGGTGAAGCCGATGTTCCTCGGCACTCATCACCCGCGTCTGGACGACAAGGGACGGCTGTTCCTGCCGGCGAAGTACCGCGAGGAGCTGGCGGAGGGTCTGGTGATCACCAAAGGCCAGGAGCGTTGCCTCTACGTGTTTCCCGTGGAGGAGTTCAAACGCATTACCGAGGCTCTGCGGACAGCGCCGGTGACCGCGAAGGCGGTCCGGGATTACAGCCGCGTCTTCTTCGCCAGTGCATCCGACGAGGTCGCCGACAAGCAGGGTCGCATCACGATTCCTCAAGGCCTGCGCACATATGCCGGCCTGGATCGCGAGTGCGTGGTCATCGGGGCCAACACCCGGCTGGAGATCTGGGACGCCAAGGCCTGGGACAGCTATCTGACCGACCAAGAGCAGGCGTTCGCCGATCTGTCGGAGGAGGTGCTGCCAGGGGTTCTCTAAACGTCAACCACGGTGGACCTGTCGGTGAATATGTCGTTCGGCGAGGTCTCCACCCGCACCCGCTTGTCGGTGAGCTGATGCACCTTCCCCGGTGTCAGGTGACCGGCTACTACGAAGAGGTTGCGGATGGGGACCTGGCCGGGCGGCTTGGGTGGGGTTTGACAGGACACCGATATCCAGTCGAGAGATCGCGGATGCGACCGGTTCAATGGTCGTGTCAACGGTCAACCGCTTGAACGGTCATTCGTTTGAACGGTCGTCGCCCGGCCGGGCCGGGCCCGCTTGAGGGCACCGCCCGGACGGGCACCACGTGGACGGACGCGGCGACACGGGCGCATCGCATTCGGTCGGTTAGAGCGAGATGTGTTCGGCCGGGTCGCCGTGGCCGGCGGGCCACCTGTGACCGGTTCAGGAGTGTGAGCTCCACCACCCGCCGAACGAGTGGGTGGGTGGCTCAGGCAGACGGCTCACTATTCCGCCCGCCGCGTCATCCGCGAGCAAGGCGCGAGAGGGGGGTTTTCGCATGCGTGCGGAAAACAGCGCAGGAAACGGCGTGCAGGACAACGGCGCCGCTGGACACGGTTCTGTGGGATACGGCGCAGCCGGGCAAGGCAGTGCCACCGGGAAAGACAGTGCCACCGGGAAAGACAGTGCCACCGGGCTAGGCGGCGACTCCGGCCAGGGCGCGGCTCCGGGCGGGCATGTGCCCGTGATGGTGGAGCGGGTGCTTGAGCTTCTCGCCCCCGCGCTCGACGCCGAGGGCGCCGTGGTGGTCGACGCCAACCTCGGTCTCGGCGGTCACGCCGAGGCGCTGCTGCGTGCTCATCCGTCGCTGCACCTGATAGGCATCGACCGCGACCCGGCCGCGATCGAGCGGTCGACCGCGAGGCTCATGCCGTACTCCGAGCGTGTGACGCTGGTGCGGGCCGTCTCCGACGAGTTGCCCGAGGTGCTGGATCAGGCGGGTGTGCGCAAGGTGCACGGGGTGCTGTTCGACCTCGGTGTCTCCTCGCCGCAGCTCGACGAGGCTGAGCGCGGATTCGCCTACTCCTATGACGCACCCCTCGACATGCGGATGGACCCGGATCAGGAGGTCACAGCCGAGCATGTGGTCAATACCTACTCGGCTGCGGAGCTAATCCGCATCCTCCGCGATTACGGGGAAGAAGGATCCGCTCCGCGTGTCGCGCGCTTAATCATCAAGGAACGGGCCAAGGAGGCCATAACGTCGACTAAGCGACTTGCTGAGATTGTCCGCGAGGCGATCCCAGCGGCAAAGCGACGGACTGGGGGAAACCCCGCGAAGAGGACTTTTCAGGCATTGCGCATCGAAGTGAACGCGGAGTTGACGGCGCTCGACGTCGCCCTGCCCGCGGCGCTCGACGCGCTGGCGGTGGGCGGACGAGTCGTCGTGCTCTCCTACCACTCCCTTGAGGACCGACTGACCAAGCAGGCCCTCGCGGCGCGCATCAAGGACACCAGCCCGGTAGGGCTGCCGGTCCCGCTTCCAGGTCATGAGCCGACGTTCCGCCTCCTTACCAGGGGAGCTGAGCTACCGAGTGACGCCGAGGTGACCCGCAACCCGCGGGCGGCCTCAGCCAGGTTGCGGGCAGCAGAAAGGATCCGTGAGCCAGTTGACGAAGACTGACCTTGAGATCATCAAGCGGAGCCCCGCTACCCGGGGGCCGAAGCCCGCGCGCACGCCGACGCGCGGTCTTCCCGGACGCGGCGCCAAGGGCACGCCCCGCAGGGTGGAACACGATCTTAGTTCCTCTGACGGGGTGATTAAGCCCACAACCGCCGAGGAGCGCCCGGCGCGAGCCCGGAGCAAGCGTGTCCCGCGTGCTCCGCGTGCGCCGTTCGTGCTGCTCGTGGTGGGTTTGCTCTGTGGTGGTCTGGTCAGCCTGCTGCTGCTCAACATGGTTCTCGCACAGGATTCCATCGCGGCCGACTCGCTGCGCACGCAGACCAACGACATCCTTCGCAAGGCGCAGGAGGTCAAGCAGGACAACATGCGCAGAGAGCAGCCGGCGAACATGGCGGCCGAGGCCGAGCGGCTGGGCGAGCGGACCGCGTGGAAGTCGCCCGACTTCGTGGACCCCGACAGGCCGGACAATTTGACCGGGCGGTCGGTGGACACCCGCGAGCGCTCAAGCGCGGCCTCCGGGACGGAGGGCGGCACACCCGGCGGCACCGGCCCGACCAACGCCATTCCGAACGGCACCACCCCGAACGGCACGGGCCAGTCGACGGGTTCACCGGCGGGCTCGCCTGACACCGGCGAAGCGAACACGGGTGCTCCGGGGGCCGCCGGCGGTCCGCGGACAGTGGACGCGGGCACGGCGGGACGCCCCGCCGAGGGCCCTGCGGCCGAGCGGCAGGCGGATCCGGTCCGGTGAGAGACAACGGTGGCGGCCGGGGCAAAGGCCCCGGCCGCGGCGCTTCCGGCGCCGGACCCTCGGGAGGGCCCGGGTCCTCCCGCCGCGGTCCGGGAAGCCAGGGGGGGCAGGGCCGCGCCGACGGACCCGGCCGCCCCCCGAAGTCCTCCCGCCCCACCGACGGCCGTCAGGGCCGAGGCGGCGAGGACGACTGGATCGACGGCTGGCCGACGGACGACGCCGGCGACCGCCCCCGTGCGAGCGGCGGACCCACCCGGGGCACGGCAGGCGGCCGTCCTGCGGGCCGGGGCGAGGACGAGAGCGGCGGCAGGTCGCCGCGAGGCCGCGGCAAGGGGACTGAGGACGACAGAGGCAATGCCCGGGGCACCCGCCCGCCGGCCCGGGGCACGGATGACGGGCCCTCCGGCGTAAGCGGTGACGGCCGGTCGGGCACCTCGTCCGAGGGACGTCCCGCCGGCCGCGTGAGCGGCCGTGGTGAGGGCAAGGTCGGCGGCGCCCGCGCCGGCCGGCCCGAAGGTCAGGATGAGCGCCGGGGCGGCGGCCGTGCGGGCACGTCCGCCGATGGGCGCGGTGACCGCGCGAACGGTCGCGGCGAGGGCCTGGGCGGCATCCGGCGGGGCGGTTCCGCCGAGGGGCGCTCGACCGGCCGTGTGGCCGGCGGTAAGTCCGGTGGCCGGGACACTGACGATTTCGCCGAGTCGCGGGGCGGGCGCGCGAGCAGCCGTGCCGAGGGTCGCTCGACCGGCCGTGTGGCCGGGGGCAGGTCCGGTGGCCGGGACATCGACGATTTCGCCGAGTCGCGGGGCGGGCGCGCGAGCAGCCGTGCCGGGGGTTCGTCGAGCAGCCGTGCCGAGGGTCGCTCGACCGGCCGTGTGGCCGGGGGCAGGTCCGGTGGCCGGGACACTGACGACTTTGCCGACTCGCGCGGCGGGCGCGCGAGCGGCCGTGGTGAAGGCCGGGCCGCAGGCTCGTCCGGCACCCGTGCCGAAGGACGTGGCGGCGGCCGGTCCGGAGAGAGCCGGGGAGGCTCTGCCGAAGGACGTGGCGGCGGCCGGTCCGGGGAGAGCCGGGGCGGCACTGCCGCGGGGCGCGGTGAAGGCCGGGCCGCGGGGCGTGAGGAGGCCGGGAGGCCGGCGGGCAAGCGTGCGGGGGAGCGTGGCTCCGGGAGAGACGAGCGGGCGCGGCGGTCCCGGGCTCGGGAGGACGAGACGATCGCCGCGCCGGGCGGCAGGGGGCCGCGGCCTCCGATGCGCCCGCCGAACGTGCTCATGCTGGGCAACCCGCGGCGGCGCATCAACATCGGCCTGATCGCCATGACCTTCGTGCTGTCCGTCTTCGCCGGGCGGCTGGTCCAGATGCAGGGCCTCGACTCCAAGATCTACGAGGCCGCCGCGGCGGCGCAGCGGGTGCAGACCGAGGTGCTGCCCGCGCGGCGTGGCTCGATCACCGACGTGAACGGGCACGAGCTGGCCGTCACCGTGGAGGCGCGGGAGATCTCCGCCGACCCCCAGATCGTGCCGGCTGCGGGCCGGGACGAGATCGCCACCGCGCTGGCGACAGACCTCGGCCGGCCCAAGGAGGAGATCGCCGGCAAACTCGCGAAGACCGACAGGCGCTATGTCCGCCTGGCCCGCGGAGTGGACCCCGTGGTGGCCAAGCGGATCATGGCCAGGAAGTTCAAGGGCATCAGTTCCAAGCACGAATACCGTCGCACATATCCGGGTGCAAACCTCGCCGGTAGCCTTGTCGGCTTCGTCGGCGACGAGGACAAGGGCCTGTCGGGTCTGGAGCAGGCGTTCAACGACACGCTGAGCGGGCGCGACGGCAGCCAGACCATCGAGATGGGCCGAGAGGGGCAGCGCATCCCGCTCACGAGCACCAAGCGGCAGCAGCCGGTGCCCGGCCGGGACGTGCGGCTGACGATCGACCGCGACCTCCAGTGGGCCGCGCAGAAGGTCATCGCCGACCAGGTCCGGGCGGTGGGCGCGCGCAGCGGCAGCGTCATCGTGATGGACGTCAAGAGCGGCGACATCCTCGCCATGGCCAACGCCCCCGAACTCGACCTGAACAAGTGGCAGCAGGCCCCGCAGGAGCACTGGGTGAACCGGTCGGTCTCGGAGGTCTTCGAGCCGGGAAGCACCAACAAGGTCATCACGGCGGCGGCCGCCCTGGAGGCGGGAGCCGTACGCCCCGAGACGGAGTTCCTCGTCAGGGACAGCATCCAATGTGCGGACCGTACGCTGAAGGACGCTCATCCGCACCCTCCGGAGCGGCTGACCTTCTCCGGTGTGGTGGCGACCTCCAGCAACGTGGGCACGATCCTCGCCGCCCAGAAGGTCGGCGACAAGGGGCTGCACGACATGCTGAAGGCTTTCGGCTTCGGGGAGCGGCCGGGCGGCGGGTTGCCCGGGGCCGAGGGCGGCGTGCTGCCGAAGCCGGAGACCTGGTCGGGCAGTCAGCGTTGCACGATCGCCTACGGGCAGGGCATCTCGGTCACCGCGCTGCAGACGGCGAGTGTGTATCAGACCATCGCGAACGGCGGCGTGCGTGTTACGCCGCGGATCGTCGCCGGGACCACGGACGCGGAGGGCGAACTCGTGCCCGCGCCGGCCGGTGAGAAGCGGCGGGTCGTGAGCCAGCGCACCGCCAAGGAGATCGGACTCATGCTGGAGGCGGCGGTGAGCGAGGACGGCACGGGCAACCTGGCCGCGATCCCCGGTTATCGCGTGGGGGGCAAGACCGGCACGGCGATGCGCTACGACGCGAGCTGCCAGGGTTACTGCGGCTATACCGCAACTTTCGTCGGCTTCACCCCCGCGGAGGCCCCTGAGCTGGTCGTCTCCGCGGTGATCCAGGATCCCCGCAACGGCCACTTCGGCGGGCAGGTCGCGGCTCCGGTCTTCAAGGACGTCGCCACGTTCGCCCTCAAGAACCGCAAGATCGCTCCGACCGGCGCGACACCGCCGAAGGTGCGGATACGCGCGGGTGAGTGACGAGGGAAGGTACGCTCTCGCCGTGCGTCCCCCGTCGTCGATGCGACCTAAGTCCAGTCCACCCCGGCCGCTGTCCGGGCTTGCAACCCTGCTCGGAGCACCCTCCGGCACCTCCCGGGCGCCCCGCGGCGCGATCACCGGAGTGACCATTGACTCCCGGCAGGTGATGCGCGGCGATCTCTACGTCGCGCTCTCCGGCAACACCACCCACGGCGGCGCGTTCGCGGCCGAGGCGCTCGCCGCCGGCGCCGTGGCCGTGCTCACCGACGCCGCCGGGCAGGAGCAGGCCGCCGCGACCGGCCTGCCCGTGCTCGTCGTGCCCGACCCGCGCGCCGTGCTCGGCGAGGTGGCGGCCTGGGTCTACGGGCGGCCCGCCGAGTCCGTGCTGATGCTCGGGGTCACCGGCACGAGCGGCAAGTCCACGACCACGTTCCTGCTGGAGGCGGGTCTCAAGGCCGCGGGGCACCGCACGGGATTGATCGGCGGGGTCGAGATCCACGTGGGCGACACCCGGTTCGTGCCCAAGCTGACCACGCCGGAGGCCACCGATCTGCACGGGCTGCTCGGCCTCATGCGCGAGGAGGGCGTGACGGCGGCGGCGATGGAGGTCTCCAGCCACGCGCTCGCGCTCGGCCGGGTGGACGGCGCGTTCTACGATGTGGCGCTGTTCACCAACCTGTCGCAGGACCACCTCGACTTCCACCGCGACCTCGACGACTATTTCGCGACGAAGGTGGCGCTGTTCACTCCGGAGCGCAGCCGCTGCGGCGTGGTCAACATAGACGACCCGCACGGGCGCGAGCTGCTGCACCGGGCGAAGGTCCCGATGACGACCTTCTCGGCGGAGGGCCGCGAGGAGGCCGAGTGGCGGGCCGCCGGGGTGCGGCTCGGCGGCGACGGCAGCACGTTCAGGGTCGTCGGGCCAGGGGGCGTCGAGGCCGACGTCTCGGTGGCCCTGCCGGGGCTGTTCAACGTCGCCAACACGCTCGGCGCCGTCGTCACGCTGGTGGAGGCGGGGGTGCCGCTGCCGGCCGCCGTGGCGGGGGTCGGCACGCTCACCGGGGTGCCGGGGCGCATGGAGAGAGTGCCCGGCACCGATGAGTTCCAGGCGATTGTGGACTACTCTCACAAGCCCGGGGCGGTGGAGTCGGTCCTGCGCTCTTTGCGTGAGGTCACCACCGGCCGGTTGACCGTCGTGCTCGGGTGCGGCGGCGACCGTGACCGGGGCAAGCGCCCGCTCATGGGCGAGGCCGCAGCACGCCTGGCCGATGTGGCCATTCTCACCAGCGACAATCCCCGTTCGGAGGACCCCCTGGCGATCCTCGCCGCGATGATGGACGGAGCCCTGCGGGTTCCGCGCGAACGGCGGGCTCATATGATCATGGAGCCCGACCGCGCCGCGGCCATCGCCCTGGCGGTCGACCGGGCGGAGCGCGGCGACGTGGTCGTCGTCGCGGGCAAGGGTCACGAGCAGGGGCAATACGTCGCCGGTGAGGTGATCCCGTTCGACGACCGGCAGGTGGTCGCCGACGCCGTCAGAGCACGTGTGGAGAGTAGGAAAAACACATGATCCCGTTGCCTCTGGCCAGGATCGCCGAGGTCACCTCGGGGGCCCTGGCGGGCATGGCCGACCCCCGCGCCATCGCGGGCGGCCCGGTCGTGATCGACTCGCGGGAAGCCGGGCCCGGATCGCTGTTCGTGGCGATCAAGGGCGAGCGTTCCGACGGGCACGACTTCGCCACCGCGGCGGTGGAGACGGGTGCCGTCGCGGTGCTGGCCTCCCGCCCCGTCGACGCGCCCGCCGTGATCGTGCCGGACACCACGCGTGCCCTGGCCGAACTGGCCGCCGCGGTGCACGCGGAGCTCACCTCGGCCACCACGGTCGGCATCACCGGTTCGGCCGGCAAAACCTCGACCAAAGACCTGCTCGCGGGGCTGACCGCCCGTGTGGGGCCGACGGTCGCGCCCGTCAATTCCTTCAACAACGAGATCGGCCATCCGCTCACGGTGCTCAAGGCCGACGCCTCCACCCGCTTCCTGGTGCTTGAGCTGAGCGCCCGCGACATCGGGCACATCGCCCACCTCGCCCGCGTCGCCCCGCCGCGCATCGGCGTGGTCCTCAACGTCGGCACCGCCCACCTCGGCGTCTTCGGCGGACGCGACGCGATCGCCAAGGCCAAGGGCGAGCTTGTCGAGACGCTCCCCGCGCACGGCATCGCCGTACTCAACGCCGACGACCCGCACGTGCGGGCGATGGCCGGGCGCACCGACGCCCGCGTCACCCTGTTCGGCCGCTCCGCCGACGCCGCGGTGCGCGCCGAGGACGTCACGGTCGAGGACGGCCGCGCCTCCTTCACCCTGCGCACGCCGTCGGGCGCCGCGGAGGTGCGGTTGCGGTTGTACGGCGAGCACGCGGTGGACAACGCCCTCGCCGCCGCGGCGGCGGGCTACGAGCTCGGCATCCCGGTCGCCGTCATCGCCGACGAGTTGTCGCGGGCGGAGCCGCGCAGCCACTGGCGCATGGAGGTCACCGAGCGGGCCGACGGCGTCACCGTCGTCAACGACGCCTACAACGCCAACCCCGACTCGATGCGCGCGGCCTTCCAGGCGCACACCGCGCTCGCCGGGGGCAGACGCCGCCTCGCGGTCGTCGCCGCGCTGCGTGAGCTTGGCGACGAGAGCGACCGGCTCAACGAGGAGCTGGGCCGCCTGGCGGGCGGCGCGGGCCTGTCCGCGCTGGTCGTCGTCGGCCCGGGCGCGGGCCCGGTGCTCGCCGGGGCGCACGCGGCGGGCGGCGCCACCGAGATCGTCCACGTCGACGACGCGGCGGGCGCGATCGCCGAGATCGGCGGCCGGCTGGCGTCCGGCGACGTGCTCTTGATCAAGGGGCCGCGGGCCATGAGACTGGAACGCGTCGCCGCGGGGCTGCTCGGGGGTGCCTCGACGTGACCAACGTACTCATCGCCGCGGCGGTGGCCCTGGTGCTCTCGATGCTGGGCACCCCGCTGGCGATCCGGCTGTTCTCCCGGCGCGGTTACGGCCAGAGCATCCGCGAGGAGGGGCCCGAGGCCCACCAGGGCAAGCGCGGCACCCCGACGATGGGCGGCACCGTCATCGTCATCGCCGCCCTGATCGGCTTCTTCGTCTCCCACCTCGCGACCTTCTCCGAGCCCACGGCCTCGGCGCTGCTGGTGCTGATGCTCATGACCGGGCTCGGCGCGGTCGGCTTCCTCGACGACTTCATCAAGATCTACAAGCGGCGCTCCCTGGGCCTGCGCAGTGGAGCCAAGGCGTTCGGCCAGCTCATCGTGGGCGTGCTCTTCGCCGTGCTTGTGACGAACTTCCCCAACAGCTACCAGATCACCCCGGCGGACGACCGCCTGTCCTTCCTCAGGGACTTCGGGCCGCCCCTCGGCATCGTCGTCTTCACCATCTGGGTGCTGATCTGGATCGTCGGCTTCTCCAACGCGGTCAACCTCACCGACGGCCTCGACGGCCTGGCGAGCGGCGCGACCGGCGTCGTGCTCGCCGCCTACGTGGTGATCGGCAACTGGCAGTTCCGCAACAGCTGCGTGTCGCAACTCGACCCCAACTGCTACTGGGTGCGCGACCCGCTCGACCTCGCGGTGGTGGCGGCGGCGGTGCTGGGCGCGCTGGTCGGCTTCCTGTGGTGGAACGCCCCGCCCGCCAAGATCTTCATGGGTGACACCGGCTCCCTCGCCCTCGGCGGTGTGCTCGCCGGTCTCGCCTTCACCACCAGGACCCAGCTCCTGCTCATCATCCTGGCGGGCCTCTGCGTCATGATCACCCTCTCGGTGATCATCCAGGTGGGCTTCTTCAAGATGACCGGCAAACGGGTGTTCCGCATGGCCCCGCTCCAGCACCACTTCGAACTGAAGGGGTGGGCCGAGACCACCATCGTGGTCCGCTTCTGGCTGATCGCCGGGCTCTTCGCCGCTCTTGGCGTCGCGCTGTTCTACGTCGAGTGGGTGCCGAGCGCGTGAGCGAGCACAAGGTGAAGGGCAGGACCGTCTGTGTGGCCGGCGCCGGGGTGTCCGGCGCGGCGGCGGCGCGGGTTCTCGCCGCGGGCGGGGACCGGGTCGTCGTGCTTGAGGACGCCGACGGCGAGCGGCAGCGCGCCGCGGCGGCCGGGCTGGCGGAGATCGGCGTCGAGGTCAGGCTCGGCGGCGGCGAGTTGCCCGAGGACACCGAGCTCCTCGTCACCTCGCCGGGTCTGCGCCCCACGCACCCGCTGCTCGTGCGGGCGCGCGAGCGCGGCGTCGAGGTCATCGGCGAGGTCGAGCTGGCATGGCGGCTGCGCCCCGCCGAGGCGGCGCCGTGGCTCGTGCTCACCGGCACCAACGGCAAGACCACCACGGTGCGCATGCTGACGTCGATCCTCGCCGCCGCGGGGCGGCGGGCGGTCGCCGTGGGCAACGTCGGCGACCCGGTCGTCGAGGCGGTGCGGGGCGGGGCCGACGTGCTGGCGGTGGAGCTGTCCAGCTTCCAGCTCCACTGGTCGCACCGCCTGGCCCCGCAGGCCGCCGCCGTGCTCAACGTCGCGCCCGACCACATCGACTGGCACGGCTCCCTCGACGAATACGCCAAGGCCAAGGGCCGCGTCTTCGAACGCGCGGGCACCGTGGTCTACAACGCCGACGACGAGCGGGCGGCCCGGCTGGCCGCGCCGTATCCCGGGGCGGTGGGCTTCACGCTCGACGTGCCGCGCCCCGGGCAGGTCGGCGTAGTCGAGGATCTGCTCGTCGACCGGGCCTTCGTCGCCGATCCTGTGACCACGGCCGAGGAGCTCGCCCAGCTGTCGGACGTGCGGCCCTTCGCGCCGCACAACGTCGCCAACGCCCTGGCCGCCGCCGCGCTGGCCCGCGCGCACGGCGTCCCGGCTCATGCCGTACGCCAGGGCCTGCAGGACTTCGTCCCCGACCCGCACCGCATCGCCCACGTGGCGCGGGTCGCGGGGGTCGACTACGTCGACGATTCCAAGGCCACCAACCCCCACGCGGCGGCGGCCTCGCTCATGACCTACGAGTCGATCGTGTGGGTCGCCGGCGGTCAGCTCAAGGGCGCCGACATCGGCGACCTGGTGCGGGCCGCCGCGCCGAGGTTGCGCGGCGCGGTGCTGCTCGGCGCGGATCGTGCGTTGATCCATGAGGCTCTGGCGCGACACGCGCCGAATGTCCCCGTGCTGGAGGTGCCGGGGCAAGACACTGGTGTCATGGACCGTGTCGTCACAGAAGCCGCGAGGCTCGCCTCCCCTGGGGACACCGTGCTGCTCGCCCCGGCGGGAGCGTCCCTCGACATGTTCACGGGCTATGGAGCGAGGGGGGAGGCGTTCGCCCGCGCCGTGCGCCGCTTGGAGGGGGCGTGAGCGAGACCACCACCACGGCCGGCCCGCCGCCCTCGAAGTCCGAGGGATCGGCCAAGGCCGGGGAGCGGCCCTACGAAGGCGGGCTGGGCAATCTGCGAGAGCTGCTCAACAGGCCGCTGACGTCCTACTATCTCGTGCTCGGGTGCACCTCGCTGCTGCTCGTGCTCGGCCTCATGATGGTGCTGTCGGCCTCCAGCATCGAGGCGCTGCAGATAACCGGCACGCCGTTCTACTGGTTCTTCAAGCAGTCCATCTCCGCCTTTCTCGGCGTGAGCCTGATGTGGATCTGTTCGAGGCTGCCGCAGAAGTTCTTCCGGTGGGCCGGTTATCCGCTCATGGTGCTGTCCTTCCTTGGGCTGCTGATGGTCATTTTCATTGGAGAATCGCAGCTCGGCGCCCAGCGCTGGATCGACATCGGGCCGTTCTACCTCCAGCCGTCGGAGCCCGCCAAGCTGGGGCTCGCGCTTTGGGGGGCCGACCTGCTGGCGCGCAAGGCCCGCGCGGGCCGGATCGAGTGGCGCCAGCTGCTGATCCCGCTGATGCCGGGCACGGCGATCATGAGCGTGATGGTGATGCTCGGGCGCGACCTCGGCACGACACTCGTGCTGCTGATCATCTTCCTGTCCCTGCTGTGGGTGGTCGGCGCTCCTGTACGGCTTTTCACCGGGATCATGGGCGTGGTGTTGCTCGCCACGATTATCATGATCTGGGTTGAGCCTTACCGCTTGAGGCGCATCACGGGCTTCCTCGATCCCTGGGCAGATGCCCAGGGCGCCGGCTACCAGATGGTGCAGGGGCAGATCGCGATGGGCTCGGGCGGCTGGTTCGGCCTCGGGCTTGGCAGCAGCAGACAGAAATGGAACTGGATCCCCCACGCGGAGAGCGACTTCATCTTCTCCATTCTTGGCGAGGAACTGGGGCTCTTCGGCACCTTGGCAGTGGTCATGCTCTACGGGCTTCTCGGCTACGCCGGTCTGCGTGTCGCCTCTCGGGCGCAAGATCCGTTCGTGCGGCTCGCGTCCGCGGCGGTGATCGCCTGGATCACCGGGCAGGCGATGGTCAACATGGGCGCGGTCATCGGGGTGGTGCCCGTCACGGGCATTCCGCTTCCGCTGGTGTCTTACGGCGGATCGGCTCTGCTGCCCACCCTGGCCTCACTCGGGATGCTGTTGTCGTTCGCGAAACGGGAGCCCGGTGCGGCCGAGGCGCTCGCGGCGCGTGGCCCCGGACCGGTGGCAAGGGCTCTAAGCTGGCTTGGCCTGGGTGGTGCGGCGGCCCGACTGCGCCGCGTTTTCCACAAGGCGATCAACGACGGCACGGGAAATCGAAAGGACCGACATGAGGGTGGTCCTCGCCGGCGGCGGGACGGCCGGTCACATCGAACCGGCCCTGGCCCTGGCCGACGCTCTGCGTCATCTTGACCCGAACATCGGCATCACCTGTCTTGGCACCGAGCGTGGCCTTGAGACCAGACTGGTGCCCAACCGGGGCTACGAGCTGGAGCTCGTTCCTGCCGTGCCCCTCCCAAGGACGCTCACGCCACAGCTTCTGACGGTGCCCGGCCGGCTCGCCGGGGCCGTCAACACCGCCGCTCAGATCCTCGACCGCGTGAAAGCCGATGTCCTGGTGGGCTTCGGGGGCTATGTCGCGACCCCCGCCTATGTGGCGGCGCGGCGGCGCGGCGTGCCGATCGTGGTCCACGAGGCGAACCCCCGGCCGGGCCTCGCCAACCGCCTGGGCGCGCGGTTGACCGAGCACGTCTTCACCGGGCACCCGGAGACGGTGCTGCCCCACGCCCAGTGCGTCGGCATCCCATTGCGGCGTGACATCGTCGCGCTCGACCGGCTGTCGATGGGCGACAAGGCCCGTTCGTGGTTCGGGCTTGAGGCCGACCTGCCGACGCTGCTGGTCTTCGGCGGCTCGCAGGGCGCCCAGTCGATCAACGAGGCCGCGCTCGACTCGTCCAACGCGCTGCGCTCGTCGGGTGTGCAGGTGCTCCACGTCATCGGCCCGAAGAACCAGCTCGAGGTCGAGCCGCCACCGGGCGACCCCCAATATGTGGTGCTGCCCTATGTCGACCGCATGGACCTCGCCTATGCCGCGGCCGACTTCGCGCTGTGCCGCAGCGGGGCGCTGACGTGCGCGGAGCTGACGGCGGTCGGACTGCCCGCGGCATATGTGCCGCTGCCCCACGGCAACGGCGAGCAGCGGCTCAACGCCGTCCCCGTCGTCGAGGGCGGCGGCGGCCTCATGGTCGAGGACGCCGAGCTGAGCCCGCAGTGGATCGTGCACAACCTCATCCCGATCCTGCGCGACCCCGAGCGGGTCGCCATGATGTCGGAGGCCGCCCTGCGCCTCGGCCGCCGCGACGCGGACGTCGACCTCGCCCATCGCGTGCTGAGCATCGCCCAGGCGGGTGGCCGCCGGTGAACCTCGTCAAACCCGTCGATCCGGTCGACGCCGAGGACCTCGGCCGCGTGCACTTCGTCGGCATCGGCGGCGCAGGCATGTCCGGCATCGCGCGCATCCTTCTCAAGCGCGGCGCACGCGTCTCTGGAAGCGATTCACGCGGATCCGAGCTGCTCACGGAGCTGCGCGGCCTCGGTGCGACGGTGCACATCGGACACGCCGCCTCCCACATCAAGAACATCGACACCGTGGTGGTGTCCACCGCCATCCGCGACTCCAATCCCGAGCTCGGCGAGGCCCTGCGCCAGGGGCTCAGAGTGATCCCCAGAGCCGCGGCCCTGGCCTCGGTGATGGCGGGCCGCGAGGCGGTGGCGATCGCCGGCACCCACGGCAAGACCACCACCACCTCGATGCTCACCGTCGCCCTGCAAAAGTGCGGCGCCGATCCGTCCTACTGCGTGGGAGGCCAGCTCGTCACCACCGGGCTCGGCGCCGACGAGGGGACGGGTGAGGTGTTCGTCGCCGAGGCCGACGAGAGCGACGGCTCGTTCCTCATGCTGGCCCCCCGCATCGCCGTGGTGACCAACGTCGAGGCCGATCATCTCGACAACTACGGCGAGCCTGAGGCGGTGCACGCGTCCTTCGCGCGGTTCGTCGAGCGAATCGGGTCCACGCTGATCGTGTGCGCCGACGACCCGGGGGCCGCCGAGCTCGTGCCCATCGCGCGGGCCCGGGGCCTCGTGGTGCGCACCTACGGCGAGTCCGAGGGCGCCGACTTCCGCGTCTCGCAGATCACGCCGGACGGCATGGGCGTCGCCTTCACCGTGTCGTTCTCCGAGTCGATCTCCGTCGGCGGCGCCGAGACGGGCGGCCGGGTGCGGCTCGCGGTGCCGGGCGCCCACAACGCGCTCAACGCCACCGCCGTCATCGCGGTGGCCACGGTGCTCAACCTGGGGTTCGACGAGGTGTCCGGCGGACTCGCGGCCTTCACGGGGGCCAAGCGCCGCTTCGAGCCCAAGGGGGAGGCGGGGGGTGTCGCGGTCTTCGACAGCTACGCCCACCATCCGACCGAGCTCGCGGCCGACCTCAAGGCGGCGCGCGACGTCGTGGCCTCCTTCTCCGGCTCGGGCCGGGTGATCGCCGTCTTCCAGCCGCATCTCTACTCGCGCACGAGGTTCTTCGCCGATGAGCTCGGCGCCGCCCTCGGCCTGGCCGACGAGGCCATCGTCTTGGACGTCTACGGCGCGCGTGAGGACCCCGAGCCGGGAGTCTCGGGGGCGATGGTCGCAGGGAGGGTGCCGCTCCCACCGGAGAGCATCGCCTATGCGCCCGACCGCGCCGCGGTGCCGGCCCTTGTGGCCGAGCGGGCGCGGCCCGGTGACATCGTGCTCACGATGGGGGCGGGCGACGTCACCGAGCTCGGCCCGCACATCGTGGCGGAGCTGTCCGGCCGCTGAGACCTTGGGAGTTCTTCATCGATCGGGCGAGTCCGAGCGCGCTTGTGCGGCATGCCGGGTGAGACGCTGTCGGTGGGCGTCCGGCGGGGGCGCTCCGAGGGCCCGCCGATCGGGGGAGGTGCCGCATGAGGGCGCGCACGGCGTTCATCGCTCTGCTGACCGCGGGCGTGGTGGGATCGGCGGCCTGGCTGGTGTTCTTCTCGCCGGTCCTAGGCGTGCGTGAGGTGCAGATAGTGGGAAATGTCACAATTCCTACGGAGCTCATCCGCAAGGCCGTCGGGGTCGCCGACCGCGAGCCGCTGGCGACGGTCGACCTCGCCGACGTCGAGCGCCGGGTGTTGTCGATCAAGCAGCTCGAGTCCGCGCGGATCGACCGCAACTGGCCCGGCACGCTCAAGGTCCGCGTCGTGGAGCGGCGGCCCGTCGCGGCTCTGCCGTACGGCGGAGCCTTCGCCCTCGTCGACCGGCACGGTGTCGTGATGCAAGTGGTGCCGGCGGCTCCGCCCAGGATGCCCGTGCTCAAGGTGTCGCAGCCGAAGCCGGGCGATCCGGCCACTGCGGCGGCATTGGCCGTGATCAGGGCGTTGCCCGAGACTTTGGGGCGCACGGTCCGGGAGGTGCGGGCGCCGTCGGCCGAGAGTGTCTCGCTCATGTTGAACGACGGTCGCGAGGTGGTCTTCGGCGGCGCCGATCGCGCGGCCGAGAAGGTGCGCGTGATCACTGGGTTGTTGCGCAAACCGTACGACGTCTATGACGTGAGCACGCCCGATGTGGTAACGGTCAAATGAATCGGTGTGCTCGCGGTCAAGTCGGCGGGTTCGGTGGCGGTCAGGTGAGAAGGTCGGTAGAGAGGGAAAGTAGGGTGGCGTGCGAAAGGGACAGGGCGCGACACGCCGGGCGCGCTTGCGGCGCGCTTAGTTGACCCGGGTGGTGCGTAACCCTACTGTCCGTATCAATCCTCAGGTTGACATAAATCTAAATCTCAACTTGAGGATGAGAGTTTAGCAATTGTGGTATCGGATCTCGCCATACCACACGAAATGGCAAGTCAACGAGCGGAAAGGCCCCTCGTCGTGGCAGCACCGCAGAACTACCTCGCGGTCATCAAAGTCGTCGGCATTGGCGGCGGCGGAGTGAACGCCGTCAACCGGATGATCGAGGAGGGACTCAAGGGCGTCGAGTTCATCGCCATCAACACCGACGCCCAGGCGCTGCTGATGAGTGACGCCGACGTCAAGCTCGACGTGGGCCGGGAGCTCACGCGCGGCTTGGGCGCGGGGGCCAACCCCGAGGTCGGGCGCAAGGCGGCCGAGGATCACCGTGAGGAGATCGAGGAGGTCCTCAAGGGGGCCGACATGGTCTTCGTGACGGCGGGCGAGGGCGGTGGCACGGGCACCGGCGGCGCGCCGGTGGTCGCCAACATCGCGCGCTCGCTCGGCGCGCTCACGATCGGCGTTGTGACGAGGCCGTTCAGCTTCGAGGGGCGCCGCCGGGCCATGCAGGCCGAGGCCGGAATAGAGACTTTGCGCGACGAGGTCGACACCCTCATCGTGATCCCCAACGACCGGCTGCTGTCGATCTCCGACCGGCAGGTGAGCGTGCTCGACGCCTTCAAGGCGGCCGACCAGGTGCTGCTGTCCGGTGTCCAGGGCATCACCGACCTCATCACGACCCCCGGTCTGATCAACCTCGACTTCGCCGACGTCAAGTCGGTCATGTCCGGCGCCGGGTCGGCCCTGATGGGCATCGGCCACGCCAGGGGCGACGACCGGTCGGTGGCGGCGGCCGAGATGGCCGTGTCGAGCCCGCTGCTGGAGGCGAGCATCGACGGCGCCCACGGTGTGCTGCTGTCGATCGCCGGCGGTTCCGACCTCGGCCTCTTCGAGATCAACGAGGCCGCCCAGCTCGTGTCCAGCGCCGCGGCCATCGACGCCAACATCATCTTCGGCACGGTCATCGACGACGCCCTTGGCGACGAGGTCAGGGTGACGGTCATCGCGGCCGGCTTCGACGAGCCGCACACGGAGGAGAAGCCGCAGCTTCCGCCGCCGGGGTCACGCCAGCAGCGCCAGGCCGCGGCGACTCCGCCGCCGTCGGCCGGGCTCACCTCCTCGCCCAAGCCGCCGACGGCGCCGGCGGTCAAGGCCGAGTCCCGGGGCAACCCGCTCGGGAACGCCTCGGTCTCGCCGCCCCCGGTGCGGCCCGTGCCGAGCATGCCGCCGGCCTCCGTGCCGCCTCCTCCGCCGCCGCCCGCCGAGGCCGCGCCCCCGCCGTCTCCCGCCCCGGCTCCGCCGCATCCGGCCCCCGTCTCCGCGGACTTCCCCGCCACATCGGGCGGTCAGGGAGGTTCGATGGGCTCGGCCTCGGGTTCCTCCATGGGGGGCCCGTCGGCCGGTTCGCCGTTGCTGGGCGATGAGCCGCCGACCCCGGTCCCGAACCCGCGCTCGACTCCCGAGCCGGCCAACCCGCCGACGCCGATCACGCGCTTGGGTGACATGGGCCGGCGTCCGCGCGTCGTCTTCGAGGACCAAGAGGAGGATCTCGACGTCCCCGAGTTCCTCAAGCAGCAGCCGCCTTCCGTCGGGGGCGCGTGAGGGCCTTCTCCTGCGAGAAGGCACGATAGAGCCGCCGGATCCGGCACCGGGTTCACTGCACAGTAGGCGGCTAAAGAGTGACAAATCTGACTAGATACGACGAGATCGCGGCCGGGTTGGCCGAGGTAGAGGAGCGCATCGCGGATGCCTGCCGGGCGTCGGGGCGCTCACGTGACGAGATCACCTTGATCGCGGTCACCAAGACCTACCCGGCCTCCGATGTCCGTGTGCTCGCCGAGCTGGGCATCACCGACGTCGGTGAGAACCGCGACCAGGAAGCCGCCGCGAAAGCCCAAGAGTGCCACGATCTCCCGCTGAACTGGCATTTCATTGGTCAATTGCAAACGAACAAGGCCAAGTCGGTGGCGTCGTACGCCGATCTTGTGCACTCGGTGGACCGCTCCCGTCTCGTGACCACGCTGAGCCGGGCGGCGGTGGCGGCCGGGCGGGAGCTCGGGTGCCTCATCCAGGTCGCGCTCGACGACGACCCCTCGCGCGGCGGGGTCCGCCCGGCCGAGGTGTTCGCCTTGGCCGAAGAGGTGGTGGCGGCCGAGGGGCTGCGGTTCGGCGGGCTGATGGCGGTGGCCCCGCTGGGCGGTGACGCGGGCAAGTCGTTCACGAAATTGGCCGAGTTGGCGCAGGCCGTACGCGGTCGATGGGCCGAGGCGCGGATCGTCTCGGCGGGCATGAGCGGCGACCTGAACGAGGCGGTCGCCAATGGTGCGACACACCTGCGGATCGGTACGGCGTTGCTCGGCCGCAGGAGGCCCTTCGTCAGGTAATGTCCCCTCAAGTGGGCCTGGTGTCCGCGAATCTGGAGTAGAGGGCGCACAGTGGTGAGCTGCGAGGGGGGACGGCTGCCACCGGCCTTCAACCGACCACGGAGGATGACGTAGCAATGGCCGGCGGCGCGATGCGCAAGATGGCGGTCTACCTCGGTCTGGTGGAGGACGACCGCTACGAGAGATACGAGGCTTACCAGGACGACGACTACGACGATTACGACGAACGTCGCCGCACCGGTGGGGAGCAGGTGGCGGACGCCCATGAGCGCGAGGACGACACCGACTCGGGTGTGCCCGCGCCGAGACCGGCGGACCGCGTCGTCGAGCGTCGCACGACCGACCTGGCGCGGATCACCACGCTGCACCCCCGGACATACAACGAGGCGCGCACCATCGGCGAGCACTTCCGGGACGGCACCCCGGTCATCATGAACCTTACCGAGATGGTCGACTCCGACGCCAAGAGACTTGTCGATTTCGCGGCAGGTCTCATCTTTGGCCTACACGGCAGCATCGAACGTGTTACCAACAAGGTATTCCTGTTGTCCCCTGCCAATGTCGAGGTGACTGCCGAGGACAAGGCCCGAATCGCGGAACGCGGGTTCTTCAACCAGAGCTAGAGTGCCACCATGAAGACTGACTGGCCGGACTGGTCCCCACCGGACCTTGGCCGGCGGAACGGGACGGAGGCGAGGCGGGGTCATGGCGATCATTGAGAGCATTCTGGTCTTCGCCCTCACCATCTATCTGCTCCTGCTGATCGGCAGAATGATCTTTGAGACGGTCCAGGCGTTCGCTCGCCAGTGGCGGCCCACCGGGCTCGTGCTGGTTTTGGCGGAGGCCACATACACGATGACGGACCCACCTCTCAAGTTCCTACGCCGTTTTATTCCGCCGCTCAGGTTGGGTACGGTGGCCTTTGACCTAAGCTTCACAGTGCTCTTCATTGTGGTGTTGGTCATGATCACACTCGTGTCCGCGCTTCACTAATCGGGTACCGTCCCTCCGGACAGATTCCAAGCGCGCCAAGGAGACCGAAATGCCGCTGACGCCCGCTGATGTGCGGAACAAGCAGTTCAGTACCACCCGGTTGCGACCGGGTTACGACGAGGAGGAGGTCGACGCATTCCTCGATGAGGTGGAAGCCGAGCTCGACCGACTCATTCAGGAAAACGAGGAGCTCCGCGCCAAGCTGACCGAGTGCTTGCGCGGCAAGGTGCCCGGTGGCATGGGCATGGCGATGGCCCCCGCGCCCATCGCCGAGCCCAAGCCCGAGATGATGATCCCCCAGCCGGAGCCGATGAAGGCCCCCGAGCCGGTGCCCCCGCCCCAGCCCGTCCCGGTCATGAGCATGCCCCCGGCCGAGGACAACATGGACACCGCGGCCCGGGTGCTCGCGCTCGCGCAGCAGACCGCCGACCAGGCGATCGCCGACGCGCGCCGCGAGGCCGACGAGACCGTGACCCGCGCCCGCCGTGAGGCGGACGAGATCCTGAGCAAGGCCCGCCGCCAGGCCGAGCAGGTCATCGGCGACGCGCGCGCCCGCGCGAGCACGCTCGAGCGCGACGCCCAGGAGCGCCACCGCCAGGCCATGGGCACGCTCGTGCAGAACCGCGACGAGCTTGAGCGCAAGGTCGAGGAGCTGCGCAGCATAGAGCGTGAATACCGCAGCAGGTTGAAGCTCTACTTCGAAGACCAGCTGGCCAACCTCAACGTCGCGGCCGAGACCAGCGAGCCGTTCCCGATCGTGGGTTCCGGACCGATGACCGGCCCGCCGATGGGCGCCGCTCCCCTCGGCCCCGGACAGCTCGGCCCCGGCCAGATGGGTGCCGCACCCCAGATGGGCGGCGGTCAGATGAGCGGGCCTCAGCCCATGCCCCACGGACCCGGCGGTCAGCAGGCCATCCCCGGCGGGCCCGCGCCTTTCGGCGGTGAGCCCGTGCAGCACCAGGGTGCCTTCCAGACCGCCGACGGCCCGCACAACGACCGCCGTTAGCACGAGCCGCCTTCATCCCCTCGCGAGCTAAACGATCCCTCCGGACACAAACTCGCCCTTCCCTCAACAGGGCGCGTTTCCACTTCCGGCTCGCTTGACGGATGGAGAAGGCTCATCCGGGTCGAACCCGCTTCGGCCCGCCAAGTGGGAGTTCCCCTGTGATTCTCGTCAGCGCTGGACTGGTGCTCGCGGCAATCGTGTTGTTGATCGCGGGCATCGTGCTGGGCAAGGTCTTCCTGGTCATGTGGTCGATCGTGCTCAGCGTGCTCTCCGCCGTGTTCCTCGTGATCGCGGCACTGCTCTGGCGTCACAAGTTGTTTCCCGGCGGTGGGCGAGCCGGTGCCCAGGCTCCGGTGACGCCCTCACCGGGGGCTCAGGCGCCGATGGTCCAGGCTCACGCACACGCGGGTGGCTACATGGGCGCGCCGACGACGGCGTCGGCGGCCACAGCTCCGATGGTGGGCACAGCCCCCGGCCAGACCGCGACGATCGCACGCACCCACTCCCACCCCTATCCCTCGGCCGGGCCACTCGGAAGGCCCGCGCCGTCCGGGATCTCCCCGGACGCCATCGTCCTGGTCGTGCCAGGGCGCAAGAGATATCACGTGGCGGGTTGCCGCCAGCTGCTCGGCAAACAGCTTGAGCAGCTCACTTACGAGGAGGCAAGGGAAGAGGGCTTCACGCCCTGCACCACCTGCCTGCCCGATGCCGCCCTCGGCGGTCTGCAGACCCCGCCCAGCGCCGAGCCGGACCAGCCCGCAGAGGCCGCGTTCCACTCCCTCGGGCAGCCGGGTGCGACGGAGTCTCAGCCGACGGCCTCCGCCCCCTCCGGGGCCGCGTTCCCCAGCAGTGGATCCGTGGATTCGCGGGGACCCCTTGATTCGCCCGGTTTCCCTGACAGACCTGGTTTCCCTGACTCGCCCAGCTATGCGGCTCCTCCAGAGGCCGCCGGTTCCGTGGCTTCCTCCGGCCCTTCGGCCTCCACGCCTTCCTCCGGCCCCTCCGGTTCTCCAGGGTCTTCCGGTCCCTCAGGCCCCACCGGCCCCTCAGCGGGTCTCCACCGCTCCACCGACTCCACAGGCCGCCCCGGCTCCGACGTCCCGGCAGACTCCCGGCTCTCGGGGGCCGAGACCTTCCCGCCGGGCGCAGGCAGACCTGAGCCGCCGGCTGTGGGGCGCTTTGCCGCTCCTATTTCGATCCCTCCGGCTACGTCCAGATCCACCGGCGGCTGGTTCGCCAGCAAGAGCCCGGGGGCGGGCCAGCAGGACCCCTCCTCGGCCGCTGAAAGCTACGCTGAAGCCTCATCCGCCCCCGGTCTAGATATGTTGCCCAATACGGGCGAGTCGGACCCTGTGGCGTCCGCACAGGGCCGCCCCTCCGACCCCGTCAAGGTGATCGTCGGCACCCACCGCTTCCACGCCGCCGACTGCCCGCTCATCCGGGCCATGGACGACATCGGCCTGGAATCGACGACCCGCGCCGACGCCGAGAGAGCGGGCCTCACGAAATGTGTGGTCTGCCTGGATGTGTGACATATCGGCGTGAGCCACTGAACAAAAGGAACCCCCGGACCGTGAAGGTGCCGGGGGTTTTGGCTATGCGGCCGCAGGTTTTCTCTGGTGAATCGGGGTCGTTTCCCCTGGGTTGGCGCTGTTGGGTCGGAGCTGACTCTTCCGCCGCATTCAGGGCATTTGCCCTTAGACTGCCTCCAAAGCGATGAACTCTGGGTGGGATCCAATATCTCTCCCATTCTGGAGAGTGTAGAGAAAGTGCACATAGCAGTGCGCGCCATTGTGGAACTCGACGTCTATGCCGAGGTTTTCGGGCTTGCCGCCGAATGGCTTGACGCTTCGGATCTCCGAGTTGCCGCTGTTGGTGATCAGTGCGGTGAGATAGGACTTGACATCCCTGGTCAGGAGCCTGCTGCCGGCCGGGGACAGATCCGGGCGGGGAACGCCGGGCAGAATGTCGCCCTCAACGACTCGCTCGTCTTGGCTGAAGTCGTCGCCGCCGGGAGGTGAGGCGCGCACGATCTGGAGCAGCACCCTGCCGCCGGTGACGAACTCCAGATCCACTCCGAATGGTTTGCTGCGAAATCCGGCTTCTTTGAAAGTTTGAACCCTTTTGACCGTTGGGTGGCCATCGCTGCTGAGCATGCTCTTCAAGGCTGATTCGAAGCGTGCTGCCCACATGAATGCGATGCTCCCTTGGCAAATCGCCGGAACCGTTAGCAGGCCTGCAGTCTACTGCGGTCTTCGGTGCAGCCGACGGCGGCAACCAGGGGCTGGGCGGAAAGCGCCGGGCCCAGCCCCTGGCACACGTCAGGCCGGTGTACGGCGGAGCCGGAAGGTCAGGCCGAGGTCGGGGTCGTGGTGGGTGATCTCGTCGAGTCCGGCCGACTCGGCGATGACGTCGGCGAGGACCTCGGTGGCGATGAGGCCGGACTGGTCGCGAAGTGCGGTGGCCAGTTCCTGGTCCTGCGTCGACCACTGGAGGTCGATCCTGTCGGTGATGGACAGCCCCGTCGCCTTGCGTGACTCCTGGACGAGGCGGATCACCTCGCGGGCGAGCCCGGCGCGGCGCAGCTCGGGGGTGATGGCGAGGTCGAGGGCGACCGTCTCCCCGGTGCCCGTGTCGATCGCCCCGGTCTCGACCGCCCAGCCCGACTTGGGCTGCTCGGTGATGATGACGTCGTCGAGGGTGATTTCGACCTCGCCGAGGCCGTCGGCGGACAGGGTGACCGGCCCGCCGGCGCGGAGTCGGCCGGCCAGGTCGGTGGGGTCGGCGGCGGCGACGGCGGCGGCGACCGACTTGGTCTGCGAGCCGAAGCGTTTGCCGAGGGCCCGGAAGTTGGGCTTGACGGTGAAGGAGACCAGGTCGGCGGAGAATCCGGACAGGTTCTCAAGCGTCTGCACGTTGAGCTCGTCGGCGATCAGCTCCCGCAGGGTGGCGGGAAGCGCGGCCCAGCCGGGCGCGCCGACGAGGGCGCGGCCGAGGGGCTGACGCGTCTTGACGCCACCGGCGGCGCGGGCCGAGCGGCCGAGCTCCACAAGGCGGCGGACGAGGGCCATCTGCTCGGAGAGGGCGGTGTCGAGCAGCTCATGCCGTGTCTCGGGCCAGGTGGCGAGGTGCACCGAGGCAGGGGCGTCGGCGGCGCGCAGCACACCCCACACATAGTCGGTGAGGAACGGCACGATCGGCGCCATCAGCTTGCTGACCGTCGTGAGGCACTCGTAGAGCGTGGCGAAGGCCGACGTCTCACCGGACCAGAAGCGGCGGCGGGAACGTCGGACATACCAGTTGGAGAGGTCGTCGAGGAACTCGGTGATGCGCCGCCCGGCACGCGCGCTGTCGAACTCGTCCAGGGAGGCGGTGACCTCGGCCACGGTGCGGTGGAGCTCGGCGAGGGCCCACCGGTCGATCAGCGGGCGGTCGGCCGGGGCGGGCGCCTCGGCCAGCTTGTCGGGCGTCCAGGACTCGGCGTTGGCATAGAGGGTGAAGAAGGAGGTGGTGTTCCAGTAGGTCAGCAGGACCTTCCTGACGATCTCCTCCAGCATGTGGTGGCCGACGCGCCGGGGCGCCCAGGGGGAGCCGGAGACGGTCATGAACCACCGCAGGGCGTCGGCGCCGTGCTCGTCCATCAGCGGGATGGGCCGCAGGACGTTGCCGAGGTGCTTGCTCATCTTGCGCCCGTCCTCGGCGAGGATGAGGCCGAGGCACAGGACGTTCTCGTAGGAGGAGCGGTCGAAGACGAGTGTGCCGACCGCCATCATCGAGTAGAACCAGCCGCGGGTCTGGTCGATGGCCTCGCAGATGAACTGCCCGGGGTAGGCCTGCTCGAACTCGTCCTTGTTGATGTGCGGCGCGCCCCACTGGGCGAACGGCATGGCCCCCGAGTCATACCAGACGTCGATCACGTCGGGCACACGGTGGGCCTGCTCGCCGCAGTCGGGGCAGGCGAAGGCGATGTCGTCGACGAAGGGCCGGTGCGGGTCGAGCCCGGTGAGGTCGGTCCCGGCCAGCTCGCCGAGTTCCTTGAGCGAGCCGACGCAGGTCACGTGGCTCTCGTCGGCCGAGCACACCCACAGCGGGAGCGGCGTGCCCCAGTATCGCGAGCGGGAGAGCGACCAGTCGACGTTGTTGCGCAGCCACTCGCCATAGCGGCCGTGCTTGATCGTCTCGGGGTGCCAGTTGGTCTTCTCGTTCTCGGCGAACAGCCGCTCCTTGATCGCGGTGGTCCGGATGTACCACGCGGGGAGCGCGTAGTAGAGCAGCGCGGTGTGGCACCGCCAGCAGTGGGGGTAGCTGTGCTCGAAGTGGTCGCCGCGGAACAGCAGCCCGCGCTCGCGAAGGTCGGCGGTGAGGGTCTCGTCGGCCTCCTTGAAGAAGACGCCGCCGACGAGCGGCACCTCGGCGAGGAAACGCCCGTCGGGGCCGATCGGGTTGACGACCGGCATGCCGTACTTCTTGCAGACCATCATGTCGTCCGCGCCGAAGGCGGGGGCCTGGTGGACGAGGCCGGTGCCGTCCTCGACCGTCACATAGTCGGCCAGCACGACATAGTGCGCGCCCGGGATGTCGACGAGCTCGAACGGCCGCGAGTAGGGCGTGTGCTCAAGCTCGGTGCCCGGCACCCGCTCACGCACGGACCAGCCCTCGCCGAGCGCGGCGCCGAGCAGCGGCTCGGCCACGACGACCGGCCTCTCGCCGTCCTTCTCGGCGACGACGTAGGTCACCTCGGGGTGTACGGCGACAGCCGTGTTGGACACCAGCGTCCATGGGGTGGTGGTCCAGATGAGCAGGTCGACGCCGGAGAGGCGGCCCTCGGTCACCGGCATGCGCACGTAGACCGACGGGCTGGTCACCGTCTCGTAGCCGCCGGGCTGGCCGAGCTCGTGGTCGGACAGGCCGGTGCCGCAGCGGGGGCAGTAGGGGGTGATCCGGAAGTCGCGGAAGAGCAGGCCCTTGTCCCAGATGACCTTGAGCGACCACCAGACGGACTCGACGTAGGCGGGGTCCATCGTGCGGTAGGCCTGGGTGGTGTCCACCCAGTAGCCCATGCGCTCGGTCATCTCCTCGAACGCGTCCACGTGGCGCAGGACCGACTCGCGGCAGCGCTGGTTGAACTCGGCGATGCCGTACGCCTCGATCTCGGGCTTGCCCGACAGGCCGAGCTCCTTTTCCACGGCGACCTCGACGGGCAGCCCGTGGCAGTCCCACCCGGCCCGGCGCGGCACGTGGTAGCCCCGCATGGACTTGTAGCGCGGGAAGAGGTCCTTGAACACCCGGGCCTCGACGTGGTGCACGCCCGGCAGGCCGTTGGCGGTCGGGGGGCCCTCGTAGAAGACCCACGACGGGCCGCCGGCGTTCTGGTCCATCGAACGCTCGAAGACCTTGCCCTCGCGCCAGCGGTCGAGCATCTCCCGCTCCATGGCGGGCAGATCGACCGAGGCGGGGAGCTGGGAGAAGTAATGGGAAGACATCGCGGGCGGGACCTCCACGCCGAAAGCTCAAACCGACTTTTCGCGTGGAGGGACGAGACCGGACCGGCCCCGCGGTACCACCCTCCTTGGCGTCAAAGGTGCGGATGTGGCCTGTGACGCCCTCTTGTTTGGGGTGTGCTGCCGGGTCTACCGGGCCTGGACGGGCAGGCCTTTCTTCCGGCGGCTCCGGGGTGATCTTCGGCCCGGCCTCCGCCCCGGGCTCGCACCGTCCCCGGGTCGCTCATGCGGGCGGCACAGGGCCTACTCGTCCCCATCAACGCCTTGCAGCTTTACACGATAACGCACCCGTAGCAGCACTGTGGCGCGGTCACGGCCGCCAGCCGGTGTGGGCAGAAGTAACGACAAAGTCCTGCAAAGTATGGGTAATGGTGATGAGACGCTGAAGAGGGTGGGTCATCGTACGGGAGTGGTAAATGTTACGGCGGGTCGTTTGCCGTTCTGTTATGAGCGACCTATGCTCTCGGCACCCGTTGAAAGCACACCGGTGAGACGGGAACGGCACAGCTAGGAGGCAGGCCATGGCCGCGAGCACGCGCACCACCGCGAAGAGAGCCGGCGACGGCTCGACGACCCCCCTTGAAGGCTGGACCGCAGGCGAGCTCGCCGAAGTCCGCCAGGCTTTGGCCAAGGAAGTCGAGGACCTGAGGGCCGACATCGCGCGGGCCGAGTCGGAGATCGCCTCCGGCGACATGTCCGAGGGCGCGGGCGACGACCAGGCCGACGCCGGGGCCAAGACCTATGAGCGGGAACGTGAGATCGCCCTTACCCTGAATTCGCGCGACCTGCTCGCGCAGAACGAGCGGGCGATCGCCCGGATCGACGCAGGGACCTATGGAGTGTGCGAATCGTGCCACAAGCCGATCGGCAAGGAACGCCTTCGAGCGTTCCCGAGGGCGACGCTGTGCGTGGCCTGCAAGCAGCGGGAGGAGCGCCGCTGAGCGGCGCGCCGGGCGACGACGCCGGGAGCGGCGGAACGGGCGGCACGGACGACGTGACGCGCCCCGGCGCTCCCGGTGAGACGACGGCGCGGGAGACACCACCCTCCGCAGGAGGGCCCGCCAGGAGGCGGCTCGGCCTGCTCGCGATCATCGCTGTGGTCATCTACCTCTCCGATCTCGCCTCCAAGATCCTTGTGGTGGAGACCATCGAGGACCGCCCCCCGGTCGTGCTGATCGACGGGCTGCTCCAGTTCCGCGTCATCCGCAACCCCGGTGCGGCCTTCAGCATCGGCACCGGGCTGACGCTGGTGCTCACCCTCATCGCGATCGGCGTGGTCATCGCGATCCTGCGCACCGCCAAAAACCTCCGCAGCCTCCCCTGGGCGGTGACCCTCGGGTTGCTCCTCGGCGGCGCGCTCGGCAACCTCACCGACCGCATCTTCCGCTCGCCCGGCGTGCTTGAGGGCCACGTGGTCGACTTCGTCGAGGTCTTCCCCGGCCACTTCCCGATCTTCAACGTGGCCGACTCCTCGATCGTCTGCGGCGGCATCCTCGCGGTCTTCCTCGCGTGGCGGGGCTACCAGATCGACGGCACCCGCGACACGGGCGGCTCCAAGGGCAAATCCGCCGCGGCGAAGGATGAGGACAATGGCTGATCAGCGTAGTCTCCCCGTCCCCGACGGCCTCGCCGGCGAGCGGCTCGACGCCGCCCTGGCCCGCCTGTTCGGCTTCTCCCGCACCCGCGCCGCCGAGTTGATCACCGACGGCGACGTGCTCGTCGACGGCGTGGCCGCGGCCAAGTCCGACCGAGTGCACGCGGGCTCGTGGCTCGACGTCACCCTGCCGCCGCCGCCCACCGCCCCCATGCCGATAGCCGAGCCCGTGCCCGGCATGAAGATCATCTATGAGGACTCCGATCTCGTCGTCGTCGACAAGCCGATCGGCGTCGCCGCCCACCCGACGGTCGGCTGGACCGGCCACACCGTCCTCGGCGGCCTGCTCGGCGCCGGCCACACCGTGGCCACCAGCGGCGCCGCCGAGCGCCAGGGCATCGTGCACCGCCTCGACGCCAACACGACGGGCGCCATGGTCGTCGCCAAGAGCGAGGTGGCCTACTCGCTGCTCAAGCGGGCCTTCAAGGAGCGCCGCGTCGAAAAGCGCTACCACGCCCTCGTGCAGGGCCACCTCGACCCGCTGCGCGGCACCGTGGACGCCCCCATCGACCGGCACCCCTCCGGCGACGGCCGCTTCGCGGTGGTGGCCGGCGGCAAGCCGTCGATCACGCACTACGACACGATCGAGGCGTTCCGGGCGGCCTCCCTGCTGGACATCGGCCTCGAGACCGGGCGCACCCACCAGATCCGCGTGCACATGGCGGCCCTGCGCCACCCGTGCGTCGGCGACCTCATGTACGGCGCGGACCCGACGCTGGCCGCCCGCCTCAAGGTCGGCCGGCAGTGGCTCCACGCGGTCTCGCTCAGCTTCGAGCACCCGACCCTGGGCGAGTGGGTGTCGTTCACGAGCGACTATCCCGACGACCTCGCCGGCGCCCTCGACAGGGCCGGCCGCGAGTCCTGACGGGGCGGCTCAGGGGGTGCCGGGGGAGTTCTCGGTGCGAGGCACCTTCCGGCTCCGCTCAGGCGCCGGCGCCCGGCCTTCGGCGCCGGGCGCCTGACTCCCGAAGCGGAAGGTCCGGGCGAAGTTCTGGAAGAAGTGCAGGTCCCGGCTCCACTCGGCGTCGGGCACCCGCCAATAGAGCGCAAAATGCCGTCCGTCCGCTGTGCGGAACCCTCGGTCGATCACCCGCACAGTGCCGTCCGCCGTGCTCTCGAAGGTGAACTCCCAGTCGGCCGCCGGGCGGCCGAGGTAGGTCAGCGGCCTGATCCCGATCCGGCGATAACCGGGCAGCCCCTTCTCAGCCAGGATCGTCTTCTCCAGCTCCTCCCAGGCGGCCACCTGATCGTCCTGGGGGTTCTCCGGCGTGGCCCACTCCACCCAGAGGAAGCCGTTGCTCCCCTTCCCCCGGATCTCCACCCTGGGCCGCTCAGGGTCGTCCACGGCGGTCCATCCCTTCGGAACGGCCAGCGAGAACCCCTGCGGGTGGCGATAGGACACCCACCCCTTCGGGATGAACGCCTCGCGCGGGGTGGCGGTGACCGTCACGCGGGCCTGTGCCGTACGCGTCGGCGACGGCAGGGGCTCGGGTTCGGCGGTCCCGACGGGCACGATCATGGACTCCTGCTCCGTGGACCTCCCGCCCCAGTAGAGGAGCCCGAAGACCGCCGCCGCCGCGACCAATGCCAGCGACACGGTGATCGCCGTCACGAGCAGTGCCGTACGGCGCAGCCGGCCGGCCGGGCGGCCTGGGGGCCGGTGCCCTGCCGGGCGAGGGGTCGCGCCTCGGTGGGTCCTGTGCCCTCGGCGATGGGGCGGAGCAGCTCCTCGGCCTCCTCCGTGCCCATGCGCAGGGCCGGCTCCTTGTGCAAAAGCCCGTGGATCATGTGGGACAGGGCGCCCGCCCGTGCCATGGGGCCCGTCTCCTCGTAGAGCACCGCTGCCATCGTCGGCGCGGCGGCACCCCGGTCGAAGGGCGATCTGCCCTCCACCGCGGCGTACAGCGTCGCGCCGAGCGACCACAGGTCGGACTCGGGCCCGGCGGGCATGCCCTTCAGACGCTCAGGGGGCAGGAAGGCGGGCGTGCCCATGATCGCCCCCGTGTGGGTGAGGGCGGGGTCCTCCTCCACGGCGGCGATGCCGAAGTCGGTCAGCACCACCCGCCCGTCGTCGGCGAGCAGCACGTTCTCCGGCTTGACGTCGCGATGCAGCACCCCCGCCGCGTGCGCGGCCCGCAGCGCCGACAACATCTGCAGCCCGAGCGCCGCCACCCGCTCGGGTGCCAGCGGACCGTAGACCCGCACGACCTCGCCCAGCGACCGCGAACGCACAAGCTGCATGACGATCCACGCCCTGCCGTCCTCCTCGACGACGTCGTGCACGGCCACCACCGAGGGGTGGTCGAGCCGTCCTGCCGCCCTGGCCTCGCGGATCGTGCGCTGGATCAGCGACGCGCGGCGCTCGTCGTCGACCCCCGAGTAACGCACCTCCTTGACGGCCACCGGCCGGTCGAGGAGCTCGTCGTGGGCGCGCCACACGACGCCCATGCCGCCCTGCCCGAGTCGCTCGATCAGCAGATATCTGCCGTTGATCCGGCGCTGTCCGTCCGTCACCGGCGCCCCTTTCCGCCTGCGGGCGTCAGACGCGACACGTTACTTCGCGGGTTTGAAGGTGTCGGCGAATCCGTTGAAGAAGCGCAGGTGCTTCTTCCACTTGCTGCTCGCGGTGTGCCAATAGATCGCGTAGCCGCGGCCGTTGTCGGTGAGGAAGCCGCGGTTGCGCACCCGGGCCAGACCGGAGTTCGCCCTCCAGGTGAACTCCCAGTCGGAGGCCGACTTCTGGTAGTCGACCTTCTTGATGAATTTGAACTTGTATCCCCCGAAGTTGTACCTCGCGGTGCGCTCAAGCTTGCGCCAGTCCTTCACCGGGTCGCTCTTGGGGTTGTCCGCCTCCTCGATCAGCAGGTACGACTGGGGGCTCGCTCCGGGGCCGCGGAAACGCACGGCGTTGCGGGTGCGGACGAAGGGCTTCCAGCCCTTCGGCAGGCCCACCGAGAAGCCCATCTTGTCGTCCTTGTACATCTTCCAACCCGCGGGCAGCGCCGCCGCCGGCTCCGACTTCTCGGGAGCGGGCTCGGCCGTTTTCGACGGGGCCGGCTCATTGGCCTGCGGCGGGTTCGGAACGGGGGCGGCCTGCGGAGACCCGCCGGGGGACGACGACTTCTCGCCCTCGGGTTCGGTCGTCGCCGATGTCGTGGCCGAGGGGTCGGGGGAGCCCGCGGTGTTGCCGCTGCGCATGCCGAGATAGAGCGACACCATCGCGACCACGATCACCGCCACGACCACGGCGGGCACGACCTTGCGCAGGGGGGACGGAGGCCGCGGCGGCACCGATGGCCGCAGGCCCATCACCGTGGACTGCCCGTCGCCGCCCTTATTCCGTCCGGGCGGAGGCTGCGCCTCGTGTCCGGGCCGGGGCGGCGTGGGGAGCTTCGCGGTGGCGTTCCCGATGTACGGCGCGGCGTCCGGTTCAGGCACCTCCCAGCCCGGTACGGCGGAAGCCCCCGCGGCCTCACGCGCCGCCGGACGGCCGTACCCACCTACGCTTGGGAGGGCTTTGCCCGATTTGGGGCTCTTTCCGCTCGGGGCCGGGTCCAGGGCGCCGTCGGCGACCCGGGTCGCCTCGGCGGCGAAAGAGGTGTCGTAAGGGGCGCGGCCGACCGCGCCTCTCGCGGCGGCCTTTGAGCCCGTGGACCCCGCCTTGCCGACGTCGTTCCCGGCCTTGGCGCTCAGATCGAGCGAGATCTCCTCGGCCCCGAACTTAGTCGTCGCAGGGTCGGCCGGGTCCGCCCCGGCCGCCGGCAGGCCGACGGGGTCGAGGCCGGCCGCGGCGTCACCGACGAGGTCGAACGAGGCCGCCGCGGCTTTCTCATGCTTGGCGTCGGTGCCGAGTATGCGCTCGGAGGTGGAGACGGACACGTCGGGCCATGCCGGGCCGTCGAGGCTGACCGCCGGGATGACCAGGCTCGGCGAGGTGTCGGTGTCGTCCTCGCGGCCGACTGCGAACGCGGCACTCCCGAGCGCGATGTCGGGGGCCTCGCCGCCGGCCTCGCCGTTCACGTCCTTGGCGTCGCTGTCGGCGGGTGAGGCGCCGTCTTCCGTGCTGTCGGCGGCGGGCTTCTTCTTGGTGTCGCTCTTGCCCTTCGCCCCGGGCTTGGCGGGGGTGCTTCCGGTGGTCTTCTCCGGGGACGCCGGCTCCTTCTCGCCGGACTCGGTGCCCGGCTCCGCGGCGTCCGCCGGTGAATCGGATGACTTTTCCTCATCCGCTTTGGCCTGTGCCTTGGGGCGTGCGCCGGTTCCGGACTTCGAGGCATTCGAAGCACCGGCGCTCGACGAGCCTGTGCTCTTGCGTGCCGAGGGGCGTTTGCCCGAGCCGGTGGAGTCCGTGTTCGCGGCATCGTCGTCTGACAAGGAACCGCTCTCGGGCTTGGCGTCCCCGGTTGCCCCGGTGCCGCTCGCCGTCCCGGTTCGCGCCGATGCTCGTTTCGTGCCTGAGGTGCCGGACTTCTTGGACTTGGTCTTGCTCGGCTCATCCTCGGCCGTGGCCGAGCCGGACTCCGCATCTTGGCCGTCGGCCGCGTCCTTCTCTGCGGCTTCCCGTGCGGCCTTCTCCTCGGCCTCCTTGGCGGCCTTGGCCTCGGCCTCTTGGGCGGCCTTGGCTGCGGCCTCGCGGGCCGCCTTCAAACGGGCGGCCTTCTCTGCGGCTTCCCGTGCGGCCTTCTCCTCGGCCTCCCTGGCCGCCTTGGCCTCGGCCTCTTGGGCGGCCTTGGCTGCGGCCTCGCGGGCCGCCTTCAAACGGGCGGCCTTCTCTGCGGCCTCACGTGCGGCCCTCTCCTCCGCCTCCCTGGCCGCCTTGGCCTCAGCCTCACGCGCGGCCTTGGCCGCCGCGTCGCCCGACCTGCCCGTCGCGCCGGGCAGGCGGCCCGCCACGGGCGGCCTGGCGGTCGACGCGGTGCCCGGCTTCGGCACGCGTGCCTTGCGGGTGGCCATGTCGCCGTCGTCGGCCTCGAACGCCGCCGGGGTCTGCCTGCCGTACGGGTCCTTCCCGGGGCGCTGGTTCCTGCCGCTGAGCGGACGGCCCGACACCGGCGGATGGGCGTGGTGGCCCGTCTCGGGGATCGAGGGGCCGGCCGGCTTGCTCGGCCGCGCCTGAGGCTTGGGCGGCACCATGCCGAAGGGCATGGTGGGGGAGTGACCCTCGACGACCTTGCGCAACATCGCGGTCGCCTCGTCGTAGGTGAGCCGCTGCACCGGCTCCTTGCGCAGCAACCCCTCAAGCACCGGATAGAGCGGCCCGGCGAGGCGCGGAGGGCCGGGTTCGTCGTTGAGCACCGAGTGCATGGTGGCCATGGCGAGGCCCCGGTCGTGGGGGGACTTGCCCTCCACCGCCGCATAGAGCGTCGCGCCGAGGGACCACAGGTCCGACTCGCGGCGCGCGGGCAGGCCGCGCAGGCGCTCGGGCGCGATGAAGGCCGGCGTGCCCGCCAGCCCCGTCATCGTGAGCGCGGTCTCGGCCTCCAGCGTCGCGATGCCGAAGTCCGTGAGCACGACGCGGCCGTCGTCGGCCAGCAGGACGTTCTCCGGCTTGACGTCGCGGTGCAGGACACCCGCCCGGTGCGCGCCGCGCAGGGCGTCGACGAGGTTCAGGCCGATCTCGGCGACGCGGCGCGGCTTGAGCGGCCCTTCAGCCTTGATCACCTGCCCGAGGGAACGCGACGGGACCATCTGCATGACGATCCACGGCCGGTTGTCCTCTTCGATCACGTCGTAGACGATCACGACGTTGGGATGCGTCAGCCGGGCGGCGGCGCGGGCTTCGCGCATCATCCGCCGGTTGAGCATGTGTGTTTCGTCACCCAGGCCGCCGCCGTACCGAACCTCTTTGACCGCGACGGTCCGGTCGAGAAGTGTGTCGTGCGCTCGCCACACCACGCCCATGCCGCCCTGTCCGATAGGTTCGAGCAGGTGGTAGCGGTCGGCGACGCGGCGACCCTTGTGGTGTTGTCCGTCCGACTGCATCACCGCTCAATCCCCCTCCCAGGCCAAGAAATCCTCCCATAGCGGGGGATCTACATCGACCGTACGGAGGATTCGCATTTCGCGCTCATCTCGCATCGTGGGATGACGTGGTCCGGCCGCTGGCATGGCCGTACAGCATGCCTTATCGTCGTTGCTGTGACCCGCTATTTCGCGTTTACCGAGCCGGCTCCGGTCGAGTCGGTCGCATGCACGTGATCTAGCGACCGTTTTCGGAGCCGGCACCCAGGCAGAGACCCTTGTCTCTGCCTTTCCTGCTTTCCAGGCCTGTTCGACGTTCGTCAAGTCGCCCACGCCGGTTCCGGCTGCGGACCCGGCCGAGCATCCGGGAGATGCGTCCATGACATTCGCCGCCCACATCCACCGCGGAGCTGTGCCGATCGGCGACCTCAGGGTCGGCGCCGGCCCGGCCGTGCTGATCGGCGGGGCCGCTCACACCGCGCCCGACGCGCGCTGGATCTCCCTGCGCGAGCACCACGGGCGCCGTGACGCCGGCGACGCGGTGCGCGAGGCGCGGGCGGCCTTCGCCGGGCCGCTGCTCGTCGAGCCGTTCTCGGCCGGCGACCTGCCCGCGGTCCAGGCAGCGGCCGACGGCCTGGTGATCGGCGGGGAGTGGATGCAGGACTTCGGCCTCGTGCGGGCGGTCGCGCGGCTGGGGTTGCCGGTGGTCGTACGGCGGGGGCCCGGGGCGACTCTGGAGGAATGGCTGGCGATCGTGGACTACTGCGTGGCCGAGGGCAACGACGAGGTGGTGCTCTGCGAGGGCGGCAGCCGCACCCACACGTTGGACCTCACGTTGATGCGGGAGGCGCGTGAGCGTTCGGGGAGGCCGGTGCTGGCCTGGCTGGGCGATGACGCCGGCCTCGCGGGCGCGGCGGTCGCGGCCGGGGCCGACGGGCTCATGCTCGCGCCGGAGTGCGGCCGCGACGCCGTGGCGGCGGCGCGCGAGGCGGTCACGCTGGTCGGCGCGATCCTCAGAGAGGAGTCCCCCGAGACGGTGGTGGCCGCGCGGCGGGCGATCGACCGTGTGGACGCCGCGCTGGCCACCCTGCTGGAGCGCCGTGCCGCGCTGGCGGGCACCATCCAGCGGTTGAAGCCCGTCGGCGGGTTCGCCGGTCGTGACATGGACCGTGAGCGGCGCCTGGTGGCCGCCATGGCCGAACGTGCCCCCACACTGGGCGAGCCCGGCCTGGCGCCGATCATGAACGCGGTGATAGAGGCGGGGTTGCGTCTGGCGGAGGAACGGGACCGCTGAGCAGCGGCGGCGGTCCGGTGGCCGGGGGCCGCGGCGCACGCCCCCGGCGCGCCTTCACCAGGTGCCAGCCGAGCGCGATGGCGATCGCGAGCAGCGGGATGCTGTAGAACGCGATGCGCTGCGGCTCGTCGGCGAAGGCCATCAGCACCACCACCAGCGCGAGCATCCCGAGGGTGAGCCAGTTGGTGTATGGCGAGCCCGGCATGCGGAAAGACGGCCGGGCGATCTCGCCGCGCAGGGCGGCCCGGCGCAGCCTGATCTGGCAGAACAGCAGCGTGCCCCACGTCGTGATGACACCGAGGGAGGCGATGGCGATGGCGATGTCGAAAGCCTGCTTCGGCACCAGATAGTTGAGGAACACCCCGCCGAGGAAGACCGCCGCCGTGAGGGCGATGCCGCCGTAGGGCACATGCCTCCTGCTCATCCTGGAGGTCACCGCGGGTGCCTCGCCCTTGAGGGCCATGGCGCGCAGGATGCGCCCGGTGCTGTAGAGGCCGGAGTTGCACGACGAGGTGGCGGCGGTGATGACCACGACGTTCATCGCGTCGCCCGCCCACGGCACGCCGAGCGAGTTGAAGACCGTGACGAAGGGCGACTGGTCTCCGGAGTATGCCGTCCAGGGCAGCACCAGGGTGAGGAGCAGAACCGACCCCACGTAGAAGATCGCGATACGCCAGACGACGCCGTTGATGGCCTTCGGCATGACCTGGTGCACGTTCTTGGTCTCGCCCGCGGCGATTCCGACGAGTTCGATGCCGGAGTAGGCGAAGATCACGGCTTGGAGGCTCATGACCACGATCGGCAGTCCGTGCGGGGTGAATCCGCCGCCGGCGCCGAGGTTGTGGACTCCGGCGTCGTTGACGGAGAAGACCACCAGCCAGGTGCCGACGAAGAGGAACAGGGTGATCGCCAGCACCTTGAGCAGGGCGAACCAGAACTCCAGCTCGCCGAAGAGCCGCACCGACAGCAGGTTGACCGCCAGCACCAGGACGAGCGCGCCGAGGGCGACGACCCACTGGGGAACGTGAGGAGCCCATTTACTGAAATAGGTGGCGATAGCCGTGAGCTCGGCGATGCCGGTGAAGGCCCAGTTGATCCAGTACATCCATCCGCTGGCGAAGCTCGCCCACGGGCCCACGAACTCGTGGGCGTAGTCCACGAACGACCCCGACGTGGGCCGGTGCAGGACAAGCTCACCGAGCGCCCGCATCACGAAGAACGCCGCCACCCCCGCCACGGCGTAGGTCAGCACGAGCGCCGGCCCGGCGGCCGCGAGACGCCCGCCCGAACCCAGGAACAGGCCGACGCCGATCGCCCCTCCGATCGCGATCATCCGGACCTGCCGGCCGCTCAGGACAGGGCTGTAGCCTGGTTCCACTAGCTCTGAGGCCATTGATGTTCCCCCGGTGTTTTCCCTGCTCAAAACGGTTGAGCGGGTTACAGGTCAGACCTTAGGGCGCGGTGGGCCTCCGGGCCCCGCTCAACACGCGTAGGCTCTGACGCACCGCACGAACTAGGGGAGCGCATGGGCGAGTCGTTTGTTCATCTGCACGTTCACACCGAATACTCCATGCTCGATGGAGCTGCCCGGTTGAAGCAGATGTTCAAGCAGGTCGGTGACTTGGGGATGCCCGCGATCGCGATCACCGACCACGGCAACATGCACGGCGCCTACGACTTCTACAAGCAGGCCACGGGCGCCGGCATCAAGCCGATCATCGGCATCGAGGCCTATGTCGCGCCCGCCGCCCGGCACCACAAAAAGCAGGTCACCTGGGGTGAGCCCCACCAAAAGAGTGACGATGTGTCGGCGGGTGGCTATTACACGCACATGACCATCTGGGCGAAGAACCGGACCGGTCTGAGCAACCTGATGAAGCTCTCCTCACGTGCCTACACCGAGGGGTTCGTGCGCAAGTGGGCGCGCATGGACGCCGAGTTGCTCGCCGAGCACTCCGAGGGCCTGATGGCCACCACCGGGTGCCCCTCGGGCGAGGTGCAGACCCGGCTCCGGCTCGGCCAGGAGGAGGAGGCGCTCAAGGCGGCGGCGAAGTTCCGCGAGATCTTCGGGCCCGACAACTATTACCTGGAGATCATGGACCACGGGCTCGACATCGAGCGCCGGGTCCGCGACGGCCTTACCGACATCTCCCGCAAGCTCGGCATCCCCCCGCTGGTCACCAACGACTCGCACTACACCTACGAGTCCGACGCGGCGAGCCACGACGCCCTCCTGTGCATCCAGACCGGCAAGCAGCTTGCCGACCCAGACCGGTTCCGCTTCGACGGCAGCGGCTACTACATCAAGACCGCCGACGAGATGCGCGCGGTCGACTCCTCCGAGCTGTGGCAGGAGGGCTGCCGCAACACTCTGCTCGTGGCGGAGAAGGTCGACCCGGAGGGCATGTTCGGGTTCAAGAACCTCATGCCCACCTTCCCGGTGCCCGACGGCCAGTCCGAGGAGGGCTTCTTCCGGGAGCAGGTCTGGGAGGGCATGAACCGCCGCTTCCCCGAGGGGGTCGACGAGCGGCACCGGACCCAGGCCGAGTTCGAGATCGACGTCATCTTGAAGATGGGCTTCCCGAGCTACTTCCTCGTGGTCGCCGACTTCATCATGTGGGCCAAGCACAACGGCATCCGCGTCGGCCCCGGCCGAGGCAGCGCCGCCGGCTCGCTCGTCGCCTACGCGCTCGGCATCACCGACCTCGACCCGCTCCCGCACGGCCTGATCTTCGAGCGGTTCCTCAACCCCGACCGCGTCTCCATGCCCGACGTCGACATCGACTTCGACGAGCGCCGGCGCGCCGACGTGATCAGGTATGTCACGGAGAAGTGGGGCGCCGACAAGGTCGCGATGATCGCCACCTTCGGCACCATTAAGGCGAAAGCGGCCATCAAGGACGCCGCGCGCGTCCTCGGTTATCCGTACGCCCTGGGCGACCGGGTCTCCAAGGCCTTCCCGCCCTCCGTCATGGGCAAGGACATCCCGCTCACCGGCATCTTCGACTCCGATCACCCCCGCCACGCCGAGGCCGGCGAGCTGCGCAAGCTTTACGAGGAGGACGTCGACGTCAAGTCGACGATGGACCTCGCCAAGGGCCTCGAAGGCCTGATCCGGCAGACCGGTGTGCACGCCGCCGGCGTCATCATGTCGTCGGAGGTGCTGACCGACTACATCCCGATCATGCGCCGCGACTCCGACGGCGCGATCATCACGCAGTTCGACTACCCGACCTGCGAGACGCTCGGCCTGCTCAAGATGGACTTCCTGGGCCTGCGCAACCTCACGATCATCGACGACTGCCTCAAGATGATCGAGGCCAACACCGGCTCCATGATCGACCTGCTCAAGCTGCCGCTCGACGACCGCAAGACCTACGAGCTCCTCGGCCGGGGCGACACCCTCGGGGTGTTCCAGCTGGACGGCGGCGGCATGCGGTCGCTGCTGCGGCTGATGAAGCCCGACCACTTCGAGGACATCTCCGCCGTCGGCGCGCTCTACCGCCCCGGCCCAATGGGCGCCAACTCCCACACCAACTACGCGCTGCGCAAGAACGGCCAGCAGGACATCGTCCCGATCCATCCGGAGTTCAAGGAGTCGCTCGCCGACATCCTCGACACGACCTACGGCCTGATCGTCTATCAGGAGCAGGTCATGGCCATCGCCCAGCGCGTCGCCGGCTTCTCGCTCGGTAAAGCGGACCTTCTCCGCCGCGCCATGGGCAAGAAGAAGAAGGCCGAGCTGGACAAGCAGTTCGAGTCCTTCGAAGGGGGCATGAAGGCCAACGGCTACTCCGCCGACGCCGTCAAGACGCTCTGGGACATCCTTCTCCCCTTCTCCGACTACGCCTTCAACAAGGCGCACAGCGCCGCCTACGGCCTGGTGTCCTACTGGACCGCCTACCTTAAGGCCAACTATCCCGCTGAATACATGGCGGGCCTGCTCACCTCGGTCAAAGACGACAAGGACAAGAGCGCGCTCTACCTCAACGAGTGCCGCCGCATGGGCATCAAGGTCCTGCCGCCGGACGTCAACGACTCCGACTCCGACTTCACCCCGCGCGGCACCGACATCCGCTTCGGCCTGTCCGCCATCCGCAACGTCGGCGCCAACGTCGTCGAGGCCATCGTCGCCGCCCGCAAGAGCAAGGGCCGCTTCGGCGACTTCAAGGACTTCCTCCGCAAGGTCTCGGCGATCGTCTGCAACAAGCGGGTCATCGAATCCCTCATCAAGGCCGGCTCGTTCGACTCCCTGGGCCACGTGCGCAAGGGCCTCGTCCTCATCCACGAACAGGCCGTCGACGCCATCATCGACATCAAGAAGAACGAGGCCATCGGCCAGGACTCCCTGTTCGGCGCCGTCGAGGGCGCCGAGGACCAGACCTTCGACGTGCAGATCCCGCCCGGCGAATGGGACAAGACCACCATCTTGACCTTCGAACGGGAGATGCTCGGCCTTTACGTCTCCGACCACCCGCTCCTCGGCGTCGAACACATCCTCGCCGCCGGCGCCGACTGCTCCATCGCCGCCCTCCAGGACGAAAGCCGTCCCGACGGCCAGACACTGACCGTCGGCGGCATCCTCACCGGCCTCCAGCGCAAGGTCACCAAAAAGGGCGACACCTGGGTGCTCACCACCCTGGAGGATCTCGAAGGCGCCATCGAGGTCATGATCTTCCCCTCGGCCTACCAGCTCTGCTCGACCATCCTCGCCGAGGACGCCATCGTCTTCGTGAAGGGCCGCCTGGACAAACGCGAAGACGTCGCCAAAATCATCGCCATGGAGGTCACCGCCCCCGACCTCACCGTGGAATCCGGCGGCCCCCTGGTCGTCAGCCTCGCCCTCAACCGCTGCACCCCCCCGTTGGTGGGCCAGTTCCGCGAGGTCCTCACCACCCACCCCGGCACCACGGAGGTCCACCTCCACGTCCACACCGGCCCGAAAACCACGGTCATGCGCCTGGACGACCGCCTCCGCGTGACCCCCTCCCCGGCTTTGATGGGCGACTTGAAACAACTCCTCGGCCCTTCCTGCCTGGTCTGACTCGGCTTCGTACAGCACAGCCTCGTTTGGAGGCTGTGCCGTACGTTTTGGCGGCACGGCGTATCGCGGTCGCCTTCCTCGGAGCCGACCTGGCAATATCAGGAGGGGAGGGAGACACCATGAACTTCGATCGAATCACCGTCGAGCCCGACAAGCTCGAAGGCAAGCCCACCGTCCGTGGCCTGCGAATCACGGTTGAGACGGTGGTACGTCTTGTTGCCGGTGGATGGACCTTCGACGAGATCCTCACGGACTACCCAGATCTGGAACGCGATGACATCAAACAAGCGCTTGAGTACGCTGCGGCATCAACGAACGTCCACTTCTACCGTCTCCAAGAGCCGGCGTGAAATTCCTGGTTGATGAAAACCTCTCACCTCGCGTTGCCGAACTCCTGAACAAAGCTGATCATAATGCGATCCATGTGCGCGACCTTCGGGCGACGAGCGCACCCGATACGACGATCATGGAACTCGCTGTTGCGAGCGGCCGGGCAATCGTCTCCGCAGACACGGACTTCGGTGCGCTCCTGGCACACACACGTGCGACTGAACCTTCTGTGATTCTTGTACGAGAACTGATTGAGCTGCGTCCACCCGACTTGGTCGACGTCATCGTGGCGAACCTTGCGGTCCTCGACAGCCATCTTCAAGCAGGCGCCGTTGTGGCTTTTTCCACCAGAGGCATCCGGGTGAGGGCTCTCCCGCTGCGATAAGCCTGCAGTGGCCAAACATGCCCGACCTGTTTGTCGTTAATGGGTGCTTTCACGCCTAAGGGATTTCCGTCGACAAAGCTGTCGCGGGCAGGTAAAAACCGCTGTTGGGCAGGTCAAGCTTGTTGTGGTGTGGGTTTGGAAAGGATCTCCGGGTCGCACTTTCTTGACCGTGACCACCACCGATGATGCCCATGAGCACCCCGGCGAGCCCGGTGTTCGTTCGGTGCGGCGGGTGACGGTGGGGATGGCGGCCGGGCTGGGGATCGCGGGGGTGCTTGGGGGGATTCTGGTCGCGGGGATCGCGTTGCCCGTGGTGGGGGGTGGGGGAGTCACCGTCAAGCATGTGGCCGACCTGTTCACCAAGTTGCCGCCGCCGCCCTCTGAGGATCCGCTCTCGCAGCGTACGGTGCTGCTCGACAAGAACGGCACGGAGTTCGCCACGTTCTACGAGAAGAATCGCACGGTCGTTCCCCTGGCCGCGGTGGCGCCCGTCATGCGGCAGGCCATTTTGGCCATTGAGGATTCCCGGTTCTACGAGCACGCCGGGCTCGACATCAAGGGCACGTTCCGTGCGCTGATAGCCAACACCCAGGCGGGGGGAATCCGCCAGGGCGGGTCGTCGCTCACGCAGCAGCTGGTGAAGAACATTCTGGTGGAGAGTGCCGAGTCGGAGGCCGAGCGGGATCGGGCGCGGGCGCCGAGTATTCAGCGCAAGCTCAACGAGTTGCGGCTGGCACTTGCGATGGAGAAGAAATACACCAAGGCCGAGATCCTCGAACGCTATCTCAACATCTCCTACTACGGTGCCGGCGCGTTCGGGGTCGAGGCAGCCGCCCGGCGGTTCTTCTCGACGACCGCCGCTCAGCTCACGCTGGCTCAGGCGGCCACGCTGGCCGGTGCCGTACGCGCTCCCGCCACGACCGATCCGGCGCTCGGCAGGCAGCGGCAGCGCCGGCTCACGGAGCGGCGGGATCTGGTGCTGGACCGTATGGCCGAGCTGCGCATGGTGAGTACGGCACAAGCCCGGGCGGCCAAACGCAGCCCTCTCGGGATCAAGCTGCAACCGGCCCCCGGTGGGTGCTTTGAGAGCAAATATCCGTTCTTCTGCCTTTATGTCTATCGAGAGCTCCAGAACAACCCCGTCTTCGGTCACACCAGAGCCGAACGCCTGCGCCGCCTCGCCGTAGGCGGCCTCACCCTGACCACCACCCTCGACCCCCGCGTTCAGAAAGCAGCCCAGCGCGCCATCTCATCCCGGGTCGACCCCGCCGACACCGAGGTGGCAGCCGAGGCCATGGTGGAACCCGGCACCGGCCGGGTGCGGGCTTTGGCCGCCAGCAAACGCTACGGGGCCAACCCAGGCGGGCGGAAACTCGGCCCGGCCACGACCTACAACCTCCCCGCCGACGCGGCGCACGGCGGCGGCCAGGGCTTCCAGGCCGGATCGACGTTCAAGGTCTACACGCTGGCCACCGCGCTCAAAAAAGGATGGCAGTTCAACCAGGGCTTCAACACACCTGGCAGTTACGTGCCGAGCAGGGGCTTTCGCAACTGCAAAGGAGTGCCGGTGAACGATCCGGGCTCCGTCATCCACAATGCCAGCGGAGAGGGCAAAGGCGGCCCGCACAGCCTGGCCACCGGCACCTGGAACTCCGTCAACATCTTCTACATGATGCTCGAACGCGAGGTCGGGCTCTGCGACGTCGTCAAAACCTCACGCTCGCTCGGCATCACCCGCGCCGACGGCAAAGCCCTGCGGGAGGTGCCGACCTTCACGCTCGGCATCAACGAGATGGACCCGCTGACCGTCGCCGCGTCCTTCGCCACGTTCGGCGCCAGGGGCCGCTATTGCCGCCCGGTCACCATCGTCGAGATCACGGACAGGGACGGTAACCGTACCCCCATCTCCTCAAGCTGCTCCCAGGCGCTGGAACCGGAGGTGGCCGACGCCGTCAACTGGGTGCTGCGCGGCGTGTTCGCCCGCGGCACCATGAAAGGCCAGAGCATCGGCCGCCACGCGGCGGGCAAGACCGGCACCACCGACGGCTACACCTCGGCGTGGTTCGCCGGCTACACCCCTGACCTGGCCGCCGCCGTCAGCATCGGCGACCTGCGCGGCTCCTACCGCCACCCGCTGCGCGGCGTGACCATCGGCGACACGTATTACGGCTCGGTCCAGGGAGCCTCCCTGCCCGGCCCCATCTGGGTGGACTCCATGAGCGAGGCCCTGGCCGGCAGCGCCGGCACCCCCTTCACCCGCCCCGACATGGCCCGCTTCGGCGGCGGCCACACCCCCGGCCTCGAACGCGCCGAACGCGAGGAAAGCGATCGCCGCCGAGACCGCCGCGGCGACCGGCGCGACCGCGACCGCGACGAATTCGACGACTACGACCACAGCTTCGAACGCGAGATGGCCGACCAGGAGGCAGGCATCTTCGGTGAGGGCTGGCGATGGCCGTGGGACGACTGATCCGCCGCCCGTGACGACGACGGGCTTTCGTGTAGAACCACAGGGGGAAAAATGACTGTACGGAGCATCCGATCCGTTGTCGTGTACGCGGCGGCGGTGCTGCTGGCGGGGGCGACCCTAGTCGGTTGCGGCAGCGACAGGGACCTCGCCGCCAGACCCGGCAACGCGATCAACGCCAACCCGGCGACCGCCGCCCCGGCGTCCCCGCCCGCCGACGGCGAGTTTCACGGTCCGTGCCCGACCGCGGGCAACGCCCGGCGTTTCGCCAAGACCCGCTTCGCGCTCCACGGGGGACTCGCGCTCGGGGCCTTCTACCGCTATATCTACCAGCCGCTCCGCAGCGGCGGCTTCAAGGAGGGCGCGGAAAAGCGCAAGCGTACCTTCGTGAAGGCGGCCATCGCAGGCGCCTTCGCCCTCCACGAGCTGAGGGTCGCCAAGGGCTTCGCCATGAGCAACCCGACCCTCTGCAAGGCCGTCGAGGGCGTCACCACGAAGGTCACCGCCCTCACCGACAAACTGAAGGGCGGCACGGCCACCCCGGCCGACCTCGAGGGCGTCAAGTCCTCCATCAACGACATGAAGGGCAGCGCCACCAAGAACGGCTTCCCGGTGAAGGAACAACCGGTCACCATCCCCGGCGCTAGCTGACGTTCCCGACAGATGTCGCCTGCGAGAGAGCGGTAGCGAGAGCAGGACATGACCGGTGCCCTGAGCACGATCGCTGACCGCTCTCTCACAGATGACGAACGTTGGACTACCAGCCTGCCTGCTCAGGGTGATCGATTCTGGTGGTGACGGGGATAGCGTTCTTCTTATGAGTGCTCGGCCTGCCGAGGATGATCCCCGGGACCCGCAGGTGATCCTTCGTGGGCTGCCTCTGCGGGAGCGGGCGGAGTTCCTCTGTTAATACCGCGAGGCGGTCGAAGCGGCGCGTGACTATGTCGCCCGCTACAAAGACCTTTCCCGGTTGTTGCACAGGTGGAGCATGGTCGTGGTGACCGCTTCCCGCCCCGGATACTACGAAGCGATTGAGGAGGCCAGGTCGGGCCACGCTACGACGGCTCCTCTCGCGGAGGCGATCTCCGTGGAGTTGTCCCGTCGGCGGTGACGTTCCGACCTGACCTATCTGAGCGGCGCTGTCCCCATTCGGGGAATTTCCTGCGGACGCTCCTGCGGCGGCCCTGGCGCCGACGTCTGGGACGATCCCTACGGCCCGCTGACGAGCATGGCCACCGGTGATTCGCAGTTGTCGGCCCTGCTGCCGGTGGAGCGGCTTACGGCCCCGCCCTCACCGACGGCGGGCCGGCTTCGGGGAAGGGCGCGGGGCGATCTCCTTCCTGATGTTGGGTGCGGTTGAAGTGGAGGGGTTCACCGGGGTGGGAGTTTTTCCCTGCGCAGGTTGAGGCCCAGGGAGGCGAACTGGTCGAACGGGTGGTGGTAGCCGCGTTCGATGTGGTGGACGCCGCGCAGGGTGGAGGTGCCGTCGGCGACGGCGGCGGCGAGGACGGCGGAGAAGCCGGCGCGGATGTCGGGGAGGGTGACGTCGGCGCCGCGGAGTTTGGAGACGCCGCGGACGACGGCTGAGTGTTTGGCGTTGGTGTCGTGGTAGCGGCAGGCAGGGCCGCCCAGGCACACGTTGAAGACCTCGATCTCGCAGCCGAGTTTCTGCAGGGCCGGCACGTAGACGAGACGGTTCTCGAAGACGGTTTCGTGCAGGACCGACATGCCCTGGCTCTGGGTGAACAGGACCATGAGCGGTGTCTGCCAGTCGGTCATGAAGCCGGGATGGGTGTCGGTCTTTACGGCTGCCGCCCGCAGGCCGTCGGGGGCCGAGGCGGTGAGCCAGTCGTCGGTGATCTCGAAGCGGGCGCCCATGCGGGCCAGGGTGGTGATCGCGGTGACGAGGCGGTCCTGGGGGCAGCCGTGGACACGGACGGAGCCGCCGGTGATGAGGCCGGCGACGAGGTAGGAGAAGGCTTCGATGCGGTCGCCGGCGAGCCAGGTGGAGGCGCCGTGGAGTTCTTCGACGCCTTCGATGACGATGCGGCGGTCGGGGCTGAGTTCGATGCGGGCGCCCATGCGCTGGAGGAACAAGGCGAGTTCCACCACTTCGGGTTCCATGGCCGCGCCCTTGATCACGGTCTTGCCCTCGGCGAGGACCGCGGTCATGAGGATGGTCTCGGTGGCGCCGACGCTCGGGTAGGGGAGTTCGATGCGGGTGCCGTGGAGGCGCCCGGCTTTGGCGGCGATGCCGGTGTCGCCGACCTCGACCTCGGCGCCCATGGAGCGGAGCGCCTCGACGTGGAAGTTGACGGGGCGGCGGCCGATGGGGTCGCCGCCGACGAGAGGTACGAAGGCCTCCCCGGCCAGGTGGAGCAGCGGGCCGAGCATGAGGATGGGGATCCGGTTGAGTCCCGTGAAGGCCTCGGGCACCCGGGGGTTGATCTCCGGGCCCCTGGTCACGGTGATCTCGTCTTTGGTGATGTCGACATGGATGCCGAGTGCTTCCAGCATCGCGGCGGTGATGCCGACCTCGCCCACTTCAGGGGCGTTGTGGATGGTGCTGTCGCCGGTGCCGAGCATGGCGGCGACCATATGTTTGGAGACTCCGTTCTTGGATCCGCGTACAACGACGTCGCCGTGGAGCGGACCGGAGGGTTCTATCAGCCACACCTCTTGTTCGTTCACGTGAAAAGCGTAGGGCCGTCCGTTGGTCGATAGCATCAGGCGGGTCCGGCCCACCTCGGTTAGAGGAGTGAGCACTTGCGGCATTTGCGGGAGTTCGCGGTGACCGTGTTCGTGCTGGCGGTCCTGGGAGTGATCGCGGGGTTCGTCTGGGCGGCGACCGCGCCGCGGACCTTGTTCGTCAGTGGTCCCGACGGCGACGTGCCGGCCGATCCCACGACACAGACACTCATCGCCGCCGACGGCTGGTTCGCGGTGGTGACCGGTCTCCTAGGACTGGCGAGCGGCATTGTCGGACATGTCCTGAGCCGGAAGCGGCCCCTCCCCGTCGTGGTGGGGCTGGCAGTCGGAGGGATGGGGGCCTCGCTGCTCACCTTCGGGGTGGGCAGGGTCGTCTGCCTCAGCGCGCCCGTGCAACTGGCCGCGGGGCCGACGGGGACGACGACGACCGCCCACCTCGTGCTCACCGCCCATGGGGTGCTGATGGCCTGGCCGTTCCTGGCGGTCGGGGTGTTCTTCGCGATCGAAGGCGTGCTCGCCTATCGCGAGTCTCCCCTGCGCAAGCCGTACGGAGGGCAGGCGCCACCGCTCTTTCCGGTCTTCCGCGGCGCTTTCCCCCCTAAGGCGGATCTGGCCTCCAACTCCGACTCGTCCGGCAAAGGCCCTGCGGACCCCGTACCCGAGTCACGGGACTGAGGCCTGCCGTGCGCCGCCCGTCAGCTCGACGGGCCGTGCGATGGTGCGCGTTCATCTGCCCGGCAGCGCTGTGCGGTGCCGCGTTCATGTGCCCGGTAACGCCGGGCGGCGGCGCGCTCACGCGCCCGGCAGCTCGACGGGCCATGGGGCGGTGTGCTCACCCGCCCGGCAACGCCATGTGGCCGCGTGCTCACGCACCCGGCAGTGCCGGGCGGCGTGTGCCGAAGCCCGTGGCGTGTTCGTAGGCGTGGGCGACTCGCAGCACGTCGAGGTCGGCGTACGGCCGCCCCACGATCTGTACGCCGACGGGCAGTCCGCCGGGTGTGAAGCCGCAGGGCACCGACGCGGCGGGGGAGTGCAGCACGCTGATCCAGTAGGCCGAGCGCATCCACGCGAGATAGTCGGGCAGGGCGACGCCGTTGATCTCGTCCACGTAGGGCTTGTCCACGGGGAACGGCGGCACCTGGCTGACCGGCGCGATCAGCATGTCGTGGTTCCGGAAGAACTCCGCCATCCGCGCGAACAACCCGCTGCGCAGCCGTTCGGCCCGCGCCAGGTCGGCCGCGGTGACCTCGCGGCCCCTGGCGAGGTTCCAGCGCACGTTGTCGGTGAGCTGCTCCTCGGGCAGCTCACCGAACGACAGGACGTACCACCACGCGCGATAGGTGCGGAACGCCTCGTCGGCGTCGGACAGGTCGAGGTCCACACGTTCGACCCGGGCGCCCAGCTTCTCCAGGACCTCGGGCGCGGTGGCGGTCGCCTCGGCGGTGGCCGGGTCGACCGGCAGCCCGCCGAGGTCGGGGCTCCAGGCGACGCGCAGCCCGGTCAGGTCGGCGTCGAGGGGGGCGGCGAACTCCGAGCCGTCGTCCAGGGGGCCCATCGGCACGGCGGCGTCGTAGCCCGCGATCACGCTCATCAGCAGCGCCAGGTCGCCGACCGTGCGTGCCATGGGCCCCGACACGGGCAGGGTGAACCACGCCGCCGTGTCGCTCGGCGCCGGCACTCGGCCGGGGGTGGGGCGCAGGCCGGTGATGTTGCAGAAGGAGGCCGGGTTGCGCAGCGAGCCGCCCATGTCGGAGCCGTCGGCGAGGGAGATCATGCCGCTGGCCAGGGCGGCGGCGGCTCCGCCGCTGCTGCCGCCGGCGCTGCGGGTGAGGTCGTAGGGGTTGCGGGTGGCGCCGAACACCTCGTTGACGGTGTGGGAGCCGGTGCCGAACTCGGGGGTGTTGGTCTTGCCGATTGTGATCGCGCCGGCTTCGCGCATGCGCCGCACAAGGAGGGCGTCGGTCACGGGGACGTGGTCGGCGAACAGGCGCGAGCCGTACGTCGTGCGGATGCCGGCGGTGTCGACGAGATCCTTGTGCGCGACGGGCAGTCCGTGGAGCGGGCCGTGCCATCGGCCGCGCACCGCGTCGTCGTCGAGTCTGCGCGCCTGGGCGAGAGCGCGTTCTTGCACAAGGGTGACGATCGCGTTGACCGACGGGTTGACCCTGTCGATGCGATCGAGGTGCGCCTCCAGGAGTTCGACGGCGCTGATATCTCGTGAACGCAGTAGTGCGAGTTGTTCGACGGCGGTCAGGTAGAACAGTTCCGTCATGGTCAACGGCCCCCTTCACGTGCGGCTTCGGCCCGAGTCTGGCCGACCGGCCCGGGGCCGCGCCCTGTCACATTTTGCTGATCGGCGCCGTCACGGCCTGGGTGAGAGTGATGAGGGTGGCGGGCTCGGTCTCGATCTGGAGGCCGCGCCGGCCCGCGGAGAAGAAGATCGTCTCAAATGCCAGGGCGGAGGCGTCGACCACCGTGGGCAACTTCTTGCGCTGCCCGAGCGGGCTGATGCCGCCAACCACATATCCCGTCACACGCTCGACCTTGGCCGCCTCGGCCATCGCCGCCCGCTTACCGGACAGCGCGGCGGCGAACGCCTTAAGGTCTAGTTTGCCCGCCACCGGGACGACCGCCACGGCGAGTCCGCCCTCGGTCTCGGCGACGAGGGTCTTGAAGATGCGGTCGTGGGGCACGCCGAGCGCATCGGCCGCCTCCTCGCCGTAGCCCTCGGAGCCGGCGTCGTGGTCGTAGGGGTGGAGGGTGAACGCCGCCTTGGCCTTGGTCAGCGCGACCGTGGCGGGGGTGCCCTGGCCGCCTTGCTTCTTCGTCCTGCTCACGTGCCGCAGACTAGAGCATCTTGCGAATCTACAACGTAAAGCCGACCTCTGGGCCCAGGCCACACCCATGAAAAGCCGACTCCGCAGCCGTACGGCACAGCCACCTTGAGCCCGCCGCGCACGGCCGAAAGCCTGCAGCATCCCCCACAAAGGCACAGCCACCGCGCATGGCCGAAAGCCTGCGGCACCTCCAACAAAGGCACAGCCCCGCGAGCCCGCGACGTCCGTCACACAAAGCTCGTACGGCACAGCCGCCGTGCACACCTGATTTTACGCCGCCACCTGCCCGCCAACCCGGGAAAAGGGCTCACTGGCGAAGATTTGCCTCGTCCGGATGCTGGACAGAAGCTGATTCGGATGCCGGGCTCCGTAGACTGGGCGGGTGATTTCCCGTATCGACCTGCGCGCCTCGCTTCCCGAGGACCTGCGCGACGTGTTGCCCCGCGCCGAGCTCGACGTGGAGGCCGCCCTTGAGAAGGTGCGGCCCATCTGCGAGGACGTGCGCCATCGTGGGGTCGCCGCGCTCAAGGAGCTGACCGCGAGGTTCGACGGTGTCGAGCTCGCGAGCACCCGCGTGGCTGTCGAGGAGCTCGGGCGGGCCCTCGAAGGGCTCGACCCCAAGGTGCGGGCCGCGCTTGAGGAGTCGATCCGGCGCGCCAGGCTGGTCCACCGCGACCAGCGCCGCACCGACGTCACCACCGAGGTCGTGCCGGGCGGCACGGTCACCGAGCGCTGGATCCCGGTGCAGCGGGTCGGTCTCTATGTGCCGGGCGGCCTCGCGGTCTACCCGTCCAGCGTCGTCATGAACGTCGTGCCCGCTCAGGAGGCCGGGGTGCCCTCCCTGGCCGTCACCTCGCCGGCCCAGCGCGAGTTCGGCGGGCTGCCGCACCCCGCGATCCTGGCCGCCTGCGCCCTGCTGGGCGTCGAGGAGGTCTACGCCGTGGGCGGCGCGCAGGCCGTGGCGATGTTCGCCTACGGCACCGAGGAGTGCCCGCCCGTCGCCATGGTCACCGGCCCCGGCAACATCTGGGTGGCCGCCGCCAAGCGCCTGCTCAAGGGCCGCATCGGCATCGACGCCGAGGCGGGCCCCACCGAGATCGCGATCCTCGCCGACGAGACCGCCGATCCCGTGCACGTCGCCGCCGACCTGATCAGCCAGGCCGAGCACGATGTGATCGCGGCCTCGGTGCTGGTCACCGACTCGGCCGAGCTGGCCGACGCCGTCGAGCGCGAGCTCAAGACGCAGGTCGCCGCCACCAAGCACAGCGAGCGGGTCACGGAGGCCCTGGCGGGCCGCCAGTCGGGCATCGTGCTCGTCAAGGACCTCGAAGACGGGCTGGTCGTCGTCGACGCCTACGCCGCCGAGCACCTGGAGATCCAGACGCGTGACGCCCGCGCCCTGGCCGGCCGGGTCCGCAACGCCGGCGCGATCTTCGTCGGCGCCTACGCCCCGGTGTCCCTCGGCGACTACATGGCGGGGTCCAACCACGTGTTGCCGACCGGCGGTTGCGCCTGCCACTCCAGCGGGTTGTCGGTGCAGACGTTCCTGCGCGGCGTGCACGTGGTCGACTACGACCGCGACGCGCTCGCCGGCGCCGCGCGCCACGTGTGCGCGCTCGCCGACGCCGAGGACCTGCCCGCTCACGGCGCGGCGGTCCGCGCCAGGTTCGACTGGGAGATTCCGAACCCGTGACCAGCCTTTCCGATCTTCCCCTCCGCGATGATCTGCGGGGGCTCACCCCTTACGGCGCGCCGCAGCTCGACGTCGCCGTGCGCCTCAACACCAACGAGAACCCCTACGGCCCCTCGGCCGAGCTGGTGGCCGACCTCGCATCCGCCGTCTCGGGCATGGCCGCCGAGCTCAACCGCTATCCCGACCGCGACGCGACGGCGCTCCGCACCGACCTCGCGGCCTATCTCGGCCACGATCTGATCGCCGGTCAGGTGTGGGCGGCCAACGGGTCCAATGAGGTGCTTCAGCAGATCCTGCAGGCGTTCGGCGGCCCGGGGCGCACCGCGATGGGCTTCGAGCCGTCCTACTCGATGCACTCGATCATCGCCCGCAGCGTCTTCACCGAGTGGATCTCCGGGGCGCGCGAGGCCGACTTCGGGCTCGACCCGGACAAGACCGTCGCCGCGATCGAGGAGCACCGGCCCGACGTGGTCTTCCTCACCTCGCCCAACAACCCCACCGGCACCGCGCTGGAGATCGACGTGATCAAGCGGGTGCTGCGGGCGGCCCCGGGCATGGTCGTGGTCGACGAGGCATATTTCGAGTTCGCCCGCACCGGCACACCGTCGGCGCTGACGCTGCTGCCCGACCACCCCCGCCTGATCGTGACGCGCACGATGTCGAAGGCGTTCGCGATGGCGGGCACCCGGCTCGGTTATCTCGCCGCGGCGCCGGCCGTGGTCGAGGCGCTGCTTCTCGTGCGCCTGCCGTACCACCTGTCCTCCCTGACACAGGCGGCGGCCCGCGTGGCGGTGGCGCATCGCGCCGAGCTGCTCGGCATGGTCGACGAGCTGCGCGCCGAGCGTGACGCGACGGTCGACTGGCTGCGTGGGCGGGGCCTGGAGGCCGCCGACTCGGATGCGAACTTCGTGCTTTATGGCCGGTTCGCCGATCGGCGGGCGGTCTGGGAGGCTCTGCTGGCCAAGGGCGTGCTGGTGCGCGAGGTCGGGCCACCCGAATGGCTGCGCGTGTCGATCGGCACGGGCGATGAGATGGCGGCGTTCCGCGCCGCGACGCAAGCCGTGATGGAGGAAGTGCTGTGAACCGGACCGGGCGCATCGAGCGCACGACCAAGGAGACGTCGGTGCTGGTCGAGGTCGACCTCGACGGCACGGGCCGGGTCGAGGTCTCGACCGGCGTCGGCTTCTACGATCACATGCTGGCCCAGCTCGGCAAGCACGGGTTGTTCGACCTGACGGTCAAGACCGAGGGCGACCTGCACATCGACTCCCACCACACCATGGAGGACACGGCGCTGGCCCTCGGCGCGGCCTTCCGCGAGGCCCTGGGCGACAAGTCCGGCATCCGGAGATTCGGCAGCGCGTCCTGCCCGCTGGACGAGGCGCTCGCCCAGGTGACCGTCGACCTGTCCGGCCGCCCCTATCTCGTGCACTCCGAGCCCGAGGGCATGGCCACCATGATCGGCCCGATGTACGACACGACCATGACCCGCCACATCCTGGAGTCGTTCGTCGCCCAGGCGCGCATCTGCCTGCACGTGCACGTGCCCTACGGCCGCAACGCCCACCACATCGTGGAGTCGCAGTTCAAGGCGCTCGCCCGCGCCCTGCGCGAGGCGTGCGAGCCCGACCCGCGCGCCACAGGCATCCCGAGCACCAAGGGCGTGCTGTGACATGTCCATGCCGTCCAACTTCTTGGCGGTGGCCATGGTCTTCCTCGGCCTCTTCCTTGTCGGGGGCGTGGTGTCGACCTTGAAGCAGGGGCACAGCAAGGCGTTCGCCGGCGTGCTCGGCGTGCTGGCGGCCATGGCGATCGCAGCGGGGGTGCTCTGGTGGTAAACGTCGTGGTTCTCGACTACGGATCGGGCAATTTGCGCTCGGCCGAGCGTGCGCTCGCCCGGGTCGGCGCCGACGTGACGGTGACAGCCGACTACGACGCGGCCATGAACGCCGACGGCCTGGTCGTGCCGGGCGTCGGCGCGTTCGCCGCGTGCATGGCCGGGCTCAAGGGCGTGATCGGCGACCGCATCATCGACCGCAGGCTCTCGGCCGGGCGGCCCGTGCTCGGCATCTGCGTCGGCATGCAGATCCTCTTCGCCGAGGGCGTCGAGCACGGCGTGCGCAGCGAGGGCTGCGGCGAGTGGCCCGGCACCGTCGAACGCCTGGAGGCGCCGGTGCTGCCCCACATGGGGTGGAACACCGTGTCCGCGCCCGAGGGCAGCGTCTTGTTCGACGGCCTAGACACCGATACACGCTTCTACTTCGTGCATTCATACGGCGTGCGCAAGTTTGACCTCGTGCCTGGGCCCGGCTTCACCGCGCCCCTCGTGACCTGGGCCGAGCACGGCGTGCCGTTCGTGGCGGCGGTGGAGAACGGCCCGCTCATGGCCACGCAGTTCCATCCGGAGAAGTCGGGCGACGCGGGGGCCACGCTCCTCGCCAACTGGATCGCCACCCTCAAGTAGGCTGGCCGACCTGACACCAGACCGAGCCGCCGAATCACGAGCCGCTGAGATGGGCATCCGGACATGAGCAAGGAGCGGGCCAAGAGGCGCGCCGCGCGCGAGGCCGAGCGGGAGCGCCTGGCCGCCCTCCGGGCCGAGCAGGAGGAGCGGCTCGCCCGCCGCCGGGCCCGCCGGGCCCGTCTCGCGGCGCTGGTGCCGCGGCCCATCCGGGTCGCCCGTCAGGGCGGCGTCATCGCGCGGCGGCAGCGGGCGCAGAACGGCGTCGTCGCTGTGTTGTTCGTGATCGTGCAGGTCATCGCCTGGTTAGCCCTGTCGTCGTGGACCGGCAGGTTCGGCGTTTTCATATTGTCACTGTTGTTGGTTCCGGTGCTTGTCACCCTGGTTTTCGACCGGAGGACTTGATTCACATGTCGCTCGTGCTGCTGCCCGCCGTTGACGTCGCCGACGGCCAGGCCGTGCGCCTGGTCCAGGGCGAGGCGGGTTCGGAGACGTCTTACGGCGACCCGCTTTCGGCGGCGCTGGCCTGGCAGGAGGCCGGGGCCGAATGGATCCACCTGGTCGACCTCGACGCCGCGTTCGGCCGGGGCTCCAACCGCGAGCTCCTGGCCTCGGTCGTGGGAGCGCTCGACGTGAAGGTCGAGATGTCGGGCGGCATCAGGGACGACGCCTCGCTTGAGGCTGCCCTCGCCACCGGCTGCGCGCGGGTCAACATCGGCACCGCCGCCTTGGAGGACCCCGTCTGGTGCTCCAAGATCATCGCGACATACGGCGAGCGTGTCGCCATCGGTCTCGACGTCAGGGGCACCACCCTGGCCGGCCGCGGCTGGACCAAGGAGGGCGGCGACCTGTGGGAGGTGCTCGACCGGCTGGAGTCCGACGGGTGCACCCGCTACGTCGTCACCGACGTCACCAAGGACGGCACGCTGCGCGGCCCCAACCTCGACCTCCTGCGCCAGGTCTGCGCCCGCACGGACAAGCCCGTGATCGCCAGTGGCGGCGTCTCTTCGCTCGACGACCTGCGGGCCATCTCCGAGCTGGTGCCGGTGGGCGTCGAGGGCGCGATCGTGGGCAAGGCGCTCTACGCGCAGCAGTTCACCCTGGAGGAGGCGCTCGCGGCAGTGCGGGCGTAGTCGCAGGTCAGAGGTTGTGCCGGCGTTGCCGTACATTCCAGTGAGAGGGCGCTGATGAGGCGGGAGGCACGGTGAGCGAGGTCGCGGCGGGCCGTCGGGTTTTCTCGGGCGGAGTCTGGGAGGAGCGCTACGGCTATGCCCGCGCGGCCGTCGCCGGTCCGTGGGTGCTGGTCTCGGGCAGCACCGCGACGATCGACGGCGAGGTCGTGCACGTGGGCGACGCGCGGGGGCAGACGCTGACCGCGGTCGGCATCGCCCTGGCGGCGGTCGAGAAGGCGGGGGCGACCCGCGAGGACGTCGTCCGGGTGCGGTTCTACGTGGTGGACCAGCACGACTTCGACGCGGTGGGCACCGCGCTCGGGGAGACCTTCGGGGACGTGCGCCCGGTGTACACCGGAGTGCGGGTGGCCGGGTTGATCGACCCGCGCATGCTGGTCGAGGTTGAGATCGACGCATATCGAGGAGAGTCATCGTGAGTGTCGCGGTCCGTGTGATCCCCTGCCTGGACGTCGACGCCGGGCGGGTGGTCAAGGGCGTCAACTTCGAGAACATCCGGGACGCCGGCGACCCGGTCGAGCTCGCCGCGCGCTACGACAGGGAGGGAGCCGACGAGCTCACCTTCCTCGACATCACGGCCTCCTCCGGCGAGCGGGACACCATGTTCGACGTGGTGCGCCGCACGGCGGAGCAGGTTTTCATCCCCCTCACGGTGGGCGGCGGCGTGCGGTCGGTCGACGACATCGACAAGCTGCTGCGGGCCGGGGCCGACAAGGTGTCGCTCAACACCGCGGCGATCAACCGGCCGGAGTTGCTGACCGAGGCGTCCCGGCGTTACGGCGCGCAGTGCATCGTGTTGTCGGTGGACGCGCGCCGGGTCACCGGGGATACACGCACCGCGTCGGGGTTCGAGGTCACGACCCACGGCGGGCGGCGGGGCACCGGGCTCGACGCGGTCGAGTGGGCCCGCAGGGGCGAGGAGCTCGGGGTGGGGGAGATCCTGCTCAACTCCATGGACGGCGACGGCACGAAGGCCGGTTACGACCTGGAGATGATCACCGCGGTGCGTTCCGTCGTGGGGGTGCCGTTGATCGCCAGCGGCGGGGCGGGGGATCTTAAGGACTTTCCGCCCGCCATCTCGGCGGGGGCGGACGCGGTGCTGGCCGCGTCGGTGTTCCACTACAGGGAGCTGACGATCCCTCAGGTCAAGGAGAGCCTGCGGGAGGCCGGCCACCCGGTGCGCTGACCATCGGCGCGGCTCCCCGGCATGTGCCGGCTTCCGGCCTCAGCTGCCTTCCGGCCTGAGGTGCCTTCCGGCCTGATCGCCGGAGAGCGCTGCTCTCCGGTGTGATCGTTGGTGTGCGCCGGTTTCCGGCGCGGTCGCCGATGGGGGAGGCGGGATCGTGGGTTCGCCTCCTCGGGTTTTGCCCCGCTTGCCGATTTCCTGTTGTGGCATGCGGGGCTTTGGCGATCTTGGGGTGTGGCGGTGGGCCGCACTCCGGAGTCGCCGGACCCGCGTGTGGCGGCCGGCCCGGGACGGGATCCGGCTGGAACGGATCTGCCCGCGGAACGAACCTGCCTGGAGTCGGCAAACCCGCCGACCGGTGAATCCGCTGCCGTCAATCGACACTGTCGTTAATCGACATTGCCGTTAATCGACACTGCCGTGACTCGACGCCGCCGGAGTGCGGCACCGTCGGGCCTGGTGCCACCCTGCTCGGCGCGACCCTGCTTGGCACTGCCGTACGGCACAGCCGGGCTTTGGTGGTGCCGTGTTCAGCCGGGCTGAGTGAGCCGGGTTGATTTGGCGATGCCTAGGCCGAGCCCTGTGCCGACGCCTGATGCGCGGACCGGTCGTACGGGACAGTGAGGGGCAGGTGGACGGACCTGCCGCACACTGGACTCCGCCGGAGGGTGTGAGCTGTGCTCACGCCGATGGCGGTTGTGATCAAAGGCGCTGGCGTATAACCCCTGAGGTAGGAATCAGTTCAGCACCCGTGAGAAGAATGTAGCCAACTGGTTTGCTCCGTTGAGAACCCCATCGAAGACGCCGTTAACCGCGTCCGCTGCCTGGGTCGGTCGGGAAAACAAGTAGAAGGCAACAAATGCCACGAGCACGTACGTGGCAACTTTCTTGACCTGCACGGGGGGCCTCCTGCAGTCCAATCCCAGGCGTATATACCCGGTTCTGGGCGATCCCTGGCATCTTCTTTAGAGATGTTATTGATCATAGCTGTTGGGGGGCTCCAGCTACCTCACACCCTGCTCATCGTGCGGTTGTGACGTGGATCTGTCCAGAGACCATTGTGCCGTTGGTTGGGGCAGATCGCCGGGTAATCAGCTTGTTCCCTCAGTCACACTGACACCTTTGACCTGGTGAGCCCGACTTTCCCCTGCCGTAGCGCCGTCGCTGAGGCCGCCGCGGCGGCTATAACGATCAAGGCGAGGATCGCAAGAGTGGCCCCGTCGGGGCGCACGAAGGACTGGCCGCGGAGCGCCTGCCAGGTGACGAGCGCCACAAAGGCCGCGTAAGCACCGCCCATGATGAGGACGAGGCGCACTCTGACCGTCTCGTCGGCCAGGGCCGGCAGGCGGCCGGCGAGCGCGAGCAGCATCATGGCGAAGAGCGGCAGGAACTGCAGGGCGTGCATCCCCACGAAGTGGGGCACCCGCAGGTCGCCGCCGACCGTGCTCCATCCGAGGATCGGCAGTCCGGGACCGCCGTCGGGCAGGCCCACGGTGTGCGCCCCGATGGCCCCCTCGATCAAGCCCTGGCTCTGCGCGGGCGTGGGGCCCAGCATGAGGGCGCCGAAGCCGATGCCGACCGCCGACACGACGAGGCCGATGCGCAGGGCCCAGGTGGTCACATCGTCGGCCTGCCGTACGGCGAGCACGAGGACGGCGGAGAGGATGTTGGCCAGCATGAGCACGGCGATCGTGGTGCCCATGATGCTGAACAGGGTGATGTCTAAGGGGGAGGAGACGTTGAAGTGACTGCGGTGGCCCTGTGCGGCCTGGAAGACGATGATGGCGATCTCGATGACACCCGCGGCGGCCAGCACCGTGCCGAGCCACCACCGGGTCCGCCGGGCGCGGGTCGACAGCGAGAACAACCACCCCCACGTGAAGGCGTAGACAGCGAGAGAGACGCTGAACTTGAGCGGCTTCGCCCAGATGGGCGCGCCGTCGAGTTGGCGGTCGTCGACGAATAGGCCGATTGTGGTGGCGACGGCGAGGACGACCATGGCGAGGGTGAAGATCATGAGCGGGCGATGCCACTTGAGGGCACGCGACATCAATGCGGACATGGGGGATGCGCCTCTCGATAGTTAAGCTATCCACTACTGATACTGACACTATCCACTATCTCCGGGCGATGCGAACATCCGTCGGGAGATCTCGACATATGGGACAGAGTTAGAAGAGAGGGCAGAGCACGTGCGGATGGCCGAACTGAGCCGCACGACCGGAGTTCCGGTCCCGACAATCAAGTACTACCTGCGGGAAGGGCTGCTGACCCCCGGAGAACAAGCAGGCAGAAACCAGGTCTACTACGACGATCGGCACGTCCGGCGGATCAAGATGGTCCGGGCGCTGGCCGAATACGGCGGCCTGTCCATCGCGGTCATCCGCGAGCTACTCGCCTACATCGACCACCCGGGGCGGGACCCCCTCCGGCTCCTCGGTGAGGCCCAGGCCACGGTGATCCCGCGATACGAGCGCCGCGACGCCCCCGAGGAGGAGAGGGGCCGCCGGCGGCTCGCGGAGGTGATCGCGAAACGCGGGTGGAAGAACGTCGGCGACCACCCCTCCTTCGACGCGGCGGCGGGCGTGATCGGCGTGCTGGAGCAACTCGGACGCCAGGACGTGATCGAGGCGCTCGACGACTTCGCCGCCGCCGCCGAACTCATCGCGGTCACGGACCTGAGAGTGGTCGGCGACGCCCGCGACGTCGAGCGTGCGGTCCAGGTGGTCATCCTTGGCACCGTACTGGGCGATGCCCTGCTCGCGGCCCTGCGGCGGCTGGCCCAGAGCCACGTCGCCTACGAACTGGAGACAGGGGACCGCACGCTCTGATGCCGCGCCCGGCCACACGGGCTCGCGGACCACGCCGCGCCCCGGGCCCTGACCGCCCGGAGGCCGACACCGTGGGGGCTGCCCCGCCTGGGGCTGAACCATCCGCCGGGCCGCCTCGCCCTATCGGGCAGGCGACTGTTGTCGCTCGGCAGAGGGCCGGCGGTCGTGCGAACGACGTCACGGCGCGCCGATCGACGCGTCCTGAGAGAGGGAAAAAGGGCGGCTACGTCCCGAGGCGTGCGGAGCGGAGGGCGTTGGCGGCGCGTTCCTCGCCCGTCAGGTCAACGCGGGCGTGAGCCTGGCGCCCGAAGCAGAAGAGCAGGAGCTCACCGGCCCGGCCGGTCACCTCGACGCGCGGGGCGCGCTTGGGACCGCCGAGGGCCACTCCATGGCCGCCGTGGCCGCCGATGCGGTGCAGAACCACGGCCACGGGAGCCCGGCGCAGCATGAGACGCGCTCCCGCGCGCAGCCTGCGCCACAACACCTCCTCCAGCTCCGGGGACGACTCGCGCGGCACCCAGTCCGGCTGGGCCCGCCGTATGTCCTCGGTGTGGACGAAGAACTCCATCGTGTTGACCAGCTCGTCGAAGCCGGGCACGACCCGGTAGACCCCTGTGGGGCCGGTGCGCACGGCGTGGACGAGACCCTCGAACCCGAACTCCGCCTTGAGCGAACGCTGGACCTTGTCGGTGTAGGCCGCCAGGGGCTTCAGCGAGATGCCGGGCATCGCGTCGAGGCGGCGCTCGCGGAGGACGAGATGTGCCGCGAGGTCGAAGGCCGACCAGCCCGCGCAGAGGGTGGGGGCGTCGGGCCCGGCGACGGTGAGCGCGTCGCAGACGGCGTCGCGCTCGGCCCGGGCGTGCAGGGTGGTCACGCCCGTGATGCTACACAAAGCCCTCCAGAGGAGGCTTGACCACCACAGGTATCCGGGAATAACGGGTTGACCGGGAGTGATAGTCATTTAGGAAGATATTTCCTGTATCGAGAGGATCTCTACGAGTGGCGACCAAGGTCACCCCCGCAGTCATGCGCCGAGGGTTTCGCGTGATCGGGGTGGCCATCCGGTCCGAGCCCGCCGTCTTCACCGGTGCGCTGCTGGCCAGCGTGCTTTACGGCGTCACCACCGTGATCAGCTCGTGGGCGCTCGGCTGGGCGACCGAGAACGTCATCCTCCCCGCCTTCCGGCAGGGCGCCGTCGAGATCGCGGCGGCCGTCTCCGGGGCACTGTTCATCGTCGGCGTCGCCGTACTCAAGGCCGTCGGGGTCATGGGCCGCCGCATCCTCGCCGGGATCCTGCAATATCGCATGCAGGCGCGCTCGCGCCGCGACCTCTCCCGGCAGTTCCTCAGACTGCCTCTCGCCTGGCATCACCGGCACCCCACCGGCCAGCTGCTGTCCAACGCCTCCTCCGACGTCGAGGCCGCCTGGGCGCCCCTGGCGCCGCTGCCGATGGCGCTCGGGGTGGTCGTCATGCTCGTCACCGCGGCGGGCGGCATCCTGATCACCGACCCCGCGCTCGCGTTAGTCGGGTTCCTGATTTTTCCGGCTCTCGCCGTACTCAACCTGATCTATCAGCGCAAACTCTCCCCGCTCGTCACGCGCGCGCAGGAGGTGCGGGCGGAGGTCAGCGAGATCGCCCACGAGAGCTTCGACGGCGCCCTCGTCGTCAAGACCCTCGGCCGTGAGGAGTCAGAAGCGGCGCGATTCCGCGTCAAGACCAGCGAACTCCGCGACGCCAACATCGCCGTCGGCCGCATCCGCGGCATGTTCGACCCGCTGCTCGAAGCACTGCCCACCCTCGGTGTCCTCGCCGTGCTCCTGGTTGGAGCGCTCCGCCTCTCCACCTCCGCGATCACCGCCGGCGAACTGGTGCAGGTCTCCTACCTGTTCCTGCTGCTCGCCTTCCCCGTGCGCGCCCTCGGCTGGGTGCTCGCGGAACTGCCCCGCAGCGTCGTCGGCTGGACCCGCGTGCAGGAGGTGCTCGACGCCGACGGTTCCATGGAGTACGGCACAGCCGGCCTCCCCGGCGGCGCCCCCGCCCATGTGGCGATCGACGCCGTCGACTTCGCGTATGTGCCGGGAGTGCCCGTCCTCAGCAAGGTGTCCTTCGAGGCCGGCTCCGGCCGCACCCTCGCCGTGGTCGGCCCCACCGGATCGGGCAAATCCACCCTCACCCAGCTCATGGTGCGCCTCGTCGACCCCGACGTGGGAACGGTCCGCCTCGACGGTATCGACCTGCGCGAGCTGGAGCGCGGCGCCGTGAGCGACCACGCCGCCCTGGTCCTGCAGCAGACGTTCCTGTTCGACGACACCGTGCGCGGCAACATCACCCTCGGGCTGCCCGTGTCCGATGAGGAGGTGTGGGCGGCGCTGCGGCTCGCCCAGGCCGAGGGGTTCGTCAGCGCGCTGCCCGAGGGCCTCGGCACCCGCCTCGGCGAACGCGGCGCGTCGCTCTCCGGCGGCCAGCGCCAGCGTCTCGCCCTGGCCCGCGCCCTGGTGCGCTCGCCGCGGCTCCTCATCCTCGACGACGCCACCTCCAGCGTGGACCCCCAGGTCGAACGGCGCATCCTGGCCGGCCTGCGCGAGAGCTCCAGCGGGTCGACGGTGGTCGTCGTCGCCTACCGCATGGCCACGATCACACTGGCCGACGAGGTCGTCTACCTCGAACACGGCACGGTCGTCGACCGCGGCACCCATGACGAACTGATCGGCAGGTGCGAGGGATATCGCAACCTCGTCACCGCCTACGAGAGAGAAGAGGCCGAGCGCGTCACGCTCGACGCCGACGACGAGGTGATGGCGTGACCCAGCAGACGCTCCAAGCCCGCGAACGATCCTCACTGGCCACGCTACGGCGCGGCCTGTCGTTGTCGCCGGAGTTCAAGGACGGGCTGCCGTTCACGCTCCTGCTCGCCGTGGTGGCCACCGCCGGGAAGATCATCATCCCGATCGCCATCCAGCAGGTCATCGACCGCGGCCTCGGCGGCGGCACCCCCGACCTGCCGTTCATCCGCACCGTCGTGCTGTGGTGCGTCGCCGCGGTGCTGCTCACCGCGCTGTGCGGCTATCTGATGAACGTGCGGCTCTACCGCTCCACCGAGTCGGGCCTCGCCACCCTCCGCGGTAAAGGTTTCCGCCACGTGCACGACTTGTCGGTGCTGACCCAGAACCGCGAGCGGCGCGGCGCCATGGTCTCCCGGGTCACCGGCGACATCGACCAGATCAGCGCGTTCATGCAGTGGGGCGGGCTGATGATCATCGTGATGGTCGGCCAGCTGCTGGTGGCCACCGTACTCATGGTGATCTACTCCTGGCAGCTCGCACTCGTCGTGTGGATCTGCATGGTGCCGATCGTGGTCTTCCTGCCCCGCTTCCAGCGCTGGGTCGCCGCCGGATTCACCCGGGTGCGCGAGCTCAGCGGCGACACCCTCTCCGCCATCAGCGAGTCGGTCGTCGGCAGCGCCGTCGTGCGCGCCTACGGCTCGGAGGACCGCACCGGTGAACGCGTTGAGCAGGCCATCACCCGCCAGCGCGACGCTCAGGTCAAGGCGCAGAAGATCGTCGGACTCACCTTCCCCCTCACCGAGCTGATCGCCTCGATCGCGGTCGCCGCCGTCGTCCTGGTCGGTGTCGCCCTCGGTCTCGCCGGAGACATCACCGAGGGGCGTCTTGTGGCGTTCCTGTTCCTCATCACCCTGTTCGTCGCCCCGCTCCAGACCGCCACCGAAGTGCTCAACGAAGCCCAGAACGCCCTGGCCGGCTGGCGGCGCGTACTCGCCGTCCTCGACACCCCCGCTGACGTCGCCGACCCCGGCGAAGAGGGACATGTCATGGAACGCGGGCCGATCTCCGTCTCCTTTGAGAACGTGCACTTCGCCTACCCCGGCGGCGAACCCGTGCTCAAGGACGTCACCGTCGACATCGCCCCCCGCTCCCGCGTCGCCGTCGTCGGAGAGACCGGCTCCGGCAAGACGACCTTCGCCAAACTGCTGACCCGGCTCATGGACCCCGCCGGCGGGCGCATCACCGTCGACGGCAGAGACCTGCGGGACCTGCGCTTCTCCTCCTTGCGGGAACGCATCGTCATGGTGCCCCAGGACGGGTTCCTGTTCGACACCACACTCGCCGAGAACATCAGGTTCGGACGGCAGTCGGCCGGGGACGACGAGATCCTCCTCGCCCTAACGGAACTCGGCCTCGCCGACTGGCTCGACGGACTCCCCGCCGGCCTCGACACCCCCGTCGGCCAGCGCGGCGAATCCCTCTCCGCCGGCGAACGCCAGCTCGTCGCCCTGGCCCGCGCCTACCTCGCCGACCCCGACCTGCTGCTCCTCGACGAAGCCACCTCCGCCGTCGACCCCGCCACCGAGGTACGGCTCGCGCGCGCCCTCGAAGGCGTCACCCGCGGCCGCACCGCGATCTCCATCGCCCACCGCCTCTCCACCGCAGAGGCCGCGGACGAGGTCCTGGTCTTCGACAAGGGCGAGATCGTCCAGCGCGGCCACCACAAGAACCTCGTCAGAGTGCCGGGCGTCTACGCCGACCTCCACGCGTCCTGGGTGGCGGCGGCCCGCTCGTGAGCCACCCGCGAGCTGATCTTCCGGGGCATGGCCCGCCCGCGACCTGCACCGGCTTGGAGCTGCGGCAGAATGGCGGCATGTCCCTGGACCCCAAGATCTCTGATCGGCTCAAGCGCACGTCCGACGGTCTCGTGCCCGCAGTGGTGCAGCAGCACGACACCGGAGAGGTGCTGATGCTCGCCTGGATGAACGACGAGGCGCTGCACCGCACCCTCACGACGGGCCGGGCGACCTACTGGTCCCGCAGCCGAGGGGAATACTGGGTGAAGGGGGCGACCTCCGGCAACACGCAGCGGGTGGTGTCCGCCGCGCTCGACTGCGACGGCGACACGATTCTGCTCAAGGTCGACCAGTTCGGGGCGGCATGCCACACCGGCGACCGCACATGTTTCGACGCCGGGGGCCTCGACGTGACCCCTGGGGAGGAGACCGGACCTTGAGCGCGGGCACGGGCAGACGGGCGCTCTGGATCTGGGTCCTTGCGACCGCCGCGGCAGCCGGCCTCGCCTGGACGGCGTCCCGGCAGGAGTGGGTCCAGGTCGCCTACCAGGGCACCTCCGGCCCCGGCGGCCGCACGCAGACCGCCGTCACCGGCGCCGAGATCGCCGCGGGCGTCGGCCCTCTCGCCCTGGCCGCCCTCGCCTCGATCCTCGCCGTCCTCGCCGCGAGCGGCCTGTGGCGGCGCCTCGTCGCCCTCGCCACCGCCGCCTTCGGCGCCGGCATCGCCTACATCGCGCTCAGCGGCACCGACACGAGCGACATCGCCGACCTGGTCAAGAGCCGCAACCCCCTCGCCTCAGCCGCCCACGGCTGGACCTTCGACCTCACCCTCTGGTCCAGCGTCACCGCCGTCTGCGGCGTTGTCCTGTGCGCCCTCGGCCTGGCCGCCGCCGCGTTCGCCCCCCGCTGGCCGGGCATGTCCGACCGCTACTCCCGCCACACCTCCGGCGAGGGCCGTACGGCGGAAGCCCCCCCGGCCGCGCCCCGGGAGCCCGCCCCCCGCCCACGCGAACGTGCCCTGTGGGACGCGATCGACAGCGGCGAGGACCCCACCGAGACCGGCGACGAGGACAACCCCGCTTCGGGTGGCCATAAGCGCCGCCCCTGACCGGCCAGGATTCCGACCGCACCGCCCCCAAGCCGGTGCACGACACCTAAGCAGCTCGATCGGCCCAGGCACTCTCACCCTCTCGACGGGTTACGTGACACCGCAGGCGACACCCGCCGACCGGGTCGAGGCCGGTTGACGGGTTCGGGCTATGACCGCCTTGGAAGGCGGTGCTCGCCGACCGGTCTGAGGGCCGTTGGGCGGGGTTTTCGGGATCCAGCCGGCCCAGGCACTCTCACCCTCTCGACGGGTTACGTGACACCGCAGGCGACACCCGCCGACCGGGTCGAGGCCGGTTGACGGGTTCGGGCTATGACCGCCTTGGAAGGCGGTGCTCGCCGACCGGTCTGAGGGCCGTTGGGCGGGGTTTTCGGGATAGAGCAGGTTTGGAAGGCGGTGGTTGCCGGTCGCGCCGGCTCGGGCCTGATCGGCGAGCCACGTGCATGAGGTGCGGCGGCCTGGAGCGGGCGGCGGTGGCTTCGAGGCCCAGGTTCGGGCCGTGGTTGAGGCGGCTTTGCCGTACGCGACTTTGAAGTTTGTGAGCACTGATGGGGCGCGCGGGGTCGGCATACTGAGCGTTATGGCGGTGGTTGCGCGGCGGCGGGTTGTGGCGGTGCTCGGGCCGGTTGCGGTGGCGGCGGTGGTTGCCGGGGCGGGGCTGTATGTGCGGGCGGTGGATCCCAATGAGCCGGGACATTATCCGGCGTGTCCGTTTTTGGCGTTGACGGGGCTTTTGTGTCCTGGATGTGGCACTTTGCGAGCGGTGCATGCCTTGGGGCATGGAGATGTGCTGGGGGCTCTAGGGCTCAATGCGATGTTTGTGCTTTTGGTGCCATTTCTGGGGTTTGTGTGGGGGCAGTGGCTGGTCGCGTCCTGGCGGGCGCGGCCGGTGCGGTGGGTGATGCCGGGGGCGCCCTACCTGTTTGGCTTCCTGGCCTTTGTGATCGTTTTCTGGATCGTTCGAAATCTGCCTTTTGGGCAGTTCCTGGCCCCATAGAGCGGGCCAGGCGACGCCCCCCTGGCAGCACGGCCCCGATGAGGCCGATACGATCGGCAGAACAAGGCCGAAAGGTCGGCCTTAAGCCGTCGACCGGAGGGACCCTGATCGCGTGACCGTGCTCGACGAGATCCTGGACGGGGTTCGAGCGGACCTCGCCGACAGGCAGAGAGCCGTGACGCTCGATGAGCTGAAGGAGCGGGCGGCCAAGGCGCCCTCGCCCCGTGACGCCTACGCCGCGCTCGGCGGCGACAAGGTGTCGGTCATTGCCGAGGTGAAGCGCTCAAGCCCTTCCAAGGGGGCGCTCGCCGCCATCGCCGATCCCGCTGCGCTCGCCAGGGACTACGAGTCGGGTGGCGCCCACGTCATCAGCGTGCTCACCGAGCGCCGCCGCTTCGGCGGCAGCCTTGAGGACCTCGCGTCGGTGCGGGCGGCGGTCGATGTGCCCGTCCTGCGCAAGGACTTCGTCGTGACGTCCTATCAGCTCTGGGAGGCCCGCGCCCACGGCGCCGACCTCGTGCTGCTGATCGTCGCCGCGCTGGAGCAGAACGCGCTCGTCTCGCTGATCGAGCGTGCCGAGTCGATCGGCCTCACGCCGCTGGTCGAGGTGCACACCGCCGAGGAGCTCGACCGCGCCCTCGACGCCGGAGCCAAGATCATCGGCATCAACGCCCGCGACCTGAAGACGCTTAAGGTGGACCGCGAGGTGTTCGGGCGTCTCGCCCCGAAGATCCCCGACGGCGTGATCAGAATCGCTGAGTCCGGGGTGCGCGGTCCGCATGATCTTCTGGCATATGCTCGTGCCGGAGCGGACGCGGTGCTCGTGGGCGAGAGCCTGGTGACGGGCAAGGACCCGAGGGCCGCCGTGGTCGACCTGGTGACCGCCGGCGCCCACCCCGCGACCAGACCGGACAACGGATCCGAGAGGCAGCAGTGACCGAGACGCGAGGCACCATGCTCACCGCCGCCGACCTGGCGGGCAACGCCGGTGCGGGGGACGACCCCGATCCGTTCGGCAGGTTCGGGGAGTTCGGGGGGCGGTTCGTCCCCGAGGCGCTGGTGCCCGCGCTCGACGAGGTCGCCGCGCAATATGCCAAGGCCAAGAGCGACCCGGAGTTCCTGCGCGAGTTCGACCACCTGCTGCGCACCTACGCGGGGCGGCCCACCATCCTCACCGAGGTGCCCCGCTTCGCCAAGGAGGCCGGAGGCGCGAGGATCATCCTCAAGCGCGAGGACCTCACCCACACCGGCGCGCACAAGATCAACAATGTGCTCGGGCAGGCCCTCCTGACCAAGCGCATGGGCAAGACCCGGGTCATCGCCGAGACCGGCGCCGGCCAGCACGGCGTGGCCACCGCCACCGCGTGCGCCCTCCTCGGTCTCGACTGCGTGATCTATATGGGCGAGGTCGACTGCGAGCGCCAGGCGCTCAACGTCGCCCGCATGAAGCTGCTCGGCGCCGAGGTCGTGCCCGTCGCCAACGGCAGCCGCACCCTCAAGGACGCCATCAACGAGGCGTTCCGCGACTGGGTCACCAACGTCGACCACACCTACTACCTGTTCGGCACCGCCGCGGGGCCCCACCCGTTCCCCGAGATCGTGCGTGACTTCGCGCGCATCATCGGCGTTGAGGCGCGCCGCCAGGTGCTTGAGCTCGTCGGACGTCTGCCCGACGCCGTCACCGCCTGCGTCGGCGGCGGTTCCAACGCCATCGGCATCTTCCACGCCTTCGTCGGCGACAAGGACGTCGCGCTCTACGGCTTCGAAGCCGGCGGGCACGGCCTTGAGAGCGGTGAGCACGCGCTCACCCTCACCGCCGGCACCATCGGCGTGCTGCACGGCTCGCGCACCTTCGTCCTCCAGGACGACGAGGGCCAGACGATCGAGTCGCACTCGATCTCCGCCGGCCTCGACTACCCGGGGGTCGGCCCCGAGCACGCCTGGCTCAAGGAGACCGGCCGGGCGACCTACCGCGGCGTGACCGACGCCGAGGCCATGGAGGCGTTCGCGCTGCTCGCCAGGACCGAGGGCATCATCCCCGCCATCGAGTCCTCCCACGCGCTGGCCGGCACGATCAAGCTCGGCCGCGAACTCGGTCCCGAGGCCGTCATCCTTGTCAACCTTTCCGGGCGCGGAGACAAGGACATGGGCACCGCGATGAAATACTTCAACCTCTGATTTCCTCAGGACCAGCGATGACGACACTTGCCTCGGTGTTCGAGAAGGCCCGCGCGGAAAACCGCGCCGCCTTGGTCGGATATCTTCCGGCCGGCTTTCCCACCAAGGAGGGCGCGATCGCCGCGGCCACCGCCATGGTCGAGGCGGGGTGCGACGTGATCGAGATCGGGTTGCCCTACTCCGATCCCCTCATGGACGGCCCCACCATCCAGGACGCCGTGCACCGGTCGCTGCTCAACGGCACCCGCATCGCCGACGTCATGCACACCGTCGAGGGCGTCGCCAAGACGGGCGCGGCCACGCTGGTCATGACGTATTGGAACCCCGTCTACATCTACGGGGCCGAGCGCTTCGCCCGCGACCTCGCGAGCGCCGGCGGCGTCGGCACCATCACCCCCGACCTCATCCCCGAGGAGGCCGGCCCCTGGTGCGCCGCCTCGGCCGCCGCGGGCATCGACACGGTGTTCCTCGTCGCCCCCAGTTCCCCCGACGAGCGCATCGCCTCCGTCGTGGAGTGCTGCACCGGCTTCCTGTACGCCGCCTCCCTCATGGGCATCACAGGCGCGCGCGAGAGTGTCGGCTCCGCAGCCGAGGGACTCGTCAAGCGGAGCCGCGCGCACACCTCGATCCCCGTCTGCGTCGGCCTCGGCGTCGGCACGGGCGCCCAGGCCGCCGAGGTCGCCGCCTACGCCGACGGCGTCATCGTGGGCTCGGCCTTCATCCGCCGCCTCCTGGACGCCCCGGACGAGGCCACCGGCCTCGCCGCGGTGCGCGAGTTGGCCACCGAACTGGCCGCCGGAGTCCGCAGCCGCTGACCTGCCGCTTTCCCAGGCCCCGGGCCGCCCTTGTGGCGGCCCTTCCGGCTTTTCCGGGGCCGATCTTCGTGTCCGGGGGCCTGGCATGGGCGCGGCCCGTGCAGGTTTCGGGCGCGGGCGCACCGGGTCCGGCCGGTCGTTGGTCACGGCGCACTTCCGGCTTGTGCCGTACGGCGGAGCCTGGGGGATAGGAGTGGTGCCGCGGGGTGTGAGGACATCGGCGGCGTGCGGGTGACTTGGGGGAGCTGTGCGGGTGTTTGGGGATGCTCGTTTTGGAGGCTGAGCTGGGCTGGGGGCGCGGGGCGGGGGAGTCCGGGGCGGGGTTCTGGGCTTGTGATCTTGGTCCTGGGCATTGGGGGACTATCGGCTCTCGGATGACGGGCGGAAGGGCCTAACGCCGAGAGGCCGGTGTGGAGGACGCTGGGTCACGCGCAGAGATCTTGGCGCGGGGGAAAAGTGGGATATGCGGTGACTTTCGGTAACAGGGTTGTCGTTGACCTGGGGTAATGAAGGCGTACCGCGCTCGTGCCGGGGTGGAATGAGGTTAGTGTGGCTTGCTCTACCCGGTGATATGCGCGGGTAAGACGGTGCGCGCCGGGCGTCGGGCCCGCCGATCGAAAACAACATCATGAGGACTTGGGGAGGTGGCGGTGTCATCACCGTCGCGCAGAGTGAGTTCTGCGATACCGTGGGTGTCGATGGTCGCTCGGTTGGTGCTCGCGGGAGTGCTGATCGTGGCCGGTCTGCTCAAGATCGACACACCCGCGTTGTCCGTGGAGGCGGTGAGGGCTTATGAGTTGCTGCCGGTCTCGCTCACGCCGGTGGTCGGTTACGGCCTGCCGGTCCTGGAGATCGTCGTCGGCGTGTTTCTCGCGGCCGGTCTTCTCACCCGCACGGCGGGTGTCGCCGGGGCGCTCCTCATGTTCGTCTTCGTCGTCGGCATCATCTCGGCCTGGGCTCGCGGTCTGCGCATCGACTGCGGGTGTTTCGGGACGGGCGGGGTGCTTGAGGCGTGGGAGGAGCCCAATTACCTCGGCACCATCCTGCGAGACATCGGGCTGGTGGCCCTCGGTGTCTGGGTCGCCTGGTTCCCCCCGGGAAAGTTCGCGCTTGATTCGGCGCTTGGGCTGACCTCGTCGCGTGACAAGGACGACGACGAGGATCTCGACAAGGATGAGGAGACTGTCTGATGGGCAAGGGCGCGCGCGATCAGTCGGCGCGGGAGCGCATCAAGGCGCAGCGTGAGGCCGAGCGCAAGCAGGATCAGCGCAGACGCATCGCGACGATCGCCACCGTGGGGATCGTGGGGCTCGCCGCCGTCGGCGCCGGCTGGTGGTATGCCGCGTCCAGGAGCACTCCGGAGACCATCGCCCAGTCGCTCGCCCCGATCACGGTGACGTCGGACGGCACCGCGGTCATGGCGAAGCCCGGGGTCGACCGGCCGGTGATCGACATCTTTGAGGACTTCCAGTGTCCCGCCTGCAAGCAGCTGGAGGAGACCTCGGGTTCCACGCTCAAGAATCTCGCGGCCGAGGGCAAGGCCAAGGTGGTCTTCCACCCGGTCACGATCTTCCCCGAGCAGATGAACCGCGGCATCACGCGGGCCAACTCGGTGCGGGCCGGCGCGGCCATGCGCTGTGTGTCCGACGGTCAGCAGTGGCTCGCCCTGCACGACAAGCTGTTCAAGGAGCAGCCGTCGGAGCAGGCCGAGGGGTTCAAAGTCGACGACATCGTGGCGTGGGGCGAGGCCGCCGGGGTGACCGCTTCCGGCTTCGCGGAGTGTGTCACCTCGCAGAAGGAAGCCAAGGCCCACCTCGACTACGGCGCGACGATCAAGATCCAGGGCACCCCGACCGTCAGGCTCAACGGCAAGGACTTGGACAACCGTGTGGCTTTCAATCCGCAGGCTCTCCGGGAAGCCGTCATCAATGCCGGCGGCTAGCGTCTCGCGGGCTTCCGCCGCACTCGAGGTTCGCACTGAGATACACCCGAGTGTCGGGGATGCAACCGATGGGCGGTCCCGTGCGGTCCGGGAGAGGCGGGTGGGATCCATGTTGAGGTCTCAGGCTGGTTCCGGTGTCGATGTGATGCCGACATGTGGCTCCGAACCCTGTACTGTCACCTGACATGCTCCTCGCCTCGATTCCCAGCCCGTCCGTATCCGAGTGGAGCCTTGGGCCGCTCACTCTGCGGGCTTATGCAATGTGCATCGTGCTCGGTGTCGTTGTCGCCGTGTGGATCACGATGCGTCGGTGGCGTGCACGGGGAGGCGATCCCGGCACGGTGGTCGACATCGCCGTGTGGGCGGTGGCCTTCGGCCTGATCGGCGGTCGCCTCTATCACGTGGCCACCGACTGGTATCTCTACTTCGGTTCAGAAGCGCCCAATGAGCCCATCGACGCGTTGAAGATCTGGAACGGCGGGCTCGGCATCTGGGGGGCGATCGCCCTCGGCGGCGTCGGCGTCTGGATCGCCTGCCGCAGGCGGGGCATCGCGCTGACGGCGATGGCCGACGCGATCGCGCCCGGCCTCGCCATCGCGCAGGCGATCGGCCGCTGGGGCAACTATTTCAACCAGGAGCTGTTCGGCGGCCCCACTGACCTGCCGTGGGGCATCGAGATCGAACCCGGCCGTCCCGGCACGATTCCCGGCGTCGACGTCTATCACCCGACCTTCCTCTACGAGTCGCTGTGGAACCTCGCGCTGGCCGGGGTGCTCTTCTGGGCGGGCAGCCGCTACAAGCTGCACTACGGCCGGCTGTTCGCGCTCTATGTGGCGGGTTACACCCTGGGCCGGTTCTGGATCGAGGGCATGCGGTCCGACCCGACGAGTGAGATCCTCGGGCTGCGCCTCAACCAGTGGACTTCGATCGTGCTGTTCCTCGCCGCGCTGGTCTACTTCTGGCTGATGCGCAACAGGACCGGGGAGGAGTCGCTCGGTGTGACCCCGGCGGTCGACGGGCACGGCGCCGACCTGGCCGACGAGGACGAGCTCGCGGGTGCCGCCGAGCGCCGCACCCAGGCGGAGACGGTGGAGTCCGGCGCGGGCGAGGACGACGACAAGCCCGGAGGAGACGAGACGTCCGGCAAGGATGCGCCCGGTGGCACTTCGGCGGAAGCGCCGGCAGGTGCGGTCACCACGGCCCCCGCAGCCACGACGACCACAGGCACGGCCGCCACGGGCACAGCTACGACGGGCACGGCTACGACGGGCACGGCTACGACGGGCACGGCTACGACGGGCACGGCTACGACGGGCACGGCCACCAAGGGGGCCACGGGCTCCAAGAGTGGCGACCCGGCCGATTCGTCGAGCGACTCGGGCTCGGGATCGGACTGACCGAGCCCGGCCCGCCTCGGTCCCGATGGTTGTGATCAGTTCGTAGACGTTCCCCTCACCGATGGGCGGGCTCGGCCGGCCGCCGAGCCCGGAGGGGAGCGAACATGGGACAGGCCGCTGCGAACGGATCAGACCACAACGGATCACACCAGAACAGGCCGCATGACCGCCGTGATTCCCAAGGCGCACAAGGTGACCAGGGGAATCACGGCGACGAGAACGCCAAGGCGGGTGACGAAGCCCCCGGCCGGCGACAAATCCCGGCCGGGACGCCTTCGGTGGTCACACACCAGCATCGCGACGTCACCGGCGGCTGGTTGCGGCCATCGGTGTTCGGGGCGATGGACGGGCTGGTCTCCAACTTCGCGCTGATCGCCGGAGTGGCGGGCGGCACACACAACACCAAGGTCATCGCACTCGCCGGAGTGGCCGGGCTGGCCGCCGGGGCGTTCTCCATGGCGGGCGGCGAATACGTCTCTGTGGCCAGTCAGCGCGAGCTGGCGCAGGCGGAGATCGCCGTCGAACGCCGTGAGCTGAAACACCACCCCGAGGCCGAACTCGCCGAGTTGACGCAGTTCATCGAGAGCAGAGGCGTCGAACACGACGTGGCCGCCGAGGTCGCCCGGCAGCTCTCACGCGACCCGGAGACGGCTCTCGCCATACACAGCAGAGCAGAGCTCGGAGTGACTCTCAGTGACCTGCCGAGCCCATACACAGCCGCTATATCGTCGTTCCTGTCCTTCAGCGTGGGCGCGGTACTGCCGCTTTTGCCATACCTTTTGGGCATGCACGATCTGTGGGGCTCCGCCCTGGTCTCCGGGGTGGCTTTGTTTGGAGCGGGGGCGCTGGTGTCTCGTTTGACGGCGAGGGGTTGGCTTTACTCCGGGCTGCGCCAGTTTGTGGTCGGGGCAGCGGCAGCCGCACTGACCTTCGCGCTCGGCGATCTGATCGGAGCGGGAGCCCTGTGACACCGCCCCGACGGCGCCGCTCGACTCCGCCCGGCGAACCCCACGAGGGCCGGCCGACCGACCCCACCCCCACACCACCCGGCGGACGGCGCCGGACACCCCCGCCCGCCGACGCGGGCCGGCCGGGGGACGACACCGCTCCTCGCGGGCGGCGGCACGCGGGCGGCGAACCCGACGGGATCGATTCCATCACGCAGATGGAGGGCGTGACGGCGTGGAAGCGCCGCCGCCCCCCTTCCGTTCCCGGCGCGACGCCCGGTACGGCGGGGCCTGCGCAACCGGGACCGCGATTCGCGCCGGGTACGGCGGGGCCCGACGGGCCGCGCTCCGGTCCGGGGGCCGATAGGCGGGGATTCGGTCCGGGAAACGACGGGCCGAGGCTTGGCCCGGGGGCCGATAGGCCGGGGACCGGATCGGGAATCGACGGGCCGAGGCCCGGTCCCGGGGCGGGTTCAGGCACTGATGGAGGGCGGCCGGGGTCCGCGGAAGGGGCGTCGGCCACCCGTAGGCGTCGCCGTACCTCTCCGCCGGGCGAAACAGGGGACGCGGCGACCCGGGGGCGGCGCCGGCCGGCTCCGCCCGCCGAGTGGGGGCGTCAAGCGGAGGAGACGACGGCGCCCCGCAGGCGTCCGCCCGCGGGCGACGATTCCGAGGGGATCGACGCGGTGACGCGGATGGAGGGTGTGACGGCCTGGAAGCGCCGCCGCCCCAATCAGCCCGGCGTCCCCGCCAACCAGCCGGGTGCTCCCGCCGGCCGGCCCGGCGCTCATGAAGGAAGGGAGCCGGTCGAGCATCGGCCCCCGGCCGTGGAGGGGCCCTCGGCTCCCACGGGGGAATACGCCCGGCCGGACGATCGGACCGGTCGCGGAGGGCGGCGTGGTCTCGCTGAGCCTCCACGGCCTCCGGGGCCGTTGGGGGAGGGCTCGTGGGCCGACGACGGAGCCGGTCTTGGGGGCCGGCGTGGCCTGGACGAGGATCGCCGCGCCTCGGCCGTCACGGGGGAGCACACCCGGCCAGGTGGCGAGGGGCCCGGCCGTGGACGTCGCCGGGCGCCGGAGGGAGAGGCCCGGCCTTCGGGGGCGACGGGGGAGTATGCCCGGCCTTCGGGAGCCACGGGGGAGTATGCCCGGCCTTCAGGGGCAACGGGGGAGTATGCCCGGCCTTCAGGGCCCACCGGGGAGTATGCCCGGCCTTCGGGAGCCACCGGGGAGTATGCCCGGCCTTCCGGAGCTACCGGGGAGTACGCCCGGCCCGAGGGTGAGGGGGCCGGTCGTGGGCGTCGGCGGGCTCCTGAGGGGGATCGCCGGTCTTCCGCTCCTCCGGGCGAGGGTGCGCGGGCCGAGGAAGGGCGGGGCCGGCGGCGTGCCGCCGATGAGGGCTCCCGCTCCCCTCTTGCCGCACTGGAGGAGGCGTGGCCCGAAGAGGCGCGTGGCCGCCGGGACGACGATGAGGATCCCGAAGGCGGCGGGTCTCGTAAGCGCCGCCGTACTCCGGGAGAGGACTACGAAGAAGGGCTCCTGACCCGCTGGGGACTGTCGGCCCGGCAGCAGAAGCTGCTCGCCGTTCTCGGCGTGGTCCTGCTGGCCGCGGCGTTGTCGGTGGGGTTCGTGGTGGCCGTCCTGGGACTCGGCTCGCCTGTCGCGGTGGAGCGGGGTCCGTCGTCGGCGGCGGTGGTGGCGGGGCAGCCCAGGCCGGACGGATATCAGGGGTGGGCGTCGCCCAAGCTGTTCGCGCCGATCTCCGACCGGAACTCCGACAAGGAGCCGATCACACTCAAGGAGTTGTTCTCCGCCAAGGTCATCAAGGACGGGAAGACGAGTTTCCGGCTTGTCGGCAGCAACATGGACAGCGACTGCGCGGCTGCCGTGTGGGGCGAAGCCGTGCTCAAGCAGCTCACGGAGTTCGGCTGCACCCAGGCCGCGCGGGGGCTCTACACCAGCTCCGACCGGCGTTACATCGCGCAATACACGCTGCTCAATCTGAAGGATCAGGCGTCGGCGGACGCGTTCGCCCAGTCGATGAAGGTGCAGCACCGCGCGGGGTGGGCCATCGCCCTCAAGACGGATAAGGCAGCCTTCCCGGTCAACGGTCACACCGAGGGCAGCGGACATGCCATGGGGCACTTCGTGGGCCTGGTGTGGCTGGCGCGGGTCGACGGCGCCGAGCCTACGCCGAAGGACGACTACGTCGGCCTGTCCCTGGCCGTGCGGACCGTCGAGAAGGCCGTCTACCGCCGGGTCGTGGCGGCGGCCGGCCCTCCGGCCGGGTGAGCGGCGGGAGCCGGTCCTCCGGTGGGATGAGTTCTCGGTTCCTCGGCGGGCCGAACGAGCGGAGGCGGTCTCCCAGGAGGTGACCGGTACGCCGGAGGCCGAGTGACCGGCGTTCCGAAAAGGGAACCGGCGCCCAGGGGGGCCGATCAGCGGGGGTGGTCTCCGTTTGTCGGCCGGGGCGGCTACCGTAAGGTGCCATGCTCAGGCGTTCCTCCCTCGTCGTCCTCGTGACCGTCGTGGTTCTCGCCGCCGCCGGAGGGGTGGCGTTCTGGCTGCTGTCGGGCGGTGAGGATCGTCCGGGTGTCTACCGCGGCGAGTTCACCACGGCGATCTACGCCCCGATCTCGACTCGTGCCGCCGACGGCAAGCCGTTGTCCCTGATCGAGGTGTTCGGCGAGGACACCAGGCGGCTCGCCGTCGCAGGCGGCAGGAGCCCATTGCGGCAAGGCACATCCGCGGTCGTGGACGACTGCGGCGACGCCGTGTGGGGGGAGGGCGTCGAGGAGGTGCTCGACGGGTGCTCCCAGATGCTCAAGGCCGCCTACACCAGTGAAGACGGCAAGACGGCAGGCGAGTTCTTCATCTTCAACATGGCGTCCGCCGAGGGGGCGGACCTCCTCGTCAAGGCCATGCACGACCGGGCCTTCGTGCGCCGGGAGACCGGCTTCGACGCCTCCCGCAGCAGCGCCCAGGCCAGGTCCATGGGCCACTACGTCACCGTGAGCTGGGTGGGGCCGGTGGGCGGCACCGGCAGGGTCGACCTGGCGGCCGAGCAGGTGGCCCTCGACCGCCTCGGCCAGGTGGTGCAGGCCCGCGTGGTGAACGCGGCCTGAACTCCGGCCTCGGGAGGCTCCACCGAAAGGGGGCGCAGAAAAGGGTCGCCGAATGGGGGAGCCGTGTGGAGGCCGGGCAGGCGATGTCAGGTCGGGGTCGGGGCGGTCAGGGTGGCGGCGACGGCGGTGGGGAGCTCCTGGAGCCGGTGCAGGGGAAGTTCGAGCACGCTGACCTCGGCGGACCAGGGAGCGTGGCCGGCGATCAGGGCCCGGGCCTGGTTCTTGGTCAGTGAGCCACGCACCTTGATCAGCGCCTCCCGCCACGAGTTCGCCAGCTTGGTGTGGGCGCTGTCGAGCACCCGCCTGAGCACCTGCCCCGCGGCGTCGCCAGGCGTGGGGAGCCGCTGAGCGGACAGGTGGAGCCCGTCCACCGACAGTTCATAGACGGAGGCCAGCGCGGCCCGGAGCGCCGTGAGGTCGCGCGGCGGCTCGTGCAGGAAGGCCTGCACCTCGCGGGCGCGGGTGGCGAGCAGCAGCCGCGCCAGTGCCCCCTCCACCCCGGGGGCCACGGCTATCGCCACATGGTCGGGGTCGGTCGCGTGGGGCTTGGCGAGCCAGGTGGCGGTCTTGACCCGTGGGACGCCGGGGAGGGCGGCGCGGGGCCAGTCGCCCACGAGGAGCCGGGGCGGCCGGTCGCCGAGGCGGCCGATCGTGGCGTGAGGGATCTCGACGGGGGCGGCCTCGATCGACTGGGGCCCCTGGGTGTAGATGGCCGTGCCGTATTTATCGGCGCGGGCGGTGACGGCGGGCCAGGTTTTGGTGGTGGGACGCAGGATGTAGAGGTCCGCGGCCGAGCCGATCGCCTCAGCGCCGTGGTAGCGGTTGAAATCTGGATAGATCGCCTCGTAGGCGAGGTTGAGAGTGGACAAAGAGTTCTGCACCTTGAGGGCAAGGGCCGGGGTGCGCTCGCTCGCACCGTAGGCGAGCAGCACACGACCCTGCTCGCGGTCGCGCAGCCCGGACAGGGCCCGGGCGACGAAGAGGCCGATGCCCTCGGGGGTGTAGGGCGGGTCGGTGATCGCGAGGTCGGCGTGGTCGCGGAGTGAGGCGGGCAGGCCGAGCCGCAGGTCGGCCCAGCGGGTGCGGACGGTGACGCCGAGCCGGTCGGCCTCGGCGGCGATGTAGGCGAGGATGCGCTCGTCGATGTCGGCGACGCTGATCTCGACGCCGGGGTGGATCAGGGCGGTGGCCAGCGACGTCAGGTCGTGGTCGCCCACGCACAGCAGGCGGGCCCCGGTGAGCCGGAAGCGGGCGCCGAGCAGGAGAGCCCGCCGCACGACGGTGTCGGCGGTCGCGGCGACGTGGTCGAGCGTGTGGCGGCCCCGAGGGGCGCGGGCGATCAGGTCGGTGAGCTCGGCCACGACGTCCTGGTGGCGGGGGAGCAGGTGGGCGACGGGATCGGCGGGATCCCACCCAGCTACACCCTCGATTTCCTCAAATTTCAGGCCGGAGGGGCTGGCCAGGCGGAATCGGTCACCCTGCCGTTCGAGGTCCAGCTCGCGGAGCAGGGCTTCCAGGGTGCGCCGCGATGTGGCGGTCTCACGCACCAGGTCGGCCAGGGTCCACCAGCCGCCGTCCCCCAGCAGCGCCAGGGCCCGCACCAGCCGCCGCCCGTCGACTCCGGCCTTCGTGACGGAGACCTCAAGTCCGCCGGGTTCGAATCCGCCGGCCCGGCGGCCGTTCTCCTCAAGATCGCCGAATCCGCCGGAAACCCCGCCCGTGGCCATCGAAACCCCTTGAACAGTGGAAGCCCCGGACATCGGCCCAGGGAGGGAGTGCGGCGCCCCGCCGCACGTTAGCTAAGGTACTGCCAGCCGCCTTCGCCCCGAGCCGCCGTAGTCCACGGGAGTCTCGAAGATCTCGCTCTTGACAACACGCGGAATGTGTTTCGGCTGTGACTCGTTGAGCAGGGTGAATGTGTCGAGCATCGACTGTGCCCGGACTGTAAGTCACCCCAATGTTCGTGATAGGGCCCTGGTGGGCACTATTCCGGCGAGGTGATGTAGCCTCTACACACCTACAACTGCAGCAGGGCCAACGTCGTCCCTCATGCCTCCATCAGATGCTGACGAAGACGACGGGAGGGATTCAATGCCTGCTGCCCGCTCAGGGATCCCCGAGCCGCAGGGTCTTTACCACCCTTCATATGAGCATGACGCCTGTGGCGTGGCCATGGTGGCCGACGTCCAGGGCCGCCGCAGTCATGACATTGTGCGTAAAGCCTTGACGGCGCTCACCAACCTAGATCACCGGGGTGCCAAGGGTAGCGAGCCGGACACCGGCGACGGAGCCGGAATCCTCACGCAGGTCCCCGACGCCTTCTACCGCGCCGTCGTGGACTTCACGCTCCCCGGCCCCGGCGCTTATGCCGTCGGGACCGCCTTCCTGCCCTTCGACGGGCAGGCGCGTGAGATCGCCGTGGGCATGATCGAGGAGATCGCCGCAGAAGAGGGCATGACCGTCATCGGCTGGCGTGACCTGCCGGTCGACCACGCCCACGCCGGGCCGAGCGCCCGCGCGGTGATGCCGTTCTTCCGGCAGCTCTTCATCTCCTCGCCGAACGGCGAGACCGGCCTTGAGCTCGACCGGCTGGCCTTCTGCGTGCGCAAGCGGGCAGAGCACGAGGTGGACGTCTATTTCCCCTCGCTCTCCAGCCGGAACATGGTCTACAAGGGGATGCTGACCACGCCCCAGCTTGAGCCGTTCTTCCCGGACCTGTCCGACGAGCGTTACGCCACGGCCATCTCGCTGGTGCACTCGCGTTTCTCCACCAACACCTTCCCGAGCTGGCCGCTCGCGCACCCCTACCGTTATGTCGCGCACAACGGTGAGATCAACACCGTCAAGGGCAACCGCAACTGGATGCGGGCCCGTGAGGCGCTGCTCGCGACCGACCTGATTCCCGGCGATCTCCGCAGACTGTTCCCCATCTGCGACCCCGACGCCTCCGACACGGCGTCGCTGGACGAGACCCTGGAGCTGCTCCACCTCGGCGGGCGCAGCCTGCCGCACGCGGTGCTGATGATGATCCCGGAGGCCTGGGAGAACCACACCGAGATGGACCCGGCCCGCCGGGCCTTCTACGAGTTCCACTCGACGCTGATGGAGGCGTGGGACGGCCCCGCGTCGATCACTTTCTCCGACGGCACCCTGGTCGGCGCGGTCCTCGACCGCAACGGCCTGCGCCCGGGCCGTTTCTGGGTGACCGACGACGGCCTGGTCGTGCTGGCCTCCGAGGCCGGCGTGCTCGACATCCCGCAGGACCGCGTCGTCCGCAAGGGCCGCCTCCAGCCGGGCAAGATGTTCCTGGTCGACACCGCCCAGGGCAAGATCATCGAAGACGACGAGATCAAGTCGCAGCTCGCCGCGGCCGAGCCGTACGCCGAGTGGCTGCACGCGGGGCTCGTGCGCTTCGAGGAGCTGCCGACCCGCTCGCGCGAGATCCCGACGCACGAGGCGCTGATCAAGCGGCAGCAGACCTTCGGTTACACCGAGGAGGAGCTGCGCGTCATCCTGGCGCCGATGGCCAAGACCGGCTATGAGCCGATCGGCTCGATGGGCACCGACACGCCGGTCGCGGTGCTGAGCGAGCGGCCGAGGCTGCTGTTCGACTACTTCAGCCAGCTCTTCGCCCAGGTCACCAACCCGCCGCTGGACGCGATCCGCGAGGAGCTCGTCACCTCGCTCCAGTCCACGATCGGGCCCGAGCACAACCCGCTCGACCCGGGGGCGGCCTCCTGCCGCCGGCTCGTGCTGCCCTACCCAGTGATCGACAACGACGAGCTCGCCAAGATCATCCACATCAACGACGAGGGCGCCCTGCCGGGCTTCCAGCCGTACATCGTCTCCGGCCTCTACCCCGTCGCGGGCGGCGGCGAGGCGCTGACGGCGCGGCTCAGCGAGATCTGCACCGAGGTCACCGAGGCCATCGCGGGCGGCGCGCGCATCATCGTGCTGTCCGACCGGGGCTCGTCGGCCGACCTGGCGCCGATCCCGTCGCTCATGCTGACCGGCGCGGTGCACCACCACCTCATCCGCGAGAAGACCCGCACCCGCGTGGGCTTGGTCGTCGAGACCGCCGAGGCGCGCGAGTGCCACCACATGGCGCTGCTCATCGGCTACGGCGCCTCGGCGCTCAACCCCTACCTCGCGATCGAGACCGTCGAGGACATGATCGCCACCGGCGAGCTCGACCTCGACCCCCGCAAGGCCGTGCGCAACCTCATCAAGGCGTACGGCAAGGGCGTGCTCAAGGTCATGTCGAAGATCGGCGTGTCCACTGTGGCGTCCTACACCGGCGCGCAGATCTTCGAGGCCCTCGGCCTCGGCCAGGAGGTCGTCGACGCGTGCTTCACCGGCACGACGTCACGCCTCGGCGGCGTGGGCTTCGCCGTACTCGCCGAGGAGAGCGCCGAACGACACCGCCGCGCCTATCCGCGGGTGGAGAACGCGCACCGGCGCCTGGAGATCGGCGGGGAATACCAGTGGCGGCGTGAGGGTGAGCCGCACCTGTTCAACCCCGAGACGGTCTTCCGCCTGCAGCACTCGACCCGGTCGGGGCGTTACGAGGTCTTCAAGGAGTACACCGACCTGGTGGACTCCCAGGCCGAGAAGCTGATGACGCTGCGCGGGCTGTTCAAGTTCCGCGAGGGTGTGCGCCCGCCGGTGCCGATCGACGAGGTCGAGCCGGTCACCGAGATCGTCAAGCGGTTCTCCACCGGAGCCATGTCCTACGGCTCCATCTCCAAGGAGGCCCACGAGACGCTCGCCATCGCCATGAACCGCCTCGGCGGCAAGTCCAACACGGGCGAGGGCGGCGAGGACCCCGACCGGCTCTACGACCCGGTGCGCCGCAGCGCCATCAAGCAGGTGGCCAGCGGCAGGTTCGGTGTGACCAGCGAATATCTCGTCAACGCCGCCGACCTGCAGATCAAGATGGCCCAGGGTGCCAAGCCCGGCGAGGGCGGCCAGCTCCCCGGCAACAAGGTCTACCCGTGGATCGCGCGGACCCGGCACTCCACGCCGGGCGTGGGGCTCATCTCGCCGCCGCCGCACCACGACATCTACTCGATCGAGGACCTCGCCCAGCTCATCCACGACCTCAAGAACTCCAACCCGGCCGCCAGGGTGCACGTCAAGCTGGTCGCCGAGGTGGGCGTCGGCACGGTCGCCGCGGGTGTCTCCAAGGCGCACGCCGACGTGGTGCTGATCTCCGGCCACGACGGCGGCACCGGCGCCTCGCCGCTGACCTCCGTCAAGCACGCGGGCGCCCCCTGGGAGCTCGGCCTGGCCGAGACCCAGCAGACGCTGCTGCTCAACGGCTTGCGCGACCGCATCGTGGTGCAGGTCGACGGCCAGCTCAAGACCGGCCGCGACGTGGTCATCGCGGCGCTGCTCGGGGCCGAGGAATACGGCTTCGCCACCGCGCCGCTGGTCGTGTCGGGCTGCGTGCTCATGCGGGTCTGCCACCTCGACACCTGCCCGGTGGGTGTGGCGACGCAGAACCCCGAGCTGCGCAAGCGCTTCTCCGGCAAGCCGGAGTTCGTGGTCAACTTCTTCGAGTTCATCGCAGAAGAGGTCCGCGAATATCTCGCGGCGCTCGGATTCCGCACCCTCAACGAGGCCATCGGCCACGCCGAGGTGCTCGACACCGCCCGCGCCGAGAACCACTGGAAGGCCGCCGGGCTCGACCTGTCGCCCATCCTGCACGTGCCCGACCTGCCGCCGGACACGCCGCTGCGCCAGACCGTCCGGCAGGACCACGGCCTCGACCGCGCACTGGACAACACGCTCATCCAGCTCGCCGAGGGCGCGCTTGAGTACGGCACGCCGGTCAAGCTGGAGCTGCCCATCCGCAACGTCAACCGCACGGTCGGCACCATGCTCGGCCACGAGGTGACCAAGCGGTACGGCGGAGCCGGCCTGCCCGAAGACACCATCGACGTGGCGTTCACCGGCTCGGCCGGCAACTCCTTCGGCGCCTTCGTGCCCAAGGGAGTGACGCTGCGCCTGACCGGCGACGCCAACGACTACCTCGGCAAGGGCCTGTCCGGCGGACGCGTGACCGTGCGCCCGCACAGGAACGCCCAGTTCGCCGCCGAGACCCAGGTGATCTCCGGCAACGTCGGCCTCTACGGCGCCACCTCCGGTGAGGTGTTCATCCGGGGCGTCGTCGGCGAGCGGTTCTGCGTGCGGAACTCGGGCGCGACCGCCGTCGTCGAGGGCGTCGGCGACCACGGCTGTGAATACATGACCGGCGGCAGGGCCGTCGTGCTCGGCCCGACCGGGCGCAACTTCGCGGCCGGCATGTCGGGCGGCGTGGCCTACCTGCTCGACATGGTGCCCGAGCGGATCAACCGCGAGATGGTCGAGCTGGAGGAGCTCACCGACGAGGACACGGCGCTTCTGCACGAGATCGTGGCCCGCCACCTGACCGAGACCGGCTCCACCGTGGCCGAGTCGCTGCTGGCCGACTGGCCGGCCGCCGTGGCGAGATTCGGGAAGATCATGCCCAAGGACTACAAGCGGGTGCTGCTCGCCAGAGCCGCCGCAGAAGCCGAGGGCCGGGACATCGACGAGGCCGTCATGGCCGCCGCACAGGGATAAGGGGGTACGAAACCGATGGCCGACCCGAAGGGTTTCCTCACTCACCCGCGCGAGCTGCCGGCTCGCCGCCCCGTCGACGTGCGCATTCGCGACTGGCGCGAGGTCTACACCGAGTTCCCGGAGAAGTCGCTGACCAAGCAGGCGTCGCGCTGCATGGACTGCGGCATCCCGTTCTGCCACAACGGGTGCCCGCTCGGGAACCTCATCCCCGAGTGGAACGACCTCGTCTACCGCGAGGACTGGCGCGTGGCGATCGAACGCCTCCACGCGACCAACAACTTCCCCGAGTTCACCGGCAGGCTGTGCCCCGCGCCCTGCGAGGCGGCCTGCGTGCTCGGGATCAACGCCGACCCGGTGGCCATCAAGCGGGTCGAGGTCGAGATCATCGACCGGGCCTTCGCGGAAGGCTGGGTCGTGCCGCAGCCCCCGGCGGAGAAGACCGGCAAGAAGGTCGCCGTCGTAGGCTCGGGGCCGGCCGGCCTCGCCGCCGCCCAGCAGCTCACCCGCGCCGGGCACGACGTCGTCGTGTATGAGCGGGCCGACCGCATCGGCGGGCTGCTGCGCTACGGCATCCCCGAGTTCAAGATGGAGAAGCGCCACATCGAGCGGCGCCTCGACCAGATGCGCGCCGAGGGCACCGAGTTCCGCGCCGGTGTCAACGTCGGCGTCGACATCACCGTGGAGGAGCTCCGGGCCGAGTACGACGCCGTCGTCCTGGCCGGGGGCGCCACCGCGTGGCGTGAGCTCAACGTGACCGGCCGCGACCTCAAGGGCGTCTACCAGGCGATGGAATATCTTCCGCTCGCCAACAAGGTGCAGGAGGGGGACTACCCCGTCTCGCCCGTCGACGCGGCGGGCAAGCATGTGGTCGTCATCGGCGGCGGTGACACCGGAGCCGACTGCATCGGCACCGCGATCCGGCAGGGCGCGGCGTCGGTCACCCAGCTTGAGATCATGCCGCAGCCGCCGTCCACGCGGCCCGGGGCGCAGCCCTGGCCGACGTTCCCCATCCTGTTCAAGATGGAGAGCGCCCACGAGGAGCTCGCCGACGGCGGGGGCGACCGGGTGTACGCGGTCTCCACCACCGAGTTCACCGGCGACGCCGAAGGCAACGTCACGGGACTGCGCCTGGTCGAGGTGGAGGGCCCGCAGGCCGGCTTCCGCCCGATCCCCGGCACCGAGCGGGAGATCCCGGCCGACCTGGTCACCTTGTCGATGGGCTTCGTGGGGCCGGAGAAGCCGGGACTGCTCACGTCCCTCGCGGCCCTTGCCCCCGACGCCGAGGCGTTCTTCGACGCCCGCGGCAACGTGGTCAGGGACAAGTCCTACATGTCCACGGTGGACGGCGTCTTCGTGGCGGGGGACATCGGCCGCGGGCAGTCGCTCATCGTCTGGGCGATCGCCGAAGGCCGCTCGGCCGCCGCTGCGATCGACCGCTACCTCACCGGCACCACCGCCCTCCCGGTGGCCATCCCCCCGACGGCCAGGCCCTTGGTCTAGCCTGCGGTCGGGTCCTGGGTTGCCAAGGGCCCGGGTCTGGCCCAAGCACCACCTCGGCGGGCCGCCTCCACGGCGGCCCGCCGAGTTTTGCTTTCGGGCAGGCTGTGATCCCGCGTCGGGAGGGGGCCTCGTCAGGCGTCGCGGCGTGTGATGGCGGCGGCGGCCAGTAGGATGAGGATCACGACATACCCCAAGAGCGCGGCGCCGGCCCCGGCCGCCCCGAAGGCGCCGGAGTCGGGGACGCCGGCCAGTTGCCGGGTCAGCGAGGTGATCGTGAGGGAGCCCGTCCAGTCGTTCCAGGGGGCGGGGAGGAAACGCTCGATCATGGCCGGGCCCGGCATGACGGCGACCACCGAGATGAGTGCTCCCGCCGTAGAACGCAGGAGTGTGGCGAGGCACAACCCCGTCACCGCTGCGACCGCCGCGCCGACGCCGGTGGCCAGCACCTCGGGCAGGGCCGCCGGGTCGGAGAGGGAGGCGCCGATCGGCCGCGCCCCCACCACGGCCTGCGCCGTGAAGTACGCGGCGAACGCCAGCACCTGACCCGCGACAGCGGCCACGGCGGCCACCACGGCGGCCTTGGCCACGATGAGCATCCACGGGCGCCGGATCCTGATCAAACTCAGCCTGATCATGCCGCTTTGGAACTCGCCGGAGACGGCCAGCACCCCCAGCACGCCGAAGAGCACGAAGACGACGTCCGCGCTGGTGCTGAGCCCCGTGCCGACGGGGGCGCCGCCGGGACCGTTGAGGTCGTAGTAACGCGAGATCGAGAACGCGGACAAGCCGGTGAGGACCACGGCCGAGAGCAGCGAGGCCATGACGTAGTAGGTGGACCGGAGCGAACGCAGCTTGAGCCACTCCGACGCGACGACGTCGATCATTGTGTGATCTCTATGAAGGCTTCTTCAAGCGACGCGTGACGCGGCGCGAGCTCGTGTACGGCGCAGCCGTTCGCGTAGGCGAGATCACCGATGGCGGACGCGGAGAGGCCGGTCACCAGCAGCTCTCCCTCGGCCGGGCGCACGGTCGCCCCCGCTGCTTGGAGCACCTGGGTCAGCCGGTCGGCGTGGGGTGACCGTACGAGAACGTCGCTCCGAAAGCGGGCCAGCAGCTCCGCCACCGTGGTGTCCTCGATCAGCCGCCCGCGCTCGATGATGACGAGCCGGTCGGCGGTGAGCGACATCTCGGTCATCAGATGACTCGACAGCAGGACGGTCCGCCCCTCGGCCGCCAGCGATCTCAGCAACTTCCTGAGCCAGCGGATGCCGTCTGGATCGAGACCGTTGACCGGCTCGTCCAGGATGATCACCCCGGGATCGCCGAGGAGCACCGCCGCGATGCCGAGGCGCTGGCGCATCCCGTGGGAGAACCCCGAGATGCGTTTGCGTGCCGCACCGGCCAGGCCGACCTGCTCCAGGACCTGGGCGACCCTGCGGCGCTCGATCCCGCCCGCATATGCCAGTGCGTGCAGGTGATCGAACGCGCTGCGCCCGCCCTGCACCTCGGCGGCGTCGAGCATGGCGCCGACCTCACGCATGGGGTTCCGCAGGTCGCGCTTAAGCACGCCGTTGATCAGCGCCTTGCCCGAGGTGGGCTTGTGCAGGCCCAGGATCATGCGCATGGTCGTGGACTTGCCGGCGCCGTTGTGCCCCAGGAAACCCGTGACCTGGCCGGGGTTGACGTCGAACGTCAGCTCCGAGACCGCTCGCGTGGAGCCGTATGCCTTCGTCAGCTCGATGACCTGGATCATTGTCCCACCCGGTGGATCAGTTCGCCCTGGCAGCGTGTGCCCTCCGGGGGCAGCACACCCGTGGTCAGATAGGTGTGGACGTGCTTTCGCAGGCAGGTGTTGCCCGCCCACGCCGCGTGGCCGTCGCCGTGCCGCAGGACCCGCGCGGAGGGGATCTGCTCGGCGACGTGCCACTGCCCGAGGTGGTTGGTGTTGTTGTCGAGATCCCCGATCGCGAAGAGGATCGGCGGCAGGTTCCGCGCGGGCAGCGGGTGCGGCGCCCAGGACGCGCCCCCGCTGCGCCCCCAGCAACGCCCGAGCTCGTAGCGTCCCTCGATCCAGCCGAACCTCGGCGCGAGCCGGCGCAGCCGGGCCTCGATGCCGTGGAACTCCGCATACGTCGGCGGCTTCGGCATGAAGTCGTTGCACAGGGAGTCCAGGCTCACGGTCGGACTGCCCGGGTCCGGCGCGAGCGCGGTGAGGAAGTCCGCGGCGTCGCCGTCGAGGGCCTTCCTGATGGCGGCGGCGAACTGCGGCCACAATGCGGGGTTGATACCGCGGAGTGCGCCAGCGAAAAGTTGTCCCTCGTGCACCGTTCTGCCCGGCGACGCCGGCAGCGGCGCGCGGCGTACCCGTGCGACCAGCTCGTCCCACGCCCGGCCCGCGTCCCTGCCGTGCAAGGCGCAGTCCGTGCGGCTCGCGCACCAATCGCGGAAGCGGGTGAGGTGGCGTTCCTGCACCAGAGCATAGTTGCGCAGCCAGCGCTCGAAGTCCTGCTGGGTGTGATCGGCGGTCCCGTCGAAATACAGCCGGCCCACCCGCTGCGGGAACAGCTCCAGATATGCCTGGCCGTAGACGGTCCCGTAGGAGTTGCCCGCGTACACCAGCTTCTCCTGGCCGAGCGCGGCACGCAGCGCGTCGATGTCATGTGCCACATTCCATGCGGTCATGCCCCGCCATGCCGACTTGGCGGTCTTGCGGCAGCTCTCCTGGTGGAGCGCGTTCTGGGTGGCGTGGGCATCCCAGTCCTGCTTCGTGCGCGCGGTCACCAATCCGTAGATGGAGGCCCCCGGCTCCTGGCAGCTCACCGTCTTGCCACTCCGCGGCTCGGACAGTCCACGCGGATCAAGGGCGATGACGTCGAACCGCGTCCGCAGTTCCTTGAGCAACACCGGCATGTCCGGCGAGCGGTCGGCGTCGTCGGACGGCCTGAGCATCGCCGTGCTGGTGGCCGGGCCGCCGAAGTTGACGATCAGCGGCCCCAGGCTCTTGCCCGTCGCGGGCAGTTTGGCCACGTGCACCGAGGTCTTCGGCCCCGCCGGATCGGCCCAGTCCACCGGAACGACCAGCTCGGCGCAGCGCAACCCGTTACCGCATTCCTTCCAGGCCAGGTGCGGCGTCCGCGCCGAAGCCAGCGCGATGCCGCCGAGCGACACGGCGAGGCAGGCGGCGAGGCACAGCGCGATGGTTGTGCGTCGATTCATGCGGGTCACGATGCTGGACGGCGTGGGGTGCGCACATCGGAGACAGATCCGCTCTTATCCCTCGGACCAGGGTCGTACGGCGCCGCCGTACACAACCGGGGTAGGACCCTGGTCCGACGGCTCACGCTCCGATCCGCCCGCGGCCGTCGCTCGGTAACGTCGGAACGTGAACCTGCTCGCCCGGCGCCTATCACACGGCCTGCTGATCCTCGCTGACACCGGCGTCGCGGCACTGCTCGTGCTGCTGTCCACGGCAGGCAGGCAGGGCCTGCCGATGATCGTCGTGCCGGCGCTGGTCTGCGTGCTTCCCGTGGCGGTGCGGCGGATCTGGCCGCTCTCCGCGTACGGCGGTGCACTCGTGGCCACTGTGCTCACCCCGGTGCTGGAGACCAACAGCCTGACGATGAGCGTGGTGGTGGCCCTGACCATATACACGGTGTCGGCCAGCCGGCCGGTCAGGCAATCGGCGACCGCCTTGGCGGCGGGCCTGCTTGTCGTCTGCGGCGCCAATCTGGCCTGGCTGACGGGGATTCGCCAGGTGAACGGCTGGCCGGACCCCCTGTTCGTCGTCGGGACGGCGGGCCTGGTCATGGCGGCCGGCTGGAGCCTCGGCACGGTGGCGCGCACCCGCCGCGAGTTCGCCGCACGTGAGGACACACGCCGGGCCGAGCAGGCGCTGATCGACGAACGCCTGCGGATCGCACGCGAACTGCACGATGTCGTCGCCCACACGATGAGCGCGATCACCGTGAAGGCCGGGGTGGCGGCCAAGGTCCTGGACAAACACCCCGAGGAAGGGCGCAAGGCGCTGCGGGACATCGAAGAACTCGGCCGCGGCTCGCTCGTGGAGATGCGCCGGATGCTCGGCACCCTGCGCGCCCCCGGCACCACACCCGAGAACGCGCCGCTCCCCGGCATCGCCGACCTGCCGTCCCTGGCGGCCCGAGCGGCGGAGGCCGGCGTGCGGGTCGAGCTCTCGGTGAGCGGAGACGTGCCCGAACCCATGGGACTGTCCGTCTATCGCATCGTCCAGGAGGCGATCACCAACGTCGTCAGGCACGCCGCCCCAGCCCGGTGCCGTGTCGGTGTGTCGGTCGCCGACGGGACGTTGAGCATCTCCGTCGTCGACGACGGACCGGGACGGAGGGTCCTCCCGGACGAGACAGGCGGGCACGGCCTCACCGGCATGCGGGAACGGGTCATGCTGTACGGTGGCGCCTTCGAAGCCGGCCCCCGGCCGGAGGGCGGGTTCGGCGTCTTCGCGTCCTGGGAGATCTCGTGATTCGAGTGCTCGTCGCCGACGACCAGGCGCTTTTGCGGGGTAGCTTCCGGCTGCTGATCGACTCGGAGGACGACCTCGTCGTGGTCGGCGAGGCGGCGGACGGCCGACAGGCGGTGGCCCTCACGCGGACCAAGTCACCCGACGTGGTGCTCATGGACGTCCGGATGCCGGAGATGGACGGCATCACCGCGACCAGGGAGATCGCGGGGGAGACCCGGGTGCTCATCCTGACCACCTTCGACCTCGACGAATACGTCTACTCCGCGCTGCGCGCCGGGGCCAGCGGATTCCTGCTCAAGGACACGCCCCCCGACGATCTCCTGAAGGCGATCCGGGTGGTCGCCTCGGGCGAGACCCTGCTCGCCCCGAAGGTCACCACACGATTGATCGCGGAGTTCGTGCGCCGACCGGCCCGGCAGGACTTCCAGGGTCTCGACAACCTCACGGACCGCGAACGCGAAGTGCTCACCCTCATCGCCCACGGCCTGTCCAACGCCGAACTCGGCACCCGCCTCCATTTGAGCCCCGGCACCGTGAAAACCCACATCGGCCGCCTGCTCGCCAAACTCCAGGCTCGTGACCGCGCCCAGCTCGTCATCGCCGCTTACGAGGCGGGTTTGGTCACACCGCGTTAGTCCCTGTGCCGGATGGTTTGTGCGTGGTCTGTGGTACGAGCCCGCGTCGGGCTGGTCTTGAGGTCCGGGTGCTGTTTCGGGTGGGCTTTGAGGTGGTTCGGGGGGGAGGAAAGCCGGGAATTCCCGCTGGTCACCCAGGGTGCCTATTTCACTCCTAGGTAGATTTTATTGCGCTTTATCGGGCGAGGTGTGGGTCCTGGTGGGGCGGTCGGATTCGCCGGTGGGTACGGCGAAGCCGGGGTGTGGGCGTGATCATGGTTTGCGGGGCGAGGGGGACGGAAAAATCACACTAAAGGCGTAATGGCTTGTGTTTGACGTTGCATGACTGAAGGATGTCGATTTCAAAGTCATCTGGAGGGTCAATGCGGCGGGGAGTGAAAGCGGGGCTTGGCACCGCGATGGCGGTCGCGGTCGCGGGGGCGATGGCGGCGGGCACCATTGCGGTCACACAGCCGTCCACCGCCACCCAGGCGGCGGTCACCAGCGAGCCGGACTCCGCCGAGCCGGGCTCCGCAGGCTCGGGCGAGGCGGCGGGCTCGGGTAAGTCACGTGACTACCTGGTGTTTCACTCCCGTGGCGGCCACGCCGCGACCGTGAAGGCCGTGCAGACCCATGGGGGGACCGTCGTCACCTCCGACGCCAAGCTGGACTATTTGGTCGCCCGCTCCTCCGCGAACCCCAATACCTTCGCCGAGCGGGTCGGACGTGAGCCCGCCGTGGTCGGCGTCACGGTCGACAAGGCGATCGGCCATGCGTCCGCCGCATCCGGTCGTGCGGGCGGTGCCGTACAGCCCGCCGCCCAGACCGAGGCCGCAGAGACCGAGGCGACGCGGGGCGGCGCGCAAAAGGGGGAGCCGCTGGCGAAGCGGCAGTGGAACATGGACATGATCGGTGCCACCGCCGACAAGTCGTACAAGACCGCGCCGGGCAGTCACCGTGTCCTCGTCGGTGTCATCGATACCGGGATCGACGGCAAGCACCCCGACATCGCCCCCAACTTCAACCGCGAGCTGAGCCGTAACTTCGTCACCGACCGTCCCGTCGACTCCAGCGGCCAGGAGCTCGACGGCCCCTGTGAGCACACGGGTTGCAAGGACCCGGCCGACGTGGACGACGACGGCCACGGCACCCACGTCGCCAGCATCATCGCCTCGCCCCGCAACGGCGTCGGCGTGGCCGGGGTCGCCCCCAATGTGGACCTCGTGAATCTGCGCGCGGGGCAGGACTCGGGGTTCTTCTTCCTCAAGCCCAGCCTCGACGCGCTCACCTACGCCGGCGACATCGGCGTCGACGTGGTGAACATGAGCTACTACATCGACCCGTGGTTGTTCAACTGCGTCTCCAACCCCAAGGACTCCAAGGCCGAACAGCTTGAGCAGCGCGCCATCGTGACCGGCATGCAGCGGGCCGTGGACTACGCGCGGTCGCGCGGTGTCACGATGATCGCAGCGCTCGGCAACGGCTCCACCGACCTCGGCAAGATCCGTGAGGACACCGCGAGCCCCGACTACCCGCAGGGTGCGGAACGCTCCCGCAAGGTCGACAACTCCTGCCTCAATGTGCCCGCCGAGTCCAAGGGGGTCATCTCGGTCTCCGGGCTCGGGCCCTCGGGTGACAAGGCGCTCTACTCCGACTACGGGATCGAGCAGACCGACCTGTCGGCCCCGGGTGGCGACTCCGACACCGACAAGGGGCCGCTCAAGGGCGAGCGCCGCATGATCCTCGCCGCCGCCCCCGAGCGCGCTCTGCGTGCGGCGAAGCTCATCGACGCCAACGGCAAGCCGAAGACCTCGTCGGTCGTGCGCGAGTGCACAGGCGGCAAGTGCTCCTACTACCAATACCTCCAGGGCACCTCCATGGCCGCGCCCCACGCCACGGGGGTGGCCGCGATCCTGATCGATCGTTTCGGCAGCCGCAGCGGCGACAAGGACATCAGCCTGTCGCCCGCGCGGACCGAGAGCCTGCTCAACGCGACCGCGAGCCCGCGCCCCTGCCCCTCGCCCCGCGCCTACGTCTACAAGCTCGGCGCCACCAAGGAGACCCACCGCTGCGAGGGCACGAAGGGTAAGAACGGCTTCTACGGCAAAGGCATCGTGAGCGCCTCCCGCGCGGCGACCTTCAACGGCCCCTGACCGGTCGGAACAAGCCTCCGGCCAGGCTCCTGAGCGGCCGGAACAGGCTCTCGCCAGGTTCCTGAGCGGTCGGGACGGGCCGCCGGTGAGGCTCCTGAGCGGCCGGAAAAGGTCCCCGGCCGGCAACCGGAACAGGCCGTCGGCCAGGCTCCTGACCGGTGGCCTAAGCAGGCCCTGACATGTGCGCCCGGCGGGGCTATCGTCGGGCGCATGGGCTACCGCATCCTCGCCGAGGTGGCGATGGTCATGCACTTCCTGTTCCTGGCCTTCCTCACCGTCGGCGGATTTGTCGCCTGGCGCTGGCCGAAGGCCATCTGGGCTCACTTCGCGGTCGTCTCCTGGGGCGTGTTGTCCATCGTGACGGGCATGGAGTGCCCCCTCAGCGTGGTCGAGGACTGGGGGAGACGGGCCGGGGGACAGGCTGGCCTGCCCCCGAGCGGGTTCATCGACCACTACATCGAAGGGGTGATCTATCCCGAGCGCTACACCAACCTTGTGCGAGTGGCGGTGGGCGCGGTGATCGTGGTTTCATGGGCGGGCTTGGTGATGCGCCGCCGTGCTCGCACCCGCCGTGAGCAGGAGGCCAGTGCCTCCTGAGACCAGCGCTACGGCAGTGTCAGTAGGGCAGTGGCGCTATTCCAGGGTCGCGCTGCGCTGGTATTAAGGCGTCCTTCACCGAGATTTCATGGCCAAGTGTGGCCATCGTCCACGACCAAGTGGTCTGTACCAATTAAGGTGGGACCGTGACTCGTCGTGCGAAGATCGTCTGTACCCTTGGCCCAGCAACGTCGTCCCCCGAGCGGCTCCGGGAGCTCATCTCGGCCGGCATGGACGTGGCCCGTTTCAACCTCAGCCATGGCAGCCACGAGCTGCACCTTGAGGTCTACGAGCGCGTGAGGGAGGCGGCGGCCGAACTCGGCCGTGGTGTAGGCGTCCTAGCCGACCTGCAGGGTCCCAAGATCCGCGTCGGCAAGTTCGCCGACGGTCCCGTGCGACTCGCCTTCGGTGACGTGTTCAGCGTCACCACCGAAGAGGTCCCCGGCGACCGCGAGCAGGTGTCCACCACCTACAAGGGTCTCTCCAAGGACGTGCACCCCGGTGACACGATCCTCGTCGACGACGGCCGCGTCGTGCTGGAGGTCACCCGCGTCGACGGGCCCCGCGTCACCACCCGCGTCGTCATCGGCGGCATGATCTCCGACAACAAGGGGCTCAACCTCCCCGGCGTCAACGTCACCGCCCCCGCCCTCACCGACAAGGACGAGGCCGACCTGCGGTGGGCGCTGCGCACCGGGTTCGACATGATCGCGCTGTCCTTCGTGCGCCGGCCCTCCGACGCCGACGTGGTGCGCAACATCATGGAGCAGGAGGCCGTGCGCCTCCCGCTGCTGGCGAAGATCGAGAAGCCGCAGGCGGTCGACCGCCTCCCCGAGATCGTCGAGGCGTTCGACGGCATCATGGTGGCCCGCGGCGACCTCGGCGTCGAGCTTCCCCTCGAAGAGGTGCCGATCGTCCAGAAGCGGGCCATCGAGCTCTGCCATGAGAAGGCGCGTCCCGTCATCGTCGCCACCCAGATGCTCGACTCGATGATGAGCGCCCCGCGGCCCACCCGCGCCGAGGCCTCCGACGTCGCCAACGCCGTCATCGACGGCGCCGACGCGGTCATGCTGTCCGGTGAGACCTCGGTCGGCAACTATCCGATCGAGTCCGTCGCCACCATGGACCGCATCGCCTGCGCCGCCGAGCGCGCCTCCCTCATCGCGTCCCACACCCTCGACCGCATGCCCGAGACGACGGGCGGCGCCATCGCCCGCGCCGCCGCAGAGGTGGGCGCGATCGTCGGGGCCAAGGCCCTGGTCGCCTTCACCATGTCCGGCGAGACCGCGCGCCGCCTGGCCCGCTACCGTTCGTCCATACCGCTCCTCGCCTTCACCTCCGCTCCCCATGTGCGCGGCCAGCTCTCCCTCACCTGGGGCGTCGAGACCTTCAAGGTGCCCTTCGTGCACCACACCGACGACATGGTGCGCCAGGTCGAGTCGGCCCTGCTGTCCATCGGCCGCTGCGAGAAGGGCGACAAGATCGTCATTGTCGCCGGCTCACCTCCCGGCAGCCCCGGCTCCACCAACGCCCTCCGCGTCCACACCATCGGCTCAGCGGTCTCCCACCCCAACTAGCCGACCTCAACCAAACGGCCACCACCCGATCGGGTGGTGGCCGTAGCGTTGTCGCCATGGGTGTCATCGGGATCCGCGAGTTCAAGCGTCATACGGCGCGTGTCGTCGCCAGGGTGCGTGCGGGGGAGACCGTCCAGGTCACCGACCGCGGCACACTCGTCTTTACGCTCGTGCCCCATCCGCAGCCGACTGGACTGCGGGCCACACTTACTGCTGAAGGCGTGTTAAAGCCCGCCACCGCACCGGGCCGGTTGCCGGACCCGGTGGAGATCGAGGGCATTGCCCCAGACGTGAGTCTTACGGAGGAAATAATCGCGTCCCGGGACGAGGAACGCTGGTGATCTATCTTGATCCGTGCGCGATGATCAAGCTGCTCCATCCGGAGCCTGAAGCGCGCGCACTGCGGCAAGCTCCTTGGTGAGTTGCTGGCGTTCGTCACTTATGACAAGCGGTTGGCGGATGCGGCCTCTGAGCTGGGCCTCAACGTGTGCACACCTGCTTGACCGTAGTACGGCACAGCCCGGCCAGGCTGTGCCGTACCCGCACGACCAGCCGGTCGCCATATCCTCCGCCTCTGCGAGATCAGAGAAACGCTCCGAGCGCCGACCTTGTTATGCGCGCCGCTCGCCCTTAGGCGCCGGCACGGCGGGAGCTGTTCGCGACCGCGCCGGCGCATGTCAACGGCTGGGCTGTGCCGTACGCCGGTCAGAACTCGTCGTAGGCGAAAGGTGCGAGTGGGGTGTGGAGGGCGGTGTCCAGGTGGGTGGCGGCTCCCGGGGTGTGTTCCACGACGAGGCCGGCGCGGACGAGGGTCGTGACCGGGGTGTCGCCGAGGTAGGCGGCGGCGAGGTCGGCGACTTCGAATGACAGGTTGGCGGGGGCGTCCGTGCGGCGGCAGGCCGTGCCGGTGTCGTCCGCGGACAGGTGCCAGCGGCCGTGGTTGGCCGGGAGGCGCTCGTCGGTGACGTCGAGGACGAGGTCCACGGGGGCGGCCCAGGTGCGGCCCGTCAGGGCGGCGGGCACGTCGTTGAGGCGCAGCCACAGGGCGGGCCAGCGCTTCTTGACGTTGACGGTGTCCTTGTCGGCCACGAGCAGCGGCAGCAGGTCGTCGACGGGCCGGGCCAGGCTGCCGACGCGCCACGTGAGGCCGATCGAGGCGAGATAGCGCCAGAGCGCCGCCTCCACCGTGGCCGAGCCGGCTTCGAGCTCCACGACGTAGACGAGGCCGGGGGTGTTCGCCGAGTCGTTCTCCTGCTTGGTGCGGTAGACCGCGTAGCCGGAGTCCCCCGCCACGACGACACGAGGCGCGGTGAGATCGTCGTCGAAGGGCAGCACGTCGCTGAGGACCGCCCTGGTCCACCACTCCTCGTCCCGGGCGAACTGCCCCGCCCTGCGGGCCCTGGCCTCCTCGTAGAGCGGCGTGAGCACCTTCACGGCCTCGCCGGCCGGTACGAGGCGCAGGGGCACGTCGGCCGGCTCGGCGCGCAGCTTCAGCGGCTGGTCGCTGTCGAGGTCGACGTGGAGCGCGTGGGTGGCCACCCCGAAGCCGTGGCGGCCGTAGATCTTGGCCTCCGAGGCGTACAGCGTCGCCAGCGGGGCGGGCACCTCAGCCCACATGTAGTCGAGCATCGCGGCGAGGATGCCGCGCCGCGTATGGGTGGGAAGCACGCAGACGAACGTCACCCCGAGGCAGGGCAACGTGCCGCCGGGCACCGACACCTCCTGCGGCACCGCGGCCAGGAATCCGACCAGGCGTCCCTCGTCGTAGGCGCCTATTCGGTGGGCGCGGCGCAGGAGCCACTCGACCTTCTCCCGATCGTCGTCTTCCGTGCGCTCGTGGAAGGCGATGTCGTTGAGCTCAAAGATCTGGTCGAAGTCGGAATCAGGCACGAAGCGCACATTGAACATGAAAATCGACGTTAGTCAGGCATGGAGGGCTGTGACCACTGGTTTTTCCCCATGGCCTGCACAAACGTTCAAGACGCTCCTCACCTGGTCCGGCTAGAAAGGAGTCGATCGGCTGAGAGGGAAGGGTGCACATGACCGGCGTTGTGGGATTCATCGGGCTTGGTGTGATGGGGCAGCCGATGGCGATGAACCTCGCCCGTGCGGGTGTGCCGCTGGTGGTCTGGAACCGCACCGCGTCCCGCTGCGCGCCGGTGGTGGAGCTCGGCGCCCGGCTCGCCGGCGGCCCCGCCGAGGTGTTCGAGCGCTGCGGCACGGTGATGGTGATGCCCGCCGACGAGCGGGCGACCGACGCCGTGCTCGGGCGAGGCACGCCGGGCTTCGCGGCCAGGGTGCGCGGACGCACGGTGGTGCAGATGGGCACGGTCGCCGCGTCCTATTCGCAGGCGGTCGCGACCGAGACGGCCGTCGCCGGCGGCGCGTATGTCGAGGCCCCGGTGTCCGGTTCGCGGGGGCCCGCCGAGAGCGGCAACCTGGTCGCGATGGTGGCCGGCGCCGAGGCCGACGTCGAGCGGGTGCGTCCGCTGCTCGCCCCCATGTGCGCCGAGGTGTTCGCCTGCGGCCCCGTGCCCTCGGCCATGATCACGAAGTTCGCGGTGAACGTGTTCCTGATCACCATGGTGACCGGGCTCGCCGAGGCCTTCCACTTCGCCGAGGAACACGGCGTCGACTTCGCACGGCTACGGCGAATCCTCGACGCCGGCCCCATGTCCTCACGGGTCTCACGGGCCAAGGCCGGCAAACTCGCCGACGCCGACTACTCGGTGCAGGCGGCGATCGCCGACGTGCTGAAGAACAACCGCCTGACCACGGACGCCGCCCGCACCCGAGGCGCCGCCACACCCCTCCTGGACGCCTGCCACGAGCTGTACGGCGAAGCCTGCGACCTTGGCCACGCCCGCCTGGACATGGCCGCGGTGATCCACGCCCTGCGCGCCCGCGCCCACCCCGCCTGACCTGCTGCTCCAAGCGGGCCACGACGCCGGACACCGCCGCCCGTGTACAAAAGGATCAAGCGTCCGCGAAAGGGGAACGATGAGCACACCCACCCACCCAGTGGTAATCGTCACCGGCGGCAGCCGAGGCATCGGGCGCAGCATCGTCGAACGGCTCGGCCACGACGGCTTCGCCGTACTCTTCACCCACTCGGCGTCGGACGAGGACGCCGCGCAGGTCGAGAAGGACTGCCGCGCCCGGGGCCACCACGTGTGGGGAGTGCGGCTCGACGTCACCGAGGACGACGCGCCGCAGCGGCTGTTCGACCTGGCCGAGACCCACGGAGTGGTCACCGCGCTGGTGAACAACGCCGGCGTCACCGGCACCCTCGGCCCCTTCACGGGGCTCGGCGACGACGAGCTGCGGCGCGTCGTGGACGTCAACCTGACGGCGCCGATCCGCCTGTGCCGCGAGGCCGTCGGCCGCTGGACACGCGAGCCCTCGGCGGGGCGGCGCGACATCGTGAACATCTCCTCGCGCGCCGCCCGCACGGGATCACCTAACGAATATGTCGCCTACGCGGCGACGAAAGCGGCGATCGACATCCTCACCAAGGGTCTCGCGCAAGAGTTCGGCCCGGCGGGCATCCACGTGAACGCCGTATCCCCCGGCCTCACCGACACCACCATCCACGCCCGCGCCGGCGAGCCGGGCCGTGCGCAGCGCATCGCTTCCTCCGCACCCCTGCGCCGCCCCGGCGCCCCGGCCGAGATCGCCGCCGCCGTCTCCTGGCTTTTGTCGCCCGAGGCGTCTTACGTCACCGGCGCGGTCCTCGATGTGACCGGCGGCCTGTGACCTGTACGGCTGCAGCCGAGGTGGCGGAAGGCCGGGCAGTGTGGGATCGTCCCGCCATCGCACCGACCCCCGGCCTGCGCCAGCTACTTCGTCGCCGAGCTCTACCACCTCCTGGGTGTCCGAGCAGATCTCCAAGGAACAGGCCGACCGGCTGGTGGACCTCACTTTCGGCGGCATGCTCATGGCGGACACGCCTGCCTGAAGAACACGGGGGTGAGGTGAGGCCGGCCGGCGAAGACGCGCCCCGGCCGGGATCGTGGCCGCTGTGTCGTGGCTCTTGTCAACGGAGGGGTCTCGTGTCACCGGCGCGGTCCTTGACGTGACCGGCGGTCTGTGAGCTGTACGTCTGCAGGCGAGGTGGCGGAGACATGGGGGTGGGTGAGGCCGGTTGGCGAAGTCGCACGCCGGCCGGGATCGTGGCCGCTGTGTCGTGGCATTTGTCGCCCGAGGGGCCTTTTGTCGCCGGGACGGTCCTCGACGTCGTCACGTGTACGGCGGCGGCCCAGGTGGCGGGCGTGAGGCCGTAGGCGTGTTTGAACATGCGGGTGAGGTGGGCCTGGTCGGCGAAGCCGGCGGCGGTCGCGGCGGCGGCCGGGGGGTTGCCGCCGAGCAGGAGTGCGCGGGCCAGGTCGAGGCGGCGCATGGTGCGGAAGCGTGTCGGGCTTGTGCCGTACGCCGCGCGGAACTGGCGGGCGATCGTCCAGCGGTCGAGTCCCGAGGCGGCTTCCAGGTCGCCGGCCCGGTGACGGGTGGTCGGGTCGTCGAGCAGGAGGCTCCGTATGCGGCGCATGGCCTCCATGTCCAGGCCGATGGGACGGCCGCGGGCGGGGGAGGCGTGGGCGCGCAGGCTGTCGGCGATCGCGGTGGTCACCTCGACGGCCTCAAGCTCGTCCAGCGGTTCGCCGATGTCGGCGAGGAAGCCGCCGAGGACCCGGGGCATCCCGGTGGCGGGGATCACGGGGTCGGCGACGAAAGGGAGCGGCAGGCCGCCGAGGGCGTCTTGGACCAGCGCGGGGTCGAGGTAGAAGATGCGATAGCCGAAGCCGTCGCCCGTGCCCGCGGCGCCGTCGTGGAGTTCGTCGGGGTGCAGGATGTGCCACTGTCCGGGCAGGCAGTGGCGCTGCTCACCGCGATAGCGGAAGGTCTGCACGCCGGACAGGGTGACGCCCACGGCGTAGGTGTCGTGCCGGTGTGGTGCGAACGCCTGTCCGACGAGCTCGGCCTCAAGCCTCTGGATGCCGGCGGCCCCACCCCCGAGCCGGAACCGGCACCCCCGCCCGCCCGCTCCGGGTGCGGCGAAGCCGCCGGGGCCGGGACGGGGATCGGCGCGCACGCCGACGGGGTGTCCGGCGGCTCCGTCGCTCCGGTCCGGGGAGCGATGGAGGAAGCCGGAAGGCTCTGGGCGGTGGATTGGCTTGGTGGTGACTCCCGTAGTCGATCAGATGTGCCGGCGCGCGGGTGCGGCGCCGAGGCCGGGTGTCGTCAAGTTTCTCATGTGGTGGGCGGCCGGTGATCGCGCTCTCGCCGGACCCGCGGACCACGCCGAGCCCGTTCTTTCTCGACAAAGCTCGCAATGTGGATGTACCGGTCTTGACGCGGTGATTACTGTGAGGAAGGCCGCTCGGGGTGCTAGGAGGTCGATTCCATGGTTCGTGAGGTTGTCGTCATCGGTGCCGGGATTGTTGGAGTCTCGCTCGCCCGGGAACTCGCCGGGCTCGCAGGCATACGGGTGACGGTGCTGGAGCGTGACCCGGGCGAGCCGCGAGGTTCGACCACCTATGCACCGGGATTCGTGGGCCTCTACAACGACGCCCCGATCCTCACCGAGCTGGCCCGCGCGTCGGCGAACGTCTACGAGAAGGCGGACACGGGCTTCACCCGCGCCGGTGGCCTGGAACTCGCCACCTCGGCCGCGGGAGCGGCGGAGGTGGAACGGCGGGCCGAGGCCGCACGAGCCGCAGGACTCCCCGCGGCGCTGCTGGCGCCGGGCGAGCTGCCCGGGCCGGTGACGGGCTTCGTGGACACGGAGCAGGTCGTGGCGGCTGCGCATTACCCTGACGACGGCGCGGCCGTCCCGCCGCTTCTGACCGCGGTGCTGCGCGCCGAGGCGGCGGCTCTCGGGGCACGGTTCGTCTCCGGGCAGGCCGTCACCGGCATCGAGCGCGGTTCCGGCACGACCTATGTCACCACGGACTCCGGCGAACGCTTCGCCGCGGACGACGTGGTGCTCACCGGCGGTGTCTGGGGGCCGTCCCTGGCCGGGCTGACCGGGCTGGACCTGCCGCTGTTCCCCGTCGCCCACCCCTATGCATACTCGGCTGCCGGAGCGCGGCTGAGCGCCGGGCCGTTCGTCCGCTGGCCCGAGCACCACGTCTACGCCCGTGTCCACGACGACCGCCTCGGCATCGGCTCCTACGATCACCCGCCGGTCCTCGTCGGGCAGGCGACGCTCGCGGAGGGGGCGAGTCTCGCCTGGGCCGAGGATTTCGCCCCGGTCATCACCTCCGCCCAGCGGCTTCTGCGGGCCGACGCCAGGTTTGAGCCGGAGCAGCTGGTCAACGGTGTGTTCGCGATGACCCCCGACAACCTGCCCTTCCTTGGCCCGCACCCCACCCTGCCCGGGGTCTGGATCGCGCAGGCGATCTGGGTCACCCACGCAGCCGGCGCGGCCTCCCGGCTGGCCGGCGCTCTGGCACACGACGCAGCTCCGCCCCCGGAGCTGGCCGTGGACCGCTTCGACGCTCACCACCACGACGATCTCCGTACCGCGGCCCTGCGCCTTTACCGGGATATCTACGCCAACGACGCCGTCTGAGCGATTAGGTGTACGGCGGAGGCCCAGGGACCCGTGGCCCCCGCCGGGCGATCACCGTGCGTTGCCGACGACGAGCCGCCTTTCCAGCTCGACGATCGGGACCGCGGGAGCGTCGTAGTTGCCGAGGATCACCGCAACCCAGTCCAGACCCGGAAAGACGTCCAGATTGTTGCCCGCCCCCGGACCGCCCCCCGAGTGGCCGACGACGTGGCGGCCGTTCACGATGGCGTCGCTGAACCCGTAGCCGTAGAACATGTGCTGCCGCGTGATGGCCGGCTGCTCGGTCGGCGGCACGGCCGTCTTGCCGCCGGTGATCAGCTCGGCGTAGGCGGAGCCGAGCAGCTTGCCGTTCCTGAGGGCGTGGGCGAAGGCGAGCAGGTCTCCGGCGGTGGCGTAGGCACCGCGATACGGCAGCCCGACGAAGGGGAAAACGGGACTGGTGGTGAAGTCGAACCGTTCGCCCGAAGGCCGTGACGCATATGGGCGGGCGATGTCCCGGTCGGCGATCACCTGGGGCTTGGTGGAGAAGTCCGCGTGGGTCATCCCGGCCGGCTTGAAGATGTGCTCACGGACATAGTCGTAGTAGGACTGCCCGGACACCGTCGCCACGATCTCCCCGAGCAGGAAGTAGCCGTCGTTGCTATAGCGATATTGCGTTCCCGGAGTGAACTGGGGCGGCAGACCGCGGATGGTCTTGGCCGTGCCGTCCCACACCTTCTGCACCGTGTCCCACTCCGGCCTGGTCGGCGGTTCCGACCCCATCGGCGGCCTGCCGACGCCGGCGGTGTGGGTCAGCAGCTGGTGGACGGTGACGTTCTGGCCGATCTCCGGGGAGAAGCCCTGGAGGTAGGTGCCGAGCTTCTCATGGAACCCGATCTTGCCTCGCTCCGCGAGCTGGGCCACCGCCACCGCGGTGAAGGTCTTGGTCACCGACGCGAGATCGAAGCGTGTTTGCAGCCGGTTGGGAATCGAATCGGCCTTGTTCGCCATGCCGTACGCCCGCCGGAACACCGGCCTGCCCCGGTAGGCCAGCACCACGACCCCTGAGAACAGGTCCTTGGCGGCCCGATCCGCGAGAAACCGATCGAACTCTCCGCCGGGCCGCAGCTCACCGGGGGCCGGGCGGGAGGCCGAGGCCTCCGCCCGCGTGGGCCGGCCGGCCGCCACCAGGCCCGCGGCGACCGGGGCGGCGCCCAGCAGGCCGAGCATGGAGCGCCGGGAGGCGCGCGGGGGCGATGATTCGCGGGTCATGAGATGTCTCCTTGTGGGGCGGCGCTCTGGTCTCACCCGGCCCGCCCTATGCCGGGTCATGCCCGGCCATGCAACACGGCGGCGTGTTTCCCCACTGTTGTGCCGCCCGCCCCACATGATCGGCACGGATGTGCCGCGGATCACACGGGGAAGCGCCCCGGCTGCGCCGTACGGCTCGGAAGTGGCTCTTCGCCGCGGAAGTGAAGCGTGAAATGAGATAAGCACAGATCAAAACAGGGGCCGAACCGTGGGTTCGACCCCTGTGCGCACTGGTGCCCCGGGTGGGACTCGAACCCACACTGTACGGGTTTTGAATCCGCTCCCTCATGCCAATTGGGGTACCGGGGCCCGTGGTGGACATGCTCGCCCGTCAGGACGGCACGCACAAGACTGGATGGGGCAGCCGCTCGGCTATCCGCACCAGCATGGTCCCAATGTAGCGGACATCTGTACCCTCTTGCTCGTGAGTACGCAGCGGCGAGTGGTGATCGCGGAAGACGAGGCGCTGATACGCCTCGACCTCAAGGAGATGCTTGAGGAGGAGGATTATGCGGTCGTCGGGGAGGCGGGGGACGGTGAGACGGCAGTCAGACTCGCGTTCGAGCTTCTCCCCGACCTGGTGATCCTGGATGTGAAGATGCCTGTGCTCGACGGCATCTCCGCCGCTGAGCGCATCGTGTCCGATCGGATCGCGCCCTGTCTGATCCTGACCGCGTTCTCCCAGCGGGATCTGGTGGAGCGGGCTCGGGACGCGGGGGCGATGGCCTATCTGGTCAAACCGTTCACCAAGGGTGATCTCGTTCCGGCGATCGAGATGGCGGTCAGCCGCCACGAGGAGATTATGGCGCTGGAGAAGGAGGTCACGACTCTCTCCGAGCGCCTGGAGACGCGCAAGCTCGTCGAGCGGGCCAAGGGGCTGCTCATGGTTCAGCACGGCTGGAGCGAGCCTCAGGCGTTCCGCTGGATCCAGAAGGCGTCCATGGACCGCCGCATGAGCATGCGTCAGGTCGCGCAGATCGTCGTGGGCGAGGCCCAGGCACCACCCTCCGGCAACGGCACGGCCGCCGGAGACGCGACGTCCGGCGAGAGCGGTCCCACGGCGGGCGCCGCGGGCTGACCGGGCCTGAGAGTCCGAGTGAGAGGTACGGCGGAGCCGGACGGCCGGGTGTGCATCCATGGCCTGAGGGGCTCCGCCGGAGGGCTGGGCGGCCCTCTAGGGATCGCAGGCGGCGATCAGTTCGTCGAGGGCTCGCCGTGCCTCCTCGGGCACGGTGAGGGTCATGTAGATCGCCTCACGGCCGTCCACCTTCACCCAGTAGGGGAAGACGAAGCTCTTCTTGGACTCGGTGAGCGCGTGCGCGTCGCAGTTCGTCATGAGGAAGCGCACGGGGATCTCCACCCGGGCGCGTGACGCGGGAAGCACGGCGAGCGGCGGCGGCATGCCCTTGAGCGGTTTGAGCTGGAACAACACGCTCCCCGACAGGTCCTGCAGCGTGAGTTCCCCCGCCGCCGCCCGCCGTTCGACCACCACCGTGGCCCACACCGCCTCGCGCCCGCCGGTCCGGCCGCGCCGGAAGGGCGGCGCCAGCCGCACGTCCACCGCCCGCCGCGCGATGCCCGCTCCGCAGTCGAGCTTCACGAGCCGCTGGAGCAGCGGGTTCGGGTGGGGGAGGGGCAGTTCGATCCGCCGGGCCTCCGCCGCGCCGGCGGGGGAGCGGACCCAGGCGATCACGCGGCTCGGCCGCGCCTCGGGGATGGTGTCCCCGGCGCACCGGGCTTCGCCGTACGGCATGCGCAGGTCGACGCGTGGTGTCGGGGTGACCTCGGCGTCCACGGGGTGGGGCGGGAGGAGCGTCAGGGACGGGCTGTCGAGTTGCAGGCGCTCGATGTGCACGGTGCCGGGGCCGCCGTTGCGGACGCCGATGGCGAGCCACCGTTTGTCCTCGTCCGAACGTGACTGTTCGAGGGTGGCCGAGAGGGGCGGCAGGGGGTCGGCGGGGGGTTGCGGGGCCGCTGTGCAGGCGGCGAGGGTCGTCAGGGTGGTGAGCAGCGTGACCGCGCGGCGGTGTCCGGAACCCGCGTGCATGGACCGAACCATAAGAGGTCCGCAACCTCAAAGAAAGCCCCCAGAAACATGTATCGATTGTGTGATTTCTGGGTATATAGCGACGTCCGGGATGTGAGATACCGGAGTCGACATACGAGACGGTAACCGGGCAGCCGCCTGTCGTGGGTCCATACGGCCCCTTCCGGAGGGGCCGAAACAGCCGGAAGTAGAGGACTGATTACGACTCAGCATCCAAGTGTCCACAGTTCCGATGCATATCTAGCTCGAAGGTTCCCAGTTTTATACCTTTCGACCAATCGATCGGGACCGTCGGCCGCGCTGACACTCCCTGCCTGAATGAAGGAGACACTTCATGATCCGCATTGCCCCCCTCGGGAGGGTGCTGGCCGTAGCGGCCGCCGCAAGCCTCGGCCTGACGGCGTGCGGCAGCGAGCCGGAGGTGGCGGCCACGCCCTCGGCGTCCGCGCCGGCTTCGCAGCCCGCAGCCGCCGCCGGCCAGGGCGACGGCACGTTGACCATCGGCACCCTGCTTCCCCGCACGGGTGACCTGGCCTTCCTCGGCCCGCCCGAGTTCGCCGGCGTCGACCTCGCCGTCGAGGAGATCAACGCCGCCGGTGGTGTCCTTGGGAAGCCGGTGGCGAAGGTCCACACCGACTCCGGTGACACGAAGACCGACATCGCCTCGCAGTCTGTGGACAGCCTGCTCCAGCAGAAGGCCGACGCCATCATCGGCGCCGCCTCCTCCGGTGTGTCCAAGACCGTCATCGATAAAATCGTTAACGCCGGTGTGATCCAGTTCTCGCCGGCCAACACGTCCCCCGAGTTCACGACGTATAAGGACAACGGGCTGTACTTCCGCACCGCCCCGTCCGACGTGCTCCAGGGCCGCGTCCACGGCGACCTGATCCTCCAGGACGGCAGCGAGTCCGTCGCCATCCTCAACCGCCAGGACTCCTACGGCACCGGCCTCGCCGCCGAGGTCAAGAAGGCGGTCGAGGGCGGCGGCGGCGAGGTCGTGGCCGAGGTGGCCTACGACCCCAGCGCGCCCGACTTCGCCAGCGAGATCAGCAAGATCAAGGCCGCGAAGCCCAAGGCCATCTCGCTGATCGGGTTCGACGAGACCAAGAAGATCGTTCCCGAGCTCAAGAAGCAGGGCATCGGCCCCGACAAGGTGAAGCTCTACTTCGTGGACGGCAACCTCGCCGACTACTCCGAGGACTTCCCCAAGGGCACCCTGAAGGGCGTCAAGGCCACCCAGCCCGGTGCGAAGACCAACGACGACTTCCGCGACAAGCTCCTGAAGATCGACCCCAACCTCAAGGACTTCAACTACGCCCCCGAGTCCTACGACGCCGCCATCCTGGTCGCCCTGGCCGCCGTGGCCGCCAAGGACGACTCCGGCAAGGCGGTCGCCGCGAAGCTGATCGAGGTCAGCAAGGGCGGCGAGAAGTGCACCACGTTCAAGCAGTGCCTCGACCTGCTCAACGCCGGCAAGGACATCGACTTCGACGGCGTCTCCGGCCCGGTGGAGTTCAACGACGCCGGTGACCCGGCCGAGGCCACCATCGGCATCTACGAGTTCGGCGACGACAACAAGAACAAGGTCGTCAACCACCTCTCCGGCAAGATCGACGGCTAACCCCTCGATCTCGGGCTGATTCCTCACCCCAGGCGATCGGGCCCGGCCGGGCCGACACCACGTCGGCCCGGCCGGGCCTTGTCGCATCCGCCGACCACGCTTCCGCCGACCACGCTTCCGCCGTACGGCGAAGCCCTCCCCTTGGCCGTCCCCCCGACCCGGAGTGAGATCGGTGCCGTGCTGCCGCACCGCGCACCCGGCGGGCGTGACCCCATCACGAGTACGAGCGCTCGGAGTCCGGGTGCCGGCGGAACGCCTCGCCGGACGCCCCGGCGAGTCGGTCGGCGGCCGAGCAGGCGGCCTCCAGCTGCGCCGGCAGCACGCATGCCTGCTCGCCGAAGGCATCCTCGACCAACGGGGGCCGACGCATCTGCTCCTGGCGGAAGACTCGCCGGAGCCGGTCGGCCCACACCTCCAGGTCGCGTTCGCGGCCGGAGCGGCGCAGCGCCGCCATCAGCTGCCGGCGGGTCATCCGGGCCGCTTTGCCCGGGGCGGGGGCGGCCCGGACCTCCCGCGAGGTGAGGCCCGCCTCGCCGAAAGCACCGACGGCGGCGGGGAAGTACTCACGCAGCAGTGATCGCAACTTGCTGCGGGTGGTCTCGATGGCCACCGGGATCCTGCGTCGGGGCCGTCGCCGTTGGCGGCGAGGAGTTCGGCCAGGGCAATGATCACGGGACGAGTGGTCGGGACCGCGAAGGCGGTCTTGGGATCTCATCAGAAACCTCCGAGGAAACCCACGCCTTCAGGCGGGGGAGGAATCGGATCTCCTGCGGAGCAGGGCAGGGGCAGGCGTTTCGCCCGTCAGGCGAAACGCCATGCGAACACATGTACGATGCTTGACCGATCGAGCGATAGGGTGTGAGCCATGTCGCAGATCGTGAAGCGGGCCTGCAGGTGCCGCTTCCAGCCGTCCCCCGGGCAAGCCGCCGGGCTTGCCCGGACGTTCGGCTGCGTGCGCCTGGTCCATATCCTCGCCGCCGGGCCGGCGGAGAGGTGAAACGCCTGTGGAGCCGGTGTAAGACCTCAAGCGAGAGTCCTCTCGGGCGGGGCGACCGGTGGTGAAGCAGGAAGCCCAGCCGGTGACGGTTGGAATCCCCCGGCTTTAGCCGGGGGAGGATGTCAATAGGCGAGGTGGCGAGCACGCCGTCACCCAACCGGGCGATCGGCTTTTGCGAGAGGGGAGGCGTCGGTCTTCAGCTGGGCGCATTCGGTGTCGGCCGGTCGTGCGATTCACCGGAGGAATTCCTTGTTGCCCGTCGTTTGCCGAGATCAGCGTTCATGCGAAGGCCCCGTCCGGGGCGTATGCCGGACGGGGCCTTCTGCGGGTGCGTGGGTCAGGCTCGGGCGAGGGTGCCGAGGTAGAGTTCGATGACCTTGGGGTCGTTCATCAGGTCGCGGCCGGAGGCCGTGTAGGCGTTGCGGCCCTGGTCGAGGACATAGCCGCGGTGGCAGATCTGGAGGCAGCGCCGGGCGTTCTGCTCCACCATGACGATGGTGACGCCCGCCCGGTTGATCTGCTGGGCCTGGATGAAGACGAGGTCCTGCAGTTTGGGGGACAGGCCGGCCGAGGGTTCGTCCAGAAGGAGGACGGACGGTTCGGTCATCAGGGCGCGGCCCATGGCGACCATCTGGCGTTCGCCGCCCGACAGGGAGCCGGCTCGCTGCTTGCGGCGTTCCTTGAGGGCGGGGAAGATCTCGGAGACGAACTCGAAGCGCTCCTTGAACTTCCTCGGCGCCTGGTAGGCCCCCATCTCAAGGTTTTCCTCGACCGACAGGCTGGGGAAGACGTTGTTGGTCTGCGGCACATAGCCGACGCCGCGCGAGACCAGGGCGTGGGCCTTCAGGTTGGTGATGTTCTCACCTTTGAGGGTGACGGCGCCGCTGCGGATGTTCACCAGGCCGAACATGGACTTGAGCAGGGTCGACTTGCCCGCGCCGTTCGGTCCGATGATGCCGATCAGTTCACCTTCCTTCACATACAGGTCGGTGCCGTTGAGGATGTTGACCCCGGGCAGGTAGCCCGCGATCAGCTCGTCGCAGCGGAGGATCGCGTCTTCGGCGCCGGTGAGGTGGGCGGAGCGGTCGGCGACCTTGCTCGCGCTGTCGTCCGCCTCGTCGGCGCGGGAGAGGTCGTCCGCGGCGGTGACGTCGGGGGTCTTCTCAGACTCGCTCATTGCCGGCCTCCTTCGTGCTGTCGCCGTCCGCGTCGGCCTCGGCCGCGAGTTCCGCCTCGGCCTCCTCGAGTTGCTGCTGCTCTTCCTCGGCCGAGAGGGGGGCGTCGTGGTGGGCACCGAGGTAGGCGTCGATGACGCGGGCGTCGGACATGATGCTGTGCGGTGGTCCCTCGGCGATGACGGCGCCCTGGGCCATGACGATGACCCAGTCGCTGATGTCGCGCACCATGTCCATGTCGTGCTCGACGAATAGCACGGTCATGCCCTCTTCGCGGAGGTTCTTCACGTGGCCGAGCAGTGACTGGGTGAGCGCCGGGTTGACGCCCGCCATCGGCTCGTCGAGCATGACGAGCTCGGGCTGCACCATGAGGGCGCGTGCCATCTCCAGGAGTTTGCGCTGGCCGCCGGAGAGGCTGCCGGCGAAGTCGTCCTTTTTGGCGATGAGTTTGAAGCGGGTGAGCAGGTCCTCGGCCCGCTGGGTGATCGCGGCCTCCTCACCGCGCCACAGGCCGGGGATGAGGCCGGCGAAGAAGTTCTCGCCGCGCTGCTTCTGGGCCCCGAGCCGCATGTTCTCGATGACGGTGAGCTTGGAGAGGGCCTTGGTGAGCTGGAAGGTGCGCACCATGCCGTGGCGGGCCACCTTGTAGGCGGGCACGCCGTTCATCTTCTGGCCGTTGAAGGTCCACTCGCCGGCGTCGGCGGTGTCGAACCCGGTGAGCTGGTTGAAGAACGTCGTCTTGCCGGCGCCGTTGGGGCCGATGAGGGCGGTGATGGAGCCGCGCTGGATCTCGACGTGGCCGACGTCGACGGCGGTGAGACCGCCGAAGCGGCGCACGACCTTGTCGACGACGAGGATGGGGTCGGGCTTCGCCACACCGGGTTCGGTGGCCAGGCCCTCGAACGCCGCGAGCGCGGCGGCCTTGCGGCTCTGGGCCGGGTTGTCAGCGTGCATCGAGCGCGATCTCCCTCTTGTCGCCGAAGATGCCTTGCGGGCGGTAGATGAGCAGGAGGATCAGGCCGAGGCCGATGATCATGTACTGGATCGCGCCGACCTGGTTGACGTTGAGGAAGTTGATCACGTTCTTGTTGATCGCCTCCTCCAGGCCCGTCTTGACGAAGATCATCAGGAACCAGAAGATCGCCGCGCCGACGATGGGGCCGAGGATGCGCGCCGCGCCGCCGAGGATCAGCACGGTGTAGGCGAAGAACGTGAAATCGGTGCTGTAGAGGTCGGCCTGGGCGGAGGAGCGGCTCAGGGCGAAGATGAAGCCGGCGAGCGAGCCGATCACGCCGCCGATGACGAGCGACTGCATCTTGTACGAGAAGACGTTCTTGCCGAGGCTGCGCACGGCGTCCTCGTCCTCGCGGATGGCCTTGAGCACCCGTCCCCACGGGCTCCTCATCACGAGGAAGAGCAGGAGCGAGACGGCGATGACGAGGATCCAGCCGACGGTGAGGATCCACATGGTGCGGTGGTCGAACCCGATGAACGGCGGGATGACGTAGTTGCCCTCGGGGTAGGGGTTGAGCCCGTAGAACGTGCCGGCGAACTCCTGCAGGCCGTCGGTGCCGCCGAAGGTGTCCTTGAGGGCGACGGCCCGCACGACCAGGCGCACGATCTCGGCGGCGGCGATCGTCACGATCGCCAGGTAGTCCGCCCGCAGCCGCAGCGTGGGGATGCCGAGCAACAGCGCGAGCAGGACGGCGAGCACGAGGCCGATGCCGACGCCGAGGAAGAGCGGCAGCCCGAAGGTCGCCACGGTGGTGGCTATCGAATAGGCGCCGACCGCGACGAAGGCGGCCTGCCCGAAGTTGAGCAGGCCGGTGTATCCGAACTGCACGTTCAGGCCGATGGCGGCGAGGCAGTAGATGACGGCCTCGGAGCCGATGCCCGCCTCGACGGCCCGGCTGAAGATGAGTATCCAGTCCATGTCCGCTCTCCCTTAGCCGATCCGCTCGCGGCGGCCGAGGATGCCCTGCGGCCTGAACAGCAGCACGATGATGAGGACGGCCAAAGCGCCGACGTTTTTGATCTCCGGAGGTATCCAGAGCGTCGAGACCTGGATGAACAGTCCCACCACCAGCGAGCCGACCAGCGCGCCGAACGCGGTTCCGAGGCCGCCGAGGGTGACCCCGGCGAACATGAGCAGCAGGACCTGGAGCCCCATCTGATAGTTGATGGTCTGGCTCAGGCCGAGGAAGATGCCCGCGAGACCGGCGATGCCGGCGCCCGCGGTCCACACGATGCGGATGACCCGGTCGACGTTGATGCCGGACGACGCGGCGAGCGCGGGGTTGTCGGCGACGGCGCGGGTGGCCTTGCCGAGGCGGGTGAAGAGCAGGGCCACGCCGACGGCGATGAGGACGAGGATCTCGATGCCCATGATGATGAGACTCTTGGGAGTGGCCGAGATCGGGCCGATCTGGATGCCCTCCTGCGCGCCGTACTGCCGATATGCCTCGCTGGCGCCGCCGAAGATGAAGAGCAGGAGATAGCGGAGGAAGAGCGCGACGCCGATCGAGATGATCATCATGGAGATCAGCCCGGTCTTGCGCTTGCGCAGCTGCCCCCAGAAGAACCGGTCCTGCCCATATCCGAAGGCTGCGGAGAGCACGACGGCGAGCGGGGCGGCTATGAGGAGATGAAGGCCGACGACGCTGTTGAGGAAGAACGCGATGAAGGCACCGATGGCGAGTAGTTCACCGTGTGCGAAGTTCGTCAGGCCCGTGGTTCCGAAGATCAGCGACAGGCCGACCGCGCCGAGCGCGATCACCAAGCCGAGGCTGAGTCCCTCGAAGGCGAGCTGGGCGACGCGGGCCCAATAGGTCTCGTTCTCGGTCGGGGCGGGGTCGCCGTCAGGGGTGTTTCCCTGCTGCTGGCCTCCGGCAGCATCAAGAGCAAAAAGCACGTTACGTGCATTTCCCTCGAAAACTTGAACGGTAAGCGTGGCCCGATCCTTGAACCGCAAAGCTAAACCGGCAGGAAGTGTTGATTGATCAAGGGTGACTTTGTAGGTACCTGCCGATGGTACGGAGACCTCCCACGTGCCTTGGGCGTTGCTGGTGGCGTCGCCGACGGGCTTGTCGCTCTCGTCGGCCACGCTGATCTTGACGCCATTCACAGGCTGGCCTTGGCTTTTAAGCGTGCCTTTCACACTCTCGCCCTCGGCCCAGGCGGTGGCCGAGCCGGAGGCGAGAAGGAAGATCAGCCCACCCAGGAAGGCCGTGAAGGCGATCACGGCTCTGCGCAATGGTGCTCCCTCATAAACGCCGTGAAGGGGTATATACCCCTTCATCTCCATACGTGGGCATCGCAATGGGGTGCAATGCTTGGGCGGGAGCTTAAACCGACGCGCCCGGTTCTGGACTGTTTGTCACAAAACGGTGACCAGGGTGTGTCGTGGGCGTGAGGAAAACGCAGGCTTACCAGGGCTGACATGCTGCGTCAACCACGAAGCTGTATACCGCCCGTACTTTGAGCCGAGTCGCACTCCCTCATGCCGCCCCCTGCTCAGAGCCGCCGACGGTTGAGACGTCACTTACCCCACGATCCGGGGCCGCAAGCCCTCCCAAACGCCTCGGAAGCGCCAAACCCTGGGTGGCTTGACTCAACCCCTGGGAGGCCCGCACGCCGCCGCTCCGGCGCCCTCACGCCCGCAGGGCGCCCTTCCGGCGGTCGCCTCCTCTGCGGCGTCCTCAAGCGCGCACGCCCCAGGCCGCTGACTACTCCACGCCGAGCCCCCACACCCGCACCAAGGCCTCCGGGGTCAAGACCCTCTCCGGCGGCCCCTCGGCCACGAGCCTGCCGTCCTTCAGCAGCAGGCAGTGCTCCGCCCGCCGTGCCGCGGCGATGTCGTGTGTCGCCTGCACCACGGTCGTGCCGCGCGCCACGGCCGCCTCCAGCGCGTCCGCGATGCGCTGCAGCGCCGCCGCGTCGAGCCCCGCCGCCGGTTCGTCGAGCAGAAGCAGGTCGGGCTCCTGTGCGAGCCCCTGCGCCACCAGCGCCCGCCGCCGCTGCCCCCCGGAGAGTGCGCCGAGCTGGCGCCCGGCGAGGTCGGCGATGCCGAGGTCGGCCAGACGGGCGTCCACGACCGCCCAGTCCTGCCACGTCAGCCGCCGCCACGGACTCCGGTGCGCCCACCGGCCCATGGCCACCGCCTCCCTGACCGTCATCGGCAACGCGTCGGAGACCGCGCTGCGCTGCACCACCAGACCGGGCCGCCGCGCACTGGAGCGCTCCACCGACCCGGCGGCAGGCCGCACGACACCCGCCAGCACCGACAGCAACGTGGACTTCCCGGCCCCGTTGGGGCCCACGACCGCTGTCGTGCGGGCCCGCGGTACCCGGGCCGTGAGCCCGTGCAGCACCGTGCGGCGGGCATAGCCGGCCACAAGCCCGCGAAGCACAACCATCGCCTCGCCTCCCGGGCCCTCAATCCCTTCGCGCGGCTCCTGCCGTACCCCGGCGCGGCCCTCGTGATCTGCCGACACATCGCCTCCATTTGAAAGTGATAATAGTTTTCATTGTAGTATCCCGAGTCATGCAGTGGTTGATAGATCCCTTTGAGGTGACGTTTGTCCGGCAGGCGCTCTGGGGCGGCATCCTCGTATCCCTCATCTGCGCCCTCGCCGGCACCTGGGTGGTCTTACGCGGGATGGCCTTCCTCGGGGACGCCATGTCACACGGCATGCTCCCCGGCGTCGCCCTGGCCTCCCTGCTCGGCCTGAACCCGCTGCTCGGCGCGCTCCTCAGCGCGGCGGCCATGGGGGCCGGCGTGACGGTGCTCGCCAGGTCGCCGAGGCTCTCCCGGGACACGAGCATCGGCCTGCTGTTCGCCGGCATGCTCTCCCTGGGCGTGATCATCGTGTCGCACGCAGAGTCGTTCGCGGTCGACCTCACCGGGTTCCTGTTCGGCGACGTGCTCGCGGTCCGCGACCGGGACCTGCTCTACCTCGGCGCCGCGCTCGTCCTGGCCGCCGCCGTCGCCGCGCTCGGCCACCGCTCGTTCACCGCGCTCACCTTCGACCCGCGCGTCGCCCACACGCTCGGACTGCGTCCCCGCCTGGCGCACGTCGCCCTTCTGGGCCTCGTCACGCTCGCCATCGTCGCGTCGTTCCACGTTGTCGGCACGCTGCTGGTCTTCGGCCTGCTCATCGCGCCGCCCGCCGCCGCGGCCCTGTGGGCGGGGCGCATTCCGACGATCATGCTGGGCGCCGCGCTGCTCGGCGCCCTCTCGACCGCGGCGGGCCTGCTCGTGTCGTGGCATCTCGGCACCGCGGCGGGCGCGACGATCGCCGCAGTCGCGGTCGCCCTCTTCTTCCTGTCCGCTCTCGCGGCCCGAGTACGGCACCGAGTACGGCACCGCCCGCCTGCCGCCACTCCCTCACAAGAGGTGGAGACCCCGGCGTGAAGACCACCGGATCGGCCCTCGCGCTGGTCATCACAACTGTCCTGGCCGCCGGATGCGCGGCGGAGTCCCCACGCCCGGTCGCCGTCCCCGCCACAGCCGGCGACGTCCCCCACGGATATGTGGAGGGCGCGGAGGAGACCGCCGAGCCGCAATACCGGCTCGTGCTCGCCGACCCCGCCACGGGGGCGGTGCGTGTGCTCGACCTGATCACGGAGAAGGCCGTGCCCATGTCCGCCGTGCCGGACGTCGACCGCGTGACGGGCGACGGGCGCTTCGCCTACCTCGCGGCGCGCGGCGGCCCCCTCCGCATCGTCGACAGCGGCGGCTGGACCGTCGACCACGGCGACCACGTCCACCACTACCGCGCCGAGATCCGCGACCTCGGCTCTCCGGAGGGCGGCGATCCGATCGGGGCCGCCGCCGACTCCGCCGTCGTCGCGCTCTCCTCCGGCGACGGTGCGGTGACCGTCCTCGACCGGGCGGCCCTCGAAAAGGGCGCCGTCGCGGCCAAGGCCCACTTCAGGCTCGCGGGGCCGCCCGGCGTGGCTGTGCCGTACCGCGAGCGGCTGCTCGTGCCCGGGCCCGGGGCGGCGGTGGAGGTGCGCGATCGGGGCGGCGCCGTGCTCGCCACCCTCGGTGAGACGTGCGTCGATCTCCGGGGGCACGCCGTGACCCGACGGGGGGCGGTCCTCGGGTGCGCCGACGGGGCACTGCTGGTCACACCCGACGGAGACGGCTTCAAGAGCACGAAGATCGCCTATCCCGGCAAGGTACGGGAGAAGGAACGCGCTCAGGAGTTCGTGTCCCGGCCCGGGAGTCCCGTCGTGGCGGCGAAGGCCGGCGACAAGGGCGTCTGGGTGCTGGACACCGGCCGTGAGCGCTGGCGGCTGATCGAAAGCGGCCCCGCGGTCGCGGTCACCGCGGTCGGCGAGGGGGCGCCGGTGCTCACTCTCGACGCGGAAGGGGTGCTTCGCTCCTTCGACCCGGATACCGGGCGGAAGACGGCACAGGTCACACTGCCCGTGCGGGACGCCGGGGCGGGGCGGCCGGTCGTCCAGGTGGACACCGGCCGGGCCTACGTCAACGACCCGGCGGCCAAGGCGGTCTACGAGATCGACTACAACGACGACCTGCGCCTGGCCCGCACGTTCACCCTCGACATCGCACCCGGGCACATGGTGGAGACGGGCCGATGAGGACGCAGAGATGGACGGCACTGCTCACGGCGGCCGTGATCGCGGGCTTCGCCGTACTCGCCGGGTGCGCATCGGGGCGGGAGACGCGGGCGGAGATCGTGGTCACCACCAACATCCTCGGCGACGTCACCCGCGAGATCGTCGGCGGCCAGGCCGAGGTCACCGTGCTCATGAAGCCGGACTCCGACCCGCATTCCTTCGGCGTGTCCGCTCAGCAGGCGGCCCGGCTGTCGCGGGCGGCGCTCGTCGTGCACAACGGGCTCGGCCTGGAGGAAGGGGTGCTGCGGCACGTCGAGGCGGCCAAGGAGACCGGGGCGGCGGTCCTCGCGGTGGGTGAGGCGGCCGACCCGATCGTTTACGCGGCCGGCGCGGGGGACGAAACAGCGGGGCGGCCCGATCCGCACTTCTGGACCGACCCCCGGCGGATGGCCCGCGCGGTCGGCGCGATAGCCCGCCACGTGGTCGAGTCGGTGCCCGGAGTCGACGCGGAAGCCATACGGAGAAACGCCGCCGCCTATCGCGGGAAAGTGGAAAAGCTGGATGCCTGGATGGAGGCTGAGTTTGCCGCGATTCCCGCGGGGCGCCGCAACCTTGTGACCAACCACCATGTGTTCGGCTATTTCGCGGAGCGTTTCTCTTTCAAGGTCGTCGGCACCGTGATCCCCAGCGGCACGACGCTCGCCTCCCCGAGCGCCTCCGACCTGAAGTCGCTGGTCGACGCGGTGCGCGCGGCCGGAGTGCGCACGATCTTCGCCGACTCCTCCCACCCCGACCGGCTGGCCAAGGTGCTGGCCGCGGAGGCCGGACTGGACGTCGCCGTGGTGCCGCTCTTCACCGAATCCCTAAGCACGGCGCGCAAAGGCGCGTCCACCTATCTCGACATGATGCGCTCCAACACCACCGCCATGGTCAACGGTCTGGTGGAAAAGAGCGCAAGAGCGCAGTGAAACACACCCATGGAAAGGAAGAATCGCCGGTGAAATCCACTCGGACGGCAGTTTTGGCGACCGCCGCGGCGGCAGGTCTCCTCCTCGCGGCGGCCTGCGGATCATCGCCGCGGCCCGCCGCGGTCGCTAGCCCCGCTCCCGCCCCCGCGTCGCCGTCGGCCCCCGCCCAGGTCGTCGCCGAGCCGATCGTCGCGACCTACGACGGCGGTCTTTACATCCTCGACGGCACCACCCTGGCCCTCGCGAGGGACATCCCGCTGCCCGGCTTCAACCGCGTCAACCCGGCCGGCGACGAGAGCCACGTGATGGTCTCCACCGCGACCGGGTTCCGCGTGCTGGACGCGGTGGCCGCGCGGTTGAAGGACGACGAGTTCAAGGGCGCCAAACCCGGCCACGTCGTACGGCACGCCGGCAAGACCGTGCTCTTCTCCGACGGCACGGGCGAGGTGACCGTGTTCGACCCCAAGGAGCTCGCGAACGGCTTGCCGAAGGGCGAGGTCTACACCGCGGCGGCCCCCCACCACGGGGTCGCGATCGAGTTGAGCGGCGGCGAACTCCTCGTCACCCTCGGCACCGAGGAGAAGCGGGTGGGGGCCCTCGTACTCGGCAAGGACCGCAAGGAGATCGCCCGCAGCGAGAAATGCCCCGGCGTGCACGGGGAGGCGACGGCCAAGGGGGAGGCCGTGGTGATCGGCTGCGAGGACGGCGTGCTCATCTACAAGGACGGGAAGTTCCGGAAGGTGGACAGCCCCGACGACTACGGGCGGGTCGGCAACCAGGCCGGTGCGGAGGACTCCGCGATCGTCCTCGGGGACTACAAGAAGGACCCGGAGGCGGAGCTGGAGCGTCCCGAGCGGATCTCGCTCATCGACACGGCGGCGGGCACGATGAGCCTCGTGGACATCGGCACGAGCTACACCTTCCGCTCCCTCGCCCGGGGGCCCGGAGGTGAGGCCCTTGTGCTCGGCACCGACGGCGGGATCCACGTGATCGACCCCGGCAAGGGGAAGGTCGTGGACACCGTCGAGGTCACCGGCGAGTGGCGGGAGCCGATGGAGTGGCAGGAGGCCCGCCCGGCGATCTTCGTGAGAGGCGGCACGGCCTACGTGAGCGAACCGGCCACCGCCCAGGTGCACGCCGTCGACCTCGCCACCCGGAAGAAGATCAAGTCGGTGACGCTTCCCAAACCGCCGAACGAGCTCTCCGGGGTGAAGGCCGAGACCCACCACTGACCTCGCGGCAGACACCACGCCCGGGGGGCGGGACGGCGGGTTCGGCGCCGCCGTCGCGGGTGCGGGTGGCGGTTTGGCGGGCTCGTGCCATACGGCGCTGCCCGGCGGTTGGCCGGATGCCGTCTGCTCGGGCTCACGCCGTGCGGTGCCGCCCGGTGGTTGGCCGGATGCCGGCTAGGCGTGCTCGTGCCGTGTGGCGGAGGGGTCTTCGCCCGTGGTGGAGTGTGAACGCCGACCTGTGAGCGCTCTTGCCAGGAGCTCACGGAGGGCCTTGGAAAGCAACGAGCCCGGGGGTGACCTTTGGTGCCGTGTAGGGCTTCCCCGGCCCTGCACGTTGTCTACTCAGTCAGCCCTCCGGGCTTCGTTCGATGCGTAGCCAACGCTAGCGACCGGAGGGGCGCTTGCGCAAAGGAAGACACGAGTCAACTTTGAGATTCCTGATGACAGCGGGGTCGGAGTTTTCGCCACTCACCCATGAGAGGGGGGCGGGGTCACCCCGGAGGGGTAAACCTCGCCCCCGGCGGCACTCACAGGTGTGTGATCCGGTGCCCGCCCGTCGCCTCCCGCGTCTCGCCGGCGGCGCTCATGGGCGTGCGGTCTAGGCGTCCTTCAGGACACACGTCAGACGGGAGGTGCACACGCGGCGGCCCCGGTCGTCGGTGATCTCGATGTCGTAGGTGGCCACGGTGCGCCCTCCGTGCAGCCGGGTCGCGACGCCGGTCACATGCCCGGTGGAGACGCTCCGGTGGTGGGTGGCGTTGAGCTCGATGCCCACGGCGATTCGCCCAGGGCCCGCGTGCAGGGCGGCGCCGACCGACCCGAGGGTCTCGGCCAGTGCGGCGGAGGCTCCGCCGTGCAGCAGGCCGTACGGCTGGGTGTTGCCCTCGACGGGCATGCGGCCGACGACACGCTCCGCGGTCAGCTCGGTGATCTCGATGCCGAGACGGGCGGCGAGATTGCCCGCCGTTTCGCCGTGAGCTGCGAAGAACGACTGCAGATCGTCGGGGTTGGCCATCGTCAAGGAGGCGCCTCCTGTCTGTCGTGCATGGGTTTTCCGTCGTACAGGGAGACTAGGCTGCGAGTGTGTCGAAGACCGAAACGACCCCCAGCCGTCCGCGCCTGCTCCTCCTGGACGGGCACTCGTTGGCCTACCGGGCGTTCTACGCGCTGAAGGACGCCCAGCTCGTCACGACCGACGGGCAGCACACCGAGGCCGTCTACGGCTTCACGTCGATGCTGACCAATGTTCTGCGCGACGAGCGGCCGACCCATGTCGTGGTGGCCTTCGACCGGTCCGAGCCGACGTTCCGCCATCAGGAATACGCTGAATACAAGGCGAACAGGTCGGAGACGCCGGAGGACTTCCGGGGGCAGGTCGCCCTGATCTTCGAGGTCCTCGACACGATCGGCGTCAGCTACCTGTCCCTGCCGGGCTTCGAGGCCGACGACCTCATCGCGACGCTCGCCACCCGCGGCGCCGAGCACGACATGGACGTGCTGATCGTCACCGGTGACCGCGACGCGCTCCAGCTCGTCGACGACCGCGTCACCGTGCTCATGACCCGGCGCGGCATCAGCGACATGACCCGCTTCACCCCCGAGGCCGTCGTGGAGAAATACGGCCTCACTCCGCTGCAATATCCGGACTTCGCCGCCCTGCGCGGCGACCCGAGCGACAACCTGCTCAGCATCCCCGGCGTGGGGGAGAAGACCGCCGCCAAGTGGGTGCGCGAGTTCGGGTCCCTCACCGAGCTCGTCAACCGGGTCGACGAGGTCAAGGGCAAGGTCGGCGAGAAGCTGCGCGACCACCTCGACCAGGTGCTGCTCAACCGCAGGCTCACCGAGCTCAAGCGCGACGTGCTGCTCGACGTCGAGGTCCCGGCGCTCACCATGCGCGAGTGGGACCGCGACGAGCTGCACAAGCTGCTCGACACGCTCCAGTTCCGCGGTGAGCTGCGCGACCGCCTGTTCAAGGTGCTCGGCGCGACCGAGGCCGAGGCGGAGGCGGCCGGGTTCGAGGTCGAGACGGTGGCGCTCGGCCCCGGCGAGGTCGCCGCGTGGCTCGACGCCCTGCCGCGGGGCCGCGCCGGGCTCGCCTTCCGCGGGTCCTACGGCAGCGGCACCGGCACCGTTGAGGCCCTCGCCGTCGCGGCCCCCGGCGGCGCCGCCGCCCACCTCGACCCGCGGCAGCTCACCGAGTCCGACGAGGCGGCGCTGCGCGTCTGGCTGGCCGACGAGACCAAGGAGAAGGCCGTCCACGACGCCAAGGGGCCGATGCTCGCCCTGTGGGCGCACGGTTTCCACCTCGCCGGGCTCACCTGCGACACCGCCCTGGCCGCTTACATCGCGATGCCGGGACAGCGGTCCTTCCCGCTCGACGATCTGGTCCAGCGCTACCTCCACCGCGAGCTGCGGGTCGAGGAGGGGGCCGACGGCCAGACCGCGCTGTTCGACGACCCGGCCGACCGCGCGGGGGAGGAGCTCGCCATCCGGGCTCACGCCGTACTCGAGCTGGCGGAGGCGCTTGAGGCGCACCTTGAGCCCCGGGGCGGCACCCACCTGCTGCGTGATCTCGAGCTGCCGCTGGTGCCGGTCATCGCGGAGCTGGAGCGGGACGGCATCGCCGCCGACCGCGGTTACTTCGCGGAGCTGGAGTCGGAGTTCGGGGCGGCGGTCAAGCACGCGGTGGAGGAGGCCCACCGCGTCGTCGGCGAGCCGTTCAACCCCGGGTCGACCAAGCAGTTGCAAGAGATCCTCTTCGTCAAGCTCGGGCTGCCCAAGACCAAGAAGATCAAGACCGGCTACACGACAGACGCCGACGCGCTGGCCTGGCTCGCCGCGCAGACCGAGCACGAGCTGCCGGTCATCCTGCTGCGCCACCGCGACCAGACCAGGCTGCGCACCACCGTCGAGGGGCTGATCAAGGAGATCGGCGACGACGGGCGCATCCACACGACGTTCAACCAGATCGTGGCGGCCACAGGGCGGCTCTCCTCCGAGAAGCCCAACCTGCAAAACATCCCGATCCGCACCTCCGAGGGCCGCCGCATCCGGCAGGGCTTCACCGTCGGCGACGGCTACGAGACGCTCATGACCGCCGACTACAGCCAGATCGAGCTGCGCATCATGGCCCACCTGTCGGGCGACGAGTCGCTGATCGACGCCTTCGAGTCGGGGCACGACTTCCACCAGGCGACCGCGGCGCGCGTCTTCAACCTGCCCCCCGACCAGGTCGGCGGGGAGCTGCGGGCGCGGATCAAGGCCATGAACTACGGCCTGGCCTACGGGTTGTCCGACTTCGGGCTGGCCGGGCAGCTCAACATCCCGGTGGCCGAGGCGCGGGCGCTCAAGGAGGAATACTTCGAGGAGTTCGGCGGCATCCGCGACTACCTCCAGGCCATCGTCGCCCAGGCCCGCCACGACGGCTACACCGAGACCATCCTCGGCCGCCGCCGCTACCTGCCCGACCTCACCAGCGACAACCGCCAGCGCCGTGAGATGGCCGAGCGCATGGCGCTCAACGCGCCCATCCAGGGGTCGGCGGCCGACATCATCAAACTCGCGATGCTTGAGGTGCACAGCGCCCTCCGCGAGGCCAAGATGGCGTCGCGCATGCTGCTCCAGGTGCACGACGAGCTCGTGTTCGAGGTGGCGCCGGGAGAGCTCGACGACCTGCGCGACGTGGTGACCGCCCAGATGTCCACGGCTTACTCGCTGCGTGTTCCCCTATCGGTGTCCATCGGTGTCGGCCGCACCTGGGAGGACGCGGGGCACTGAACGCGTCGGAGCACGACCGTGAAGGGCGCATCGAGCGTGATGCGGACCGACCTGACCTGGACGACCACAACCTGAGCGGGCACAACCTGAACGAGCAGACGCCGGACAAGCACGACTTGAACCACGACAAGGGGAAGGAAGGCCGCGGGGCGACAGGCCCCGCCGGGGACACTGCGGACGCCCCTCCCGGGGGGCCGCCGCTTGAGGGGGTGGGTGGGGCCTCAGAGGGCGTTGCCGATGATCCTGAGGGGCCGTCGATCTCGGAGACGGCGGGTGTCGCGTCTCGGCGGGGTGGCGGTGCCGAAGGACCTTCGCTCTCGGTCAACTCCTCAGAGGGCGTGGCCGATGATCCCGAGCGTTCGTCGCTTCCGGGCGCGGCGGGTGCCGCGCCTCAGCCGGGTGGCGGTGCCGAAGGGCCGTCGCTCTCGGGGGCGGCCGGTGCTGTGGACGGTGCCACGACTCAGGCGGCCGGCGGGTCCGGGGAGCCCGATGGCGTGGCCGGCCCTTGGGATGGTGCCGCGCCTCAGCCTGACGGGGGGGAGACACCCCGAGCCGGTGATGTGGCGTCGACGGGTGAGGGGACGGCCGGCCGCTCGGAGGGCACTCCGGCACCTGAGGACTCGCCCGGTGACTCGCCGGACGACGAGGTCACCCAGGAGCGGCGACTTCAGCGGCGCCGACCCTACGAGCGGTTCCACGGGGCCACGGCCGCGTCGATCGGCTGGCCCGAGCGCGCCGGCGAGCCTGAGGCGGGCGGCAAGAGCGACGGGAGCGGGGGCGAGAGCAGGTCCGGTGCCCGCTTGAAGCCGGCCGGCCACTCCGGTGCCGGCGACGGCGCGGAGGCCGGGAGCGATCGGGAGGGGCACTCGGCACACCGGGCCTCCGAAGGGGACGCTCGCGGGACGGGAGACGGGCTCGACGGCCCGGGCAAGGGGACCGTGCACTTCCCGCGGGAGCGACGTGTGCTCCCCAACGGGCAGGTGGGCCGCCGCCCTTACGCTTCGCTGCTGAACGGCCAGACCCCGGCCGAGCCCGGGCCGGAAGACGCAAAGGACCGTGGACGGGCTGCCGCCGCGGCCGAGGACAGGCGAGATCGCGGACGGGCCCCCGGAGCCGCGAGCGCGGCGCCGGGGGGCACCCAGCGCCGCAGACCGGCCGCCGCCACAAGTGCGTCCGCCTCGGAGGGCGGCCCGCGTGCCTCGCGCCTGGCCGGGCGGCCGAGGCCGGGGAAGGGGGCGGTCGTGGGTGACATCGCGGTCGCGCTGGTCGCGCTTCTCGTGGTGTTCCTGCTCCGGCCGGCGGGAGAGGACGCGCCCCCCGTGGCGGACGAGCGGCCCGGGCCTGCGCCCGCGCCGACCCCGGCAGCGCCCGAAGTGCCGCCGTTGCCGTCGTCCGCGCTCCCGCCGCCGGTTGAGGCGACGGTCGAGTCGGCACGGGCGGTGAAGGCCAACGAGGCCGGCGTCATCCCCGTGATCATGTATCACCGGATCGTCAAGAAGCGGATGGCCTCCATCGACCGCACCCCCAAGCAGGTGCGCAAGGAGATGGAACGCCTGGCCAAGGCCGGATATGTCCCCATCACGGCGAAGGAGTTCGCCACGGGGCGGATCGGGGTCCCGGCCGGCAAGTATCCCGTGGTGCTCACCTTCGACGACGGCCATGAGAGCCATTTCGCCTTCGACGACCAAGGCATGCCGAAGGCGGACACGGCGGTCGGCATCATCATCGACGTGGCCCGCCGCTATCCGTCCTTCCGCCCCGTGGGCACCTTCTGGGTGAACCGGGAGCCCTTCGGGCTCAAGCGGCAGGCCGAGCAGGCTCGCGCCGTACGGTGGCTGACCGAGCGGGGTTTCGAGGTGGCGAACCACACCTGGGGGCATCCCAACCTCGGGGCGTTGCGCAAGAAGAAGGTGCGCGAGCACATCGTGCGGGTCGAGCGTCTGCTCGTGAAGCTGGGGGCGGGGCCGTCGTCGACCCTCGCCCTGCCATATGGCATCATGCCGCGGCCGCGCAAGATCGCCCGCAGCGGCGGGTGGGACGGCGGCAAGTACGACTTCGATGGTGTTTTTCTAGCCGGAGCCGAACCCTCAAGGTCACCGTTTGCTAAGGATTTTGACAAGCTTGGCATTCAGCGGATCCAGAGCAACGGCAAGAAGGGGGAGTGCCGCCGATGGTGCTCCACTTACTGGCTGGAGTGGCTCGACAAGCATCCCCACATGCGGTTCACGTCCGACGGTGACCCGGGGCGGATCTCAGTACCGACCAGGCTTCGGGGTAATATCCCTTCCAAGCACGCCCGGAAGTTGGTCGTCTACTAGCGGATGCTCGGGATTTCGCCCTTGATCCGCAGCGTAACTGGATTGACCGCGCCCTGCTTGTCTCATATCCTGATCGCTGCGCTGTGGGCTCTTGCGTGTCTCGGACGGAGTGGGCTCGCCCTCGTCTCCCGCCGGTGACTTGACCCTCCTGGCTGGGAAACGAAAAGGCCTGCCGCGTGTCCCGCCACATCGACTTCTGTCCGCGTTCGGAGCAATTCCACACATGACGAGCAGCACCGAGGCCACCTCGAACACCCCGCAGGTAGCGGTCAACGACATCGGTTCCGAGGAGGCCTTCCTCGCCGCGATCGACGAGACCATCAAGTATTTCAACGACGGCGACATCGTTGAGGGCACCGTCGTCAAGGTCGATCGAGACGAGGTCTTGCTCGACATCGGCTACAAGACCGAGGGTGTCATCCCCTCGCGCGAGCTCTCGATTAAGCACGATGTCGACCCGGCCGAGGTCGTCGAGGTCGGTGAGCACGTCGAGGCCCTGGTTCTCCAGAAGGAGGACAAGGAAGGCCGTCTGATCCTCTCCAAGAAGCGCGCGCAATACGAGCGCGCCTGGGGCACGATCGAGAAGATCAAGGACGAGGACGGCATCGTCACCGGCACCGTCATCGAGGTCGTCAAGGGTGGTCTCATCCTCGACATCGGCCTGCGCGGGTTCCTGCCGGCGTCCCTCGTCGAGATGCGCCGTGTCCGCGACCTGCAGCCCTACGTGGGCCGCGAGCTCGAGGCCAAGATCATCGAGCTGGACAAGAACCGCAACAACGTGGTTCTGTCCCGTCGCGCGTGGCTGGAGCAGACCCAGTCCGAGGTCCGCCAGACCTTCCTCAACACCCTCCAGAAGGGCCAGGTCCGCAAGGGCGTCGTGTCCTCGATCGTCAACTTCGGCGCCTTCGTCGACCTTGGCGGCGTCGACGGACTCGTGCACGTCTCCGAGCTCTCCTGGAAGCACATCGACCACCCCTCCGAGGTCGTCGAGGTCGGCCAGGAGGTCACCGTCGAGGTGCTCGACGTCGACATGGAGCGCGAGCGGGTCTCGCTGTCGCTCAAGGCGACGCAGGAGGACCCCTGGCAGCAGTTCGCCCGCACCCACCAGATCGGCCAGGTCGTTCCCGGCCGGGTCACCAAGCTGGTGCCGTTCGGTGCGTTCGTCCGGGTCGAGGAGGGCATCGAGGGCCTCGTCCACATCTCCGAGCTGGCCGAGCGCCACGTCGAGATCCCCGAGCAGGTCGTCCAGGTCGGCGACGAGATCTTCGTGAAGATCATCGACATCGACCTCGACCGTCGCCGCATCTCGCTGTCGCTCAAGCAGGCCAACGAGGGTGTCGGCGCCGAGGTCGAGTTCGACCCCACGCTTTACGGCATGGCGGCGACCTACGACGACCAGGGCAACTACATCTACCCCGAGGGCTTCGACTCCGAGACCGGAGAGTGGCTCGACGGCTTCGACAAGCAGCGCGAGGAGTGGGAGCGGCAATACGCCGAGGCCCAGGGCCGCTTCGAAGCGCACAAGAAGCAGATCGAAGAGGCGCGCAAGGCCGAGGCCGAGGCCGGCGAGGTCCCCTCGTCCTACTCGGGTGAGACCCCGGCTCAGAGCAGCGGCGGTGGCAACGCGTCCAGCGGTGGCGCCCTCGCCTCCGACGAGGCCCTCGCCGCCCTCCGCGAGAAGCTCGCGGGCGGCCAGAGCTGATGTTGCTCGACATGTGATCCACGCGAAAACCCCGCTCTCCTCCGGGAGGGCGGGGTTTCCGTCTTTCTGGGAGGTTTTGGGGGGACGCAGCCCTCGGCGGGTTGTGCGCGGGACGGTCTTTCGATTTTCGTCATAACCCTCAGAGCCCTCAGAGGGTTCGCAACCGCCGACTTTGAGTCCATTCTGGACCGGCCCGGCCCTTCATAGCCCTAATGAGGGGCTTAATTCGGGTGAATTCCCTGTTTGCGGATCGACCCTGAGATAGCCGGTGCGGTCGAGTGTGGCTCATGGCTAAGGTGTGCGCGTGACGCGGATTGAGCGGGCCGTGGTGGGCGATGCCGGGGAGATCGTTACGGTGCAGCGGGCGGCCTATGTGCGGGAGGCTCAGCTTTACGGGGATCCGTTCATCCCGCCGCTCGTGGAGTCGGTCGAGCAGGTGCGGGACGCGATCGGGGCGGGGGTTGTGCTGGTGGCCCGGGACGGGGGTCGGATGGTGGGCGCGGTGCGGGGGAAGGAGCGGGACGGCACCTGTCTGGTGGGCCGGCTGGCCGTGGTCCCGGACCGGCAGGGCAACGGCATAGGCGGCGCCCTGCTCGACGCCCTTCACAAGGCTTACCCGGAGGTGTCGGTGTTCGCCCTGTTCACCGGCCACCTGTCGGAGGGCAACATGCGCCTCTACCGCCGGCACGGCTATCGCGAACTCCACCGGGAGCGCGTCCACGACCACCTGACGCTTGTGCACATGCGCCGCACCGGGACCTGATTCCCCGCAGGGAACTCCCTTTTCAGATGCAATAGCGTGATCATCCAGCATGAGATGGCAAGCCGGTCGTAAGCGTGATCAGTCCAGGCCTCCGGGGCGCCGTCGGCCGACCATGATGTCTGCCCTGATCAGATCGCCATATATCGGGTTATCCCCATATTTGTGTGGAGGTGGCTCGAGAGTGGGGACGGTGGCCAGTTCCATGGTCCTCGTCAAGCGCCTTCGTCACTGTTGAAGGGTGATCAATAGGCATGTGATGAAGGGGGCGCGATGAGATCGTTGACCGTGGGCCTGGCGCTGGCGGTGGGCCTGCTGCCCACGCCCCCGGCGGCGGCCCGCAGCGGAGCGGAGTGGAAGCCGTGCGAGGGCACGGAGATCCCGGCGGGCATGCATTGTGCCGCCGTCGAAGTGCCGGTGGACTGGGCGGATCCCCAAGGGCGAAAAATCACCCTAAAGCTCGCCCGGCTGAAGGCCACGGATCCTGACCGCCGCATCGGAAGTGTCCTCCACATTCCCGGCGGCCCCGGCGGCAGCGGCATCGACCTCCTGACAAGTACGGCGAACGATCTCGCCGAGCTCAGGCAGCGGTTCGACCTGGTCGGCTACGACCCCCGCAACACCGAGACTCTGACCCCGGACAGCTGCAGGCGGCCCGCCGTACCCCAACTGGCAGAGCCGCGCAACCGGCGGGAGTATCACGCCCAGGCCGCCGCGTTCTCCGCCGCTTTCACCAAGTGCCGCGCCGACGACCGCAGCGGCCTGCTCGGCAACCTGGACTCGCTGTCCGTGGCCCGCGACATGGACGCGGTGCGCGCGGCCCTCGGCGAGGAGAAGCTGAGCTTCATGGCGAACTCGTACGGCGGTGTGCCCGCCGCGGCCTACATGCGGCTTTTCCCGCAGCGGATCCGCGCGATGTACCTCGACGGGGTCATCGACCAGGTGTCCGGATGGCACAGCCAGACCCTGCTGGGCTTCCAGGCCATGGAGGAGAGCTTCGCCCGCTTCGCCGACTGGTGCGGCACCACCACGGCCTGTGCCTTGCACGGTGAGGACGTCGGCAAGGTCTGGCGCGCACTCATCCGGCGGGCCGACCGCGATCCCCTCCCGGTGGAGTCGCCAGAATTCGGCAAGGGCAAGCTGACCGGCTCGCTTCTACGGTGGTTCAGCTATTCCGTCGACCCCGGCCCCGGCTCGGAGCGATGGCGTGCCTTCGCCGCCGCGGTCGACAAGGCCCGGCGCGGAGACGGCTCCGCGTTGGCCACCCCCGTGCTCGGCAACTCCCGGGTGTGGTCGATGCCGGCCATGATCGGGAAGACCTGCGGCGACGACCGGGGCTACAGCGGATATGCCCAATACCGCGAGTTCCGCCGCCAGGTGCGGAAGGTCTCCCCGAACTTCGGCGGAGCGACGTTCGACGCCCTGGGCTGCTCCGGCTGGCCGCGCCCGGTCGCCAACCCGTCCCGCCCCCTCCCAGTCCACGACCTCCCACCCGTCCTCGGCCTCGGCACCTGGGGGGACTACGGCATCACCGACTCCCTGGTCCGGCTCGTCCCCGGCTCCACCACCGTCCGCTACGACGGCCCTGGCCACGTGATGTACGCCGGAGGCGACCCCTGCGCCATCGCCCACGCCACCCGCTACCTCACCGACCTGACCCTCCCCCCGCAGGGCACCGTCTGCCACCCGCCTCAGTAGAGCCTCCGGCGCTGTCACAGCACACGCGCGCGATCACCGGTGGCCGGACTCTAACCGATGGGCTGGCGTGGACATTTAGGGAGTTGGCACAAGAACCCGCACAGTGTTCGTCCGCGCGGCCGAAGCACGGGCCGAGTGGGGTGTTTACGGTCGGGGGCATGGCTCGCGTCACGATCGACGATCTGTATCGTCTCGAATTCCCCGGCGACCCCCAACTCCACCCCGATGGGACCAAGGTCGCCTACACCGTCACTCGCGCGAACCGCGACAAGGACGAGAACACCTCCGAGATCTGGCTCGCCGCGCCGGGAACCGCGCCGCGGCGGCTGACCGGGGGGCCGCGTGACTCCTCTCCGCAGTGGTCGCCCGACGGCCGTACGCTGGCCTTTCTCCGCGCCGCGGACGGGGCGCCGCAGATCTGGCTGCTGCCGATGGACGGCGGTGAGGCGCGGCGGCTCACGGAGGCGAAGCTGGGGGCGGGGGCGCCGGTCTGGTCTCCCGACGGCACCGCGATCGTCTACGCCGGGCCGCACGGCGAGCCGGACCCCAATGCGCCGGTCGCCGACGACCGGCTCGATCACAAGGCGGACGGCTCGGGCCTGCTGCGCGGGCTGCGCATGCACCTCGTCACGGTCGACGTCGCGAGCGGCGCGGCCACGCAGGTCACCTCGGGTGACTTCCACGCGGGCAGCCCGGCCTGGTCGCCCGACGGATCCCGGCTGGCGTTCGTGTCGAACATGGACTCCGAGCGCGATCTCGTGGCGGGCAGCCACGTCTACACCGTGGAGGCCGCGGGCGGCGAGCCCAAGGTGCTGACCGAGCCGGACTTCATCTGCACAGGCGTGTGGTGGCACGGCGAGCGCCTGCTGGCCGTCGGCTGGCAGGGCGGGCCCGACGGCCACCAGCGCCTCTACGAGATCGACGGGTCGGACCTGACCGAGCTCGCCGAGGGGCTGGACCGGAACATCATGGTCGGCTCGGCGGCCTACCCGGGGGCGGCGCCGCAGCTCCTCGGGGACGAGGTCGTCTTCTGCGCCCGGGACCGCGGCTTCACCCACGCCTACCGCGCCCCCGGCGAGAAGATCATCGGTGACGACCTGGTCGTCAGCGGCATGAGCGTGGCCGCCGGCCGCATCGCCTACGTGGCGGGCAGCCCCCGGTCGGCGGGCGAGCTGTTCGTCACCGACCTCACCGAGACGACGCAGCTCACGGACCACGCCCTGGCGGACGTGGAGCTGTTCAAGCCCGAGACCCGCGTGTTCACCGCCCCGGACGGCACGCCGGTGGAGGCCTTCATCCTGGCCGACCCGGACCGCGAGCCCGGCCCGGCGCCGCTGCTGCTCGACATCCACGGCGGCCCGCACAACGCCTGGGCGCCGGTGTTCGACGGGGTGCACCTCTACCACCAGGTGCTGGCCGCGCAGGGCTGGACCGTACTCACCGTGAACCCCCGCGCCAGCGACGGGTACGGCGAAGCCTTCTACACCGCCGCAGTCGGAGCGTGGGGCATCGCCGACACAGGCGACTTCCTCACCCCGCTGGACGTGCTGGTCGCGGAGGGGGTCGCCGATCCGGCGCGGCTCGCGGTGACCGGCTACAGTTACGGCGGCTACATGACGTGCTGGCTCACCACCAAGACCGACCGCTTCGCGGCGGCGATCCCCGGTGGTGTCGTCACCGACCTGGTGAGCATGTCGGGCACCTCCGACGCGGGGCTGCATCTCAAGAACCACGAGTGCGGCGCCGACCTGGCCGCCCAGTCGCCGATGACCTTCGTCGAGCAGGTCACCACGCCGACGCTCATCCTCCACGGCCAGGACGACGACCGCTGCCCAATGGGGCAGGCCGAGCAGTGGTTCGCGGCGCTCCGTGAGCGCAAGGTGCCGGTTCGCCTGGTGCGTTACCCGGGTGGGTCCCACCTCTTCATCGTCAATGGCCGTCCGTCACACCGTCGTGACTACAACGAAAGGATCGTTTCGTGGCTGGAGCAGTGGATCCCGGGCGCTGGGGTACCCGACTCGCAGAGCTGATCGCCGAATACGAGGTTCCCGGCGCGACGCTCGCCTTCCTGCACGACGGGGAGGTGCATGAGTTCGCGGCGGGGGTGCTCAACACGGCCACCGGGGTCGAGGCGACGCCCGATTCGTTGTTCCAGATCGGTTCCATCACCAAGGTGTGGACCGCGACGCAGATCATGCTGCTGGTCGAAGAGGGCAGGCTCACCCTGGACACCCCGGTGATCGAGGTGCTGCCGGAGTTCACGCTGCCCGATCCGGAGATCGCCAAGCAGGTCACCATCCGGCACCTGCTGTCGCACACCTCGGGCATCGACGGCGACCTGTTCACCGACGAGCCCGGCCGCGGCGACGACTGCGTCGAGAAGTATGTGGCGCTCTGCGCAGACCTCAGGCAGAACCACCCCATCGGTGTGACCCAGTCGTACTGCAACTCCGGCTTCGTCATCGCGGGCCGCGTGATCGAGCGGCTCACCGGCAAGGTGTGGGACGCCGCGCTGCGCGAGCAGATCATCGAGCCGCTGGGGCTGACCCACACTTACACGCTGCCCGAGGACGTGCTGCGTTTCCGCGCGGCGATGGGCCATGAGGACGGCAAGCCCGCGCCGGTGTGGATGTTGCCGCGATCGGTCGGCCCGGCCGGTCTGATCTGCGCCCGGGCCCGCGACGTGGTCGAGTTCGGCCGCGCGCACCTGTCCGGCAGGCTGCTGAAGCGGCCCGAGGCCATGTGGGAGCCGCAGGTCGCGATCCCGAACCCGCACACTCTCGGCGGCCACTGGGGCGTCGGCTGGATCCTCTCGGAGTGGGACGGCCACAAGGTCGTCTCGCACGGCGGCAACACCATCGGCCAGTCCGCGATGCTGTGGGTGCTGCCCGGCTCGGGCACGGTCGCCTGCCTGCTGGTCAACGGCGGCCAGAGCGGCTCGATCGAGCACGCGGTGGCCACCGAGCTGTTCGCCGAACTCCTCGGCATCGCCGTACCTCCCGTGCTCGGGCCGCCGGCGGAGCCGGTGACCGTGGACGTGGAGCGTTACGTCGGGGTCTACGAGCGGGTCGGCGGTCGCATCACCTTCACCAATGAGAACAACGAGTTCCGGGTGAAATATGAGGCCACCGGTGCGCTCGCCGCCGTGAGCGAGCCCATGGAGGCCACGCTGATCCCGGTGGACGAGCGGACCTTCGTCGGGAAGTTCCGCGACGACCCCTCCTGGGCGTCGCTGGTCTTCTACGAGATCGCCGACGGCACGCCGTATGTCCACTTCGGAGTGCGTGCGACGCCCAAGGTGGCATGAGATCCACGGCGGGGGCCCCGTCGCGCCGGGCCCCCGCCGTACCCCCTGGTTCTAAGGAGTGTTGTGAGCGTCGAGCAGCGGATCGCGGACGTCTTCGCCGAGGCGGACGCCGAGGGGTTTGTCCACGTGCGTGAGGTCGACGGGACGGCCGAGGCGGGGCTTGCGCCCGACGCGCCGGTCGTGCTGGCGTCGGTCTTCAAAGTGCCGGTTCTGGTGGAATACGCGCGGCAGGTCGCGGCGGGCACGCTCGATCCCGGCGAACAGGTCAGCGTGACCGAGGACTACAAGGACGGCGGCATCGGCACGTCGGGCTGTCTGGACGATGTGACGCTGAGCGTGCGCGACGCCGCCCACTTCATGATCACCCAGAGCGACAACGCGGCGACCGACCTGCTGATGCACAAGGTCGGCCTGGAGAACGTGCGCGCCACCCTCGCCGAGCTGGGGCTCAAGCAGACCCGCATCATCGGCGACTGCCGGACGCTGCTCGCCACCGTGCTCACCGACCTCGGCATCTCCTCCTGGGAGGAGATGGGGGACATGGGCGAGGAGCGGATCAGGGCGCTGTCGGTGCTCGACCCCGCGAAGACCACGGCGAGCACCCCGCGCGAGATCACCACCCTGCTGTCGGCGATCTGGCGCGACGAGGCCGGTCCCGCCGGGGCGTGCGCGGAGGTACGCAGGATCATGGGCAACCAGGTCTGGCCGCACCGGTTGTCCTCGGGCTTCGGCGACGAGGTGCGCATCGGCGCCAAGACCGGCACCCTCATGGGGGTCCGCAACGAGGCCGGAGTCCTCACCTTCCCTGACGGGAAGCGTTATGCCGCGGCGGTGTTCGTGCGGCCCCGCGGGCTCGGCCTGCGGTTGCCGAAGGCCGACGCGTCGATCGGCGCGGCGGCGAAGATCGCTGTCGACCATCTTCGTGCCGGAGGACAGCCCTGAAGTCAAATGTCGTCTACTCCCACTATCGTGAGGAGATGACGAATCGTCCGCGTGCCAGCCTGCGTCGAATCCTCGATGACCTGGGCAGCACGCTGCTGGACGTAGCCGCGTCCCCGGGCGAGCTCGACGCCGAGGTCACCGGGGTGCACATCTACGACCCGCTCGACGAGGTGTTCTTCCCCGAGGGCGGGCTGGTGCTCGCCGTCGGAGTCGAGGGGGCCGAGCGCATCTGCGCCCTGCTCGACGAGGCGAAGACCGTGGCGGGCGTCGTCGTCAAACAACCCGTCGACGTGGACGAACGGGTGCGGGCCAAGGTCCTTGAGACCGGCGTCGCGCTGCTCGGGCTCACCCGTGCCGCCTCCTGGGCGCAGGTGGCGGCTCTGATGCGGTCGCTGCTGGCCGAGGGGGCGATCAGCGACCCGGGCGAGAGCACGCCGGACGACCTGTTCGCGCTGGCCAACGCGGTCTGCGCGCTGCTCGACGCGCCGATCACGATCGAGGACCGCTCCTCGCGGGTGCTCGCCTTCTCCGGGCGGCAGGACGAGGCCGACCCGAGCCGGGTCGAGACCGTGCTCGGGCGGCAGGTGCCGGAGAAATACCGGCGCATGCTTGAGGAGGGCGGCTACTTCCGTCAGCTCTACCAGAGCCGCGAGCCGATCCTGATCTCACCGGGGATCGACGTGCTGCCCCGGGTGGCGATCGCGGTGCGGTCGGGCGACGAGATCCTCGGCTCCATCTGGGCGGCGGTCCGCGAGCCCCTCTCCGATCAGCGCCGGGTCGCGCTGATCGACGCGGCGAAGATCGTGGCGCTCCAGTTGCTGCGGCAGCGCGCGGGCGCCGACACCCAGCGCCGGCTCAAGGCGGACCTGCTGTCCACGGTCCTCGCGGGCGGCAAGGAGGCGGCCGAGGCCGCGGGCCGGCTCGGGGTCGCCAGCGAACGCCTCTGCGTGCTCGCCGCCCAGCTCAGCGAGGACACCGCGAGTGACGCGGCCCACCGGGAGGGTGACCGGCAGCGGTTCTGCGACGCGCTCGCGCTTCACGTTGGAGCGATCCATCCCAAGGCCGCGGCGGCGCTGGTCGGGTCGGTGGCTTATGCCATACTCCCGCTGCACGCGAGCGGGGAAGAGGAGACGCGGGCCGTGCGGGTCGCGCAGAGTTTCCTCACCCGGGTCGGGCCGCGGCACTCCGGCAACATCGGCGTGGGGCGGCTCGCGGCCAACCTCGCCGAGGTGTCGAGATCGCGCACCGACGCCGACCGCGCGCTGCGTGTGCTGCGGTCACGGGGGGAGACCGGGCAGGTGGCGGGTTATACGGCCGTGCACTTCGAGTCGCTGCTGCTCCAGCTCGGCGACCTCGTCACGGCCGAGGAGCAGAGCCCGACCGGGCCCTACCAGCGGCTGCTGCGGCACGACGCCGAGCACGGCACCGGGCTTGTGGCCACGCTCAAGGCCTATCTGGACGCCTTCGGGGACGTCAACGCGGCCTCGGCGGCGGTGCATGTGCACCCGAACACGTTCCGCTACCGGCTGCGCCGGCTGACCGAGATCGGGGGGCTCGACCTCGCCGACCCCGACGCCAGGCTGGCCGTGACGTTGCAGATGCGGATTTTCGAGCACCGGAATTAGAGGATCGAGCTTCGAATTCGCCGCCAAGGCCGTGAAAGACCGCCTCCTCCGCATAATCACGTCGTGACAGCCGTGTTCTTCAGTGGTCTTCGAACGGCGGCACGAGGCGTGCTTCTCTTTTCGTCGACATGAACGAAGACCTTCATCGGTGCCGGAGGGAAGGGTGTGGGACACCACCCCCTCTCCTTTCCCGTCTGGAGTCCCCATGCGAAGCACAGCGTTAGCCGCTCTCGGCGCACTCGGTCTTCTCGCCGCCGCCTGCGGTGGCGGAGGGGAATCCGGGGGCGGCGGTAACGTCGCCTCCGCGGAGAACGCCACTTTCACCGCCGCGATCGGCGCCGACCCCGGGCTTCTGGACCCGGCGACGGGTGTCCTGTCGATCACCAACTTCGCGTTGAAGTTCGCCTATGACTCGCTGGTGCACAACGAAGACGGCAAGGTCGTCTCCGGGCTGGCCGAGAAGTGGGACGTTAAGCCCGACTCGGTGACCTTCACGATCCGCAAGGACGTGACGTGTTCAGACGGCTCCAAGGTCACGCCGTCGCAGATCGCGCAGAACTTCACCCACATCGCCGATCCCGCCACCAAGTCACCGATCTACGGTGTCCTCGTGCCCGCCGGGATCGTCGCCAAGGCGGACGACGCCGCGAATACGGTGACGATCAGCACGCCCAAGCCGTACAGCTTCCTCCTGGACGCCGCGTCGGGGATCTACATCGTCTGCGGCAAGGGGCTGGAGGACCGTTCCCTGCTGGCCAAGGGGACGTCGGGCAGCGGTCCCTACACGCTGGCCTCCTCGGTTTCGGGTGACAACTACACCTTCACCAAACGTGAGGGCTACACGTGGGGGCCGGGTGGCAAGGGCAACTCGGAGCCGGGCCAGCCGGGCAAGGTCGTGTTGAAGGTCGTGCCCAACGAGCAGACCGCCGCCAACCTCCTCATTTCCGGCGAGGTCAACAGTGTGAAGGTGTTCGGTGAGGACCGCCCGCGGCTGGAGGCCGCCCCCGGTCTGACGAGGTCTGTGGGAGGCGCGGGCAACGGACAGTTCTTCTACAACCAGAAGGACGGGCTGCCCGGCAGCGAGCTGGAGGTGCGCAAGGCGCTCACCCAGGCGGTGGACCTGCAGGAACTCGGCAAGATCGCCACCGGTGGCAAGGGCAGGCCCGTCAACGGACTCGGCATCGAAGGCATGGAACCCTGCACCGACGACAGCGTCACGGGCGCACTGCCGGCCTTCGACCCCGCCGCCGCAGCGGCCGCCCTGGACGCGGCGGGCTGGAAGACCGGTGCGGACGGCATCCGGGTGAAGAACGGCAAACGGCTCACCATCCGCTATGTCTACGGCACCACCCGGGGCGCGGGCATCGTGGCCGGCGCCGAATATCTCGCGGGAGTGTGGAAGAAGGCGGGCGTCGAGGTCAAACTCAACGGGATCATCGACACCAAGCTGGCCGAGGTCCTGAACAGCAGCGGTGACTGGGACGTGATCTGGTTGCCCATCGGCGTCACGAACCCCTCGCAGCTGATGGGCTTCTTCTCCGGCCCCTCCGCGCCGAAGGGGGCGAACTTCGGTCACCTCGACAACAAGACCTATGTCGAGAAGGCCACCGAGGCCCTGAAGACGCCCGGTCCCGAGGGGTGCAAGCTCTGGGCCGAGGCCGAGCGGGCGCTGTTCACCAACTTCGACCTGATTCCGGTAGTCGAGAACACCGTTCTGTTCGCCAACAAGGGCGCCACGAACAAGTTCTTCGGCGACCAGATCGTCCCCACCTCGATTCGTATGACCGGCTCCAGCTGAGAGCCGTCCGTCCAGAAAGGCGGGTCACCCGGTGTTTTCCGGGTGACCCGCCTTTCGCGTATGGTGAAGCACCTTTTCGTAGCGCCGGGTCCGGTGTTCGGGTTCTCGCCTGCCTGGCGGAAGATCTTCGAGCAACGGCACCAGTGGCGAAACATATTTTGTCCGACGGGATGAAGACCGCATTTGGTGTCGCCAAGGAGGCTATACACCACCTCTCCCGCCCCCTATGGAGCCACCTGATATGAACAAGACCGGAGCGGTCGCCACCCTCGGCGTCCTCGGAATGCTCGCCGCCGCCTGCGGATCCTCCCCCTCCGCCTCGGGCGGCAAGCCCGGCGGAGCGCCCGCGGAGAACGCCACCTTCACCTTCGCCATCTCGGCGGACCCGGGCTCTCTCGACCCCGCGATGGCGGTCGACGGCGCCACCCGGGCCACCGTCAACGTCGCCTACGACACGCTGGTGAGCATCACCCCCGACGGCAAGACCGTCTCCAACCTGGCGGAGAAGTGGGACGTCAAGCCCACCGAGGTGACCTTCACCCTGCGCAAGGGCATCACCTGTTCCGACGGGTCGCCGCTCACGGCGTCGGAGGTCGCGGCGAACTTCACCCAGATCACCGACCCGGCCTCCAAGTCGCCGCTCCGGGGGGTGCTGGTGCCGCCCGACATGAAGGCCGAGGGGGACGACGCCGCCGGCACGGTGACGTTGAGCATGCCCAAGGCGTACAGCTTCATCCTGGAGAACGCCCGCGACGTCTTCATCGTGTGCGGCAAGGGTATGAAGGACCGTTCCATTCTGGCCAAGCAGACCTCCGGCACCGGCCCCTACGTGCTGTCGGACATGGTGGCGGGGGACACCTACAACTTCACCCGGCGCGAGGGCTACACCTGGGGTCCGGGCGGCGCGACCAACAGCGAGCCCGGCCAGCCCGCCAAAATCGTGGCGAGAGTGGTGACCAACGAGCAGACGGCGGCCAACATGCTGCTCTCCGGCCAGCTCAACCTGGGGATGTTCAGCGGGACCGACCGGGCACGGCTGGAGGCGCACCCGAGCATCAGCAAGCGCGTGATCCCCTTCGTCAACGCCGACGTGATCTTCCACCAGGCCAAGGGACGCGTGGGCGCCGACCCCGCGGTGCGCAAGGCCCTCCTGCAAGGGCTGAACCTCGACGAACTCGCCCAGGTCTCCTCCAGCAAGACCGGTCAGCCCGCCAAGGTGATGCCGATGCAGCCGACCCCCTGCGCCGGGGACAACGTCGCGGGCAACCGCCCGGCCTTCGACGCGGCGGCAGCGGACGCGGCCCTCACCGCCGCGGGCTGGAAGCCCGGCCCCGACGGGATCAGGGTCAAGGACGGCAAGCGGCTGACCTTGGACTTCATCTACACCAACTCGCTCGGCCCGGGCGCGCAGGCGGCGGCGGAATATGTCGCCGACGCCTGGAAGAAGGTGGGCGTCGAGACCAAGCTCAACGGGCTCACCGCCGCCAAGCTCTGGGACACCCTCGACCGCACCGGCACCTGGGACGTGGTGTGGAACACGATCGGCGTGGCGCTGCCCTCGCAGCTCGTGGGCTTCTACTCCGGCCCCTCCGCCCCCAAGGGCGCCAACTTCAGCAAGGTCGACAACAAGGAGTACACCGACCTCACGAACCAGGCCATGAAGCTGACCGGGGCGCCCGCCTGCGAGCTGTGGAACAAGGCCGAGGCCGCCCTGATCAAGAACGCCGACGTCACCCCGGTCGTGGAGCTGACCATGCTCGTCGCCTCCAAGGACGCGACCGCCGACCTGTTCGGCACCCTGGTCATGTCCCACTCCATCCGGATGACCAAGAAGTAGACCGCCGGTCTCGTCCCCGGAGCCGCCGCAGGGTGCCGTCTTCGAACAACGGCACCACCTGCGACCCGTCTTTTGTCCGCGGGAACGAAGACCCTCCAGGTGTGGGCGGGGAACCTGTACACACCACCTCGCAACACGGAGCCACCTCACCATGAACAAATCCGGAGCCATCGCCGCAGTCGGGGTCCTGGGGCTGCTGGCCACAGCCTGCGGGTCCTCGACCGGCGGCGGCACAGGTGGCGCGCCCGCCGAGAACGCCACCTTCACGTACGGCATCGCCGGCGACCCCGGCGCCCTGGACCCCGCCATGGCTATCAGCGGCATCACCAACGCCGCGCTGAGCGTGGCCTACGACTACCTGGTCAACAGGAACGCGGACGGCAAGATCGTCTCCGGGCTGGCCGAGAAGTGGGACGTCAAACCCACGGAGGTGACCTTTACCCTCCGCAAGGACATCACCTGCTCCGACGGGACAAAGGTCACGCCATCGGACGTTGCCGCGAACTACACCCACCTCCTCGACCCGGCCACGAAGTCCCCCCTCGTGGGGATCCTGGTGCCCCCCGAGATGAAGGCCAAGGCGGACGACGCCGCCGGCACGGTGACGCTGAGCACGCCTCAGCCGTTCAGCTTCATCCTGGAAACCACGGCCAACGTCTTCATCGCCTGCGGCCAGGGGCTGAAAGACCGCTCCATCCTGGCCCGGCAGACCTCGGGAACCGGGCCCTACGTCCTCTCCGACATGATGGCCGGCGACTCGTACACCTACACGAAGCGCGAGGGCTACACGTGGGGGCCCGGCGGCGTGACCAACAACGAGGCGGGCATGCCCGCCAAGGTCGTGGTGAAGGTGGTGCCCAACGAGCAGACCGCGGCGAACCTCCTGATGTCCGGCGGACTCACGCTGGGCATGTTCGGCGGCACCGACCGGGCACGGCTGGAGGCGTCGCCCGCGATCACCAAGCGCGACATCCCGTTCGGCAACTCCGACCTGCTCTTCAACCAGGCGAAGGGCAGGCCCTTCGCCGGCCTCGCCGTGCGCAGGGCCGTCGCCCAGGCGCTGAACCTCGACGAACTCGCCAAGGTCGCCTCCAGCGGCAAGGGCCGCCCGCCGACGAGCCTCGTCATGAAGCCGGGCCCGTGCACCGGCGACACCGTCGCGGGCAACCGCCCCGCCTTCGATGCGGCGGCGGCGGGCGCGGCGCTCACCGAGGCCGGCTGGCAGCCGGGACCCGACGGGATCAGGGTCAAGGACGGCCAGAAGCTGACCTTGACCTACCTCTACACCCCCTCAATGGGACCGGGCGCGCAGGCCGCGGCGGAATACATCGCCGGAGAGTGGAAGAAGGCCGGGGTCGAGGTCAAGCTCGCCTCCGCCACCGTCGGCAAGATGAACGAGACCATGGGCAGCGGCGGCGACTGGGACGTCGCGTGGGTCTCGGTCGGTGTGCCGCTCCCCTCCCAGCTCATGGGCTTCTACTCCGGCCCCGCCGCGCCGAAGGGGTCGAACTTCGGCGGCGTCGACAACAAGGAATACGTCCGGCTCAGCGAGGACGCCATGAAACTCACCGGCGAGCCCGCGTGCGAGTTGTGGAACAAGGCCGAGTCGGCACTGGTCAAGAACCTCGACGTGCTCCCCGTGGTGGAGAACACCATGCTCGTGGCCGGCAAGAACGCGACCGCGGGCAACCTCGGCTACATGATCCTGCCGACGACCATCCGCATGACGAAGGGAAGCTAAGTGTTCGCACTGCGCCGCCTGATTCGCTTCATGGTGTCGCTGGCGGTGCTCGTGGTGGCGTCCTTCGCGATGATCCACCTCATCCCCGGCGACCCCATCAGGGTCGCCCTGGGCATGAACGCACCGCCGGAGCTGGTCGCCCAGCGCCGTGAGGAACTGGGCCTCAACAACCCGTTGCACGAGCAACTCCTCGCCTACATCCAGCAGATCTTCAGCGGGGAGTTCGGCACCTCCTTCATGAGCAGGGAACCCGTCGGGCAGATCATCGTCGACCGCCTGCCGAACACCCTCGCCCTCGGCGTGCTCGCCACCCTGGTCACCCTGCTCGTCGCGATCCCCCTCGGCATGTGGGCCGGCATCCGCACCGAGAACGGCCGCAACCGGGGCACCGAGATCGGCTTCACCTCGACCACCGGCGCCGCCGTCGCGGTGCCGGAGTTCCTCTACTCGATCGCGCTCGTGGTCGTCTTCGCCATCGGCCTCCAGTGGTTCCCCCCGGCGGGACGCGAAGGCGTCGCCTCCTATGTGCTGCCCATCCTCGCTCTGTCGATCGGGCCGATCGCGATGGTCGCCCGGCTCGCGCGGGTGGAGACGCTCAGAGAGCTCGGCACCGACTACATCCGCCTGGCCCGCGCGAAGCGGCTACCGGAGTTCCGGCTCTACTTCCGCCACCTGCTGCCGAACACCCTGACCGCCACCCTCACCATCGGCGGCCTGCTGCTCGGCGGGCTCATCGCGGGCAGCGTGCTCGTCGAATATGTCTTCGCCTGGCCGGGGCTCGGCATGCGGATGGTCGAGTCGATCACGCAGAAGGACTATCCGGTCGCCCAGGCGATCATCCTCGTCTACGGCGCGATCGTGCTGGTGGTGAACCTCGTGGTGGACCTCATTCTGGCCAAGCTGGATCCCAAGTCGATGATCAAGGAGTCCTGATGCGCCAGCTCCTGCGCACCGCGACCGGGGTGATCGGGCTTGTCCTCGTCACGCTCACACTCGTGATCGCGATCATCGGCCCGGTGATCTGGGGCGACGAGGCCGAAGCCGTCAACGCCGGCGCCGCCCTGCAAGGCGCCTCGGCCGAGCACTGGCTCGGCACCGACCACCTCGGCCGCGACATCATGGCCAGAGTGCTGGCCGCCGGGCAGTTCACCGTCACTCTGGCCTTCCTCGCCACCGCGATCGGCACGGTGGCCGGCATGGTGCTCGGCCTCCTGCCCGTCGTGCTGCCGCGGCGCCTCGGGCGGTTCGTGACCTCCGCCGTCAACGCGCTGGTGGCCTTCCCCTCGCTGCTGCTGGCGATGTTCACCGCGGTCGTCGCCGGCCTCGGCGCCAGGGGAGCGGTCCTCGGCATCGGCGTCGCCTTCGCCCCCTCCATCGCCCGCCTCACCCAGACCCTGGCCGCCTCGGTGGCGAACGCCGACTACGTCGCGGCGGCCCGCCTCCTGCGGGTGCCCCGCTGGCGCATCGCCACCCGGCACGTGATGCCGAACATCGCAGAACCGGTCATCCTCAACCTCACCACCGTGCTCGGCGGCAGCCTGGTCGCGATGTCGGGGATGTCGTTCCTCGGTCTCGGTGTGCAGCCGCCGTCCTACGACTGGGGCCGCCTCCTGTTCGACGGGTTCGCCCGCATCTACGTCGACCCGGTGGTCGCCATCGGCCCCGCCGTGGCCATCGTGGCCGCCGGTGTCGGCTTCAACCTCATCGGCGAGGCACTCGCCAGGTCCGTCGCCCGCACCCCCGCCCGCGCCAAGCAGGGAGGCCGTACGGCGAAAGCCGGCAAGGCGGCCGGCTCCCAGCCCGTCGAGGGCGCCGTGCTGGACGTCAAGGACCTCACGGTCACCTTCCCCGGCGCGGTCACCCCCGTGCGCGGACTGTCCCTCACGCTCATGCCCGGCGAGATCGTCGGCCTGGTGGGCGAGTCGGGCAGCGGCAAGAGCATGACGGCCAACGCCGTCGGCGGGCTCGTGGCCTACCCCGGCGTCGTGACCAGCGCGCGCATGCGGCTCTGCGGCGAGGAGCTCACCGAGCTCGGCCAGGCCAAACGCCGCAAGCTGATGGGCACCTCGATGGCCATGGTGTTCCAGGACCCCATGGCGTCGCTCAACCCCGCGCTCAAGGTCGGCGGGCAGCTCTCCGAGGTGTCGATCGTGCACCAGGGCGCGGGGCCCAAGGCGGCCTGGGACCGTGCGGTGGACCGCCTCGGGCACGTGCACATCCCCGACCCGGAGAAGCGCGCCCGGCAGCACCCGCACGAGTTCTCCGGCGGCATGCGCCAGCGGGCCGTCATCGCCATGGGCCTCATGGGCACGCCCAGGCTGCTCATCGCCGACGAGCCGACCACCGCGCTCGACGTCACCGTGCAGCGCCAGATCCTCAAGCTGCTGCGCGAGGTCGCCGACGAGACCGGCGCCGCCGCGCTGTTCATCTCGCACGACATCGCCGTGGTCAGCGAGCTGTGCCACCGGGTCATGGTGATGTACGCGGGGAACGTCGTGGAGGAGCTGCCCGTCGCCGCCCTCGCCACGGATGCCAGGCACCCGTACACGCGGGCGCTCGTCGCCTCCCTGCCCGACATGGAGACCGACCGCGACAAACCGCTCGCCAGCATCCCCGGGCACCAGCCGTCCCCGGCCGACGTCGGCGCCGGCTGCGCATTCGCGGCCCGCTGCGCGCTGGCCACCGACAAGTGCGCCGAAAGCCCGCCGCTCGACCGGACCGCCGACGGCCGCGCCGTGGCCTGCTGGCACCCCGTGATCTCGAAAGCCGAGGTGGCCGTCCCATGAAGATCGAAGGCATGACCGTGCGGTTCGGGGCGTTCACCGCGGTCGACGACGTCACCCTGGAGGTGCCGCCGGGGTCGATCGTCGGGCTGGTGGGCGAATCCGGATCGGGCAAGTCGACCGTGGCCAAGGCCGTGTGCGGGCTCGTGCCGTACTCCGGGAAGATCACCGGGGTCGACGTGACGCGGGTGCAGATGGTGTTCCAGGACCCCTACGCCTCGCTCAATCCGCGCATGACCGTCGCCGCCTCGGTGGCCGAGGGGCTGCGCCTGCCGCGCGCCGCTCGCGACGCCGAGGTCGAGCGGCTGCTTGAGCTTGTGACGCTGCCGACGATATGCGCCGGGCGCTACCCGCGTGAGCTGTCCGGCGGGCAGCGCCAGCGAGTCGCCATCGCGCGGGCGCTCGGCGCGAAGCCGTCGCTGCTCGTGGCCGACGAGATCACTTCGGCGCTGGACGTGTCGGTGCAGGGCGCGGTGCTCAATCTGATCCGCTCGCTGCGCGAGGAACTCGGGTTGTCGATGTTGTTCATCTCGCACAACCTCGCCGTCGTCCGCTACGTGTCGGACGTCGTGGCGGTGATGCAGAAGGGCAAGCTCGTGGAGGTGGGGCCGGCCGAGCAGGTCGTCGGCTCACCACAGCACGACTACACGCGCGAGCTGCTTGAGGCCGTGCCCAGGCTCAGGAGCTGACCCTCGCGGATCGCGTCGCACAGGGTCCGCAGCGCCCTGTGCGGCGCCGAGCCCGGCTCGGCGGTGTAGGCCACGATGCGCTGGTCGGTGTCCTGGATCCACAGGATCTGACAGATCACCTCGAAGGGGCCGGTCAGCGGGTGGTAGAGATGCTTGCTCATGTTGCGTTTAACGGCGATCCTGTGGTCCGCCCACAGACCGGCGAAGTGCGGACTCGACGCGGACAGCTCCTGGACGAGGTCACGAATGGCCTGATTGCCGGGAAAACGGGCGGCTGAGGCGCGCAGATCGGCCACGAGGAGTTCGCCGAGATAGTCGCGTTCGGGATACCAAGCGCGGGTCTGCTCGTCGGGTTCGCGGAAGGCCCACCGGATGACATTGCGGTCGTGCGCGGCCCGCGTCTCAAGGCCGCCCATGACCACACTCGCCATCGTGTTCCAGGCCAGCACGTCGTAGATCGGGTTTACCACGAAGGCGGGGACCTCGGCCATGTTGCTCAGCAGGAGCCGGATCTCCGGCGTCACCTCGCCGGGCGCGGGGCTCACGAGGGGATGCGACCGGCCGGCCAGGTGGAACAGGTGCGCCCGCTCGTCGGCGTTCAGCATGAGCGCCCGGCCGAGCGCGTTGAGCACCTGCCGCGACGGCGTCGGCCCCCGGCCCTGCTCCAGCCGGATGTAGTAGTCGATGGACATGCCCGCGAGCTGCGCGACCTCCTGGCGGCGCAACCCCGGGGTACGGCGGCTGCCGCCCTCTGGCAGCCCCACCTCCCTCGGCGTGACGTGGGCCCGCCGCGAGCGCAGGAAGTGCGCGAGCTGCTGTTTGTCCATGTGGTCAGGATGCCGCAATCAGGGACGCCGTGGGTGGTACCGCTGATCCCAGTCTCAGGTGGTCTCTCCAGCTTCGCGGCCGGCCGGGTCATCGTGGGGCTCATGATTGCTTTCATCACGGGTGCCAACAAGGGAATCGGCTTCGAGATCGCCCGCCAGTTGCGGGATAAGGAGGTCACCGTGGTCATCGGCGCGCGGGACGCCGAACGCGGTCAGGCCGCGGCCGACGAGCTCGGCGCGGACTTCGTGCGGATCGACGTCACCGACGACGACTCCGTGGCCGCGGCGGCCGGGGTGCTGTCGGAGAGGTACGGCAGGCTCGACATCCTCGTTAACAACGCAGGCATCGCCGTCTGGGGCGAGGAGGGGCTCGTGCCCAGCGAGGCGCCCCTCGGCGCGGTCAGGAAGCTGTACGAGACCAACGTCTTCGGCGGGATTCGGGTGACCAACGCCTTGATGCCGCTCCTGCGCAAGGCCGACGCGGCGCGGCTCGTCTTCGTGTCCAGCGGGCTCGGCTCGATCGGCGCGGGCCTCGACCGCGGTCAGGAATTCTGGGCGCTCAACTTCCTCGGCTACAACTCCTCCAAGGCCGCGCTCAACATGGTCGCGGTGTCCTACGCCAAGGAGCTCTGGGACACCCCGATCAAGGTCAACCTCGCCGACCCCGGCTACTGCGCCACCGACCTCAACGAGCACACCGGGCCGCGGACCCCGGCCCAGGGCGCGGCGGTAGCCGTACGCCTCGCACTGCTCGGCGCGGACGGGCCGACGGGCGCCTACATGAGCGACGAGGGCGAGGTGCCCTGGTGAACCGGGACTCCTGACCGGCGCCGCCGGTGCCGGCGGTCCCCGGGCGCCGGCACCGGGTGTCTCAGGTGTAGCGCCGGCCCTCGTCGCGGCGGTAGCCCCACACCGCCAGCGCCGCCGTCGCCACGATCCAGACGGCCAGCATGGCCATCGCAAGGGGATCGACGGGATAGCCGGCGACCGCCGCCCACATCAGCTCGACCGAGCCCCTCGTCGGCAGGAAGGGCGCGACGGCCTCCACGAAACCGGGGGCCTGGCCGGGGGCGGACATGAGGCCGCCGCCGAAGGCGAACGGGAAGAAGACGACCTGCGCGACCGCGAGCGCCGCCTTCGACGGCAGGGTGTAGCCGATCGCCAGCCCCATCAGGGTGAAGGGCACCGACACCACGACCAGGGTGCCCGCCGCCAGCAGCAGGCGCGGCGGGGTCGTGGTCGCCTCCGTCAGCGTGGCGGCCACCGCCACGATGGGGACCATGCTCAGGAGCGTGGTCAGAAGGCCGGTGAGCAGGCGGCCGGCGAAACGCGGGAACGGGCCCGCGGGCAGGGTGCGGGTGTAGGGCTCGAACGGCTGGGCGCGGTCTTCCGCGATGCCTGCGCCGTATTGGAACAGGCACGTCATCATCACGGCGAACGTGACCGTCGACGCGGTCGCGTAGGTCGCGCCCACCGGGTCGCCGCCGGCGTTGGGCACGACGAAGAAGATCATGGAGAGGGCGGGGAAGAGCATCGAGCCGATCACGGCGATCGGCACGCGGACGACCTCCAGGAACTGATACCTGGCGTGGGTCAGGACTAGTGACATCGGGGGTGGTCCTTCGTCGCGGTTTTCATGGGCGCTGGTTCTGCGGCGCTGCCTGTGTGGGGTTATCCATGCGGTGCTCTTTGCTCGCGCCTTTTGCGGTCACGAGGCGGCGGGTACAAGGTCGCCGGACTCGGCTCCGGTGATCGTCAGGAACGCCTCCTCCAGGGACGTCTGACGCACCTCAAGGTCGCGGAACTCCGCCCCCGACATCACGAGGTCGCGGACCAGGCGGTCGGCGTCGGCGGTGAGCAGGTGAGTGCGGTCACCCTCGGCGGACGACTTGAGCAGGCCCGGCAGCGGCGGCACCGCCCGCATCGTCACACTCACCCTGCGCAGGCCCGCCATCCTGCGCACGCCGTCGAGGTCGTCGTCGGCGAGGATCCGCCCCCGCCCGAGCACCACGACACGCTTGGCGAGCGCCTCGACCTCCTCCAGGTAGTGGCTGGTGAGCAGCATCGTGCCGCCTTCGGCGTGGAACGCGCGGACGGCGTCCCACAACTCGTGCCTGGCGCCCACGTCCAGCCCGGTGGTGGGCTCGTCGAGGAAGACCAGCTTCGGCCGCCCCACGAACGCCAGCGCCACCGACAACCGCCGTCTCTGCCCGCCCGACAGACCCCCCGTCTGCCGGCGCCGCAGCGTGGCCAGCCCGAACCGCTCCAGCAACTCGCCGGTCGGCAGCGGATCAGGGAAGTGCGCCCGCACGAAGTCCACACACTCACCCACGCGCAGCGACCCCGGCAGCGCCGTCTCCTGCGGCGCCACCCCGATGTGCCTTCGTGCCATCGGGGTGCGGGGGTCCAGGCCAGACAACATCACCCGGCCGGAGTACGGCTTGCGCAGTCCGGTGAAGAGATTGATCAGCGTGCTCTTCCCGGCGCCGTTGGGGCCGAGCAGGCCGACCAGTTCGCCGGGGCCCACCTCCAGTGAGACGCGGTCGAGCGCGAGCACGTCGCCGTAGCGGCGGGTGACCTCGATCGCCTGGGCCAGGGGTGGGGACATCGTCGGCTCCTTGTGGTTCACATCGGTGACTGGTTTGCATTTCAAACCACTCTGTCGAATGTGTCAACTTCTTGACCGGGTAGGAGTGGGCAAACTAGTTTGTATGGCAAACTTGGCGCGTTGAGTCGTGACGGTGGCCGCACTCGGTCGATCGGTGAAGGTGAGGCGTCCAGTGGACAGTCATGAGGACGGCGCCCCGGTGAGCGTCGCCGAGTCGCTCCGCCTCATCGAGCGCGAGCAGGCGCAGGCCCGGCGCAGGCTCGTGCCCAACCTCGCGCTGGTCTACATCATGTGGGGTGTGGCCTGGCTGGTCGGCTATGGATTGCTCTTTTTGAGGTTCGGGCCGGGCGGGCAGGTGCTCGTGCCGATGCCCGCCTTCCTGCCTCTGGCGACACTGGGAGTGCTCGGTGCCGCCGCCGTGGTCGCCACCGCCGTCACCGGCTGTCGCGGCAGCCGTGCGGTCGCCGGGCCGTCGAGGGTGCAGGGGGCGATGTACGGCTGGTCGTGGGCGCTGGGGTTCCTTGTGCTGATGGTGCTGGGCGCTAAGGTCACGCCGTTCATGCCCCCGGAATATGTCCAGTTGTTCTACGCCGCGGGCTCAGGAGCCGTCGTCGGCCTGCTCTACAGCGTGGGCGGGGCGGTCTTCCAGGAGCGCTATCTGTTCATGCTGGGCGTGTGGATCATCGTGACCGACGTTCTCGGTATCCTGGCGGGACCCGGATGGCACTCCTTGGTCACCGCGCTCGCGAGCGGCCTCGGGATGATTCTCTTCGGCCTCATCGCGTGGAGACGGCAGCGTTGCTGAACAACCACAAATCCCCGCGGCAGTCCAGGGCGCGGCGGTCCCAGGAGCCTGAGGCTCAGGCGCCTCAGCCACAGGAGGCTGTGTCGTCCCAGCCTGTGCCGTCCCAAGATGTGCCTCTCGCCGAGCTTGATCCGGTCATCCACGCCCAGGCCCGGCTTCGGGTCATGGCGGTGCTCTCGACCCTCACCGTCGGTGACAAGATCACCTTTCCCGCGCTCAAGGACATCCTCGGCATGACCGCAGGGAACCTCTCGGTGCACCTGCGCAAGCTGGAGGACGCCGACTACATCGGCGTCACCAAGACCCATCAGGGCCGCACCCCCGTCACCTTCGTCGCCCTCACCGCGCGCGGGCGGCTCGCCTTCGACGACTACACGGCCTCGCTGCGCCTTCTCCTCGACTCCGCCACCTCCGGCGAACTCACCGCGCACCGGGATGACAAAGGCTCCTAAACATTTCGGGTGGGCTAAAGAAAGTAAGTCGGGTGGGAGAAAACTCGATACGGCGATTTAATGGTGGAAACCGTTATCCCCCCATACTCCCTCGAAGTGTGACCGATCGGGTAAAACTCATGTATGTAACGCAACCCTGATGGCGTCCGGTCGTTTACCGGACAGGGGTGGGATGCTGCATGAGGAGGGCCATGGGCACATCTCCGTTACGAGATCTCGCTATACAGTTGGCCGCCCGGCCGCGGGTCTGGAGAAGAGATGTCTTCGTGCCGGCGGTCGTTTTTGTGGGGGAGGGCGCGTCCGCCGACGCAAGGGCTTTTGCGGGTACTTTGGCGGGTGAAGTCCCTTATGCGGATATTGGTCAGGTCAGTATGGATTCGTCGGCCAGCGTGCGGGACCTAGTCGAACACGCTGCCGGTGAGGTTGGGGCGCTTGGAGCTAGAGTGCCTGGTTCGCTGCTTCCGGCGCCCCGCTTCCCCCTCACCCAGATCATCCTGTGGGCACTGGACCTCGGTGAGGAGCGCACCACCGAATCCCCCCGAGCCAGAACCGCGGTCTATCGCGAAAAGCTCCGTGAATGGCGCCGCCAGCGGGTGCCGTTTCGCTCTCTCGGCGGCAGGCTTGAATATTTGGTCAGGTTCCTGAGCGGTCCCACCCTTGGCGCGGCGTTGGCCACCGTCATCCTCACGGAATGGCTCGACACCGCAGGTCCGATCAACTTCGCCATCCTGGTGGGAACGTTTGCCGCGGCCATCGGCTTGGCGCGGCTTCTCGCCGGCTTCTGGTTCAGCGGGACGTTTCGTTATGGCTGGTTTTTCCGCCAGAGGTACAAGCCGCGGAAACGCTCCGAGGAGCTCGCCGGCTATCTCTACCGGATCGGTGAGGCGGAGCGCGACGACGTGGAGGTCGACCGGCTGCTCGTGAACGCCTTCATCGAGGACCTGCGGCTGGCGTACAGCCGCAGGATGCCGTGGCCGGGGTGGGGCCGCAGCGGCTATGCCGTACTCCACCTGGGCGACGCCGGTGAGGGGAGCGCCGGGCGGCGGTTCCTCGCGGTGCTGCACAAGGTGCTAACCGACACCGGGCTGAAGGTCCCGCTGCTTATCGTGGCCCACTCGCCCGAATGGTCGCCGGCGTTGTGCGGTGACCACCCGTCGGTGCTGCTGCCGAAGCGGGAGGCCGCCGAGGACGTCAGGCGGGCCCACGGCACATGGCGGACGCGCACCGCCCACCTGGCGCCGTGCCCCTATCTCGCCGTGGACGCCAAAGGCATTCGCGGCATCGAACCCGCGGGGGCGCCGCCGCGCCGGCGCCGCGCCATCAGCAGGCTGCGTCCCGTGGGCTATTGGCTGATCGCGGGGGCGGCCGTACTCATCCCCTTCGCCTGGGGCGGATGGACGGTGCTGCGCCCCTGCGAACCCGGCCTCACGGCCATCGAGGGCGAATGTGTGGGCGTGAGCACCGCCACCAAGAACTTCGACCCCGCGCTGATCCCGATCCTCAACCTGATCGGCGCGGAGAACGACCGGATAGCGCTCAACACCAAGGTCTTCCGCGTGGTCTACTTCGGCCCGCTCACCCAGCGGCCGGGCAGCACCGACCCGGGCGACAAACTGATCGGCACCGCCGCAGAACTCGTCGGGGTCTATGCCAGGCAGAAGGAATACAACCAGGTCAAGGGCGACTGGAAGCTGATGGTGGAGTTCGCCAACCCCGGGCAGGACTACGCCTACGCCGACGTGGCCGCCCGCACCATCGCCGAGCGGGTGCCGCACGACCGCACGATCGCGGCGGTCGTCGGGCTGGGCTGGAGCCGAAAGGCGGTGAAGGACGCCATCGGCATCCTCAACACGGCGCAGATACCGGGGCTCAGCACCACGGCGACGGCGGAGAACCTCTCGATGGTTGACGGTGATCCGTCCGGATATTTCTACCGGCTGCCGCCCTCCAACGCCAGGCAGGCCGTCGCCGCGGTGCACTGGCTCAGGGCGCTGCCGGTGTCCAAGGACAAGACCATGAAGGAATATCCGCGGGTGGGGATCCTGCGGTTCTCCGACGCGTTGGAGCTTTACAGCGCGGACCTGGCCGAGCAGTTCGCCAAACGTTACAAGGGCCGGGGGGAGTCTTCGATCTATGACTTCTCCGATTCCGCCGGGTTGAAGAAGACGATTCAGAAGGCCTGCGACGACGGGGTCGAGGTGCTGTTATACCTCGGGCGCGGCGACCAGTTCCCGGCGTTGAAGGAGGGCTGGGGCAGTCACTGTTCGGGCAAGAAGGTCGTGATCCTCGCCGGTGACGACATCGCCAACGCCGTGGCGACCGAGGTGCTGGAGCACGGCGAACGGCACAGCCTCGACCTGCGTTACATCGCGCTGAGCGACCCTCGGCCGCCGAACTCCACCAAACCCATTCCGTATTACGGGACGGTGGTCCAGCGTGTGCTGAGCGAGACCGAGGTCGAGCGGGGGAGGAAGGCCAAGGAGGCCGGCCGCACACCGCCGGTCGCCCTGCCGCCGGACCACGCCGTGCTGGCGCATGACGCCACCCTCGCGGTCACCACCGCCTTCGACCGCAGTCGCAGCCGGGGGGACATCGTGGACGTGCGCGCGGGAGTTCAGGAGCGCCTGCGCGGCCTTAAGGTCGACGGCGCGAGCGGCTCCCTGGAATTCGCCTCCGACAGAAATCAGAACGAGGCCCTTAAACGCCCCCTGTGGCTCATGTCTGTTTACCCCGGTCAACCCCTGACAGCGGAATTGAGTTGCACGCCGGTGGGCGAGGAACCTGAATGCGGCAAGCCCCTTGGCGGGGATACGGTGAAGCCGAAGGAGAAGGAGGAAGAGGACAACTAGGCTTCGCCGTACTCGGCGGGGTTGACGGCGTCGGGGGACGTCATGTTATAGGTGAGCGCTGTGGTGGTCGCACCGGTGTTCGTTGGTGTTGCCGCGGGGCGCGGGGTGTGCTCCGGGGATTTCGGCCCTTGGTGATTTTCGGGCTTTTAAGGCAGGCTATTAAGTTCGTATGTTCCTGTGGCTTGCCGTCGAGACCCTGACTTTTACGCTGAGGCAACTTTCTGTATGGAGCGTTCGTTTATCGGGTGGATCGAGGCAAGGTGCAACTGGGGGGATCGTGAGTGCTTCTTCATTACAGTCACTGGCAGTGCGGATGGTGCGGCGTCCGCGTGTCTGGAGAAGGGATGTCTTCGTCCCGATAGTCATTTTCACCGGCGATAAGCAGGGCGACGCCGAGAGTTTCGCGCGGACGGGCAAGGGCAAGGTGCCTTACGCGAAGGTGGAGTCCGCGAGGGCCGATCAGGCTGAGGTGAAATCCGCGGGAGCCGGTGAGTTCGCCGCTCTCCGAAAGTTGATCGGCGAGGTGATCGCTGAGGATAAGGGACTCGGGAGCAAGGTGGCTGGGTCGCTACTGCCCGCACCGCGTTTTCCGCTCACCGAGATCGTCCTGTGGGCGCTGCAGCAACGTGACGACTTTGAGAAGTCGCAGAAGGTAGAAGGGAAGGCTCAGCCGGACGCGAAGCTCGACTGGGCGGACAAGATGCGGGAAAGGCGGCGGGAGCGCTCCTCGGCGTGGTCGAAGGGCGGCTCTTTCGAGTCACTGGTGCAGTCGGTGGGCGGGGGACTCGAATATCTGGTGCGTTTCCTCAGCGCCCCGGCCGTCGGTGCGGCCGTCGTGACCGTCACTCTCACCGAGTGGCTCGACACTGCGGGCCTGATCAACGTGGGGATCCTGGCCGGAGCCGTGTTGTCGGCGTTGGTCGCAGCGGGCCTGCTGGCGGGCCTCTGGTCCAGCAGCGAATTCCGCTACGGCTGGTTCGCTCGCCAGAGGTACGAACCACGTAGGCGGGGCGAGCAGCTCCACCTTTACATGCAGCGCATCGCCTACCCGGAGTCCTCTCAGGCAGAAGTGGAGCCGCTGCTCATGAACGCCCTGCTGGAGGATCTCAGGCTGGCCTACAGCAGGAGGCATCCCTGGCCGGGGTGGGGGCGAGGCGGCTATGCCGTACTCCTGCTCACCAATGCGGGGGCGAACACTGTCGGTCGGAGATTCCTCACCGTCATGCACGAGGTGCTCGCCGTCACCGGGCAGAAGGCCCCACTGCTGGTCGTGACGTCTGCCGATAGCTGGCCTGAGGAAATCTGCGGAGACGAACACCCCTCATGGACTTCGCTGGAACCTGTCGCTGAACCGTCGAAGGTATCTCCCGCCGGTGAGCCACCGGAGGCATCCCCTAAAGATAAGCGAACGGGGACATATACCAAGTGGTTGGCCAGCTCCTCCCGCGTCGCTCCGTGCCCCTATCTCGTAGTCGACATGGGGAAATGGGATAAGCACCGCGGCTTCACGGAGGAGGGGGCTCGGCGGCTTGTCGGCCGCATGCGGCCGATCGGCTACTGGCTGATCGTGGGGATGACCGTGCTTTTCCCTCTCGGGCTCGGCGGGTGGACCGTGCTGCGCCCGTGTGAGCCCGGACTCAGTCTCGTCGAAGGCGAGTGTGTGGGAGTGAGCAACGCCACCAAGAACTTCGACCCCGCACTCGCGCCGATCCTCAATCTGATCAACAAGGAGAACGACAGGATTCCATCGGATGCCAAGATGTTCAAGATCGTCTACTTCGGTCCGCTGACCACCCGTCCGGGGAGCCGCGCCCCCGGCACGAGGGTGGACGGCACGTTTTCCGAACTCGCCGGCGTCTATGCGAGGCAACGGAGGTACAACAACAACAAGAACAGCCGGTGGTTGTATGTGAAGTTCGCCAACTCGGGTGAGGACTTCAGGCATGCCGACGTGGCTGCTAGGGCGATCGCCGAACGTGCGGCCGAGGATCGGGCGATCGCCGCGGTGATCGGACTCGGGTGGAGCCGGACGTCGGTGCAGAGGGCGATCGCCACTCTCCACGGGGTGCAGGTGCCGATGCTCAGCACGACCGCGACGGCCAACAGGCTGGCGGTTTTCGGCCGCGAGAGATCCGGCTACTTCTATCACATGGCCGCACTTAACTCGCGGCAGGCCCTTGTCATCGCACGCTGGCTTGAGCGGGGACTGCCGGCCGCCCTCGACCGGAAGGTGAGACCGAACCCGAAGGTCGGGATCCTCCGGTTTACGAACCCCGAGGAGATCTACAGCGTCGACTTGGCCGAGGCATTCCAGGATCGATATGCCGGCGAGTCGGAGTTCTATGACTTTCAGGACCCGACCGGTCTGAAGCGCGAGATGGACAGGGCGTGCGACGACGGCGTCGAAGTGCTTTTTTATACGGGCCGTGGGGACCAGCTGGCGGTGTTGAAGGAAGGCTGGGAGAGCTTCTGCGCCAAGAAAAAGGTGGTGCTGCTCGCCGGCGACGACATGACGAACACCGCGTTGGCCGAGGTCGCGCGCAACGAGACTGGGCACGACATAGACCTGCGCTTCATCGCGCTGAGCGATCCCGCGCCGGAGAAGAAGTCTGGGCTCCGCGGTTATGAGGGGCATGTCGTCAAGGTGCTGAACGAGGTGAAGAGCGAACTCGCCAAGAGCGTCGGCGACGACCAAAAAGGGGGCCTCGCCCCAGTGGTGCCGCCGAGCCACGCCATGCTCGCCCACGACGCCGCCTTGGCCGTCACCACCGCGGTCGACCGCATGCTGGCCGCCAGCTGGAGCGAGGCCACCGACGTTCGCGCCGGCACCCAAGAGCATCTGCGCGGGCTGGAGGTCACCGGAGCGACCGGCGAACTCCGGTTCTCGGCGGAGCGGCGCCGGGAAGACGAGAAAAGGTCGTTGTGGCTGTATTCGATCTTCCCCAAGCGGCCGCACAAGTTTGAAATGCGCTGCACACCGGTTGGCAACGTCGCCAACTGCACGTCCGACATGACAGAGGAGCCGATCGGCCCTAAGGACGACACCCGCGCCGGTCCCCCACCGGCCACGCCTGGCCCCAGTGCAAGCCCGAGCAATAGTGCGGCTCTGCCTTCCAGCCCTTCATGAACGAAGTCGTTAATCGCCCTGGCTCATGCCTGTTTGCCTGAGTCGTCCGCTGACGGCGGGCGAGGATCCAGAATGCGGCAAGCCGGCCGACATCATGGATCTACCGAAGTAGAAGGAGGAAAGGGATAATTTGCCGTTGCCATTCTCTGTCGGTCGTGCTTGAGAAACTTTCGGCTTGAGGTGTTCGTTTGCCGGAGGGGCCAAGGTTGGACGCAAGAGGGGGAGACGTGAGCGCGTCTGCATTAGGGGCTCTGGCGGTGCGGATGGCACGGCGTCCGCTTATCGGGAGAAAGGATGTCTTCGTCCCGGCGGTCATATTCACCGGGGAGGACGGTGCCGTCCACGCCAGGAGATTCGTGGGAACGGTCGCGGGCGAGGTTCCCTACGCGGAGCTGAATTCCTCGCACAACGGCAGGGACACTCAGATTAGAGATCTGGTCGAGCGGGCGGCGGGCGAGGACGGGGATCTCGGGGCGGGGGTCTCGGGGTCGCTGCTTCCGGCGCCGCGCTTCCCGCTCACCCAGATCATCCTGTGGGCGCTGAGGCATCGCGACGAGCAGGCCGCGCTGTGGGAGAACGGCGAGGAGGCCCCCGACGGGTCACAGCGGGCCTTGGACTCGGCCTACCGGGAGCCGCTGCGCCAATGGTCCCGTGGGCGCACCCCGGTGCGGTCGCTGAGCGGGCGCTTCGAATATGCGGTGCGTTTCCTCAGCGCGCCCTCCATCGGCGCCGCCGCGGTGACCGTCGTCCTGACCGAATGGCTCGACACCGGGGGCTTGGTCAACGTGTGGATCCTGATCGGAGCCGTCACGTCGGCGTTCGCCCTGGCGGGCCTGCTGGCCGGCTTCTGGTCCAGCGGCACGTTTCGCTACGGCTGGTTCGCGCGCCAGCCGTACATTCCTAGAGGGCGCGGCGAGTGGCTCGCCGGTTATGTGCGGCGCGTCGCCGAAACCGAGAAGGGCGATCCGGAGATCGTGGAGCGACTGCTCGTGAACGCCCTGCTGGAGGACCTCAGGCTCGCCTACAGCAGAGGACGACCCTGGCCGGGGTGGGGAAGAAGCGGATATGCCGTGCTCCTGATCGAGGACGCCGGGCACGGCACCGTCGGCCGGAGGTTTCTCACCACACTGCACAAGGTTCTCGCCGACACCGGACGCATGGCCCCGCTCCTGGTCGTCGCGGCGGCGGACGAGTGGCCCGCGGACCTGTGCGGAGGGGACCACCCCACAGCGGTCAGGGTGAACCCGGCGGCCAGTGACATGCTGAAGGTCTATGCCGAGTGGCGGACCCGCAGCGCCAAGGTCGCCCCCTGTCCATACCTCGTGATCGACACCGGCATGTGGCGCGGTGACGCGGGCGCCGTGGACATGGGGCGCAGGCGGGTGATCGGGCGTCTGCGGCCGGTCGGTTACTGGCTGATCGCGGGCACGACCGTGCTCGCCCCCCTCGGGTTCGGCGCTTGGACCGTGCTGCGGACCTGCGAGCCGGGGCTCAGCCTCCTCGGCGGGCAGTGCGTGGGGATGAGCAACGCCACCAAGAACTACGACCCGGCGCTGATCCCGATCCTCAACCTGATCAATAGGGAGAACGACCTCATCCCGCCGTCCGCGAAGGTGTTCAAGGTCATTTACCTGGGTCCGCTGACCACTCCCTCCGAGAGCGGCGACCCCGGCACGAGAGTGCTCAGCACCGCGTCGGAGCTCGTGGGCATCCATGCCAGGCAGGTGGAGTTCAACGAGCGGGGTCAATGGCGCATGCGTGTGGAGTTCGCCAACGCGGGAGAGGACTACAGGTTGGCCGTCGAGGCCGCCGAGGCGGTCGCCGAACGGGCGGCAGAGGACCGGTCGATCGCCGCGGTGATCGGCCTGGGATGGAGCCGCAAGTCGGTGCAGAAGGCGATCGGTGTCCTGCGCGGGGCGCAGATGCCGGCGCTCACCACGACCGCGACGGCCGACAGCCTGGCGGAGGTCGACGGCGAGAGGTCCGGCTATTTCTATCGCATGGCTCCCCCCAACTCCCAGCAGGCGCTCGTGGCGGCTCACTGGCTGGGGCAAGGTTTGCCCGCCGCCCCGGGTGAGAAGCTGGATCCCAACCCGAAGGTCGGCATCCTCCGCCAGGACGACGCCGAGGAGCTTTACAGCGCGGACCTCGCGGATTCCTTCAAGCGGAAATACGTTGGCGAGTCGGTTGTGCACGACTTCCGCGACTCGGCCACGCTGAAGCGCGAGATACGCCGGGCCTGCGACGACGGCGTCGACGTGCTCTTCTACACGGGGCGCGGGGAGCTGCTGGCCGCCGTGCGGCAGGGGTGGAACGACTTCTGCGCCGACGAGGTGGTGGTGCTGGCCGGAGACGAGGCGGACACCGCCTTGGCGGAGGTCGAGCGAGACCCGCAAGGGCACCGCGTCGACCTGCGTTTCCTCGCGCTGAGCAATCCCGCGCCGCACAAGCAGGGGGTGCTGGGGAGATATGAGGAGCACGTGAAACGGGTGCTGGAGGGGGCGCAGACGGATCTGCGCAACAGCGTGCCGAAGGGGCAGGAGAGGCGCGCCGGCAACCTCATGTTGCCGCTGAGCCCCGCCATGCTGGCGCACGACGCCGCCCTGGCGGTCACCACGGCGCTCGACGGCCTGCTGACCGGCTGGGCGGAGGGCATGGACGTGCGAGCGGGCGTGCAGGAGCATCTCCGCGGTCTCAAGGTCACCGGCGCGACCGGTGAGATCGAGTTCTCGGCGAAGCGGGAGCAGCACGACGCGCTGCACAGGACTGTATGGCTGTATTCGATCTTCCCAAAGAAGCCGCTTGAGTTTGAGATGAGCTGCGCGCCGACCGGGAGCGACGCGAATTGCACCTCTTCGGGGTAGAACAGGCGGGCTCCCGTCGCGGAGGGCCGGTCGCCGCGACGGTCGTGGGGGCCGGTCGCCGTGACGTGGTGGGGGCTGGTCGCCGTGATGGTGATGGGGGCTGGTCGCCGTGACGGTCGTGGGGTGCCGGTCGCAGCGCGGGCGGTCCCGATCTCAGCCCGTCATGAGCGGGGCGGCATCCGGGTCTGAGGCGGTGAGCCGGAGCTGTGAGAGTCGGCCTTATGAGCTGGATAGGGGCGAGCCGGCCCTATGAGCTGGAGGGGTGCGAGTCGGCGCCGCGAGTGGCGGCGCCAGGTGAGCCCGCCCTAGATGAACCGCCGACGCCGCCGGGACCAGCAGTGTGAGCGGCTGAACTCCGTCTCCCCGAGATGGACGGACCGGCATGAGGTACGGCACTGCCGGGCGCGTCGCCGGCTGCCCGAGCAGGAGAACACCGCCTGCGGCAGGCCGGGCCTGGCCGCGTCGACCGGCTCGGCCGCCGGGTCGCTGAGGGTGGAGGAGGCTATGAGGACACACCGCACCGGGTGTCCCTCGGGCAAGGTGAGCAGGATTTGAATGATCGCTGCCCCGAGCCGCTTGCGGCGCGGGTCGGGAGGATCGGTCTCACCCAGCTCGCCGGCGAAGGCGGCGAGGCGGGCGGCGGTCTTGGCCCCAAGGCACTCGCGGACGTCGGCCCAGTGCTCGGTCAGGGCCACGATCACGTCACGGAATGCCACGGCCACCTCCTCGGAGGGCTCAGGCTGCGCTCCTGAACACGGCTCAATGCGAATCTCCTCAATCATGCTAGACACAACTAAAGGAACGGGGGTGGGTTTCGGTCAAGCCTCCTCCCAAAGCTGGTCATCCTTAGCGGAGTCCGCACGAGCCCCCAAACGGGTGGTCAGAGCGAGGGCCTTGGCGAGCAGAGGGTGGCCGTCGCCGAGTGCCGGCCGGTCGTGGGCGAGGTGGTCACGCCTGGTCAGGGTGTGGACGAGCGCCGCCGCCGAGTCCAGATCGCCCGCCTGCACCAGGCGGACGGCTTGGTCGTGACGCGCCGTCAGGATGTGAAGGTGGGTGGGGTCGATGCCTGAGGCGGTCAAGGCCGCGACCTCGTCGGCATGGGGGCACGGGTCCTCGTCGAGGGCGTGGGCGGCGCGGGCCAGCAGCAGCAGGGTCTCCGCCTGCCCCGCGGGATCGTCGCCGATGTGCGTCTCGGCGCGCCTGACGTCGTGAAGCAGGTCTGCGGCGCCGTCGAACTCGCCGCCCGACATCAGGACGCGGGCCAGCGCGCGCCGCAGGGTGAGCGTCACGGGGTCGGCCTCGCCGCCGCGGCGGGGCGAGGCGAGCAGATCCCGCAGGATGAGCTCGGCCGCCGTGAGGTCGCCCGTGCTGGCGAGCGCCAGGGCGTGCACCCGACGCGCGTCGGCGGCGAGCCGGTGGGACACGTGCTGCTCGAACCACTCGGAGGTGGCGCACGAGTCGGCCAGCAGGCGCAGCGCCGCGTCGGGGTCCTCCAGTTCAAGCTCGATCTCGGCGAGCTTGACCACGTCGAACTGCGTCTTGTAGCCGTGCCGCGGCAGGGATTCGACCCGGTGGCGGTGGGCCTCCGTCAGGTGGTAGCGCGCCTCGGTGGGGTGGCCCGCGGCGAGAAGCGCCTCGGCGAGGGTGACCCGCGCGGCCGCGGTGTTGGCGTTGTCGAGGCCGCCCAGCCGGTCCCGGCGGTCGTTGAGCACCTCCTCGGCCAGCCGCACCCCCTCAACCACCCGCCCGGCGGCGTAGCAGGCGCGGGCCCGCGCCTGCTCGGTGAGAGTACGGCGGCGCCACACGGCGCCATCGTCGCCGCCCTCGGTCCTGCCGCCCTCGGTCCTGGCGCCGTCGCGGTCGCGCCGGGCGTGCTCGATCTCCACCATGGCCGCCAGGGGGCGGCCCGCGTCGAGCAGCGCCTCGCCGAGGTTGTGCCGGGCGCGGGCGACATAAGCCACCTTGTCGTGCTCGGGGAGCGGGGCGTCGTCGACCTGCGCCGACAACCGGAACGACGCCTCGGCCTCGGCGACGTCGCCATAGCGCAGCAGCGCCAGCCCCCGCCTGCTGGCCGCGTCGAGAAGGTCGCGCACCTCGGCCGGCTCCTTGGGCGAGGCGGAGAGCAGATCAACGAGCAGGTCCCCGGCGCGGGCGGCACGCTCGGCGAGCGGTGTGCTCGTGAGCAGCGTGCGGGCCATCATGCCGACCGCCGCGGCCCGTTTGCGGGGCTCGGCTCCGTCGGACAGCGTGACCATGTGCTCGGCGGCGGCGAGGTCGTGCAGCCACTCCCCGGCCAGCGGCACCAGGTCACGCTCGAACCAGTGGGCCGCGAGCGCCGCCGCCTGCCGCTCGGCGGGCCCGTCGAGGTCGCCGGTGAAGGCGTGGAAGGCCAGATCCGACAGGCGGGCCGCGCACCGCTCCGCCCACCCCGGCGGAACCGGTGCGACCGTCAGCGCGGCACCGCGCAGCACCTGCGTGAGATGGGCGGCATATGCCACCACCTGGCCGTTCCAGGCGGCGGCCGCCACACGCCCGCACGGCCCATCGGGCCAGGCCGGAGGTTGCGAACGTGTCGCCCGCCCGGGCTTGGCCCGCTTCTCGGAGTTGGCGATGTCGCCGATGCCGAGCCCGACCTGGGTGACCAGGGTGCGCTCGGCGAGGTGGAAACGCGCGATGTGGAGCAGCCCGAGTGTGGCGTGCGAACGCAGCGCGGCCACCGTGCGCGGCCGGTCGCACTGGCCGAGAGCGGGGAAGCCGGCGAACGCGTGATGGAGCGCGAGTGAGACGAGCACCCGGCGGCTCTTCACCTCGTTGTAGAGCCAGACCGCGCTGCGCCCGCCCGGGGGCACCTGTGCCGCCACATCCTCGGCTCGCACCAGGTGGTATTCCCCTCGCCTGAGCACCCCCGCCGCGGCGGCCCCGATAGCCTCAAGCCGTTTTTCCTGACTTGACACTGCGACCTCTCCCCAAGATCTGTTTAGCTGACTATACCGATGTGGCGGCCCCCGGGGTATGCCGACTTCGAAGGTCTTTACTCAACCTGAAGTCACCCGGAAGACGACCCGCCCGCGACCGGCTCCGCACCTTCGTCATGGAATCCACTGGAAGGGCGAAGGGAGGAGGGCCATGCCGTCGCAGTCGCTGAGTGATCTGCCGGTGGAGCGCGCCCGGGCGGACCTCGCGCGGAGAGGCTGGGCACTGCTCCGCGACCTGCCGTTCACGAGTGCCGCACATGCCCGCACCGAGAACGCCGACACCGGCCCAACATACGCCTACGACGAGGACGCGGTCCGCCGGATCGCCTCATGCTTCGGCATCCCGTCCGACCGGGACGGCGGCCGGACCGTATGGCGGGTCAGCCCGCGCACCCGCCGCGGGCGCGGGACGTTCTCCATGCGTGCCGGGGGAGCGGGATTTCACACCGACTCGCAATATCACAACCGCCCCGAGGATTTCGTCTGCCTGTTCGTGGTCACCCCTGCCGCCCACGGCGGCGACACCCTGCTGGCCACCGAGAGCAGCACCATCGCGGCGCTCGGCCGCCACCCTGACGGCGGCGTCGCCCTCGACGCGTTGTCCCGCCCGGTCTGGCGGTGGCGCGCCCCCGAGGTGTACGGCCCGCCGCCGATGCAGTTCCCCACGGCGGTGCTGCCCGGCGACGGGACGATCCGGTGGCGTGCCGACAACCTGGTGGCCGGGTTGCCCCCGGCCCAGTGCCGCGCCGCCGCGCTCCTTGAGCACTGCCTGACCGGCCTGCTGCGCCCCACCCGGATCGTGCAGCGCCCCGGAGACCTGATCCTGATCGACAACCACCGCACCATGCACGCGCGGACCGCCTTCCACGACCCCGCGCGGCTGCTCCTCCGGGTCCGGCTGTGGGCGGGCCCGTGACGGCCGCCGGGATCGCCTACTCATGGGCGGTCGCCGCGGCCATCGCGGCCACGCGTGTCCCGGCCGACGGGGAGGAGGCCGAGGCGTGGGTGGTGCGGGGATGGGCCGAGGTCGCGCTCGGCTGTGCCGTACTCGGGGCTGCCGAGGCGTTCGCCGGGCTGGATGACGTCGTGCGTGCGCACACGGTGCGCACGGGCGACCGGCACGCCGTGCGCCTGCGCGCCCTGCGGGGCCGGGCGGGAGCCGTACCCGGCTTCTATCCCCGGCACGGGCCGTTGCGGCCGGGCCGGGACGTCAGCCCGTTGACGTGGCGGCTGTGCGGGGTGCTGGGGGAGTTCTGCGACGAGGTCTTTTCCGGAACGGCTCCCGTGCCTTCACGCGGCGTCACCCGCGGGACCGGGAGCCGAGGGGGGGAGGGGGGCGGGGTGGGCCGCGGGGTGCGGCCCGTATGGCCCACCCCGCCCGAGCACGGCGACGAGGCCGTGGAACACCTGCGCTGGGGCGAACGGCTGCGCCCGTCACCCACGTCGGAATATGTGGTGGTGACCCGGCCCGGCTACGAGGGTGCGGTATGGCGCACCTGGTTGCGTCTGCCCTGGCACCCGGGCATGGCGGGCGCGGTTCAGGCCGTTATGGCGGAAGCGGGTTCGTCGGGGGCGTGCGGCATGGCGGACGTTCTCGTCGAGGTGCCGCGGCAGGCCACCCCCGGACAGCGGCGGATCTGGCGCGGCGTCCACGACGGAGCCCACCTCGACCACCTCGCCGCCGTGGGCGGAACAACCCGTGTCGGGCCGAGCGCCGTGGAGTTCGGCGAGGGACTGATGGCGGCCGAGTCCTATGCGATGGCCGTGGAGATCCTCGCCCTCGTGCAGTGCGCACTGGAGGGGGCCGCGGAGGAGGTCTTCTGGCTCCGCGCCGGCCTACGCGAACGCATGGCGAGAATCCCCCGCCCAAGGTACGGCGAGAGCCCGCCCGGCCGCCCCTCCGAAGGCTTCGACGCCCTGCCCCGCCTGGCCGAGACCTACGTACTCGGTCCCCTGGCCTTGCTCACAGGCACACTCGCCCCCGTCTCCCGCGACCTGCTACCCGACTCCCTGACCGAGCCCCTGCACGCCCGCTGGGCGAAAGTGTGCGCCGCCCACCCGGCGGCGGCCGCGCTCACCGAACGCGCAGGTGCGTACCTCGCGCCCCTCCAGTCGGTGCCCGGCTGAGGCCGGCGCATGATGCGCGCTGAGGCGGCGGGGGCGCCACTTCGGCTCACTTCGGCTCCCTCACCGGCGGATGTGTTTCGGTGCCGGTGTGGTGGTTGAACATGGGGCATGCCGGCAGGCGCGGCCCCGGTGGTTTGCGCGTCCGGTAGCCGGTGAGAAGCCCACCCCGGTCGGTCCAGGGGCAGGGACCATACGCATGGTGCACGGTGAAGAGGTCGTCGTGCAGGTTGTGCGCTTGAGACGCTGGTCGCAAGAAGTGCGCGCCGAGACGGCGGTCATAGGGGGCGTGCCGGCGGTCACAGGGGGTGGGCGCCGAGGCGGTGGAGGGCGTCCAGGGCGGCGGTGGTGGGATCGCCTCCTCGGGTGATGAGGTGGACTTCGAAGTCGTCGGCGGCGAGTTCCTTCTCCAACGCCGGCCAGGCGTAGGCGGCGCTTGTCTCGATGGGGAGGCCGCCCCGGCCCGATCCGAACAGTGGCAGGCAGATAGAGCGCAGTGGCGGGTCGAACGCGTGCCGCTCGTCGCGGGCCAGGGCGAATGCCCCGTGCACGGCGCGCATCACGGCTGCCGGTTCGATGGCGTAGTCGTCGGTGTGCGGGCGGGGGATGGCGGTCGCCGCGTGGTAGACGCGCCGGATGCCCTGCCGTACCAGGTCGCCGGACGAGGTGGGCACGACCGTGCCGGGGGCCACGGGGACGCCGAAGCGGCCGTGCTTGTGCATCCACTCGTACAACTCGCGCTGGAGCACGTCGTCGACGACCTCGCCCAGCGCGTTGCGCCGGGCGGCGACGTTGCGCAGGGTGCCCGACAAGGATGATTTGAAGGTCTTGGCCATCTCCATGTAGATGTTCTCGGAGGAGACCACCACGTCGATGTCGCATAACGTCTCGACCGGTTTGCCATGCAAGGTGAGGGGCACGTCACGGCCCCGGTGGGTGACGGCGAGACGGAAGACCGGCCCCGTGGGAGCCGGTCCGGTCGAAGGTGGTGTGCTCGCCCGCTGGCAGAGTTCGAGGATCTTGTCGGCGACGTGTTCGAGGATCAGCCGCTCATGATGTTTGCGAAACCTTTCGACGCTCACGCCGTACACCTCGGCGGCCTTGCGGCGGCGGTCCTGCGCGGCCATGTCGCGTGTGCCGGGCGCGGTGCCGAGGGTGAACGCCGTCGCGTCGGCGAGTGTGCCCTCGCCGAGCGCCGCCACCACGCGGTCGAGCAGCGTGGTGATCGTGGTGGGCAGCAGGCCGTCGGCGGTGGGCAGGCCGAGGCGGTCGGCACACGAGGTCAGGGCGGGGAGCGGCGCCTGGCGGAGTCTGAGGAGACCTCGCTCCCGCAGTGTCCGCAACTCTCCGATCAGGTCGGTGTGTGGCAGCTCCGGGGACTCAGGCATGTGGTAATCGTTCCACTCCGGGGGAGGCGCGACTAGGCTGCTCGGTCTGCGCTGGTTTGTGGAGCGCTTGCCGGAACTCATCGAGCCTGGCGAATACTCACAGCACCTTCCGTAATTTGCATTTCGGCTTTTCCGGACTGCAAGGGCGGAATGCGACAACCTCCTAGAGGCGCAATGTGTGCGTGCAGCTGGCGCATTGCACACGATATGCCCTACGAGGGTGGAACGGCGGATCGTTCTGGGATGGACGGACGGGTCGCGGAGGAGTGGGTTACGTCGAGGCCGCGCGCCCTGCGGGTGCGGGCGATGTCCGGCAGCGAGCGGTGCTCGTGGTCGAGGCGCAGTGCGGCCGATCCGGCCGGCGCGGACTGCAGGCAGAACGCCTGGAGGGGGCCGGTCGGGACGAGGTGCCGGATAGGGGTGTCGCGTAACGCTTGAAGAGCGTGCTTTCCGGATATAACTCATGTGCGCCGTTGATCAATTCGGCGAGTCCGGGCCCTGCCATGCCGTGGGAGAGTTCACGTGCGACCTGCCGCCAATAGAGTTCGGCGCTGAGGGTGCCGAAGCGTGGGAGACGACTTCGATCGGCGCCGATGTCCCCTAGGAGAGCGTCGTTCTTGGCCTCGGAATCAAAAACCTGGGCGAGAGCGGTGAGGACGCCGTACCTTCTGACAATGTCATATGTGATCATTAGGCGGTCGCTTGATACTGGTGGGACACCGTTTGTCGGTCTATAGCGATATATCTCGGTGCCGATCCCTGATTTCTCTCGTCGATGATCAGCCAATCACGCTCACCCATGGAACGGGCATACCAGTATTCTGGTTTGCGCCCTTAGGGTAGGTCTCTGTCGTCGCATATTAAAGTCGGCATAGTCGTTTCGAGCTACCTGGGTTTCCCGTGAGCTCAAGGTATAGGCAGGGTGGTCTGTGGCGACCGATCCTTTGATGCTCTATGTGCCGTTCGTCCCGAGCAGGGGCCCGCAGCCGTTTCACGTGGACTTCGAAGGACCTCCCGAGCCGAGGGGCGGCCACACCGTCAGAATCGGCGGACACGCCGTCGAAAACGTCGTCGTGAACAAGGCCGGCCTGCGGCGCCGCCGGGGTTTCGCCGCCGTGGACAGACGGATGGCGCGCGACGTCGAGGACCCGCACCCCGGCACAGTCGAGCGGGAGAGCGGCGACACCTGCACCTTCCGCGCCACCCACGGGGCGTCCGCGCAGGGCTCGACGGCCGCCCGGTCCGCCGACTCGACATTGCATTTCGCCTCGGCCGCGCGGGTCAGCGCCGGCGGCGGCCGTTTCCCTGAGCGCGGCTTCCACCCGGGAAGGGTGCTTAAGCCGCTGCTCGCTCTGCTCGCCATGAAGGGCGTGGTCGACCCGGGACTACTCGGGCGGGAGGAGTCGTGCTGACATGAGTGAGGTTTCCATTGACCAGATCCTGTTCGCCTGGGACGACCCAACACTGACGGGGCCCCGCGGGCTCGGCCCCGTCGCCACGTCACTGCCACCCGCCGAGGTGGTCAAGTGGGAACAGCGGCTCCTGTCGCCGGACTGGGCGGCGGCCGAGGCCGACCAGCACACGACAGGGGAGGCGGCGCTGCTTCTGCTGCGGTTCGAGCAGGAGGCCGCAGTAGTGTGCAAGAGGTCCGTGCGCGACCCGCACGGATGGCGCGGGTCCACGGTCGCCCACGCCCTCGTCGGCCCCGCCCACCTGCTCACCGCCGAGATCGCCCTCGGGCTGGCGCCCTGGGCGGGGTGGATCGAGGAGGACGACCGGTTCGCCGGGGAACGCGTGATGGAGGCTGTGCCGTACGACGCGTTGCGGCTCACCGCCCGCGCTGGTCTCGTCGAGGTGCGCAATCGGGCGCGCGCACGCTCGCGTCACCACCTGGCCGAGCTGTTCGAGCTGGTGCTTCGCGACCCCGAGGGCTGCTTCACGCTGATCCGGCCCGAGGGCGACGCCGCCGAGCTCGTCTGCGCCGTCGTGGACGTCATGGGGGAGTCGCCGGCGGTGCCGTGGACCTTCGCGACCCGCGAGGCCGTCGAACCCTGCACGCCGAACCGGCCACGCATCGTCGCCGTCACCGAACCGCCCAGGCCCGACCTCGCCGCCACCGGGCACCGCGCCCGACTCGGGGCCGCCTCGATCGGGGTTTCCGGCGTGGCGGGCTCCGGCGACGACATGATGCCCGACCTCGCCATGGCGCTGGCTGTCGCCTACCGCCACGGGGGCACCGAGCTCGTGCGGGCGCTGCGCACCCGCGGGCCGATCTCCACCTCCGACGACGCACTCGACTGGACCCCGTCGTGGGCGGGCATCGTGCGGCTGATGGCGCTCACCGCGGCCGAGTCCATGGCCTACCAGGAGACGCGCGCGCTGCACGCCTGGGCCGCCCGTGCCAAGGAGAACTGGGCCGAACTCGACTCCGCCGCGCTCGCCGAGGTCATCGACGGACTCGCCGCCACCGGCGGCGACTTCGCGGAGGTCGCCGACAAGGCGACGGCGGTAGCCGTACAACGCTTCATGACCGGTGTCGGCGACGAGCAGGCACTGCGCGGCGCCCTCACGCGGCACCGGCCGCCGGCCTTCCTCGTGCAGGCCGAGTTACGCGCGTTAGCGGCCAGGGCCACCCAGTCCGAGCGGCTGCGTTACATCGAACGAGCCGTCGCGATGGGGCTGGACTTCGACACGCCCGAGGTCAACGGCCTGCTGTCCGCAGCGCCTACGGCGGAGCTGCTCTCGGCCGTCGCCCGATGCGCAGAGTTGTCGCCGGACCTGGCGCTGCTGCTCATGGAGCGGGCCGCCGCCCGGCAGGACAGCATGCGTGAACGCGACAAATCCATCGCTGCCATGACACAGCACGACTTCCTCGTGCCTGCCGTCGAACGCGTTGAACCTCGCGACCTCGCCACCCAGTCACGCATCTTGCAGTGCATGCTCGCCGTCTCGTACGGCGAAGCCTTGGCGGACGCGTGGGTCATCCGGGAGGTCATCCAGAAGTCCTCGGGAGCACCTGTGCTGCTCCACGCGATGATCGCGCAGGTGCGGGATCCGAAACTGGCCACGCTGATCCTGGAACACGCCGGCACCCGGTGGTTCGCCGACCAGGGGCTGCCGCCGCCCAGCCGGGCGCTCAACTCATCTGAACCCGCTCAAAGCCTCACCACACAGCAACAGCAGCAGCCCGCGCGGCCGCTCGGCGCCCACCCCTTCAAGCGGTGGTGGTGGGACGGCGACACCTTGACCCGGCTGCTGGTCGGTGGCGCCGGTGTCATCGCGGTGGTCGCGCTGCTGCTGGTCGTGGCCGCGGTGGTTATCGGGTTGCGGATCCTTTAGATCGCGAGCACAGGGCCGTCGTGCTTGGGGACGGCGGCCCGGGGATTGTGGTTCCCGTTGTGCTTCAACCGGGTGGTGGGATTGTCGGTGACCCCTGGTAGAAGTGGTGCGCACGGCACGACGCGGAGGGGAGCCCCTGGTGGAGGACACCGCCTTTTACGGTGATGTGAGCGCGATAGACAAGGTCTATGCCGGGCTGCCGGTGGTCTCCTCTCCCGAAGACGACGAGACACCGCTGCCTCCGGCGCGCGGGGTCGCGTGGCGCGTCGCGGCAGACATTGACGGCGAGGTCAACTCCGACGACTTCGCGACCCGGTTCGAGAGGTTGCTGAGACGCGTCGATCCCGCTCGGATCCAGGCGATTGTGGTGGGGATGTGGGCCGAGTTCGACGGCAGCTCCGCAGAGGTGGTGAGCCTGCTCGCCGAGGCCGCCGACCGGCTTCCCGCGTTGCGTTCGATCTTTCTCGGGGCGATTCCTCAGGAGGAGAATGAGATCTCCTGGATCGAGCAGAGCGACATCACGCCGCTCCTCACCGCCTTCCCTCAGCTGGAGCGGCTGGACGTGCGGGGTGGCAACGGTGTGTCGCTGGCGCCGCTGCGGCACGAGTCCCTGCGCGTGTTGCGGTTCGAGACGGGCGGCCTTCCGGTCGAGGTCCCGCGCGCCGTGCTCGACTGCGACCTTCCCGCGCTGCGGCACCTCGACCTGTGGCTTGGCTCCGACAACTACGGGTGCACGGTCACCGTCACCGACCTGGGCCCTCTGCTGTCCGGCGAACGTCTTCCCGCGCTCACCCACCTTGGGCTGGAGAACAGCGAGTTTCAGGATGACATCGCCCTCGCCGTCGCCCATGCGCCGATCGTCGCGCGCCTTGAGTCGCTGAGCCTCGCCCTTGGGGCTTTGAGCGATGAGGGAGCTGCGGCTCTCCTCTCAGGTCAGCCCCTAACCCACCTCAAACGGCTCGACCTGCGCCACCACTTCCTCAGCCCCACGATGGCGGCCAAGGTTGAGAGCACCTTCGGCGGCACGGGTGTCGATCTAAAGCTTGGCGACCGCTGCAGGTCCTACGGGAACGACAGCAGGCGTTACATCACGGTCTCCGAATGAGCTCCGCCGTGCCTGTCTCGCCTTCCGCCGGCGCGGCCGGGATGCCTCCGGTGGTCCCTGGGACGTCCTTGTCCGAAGGAGGGACGGCTGACCTGGAGTGCTCACGCTCGGCTTCGCCTCCGTCCGTGCCCCCTCGGCCGGCCTTGTCCGAGGTGCGCGCCGCCTCGCGTTCGGTTGACATGAACGCCGTCGTCGGCACTCACGACCTGCTGCTGGTCACCCTTGACACCCTGCGCTACGACGTCGCCGCCGATCTGATGGCCCGCGGTCGCATCCCCAACCTCCAGCGTGCCCTCCCCGGCGGCCACTGGGAGAAGCGCCACACCCCCGGCAACTTCACCTACGCCGCCCACGCCGCCATGCTCGCCGGTTTCCTGCCCACCCCCGTCACCTCCGGTCCCCACCCGCGCCTGTTCGCCGCCGCCTTTCCCGGGAGCGAGACCACCGCTCCCGGCACGTGGGTGTTCGATGCCGCCGACCTGCCCACCGGCCTCGCCGCCGCGGGCTATCACACCGTGTGCATCGGGGGAGTGGGGTTCTTCAACAAGCTGACGCCACTGGGCTCCGCGCTCCCCGGGCTGTTCGCCGAGAGCCACTGGTCACCGTCGTTCGGCGTCACGTCGCCGACCTCACTGGAGGAGCAGATCGCCTGCGCCTCGCGGACCGTCGCCGGGCTTCCCGCGGACCGGCGGCTGTTCCTGTTCGTCAATGTCTCGGCGCTGCATCAGCCCAACTGGTTCCACCACTCAGGCGCCGACCGGGGGGACACGGTGGAGTCGCATGGGGCGGCGTTGGAATATGTGGATCGCCATATCGGGGAGTTGTTCGCGCTGATGAGTTCACGGCGAAGGTGCTTCGCGATCGTCACCTCAGACCATGGCACGGCCTATGGCGAGGACGGTCACGTGGGCCATCGCCTGGGCCATGAGGTCGTGTGGACGGTTCCTTATGGCGAGTTTGTTCTGGAGCAAGGTTCGTGGAAGTAACGAGTGGCCCCTACCAGGGGTATGTCTACGCTTATCCCCATAAAACGGCATATCGTCAGTTCGCGCCGCGTCTTGATCTGCGTGACCTCTGGGCGGCGGAGCCGCGTCGGAAGGCACTTTTCCTCTACATCCACATCCCGTTCTGCGAGATGCGATGCGGCTTCTGCAACCTGTTCACCCGGACGGGGGCGCCCGAGAAGCTCACCCAGGCTTACCTTGACGCCTTGGACAGGCAGGCTTCCGCCGTACGCGCCGCGATCGGAGACGACGCACGCTTCGCGGTGGCCGCGTTTGGCGGAGGCACACCCACCTATTTGAGCGCGGGAGAGCTGGAGCGCCTGTTCGACATCGCGCAGAAGGAGATGGGGGCCGACCTCCACACCATGCCCCTGTCCGTGGAGACGTCCCCCGCGACAGCCACCCCCGACCGGTTGGCCGTGCTTCGTTCGAGTGGGACCAACCGGGTGTCCATCGGAGTCCAGAGCTTCATCGACGCCGAGGCCCGAGCCGCCGTCCGCCCTCAAAAGCGGGCGGAGGTAGAGAAAGCCCTGACCGCCATTAGAGCGGAAGGCTTTGAACGGCTGAACATCGACCTGATCTATGGCATCGACGGCCAGACCTCGACGTCATGGCGCTATTCCCTGGACGCGGCGTTGGCATGGCGTCCTGAGGAGATCTACCTCTATCCCCTGTATGTCCGCCCGTTGACCGGTCTGGGACGGCACGCCGTGGACTGGGACGACCAGCGGATGACGCTATATCGCGAAGGACGCGACCATCTGCTGGCCGAGGGATATGAACAGGTGTCGATGCGCATGTTCCGCCTGCCCGGAACAGGTGGGGACGCCGGCGAATATTGCTGCCAACGAGACGGCATGGTCGGTTTGGGTGCCGGCGCCCGCTCCTACACGGGCGAGGTGCACTATTCCTTTGACTACGCCGTGGGGGCCCGGCACGTCCGCGCCATCATCGACGACTACGTAGGGCGCCCGGCCGGCGACTTCGCCTACGCCGAAGGCGGGTTCCACCTGAACGACCACGAACGCCGCCGCCGCTATCTCATCCAGTCACTCCTCCAAGCTGAGGGCCTGGACCGCGAAGCCTACCGAGAGACCTTCGGAACGGACGCCGTCGCGGACTTCCCCACGTTGGAGCGTTTTGCGGACACCGGCTGGTTGACCGCCGACGCCGAACGCCTGGCCTTGACGGCGGAAGGTCTGGCCCACTCCGACGCCATTGGCCCGTCGTTGTTCTCACCTGCGGTGCAAGCGCTGATGAACACTTATGAGGGGCGTTGAGATGGCTCCGCTGACCATTCTTTACCGCGGGCCTTTGTCGAGCTGCGACTACGACTGCGCCTATTGCCCCTTCGCCAAGCGCCGCGACACCCCCACCCAGCTACGCGAAGACCGTGCCGCCCTGGAACGCTTCACAACATGGGTGACCGATGCTCCCGACCAGCTCTCGGTGTTGTTCACCCCTTGGGGAGAGGGCTTGGTGCGATCGTGGTACAGACGGGCCATGGTCACCCTAAGCCACCTGCCCCACTTGGACAGAGTCGCCATCCAAACCAACCTGAGCTGCCGCCTGACCTGGCTGACCGAAGCCGACCTCAGCACCCTGGCCTTGTGGGTCACCTACCATCCGACCCAGGTCAGCCGTGAGCGCTTCGTGGCCCGCTGCCGTGAGTTGGCGGAGATGGGAGTGCGCTTCAGCGTTGGCATCGTGGGATTACCGGAGCACGTGGAGGAGGCCCGGCGCCTACGCGATGCATTGCCCCCTGAAATCTATCTATGGGTGAACGCCGCCGAAGGACACGTATACACAGATGAGGACGCCGCTCCCTGGCACGACCTCGACCCACTGTTCTCCTACAGCCGCCACCCGCATCACAGCCTGGGCAGGCCCTGCCGTACGGGGGAGTCCGTCATCTCGGTGGCCGGCGATGGGACAGTCCGTCGCTGCCACTTCGTCCCCCAAATCCTCGGCAACCTGTACGACAACTCTTTCCGCTCAGCCCTCCGCCCCCGCGGATGCCCTTTGGCTGTGTGCGACTGCCACATCGGCTACGTGCATTTGGAACCGCTGGGCCTCTATGACGTGTACGCCGGAGGCGTGCTCGAACGCATCCCCCACGCCCCGCCGGGGGGCACGGCGAGGACGCGAAGTGTTGGTTGACGGTGGCCTGTCTTGGCCGGATCGCGGCTGACAACTATCGGGAGATCGGAGCTATTCGCTGCCCTGGTGTATCCAGCCAGATGTCTATGCCGGCACCAGCACTTACCGTCAAACCGAACCGATCTCTGGCCGGCCTGCCCAACCTGATCCACTCTAAGTAGGCCGCCTCGAGCTCCTCCCACAGTCGGCGAGAGCCGTATTGGGTGACTGTGTGCTTGTCCTCACCGTCCACCGCTTCACAGGTGGCCTGTGCGTCACTTTCTAGATCACGCAGCATGGTCGTGTGCACTATGCGACTCTGCCGCCGAACTCGCGAGACTTGCACCTCCACCCGAGGCAGCAGGGCCGCAAGCAGGACGGTCGCGCCTTGGTCGACCGGGTTGTCCGATAGGGAGCTGATGGTGCGTGGATCGAACAGCGTTGTTCCAACGAGAGGCTCACCGGCGGGTTCAGACCATGATGAGTGCCGCTGCCCCCGGAGCAGCATGTAGCCGCAACTGCCGTCGAAGCGGCCGACCGCAACCCCGTCTCCCACAACGTCCAGCCGCAGCCGATGACCACCTGAGAAGGATGTGACGGGAGGCAACCAGGGAAGAACGATCACCCCGCCTGGGCGTGCCTGCTCGATCCAGGCGGCGGGGACGTCGCGGACCCCACAGGTGACGTGGATGCGATCGTAGGGAGCATGTTCAGCGAACCCTTGCTCCCCGTCTCCTGCGGCGACGGGCGGATCAAGACCGGCCGAGCCCAGGTTCGCCCGTGCGATCTCCGCCAGGTCCTTGTCGATTTCGACCGTCACAACTCTGTCGTGACCAAGCCGCCAGGCCAGCATCCCGGCCGTCCAGCCGGTCCCCGTCCCGACCTCCAGCACGCGATGGTGATCGTGCACATCGAGGAGTCCGAGAAGAGCCAGCGACTGTGACGGCAGCGTCAACGACGACGTCGGCATGCCCGAGGGATCAGCAGGATCTGTCGCCCCGTCGTCCCGCTGGGTCACGATCGTGGTGTCGGAGTAGACCGCTTTCAACCAGTCCCCGGCGTCCCGTCTTCTATCGATAGCCCGTTCTTTCCCCTCGGTGAACGGCACCGCCCACCCGGTGGTGGGGACAAAAAGGTCACGCGGCACCTCGAACAGCCCGGAGTACCAGACCCGACTCCGCCAATCGTCGATGGGCAGAATGCGTTTGCCAGTGAGGTAGTCGACGAGAGAGCCGATCAGCTCCCGGCGCCGGACGTCCGACCATTTCAAGGGGACTTCCTCACTCCTCTTCCAGGTCGACGCCGGGGTCACAGCCGGGATTGCATGAAGGTTCGCACGGGTAGCATTGCCCGTCGTTGTGTGGCCCGCACATTCTGATCTCTTGCAACGCCGCGGCAATCTTGTCGGCGGCAGGCCTCATCCTGTCGAGCGCGTTACGCAAGCCCAACTCGCGCACGTCTCCGACAGCCATCCATCGCGCCAGTGGACATGGCGTGACCTCCCCGTTAGGAAGCACAGCTGCCGACCGCAGCCCGCATGCCCCACAGAGTTCGGTGATCTCGGGTGCCTTGCGTTGCGGGCGGCCAAGCAAGCGGAGCCTGTCTACGCCGATCTCAGTCACGCCCATCGTGGTGAGCAGGTCCTTGGCCTGCTCGATTCGCTGCCCCTCTAGAATGTGCACCATCCCTATTCTCAGCGGGATAGAACGATCGAGGACACGGACGATGTTCTCCTGGGTGCTCTTCAGTGTGTCGCGACCAGTAATCTGCCGGTGCTCGCTCTCGTCATCTGAGTAAAAGGAGCACGCGATGCGCACTCCTGGCAGCGCGAACACCTCCAGCAGACGGTCGGGAAGGTGGGCCAGATGGCTGTAAACCTCCACCTAAAGGCCAAGCCCGAGGGCATGCCTAATCAGGTCCTCCAGCCCCTGATAGAGGGTCGGCTCGCCTCCGATCATAGAGATCGTACGCGCCCCGAGCCGGGCAGCCTGGTTGAACGTTGCCTTCCAGTCGGCAACGCTCATAGTTCCGTCATTTCCGTCCGGTCCTGCCGAGGCATAGCAGTGAATGCAGCGTAATCCACATCTGGTAGTTAACTCGGCCCATAGGAAACGCAGACTCGCAACTGTGGGTTGTGCGGGGAGCGGTGGAGCGGTCATCTGGTGACATCCTCGCGACACGGCGGCCGGATAAGAACCTCGCCCCATCAGGGCTGATGAGGCCGCACCACGACGGTCCACCACGCCCGCCGCCTCCGTCAAGCCCCTCCGAGGTGTGGTTTTTAGGGCCATGTATACCGCTTATCAGGAATACCAGAGCCTCAGAATAGTTGAAAGTCAGCTGTTTACGTTTTATGGAGAATATTTGGCGTTGAGCGATTCGATTAGGTCTGCTTGAGGGGGGAGTAGTCGTCCGGCTCCACGCCGAAGGTCCAGGCGACGCCGGCTCGGGCGGTTTCGGTGGACGGGGGGACACGGAGCCAGTAGCGGCGGGAGGTGCCGTCGGGCTCGGGCGTGGAGTTGACGACCTCCACCATCACTACGGGCTCGTCGTTGGGCATGTCCACCCGCCACAACACGCCTGTCTCGTCCTTCTGGACGGGCTTGGCGCCGGTGTCGGTGAGGTAGCGGTCGAAGCCGTAGTGTTCGAGCATGACTCGCCGCAGCTCGGCGTTGTCCTGCTCCCTGATGTCGGCCGGGGTGGCCGTGGGCAGGGTGGCGATGAAGTCTCCGGGGACGGGCATGCCGCTCCACGCGTGCAGGGCGAACCCGCCCTGGTAGGCCAGCGCCGGGCCGTCGCCCCGGTGGAGCCGGGCCAGCTCGTCGCGGTGGAGCTCCACGGGGAGCTCGGCCGCGATGACCAGGCGCTCGAACGGCCACCACCATCCGGCTGCCCGGGTGACCTCGGCCAGGGCAGCCAGCCCCTCGGGCCAGGCGGCCTCGGTCGCCCCCCCACCTTGAACCAGACCGTCGAACACCGCCAGCCAGGCCGCGTCCTGGTGGCCGAGGATCGCGTCGAGGGTGGCCTCGCGCAACATCCGGGCCTTGGCGTCGTCCTGCTCCGGCACCAGTTCGCCGATGGCACGCCGGACCTGGGTCACCAGGCTCGACGTGGGCGGCCAGAGACGCCCTCCGGTGAGCGACCAGGCGTGCGCCCACCCCTGCGGGCCCAACTCGGTCACGGCAGCCGACCGTGCCGCCTCCCACGGGAGGTCGCGGACGACCCGGCGAACGCTCTGCCCCGCCTCGGCCGCCCCCACCAGCTCTCGCACCTCGGCGACCATCGCGGCCACCGGACCCTCGGTGAACCCGCCGAGGTCCTGACCGGTGACCAGCAGTGCGGCGATCGCTCCATGAGCGGGCGAAGGGACCCACACCACGCGCTCCGGCGAGGACAGGCCGGCCGTCTGGTAACTCCGGCGAATGCCCGCTTCGGCCCGGTCGCGATCGGCGCCGCCGGTGGCGAACGCGACCGTCGACCATCTGTCGGCCGCCTCCACTAGAGCAGCGGCGGCGTCAAAGGAAACCAGCGTCCCGGCGGGAGCGGACGAGGTGGAGGGGGTGGCGCTCATGGAAAATCTCCAAGGGGGTCTACAGGGTTTCAGGACTCGGGACTCATTGAACGGATCGTCACCTGCGATCGAGACCGGCGGTCAGTCGGCGACCATGCGCACCGAACCCGGGATGTATTCGCGCTGCCTCACCACGCGATACCACCCCGGGGGGAGGGAAATCGGGTCGTGCTCCTCGTGGACCACCCTCGCGGCGGACGTCACATGCAGATGCTGGGGGAGCATCGGATCGGGGTCGCGCAGCAGCGTGCCCTGCCCCACCACCGCATGCGCGTGCCCAGTCGCCTCACCGAGCGCGAGAACAAGCCGCCCACGCCCGTCGCGCGGCACGGAGGGCAGCGTGTGCACCGACGCCGGCACCGACTCCTCGGGAACAGGCATGATCAAAATATCGCCCTGACGGAACATCCTTGCCTCCTGGATCAACACTTCCTGGATCAACACTGCGTCGTGACCTGACACGGCAAGTTAGCCGCCCTCACCGACATTTCCCGGCGGGGTCGAGAACGGCCCGGCGAGCGACGGCGAGAGGCTTCGCGGTGGGCGGCCCGGCCTGCCGTTGACCGAGCCGCGGGCCCGAGGACGCCGAGCCGGGGCCGGGTCAAGGGCCGCCTGGTGGAAAGGCTGAGCCGTACGCCCGAGGACGCCGAAGTCGATCAAGGCGGTGGCCTCTCATGGCCGAGCCCTGCGCCGAGAAACGCCGACCTGGATCAAGGCGGTGGCCTCCTGTGGTCGAGCCGTACGCCCAGGAACGCCGACCTGGATCAAGATTGGCTGCTGCCCGCCCGAAAAGGCATGGCGACCGTCGATCACGCCGTGGTTGGATGCCGACTATGAGTTCCTACATGGTCTCGCCGCCCCCGGTTCCGTAGCGGAACCCCCCTGTCACGCTCCCCAAGCGAGCGATTTCTGACATCTCACGGCCCGTGATGTCCCTCCGGGCCGTTCCAGGCATGTCTGCAAATGCCTGGACTTATAGGCGTCGAGACTCATGGAGAACCCTTGAGTGTGAACGTTCATGCCTTGTCCGTACGGCAAGGCCTAATTTGCGTGTTTATCGCAGCAACAGCGTGGGGCACCGGTGGCGCCGTGGCCGCCATGCTCTACGACGTGAGTGGCCTCGGCCCGATAGCCGTCACCTTTTGGCGCTTCGCCGGAGCCGTCGCACTTCTAGCCCTAGTCGCCCTCTTCGTACGGCGTAGCCACACAATCCCCCAGCCGGCACCCAAAGACCGATGGCGGCGGATCGCCATCACCGGAACCGGTCTGGCCATCTCCCAGGCGACCTACTTCGCCTCCATCGAGTTCGCCGGGCTTGCCATAGGCACGGTCGTCGCCATCGGCTTGTCCCCGATCCTCATCGCTGTCGGAGCCCACATCTTCCTCGGCGAACGACTCGGACGACTAGGACTTCTCACCACCTCCGCCGCCCTGGCCGGCCTAGCCCTCCTCGTCGTAGGCGGCACCGTCAACCCCGCCCCCGCCCCACTCCTCGGCCTAGCCTGCGCGGTGATCTCCGCACTCGGCTACGCCGCCGCCACCCTCGCCAACCGCCACTCCACCTCTACCGGGCCGGCCGGCGGGTACGGCTCAGCCGTGACGTCCACCTTGCAAGGCTTCGCCGTAGGTATGGTGTGCCTGCTGCCCCCGGCGTTGATGGAAGGGATCTGGCCTCCGACGGGCGACATGGGGCACACGGTGGCCCTGATGGCTTTCCTCGCGGCGGTTCCCACCGCTCTCGCCTACCTGCTGTTCTTCGCCGCCCTGTCGGTGGTCCGCGCGGCCACCGCCTCGGTCATCGCCCTCATGGAACCGGTGAGCGCCACCGTCCTCGCCGCTCTCCTGTTGCAGGAGCACCTCACCGTCGCCGCTCTCGCGGGCGCGGCCGTACTGCTCGGGGCGGTAGCCGTACTGATCGTGGGTGAACGCCGGGCGGCGGCCCGGCGGCCGGTGGCGGCTCCGGAGCCGATGCTGCGCTGATCTGTGAGTGATTTCGGGGGCGGGGTGGTTGTTTCTGGTGAAATCACCCGCCCCCGAACAGCGGGAGTGTGGCGCACGGCGATGCGATAATACGGCGGGCAATCGCCGGAAGGATGTCACCGAGGATGCCTTGCCGGACTCGGTGGTGGTGGCGTTGACGACACCTGATCGACATCATGACGCCGCAAAGGGGAGGTCCCGTGTCCATACTTTTGGGTAAGGACTTGCTGTGGAGCGGATTCTGCCACGGTGGTTCGCAGTGTGCCCTGCCGCATCGACTAATCTCACACTTTCCTCAGCGCATTCAGGACGCGAGAGTCGATCCCGATGACATGGTGGAGCTTCTCTTCGATTTTATTGACTCGCCCCTAGATGTCACCGATGACGCCACACGCGCCACGTCGGTCCTGATACGAGCCGAGGCGGAAAACCTCGCACGTGTCATCGGCGACCCCGATGTCCGCCAGCGGATAGTGGACCACTCAGACCTCGATCGCTGCTTCGGCAACGCCATCACCCACGCGAGGGACTTCCTGGGATCTTATGGGCTGGACGTCGCAGAACCCATGGTCAGCATCGTCGACACCCTTCCACCGCCATTCGACGGGCACCCATATGCCGTGCGCGCCGTGGACAAGGGCGACCATCGGCGGTATGGCCTCCAAACGGGCCTTTATCTGGTCGCTGACCAGATTCATCCGCTGTCCACCGAAGTGCTTATCTGTCGTGAGATAATTCGCGTGGCTCTCGGGGAAAGCTCTCCTCATCTTATGGGGCGCGGGCTTGAAGAGGGCATCGCGGAGCTCGTCGGTGCTGTTATTCTGAGCTATGACCTCGTGGGGGCCATGCCCACGCTGTGGATCGAGACTTTTCATCGGCTTTCCGGCGTCTATGACAGGCGCCGAGAGCACTACGATGACTTTCTACGCATGGCCTACCTCGTTTACATAAATTATGGCCTGACAGGCCTTATGGAATTGTTGTCCGGCGGGCGAGAGGCGATCAAACAGGCGGAATCCGGTCTGCTGAGGGGCGAGATCCCTCAATTGCGCACTTCATCGGAAGGCACTCCCGAATATCCACCCGATCTATCGGAGCTCATCGATCGGATAGTCCTGGTCGTCCCTCGTTCCATGATCGTCAGCCCGGTGGCCCGTGTCGTAGCGGATCACGTGTCCCCCGGAGCCACCGTGAAGGAGATCGCGCATGCCACCAAGCTGTCGGAGGCATCTGTGGCGGAAGGACTCCAAGAACTCTCCGCTTCGGTGATGCTGATCGAACGCGACCCAGGAGGGCTCGTGGTCGCGGCGTCCGATCTCAATATGTATGTGAACACCGGCACGTTGCGCTACACCCCAACCCCATAACCACAGCTAAGGCGTGTTCGTCGACATCCACATCGCCCCGCAGACCGAGGAGGAGCTCAACACAGCCACGCCAGCGCAACCGCCCAACGATAAGTTTGAGTGATCGCACGTTTCCTACTCGGCGGTTGTTCGTGAAAGCGGTCCTTCGCAACTTTGGGTGAAGGGTCGGCTGCCTACACATCGCAGCCCAGGCCCTTCCCTCAATCCCTGAGAAGAAGGACGTTTCACGTGTTCTCGATGCCCAGAGTGTCGTTGATCGCCATGATGGGGGCGCTGTTCCTCGGTGCCCTGCCCACCACCGCCAATGCCGCCACGCGACCCGACGGACTCGGTTGGACAAGCGGCTGGGCGACAGCCGTACAACACCCGAGTCAGAGCGAATGGATCTCCAACTGGGCCTACGAAGGCTTCAAGGACCAGTCCGTGCGCCAGGTCGTCCGCGTCGGCGTGGGAGGCTCCAAGCTGCGGGTGCGCCTGACCAATGCGTACGGCACAGCCCCCCTCACGTTGACCGGTGCGAGCATCGGCAAGACGGCGGGAGGCGCGGCAGTGCGCCCGGACACGATGCGGACGGTGAGGTTCGGCGGGTCCGGCACCGTGGTCGTCCCCGCGGGCGGGCGCGCGGTGAGCGACACCGTCAACCTGTCGGTGAGAGCCCACGAGCACGTGACGGTGACCCTCTACTTCAAGGGAGCCAGCGGCCCGGCCACCAACCACAACCTCGCCGTCGCCACCTCATACCGAGCCACAGGTGATCATCTCCGCGATCCGGGTGCGGCGTCGTTCAGCGAGCGGAGCACCTCTTGGTATTACCTGGCGGGACTGGACGTCGTCGACCGCGCACATGCGAGGCGGGACACGATCGTGGCCTTCGGCGACTCGATCACCGACGGCCAGGGGGCGACGACGGACGCCGACCGCCGTTATCCGGACGTGCTTGCTCAGCGGCTGAAGCGCGCGGGCCGCACAGAGGTGGTGTTGAACAGCGGCATCGGCGGCAATCGGGTGCTCAACGACTCGGCCTGCCTGGGGGAGAGCTTCTTCAACCGCTTCCAGCGTGATGTGCTCGACCATCCCCGGGCGCGGACCGTGATCACCATGGGCGGCATCAACGACATCATGCACGGTGACACCGTCCCGTCGGCCTGTACGGTGCCCAATCCGAAAATGACCGCGGACGCACTGATCGACGATTACCGGCAACTGATCCGCGCCGCCCGCGCCGACGGTGTGAAGGTGATTGGCGGGACCATGCCGCCGTTCAAGGGCTCACCGCTCTTCACCGACCACGGCGAGTCGGTGCGCGACGCCGTCAACCAGTGGATCCGCACCGGCGGTGGGTTCGACGGCGTGGTGGACTTCGAGCGTGCGCTGGCCGACCCGTCTGACGGCGACTGTCTCCGCCCGGCCTACGACAGCGGCGACCACCTCCACCCGAACGACGCCGGCTACCGGGCGATGGCCGAGGCCGTCGACCTCGGCGCTCTCTGACCTCTGGAAGACCGGATCGGGGCTTCGCCGTACACGAGGTGTTGAACGGAGCCCATTGTCAGGCCCCGGGCGGTTTGGCGCTGCTGGTGTGGAACACGAGGCCGCCGCCGTCCGTGGGCTGAAACCCCAGCCCACGGAGTTCGGGCTCCTCAATCGAGGTGACGACGTGCAAGGCGCCGGCCTCGGCCGCCTTGAAGATCACCAAACGTACGAGCGCGTCACGCACCCCCGATGGGATGCCGGGCTGGATGTGCACTGGGTCTAGACGGGCGGTGGCGTGCTGCTTGTCCTCCCAGGACGCGGCCGCATGACCGACAAACGGTTCCCCACGGGAGTTGTTGACATATGCCTGAAGCCAGAAGGCCTGGCCTCGGCGATCAGTCGCCTGGGGATGGTGACATCCATCCCTGCCTCGGCCAACCAGCAGGCGATTGCAGAGAGCGGCGGGGGAGTGAGCATGACGTCGTCACCGAGAGGAACCGAGTCGATGAAATACCCGGTGGGCCAGATGTCTGGAGCGTCCTTGGGGTCCAATACGACGTAGCCGTCGCGGATGGTCCGGTGGCCTCGGTGTATTAGGCCCGTGTCGAGTTCTTCCATGAGGCGGAACTCGACGTCGGAGGCCCAGGCGTCCGCCGAGGGCAACGGCTCGCCGGTCACCGTACTTTCGGGTGTCGCCGGGAACCCGATCTCTATGGCGAATACGTTGGGATCTCGTCTCCAGCGGAAGATCACCAGCATGTTTTCGGGTTCCGCGACGACGTCAACGGCGGAGTACCCGTCTGTGACGCCACCCGCACGTAGCAGATGTGTTCTGACCGCTGCGAGGACTTCCTCTCGGGGCCACTCAATCGCCATGAGTTCAGCTTTCCTCAACCGCAGTGTTCGTTGCTGGAGATCGTGCTCCGAGGAGGGTGACGGGAGTGGGCGGTGGCAATCATTGGGCGTTCTCATCCCGGAGACTTGTAGGGGAGAGGTGGTGACACGCCTCGTGCAGTGACCTACGGAGTGAAGACATAGGTGTCGAGGTTCCAGACCTGGCCTGGGCCGACGCCGTCGGCACACTGGAAGTCCCAGCCGGAGTTGATGTACATCCGGCCGGAGACCACGGTCCCCGAGTGGCGCTTCAGCCGGGCGGGTTGGGCCTGCGGTTGATGCCTGCGCCAGGTGTGTGCGTTCAGATCGAACGACCAGATGTCGTCGGTGGGATTCTGATCGAACGGCGCGCCGCACCCCGCCTGCCCGCCGGGAATGTCGCCGCCGTGCAAATAGAAACGGTTCCCGATCACCCCGGACGCGGTGTAGTTGTGCGGCGGCTCCAGGTTTCCGGTCGCCGGCGTGATCTCCTTCCAGGTCTTCCGCAGGAGGTCGAACTCCCAGGTGTCGGCGAGCATCGAGAAGGAGCCTCCGGACACCCCTTCGCCCCCGTAGATCACCAGCTTGCCGTTGACGGGCTTGGTCCCGGACGAGGCGATGTGGCGCGGGGGAGGCGCGCCCGCGGCGCTGTTCGTGCTGAGTAGGGCCCAGGAGTTGCGCCCGAAGTCATAGGCCCAAAGGTCGTTGAGGGCAGTGAAGGTCGCATCGACCCCGCCGAAGACGTAAAGCCTGCCACCTCCCACCCAGACGGTCGCGCCACTCCGCCCGCTCGGCCCGGCATTGGCCGGGCGGATCTCGCGCCAGCGCCGGTATACGGTGTCGAAGGACCAGAGGTCGTTAAAGACCTCGAGTTCGGTCCCTGCCGGGTTGTAGCGTGATCCACCGAATATCAGAAACGAGTGGCCATAGGGTGCCGAATCCGCCCAAGCCCTTGGGGGAGGCTGCACACCCTGAGGTTGGATTGCGGTCCATCGTCCGGTTGTTGTGTCGAGGCGGTGGACGTCGTTGAGGAAGGTGTTCTCGCCGCTGCTGAAGGAGTCGTGAACGCCGCCGAAGACGTAGACATGCCTGCCGACAGCTGCGGTCGAGGGCACGGAACGGGCGGACGGCGGCGTGCCGTACGTACGAAGTTTTGCCCACGTGCCCTCCTTTGTCTGAGTGGCGTGCGCCGGGGAAATTCCGGCCGTCAATGCCAGCGATATGAGGCTGGTCATAACTGTGCGGCGTTTCATTGTGCCTCCCGGGATTTATGCACAGCATGATTCCAGCCCGGCGGCGTCAACGGCAGATATTGATATGCCGACCGTATTCGTTAAGAATGGCCGATGGCTCTATCCTCTCGCATCGAGCCCGCCGCCCGCCGCTACTTCCCCGCGGTCGCGGGGGAGAGGCGCAGTGGAGCAGGGATCCGGTCCCAGACCATCTCCTGGAAATCCGCGCAACTGGCGAAGTCCTCGTGGTCGCAGCCCAAGGCGCAGTCGATCAGTTCCAGTGCCGCCTGGGCCTCGGCGATGCGCTTGGCCGTCTCGTTGCGCCTGTGCAGGAGGATTCCACGCTGGACCTTCGCATTGGAGGTGTGCAGCATCTCGCGTATTTCGTCGAGACTGAGCCCCGCCTCCTTGGCCTGCAGGATGATGACGACCCGGACGACGTCGTCGGCGCCGTAGCGGCAGCGGTCTCCCTCCACTCTGGCGGGGGTGAGCAGGCCCATGGACTCCCAGTGCCTCAGGACATGGGTGGCCAACCCGAACCGGTCGGAGATCTCGCCAATGCTCATCAGGCCGTTTGACTTCATGTCGGCATTAAGTCGCAGTCTTGCCGACATGTCCAACACCACTGCGGCATCTACGGATGTCCATACATCCAACGGAGCTGACATGCTCGACAACACCGCCTCCGAGCACGCCTCCCCGCTCATCCGCATGCTCGACCTCGCCGACTCACTGCCCGGCGCGGCCGACTGCGTGCCCGCACTTACGAACTCCTGGAGTTCGCGCCCGGTGACACGGTGGTAGACGCCGGTTGCGGAACCGGCCGGGCCGTCACCGAGATGGGCGGCCGCGGGGCCAATGCCGTCGGTGTCGACCTCGACGAGGAAATGATCACTCTGGCGCGCTCGCGTGCCCCCAAGGCGACTTCCGCCTCGGCGACGCCTACGAGCTGCCCCTCCACGACGGGCAGGCGGCGGGCTATCGGGCGGAGAAGCTATACCACAACCTCGCCGACGCACCGCGCGCCCTGAGGGAGGCAGGGCGGGTGCTCGCGCCCGGCGGTCAAATCATCCTCCTCGGGCAGGACTGGGATGGTTACCTCATCGACTCCGACCACCCCGGACTCACCCGCGTCATCGTCCACGCCCGCGCCCGACGGCATCGACGCGCCACGCGCCGCCCGGCAGTACCGGGAGCTGCTGGCGGCGGCGGGCTTCCAGGACGTGCGGGTCGAAGCCCACCTCGGTGTGTTCACCGATGCCGCCATGCTGCCCGTGCTGCTGGGCCTGGCCGCCGGCGCGCTGTCCGCCGGGGCCGTCGGCGCGGGCGACCACGACGCCTGGGTGGCGGACCAGCGGCGACGGGCGGAAACCGGACGGCTGTTCCTGGCCATCCCCCTCATCCTCGCCGCCGCCCGCAAAGCCTGAGGCCAAGGCACGGCTTCGCCGTACCCCGGACACTGGAGGAGCGGCGGCCCACCCGCCTCGCGCGGCGGAGATCCAGACCGACATGAACACCCCCATCAGCACCGCAGCGGGGCAAAGCGCAGCGGCGCGCTCGTCGACCGCGGACGCCGGCGCCGGTCGTGGCCAAGTGGTCGAGAAGCTGGTGGTGGAGGACGGCAAGACCGTGGCCGGGGTCAGTGTCGCCACCACACGCACGCCTCGGTTGACCGCATGGGTCTCTGCCGCGAGAGACGGTAGGGCGAGAGCGGAGGTGCAGATCGCCCACAAGCCCGCCAAGACCGCGAAGGTGCTCGGAAGCGACCGGGTGATCTGGGCGGGGCAGGCCGCTGTCAAGCCCGGCGATTCCCGGGTGACACTGCAGGTACCGAAGAAGCGCTTGAAGGCCGGTTCGGAGCTGAAATGGCGTGCCCGAGTCTCCGGTGCCACGGGTGACGGCAGGTGGACCGAATGGCGAGACCTCATTGTCGGCGCGTCGAAGACAGGTGGAGGAGGCATCGCGACATCGGCCGCCTCCGATCCGGCGCCGATCAGACGAGTCCTCCCCAGCAAGGGGGCAACCGTTACGCCCAGCGCTACCTACCAGCAGTGTCACAGCGCCACAAGCACCGGCAATGCGCCCTACGCGATTACACCGAGCCGATTCGCCCACTGCCGCTACTCGGGGTGGAAGATTCCGGTTTGGGGCATTAGGAGCTTCCTTCCGGTCAAGATCGGGGACATCGAGGGGCATCAGCTCACCTACATCCAGGGCACGATTGACCGGCGTGAATTCAAGGTCTACAAGCACATCTACATAGACAGGGTGTCAGGTACCATCCCCACCGGTCTTCGTTTCGCCAGCACCATCGCCTCGAACAGTCCGGGGTGCTCGGCTGTGTCCGCGACGGGCATGACCGGGGAATACACCGTGGCTCAATGGCAGGCGCGAGCCGGCGACGCGTGGCATATCGAGGAGCAGTACACGTCGGGCCCCGGAACGGGATATCACAACAAGAGCGATTGCACGGTCAACTACTCCATGGTTGTGAAGCATCCTGAAGACAGTACGCGGAGCAGCACACCGATCTACGCGGACGGCACGTTCCGGTGTGACCGGTCGCCCCAGGTAAAGTGGCACAACAAGCGGGGAGGCGGCTGCGTGCACAACGCGGGAGTGCCCTCGTTCACGATGACCAGGAACGACGTTAACGAAAAGGGCACGAAGTTCCCTGACATGTACGACCACATCAAACGTGCACTCACTGCGGGGTCGGTCACGTATCCCAAGCCGGGTGGCAAGTCCTATCCAGACCTGCTCCAGGCGAAGAACATCCCCGGTGGCGTTTGGCACAATCCGCTCACGCGCCATGGGTACGAGCCGACAAACGAAGGGAATCGTACGACGGCGGGCGTGGTGTGCAAGAACGAAATCAAGAAGGAGGAGGGAACGGATTGCGATGAGTTCCCGTTCGCATCGACCCTGCAGGGCGCGACCCGAGCCAATCCTCCCCATAACTTCTCGGTCGATCGGATCGAGTCGGTGCAGAACCAGGACCACGGACGTGTGCTCAAAGCCTGGTACAGCAACAATCGGATCCTGAACGGTGATAAGTATTGGATAGACATCCAGTAGTCTGAACCTACCTCCCGGCCGAGCCACCGATAAGGGTGGCTCGGCCAGGGAGCGATTTTCGTCCGTGACGAGATAGGAATGTCAGGCAGTTCATGGCGGAAGTAATAGCAGAACTCCTTGATGAGCACGAGATGGCTCCGTGCCCGGCGGGCATCGCCGATGCGGAGGAGGAAGACGACCTCTACGACATTGAGGCCGCCGCGGGGGAGTGGGCCGGCGCAGGCGACAATGGGATCCTGTTCAACAGGCTCCCCGGCGAGCGGTGCCTTATCAAGTATGAGCTCTGGGACGGGCAGCCTCCTCCTCTCCGCTCCTGGGACGGCGTCTGGTCTGGCACCGTACGTTTCGCCTCGGGGAAGATCTTCGCTGTGAAAGAGCACTCCGGTAACACGTTCTACGGCGCGGAGTTCGACCTTGGCCGGATGGACGGACTCTGGGACGTCAGGGTTCATCACAAGTCCCTCGGTCATGAGGAGTTCACACCGGCTCTCGTCGGCTTCACCCTGCTGAAGCTGCAATTCTGGCCCTCGCAGGGCTAGGGCCTGTATCAAGGTCCGCTGCGGGGTCCCCGCCGCCTTGAAAATCGGTGCAGGGAATCGAGGCCAAACGAGGTCTCCGGTAGGTGGTTGATCGACCAAGATGAACCCAATATCGGGGGCCTCGTCAACGTAGGCCGCCCGACTCCTCACCGGTGCAGAAGATCGGTTCGTCCTCGGCGGCTTGCCAGCAACCGACATCTACGAGGGCATACCGCCCGCATCGCTGTCGTCTTCAACTGGCGTCCCGTACTGGCCGACCTCGGCCGGTCGCCGCATGTCGAAGCACGGGCAGGACTTGCCGAAACAGGATCAACCTGCTGTGAGCAGCCACGTCCAACCTGGGCGGCTTCCTGGTGGGCATGTTCCTCGGGCTGCTCGGCGGCATGCTGGCGATGGCCTGGTCTCCCGACAGCCGGCCCGCTAATCGCCTCGACAGGTTCACCGGACGAAGCGTGCCCACCGCACTTCGCGGACTCGCCTTGCGCGTGAGCGCGCTCTTCAGGGAGTGACGATGGTGAAGTCCGGCCGGGGTTCTTCGAGCAAGGCCATCAGCCGCCGCAGCAGGGCGATATCGCCGTCGTGATCGATGGCGTCGACCCCTTCGCCGCCGAGCAGGCCGAGCAGGCGCTGTTTCGTCAGCCGCAGCGTGAGATCCGCCCGGCCATCGGGCGGTGTCCTGCGGTGGATGAGGGCACCGTTGGACATCGTTGTGCGATGGTGCTCATCCAGGTCGGTGAGGTGCCAGTCGATGGCGAATCGCTCGTTCCAGGCTTTGGGGCCGTTTACCCGGATGGAGAGGGAGTCGAAGACCTCTTCGGCGGTGAGTGCGGCGAGCATGTCCGGCGCGGTGGTGTCGGTCATGCCCGCCGAGGGCCTGCCGGTCAGCTCGGCGGCACCGGTCAGATAGAAGTTGCGCCAGGTGGCGTTCTCCGCGCCGTGGCCCAACCGTGTGTATACCCGGGCCAGCAGAGCGCGGGCCTCCGAGTCGCTTTCGTCGGCGAACACCGCGTGGTTGAGCAGCGTCGCCGCGAAACGCAGGTCGCCTTCCCCGACGTAGCGCTCGGCCAGTGCGCGCACGGCGAAGCCGCCGCCTAGGCATTCGACATACCGCTTGGCCTGTTGCGCGGGCGGATGCTCCCACAGGTGGGCCGGGTTGCCGTCGAACCAGCCCAGGTAGCGCTGGTAGATCGCCTTGACGTTGTGGCTGACCGAGCCGTAATAGCCGTGGGTGTGCCAGGCCTGTTCCAGAGCGGGAGGCACCTGCATGGCTTCGGCGATCTCGGTGCTGGTCAGGCCGAGATTTACCATGCGCAGGGTTTGGTCGTGCAGGTAGGCGTACAGGTCGCGCTGCCGGGACAGGAAGGTGACGATGCCGTCTCTGCCCCAGGTGGGCCAGTGGTGGGAGGCGAAAGCCACATCGGCGCGGTCGGCGAACAGGGTGATGGCCTCGTCCAGATATCGGGCCCAGAAGCGGGTGTCGCGGACGAGCGCGCCGCGCAGGGTCAGCGCGTTGTGCAGGTTGTGGGTGGCGTTCTCGGCCATGCAGAGGGCACGGTGGTCGGGAAACAGGAAGTTCATCTCCGCCGGGGCCTCGGTGTCGGGGGTGAGCTGGAAGACGATGCGCACGCCGTCTACCGTCTCCTCCTGCCCGGTGTGGGTGATGGCGAGGTTGGGTGGGATGAGGGAGACCGTTCCGGAGGAGGTGCCCATGCCCAGCCCGCAGCCGAGATGCCCATCGGGAGTGCGCGGCAGGAGTTGGCCGTACATGTAGAGGGCTCGACGGTTCATGGCGGTGCCGGCGAAGACGTTTTCCGAGACCGCGTGCTCCATGAAGTGGGCGGGGGCGATGATGGGGATATCGGCGCCGTCGGTGACGCCTCGTGCGCCTCCGAAGTGGTCGACATGAGAGTGGGTGTAGATCAGGCCGGTCACCGGGCGCTCACCCCGGTGGTCCCGGTAGAGCCGCAGAGCCGCGGCGGCGCACTCGGTGGAGATGAGCGGGTCGATGACGACGACACCGCGGTGGCCTTCGACGAGCGTCATGTTGGAAAGGTCGAGGCCTCGCACTTGGTAGATGCCGTCGGTTACCTCGAAGAGCCCCTGCTTGGCGCACAGCTGCGCCTGCCGCCACAGGCTGGGGTGCGCGGTCGCGGGGCAGTCGCCGCTGAGGAAGTCGTAGGCGTCGTTGTCCCAGACGACCCGCCCGTCGGCCGCTCTGATCAGGGCGGGGCTCAGCTTCGCCATGAATCCCCGTCCGGCGTCGTCGAAGTCCGCCCGATCGTGCAGGGGAAGGCCTGCCATGAGACCGTGGTGCCCGCCACCGCCTTGGATAAGGCAAGGAAAGTCCCAAAAGAGGGCATTTCCGGCGACTCTCGTGTGCTCCAGTTGTGACCTGGAAAAACCCGCGCACATGGGAGATGCAAACGGAGCGCTGACACGCTCGGAGAGATCACTGCTGAAGTAGAGTTTTGCTTAGGCGACATGCACTCATAGATGGGGGCTTCGATGACCGTGCGGTTACCTGAGTGGGGCAACGAGCATCGACTGATGGTTCTATTGGAGACTCCGCAGGTAAGAACTCTTATTGCTCGCTACGATGCGGATTCGGACTGGGCGATGAGCGCGGAGGAGTTCCTACTCCCAGCGAAAATTCTCTTCGGGGGACCGATGAGCAACTCGCTCGGAAAGAAGTTGGGCGTCAAGAGTCGCCGCTCGTCGGCAGAGCAGTTCTCCCTGCCGGTCGGCAGCGTCTTGGTCGCCGTCATGTGCTCGCTGGCCCAGCGCGGTCTGAACATGACCGAATTCGACCAGCAGGAGGCGGGCTGCCGGGTAAAGGCCACCATCCCGTCCTCGTGGCGCACTTTCGGTGGGACCCTCGCTGTCGACGTGACCTCCAGCCCGAACGGCTCCACGGTGGCCTGTGAGACTCTGTTCGAAGGGCAGTTCTACACGTGGGGAGCGGATAAGAAGGCGGTTCGGACCCTGTACGCCGATATTCCGACCATGGCCGCTGAGCAAGCTTCGGCATAGGCCGGATACCGGTCATCTTCTCGTCCTGCACCCTGTGTAAGGCGCCGCCGAGAAGTGCGCCGGATGTTCCAACGGCACCCTCACCGCCGACGTCTACGAGAGACTCCTTACCCAGACCCTTTTCACCGCCGTCCGGAGCACAGCCACTGCCGTCGTCGGTGGCGGCCTGCACTCAGCCATCGTCCAAGCCCGCGAGGTGTTCAGCGTCCGCGACGTCTGACACGCGGGAGTGTCGGCCCCGGGTGGGCTTGAGCGAGGGCCGACGGGGCGGGCGGAAAGCAGGAAGATCATCCGTGAACTTTCCGGGCCGATCGGGAGTCGAATTCGAAGCAGGATCACACGTCAGGAGAGAACATGAAGAACGCCACGGGGCTGATCGGATCCGGGATGGCTGCGGCGCTGGTGGGAGGGGTGGTGCTGATCACGGCGACGGTCGCGCCCGCCGCCGCATCGTCACCCACGCTGGGGCCGTCGGGTTACGGTGTCGTGAAACTCGGGATGTCGGCCAAGCAGGCCACGGCCACGGGGGCGATCGTCCGCAACCGGAACGGCGAAGGCGGTTGCACCACCTGGGATCTGAAGGCCGATCCCAACAAACTCGACGGCGCCGACCTGCTTATCTCTCCCAAGCGCGGCGTTGCAGTGATCTTCTCCCCGAAGGGCGCTAAGACCCCGCAGGGCATCAGGCTGGGCAGTACGGCGAAGCAACTGTACGCGGCCTACCCGAAGTTTAAGAAGACGGTGCACGGATATCTGCTGGCCGCCGTCCCCGGAAACTCGAAGGCATACTATTCCTTCGCCGTGGAGCGTGGGAAGGTGACCGAGATGAGCCTGGCTTTGAAGAACCAGGACTGCGTGGACGCCTAAGGCATACGTCCGTGACGAGGGGGATCGTCCGGCGGAAGGCCGGATCAAGCGCGGTGCCCTCCCCTCGTCACGGCGCTGCCAGTCTCTGCGGGGTGTGCTTGCTGAGCGGTCGCCGAAACCGGCGATGAGTTCGGTATCTCCTGGAGAGCTAAGGTCAGCACGATCAGGAGAACAGCGCCGTGACATCGGCCGCGAACAAGACGGTGTTCTCCCGGCTGCCCATACGCGCCGTGGAGTTCGCCGAGATGGACTCTATGGTGGCGTGGCCTGCGCGGTCATCTGGGGGGACATGACCGGACCTCCTCTGTGGAGCGGGGTGCCGTACGTCGACCCTCGACGCCGCCGTCTCATCGCGCCGGGGAGAACACGGGCAGGTGGGCCCGCACGAGATCGTCTGATGCGATCAGGCCATGGTCCAACCCCTGTTACAGGTGCGTCGGCAACATGCGGGAACCTTCCGTACGTAGTTAACGTGCAGTGCACTATAACGCTGGCGTGCGATGCAGGTGTTCATCCGACCGCTCCGAAGAGACCGTCAGCTTGCAGAAGTTCACCGTAGAGAGACTTGACGAACGTCCTATTTACAGCGTTTGTGCGATATGTGGTCAAGCGTCACCGGTGTGTGGTGTTGTCGTTTTGTGATAAAGATCTTCATTGTCGCTTTGATCGTTCCGGGTTGCCTTTCTGAGTGTTTGCTGATCGCGCTCTGAGTTGCGGTGGTGCAGCGTAGGGCGACGTTTGTGCCTGTCGGCACTTCTGCTCGGAGGGTGACGGCGTGCAATCCGTACGCCATCCGCCCCGACATCACATTTCAGTCGCCGGGTCACGAGAATATGGTGGCGACCAGAACCCCCGAACTCCAGGCCTACGCACATGCGGTGCGGATCGACACTGTGATCGATTACCAGTTCACGATCTGCGACAACGTGGACATGACCGGGACCGGTTGTGAGACCTCGCTCTGGAGCACTGACCGCACCTGGAAAGTCCCGGTCGGCAAGTTGAAGTGGAGCAAGCAGTACTGGTGGCGGGTCACCGCCAGGGAGGGTATCGAAAGCCTGACCCAGAGCTCCCCGGTCCACTCATTCACCACCGGTGTGATCCAGCCGTCCGTCACCTCCCAGCTCTCCGCACGCGGCGCTAACGGCCAAGCGTTCCACCACCTGGCGGGCAACTACACCACCGCCTTCACCGACGCCGTCGTCAAGGTCGCCGGCCCTCCGCTGTCGGTGGTCCGCTCCTACAACAGCCTCGACCACCGCACCACTGGCATGTTCGGCGCGGGATGGTCGACGCGGTGGGATATGCGGGTACGGCAGGAGACCATCGCCGGCGTCGCGATGCTGCTGGTGACCTATCCCGACGGGCGCGAGGTGCGGTTCGGCGACAACGGCGACGGCACATTCCAGCCGCCGCCCGGCATGCACGCCACCCTCGGCGTCGTCGCGGGCGGCGGGTGGAGACTGATGGACAAGTCGGGCACTGTCTACGTGTTCGACGGGCAGGGCAGGCTCACCTCGGTCACCGACGTGCGGGGCCGGGCGCAGACCCTCGTCTACGGGGCGGGCGGCAGGCTGGAGACGGTGACAGGTGCGGGCGGCAGATCTCTGTCGTTCACCTGGAGCGGCGACCGGGTGGCGTCGGTGTCGACCGCCCCGGTGAACGGCACCCCGCTGACCTGGACCTACGAGTACACCTCCGGAAGTCTCACGAAGGTGTGCCTGCCGCAGCCGGCGCCGAACAACTGCACCGACTACACCTACGAGGCCGGGTCGAACTATCGCAATAGCGTCGTGAACTCGGCGCCTGAACACTATTGGCGGTTGGGGGAGGCGGCCGGGAGCGCGACGGGGGCGAACGCTGGAAGCGCCGGGGAGACCGCGAACTACGGCAACGTGACCTTGGGTGTTCCCGGAGCTCTGGCCGGCACTATCGACACAGCCGCGGAGTTCGCCAACAGCGCTGTCTACCTGCCCAACCAGACGGTCGCCGCGCACAAGGAGCAGGGGTCCGTGGAGCTGTGGATCAAGACCACCGGCTCGGGCACGGTACTCTCCGCCCACGAATACGGAAGCACCTCCAGCCACAACGCCACGCTGCTATACGTCGGGGTGGACGGCAGGCTGCGCGGATCGTTCGACGAGTCAGCCACCCCCATCACCACCGGCGCCCCGGTCAACGACGGGCAGTGGCACCACATCGTGCTAACGATCTTCGGTAACACGCAGACGATGTTCCTGGACGGCCAGCAGGTCGGCACCCTGACCGCCGCGGGCGTCCAGTGGAAACCCGGCGCCCAATTGGGAGACGGCGAAGCCCTGCCGGGACACTCGCCGAGCGTGCCCGGCACCGCAGGCACCCGCACGGCCTTCCCCTACAGCGGGGCGATGGACGAGGTCGCGGTCTACGACCGGCCGCTCATGGCCGCCGAGGTGCAGCAGCACTACAACGCAAGGCTGGCCGAGCCGCGTTGGATGAAGAAGATCACCCTGCCGTCGGGGCGGGTGTGGATGGAGAACACCTTCGACGCGGCCACCGACCGGATCAAGACCCACACGGATGAGAACGGCGGCGTCTGGCAGATCGGGGCACCCGTCTACACTCCGGCAACCGGCAAATCCACGGTGACGGTGACCGATCCCCGCAACGGCACCATGGTCTACACGCACGACGCCTGGCGCGGATACCGGCTGGTGTCGGAGACCGACCAGCTCAGCAAGACCACGCTCTATGAGTACGACACCGGCGGGTTCATATCGGAGATCGACGACCGCAACGGCATCGTGGTCCAGCAGACACACGACAAACGCGGCAACCTGCTCACCACGAAGGACTGCGACCCCGCCATCCCAGGCGCCTGTACGGTCACCCCGGACTACTACACCTACCACCTGAACGCGGCCGACGAGTTCGACCCGCGCAACGACCAACTCGTCGCCTACCGCGACGCCCGCTCAGGCGGGCCGACCGACAACAGCTACCTAACCACCTGGGAATACAACCAGTACGGCGAGCAGACCAAGGAGACCACACCGCCCGTACAGGGCTTCCCCAGCGGGCGCTCCGCCACCACCACCTACACCGACGGCACCGAACCCGCCGTGGGCGGCGGCACTACCCCGGCCGGCCTGATCAAGACCGAGACCGACGCCCGGGGTGCCACCGCCTCCTACAAGTACAACTCCGCCGGAGACCTGGCCGAGGAGACCGACGCCCCAGGCCTGATCATCCGCTACGAGTACGACGCGATCGGCCGCACTGCGGCGCGCGTCGAAGTCTCCCAGGCCGAGCCAGCCGGAGTGCGCACCACCTTCACCTACAACGGGCTCGGCCAGGTGCTGACCCACACCGGGGCGGGCGTGCGCAACGAGGTCACCCGTGCCGTGCACACCGCCGAGACACGCAACACCTACAACGCCGACGGCAAGGTCCTGACCAGCAGCGTGGTCGACCTGACCGGTGGCGACCCAGAGCGCAAGGTCGTCTATACCTACGACGCGCGTGGCCGGGTTGAGACCGTGACCGGCGCCGAGAACGGTACGGTGACCCACACCTGGGACAACACCGGTGCCCGCACCTCCACCACCGACGAGCTCGGCCACCAGGTCGTCTACGCCTACACTCCGCGCGGTGAGCTTGCCACCCGCACGCTCAAGAACTGGACGGGCAGCCCGGTGGCCCCGCAGCCGCCGGCCGATCTGGTGCTGGAGTCGTTCGCTTATGACTTCGAAGGGCGCCTGGCCTCCACCACCAACTCCGCCGGCCGCACCATCAGCCGCACCTACCTGTCCGACGACAGCCTCGCCAAGGTCACGGCCGTCGGCGTACGCCTGAACGCCTCCACCACGGGACGCGACGTGGTGCTTGAGGAGAACATCTACGATGCGGCGGGCAATCTCAGCCGCCGCATCACCGGAGGCGGCGCAGAAACCGTCAACTTCGTCCACGATGCCGCCGACCGGGTCATCTCCCAGACCTTCGACCCCAACGGGCTGGCCCGCACCGTCGAGTTCACCTACGACGCCAACGACAACGTCACCCGCCAGGTCGCGAGCGCCGCAGGCACCACCCGCACCGAAAGCGTGGAGACCGTCTACAACGCCGACGACCTACCGGTGCGCCGCACCGTCGAAAACGGCGCCGTCGACCTGGTCACCACCTGGACACGCGACGACCGAGGCCTGGTCACTGCCATGACCTCCCCACGCGGCAACCTGCCCGGCGCCACCGGCCACACGACCAACTACACCTACGACAAGGCCGGCCGCCTCATCGAGGCCGTCGCGCCACAGGTTCAGGTGGAGCGCGACGGCGCCGCCGCCTCAACGCGGCCGACCACCCGCGCGGGCTACGACAACGCGGGTAACCGTACCCACATCGTCGACGCCGAGGGCCGCACCTCCACCACCGCCTACGACCGGCTCGGCCGTGTCGTGTCCACGCGCGACGCCGCCTACTTCGCGCCGCTTCGTACCGCGCCCGCTCCGCCCACAGGTGTGGTCGGCCGCTGGAAGATGGACGAGGGCACGGGTACGGCATTGGCCGACGCAGTCGGCGGCCGCACCGCAAACCTAGCCGGAACCACGGCCTGGACCACCGGCCGTACCGGCGCGGGAGTGCGCTTCGACGCCGGCACCCACGCGGTGACCGCGACCCCCGCACTGACGACCAATGCGAGTTACACCGTCAGCGCGTGGGTGCGGTTGACTCGCGGTGACGTCAACGCCACGGCGGTCAGCCAGACCGGCGCGAGCGGCAGCGCGTTCAAAGTCGCCTACGACGCCGGCGACGGCAAGCGGCGCATGGTGGCCTACGAGGCCGACACCCCTGCGGCGGCCCAAACTCAGGCGGTGTCAAACCGCGCCGCCAAGCTGAACGAGTGGACCCATCTGGTCGGTGTCTACGATGCGGCAGCGGGCCGGATAAGGCTGTATGAGAACGGTGAAGCGACCGCGGCCGCGACCTACACCAGCGCTTGGAACTCCACAGGCGGCCTTCTCATAGGCGCGGGTAAGCACAACGGCGCATACGAGCACTCCTTCCGGGGCGACATCGACGAGGTGCACGCCTACAGCAGGGCACTCAACGACAACGAGATCCGCGGACTGGCCGGCGCCACACCGGCCACCCATTACTCGTACGACGCCGCTGGACGGGTCACCGGGGTCATCAAGGCAATCGGAGTCTCCTGGAATTCGGAATATGACGCGCTCGGCAACCGCGTTCGGGTCACCGAGCCGGCGGCAAACCCGCCCATGGGAGCGAGAGGCGTCTGGGTCTACGAGTACAACACCGTGGGTGAACTGCTCAGCGTCACAGACCCAACCGGTGCCAAAACCGGCAGCACCTACGACGACCTGGGGCGCGTCAACACGGCGACGATCGTCGAACGCAAACCTACCCTCAACACCTTCGTCACAACTCTTGAGTACGACGACGCGGGCAACAAGACCAAGGAGACCGGGCCGGATTACCGTGTCACCCTCTACGAGCTGAACGCCGCCGGAGAGGTCACCGCGGAGACTGACCCGATGCTGGACACCACGCGCTATGAGTACGACCTGGCCGGACGCGCCGTCAAGGTGATCAACCCGCTGGGCAACGCCACCGTCACCGAGTTCGACCTGGCGGGCAGGGAGATCGGCTCCAAAGACCTCAACGCCACCGGCACGGTGCTCCGCCAGACCTCGACGGGCTACGACGCGGACGGCAACCCGACCAGCGAAACCTCGGCCGAGGGCCACACGGTGCAGCGCACCTACGACGCCTCGGGCGAGGTGACCCAGCTCGTCGAACCGGTGAACGCCACCCAGTCGATCACGACCACCTTCGGCTACGACGCCCTCGGCAACCCGACCCGCTCCACCGACGGCCGCGGCAACACCGTGTGGACCACCTACAACAGCCTCGGCCTGGTCGAATCGACCATCGAGCCCTCCACCACCGCGCACCCCCAGCCGGCGGACCGCACCTGGACCTTCTCCTACGACGCGCTGGGCAACGCCGTCACCACCCTGGCTCCGGGCGGCGTGCGTGTGGACAGGGTCTACGACCGTCTGGACCGGGCGAAGAGCGAGACCGGGAGCGGGGCGCAGGTGGCGACCCCCCAGCGCACCTACTCCTACGACATGGTCGGCCGCGAGACCCAGATCGGCGACTACGGCCTCGACTACAACGACCGCGGCCTGCTCACCGCAGTTCGCAAAGCTGGGAGGCAGATCGCCGCCTTCAACTACGACGCCTACGGGAACCCCACCGAAAGGGTGGACGACACAGGCACCTCCCTCTTCTCCTGGGATGACGACGACCGACTGGCGACGGCGGCAGACCCGGTCAGCGGCAGGTCCTTTACCTACGGCTACGACATCGCCGACCGGCTCAAGACCCTTACCTCGGCCACCCCCGCCAACTCACAGACCTTCGATTACGACGAGATGGACCGGCTCCTGGTCCACACGCTGAAGGATGGCACCGGCGGTCAGCTCGCCAAGATCACCTACGGGTGGGATAAGGACGACAAACTCACCTCCAAAGCGACCGAAGGCACCGCCGGCGCCGGCAACAATACCTATGCCTACGACCGCGCCGGACGCCTCACCTCCTGGACCGGCCCCGCAGGCGCCACCACCTACGAATGGGACGCCGCCGGCAACCGCACCCGCGCCGGAGCCGACAACTTCACCTACGACGAACGCAACCGGCTGACCTCGGGCGCCGGCAGCACCTACACCTACACCCCGCGTGGAACCCTGGCCTCCGAGACCACCGGCGCCACCACCAGGAACCTCGCCTTCGACGCCTTCGACCGGCTCGTCACCGACGGCGACATCTCCTACGGATACGACGCGATGGGCCGCGTCACCTCCCGCACCAAAGCGGGGGCGGAGGAACGGTACCTGTACTCCGGCATCGACAACCACCTCACCGCCGTCACCGACACCGCAGGCACCGTGCAGGCTAAGTACGGCAGAGACCCCGCAGGCGGCCTGCTCAGCCTCCAGGAAGGCACAGGACCGGCGGTAGCCACCATGTCTGACCTGCACGGCGACCTGGTGGCCACCTACACCGGCACCGCCCTGGTCGACTCGGCCGCCTACGACCCCCACGGCAAGGTCGTCGCCCGCACCGGCGCCCAGCGCAGACTCGGCTACCAGGGCGAGTACACCGACCCCGACACCGGCAAGGTCAACATGCTGGCCCGCTGGTACCAGCCGGGCACCGGTGGGTTCATCTCGCGCGACGACGTCGCCTTGAGCCCGTATCCGTCGGTCAACCTCAACCGCTACACCTACGCCATGGGCGACCCCCTGGCCATGACCGACCCCTCGGGCAACTGCCCGTTCTGCATCCCGCTCATCTGGGTGGGCGTCCGGGTACTCGTCCAGGTCGCCGCCAGGCAGATAGCGCAGCGCGCCGTACCGGCGGTCGTCCAGCGGGTGGTCCCACAGGTGGTGAAGCGGGTCGCCCCGCAAGCCACCCAGCGTGCCCTGCCCCAGGCCGCCCAGCGGGCGGGCCAGGGCGTCGGCAAGGGCGCAGGCCAGACCGCGAAGAAAGCCGCAAGCGAGGCGGGCAAGAAAGCCGGAGGCCAGACAGGCAAGAAGACGGGTGCGCAGGCCAGCACCCGTAAAGCCGGTCAGGAAACGGGCAAGAAGGCCGCCCAGAACGGCTCTAAGGGCAAAAACAGCACCAGGGGCCACTCGGCGAAGACCGGCCAGAAGAAACCCAACGCCAAACCACCCAAGAACGCCAAAAGCGGAGCCAAGGCCAACAAGGGCGGTCCCAAGACCAACCGCTCCGGCGCCAAAGCCGGCAAGGGCAACAAGGGCACCTCGGGGAGAGGGTCCAAGGGCAACAAGGGCACCTCGGGGAGAGGGTCCAAGGGCAACAAGGGCACCGGCAAGAGCGGAAACAAGGGCACAGCCGGACGCGGCGGCAACAAGGGCAAAGGCAACAAGGGCAACTCTGGCCGGGGCGGAGGCCGCGGCAAGGGCGGCAACTCCTCGAACAACACCACCAAGAACGACCTCATGAACACCGTCGTCGAGTCCATGCTGGAAGAGGCCGGCGCCGAACCCATGGGCGACTGGCGCGGCTGCACAAGCTGGCGCGGCTGCGCCAAGGAAGTCGTCGAAGACTTCATCGAGAACACCACAGACGAACTGATTGACGACGTCATCGACCAGGTCGCCCCCGAACTACCGGCCGACTCATCCAGCGACTGCGAGGGCAACAGCTTCATCCCCGGCACCCTCGTGCTGATGGCCGACGGCTCACGCAAGCCCATCGAGGACATCCGGCTCGGCGACAGCGTCATGGCCGCAGACCCCGAAACCGGCCAAGCGGGACCCCGCCCCGTCACCGCCCTGATCACCGGCGAGGGCGACAAGACCCTGGTGGACATCACCGTCATGGGCGAAGGCATCCAAGGCCCCTCCACGGGAACCGAACTCCTCACCGCAACGGGCAACCACCCGTTCTGGGTCCCCGAGCTACGCGAATGGCTCCCGGCGTCCCAGCTCACGCCGGGGATGCTGCTGCAGACCTCGGCCGGCACCTACGTCCAGATCTCCACTATCGAGAAGCGCACCGCCAAACAGCGGGTCCACAACCTCACGGTCGGTGATCTCCACACCTACCACGTGATTGCGGGGGACAGCCCCCTATTAGTTCACAATTCCAATCCGTGTCAGTTGCCGCTTTTTGTATTCCGAGACGGAGAGTCAGCCCCCGCACGTGAAGTGGCTGCGAGCTCGGGAGGCCCAACGGCAGGAAAGAATGTCACCCGGGGAATTAGGCGTCGCATGCTAAATGAGGAGTTTGCCAGAACCGGCGGATATTATGAATGTTGGCGATGCGGGCATACGACGGCTAATCCAGCTAATATGGCAGTGGGGCATAAGAATGTCCCGAGGTCTGCTGGCGGTAACCTGAACAGTGAGAATCTGTGCCTTGAAGGACATGCATGTAATTCAAGCGCTCAAGATCGTGGATTTGTGACCCCCGGAATGTCTTGTGCAGAGCGAGGTGGATGCGGTGCCGGGTTCGGCAGGTTCGATTGATGTGTGACGGGGCTTAGTTTAGGCTAAGCTGCCGGATCATGCGCTATGTAGGCGGCGTAGGAGTGGGCTATGGGTGCGGCACATGTTTCAGTGGGAGATCTGATATCCCAGCTTGACGATCGATCCGCGCGCAGTCGTCGATCGGCGGCCGAGAAGTTGAGGAGACTGAAGGATCCGATAGCGGGGCCGGCGTTGTTGGACGCTCTGGGAAGGGAGATCGAAAACCCGCGCACATGGGAGACGCAGTATCAGCTGACCATGGCGCTCGGTTCATGCATGTATGATCAAGCTCTTGACTTCCTGCGTGGCGCGGTTCAGCGCCGGGCGCCCGTCGCGGCATTCGTTCAGACGGCGATCGGTGATGCAGTGGTCCGCTTGGGTGAGCACCGTGGCGATGCTTCAACTCAGGTTCAATGGTGTTTGGCCACTGAGATTGATGCCGTTATGGATGGTGCATTTCGGGCGGTGGCCATTCTGAAGATTAATCTAAATGATGATATGGTCCGATCTGTAATCGCAGCCGTGTCGGGTCGTGAATTGTATGACGGGCTGCGGTTCTGGCCGATTGTCGCAAGTACGGGTTGGGAGGGTGGACTGGTTAGGGAGTTTCTTGTGCAGAGTGCATCGTCTCCACGGAGTGATATATCAGATGCGGCAAAAAATTCTCTATCTGGAGTTTTGATCGACTACGATTATCTGTAATCGGCTCTGCGGTATCCGGGTGTCGATAGGAAAGAACGATCGCGCCAAAGGTTACGGCGGCGTGGCGTAGGATGCTGCAGCGAACCTATTTCATCCTCGTGCGACCCCATGATTCTGAAGAACAGCGACCGCCTTGCACAGGTTCCCGGCCCTACTGGGGCTGCGGGCTCCCTCCTGTCGGCCGCCGCGCTTGGTGGACTGGCCGAGTCCACCTTGCTTCCCGCCGTCTCCGAGGTGACGGCGGCGGCAGTGTCCTACCCGCTGCACGTGCCGAATCGAAGCCGGCTGCAGGCGTCGGTTTCGCGATCGTGAGGGACGCGCCCCTTGGCGATGTCGCGTTCGGAGCGTTCCCTGAGCTTTCGTTGTGCCTCGTCCAGCACGTTTGAGGCGAAGTCGCAACAGCCGACCTCCAGCCCGGCACGTGCGCACAGCAGCGCGATATGGAATCCCATTGCGCCCGCACCCACCACGAGCACGCGCTTGATGTTCATATCGGCCTACCTTCAGGATTGTGGGAGGCACGCGGCCACCGGGGTCCGCACATCTCTATCTTCCTCGCCAGGCCGGCGGGCGGCCCGCGTTGAAAGCCGCGTGGTCGTCGGTGGTCATCAGCAGGGCCTGGGCCATCGCGTCGAGTTCGAGGGCCGACGACAACGACATGTCCTGCTCGCGGGTCAGCAGGCTCTTGGTCTGCGCGTAGGCCAGTGTCGGGCCGGCCGCCAGGCGCGTGGCGAGGGTGGCGACGGCTTCGTCCAGGTCGTCGTCGTCGACGAGTTGGGACACGAGGCCGTAGCGGTCGGCGGTATGTGCGTCGATGGGGTCGCCGAGCAGGAGCAGTGATGTCGCGCCGCTGAGGCCGACGACGCGGGGGAGCAGGTAGGCCGCGCCCATGTCGCCGCCGGACAGCCCGACCTTGGTGAAGAGGAAGGTGAACCGGCCCGAGGTGCCGACGATGCGGAAGTCCGCGGCCAGGGCGATGACGGAGTCGGCGCCGGCGGCGATGCCCTGGATCTTGACGATGATCGGGATCGGGCACTCGCGCATGGCCCGGATGACCTCGCCGGTCATCTTGGTGAACTTCATCAGGTCGCCTGCGCGCATCTTGATGAGCTCGCCGATGATCTCGTTCACGTCGCCGCCGCCGCAGAAGCCCTTGCCCTGCCCTTAGATGACGAGGACCTTGACGCCTGTGTGGTGGGGGAGTTCGGTGAGCAGATCGCGCAGGTCGGCGTAGGACTCGAAGGTGAGCGCATTGAGCTTGTCCGGCCGGTTCAGGTCACCGTGGCGATCGTTGCGTCGACTCGGAAGTCGAAATGCCGCTAGTCGGTGGTCAGCGGTGCGGAGGCGCGGAGGCGCGTCACTGCGCAGTCCTTTCTCGCAAGCGCGTCAACGGCGATGTGGGCGTGACCGCGCGGCTGCTCGCGAGCCGGCTCACAGAACTCCGGACCGGCTATCGTTCGCCTGCCGTGCTGGATCGCATCGCCGAGGGGCGTCGGTGGCGGGATCAGCCCTACCGCGACCTTTCGACGGGCGAACTCATCGATCCCCGCACTCTGTCCATCCGTCTGGACGACCTGCTTCCGGCTGAGCGGCTGGTCGCGGTCGACTCCGGAAACTTCATGGGATATCCGTCGATGTTCCTGTCCGTGCCGGACGAGGAGGGCTTCTGCTTCACGCAGGCGTTCCAGTCGATCGGACTCGGCCTGGCCACGGCCATCGGAGCCTCATTGGCGAGACCCGATCGGCTCACCGTCGCGGCGCTGGGCGACGGTGGCGCGCTCATGGCCGCGCAGGAACTCGAAACGGTTGTCCGGCTTGGCCTGCCCATGCTTGTTGTCGTCTACAACGATCGCGGCTATGGGGCGGAGGTGCACCACTTCGGTCCGCAGGGATACCCCCTCGACACCGTCGCCTTCCCCGACACCGACATCGCCGCCATCGGGCGTGGCTATGGCTTCGAAGCGGTGACGGTCCGCCGCCCGGCCGACCTCGATGCGGTGGCGGCATGGGTGTCCGGGCCGCGGACCAGGCCGATGCTGATCGACGCGAAGATCGTCAGCAACTCCGGCGCGTGGTGGCTGGAGGAGGCGTTCCGGCACCACTGAGCCGACCGGCGGGGCAGCATATGCGATGTACGGCGGGCGGCGCGGCCCGCGGTCACATCGGTTCGTCCTGGGCCGGGAGACGCCCGCGCTGCGTAGCGAAATGAGCAAGGCGAGTCCGCTCCAGAGCACCGGCGTCCGCGAGGCGAGTGTCAGGGTTCGTACCATGGGTCGGTGACACCGCCCGGGCAGGCGAGCTTCTGCGCGTCGAGGTGAGTGAGCTTCGCCCCCGCGGTATAGGCACTGCGCAGGAAGTCGAGCACCGTGGCGACGGGATCGTCGGCCTCCCGGACGTCGTCGTAGCGCAGGATCGCCAAGTGGCTCCCGCGCGCCGGGAGCCACTCCGCCTGCTCGGGACGCAACGGCTCCCGCTCCAGGCCCGGCGGCTCGGGGGCGGTGTAGGAGTAGAACGCGGGCCAGGGCCGTTCGGCATCCCCGAACCAGAACCCGGCGCTGATCACCTCCCAGCTGTAGGCCTCCCTGCTCACCGGATCGACCTGCGGCGCCCCGCTCACGACACGGCCGGTGAAGGAAGAGACCGCGATGTCGAAGGTGTGCCAGAAATGGTGCACCGGGCTGATCTTGCCGGCGAAGCCGGCGGCATGGCGTTCGAGCAGCCGGGCGACCTGCGACAGGATGCGCCAGTAGCGGTTGATCAACGCGGGATCGTATGCGGCGTGTGCGCTGTCCTCGGCGAACGGAACCTGATCGCCGAGGTCGAACGGCACCGCCCGGATCTCCGGCCTAAGCCCGAAGCCCTCGAGGACGGCGAACAGATTCGCATGGAAACTCGCCACCGACTGCCCCGCGAGCTCGAACTCAGCACTACGCCCGTCGAGGACGTCTACCACCAAGCGGTGGCGAACCAGATCGAAGTCGATACAGAACAGCGGCATCTCGCCCAGCCCACCCATCGGCCGGGTGGTCAGCCCGCGCCCGGTCAGATGGAACGGAACGTTCCACCAGTGGTTGCGCCTGTCGCTCGCCGCGAGCCGCACCTTGCCAACGATCTGCGCGAACCGGTGCATGGTCTCCTTCGCATCAGACCACTCCTCCAGCGGCAACGGCGGAAACATGTCCATGACGGCCCCCTTTCCGTGATCACAGTATCGCGTGCCGATCAGGGCCGCCGGTCTCTTCCTGCCCGGCTGAGCTGCGGCGACGCCTCGGATCGCAGCAACGCGCGCAGCTCGTGCCCGGCCGGGCACGGATACGACCCCGGATCAGGCCGGCCGGCCGCCGGCGGCCGGCCGCATCAGGTCGTTGGTGAAGTCGACATCCGCGGTTGATCGTTCGGCGCGGGTCGCGTTGCCGAATCCCTCGCCCGATGGTGCCGACGAATTTCCGGCGCAGGACACTAGAGGGTGAGTACGATCTTTCCCTGGGCGTGGCCGGTCTCGCTCAACTGGTGCGCCGCGGCCGCGTTCTCGATGGGGAAGGCGGCCGCGACCGGCACGGTGAAGCGGCCCTGCTGTGCGAGGGCGGCGGCTGCGGCGAGCCCTTCGATCGCCTGCGGGTCCGCTCCGGGGCCCGCCGAGCGTGACAGGTGGACTCCGAACTCCACGGCGTTCAGGTCGGCGATGGTCACCACCCGGTCCGGGCTTCCGGCTAGGTCCACCAGATCGGGCAGCGAACCGGATCCGGCACAGTCCAGGACGACGTCGACTCCGCCTGGTGCCAGGGCGGTGACCCGCTCGCCCAAACCGGCGCCGTAGGTGGTCGGAGTCGCCCCCAGCCCCGCGACGAACTCGTGGTTGCGTGCGCTGGCCGTACCGATGACGGTTGCGCCGCGGGCCGCCGCGAGTTGGACGGCGACCGTGCCGACCCCGCCGGCCGCGCCCTCGATCAGCAGGGTCGTGCCGGTGCCGACCTTCAGCCGGTCGAGGACACGCGTGGCGGTCTCGACGTTCCCGGCCGCACCGCCGGCCTGCTCCCAGCTCAGCGCGTCCGGCTTCAGCTCCCAGGCTGCCAGGACGGCGTATTCGGCGTTCGCGCCGCCGAGTTCCGCGATATCGACGACGCCGAAGACCGCGTCGCCCGGCCGGATACCGGTGACTCCTGTGCCGACCTCATCGACCACACCTGCGGCATCCACGCCGAGCACGTGGGGCAGGCGCAGCGGCGCCACGTCGCGGAACCGGCCTGAGCGCAGGTAGCAGTCGGCGGGAGTGAGGCCCGAGGTTCGTACAGCCACCCGGATCTGGCCCGGTCCCGCGTGTGGTTCCGGTACGTCGGCGACCTCAAGGACGCTTGTGGGACCGTACTCGGCGAATGTCAGTGCTCTCATGCCGTCGGACGCTAGCGGAACACCCCGTCCGTTTGGCTAAAGTGAGAGCGGTGACGAACCGTTTGCCTCACTCCCTGCGCTCCGATGCCCGGGACAACCGTGAGCGCATCCTCGCAGTGGCCCGCACGACGTTCGCCGAGCAGGGGCTGGACGTGGCGATGCGCGAAATCGCGCGGCGTGCCGAGGTTGGTCCCGCGACGCTCTACCGGCACTTCCCGACCAAAGAGGCGCTGGTCACCGACGTCTTCACCGAGCAGATGGCAGCCTGCACCGCCATCGTCGACGAGGGGCTGGCCGATCCGGACCCATGGCGCGGCTTCTATCGGATGATCGAGCGGATATGTGAACTGCACGCACTGGATCGGGGCTTCACCGCAGCGTTCGTCTCGGCTTTCCCCCACGCGATCGACTTCGCCGCGGACCGGCAGCGGGCGCTGGGCAAGGTCGCCGAACTCGCCCGCCGGGCCAAGGCGGCGGGCAAGCTGCGCCCGGACTTCGTCCTGGACGACCTGATCATGATGCTCATGGCCAACGGCGGTATCCGGACCACCTCGCGAGCCTCCGCGGTGGCCGCCTCGCGGCGCTTCGCCGCGCTGCTGATCCAGGGCATGCGGGCCGAGCCGGCCATCCCGCCACTGCCCCCGGCGGTCCGGCTGCCACTGGTGATGGTGCCTTAGTGCTGTGACCGGAAACGATCACCGGGTTGGGTGAGTGTTTCAAGCTGCCGGCGCGAGAGGCCGGCCGCCCCAGCGGAGGCCCTTCTCGCTGCGGATGCGGGCGCGTTCTCGGCGTGGCCGGCACATCTGGGCGGCTACACCGCAGACGAGCATCCCGTTGTCCCGGGGCGTGTGCTGGAGGCGTCTCGCCAACCGGGCTCGCCGAGGATCCGGCGGTCCGGGGACACGTCCCCTGTTCGACGGGCCGTCGCCGTGGTTTCCGGAGACGCACTTCTGGCGGTAGCCGTACGACCGAAAAGGTACCCCTATCGATTGTCGGATTTGTGACCATGGTCCGGTCGTTCCGCTAACGTGCCGACGAACCTGATCGATGAAAGGCGGTTCCCGGTGAAGCTTCGAATGGCGGTCGGCGTGGTCGGCACCGTGGCGGCGGCACTTGCGGTGCTGTCGCCCACCTCCGCGCAGGCGGCGGCCAAACCATACGACGGCCAGGACCCATACCGCAGCGGTTGCGCCAAGACCGCACGAGAAGTACGGAAGGCCGGCATCAAGAGCCGGATCCACGGCCCGGTCGGCACGGTGCGGCTGATGTGGTCGACCAAGTGCAAGACCAACTGGGTCGAGGTAAGGACAGCCGCGTCGGCGACCGGCAGCATCAGCGTCTACACCAAGGACGGCCGGAGCAACACCTTCCGGTTCAAGGCCGGCAACAAGGGCCGGCACTGGGGGGACATGCTGTGGGCCAACAACATGTGCGCGTGGGGCAGCGTGCACGTGCAGTGGGGCGGCGGCAAGGGCGGGCAGAACGCCTCCGGCGCCACGGGGAGGGCCTGCCGCTGACGGGTCCCACCACGCGGGTCGCACTACGGCCCTGGGGGTGGGCAGCGCCGTCTCCAGGGCCGTGCGGCCTTCGTCACAGGGAGCGAGTTGACGTTGAACGAAAGCGCGCGACCTGCCCCTGTCTTCGGCGGAAGCAGACGACCGTCCATACATCCGCCGAAGGAGAGGTCTGGGACTGAACCAGCCGTCTCCGCCCCGGACCTCGCGTCTGCTCGGATTCGGGGGTAAGCCCTCCGATCCCAGAACACGATCGCCCATGAGAGGAGAGCGGCAGCACAGGCATCAAGCCCTCAAGACGAGAGTACGGTGCGCAGCGGGGTGACGAAGCGGTCGGCGTGTTCGACGAAGCCGGTGTGGTCCCCGGGGAACAGGGTGGGCTTGGTGTCGAGGGCGGTGGCAAGTGCTCTGGAGGTGTGGTCGCAGAGCTGCCCGGTCGACTCCTCGCCGATGCCGATCACGATGCGGGTCGGGACGGTGCGCAGCAGCGCGATGTCCGGGCGCCAGTGGGTTGTTCCCCACATCTCGTGGGCGAACCATCGGTGCTCGTCCCGGACCTGCTGCGGGTCGCGTTCTCCACCGAACATCATCTCCAGCGCGCCCTCGGGCAGCTCGATGCCCGCCTGCGCCATGAACTTCCCCCAGGCTCCGATGGCGTCGCCGGTCAGGTAGGTGGCGATGAGATCGTCGGTCTGCGCGTGGAGTCTGTCGCGGTCCTCCAGCAGTTCGACGAGCGGGGGCTCGTGGGCGACGACGGTGTGCACCTGCTCGGGGTGGGCCTGGGCGAGGGCCAGCGCGGTGACAGCGCCGCCGCTGGAGCCCAGTACGGCGGCAGGCCCGGCGTCCAGGTGGGTCAGCAGCCTGGACAGGTCGTCGGCGCGCAGCTCCGGGGTGGACTTCTGGGCCGGATCGTCGAGAGGGCTGCGGTTGATGCCGCGAGGGTCGGTGGTGAGGACGGTGTGGTCGACCGCGAGCAGGTCGGCCAGGGGCGCGAAGGCCGCGGCGTGCATCGGGGCGCCGACAAGGGCGATCAGCGGGCCTTGGCCGCGCACCTCGTAGTGGAGCCGGGCGCCCGGGACGTCGAGGGTGCCGCTGCTGGAAGGAGTGGACGATAGGGCGTTCACGGATTGCTCCCGTATCTGGTGTCGAGCGCTGCGGTGCCGGCTCGCCGGCCGCCCGGTCGGGCGGCCACGTCGTCCGGCGGTGCCGTACACCTTGACGACGAACGGAGATGTCCTCCGTCGACAGTCCCGTGAAGATTTTTCCGGCTGGCGTCGCAGTCAACCTCCCGGATGGATGCGATCTGGTCGAGCGGTATGTGGACGTCGACGTGGGCTCCCTGCCGTACGCGCAGGGCACCGTCGGCAGGTCCCCGCGACCGGGTGGCAGATCTTGCCGACGGGCCGCTCGCGCAGCAGGTCAACGTGGTGCGGCAACCCGGCGAAAGTGGCGCAATCTCCCCGTTATCCCTTTTTTCCTACTCATTTAGTAGGTTTAATGCTGTGGAACGGATGGTGCTCGATGATCGGCGGCGCAGGGCAGATCGTGCCCGGCAGGTCGCCGACCTGCTGAGAAGACAGATCCTCCAAGACAGCTTCCCCCAGGGGCAGCTGCCGCTGGAGGCCGCGCTCGCGCGCGAGTTCGACACCTCGCGCAATACCATACGAGAGGCGCTCGACCTGCTCCGCGAGGAAGGGCTGGTCGAGCGCTGTCCGGGCGTGGGCACCACGGTGGCGGCCGAGAAATACCCGCACGGCCTGCACCGCCTGCTCGGCCTCGCCGAGACCCTGCACGAGCACGGGCAGGTGACCAACCAGGTCCGCACGATGACCCTGATGGAGCCGCCCGCCCAGGTCAGCCAGCGGCTCGGGCTCCCACCCGGCGAGCAGGTCGTCTACCTCGAACGGCTCCGCAGCCTGAACGGCCTGCCGCTCTCGCTTGATCTCACTTACCTCGTCCGCGACGCCGGCGAGCCGCTGTTCGACGCCGACCTGGCCAACAACGACATCTTCGCGCTGCTCGAAGGGATCGCCGGGCAGCCCCTCGGCACGGCCGAGCTCACGCTCGAAGCCGTCAACGCCGACCCACACACCGCCGCAGCGCTCGGCACGCCTCGCGGAGCCGCGCTGCTCATGGTCGAGCGGCTCACCCACCTGGCCGACGGTAGGCCGGTCGACCTGGAGTTCATCCGATTCCGGGGCGATCGGCTCACCATGCGCGGCCAACTGCGACGAACCCCGGACGAGGAGCGGGCATGGCCCTGATCAACCAGCGCGTCGAAGTCCCCGTGACAATCGACGAATCCGTATGCATCGATGGCTGCACCTTATGCGTCGAGGCGTGCCCGCTCGACTCCCTGGCGATCAGCGAGGAGACCGGCAAGGCGTACATGCACGTAGACGAGTGCTGGTACTGCGGCCCGTGCGCGGCCAGGTGTCCCGTGGACGCGGTCACCATCAACATTCCCTACCTGCTGCGATAAAGGAAAAGCACCATGCTGCGCAAGGCCTTGATGGCGACCCTCCTGCTGGCCTCGGCCGCCTGCTCGGTCTCAGGCACGTCGGCGGGCGGCGACGGGAAGCCCACGCTCGTCGTCGGCTACCAGTCCAAGACCATCAACACGGTGACGGCGGGAACCCTGCTGCGTTCGCTCGGTTACCTGGAGAAGCGACTCGGCAGCAAATACAGGGTCGAGTGGCAGGACTATGACACCGGCGCGCCCATCACCGCCAAGATGGTGGCCGGGAAGATCGACATCGGCTCCATGGGCGACTACCCGCTGCTGATCAACGCCGCCCGCACGCAGGACATCCCCGCGGCGCGCACTGAGCTGATCTCCATCACCGGCTACAACCTGCGCGGCGGGCTCAACATGGTCGTCGTCCCGCCCGAGTCCGAGGCGCGAACCCTGGCCGATCTCGCCGGAACCAAGATCTCCGCCAGTGTCGGCTCGGCCGGACACGGGACGCTCGTCCAAGCCCTGGAGAAGGCCGGAATCACCGACGTGGAGACGGTCAATCATCAGCCCGCCGTGGGCGCGGCCCAGCTGGAATCCGGCGGCGTCCAGGGATACGCGCAGTTCGTGGCCTGGCCAGGGCTGCTGGCCTTCCAGAACAAGGGCCGGATCGTGTACGACGGCTCGGCGCTCAACGTGCCGACCTTCCATGGTGTGGTGGTGCGGCAGGAGTACGCCAAAGCGCATCCGGAGGTCGTCGACGCCTTCCTCAAAGCACAGATCGACGCCACCCGCTACCTGCACGAGCACCCCCTGGAGGCGGCCGAGTCGGTGGCCAAGGCCACGGGGCTGCCGCCCGAGGTCGTCTACCTCTACAACGGGCGGGGCGGCATCGCGACCTTCGACGTCACGCTGAAGCAGCCCTTGCGGGCCGCGCACGAGCACGACGTGACCTACCTCAAGCGGATCAGCCCGGACTTCTCCGGCGTGAACGTCGGCTCTTTCGTCAACGACGGCTACCTGCGGAAGGCGTACGGCCCCACCTACGACGCCGACCGGGCCTCTACCGCGAACGCCGCCCCCGTCACTGGCACCGACGCCGCCTGCGACCTGCCCGTCTCCGATCCGAGGACCGCCTCGGAGCTCTGGCTGACCGGCGAGGACGCCACGCGTCCCGCCGCCACCCCCACCTGCCTGCTCCGCCAGATCGCAACGGCGGGTGGGAGCGTGCGCGCCGCTTACGTCCCGGACACGGCGACGGGGACGCGGTGGTTCGCCGACCGGTCCATCTGGCTGACGGACCCGTCCGCCGATCCCACCGCCCGCTTCCTGCCCTTCACGACGCAGGACGGGGCCGATGCCTATCGCAAGGCCCACCCGAAAACGGAACCCGTCGCGTACGAGTCCGCGCTGAAGGCCGCAGCGGGAGGCGACGCCCGATGAGCGGCGCCGAGGCCCAGATCACCGACCAGGCCCGCCAGCCGGACCCGCTGCCCTCGCCTCCACGCTCGGACGGCCCCCGGCGTACGGCGTCGCCGTACGCCCCCGAGCGCGGCGTGTCTCCCGCATCTGCGCAACCCGCCCCGAATGGCGGAGGACGTGGGCGGCGGTGGGCGGTCCGGGCCGCGTCCCTCCTGGCCGCGGCGGCGTTGTGGCAGGTGCTCACCGTCACCGACGCCCGCCTGTGGCTGAGGTTCGACCGCCTCCCCACACTGGACCAGATCGCTGCCCGGGCGGCTGGGCAGCTCGGTACCCAGATCTACTATCTCGACCTCCTCCAAAGCCTGATCAGGATCCTCGCCGGCTTCGGCCTGGCCGCCGTGGCAGGCGTCGCGATGGGCGTGCTGGTGGCCAGGTCCACGAGGGCGGGCGACGTGTTCACCCCCCTCCTCGAAGCCGTGCGGCCCATCCCCGCCATCGCCCTGGTCCCGGTGGCGATCCTGCTCTTTCCCACCGACGAGCAGGGCATCGTGTTCATCACGTTCGTCGCCGCGTTCTTCCCGATCACGGTGAGCACCCGCCATGCCGTACGGGCCCTCCCCACCCTGTGGGAGGACGCGGTGAGGACGCTCGGCGGCGCCCGGCGCCACGTGCACTGGTACGTCGTGCTCCCCGGTGCACTTCCCGGCGTGTTCGGCGGCCTGTCCGTCGGCATGGGCGTGTCGTGGATCTGCGTCATCTCGGCGGAGATGATCTCAGGGGAGTTCGGGGTCGGCTACCGCACCTGGATGTCGTACACGATTGTCGACTACCCCGCCGTCATCGTCGGCATGATCACCATCGGCCTGCTCGGGTGGCTCACCTCGGCCGCTGTGGAGCTGGTCGGCCGCAGGGTGACCCGGTGGCTGCCCCGGGCGGAGAGGAGCGGGCCATGACGCTGGGGATCACCCTGGAGTCCTTGACGCTCGGCTACGCTCGCGACCCCGTACTCGACGAGATCAACCTGGCCGTTCGGCCTGGCGAGGTCCTGGTCGTGGTCGGTGCGTCCGGCTCGGGCAAGTCCACGCTGCTGCGCGCGCTGGCCGGGCTGCTGCGGCCGTACCGGGGAAGGATCGTCGCCGAAGGCGAGGAGATCGCGGCCACCTCGCGGGACCGCGCGATGATCTTCCAGGACGACGCTCTGCTGCCCTGGCGCACCGTCCGGAGCAACGTCGAGCTGCCGCTGCGCATACGCAAACTGCCCAAGCGCGAGCGCCGCGCGGCCGCGCGGGAGTGGATCGCCCGCGTCGGCCTGGCCGGACACGAGGACAGGCTGCCGCGCGAACTCTCCGGCGGTATGCGGCAGCGCGTACAGCTCGCCCGTGCCCTCGCCGGAGCTCCCCGCGCGGTGCTGATGGACGAGCCGTTCGGCGCGCTCGACGCCCAGACCCGCGCCGAGATGCAGAGGCTTCTGCTGCACGTGCTGCGCGACACCCGCGCCACGGTCATCTTCGTCACCCACGATGTGGATGAGGCGCTCCTGCTCGCCGACCGCGTGGTGGTGCTCGGCTCAGGAGGCGTGCGCGCGCTGATCGAAGTGCCGCGACCGCGCGACCTCGGCGTGGACCGGACGGCGCTGCGCGACCAGATCATCAAGGAGTTGTGAATGGAGATCCCCTCGATCGAGGACCGCCTGCACCTGGAGTGCGAGGTCCTCGTCGTCGGCGGCGGCACCGCCGGCACCATGGCCGCGATCACCGCGGCGGAGCACGGCGCGCGGGTGCTGCTGCTGGAGAAAGCCCATGTACGGCACAGCGGTGCGCTGGCCATGGGCATGGACGGCGTCAACAACGCCGTCATCCCGGGCAAGGCCGTGCCCGAGGACTACGTAGCCGAGATCACCAGGGCCAACGACGGCGTCGTCAACCAGAAGACGATCTACCAGACCGCGACCAGGGGATATGACATGGTGCGCCGCCTGGAACGGTACGGGGTGAAGTTCGAGAAGGACGAGCACGGCGAATACGCCGTCCGAAGGGTCCACCGTTCGGGCAGTTATGTGCTCCCCATGCCCGAGGGCAAAGACGTGAAGAAGGTCCTCTACCGCGTCCTGCGCCAGCGCCACATCCGGGAGAAGGTCCACATCGAGAACCGCGTCATGCCGGTCAGGGTCCTCACCTCACAGGGCCGCGCCGTCGGCGTGGCGGGATTTGACACCCGCTCCGGCCGCTTCGTCGTGGTGAGCGCCGGCGCCGTCATCCTCGCCACCGGCGCCTGCGGCCGACTCGGCCTGCCCGCCAGTGGCTATCTCTACGGCACCTATGAGAACCCCACCAACGCCGGCGACGGCTACGCGATGGCATACCACGCCGGAGCGGAGCTCAGCGGTATCGAGTGCTTCCAGATCAACCCGTTGATCAAGGACTACAACGGCCCGGCCTGTGCGTATGTGGCCAACCCGTTCGGCGGCTACCAGGTCAACAACAAGGGGGAGCGGTTCGTCGACTCCGACTACTGGTCGGGCCAGATGATGGCCGAGGTCTCCGCCGAGATCGCCTCGGCTCGCGGCCCCATCTACCTCAAACTCTCCCACCTACCTGACGAGGCCGTCACCGCGATCGAGAACATCCTGCACACGACCGAGCGCCCCACACGCGGCACCTTCCACGCCGGGCGCGGCCACGACTACCGCACCCACGACGTGGAGATGCACATCTCGGAGATCGGCCTGTGCGGCGGCCACTCGGCGTCCGGCGTGTGGGTGGACGAGCACGGCGCGACTACCGTGCCCGGCCTGTACGCGGCCGGAGATTTGGCCTGCGTCCCGCACAACTACATGATCGGCGCCTTCGTTTTCGGCGACCTGGCCGGAGCCCACGCCGCCGCGCACCACCGGCCGGGAGCATCGCTGCCCGAGGACCAGATCGAAGCCGCGCACGCGTTGGCCTACCGGCCCCTGCGCAACCCGGACGGGCCGCCGCAACAGCAGGTCGAATACAAACTGCGCCGCTTCGTCAACGACTACGTGGCCCCGCCCAAGACGGCCGCCAAACTGGAGATCGCGCTGGAGTCGTTCGAACGGATGCGGGAGGAGATCGACGCGATGGGGGCGCGGACGCCCCACGAACTGATGCGGTGCGCCGAAGTGGACTTCATCCGCGACTGCGCCGAGATGGCGGCCAGGGCCTCGCTCACCCGCACCGAGAGCCGGTGGGGCCTCTACCACGAGCGCGCCGACCAGCCGCAACGCGACGACGACACCTGGCTGTACCACCTCAACCTACGCAAGCGCGGCGATGGCGCGATGGAGTTCCTCAAGCGACCCGTGGAGCCGTACCTCGTGCCCGTAGCGGAGTTCGCACCCGTCGCGGCCGAGCCCGTGATCCTCGGAGCGCACGCGGCCACGGCGGTCCGCCGGGCGCGCGGCGAACGTTCAGACCGCGCCGCGGTCGGCCGCTCACCGCGCATCCTGGAACTGCATCGCCTGACCGAGGAACAGCCGACCATGCACGACCTCGCGCCCTACCTGGCCGACCCCGACCCCAAAGTGCGCAGAGCCGCGATCGCCACGCTCACCGAGACCGTGCCGCAAGGCGCGGGCACGGCGCTGGTCGGCGCGCTCGCCGACCAGCGCGGCACCGTACGGCACGCCGCCGCCACCGGCCTTCTGGAACTCGTCGAAGTGCTGCCCGCGACGGCGGAGTTCGGCGAGGCGCTGGCGGGCCGCTTGGACAGCGGGGACCCCGTGGTCAGGGGCGCCGTCCTGGACGTGCTGCGCGCGCTGCGGCTCGGCCGTACCGAGATCTTCCAGGCGGCGCTGGCTGACGCGGACCACCGCGTGCGAATCGCCGCGATCCGCGGCCTGGTCTCACTCGACGAGGCCGGCCCGGTGGCCACCGCCGCGACCGACCCCGCAAGAGCGGTACGCGTATGGGCCGCCAAGGGGCTCGGCCTCATCGGCAAGCCGTCCGACGCGCTGCCGTTGCTCGCCGGGGACGCCGACCCGCTGGTCAGAGCCGCCGCGCTGGAATCATCCGGAGCGGTGGGCGCACCGCTCACGGCAGACGCCGTACGGGCCATACGGGACCCCGCCTGGCAGGTCCGGGTGGGCGCGGTGCGCTGCCTTGCGGCAGCCGACCCCGCCACCGCCGAGCAACCGCTCGTGGCGGCCCTCTCGGATGCCAACATCGACGTGCGCAAGGCCGCCGTGCTCGCCCTCACCCCCCGCGCCGCCGCCACGGATGTCGCGCCCGCCCTGCGGGCCGCCCTCACAGACTCCGACGCCGACGTCCGAGCCTACGCGCGTAAGGCGATCACCCGCGTCTAGAACATATAGACCGGTCGGCCCACCATTCACATCAAGCGTTCGGACAGTGAGCCGAGCGTACGAAAACAGCAGCAACCAACGCGCCGCCGCCGGCCCGCCACGCTTCCAGGTGATCGGGCACGCTCACATTCCCCAGCCGCACGGCGTTGTCCTCGTCACCGCCGGCCAGGGTGTGCCCGTCGCGGCTGAAGGCCACTGAATTCACCGACCCGGCATGGCCGGCCGGCGGGGTGCCGATTGGCCTGCGGGTAGCCAGGTCCCACAACCGCGCCGTCTCATCGGCACTGGCGCCGGCCAGGGTATGCCCGTCAGGGCTGAAGGCCATAGAGGTCACCCACGTTGTGATCCCCAGGACGTGACCTCGAACACGACCCGGCGGTCATTTAAAACAGCTTGAATCAGCGTCGGCACCGCTCCCGGTTGGAACTCATCGGCTCACCCGAGCGCGAACTGGCCCTTTACGCCAAAGCGCACCGGTTCCAAACTACGGGGGCCAACGACAAACAACGAGAAGCCCCAGACTCACGGGGGAGGCCAAGATTCAAGGAACAAGGCCAACCGGGCGCAAGCGATGGGGGGTGTGGGTGGCGAAGCCCCCACCCGCGATGCGAAGCGAGCACTACGCAGGTGCCGCCGCGAACGGCCCGCGCTTTCCGCGGGCACACGTCCCCAAGGAAGGCACGTGGGCGATACTGGGATTGAACCAGTGACCTCTACCGTGTCAAGGTAGCGCTCTCCCACTGAGCTAATCGCCCTAAAAACCCCCGAAAAGGGGCCTCAGAGCGGACGACGGGATTCGAACCCGCGACCCTCACCTTGGCAAGGTGATGCTCTACCAGCTGAGCCACGTCCGCATGGATGAATAATCACCCGTTTGTTAAGCACCGGCCACATTAGCAGAATCGCCATTGTGACCGATGCTCGCCGAGGTGGAGACGGGATTTGAACCCGTGTAGACGGCTTTGCAGGCCGTTGCCTCGCCTCTCGGCCACTCCACCAAAGATCGACCCGAGCGGACGACGGGATTCGAACCCGCGACCCTCACCTTGGCAAGGTGATGCTCTACCAGCTGAGCCACGTCCGCCTGTGGCCCCAACCGCTTGGGGCTACGTGTAAGACTCTATCGCCTCTCAGGCCCGGATGTGCCCAACCGGCGGCTTCAAAGGCCAAAGGGATCAACGGTCGATGATCTCCACGTCGTCGGCTTTCACGAACATCACGCGGTGGCCGAGTTGGATCTGGTGGTAGCGGAGCCGGCCGCGGATGATCACGTGCTCTCGTGGGTCGACCGACTTGGCCCGGGTGTAGGCCGAGCGGATGGTGAGGCCGAGGGTGTAGCGGCGGCCGGGGCGGAGTGTGTATTGCAAGGGGACGAGTTTCTCCGGCCGGATGCCGCCGGGGTAGGCGTCGGCCTCGGGGTAGGCCCTGCCGTATACCTTGACGGAGTCGAGGCCGGCGCGTGGGGTGACGAGCGGGCCGTCGGCGGGGAGGGCGGTGGGGGAAGAGGCGGGGTTGTGGAACCACGCCTTCTGGTTGAGATACCAGATCGCGGTCCAGTCGCCCTGGCGGTCGGCGACGGCGTAGCGCTGGCCGGTGGAGGCGCGGCCGGCGTGGTCGTAGACGCTGTGGGTGGAGGCGCCGCCGCCGTGTTTGCCGATGTCCTTGACCAGGGGGGAGTGGTGGGAGGGTTCGGTGTGCAGCCAGACGGAGGCCGAGCCCTGGCGTTTGCAGTGTCTGGCGGGTTGTTTGCGTGTGCAACCGGTGTATTGCGCCTGGTGGTGCTCGAAGTCCGGGCGGATGATGACCGAGGTGGCGTCCTCCTCGCCGGTGGCGGTGAAGGGGGCGTCGAGAAGGGCGAAGAAGCGCGCCCAGTCCCAGTAGGGACCGGGGTCGACGTGCATGCCGCGCACGCGGTCGGGGGTGATGCCGGGCACGTTGTCGTGGCCGATTATGTGGGCGCGGTCGAGGGGGATGTCGTGCTCGTCGGCCAGGTGCCGCACGAGTTTGGCCGAGGCGCGATACATCGCCTCGGTGTACCAGGTGCCGCCTCGGGCTAGGTAGCCCTCGTGCTCGATGCCGATGGATCTGGAATTTATATCCCAGTTGCCGGCATGCCAGGCGATGTCGCCCGTCCGCACATGCTGGGCGACATGCCCGTCCTCGGAGCGGATGGTGTAGTGCCAGCTCACATACCGGGGATTGTTGACCATGGAGGGCACACCCCGGAACGACCCCTCCGTGTCGTGGATGACGATGTAGTCGATCTTCCGATCCTCATGCAGCCGGTCGTGGTTGCCGTAACTCTTCCGTCCCGTCCGCGCATATGCGGCGGGCATCCACTCACACGCCAGTGACTCCGGGCATTCCGCCCGCCGGCGGTGATCGCGTCGCGCGGGGCGATCGTGCCGCCCGTGGCCGCCGCGGCGTTTCTTTCCCCACTTCGGCCGTTGGCGGTCGGGCCCGGGGTTGCGGTGGAGGCGATAGCGACGCGGTGAGCGGTCGCGGTCCGCACCGAGGGTGGGGTGGGCGCCGAGGGCGGGGTGGGCGCCGAGGCGCAGGGCGAAGCCGTCGTCGGTGGTGCGGGCGGCGCCCGCCTGGATGGTGCCGAAGACCTCGTCGGCGAAGCCGGTGCTTCCTGCCGGGTCTCCGCCGTAGGCGGCCACCGCGTCATACCAGTCCGCCGGGTTCGCGCTCTTGTGCCCGCCGAGGGCGCGCTGGTGGTCGGCGAGCAGGGCCGCGCCGCCGCGGATGTTGGCGTCGGGGTCGCGGCGCAGCCGCTCGGGGGCGATCCCGGTCAGCTCGGCGGCCCGCATGAGCGTGCGGGGCGCGGCGGGGCTGTGCTTAGGGGGCTGGTGACGGTGTCTCGGCATCGGGCGCGAGGGGTCGCCGCGCGGGTCCTCGCGGTCGTCGTCGTGGTGATTGCCCAGGGAGTACGGCAGAGCCGTGTCGCGCCGGGCCGCCGGTAGGTCGATCAGGTGCATGGGGCCGTATCCGCCCGAGGTGCTGGGCAGCCCGGCATGGGAGTCCCACCTCGAGTGGAGATAGGAGACGCCGAGCAGCACGCTGACCGGCACCCCGAACTCGCCGGCGGCCTTGGCGAAGGCGGCATGGCGGGTGGCCGCGGCGGGGGCGGCGGGGGCGCGGCGTTCGGCGGGGTCGTGGGGGACGAGGGCGGGGGAGATCAGCACGGCGGCCGAGGCGACCACTGCGGAGGTGGCGATCGACATTGACGGCATCTGCGACTCCCCAGGCTCAACTACTCCTCGTCCCTTCAAGACTACTCAGAGTAATTGGCTGGTTTGCTCGTGCAGAGGAGGGTGGTTCGGGGTTTCGGTGAAGCTTTTCCATGGATGATCCGTTCTTCATGGATTCATCGGATGGAATACGGCTCAGGCCGGGGTGGTGTATCGGGATATCTGATTAATGGAGCCGATTTATCAATGGAAATCCCTCTGGTGGGCAGGGGTGCCCCGGCGATGCGCGCGATAGGAGATCTTGCCGCTCGGGAGAGTCGCTGCTCGGTTCCCCCGCCGACCCGCGAGGGGAGGGGGCATGTGCTCGATCGGAAGCCAAGTGTGATACCACACCAAGGCCCCGTGAACAGGGCAGAGAGCCTGTGAGAAGCTTGTGAATCGAAATCCTGCCCGATATCGGGCAGGGAGCTTGGTATTGGTAGATCTCTCTGCGTAAGGTCCACATTTGTGTCAACGGCGCGGCATCCTCACAGCGACCTCATCGCCCACCTGACCAGGACGAGCCCACTCGGCCCCGGTGAGGCGGCCAGGGTCGTGGCGGATGTGCTGGCATACTTCTCCGAGTCTGCGGAGGAGTTCGTCCGCCGCCGCCACGCCGAGCTGCGGGCGCGTGGTCTCACCAACGAGGCGATCTTCCCGAGGATCGCGGCGGAGATCGCCGCGCGCCGGGTCTCGGCGCCTGAGTTGTCGCTGCGGCAGCTGCGCCGGATCGTCTACGGATAGGGAGAATCTGCGGATGTGTGGAATCGTGGCCTATGTCGGCCCGCAGGACGCGGCGCCGATCCTGCTTGAGGGGCTTCAGCGGCTCGAATACCGCGGCTACGATTCGGCCGGGCTCGTCGTGTCCGCCAGGGGTTCGCTCAAGCTCCGCAAGGTCAAGGGGCGGGTGGCCGACCTGGCCTCCGCCGTGCCCGCGCGCTTCAAGGGCAACCTCGGCATCGGCCACACGCGCTGGGCGACCCACGGTGAGCCGAGCGACGTCAACGCGCACCCGCATCTGTCCAACGACCAGCGCATCGCGGTCGTGCACAACGGCATCATCGAGAACGCCGACGAGCTGCGCGCCAAGCTCACCGCCGACGGCGCGGAGTTCGCCAGCGAGACCGACAGCGAGGTGCTCGCCCACCTCATCGCCCGCACCGTCGCCGACACCGCGAATCTGTCGGAGGCCGTGCGGCTGGCGCTCAAGAGGATCGTCGGGACATACGGCATAGCCGTCGTCGACGCCCAGCGCCCCGGCGAGGTGGTCGTCGCGCGCAACGGCTCGCCCATCGTGCTCGGCCTCGGCGAGAAGGAGATGTTCGCCGCCTCCGACGTGGCCGCGCTCGTGCGTTACACGCGCCAGGTTGTGCACCTGGAGGACGGCGAGCTGGCGGTGATCAAGGCCGACGGGTTCACGACCTTCACCATGGACGCCCGCGAGACGGCCAAGGAGCCGCTGGTCGTCGACTGGGACGCCGGGCACTACGACACCGGGGGATACGCGCACTACCTGCTCAAGGAGATCTCCGAGCAGCCCGAGACCTTGGCCCGCACCCTGCGCGGGCGCATCGACGACCGGTTCCACATCGCCCACCTCGGCGGGCTCAACCTCACACCACACGAGACCAGGGCATTTCGCCGGGTGAAGATCATCGGCTGCGGGTCGGCCTACTATTCGGGGCAGATCGGCGCCCAGTTGATCGAGGAGCTCGCGCGCATCCCCGCCGACGCCGAGCCCGCCTCGGAGTTCCGCTACCGCAACCCGGTCGTCGAGCATGACACGCTATATGTCGCCATCAGCCAGTCGGGCGAGACCTACGACACGCTGGCCGCGGTCCAGGAGCTGAAGCGCAAGGGCGGCCGGGTGCTCGGCATCGTCAACACCGTCGGCAGCGCCATCGCCCGCGAGTGCGGCGGGGGCATCTATCTGCACGCGGGCCCGGAGGTGTCGGTCGCCTCGACCAAGGCGTTCACCTCCACGGCGGCCGCGTTCGCGCTGCTCGCACTGCACTTCGGCCGGGTGCGCGACCTGTCGCCCGCGCACGGGCGCCGCATCTGCGACGGGCTGCGGCGGTTGCCCGGGCAGATTGAGGAGATCCTCGCCGGCGGCGAGCGGATCGCCGCGCTCGCCGCGAAGTACGCCCACCATCCGAGCATGATGTTCGTGGGCCGGGTGCGGGGCTATCCCGTGGCGCGGGAGGGCGCGCAGAAGCTCAAGGAGATCTCCTACATCCACGCCGAGGCATATCCCGCCAGCGAGCTCAAGCACGGGCCGCTCGCCCTGATCGGCCCCGAGACGCCGACCGTGGCCCTGGTGCCCGACGACGAACTGCTGGACAAGAACCTCACCACCCTCGGGGAGATCCGCGCCCGCGGCGGGAACGTGCTCATGGTCGGCCACCGCCAGGTCGACCCCAAGCTCGCCGACGACGTGATCCTCGTGCCGAAGAACGAGCCGGAGCTGGACCCGATCCTGCTGAGCATCCCGCTGCAGATCTTCGCCTACCACGCGGCGGTGGCCCTCGACCGCGACGTCGACCGCCCCCGCAACCTGGCCAAAAGCGTCACCGTCGAGTGACCCGGCCCAGCCGCACCGCATCGGAGGCTCCGCCGATGCGGTACGGCGGCGCCTAGAAGACGGTCAGACGGACGGGCGGCCGGGGGAGTTCGGAAGGCGTTCGACGAGCCCCCTGCAGGGCCTCCTGGAGTTCCATCCTGGCCAGGGGGGCGCCCAGGCAGAAGTGCACACCCCTGCCGAACCCCGGGTGGGGGGCGTGCCCGGTCACCAGCCGGTCGGGGGCGGGGAAGACCGGCGGGTCGTGGTTGGCCACCTGGTTGACGGGCAGGGCGGCCAGACGGGCGAGATCTCCGCTGGGCAGTTGCACGTGGGGCAGCGAAGGCTCTTGCAGCTCCCTTGCCGGTTCGTCTCCGAGAGTCCCGCCGTTACCTCGGGGAAGGGGAATTGGGGCACCGTTGAGATTCCGTAGGAGAAGTTAACTGTGGGAGGCATGGCGAGTAAGGCGCATTCTCGTCGGGTGGCCGCTGAGTCGGGTGGGAACGTGGCCATCTAGGGAGATCACTACTGCCCCTTCAGCCACAGTGTGCTCACTGGCGACACAGGCTTTTCTCGCTCTGTAGCGCTCTCAGTGTCGCCACGGAGAGTTATATAAATGCCACTGAAAGTAATCGCCCAACGGGGGGAGCTCGCCACGGCGGCCTCCCCTGCAAGGAAATGGAGCTCCATGTCTCCCATCGGCGCGCGTACCGCCACCATCGCACTGGCCGGCCTCCTCGGGCTGGCCATGGCTCCCGCGGCTCTCGCCGCAGCACCGCAGGCCGCCCCGTGCGGCAGCACGGCTGCATCGTGGGTCGGCACCTATACGGCCAACCCTCCCGGCGCGGCCGCCGTCACCATCGCCGTCACCGCGAACGACGTGACCCTGACCCGGGGATCGGAGTCGACCAAGCAGACCTACACCGTCTCCGCCAACAGCCTGCAGTTCGGCGGCCAGGGCGTCTTCTGGCTGCTCAGCGCCCCCACCTGCACCGGCGACACCGTGTCCGAGGCCACCCTGTCCATCGCGGGCGGCGGCTACGGCATCTCGGTCGACGCCACCCGCAGCTGACGACCCGGAGTCCGTCGGTGTTAGTACGGCGGGACATGCCCTCCTTCGCCCGGGTGTGACCGCCATCTTGTAGAACGCCGACGGTTGTGAGAGAAACGACGCCCGCCCCGAAGCCGCAACCTCCGGGGCGGGCGTTCTATTTTCCCCCTTCAATGGGAGAAGTGTGCGGCTTTCACCCGTGAAGCCGCACAGGCACACGTTCAGGACAGCGGATCATGGAACCCCAAACCCGCGGGTGATCGAGGAGGAGCCCAAGCGGCTGATCGAGGTGCCCGGCAACTCGGCCGCCGGCTCGGCCAGGGCCATGTCCGGCAGCCGCGCGGCGAAGGCCTGAAGGTTTCCTGGAGCTCGATGCGGGCCAGGTTGGCGCCCAGGCAGTAGTGCGCGCCCCGGCCGAAGCCCAGGTGAGGAGGGCCGTCATAGCCCGGCTTGACGACCTCGAGGTTGGCCGTGGAGGACACCGCCATGACCGCCTGGCCCCGCCTGCAGGCGGTAGGTGGGAGTGACAGGCCTACCCGGCACGTTCCGGTCGTCCGTACGGTGACACCATCGAGCCCCCCAAGGGGCGCATCCCGGAAGGAACCTCTCGTGACCACCGCTCCCGCCCCAGCCCCGTCGAGCGAGGCGCTGGCCGCCCTCGTCGACAAGGAGGCGATTCGCGGCCTGCTCGTGCGCGGCTGGCGTGCCTTGGACCACAAGGACTACGACACCTGGATCGACTGCTGGACCGCCGACGCCGAACTCGCCTTCGGCCCCTGGGAGCCGCTCCACGGCGCGACCACCATCAGGGACACCGTCGTCCAGGCCGAAGATCGCTATGACGCCATGTTCCACCACCTGCTCAACACGCACTTCGAGATCGACGGCGACCGCGCCACCGGCGTCGGCTACATGCTGTTCGTCGGGATCCCCGACAGCGGCGAGCCGGGCGAGCACTTCGACATGGGCGGCTCCTACGCGTGGGAGTTCGTCCGCACCGGCGACGGCTGGAAGGTCGCCGGGCAGCACCTGACCATGGCCTGGAAACTGGGCGTTGACACCCTCGGCTCCTTCTCATGACCGGCAGCCGTCTCGGGGAGTTCCTGCGCGCCCGCCGCGCCGCGGCCGACCCGGCACGGCACGGGCTACCCGCGGGGCAGCGCCGTACGCCGGGACTGCGCCGTGAAGAGGTCGCGATCCTGGCCGGGGTGTCCACCGACTACTACATCCGGCTGGAACAGGGGCGCGACAGGCACCCCTCGCCCCAGGTCGTCGAGGCCCTCGCGGTGGCTCTCGGCCTGAGCGCCGACGCCGCCGACCACCTGCGCACACTGGCGAGCCCGGCGCCGCCGCGCAGACGACCCACCCGCACCGAGTATGCGGACGCCGCCCTCATCCGCCTCATGGACGGCTGGCACACCACCCCCGCGCTCATCTTCGACCGCTATCTCAACCAGCTGGCCGCCAACCCCCTCGGGGAAGCGCTGTTCGACTGGATGGGGGAGGAGGCGAATCTGGTCACCGCGGTGTTCCTCCGCCCGCCCGCCCGGACCTTCTACCGCGACTGGGAGGTCATCGCCGAGAACTGCGTGGCGGCGCTGCGCTCCAGCACCGGCGGCGACCTGGACGATCCAGCTCTCATCGCACTGGTGGGCGAGTTGTCCCTGAAGAGCGTCGATTTCGCTCGCCTGTGGTCGCGTTACGACGTGCGCAGCAAGACCGCCGAAACCAAACGATTCCACCATCACCTCGTCGGCGACATCGAGCTGAGCTACCAGTCGCTGAGCGTCAACTCCAGCCCCGGCCAGCAGCTGGTCGTCTACCAGGCCGAACCCGGGAGCCCCTCGGCCGACGCCCTGGCCATGCTCGGCAGTCACCGCCTTGGTACGGCTCGCGCCGTACAGCACAAGCATGTGTGACCGGCGGAACGTGGGGCTTTTTACCACTCCCACGGGGAGACCATCCCACTGAGACGGAACCATGATCAGACGCACTGTCGCCGTGACCGCCGCTCTCGCCTTCGCCCTCACTGCCTGTTCTCAGCACGAGGCGGCAGTCCAGGGCGCGGCCACTCCTTCACCCACCGCCTCCCACAGTCAGGAGCCCACCGTGACGTCCACGTCCACCGGCATTGCCGCCCACCCATATGTCGGTATGTGGGTCACCGCCGACGGCCACATCCGCCAGGAGTTGACCGCTGACGGCCGCTACGACGAGGCGCGCGGCACCCGCAAGAGCGCCTATACCGGCGGTTACACCGTCACAGGGAACCAGATCGACTATGTCGACGACACCGGTTTCACCGCCGACGGCGTCTTCGTCGACAACGACACACTGCACCACGGCGGCATGATCTTCTACCGCGAGCGCTGACCGTTATGCGGGAGCGTCGCCGAGGTGCACGAGCAGGCGCTCCGGCCGCTTGAACAGATGTCCCTGCGACCAGGGTACGGCGCTCGCCGGCTCGGCCAGGGCGAGATTCGGCAGCCGTGCCACCAGTGCCCGGAACGCCTCCTGGAGCTCCACCCTGGCGAGGTTGGCGCCGAGACAATAGTGTGGCCCCCTGCCGAAGCCCAGATGCGGATGGCCGGACCTCGCCGGGTCGACGCGCCGGGGGTCGGGAAACACCTCGGGATCGAAGTTCGCCGCCGAGGAGACCGGCAGAACGGCTTCGCCGCGCCGCACCCGTCCCGAGGGCAGGTCCACATCCTCGGTCGCCACCCGCATGAAGAGCGCGTCCCCCGGAGTCTCGGTGCGCAGGAGCTCCTCGACCACCCCGGGGATCGACTCCGGCGCCTCGACGAGGGCCGCATAACCCGAGCGCGGCTCCAGAAAGCGCACCAGGCCCCGCGTCAGCAGGGAACTCGTGGTCTCGTGACCTGCGAGGATCAAGGACACGGTGAGCCGGACGAGCTCCCTCTCGCTCAGGCGGTCTCCGTCGTCGCGCGCCTGGATCATCTGCGTCAGCAGCCCGCCGCCGGGGGAGCGCCGCTGCTCGGCGACGAGCTCGGCGGCGTAGTTGTGGAAGTCCAGCGAGGCCTGGCGGCGCTCCTCCTCCGAGACGTCGGCGGTGGAGAGCAGGGCGCAGGACATAGAGCGCACCTTGGCTATGTCGAGCTCCTTGACGCCGAGGATCGCGCAGATCACGCTCACCGGATAGAGAACGGCGAAGGTCGTCAGATCGACGATGGGCTCGCCCGCCTTGACCTCGGTGAGCAGCAGATCGTCGGCGACGGCGCGGATGGCGTTCCGCCAGCCGTCGGTCTGGCGGGGGGTGAAGGTGCCTGCGAGCAGCCGCCGGAGCCGGGTGTGCTCCGGGGCGTCCATGTTGATCAGCGAATTGGGCTCGTCGGATAAGTCATATCCCTTCAGCAGCCGTGGAGCTCCGGGGTAACGGAGGTTCCTGCTGAAGCGGGGGTCGGTCAGCACCGCGACCGCGTCCTCATAGCGGACCGCCAGCCAGGCGGGGTCGCCGCTCGGCAAGGTGACACGGGCCAGCGGTCCGGGGCGGAGCAGGTCCAGGAGTTCATCGGCGGGGCGGCCGGGCTCTTGGCGAGGGAAAGGGAAATGAGGGCATGCAGAGTTTTGTGACATAAACGCACGCTAGCGAGGCCTGACGCTTTTTCAAGGTCACATTTATGTGGTGAGATCCTTCCTTTTCTCAAGAAATCACCATTTATGGTGATTTGGTCGGGTGGGGGCGTGACTCCTTATGTGGTGAGTTCCCGTGGTGGTGGGTCCGGCTGCCTGTGCCGGGTTCCGGTACGGTGCAGCCCCCGGTGCCGAAGCGAGCGCCTGAGTGAGCAGGAGTGTGCAGTGTAGGCTTACGCTGTGGCGAACCCTGTGACCGGCTCCTCGACCCCCCTGCGATCAGAGGCCCTGGGGGCCGGGCTCCGCGCCGCCCGGCAGGAGCGCGGACTGTCCATCCGGGCGCTGGCCCGCACCCTCGGCTGCTCCGCCAGCCTGCTCTCCCAGATCGAACGCGGTGTCACCGCCCCCTCCGTCGGCATGCTCTACATGCTCGCCGGTGAACTGGGCGTGTCCATCGACCGGCTGCTCAACCTGGCCATCCCCGAGGTTCCGCAAGAGCCGCCCCCCGCCGAACGGAACGGCTCGGGGCGGCCGGAACCGTGGCACCTGATCCGCTCCCTGCCCCCGTCCCTCCAGGCCCAGGTGCAGAGGGCCACCGGCCGCCAGGCCGTCGACTTCGGCAGCGGGGTGCGCTGGGAGCGGCTCACGACCACGGCCGACTCCCGGGTGGACTTCATGGAGATCGTCTATGCGCCGGGCAGCTCATCGGAGGAACAGGTGGGGCATGAGGGCTACGAATACGGCATCGTGATCGAGGGATCGCTGACCGGCCGCATAGGGACGGAGGAATACGTGCTCAACGCGGGCGACTCCATCTCGTTCGCCTCCTCCACCCCTCACCACTACCGCAACGACGGCGAGATCACGACCCGCGCGATCTGGTTCGTGCTGCACACCCCGCACTCCCCATGAGCAAAGGGCCTTGCCGTACGGCGGAGGCCCGGTGGGGGCCGTGAGCGGGGTTCCGTGCCCGGGGTCCTCCAGGGGCCTGGCGGTGGTTAGAGGGTCCTGGCGGCTCCCTGCCGTACAGCTCGTCTCGCGCCGGGGGTGATCCGCCCGGAGCGCGGTCTTCTCGCGGGGCTTGGCCGTTTGTGGTCAACCGGCCAAGTCCGGCTTCGCCGTACGGGCCGGGGCCCGGGGATCGTCCCTCGGCCTGGCTCCTTCGGGTGTGGGCCGGGCCGGGGGATCTCAGGCCTGGTAGTTGTCCGGGACGAAGTCCTCGCCGGGGGCGACCCCGGCCTGGGCGAGGACGTGGTCGCGGGCGGCGTTCACGCGTTCCACGACGGTGTGCTCGTCCACGCCCACGAGGCTTCCGCGGCGCTTGACCTGGCGTCCGGCCACCCAGACGGAGTCCACGAGGCCGGGGTGGCCCGCCATGACGACGGCGCCGGAGGCGTTGTTCATGGGGGCCATCTCGATGCCGTCGGCCCTGATCATGATGAGGTCGGCGTCCTTGCCGGGGGTGAGGGAACCGATGCGGTGGTCGAGGCCGAGGGCCTTGGCGCCGTTGATCGTGGCGAAGGCGATGGCGTCCTTGGTGCCGATCGGCAGCCGCTCGACCGTGGTGCCCGTGCGGTAGGCCCGGTCGTGGGCGAAGGCCCGCTCGACCAGCAGCACGGTGCGCATGACCTGGAAGAGGTGGCCGCTGTTGCAGGTGGCGATGTCGATGCCGATGGTGGGGGCCATGCCCACCGCCATGAGACGGCCGGTGGCGGGCCAGCCGTGCCCCATCTGCATCTCGATCTCGGGGGTCATGGCGGCTGAACACCCGGAGTCGGCCATGATCTGGAACTCGTCGTCGGCCAGGGAGTTGCAGTGGGCGCAGACGACGTCGGGACCGAGCAGGCCCCGCTCGGCGAGCCAGGCCACCGGGCGGTTCCGGCCCCAGGCGCCGTCGCCGACATGGACGGAGATGAGCACGCCGAGCTCGCGGGCGAGGGCCCAGTCGTCGACCGTCACCTCGGGGGTCGCGTATTGCGGGCCGCGCAGGGCCATGCCCATGGTCACGAGCTGGTCATCGGAGGAGAAGTGCTCGGCGCGCACCCTGCGGGCGTCCCGCGAGGTGGGTTTGGCGCTGATGGGCAGCCACTCGTCGTTGGAGTTGCCGTAACACATGACGTAGCGCCCGTGCGTCGCCTTGAGCGCTTCGACCGCGGCGTCCGCGTGCTCGGGCGTGTTCATGTTGTGGGACCAGTCGAGGACCGTGGTGACCCCGCCGTTGAGGGCCTCGTAGGCGCCGGCGAGGTTGCCGGCGTAGACGTCCTCGGCGCGGAAGTGCTCGCCGAGCACGCCGCGCACACCGGCGAAGTATTGGTTGAGGGTCCAGTCGCCGGCGATGTTGCGCAGCACGGTCTGCCAGAGGTGGCGGTGGGTGTCGACCATGCCGGGCATCAGGATCGTGCCGGTGCCGTCGATCACCCATGCGCCGTCCACGGGCAGGTCGCGGCCCACCGCGGCGATCCGGGTGCCTTCGATGAGCAGGTCCGCGCCGTTGAGATCACCGATCGCGGGATCGACGGTGATGATGCTCGCGTTGCGGATGAGGGTGCGGTCGGCCACGGCGGACCTCCAGTGGTTCGGATTGTGCTGCCGGGCTCTCGCGTGTGTGCGGTGGATACCCGTGATACGCCCGAAACCTATGGCGGCCGTGGCCAGGGTGTCAAGCCACACTGCACGCTGTGTAGAAACATTGAACGTAGATCGAATGGGGGGTTGAATGCGCAGGTCAGGATCTATATCCAAATACCTTCCCGGGGTGTGACGTGCTGTGACACATCGATAACCTCATGAAACGGGGGATCACGGGGGAGGGGGCGCCTATGCGCCGTCGACGCTTTCTCACGCTCAGCGGGCTGGCCTTGTGCGCCGCGAGTTGCGGCTCCGCGGACGGATCCGCCGGGCGGCGGGCCGGGCGTGTGTCGATCATGGCCGCGGGCGCCGGCGGCGCGTTCGACGTCGCCCAGGTTGTGGCGGCCACCTTGCGTGACGAACGGCTGGCCGCGGCGACCATGGCCGGACTCGGCACCCCGGCCTCGGTCTTCGCCGACATACGCAAGACCACCACCCGCTTCGCCGACGGGGCCGCCGCCCACGGCGGGCCCGAGCGGCGGTTCCTCGTGGCCGGACTGGCGGACCTGGCCGCCGCGCAGATCGACGGCCCCGCCATGACCACGACGTCGGTCACGCCGCTGGCCCGCCTCGTGGGCGACGCCGAGGCCCTCGTCGTGCCATCGACGTCGAAGTTCACCGCGTTCGAGGACTTCGCCGCCGCGGTCAAGGCCCGCCCCGCCGCCGTCCCCGTGGCAGGGGGGCCGGTCGGCAGCGCCGACCACGTCCTGTTCGGCATGATCGGGCGCTGCGTCGGCGCCGACGTGCGCCTGCTCGACTACGCCGGCTTCGCCGCCAACCTGGAACGTTCCCTCCTTGAGGGCCGGGCCGCCGCGGCGATCGGCCCGCTCACCGCGTGGCGGGCCGGCCTCGCCCGAGGCGATCTGCGGCCTCTGGCCGTCTCCTCGGCCGCCCGGGTCGACGGGATCGACGCGCCTACCATGCTGGAATGCGGTGTACGCGTGGATTATTACGACTGGCGGGGCATCGTCGGCCCGCCAGGCATGAGCGAGGACGACAGGAACGCCGCCGTGGATCTTGTGGACGCCATGGCGGCGTCGCCGTACTGGGCGAGGGCCTGCGCCTCGCGCGGCTGGCGGCGCATCCACCTCGGCGGCGACGACTTCCGCCGGTGGATGACCGCGGAGGACGCCAGGATCCGTCGCTCCCTGCGCGAACTCGGCCTGCTCCACCGCCCCGAGGCCCGCTGCGGGGGGATCTGCACAGGGCGGGACTGACCCCCGTGCTGTGATCTTGGCGACACGGGGACACGTGTCGCACCTTGGATGCGCTAAGCTTAGGTCAGTTGCAGTGTGGTACCCATGTGAGCTTGCGTGCACCTGACGGAATGTAACCTCGGGTGCATTTTTGTTTACCGGTCATCTCCGGGTGTGGGCCTATTGCGGCAACGCGAAATTCGTGAAGTGCGAATTTCGGCCTTGCACCATCAAAAAGAGGAGATCTCCATGGCTACCGGCACCGTGAAGTGGTTCAACGCAGAAAAGGGCTTCGGCTTCATCGAGCAGGACGGCGGCGGCGCCGACGTCTTCGCGCACTACTCGAACATCGTCGGTCAGGGCGGCTACCGCGAGCTGCGTGAAGGCCAGAAGGTGACCTTCGACGTCACCCAGGGCCAGAAGGGCCCGCAGGCCGAGAACATCGTGGCCTCCTGACAAAGCATCACTGATCAGGGCCCGCATCCGCACGGATGCGGGCCCTGATTCGTTCCGGCCGCTATCTGGAACCGATCGGCCTCCGGGCACGAGGTGCCGTACGGCTCAGCCGAGACATGGCCAGGCACCCCGCAGCGGCGTCGCCCGGCCGGCCGCCGGCCGCCCTACCGGCCGAGCTCGGCCGCCTGCCCGTCGATAATCGCGGCCCTGGACTCCGTTTCAGCTCCTTGATCCGCCGGCTCGCGGACGGGCCGTCGTCCAGCCGCAGGTCCGCCACGTGGGACTGGATGATGTGGAAGACGGTCACGAGCGCCGGGACGAGAGCCGCGATGGCCACTCCACACGGGTGCCTGACGACTGATCGTACTAGGTCTACCTACGCAAACGACACAAGGTGTTGGGGTGGTTGCGCCGGGCGGCACTAGATGTAGGATTCAGCTCGTTGCTGGTTCGCCCCCGGAGCCCCGGAGGCGACGCAAGAGGGAACCCGGTGCGGCACCCGCGCTCATGGCAGAGCGGCGGGCACGCCAATTCCGGGACTGCCCCGCAGCGGTGAGTGGGAACGACAGCCGTCATCAAGCACTGGGCGCGAGCCTGGGAAGCGACGGCCACTAGGTGCGCCCGCCGACGACCACGTCGGCGGGAGTGTGCCCACGAGTCCGAAGACCTGCCGGCGACGTCTAGTCCAGGGCTTCGAGGGAGGGCCCGCCGGACCAGCGGGCGACCCGTGCCTTCTTACGGGCGTGCCGCTTGCCGCGCGTGCCCGTCCCGCCGAACGCCGCAGGGGGATTCAAGAGCGCGCGTAGGGAGACAGGCACGTGACGACTGCCGCAATTCAGGGTGTGGACCGGCGGCTCGCCATCGAGGAGGCGGCGGCCAAGGTCATCGCCGACCCGGAGAACTCCAAGGTCGCATCGGCGCTGCTGGCCGAGGAGATCGCCGAGGAGGCGGCGGCCCACGGGGTGCGCCTGTTCTCCGACTCGGTGGCGGCGACACACGCGGCGGGGCTGGTGTCGGACGAGCTGGCGGCGTTCACCGCCGCGCACGCCGCGGAGCTCGACGCGCTGATCGACGAGAGCGCCGACGCGCGGTTTGAATACTTCGGGTTGCGCACGGTCTACGACCGCTACCTGCTGCGGCACCCGGTGACCCGCGCGGTGCTGGAGCGCCCGCAGCACTTCTTCCTCCGCGTGGCGGCCGGCCTGTCCGACACCGTCGCCGAGGCCGCGGAGCTCTACAGGCTGATGTCCTCCCTGGCCTACCTCCCGAGCTCCCCGACACTGTTCAACTCCGGGTCGCGCCGCCCGCAGCTCTCGTCCTGCTTCCTGCTCGACTCGCCGCGCGACGAGCTTGAGGCCATCTACGAGAGATACGGCCAGGTGGCCCGCCTGTCGAAATATGCCGGGGGCATCGGCATCGCCTGGTCCCGGGTGCGTTCCCGGGGCAGCCTCATCCGGGGCACCAACGGCCACTCCAACGGCATCGTGCCGTGGCTGCGCACCCTCGACTCCTCGGTCGCGGCGGTCAACCAGGGCGGCAGGCGCAAGGGCGCGGCCTGCGTCTACCTGGAGCCGTGGCACGCCGACATCGAGGAGTTCCTCGAACTCCGGGACAACACCGGCGAGGAGGCCCGCCGCACCCACAACCTCAACCTCGCCAACTGGATCCCCGACGAGTTCATGCGCCGCGTCGAGGCCGACGGCACCTGGTCGCTGTTCGACCCCAAGGAGGTGCCCGAGCTGGTCGACCTGTGGGGTGAGCGGTTCGAGGCGGCCTACGCCGAGGCCGAGCGTGCCGGGCGCTACGTCAAGCAGGTGCCGGCCCGCGCCCTCTACGCCCGCATGATGCGCACCCTCGCCCAGACCGGCAACGGCTGGATGACCTTCAAGGACGCCGCCAACCGCGCCTCCAACCAGACCGCGCGGCCGGAGAACGTCATCCACCTGTCCAACCTGTGCACCGAGATCCTGGAGGTCACGAGCGACGGCGAGACCGCCGTGTGCAACCTCGGCTCGATCAACCTCGGCGCGCATCTGTCGGGCTCGGCCGCGCCGGGCGAGGAGCTCGACTGGGCCCGGCTCCGCCGTACGGTCGCCACGGCGATCACCTTCCTGGACCGCACGATCGACCGCGGCTTCTACCCGACGCCGGAGGCGCAGGCCGCCAACCGGCGGTGGCGGCCCGTCGGGCTCGGCGTGATGGGGCTGGCCGACGTCTTCTTCGCGCTTCGGCTGCCCTTCGACGGGCCCGAGGCGCTGCGGCTGTCCACGCGGATCGCCGAGGAGATCGCCCTGGCGGCCTACCGCACCTCGGCCGATCTGGCCGAGCGGCTCGGCACCCACCCGTCATACGGCGAGACCCGTGCCGCCGACGGCAAGCTGCACCTCGACCACTTCCCCGCCGCGCCGGTGCACGCCGCCGAGTGGGAGCGGCTGCGTGCCCGCGTCGCCGGCACGGGGCTGCGCAACTCGCTCATGATCGCCATCGCGCCGACCGCCACGATCGCCTCCATCGCCGGGTGCTACGAGTGCGTCGAGCCCCAGGTGTCCAACGTCTTCAAGCGTGAGACCCTGTCGGGGGAGTTCCTCCAGGTCAACCGCTATCTGGTGGCCGACCTCAAGCAGCGGGGGCTGTGGACCCCAAAGGTGCGCGACGCGATCAAGCGGGCCGACGGCTCGATCCAGGACATCCCGGCCCTCCCCGCCGAGCTCAAGACGCTTTACCGCACGGCCTGGGAGTTGCCGCAGAAGGCGCTGATCGACCTGGCCGCCGCGCGCCAGCCGTACATCGACCAGTCGCAGTCCCTCAACCTGTTCATGGCGTCCCCCACCATCGGCAAGTTGTCCTCGATGTATGCCTATGCCTGGCGCCAGGGCTTGAAGACCACCTACTACCTGCGGTCCCGCCCGGCCACCCGCATCGCGCAGACCACCGTCGAGGCCGTGCCCGCCGCACGCGAGTCCGCCGAGGCCGTCGCCTGCTCACTGGAGAACCCCGAGATCTGCGAAGCCTGCCAGTAATCCCGGTTCTCCCGGCTACTTACCCCGAAAGGGATGTCGATGCTGCTTGACCCCGGTATGGACCTGACGCTGCGGCCCATGCGCTATCCCGACTTCTACGAGCGCTACCGCGCCGCCATCCGCAACACGTGGACGGTCGAGGAGGTCGACCTCCACAGCGACCTCGCCGACCTGGCCAAGATGAGCCCGCAGGAGCGCCACCTCATCAACCGGCTCGTGGCCTTCTTCGCCACCGGCGACTCGATCGTCGCCAACAACCTGGTGCTCAACCTCTATCAGCACGTCAACGCCCCCGAGGCGCGGCTCTACCTGTCGCGGCAGCTCTTCGAAGAGGCCGTGCACGTGCAGTTCTACCTCACGCTGCTCGACACCTATCTGCCCGACCACGACGAGCGCGCCAAGGCGTTCGCCGCCGTCGAGCACATCCCGTCGATCCGCGACAAGGCGGAGTTCTGCTTCAAATACATCGACTCGCTCGGCGGGCTCACCCGGCTCGAAGACGCGGCCGACCGGCGGGCGTTCCTGCTCAACCTCATCTGCTTCGCCGCCTGCATCGAGGGGCTGTTCTTCTACGGGGCCTTCGCCTATGTCTACTGGTTCCGGTCGCGCGGCCTGCTCAACGGGCTGGCCACCGGCACCAACTGGGTGTTCCGCGACGAGTCGATGCACATGGAGTTCGCCTTCAGCGTCGTCGACACCGTGCGGTCGGAGGAACCCGAGCTCTTCGACGACGAGCTGGCGGGGCAGGTCACCACCATGATGGAGGACGCGGTCGCCGCCGAGCTGGCCTTCGCCCGCGACCTGTGCGGCGACGGCCTGTTCGGCATGAACGCCGACCAGATGGAGGAATATCTGCAATACGTCGCCGACCAGCGCCTGCGCCGCCTCGGCATGCCGATCAGGTACGGCACAGCCAACCCGTTCGGGTTCATGGAGCTCCAGGACGTCCAGGAGCTGGCCAACTTCTTCGAACGCCGCGTGTCGGCCTACCAGGTCGCGGTGGAGGGCAGCGTCTCCTTCGACGAGTCGTTCTGAGCCGTCCCCGGGAAGCAGGAGACGGGACCACCCCCGGCCGGCTGGTCGGAGGTGGTCCCGGTCGGTCAGGCGACGACGCGTTTGATGCCCGCCGGGAGGGCCTCCACGGTGATCTCGATGTCGATGCGCGGCCCGACCGCGAAGCCGCCCGCGGGAAGAGGGCGGTTGTAGCTCAGGTCGAAGTCGTTGCGATCGATCGAGGTGGTGGCGACGAAGGCCACGAGGGGAGCGTCGCCGTCGGCGTGGGAGCCGAGATATTCGGCGGCGAGCTCCACGGGCCGGGTCACCCCGTGGAGGGTGAGGTCGCCCTCCACGGTGAAGGTGCGCTCGTCGAGCAGACGCAGCCCGGTGGAGACGTAGCTCAACGTGGGGAACCGTTCGACGTCGAGGAAATCGGGTGAGCGCAGGTGCCCGTCCCGTTTGGCGACGCCGCTGTTGACGCTGCCCGCCTCCACGGTGACGCTGAGCCGGGACTCCTCCACGGGGTCACGCACCTCGATGGAGCCCGACAACACGTCGAACCTGCCCCGCACGCGGGCGACGACGAGGTGCTGGGCGGTGAAGATGATGCTGGTGTGCCGCGGGTCGATCTCCCACGTGCCGGGGTCGGGCCAGGTCACTTTGTCTTCCTCTCCGCGGTGGGGCCGGTGATGGGGGTGCCGACGCTGCTTCCCCACTCGGTCCACGAGCCGTCGTACACCCGCACGTGGTCCCACCCGAGCAGGGCGCTCGCCGCGAACCACAGCAGGCTGCCGCGGTGCCCGAGCCGGCAATAGGCGATGACCTGGTCGGCCTGGTCGGGCCCGGCGCCGTGGGCGCGGAAGGCCGCCTCCAACTGGTCGGGCGGCAGCAGCTTGAAGGTCGCCGGGTCGATGAGGTCCTTGAAGCACAGGTTGACCGCGCCGGGAATGTGCCCGTGGCGTTCGGCGCCGTGGTCGAAGCCGTCGCCGGGCTTCACGCGTTCCCCGTGATATTCCTCGGCATAACGCCCGTCGAGCAGCACGACCCCGGGTTTGCCGAGCAGCCCGAGGACCTCGTCCTTCCCGATGCGCGTGGAGTCGTCGCGGCCGGCCCGCAGCGGCTTGTACGCCACAGCCGTGACGCCCGGCGCCTCCGTGACGAGGGGGTGGCCCGCCGCCCGCCACGCGGCCCTGCCGCCGCTGAGCACACGCACGTCGGGGTGGCCGTTCATCTCGTGGAACACCCAGTAGCCGTAGGCGGCGAACTGCCCGCGCCCGCTGTAGAAGACAAGCGTGGTGTCGGGCCCGACCCCGAGCGACCCGAGCATCTCGGCCGCCTCCGCCGGGTTGCGGAACTCGCGCACGTCGTCGGCCCAGAAGAGGTCCTTCCAGAAGACGTGCCGGGCCCCGGGGATGTGCCCGGCCGAGTATTCGTCCACGTCGGGCTCGTATTGCACCTCGACGACGACCACGCCGGGATCGCCGATCCGTTCGGCGAGCCAGTCCGCGGTGACTAGCGGGTTTCCAGGGGGTGCCATATGCGCCGCCCGTCCTTTCTGATGACATGTCCAAGGCTCGGCGGGGGAAAGTGGCCGAGCCCCACGAGGGTGCCTTCGCGTTCTGCCTGGTCGAGGAGCTTCTCCCGGGTGGCGACCGCCTCCTCCGGGTTCCAGTCGAAGCGCTGGTGCCACCGGGTCCGCTCCAGCACGTCGGGGTGGTGGGCCAGGTCTCCGAGGAGCAGGGTGTCGTCGCCCGCGGCGTACACGGTGTGGCCTGGAGTGTGGCCGGGAGCGGCGATGGCGCGGATCGACGAGGTGACGCGGTGGCCGTCGTCGATGAGCTGCAGCACGCCGAGCCGTTCCAGCGGCAGGGCCTGCTCGACGATGCCGGGGTGGATGTCGTCGCGGACGTTGTAGTGCAGCCAGTCCTCACGCGGCACGAGGTAGCGGGCGCGCGGGAAGCGGGGCCGCACGGGCGGGTCGAGGATGAGGTTCCACCCGACGTGGTCGGGGTGGAGGTGGGTGAAGACCACGAGGTCGACGTCGTCGGGCCCGACGCCGGCCGACGCCATGTCGGCGAGGAGCCCGGCGGGAGCGGTGAGACCCCCCGGCGGTTCGTGGTGGGGGCCCCAGCCGGTGTCGACGAGCACGGTCTTGCCGTCGGCGATGACAAGGAACGCCCCGAAGTTCAGGCAACCCTCGCAATCACCGCCGTCCTTGGGGAAATGCCAGATCCAGTCGGGCGTGTGGTCACCGTCCCTGAGCGCGACGATCTCCACCCCGCCGCGGCCGATGCGGAACGCCATCAGAATCCCGCCCGCCCGCACAACTCCCGGAGGGCGTGTACGGCTTGCGCCGCCAGCTCGGCCTCGTCCACGCCGGTGAGCCTGCCGTGCCGTTTGAGCACCTTGCCGTCGACGAGGACGGTGTCGACGTCGGAGGGCGCGGCCGAGTGCACGACGGCGACGGCGGGGTCGACGACGGGCGCCATGTGGAGGCCGTCGGTCCGGATCAGCGCGAGGTCGGCGCGTTTGCCGGGCGTGATGGAGCCGGTGACGTCGCCGAGGCCGAGCGCCTTGGCGCCTTCCAGGGTGGCGATGCGCAGGATGTCGCGCGGGCTGATGGCCTCGGCGTCGCCGCGTGAGACGTTGACGAGGCCAAGAGCGACACGCATCGCCTGGAAGGGATCTGCGGCGGCGCTGATGGCGGTGGTGTCGAGGGACAGGCTGACGCCGATGCCCTGGTCGATGAGGTCGAGCAGCGGCGGGTAGCCCATGGCGAGCCGCAGTTCGGACATCGGGCTCATCGTGACGGGCACGCGGTGTTCGGCCACGAGCTCCTGGTCCCGCTGCGGAAGGTGCAGGCAGTGGGCGAGGAGCAGATCGGGGCCGAGCAGCCCGTCCTCGGCGAGGAGCGACACCTGGTGGATACGTTTGACCTCGGCGCGGGTGCCGGCGCAGTGCATGGCGATGGGCAGCCCGAGTTCCCTGGCGGCCCGGAACTCCGCACGGTAGACCTCCGCACTGGAGCGGGCGGGGCCGCGCAGGTTGACGCCGATGCCGATGAGCGGGTCGTCGGCATATTCCTCGGCGAGGCGTTTGACGTCGCCGAAGTCCATGGCCTCGTCGAAGCCCTTGCCCCGGTCGCCCATGAGGCGGCGCATCTCCTCGGGCGACATCGACGGGTGGGCCGATGGCGCGCCGTAGGAGAAGTGCGTGCGCAGCCCGAGTTCGCGGTGGGCGCGCAGGTCGGCGTCGGCGTGTTCTGGGCCGAGCACGTTGTGCGCCCAGTCGTGCACGGTGGTTATGCCGGCGGCGATGCCTTCGGCGGCGGCCAGCCGTACACCGAGGTAGGTGTCGTCGGCGGTGAAGTACGGCGCGAGCCTGCCTTTGCGGGCGAACCACCCGTTGGCCGGGCCGTCGCCGATCACCCCGCGCAGCAGCGTGCCCCACATGTGCCAGTGCGTGTCGACGAACCCGGGAACGGCGATCATGCCGGTGCCGTCGACGACCTCGGCGCCAGGTGATTCGAGGCCGGGGCCGACCCGGGCGATGCGGCCGCCCGCGACCTCGATGTCGGTGCCGGACTGTTCACCGAGGCCCGGATCCATGGTCAGCGCGGTCACTCCGCGGATGAGAAGCGTCATCGAATCAGATGTCCCGTCAGTCGGAGAAGGAGTTCTGGTCGCCCTTGAGCAGGCGCCAGATCTCCTGCCTCAGGTCGGTGAAGCGGGGGTCGCGGCGGATGCCGAGGTCGGTGCGCGGGTAGGCGAACGGCACGTCGAACTCCGCGGAGATCGTGCCGGGGCGCGAGGAGAAGACCGCGATGCGCTGCGACAGGAAGATGGCCTCGTCCACGCTGTGGGTGACGAAGACGACGGTTTTCCCGGTGAGCTCCCAGATGCGCAGGAGTTCGACCTGCATGAGTTCGCGGGTCTGGGCGTCGAGCGCGCCGAAGGGTTCGTCCATGAGCAGGATGTCGGGGTCGACGGCGAGGGCCCGTGCGATGCCGACCCGCTGCTGCATGCCGCCGGACAGTTCGTGGGGGTGGTGGCGTTCGAAGGCCGTCAGGCCCACCATGTCGATGTATTTTTTGGCGATGGCCTCACGTTCGGCCTTGGAGGAGATCGTGGTCTCCAGGGGGAAGCACACGTTGCCGAGCACGGTGCGCCACGGCAGCAGGCGGAAGTCCTGGAAGACGAAGGCGCGGTCGCGTCCGGGGTCGGCGATGGCCTTGCCGCCCACCCGGATCTCGCCCTCGGTGATGGGGATCAGCCCGTCGATGCACTTGAGCAGAGTGGTCTTGCCGCATCCGCTCGGGCCGAGGAGGCTGACGAAGCCGCCGGGGGCGATGGTGAGGCTCACGTCCTTGAGGGCGTGCACGACTTTGCGCTTTTTGCGGGGGCCGGTCTCGTAGGATTTGCCGACGGTGTCGATCTCGATCTTCTGTGTGCTCATGAGGTCACCTCGGGACGCCAGGCCGACAGGGTGCGGTCGGCCCAGCCGACCAGGGCGGTGAGGGCCGCGCCCACGGCGAGCGCGACAAGTGCTACGGCGAAGACCTCGTCGGCGTCCAGCCGTACTCTCGCGTCGCTCAGCAGGGTGCCGAGCCCGGGGTGGCCGACGAGGAACTGCCCGACGATCACCGCCATGAGGGCGCGCTGCACGCTGATGCGCATGCCGGTCGCGATGAACGGCAGAGCCCCGGGCAGCAGCACCTTGAACAGGAAGTGGCGACCGGAGACGCAGTAGGCCCGCGCCACCTGGTCGTAGACGCGGACGGTCTCCCTGGTGCCGGCCGCCGTGGGGAACACCAGCATGATGCCGGTGGCCACCACGATCGTGGCGAGCAGGAAGGTCTGGCCGATGCCGAACCAGATCACCAGCAGCGGAACCACCGCGATGAGCGGCACGGAGTAGAGCGCGACGAGGTACGGCTCAAGCACGAGCGACGCCAGCCGGTATCTGCCGATGAGGAACCCGGTGAACACGCCGATGACCGCGGCGAACGCCCAGCCGAGCAGCATGGTGGCGACGGTGCCGAACACCAGGCCGAGCAGGCCGCCTTCGGTGAACAGCCGGACGATCTCGGTGACGACGAGGGTGGGGGAGGAGTAGATGCCGGGGTTAATCTGGCCGGCGAGCTGCCACAGCAGCAGGAAGACGACGACGCCGGCGACCTTGATGTATTTCACCGGGTCACCTTCCAGGGGGCGAGGAGGTTCTCCAGGCGGTGCAGGCCGAGGTTGACGGCCAGGCCGACGAGCATGACGGTGAACAGGGCTGCGATCAGCTCCGCCGTACGGAAGTCGGAGCCGAGGGCGTAGATGAGGCCGCCGATGCCGTTGGACTCCAGGAAGAAGCCGCCGAGCACGACACCGACGAGGGCGTAGACGAGGCCCAGGCGCAGGCCGGTCATGACATAGGGGGTGATGGCGGGAAGGACCACCTTGCGGAGGACCGTCCACTGGGGGATGCAATAGGCCTTGGCGACTTCGACGAACTCGTTCTCGATGGTCTTCACGCCGTTGCGCACGGTGAAGAAGATCTCGAAGAAGCTGAAGGACAGGATGAGGGCGATCTTGGCGGTGTCCTGGAGGCCGAACCAGAGCGCGATGAGCGGCACGAGCGCGATGCGCGGCATCAGGAACACCGCGTTGAGCAGCGGTGAGATGGCGTCGTCGACCGGCTTGAACCAGCCGATGAGCACCCCGAGCACCACGCCGAACACCGCCGACAGCAGCATGCCCGCCGCCACCTGCACGGCGGTCTGCCCCCAGGCGAGCTGCAGGTCGCCGCGCTCCAGCAGGCCGGCCATGCCCTCCCACACCCGGCGGGGTGTGGGGAGCACGGCGACGGACACGTTCTGCGCGGCGAGCTGCCAGGCGAGGAGCAGGGCGCAGAACGCGGCCACTCTGATCGTCCAGTCGCGCACCGGGCCGGGCCCGGTCAGCGCGGCGAGCCGGGTGGGAGCGGCGGTCTTCCCGTGGGCCAGCGTCATCACTTGGCCCCGAGGAAGTCGACGGCGGCTTGCTGGTAGTCGAAGAGCACCAGGTCAGAGCAGGTGAAGTCACGCTTGATGACGCCGAACTCCTTGCTGGTGGCCAGGGTGAAGTCGCACATCTTCCGGTCGAGGCTGCCGTTGACCGGCCAGTCGTCGAGTTCGGTGACGAGGGTGGTGTAGTTCTTCTCCGCCGCCTCTGGGCTCAGGCCCTCGATCTTGGCCTGGGCGAGGGCGAGCCATCCGGCCTTGTCCTCGTGGGTCCACCGGTCGGCCTTGATCTCGGCGATGGCCAGCGCCATGGCGATGTCCTTGTTCTCCTCCAGCCAGGCCCGGCTGACCGCCCACACGTCGTTGAGCTGCGGGTTGGCCTCCCAGCCCTTGCAGAGGACGGTGTACTTCCCGGGATTCTCGAGGTCGAGCTCGGTCTGCCGGAAGGTCGCGGACATGCCGCCGTCGAGCTGGCCGCTTTCCAGCGACTCGACGATCTGACCGACGTTGCCGAGGTGGAGAAGCTGGGTGTCCTTCTGCACGTCGAGGCCGGCCGAGGAGAAGCACTTGGCGGCGGTCTGGCCGACGATCGAGCTGAGGTTCTGGGATACGGCGAAGCGCTTGCCCTTGAGGTCGGCCAGGGAGGCCGCGGGGGCGCGGGCGGTGACGAGGAACGCGTTCTTCTGGTCGTTGCCGGCGACGGCGACGAGGTCGGCTCCGGCTTCCACGGCCGAGGCCATGCCGCCGAGGGAGACGTGGCCGATCTGCACCTGCCCCGAGATGAGCGCGGCGTTCATCGGCGAGGAGTCCATCATGCGGAACTCGACTTTGATCCCGAAGTCGCTCTGGAGCAGGTCCAGCACCTTGTACATGCCGGTCAGGGTCGGGTTGGGGAAGGCGGCGCTGGCGATGGAGAGCTCCTTGCCCTGCACCTTGGCCTTGAGCTCTTCGATGGAGGCGGGCGGCTTCACGGGGAGTGCCGCTTGTGTGGGTTGCCCCGCGGGTGCGGCGGCATCGGGGTTGTCACCGCATCCGGCGACGGCGAGCAGGGCGAAACCGGCGAGCGCACCGATCATCCGCCTCATCATTACCTCCAGGGTTGGATACATCTCGTGCCGCCAGCGGCGGATCCCTAGTTTTCCGAGTACTTTGGTAGGTAAAGCATGAAAGACGGTACGACTGAGTTGCAAATCGGTCAAACGGCTAGTCGGACATTGTGACGACGTGGCAGAGTGGCGAGACATTGACGCCTCCGGGGCTGATTGAAGCCCCCCGTTAGAGACGTATACTGAATCCAATTTCGCCCCAGGTCAACGGTTCACGAGGGAGTGACGGATGACACAAGGGCCGCTCAGCGGGCTGTCCGTGATCGAGATCGGGCAATACATCTCCGGTCCCTACGCGGCGAAACTGCTCGCCGACATGGGCGCCGACGTGGTGAAGGTCGAGTCCCCCGAGGGGGATCCAATGCGACGATGGCAGGGTGGCGGGGCCAGGCCGTACAGCCCCCAATTCGGTGCCTACAACCGCGGGAAACGCTCAGTAGTCCTCAACCTCAAACAGCCCGACGACCTCGGCTCGCTGCTCGGTTTGGCCGAGCGTGCCGACGTCCTGATCGAGAACTTCCGCCCGGGGGTCGCCGACCGGCTCGGCTTCGGCTGGCCGGTGCTCAAGGAGCGCAACCCCCGGCTCGTCTACTGCTCCATCACCGGATTCGGCCCCAGCGGCCCCTACGCCAAACGCCCCGCCTACGACACGGTGATCTCGGCGGTCGGCGGCATGTACTCCCACCTCGTGCCGCTTGAGTCGCCCCGGCCGATCGGCCCCGCCTTCTCCGACCTGCTGTCCGGCATGTCCGCCGCACAGGGTGTGCTCGCCGCGCTGCACGCGCGCTCGGCGAGCGGGGAGGGGCAGCGAGTCGAGGTCTCCATGCTGGGCTCGGTGGCTGACTTCCTCACCGAGGCGATCTCCACCTACCTGGAGACGGGCTCTACGGCGCAGCCGGGCGGCAGGGCGGCCCGCGCCCAGGCCTACGGCTGCGTGGGCAGCGACGGCCTGCCGTTCGTCGTGCACATGTCGGTGCCGGAGAAGTTCTGGCTCGGCCTGCTCGACGTGCTCGACCGGCGCGACCTGGCGAGCGACCCCCGGTTCGCCACCCGGGACCTGCGCTACCGCAACTACGACGCGCTCGACGAGGTGCTGAAGGCCGAGACGCGCAAACGACCCCGGGACGAGTGGTTCGAACTGCTCACCGCCGCCGACATCCCCCACGGTCCGCTCAACACGGTCGCCGACCTGGTGCAGGACGCCCAGGTGCTGCACATGGGCTTGATCGAGGACGACACCACCCGCCCCGGCACCCGGTTCTCCACCCACGAACGCCGGCTGCCCCGACTCCGCACCGCCCCCGCCCCCGCTCTCGGGGCGCACAACGAGGAGCTTCTGTGACCGACGACCTGGTCGCGATCGACGTCCACACCCATCCGCAGACCGAGGAGTTCCTCGCGGCGATGGGCCGCAGACGCGGGCAGATGGGATCACACTTCGGCAAGGAGCGCACCCCCGTCTCGTTCGCCGCGCAGGCCGACGTCTACCGCGAGCGGCGCATGATGGCCGTCATCGTGAACTCCGACGACGAGACCCAGTCCGGTGTGATCGGTGCGCCCAACGACCTGCTGGGCCGGGCGCAGGCGGAGCATCCCGATGTCTTCCTCGCCTTCGCCGGGATCGACCCGTGGAAGGGCAAGGCGGCCATCGAGGAGATCCGCCGCTGTCATGCGGAATATGGCATCAAGGGCGTGGGTGAGCTCAACCCCGGGCGGCAGCGTTTCTTCCCCAACGACCGGCACTTCTACCCCATCTGGGAGGCGTGCGCGGAGCTCGGCCTCGTGGTGATGTTCCACGGCGGCTTCCTCGGCGCGGGCGCCGGCACTCCGGGCGGCATGGGTTACAAGCTGGAATACACCCGGCCGATTCCCTACCTGGACGACGTGGCGGCCGACTTCCCCGAGTTGAAGATCATCAGTGCGCATCCCGGGTGGCCCTTCCACCTGGACAACTTGGCCGCCTGCTGGCACAAGTCCAATTTCTACATCGACCTGTCGGGCTGGGCGCCGAAATACTGGCCGCCGGACGTCGTGCACTACGCCAACAGCATCATTACCAAGCGGGTGCTCTTCGGCACCGACTGGCCGGTGCTGGAGGTCGACCGGTGGGTCAAGGAGTTCGACGACCTCGGTTTCAAGGAGACGTCCCGTCGGCGGATCATGCTCGACAACGCCAAGGAGCTGTTCGGCCTTGTCTGAGATCGTCGGCATCTACGGCACCACGCACAACCCGCTGCTGTGGCGGGTGATGGGAGACGGCTCCGCGCCCCCCGACGACCTGGTCGCCACCCGCGACGCCTTCGCCTCCCTCGCCGGGCGGATGGAGGAGGCCAGGCCCGACACGATCGTCGTGATCGCCACCGACCACCTCACGCAGTGGTTCTACGACAACATGCCGTCCTTCCTGGTGGGGAAGACCTCGGCGGTGCCGGCCACCTTCTGGAACGAGGAACGCGAGTTCGGACTGCCATACCGCACCCTCGGCGGGGACGGCGAGCTCGCGCGGGACATCCTCGGCGGCGGCATCGAGCGCGGAGTCGACTTCTCCGCCTCCGACGACTTCCGCGCCGACCACAGCGTGCTGGTGCCGCTGCTCTATCTGAATCCGGGGCTCGACATCCCCGTGGTGTGCGTGTTCACCAACTGCATGGCGGCCCCGCTGCCGCCCGCCGAGCGGTTCTTCCAGGTGGGGCAGGCCATCAGGAAGTCCATCGAAGATTCGCCGCTCAACCGCCGCGTGGCGGTCGTCGCGAGCGGACATCTCGCTACGGAGGTGGGCGGCCCCCGTCATTTCAACGGATCGCCCGACCACGAGTTCGACGAGGCCGCCGTGGGGTGGATGCGGGACGGGGAGGTGGACAAGGCCATCGGCACGCTGACCTATGACCGGCTGCGGGCGGCGGGCAACGTCAGCCACCAGTTCCTGAACTTCATGGTGACCATGGGCATCGCGGATGGCGCGCCAGCCATATCAGCCGAAGGTGTGAAATCTCGGTTCGCCACGTCTCCCTTCTTCGAATGGCCGACGGACTCATGAGCAAATATGCGTTGAACGCTTTTATGCGGGACGTCAACATGGACCCCGACTGCCACAGGGAGTATGTCCGCGACCCCGCGGGCTTCGCCGCCGCGTGGCGGCAGCGGGCCAATGAGGCCTGCGCCTTGACCGACACGGAGTTCGAGGCTCTCGCCGCACGCGACTACGGTGCGATTTATGGCCTTGGCGGTCACCCGTACCTCTTGTGGAGCTTCGCGGAGGCGGTCTGGGTGCCGGAGATCACACGGCCGGAGCTGGTGGAGAGTTACCGGGTGCGGTCCGCCGCCCACGGATACCCCGACACCGCCACCTGACCTCGGCGAACGGTGTGTGGCCGGACTTACGTGACGTTCGGCCACACCAGCACCACAGAACCCATCAGAATCACCGATTAATCCATAAACGGGAAAGATCGCTAGCCGTGGGACAGAAGAGACGTTAGCGTCATCGCATGCGTTCCGTTCATTATTCCGGAGGACGGCTCAGCCTACGGGATGTCACCCCGGACGACGTGGACGCCATACACGCCGTATACGGTGACCCCGCGGCCACCGAGCACCTGCCGTTCAGCCCCCGCACGCGCGCAGAGATCGAACAGATCGTCACCGCGGCCCTCACGTTAGCCGCCGCCGTGCCCCGGCAGGTCTATGTGCTCGCCGTCATCGACAACGAATCCGGTCAAGTCATCGGCGTCGGAAGGCTCCGCATCGATCCAGAACACCCCCACAGCGCCGAGATCACCGTCGCACTACGCCGAGACCACTGGGGTCGAGGCATGGGCACCGACCTGGTGAGGCTGCTCCTCGCCTTCGGTTTCCGCGGACTTCGGCTGCACCGCATCTGGGGCGCACGATCCCCGGCCAACACCGCCGCCCAACTCGCCATGCTCGTCGCGGGCATGGTCGAGGAGGGCCGAGCCCGCCATCACGTGGCCACACCCACCGGATGGCGCGACTCCATCATCCATTCCGCCTTGCGGGATGAGTGGGAACGATATCGGGCGGGGTAGGCCAGATCTTGTCCACTGCATTCAACTGGGGAGGCAAGACGATGCTGTTCGGAGAAGAGCACGTTAAGAGATATCGCGAGACCGGCGGCGCCGAGGGGCACGACTGGAACAACACCACCGTGCTGCTCCTCACCACCATCGGCCGCAAGTCGGGCCAGGCTCGCACCACACCGCTCATCTACCAGCGCCACGGCGACGACTACGTGATCGTGGCCTCCAAGGGCGGCGCACCCGACCACCCCCTGTGGTACCTCAACCTGGAGGCCAATCCCAACGTCGAGGTCCAGGTCATGGACGAGGTCTTTCCCGCCCATGCCCGGGTCGCCACGGCGGCCGAACGGCCTGAGTTGTGGAAGCTAATGAGGGCCACTTGGCCGGCCTATGACGAATACGCCGAGAAGACGTCACGGGAGATCCCCGTCGTCGTGCTCGAACGCCGCTGACCCGACCCCGCACACGCACCGGTCCTGCTCCGGTGCGTGTACCCCCCTCCTTCGCGGCTTTCGCGCAGCGTGGTCGTCCGTATGCGGGGAGGCACGTTACGGTGCCTTCCCATCCGTTTGGGGCACGTGCTCCTTCTTGTACGGCGAAGGCCTGGGAATCGTCACGTCTGCCTGGTCGTCGCCGCCACCCGGAGGACTCCCGCAGTCCGGGTGGCAGGCTAGGCGGATGAAGCTACTGGATCTGCTGTAGGCAGATCGCCTCGGCGTCGGGGTTTCCGAGATTCTGGTTTATGCATTCGGCGATCTCGATGCCTGTGTTCAGCAACACGAAGAAGAGGATCGCCCCCACGATGGAGGCCAGGGCCGCGAGAATGCCCAGCACCAGGCCGGACATGCTCACACCCTTGTTGGTGGCCACTCCCTTGCGGACTCGGCTGAGGGCCACCGCGCCCAGGATGATGGCCGCCAAGGCCAGCGGTGCACCGATCCAGAACGTGAACGGGATCGGCCCGAAGATGAGACCGATGATGCCGGTGACAAGGGCGGCCACGCCCATGCCGTTCTTGGGCTGTGGCTGCGGGGCACCATACCCGGGGTGAGGCGGGGGGGATCCGGGCTGTCCATAGCCGGACGGCTGTCCGTATCCGGGCGCCTGGCCATATCCCGAGCCGGCCTGAGTGCCGGGGTCACTCGGCGGGCCGTACGGATCGCTCACGGTTTTCTCCTTGCTTTGGGGGGCTTCGCATTAGACGCTGCACGGTCGAGCGTGGTTTCACTCGGCTACTCGGATATCCGAGAGGTGCGTCATTCTGTTACATGGATGGACGGGTTTCCTGGAGCGGTGGGATTACCTACATTAGCGGCGGGTGGAGTCCGCCATCACCTCCATAAACGTCACCGCCGGCACACAGAGCGTGTTTTCCGGTGTCGGCATGTTGAAGTGCCTGCCGTCCGGTCACGGATCTAGCGGGCCGGCGGCGGGCGGGGTAGCGTTCCACGGAAGCCCACTCATCAGGGGGAACCGTGGAGAATGTCACCTACGACCGTCGGGAACAGCTTGACCAGATCGCGAGTGGCCTGCTGCAGGGTGAGCAGATCATCGCCGTTTACGACGCCATCGGAGCCGGCACGGGATTCCTCGGCCTGACCAATCGGCGAGTGATTGTGCAGGACAAGTCTTTCATCGGGAAGAAAGTGGCGATCACCAGCATTCCCTATAGCAGGATCTCAGCCGTCAGCGTGGTCAGCAATAAGTCCTGGGCGGGTGGGTTTTTCTCCTCCGGGGCCATTGCCATTCACGTCGGGACGCACACCTATGAGGTGGAGTTTCGCGGAGACCACAAAAGCCATCACGTCCACAATGTGATTCTGCATTATATTTCCGCTTAGCCGTGACCCTCGGTGATCCATCCCGTCCGGCGAGGTCAGCTAGCCACACTCCGGGGATAACCCTTACCGTGACCCCCTGGCCGCGGAGCCGTCGATCATTCCGAGGACTTTGCCGTACATCCGGATCGCGTGTGGCGACGACGTGACCACATAGCCCGGGAAGCTGGGAATTTCCTGGCAGAAGGCGATGAGGCGGTTAAAAACCACGGTCGCGTTTGCCGGTCGCCTCTCCGGGTTCTTGTCCAGCAGCCAGAGAACCAGCCGCTCCAAATCTTGAGGAACGTCCCTGCGTCGCCGCCGAAGCGGCCGCGGCGGGAGTTCGAGATGATTGTCCATGGAGGCGAGCGGAGTCCCCCCGAGAAACTGGTTCTCCCCGGTGAGCATCTCGTCGAGCACCACCCCCAGCGTGTAAAGATCGCTTCGCGGGCCGACCGTGCCGTCCGCCACCTGTTCCGGGGCCATATATTCCGGAGTGCCGACGACCGCGGCCCAGGCGACGGGGATCTCCGCCTCGTCCAGCACGGTGGACACCGAGACACCCTCGACGCGCTGCATAACGAGGTAGAGCCGGTCGTCCCGGGTGCCGCAGTCGTAGACCGCGGGCACTCCGGGATGTTGCAGTCCTGCGGTTACCCGGCATTCACGCACAAATCTCCGCGTGAGCCCCTTGTCCGGACGGCCGTCCGGGAACCGGTCGACCCGGATGAACATGTCATCCGCTATGAGCGGACCAGCCACTACTTCTACGTTCTCGCCGACGGGAACGCGGTCAACTTCCTGCACGGAGCGAGCGTTGGTGCTTTTATCTATCTCGTGCAGGGCGAGATCATTGCGGCTACGGCGCGGCTGACCTCCGTCGGTCATGAAGCCGGGATGCACGAACTCGACCCTGCCGATCGCAGCCGGATCGCCGCGACCTGGCTTAGCTACTTCGATGGGACTTCATGAGCATCACCACCGACGAGATCCGTGCCTCGGTCGCCCGCTATCTGAAGCGGTATCCTGGCGAGGCCGGCCACCTTCGGCCGCTGACCGACGCTCTGGCGAGTGGGAAGGAGCTCACGTCCCGGAAGCAGTTCGACGGCGGTCACGTCACGTGTGGTGCGGTTGTGATCGACGACACCGGCAAGCTGTTGCTCATTCAGCACAAGACTCTTGGCAAGTGGCTGCTTCCAGGCGGCCACCTCGAACCCCAAGACGTCGGGCTACTCCATGCTTCCCTGCGGGAGTTGGAGGAGGAGACCGGCATCTCCTGGCATGGTGCGGTTTCCCCGCCCGGTCAGGACCACACCCCCGTGGACATCGACATTCACACCATCCCGGCCAGCCCGTCCAAGGGCGAGCCCGAGCACTGGCATGCGGACTTCCGATGGGCGTTCCGGGTGAAGGAGCCCAAGGTCGTCCTCCAGGTCGAAGAGGTGGACGGTTACGCCTGGTGACTCGTGAGCGACAGCCCCACTTCCAAGCTCGCCATGAAGATCAAGGGTCTCTGACGGCTGAAGCGCCTGGGGCCGCTGCGATCTGGGTGAACGAGTCAGACGAGCCGTTCGTACAGCTCATGGGTGCGCTCCGCGACTCGGGCCCACGAGAAGTGTTCCTCCGCGCGGGCCCGGCCCGCCGCCCCCATCGCGGCGGCCCGTGAGGGGTCGCCCAGCAGAGTGTTGACGCGGGCGGCGAGGTCGGCGGCGAAGCGGGCGGGGTCGTGGGGGGTGCCGTCGGGGGACTGGGCGATGGGGACGAGGAGGCCGGTCACGCCGTCGTCGACGACCTCGGGGATGCCGCCGGTGGCGGTGGCGACCACGGCGGTGGCGCAGGCCATGGCTTCCAGGTTGACGATGCCCATGGGCTCGTAGACCGAGGGGCACACGAAGACGGCGGCGCGGCTGAGGATCTGGATCACCTCGGGCCGCGGCAGCATCTCCCTGATCCACACGATGCCGGGGCGGGACGCGCCGAGTTCCTCGACCAGGGCGGTCACCTCGGCTGCGAGTTCGGGAGTGTCGGGCGCGCCGGCGCAGAGCACGAGCTGGGTGTCGCGGGGGAAGGAACGTGCGGCGTGGAGCAGGTGCACAAGTCCCTTCTGCCGGGTGATCCGGCCCACGAATACGACGTACGGCACCGCCGGGTCGATGCCGTGCTTCGTGAGGAAGTGGTCGCCCAGGTCGGGGGTGTACTCGTCGGTGTCGATGCCGTTGTGAATCACCGAGACCTTTTCCGGTGATATTTCGGGATAAGCCGTGAGCACATCTCTCCGCATCCCCGCGGAAACCGCTACAACCGCGTCCGCGGACGCCAGAGCGGTGCGCTCGGCCCACGACGACAGGGCGTACCCTCCGCCGAGCTGCTCGGCCTTCCAAGGCCGGAGTGGCTCCAAGCTATGAGTGGTCACCACATGAGGCACGCCATACAGCAATTTTGCGATATGTCCGGCAAAGTTGGCGTACCACGTGTGGCTGTGCACCACGGAGGCCCCCTCACACGCGGCGGCCATCGACAGGTCGACCCCGAGCACCTGGAGGGCGGCGTTCGCCGCGCCGAGGTCGGCGGGCACGCGGTGGGCGCTGACGCCGGGCTCGGGGCGGGGCTCGCCGAAGCAGCGGACCCGCACGTCGGCCAGCCCGCGCAGTTGCCTGGCGAGGTATTCGACGTGGACGCCGGCTCCGCCGTACACCTCGGGCGGATACTCACGGGTGAGGAGATCGACTCGCACGGAACGACCCTAACGCCAGACGCATGATTCATGGTGGTTTCGGCCGGGGTGTTTTTAGGGGGTTAGAGGGGTAACGTCCTCTCCTATGACAACCCCGAGAGTGCTCGCGATCGTGCTCGCCGGCGGCGAGGGTAAAAGGCTGATGCCCCTGACCGCGGACCGCGCGAAACCTGCGGTTCCGTTCGGGGGGATGTATAGATTGGTGGACTTTGTTCTGTCCAATCTGGCCAACGGCGGCTTCCTCAAGATCGTGGTGCTCACGCAGTACAAGAGCCACAGCCTGGACCGGCACGTCTCACGCACGTGGCGGCTCTCGGCGATGCTCGGCAACTATGTGACCCCGGTGCCCGCGCAGCAGCGGCTCGGGCCGCACTGGTTCGCCGGTTCGGCAGACGCGCTGTTCCAGAACTTCAACCTGATCCACGATGAGATGCCCGAACACGTGATCGTCTTCGGCGCGGACCACATCTACCGGATGGACCCCCGGCAGATGGTCCAGCAGCATGTGGATTCGGGATGCGATGTGACCGTCGCGGCGATCCGGCAGCCCTTGTCGCTGGCCGACCAGTTCGGGGTGATCGAGACGGATGCGAGCGGGCGGCGGATCAGCGCGTTCCGCGAGAAGCCCCGCGACGCGGTCGGCCTGCTCGACGCGCCGGATCAGGTGTATGCGTCGATGGGGAACTACGTCTTCCGCACCCAGGCGATGATCGACGCGGTGCGGGAGGACGCGCTGGACCCGTCGAGCAAGCACGACTTGGGCGGCAACATCATCCCGATGCTGGTGAAGGCGGGACGCGCGGAGGTCTACGATTTCGCGCACAACATCGTCCCCGGCTCGACCGAGCGCGACCGAGGCTATTGGCGGGATGTCGGGACCCTCGACGCCTTCTACGAGGCGCACATGGATCTCATCTCCGTGCATCCCATCTTTAACCTGTACAACGAGCAGTGGCCGATCTACACGGGGCACGATCCCCTGCCGCCCGCGAAGTTCGTGCACAACGAGGGCGACCGGGTCGGCCACGCCCTGGAGTCGCTGGTCTCCCCGGGGGTGATCGTCTCCGGGGCCACCGCCGCACGCTCGATCATCTCGCCGCGGACGATCCTGCACTCGCGGTCGCTGGTGGAGGACTCGGTCATCATGGACGGCGTCAAGGTCGGCAGGGGTGCGCGGGTGCGGCGGGCCATCGTCGACAAGAACGTCGTGATCCCCGACGGCGCACGAATCGGCTACGACCTCGACGACGACCGGCGCCGCTTCACCGTCACCGAGGGCGGCATCGTGGTGATCGGCAAGAACGCGGTCGTCAAGGCCTGAACGAAGCCTGGAGGGAGCCTGAGCGGAGCCCGGAGAGGGCCCTGAGCAGGCCCGGAGGCGGCCTGAGCGGAGCCCGGAGGCGGCCGGGTCAGGCCGCCTCCTGCTCCTCGTCATAGGGCAGCCAGGAGCCGTGAAGCCCCTCCGGGACGCGGCACGGGAGCTGCACGGACGCCACGAAGGTGAGGTCTCTCGCGTCGAGAACCAGCAACTCGGAGGGTGTGTCCTCGGCCCCGCTCACCAGGGAGATCAGCCAGCCCTCGTCCTCACCGCGGCTGTGGCGGGACGGGACGAAGACCGCCTCGCCCGGCAACTGGTCCCTGCCGACCTTGTAGAACTCGGTCGAATCGTTCCTGTGGTCGTATTTCACGATCCCGTCGACCGACACCGCGTACAGGTAGCGGTTGTCGTCCCCCGTGCGATCGATGTTCCAGGTCGGGAACTCGATATCGAGATCGTCGAGTTGCTCCTCGCTCACCCCGTTCGCCGGATCGATCACAAAGCGGTGGAGGTGTGCCCGGCCGAGGATCGCCGCCGAGGCCGCCGGATCGTATTGTCCCTCGATCTCCGTCCAGACCGACTTGAAGGCGTCCGGACGGTAACGGATGGCGTTGAGCACCACCCGCCCCGAGTCGTCCTCGTAGGCGTTGGCGGTGTGGAAGATGTAGCACGGATCGATGTCGTGCCAGGTCACCTTGGCGTCCTCGGTCATCGGCATCACGCCGAGCCGTGCGCCGTAGGCGTCGTCCCAGCGGTATGGCATGCCGGTCCGCGAGAGGGTCATCACGTCGAACACGACCGGCAGATCCATCCAGACGACATGACCGGAACTGATCGCGAAATCGTGCATCATCGTCGGGCCGATCACCTCGATCTCCCGGCTTTCCACCAGCTCGCCCTCGGGCGACAGCCGGTAGTAGGTCAGATAGGGCGGCCTAAACCCATATCCGAAGAAGTGCATCTCCTCCGTCACCGGATCGTGCTTCGGGTGGGCCGTCATCGCCGTCTTCAGCCTGCCGCCGAAGTCGAACGGCCCGACCGTGTCCAGGCCGAACGTCATCTCGTATGGCACACCCGCCTCCACCAGCGCGAACGCCTTGCCGTGGCAGGCCACGACATTGGTGTTGGCGGGCACGGCGGTGAGGTCGATGGAGTAGTCGGCACGGATATACGGCGCGTCCTCGACAAAGGAATTTGTCCTGACCCACCGGTTTCGGTACCACTCGGCCTTGCCCGCGCGAAGCCGCACGCCGTGCACCATGCCAGCGCCCAGGAACCAGTTGCCCGGGTCGTCCCCAGGGAGCGGATTCGGGCCGTTGCGCGCGTAGCAGCCGTTGAGTTCGTACGGCAGAGCACCCGTCACCGGCAGATCGTAATAGTCGACTTCATCGGCCACCGGGGCGAGGAAACCCTGCAGGTAGAACGGCGATGTCTCCGACACGTCACATCATCCCCTTCCCTTTCAGAGTGGCACGAAAGAGTCACATGGATCTACCAAGTGACGAGCAACTTTCCGCTGTAAAGACGGCCTGCCGGGCTGATGCCGTACAGCCCAGGCAATCTCCGCTATGTCAGAGGTGAGGTGTCCACGCGAAGGCCGGCGAACGGCGGGCCAGGAAGGCCGACACACCCTCGGCCAGTTCGCCGCTGTCCTCCGACAGCTTCTGCCAGGCCCGGAACGCGTCCTCGTCGGCCCGGCCGTCGACGATCTCCTTGGACGCGGACAGGGTGAGCTGGGAGCGGGTGGCCATCGTACGGGCCAGGCCGTGGACTCGGCCGGCGAGCTCCTCAGGGGCGGTGATCTCGTCGACGAGCCCGACCCGCAGCGCCCAGGAGGCGTCGACGAGCTCGGCGGAGAAAAGCAGGAGCTTGGCGGCCGAGGGGCCGATCTGCTCGACAAGGCGGTGGGTGGAGGACAACGGGTAGACGAGACCGAGTTTGGCGGGGGTAATGCCGAATCGGGCGTTGTCGGTGGCGATGCGCAGATCGCAGGCGAGGGCAAGCTGGCACCCGCCGCCCACGCAGAACCCCTCGATCATGGCGATGACCGGCTTGGGGAACTCCCGGAGCGCACGCTCGGCGGCGACGGTGGCACCGGTGCTGTCGCCGCCGTCGCCTAGTTTCGCGATCTCGGAGATGTCGGCGCCCGAGCAGAACGTGCCCCCTGCGCCGGTGAGGACAAGCACCCGCACAGCGGGGTTGTCCGCGAGGATGCGGAGGATTCCCGGAAGGTCATGCCACATGCTGGCACTCATGGCGTTGCGCTTCTCCGGACGGTTTAGCCGGAGGGATGCCGATGGAGGCCTCGTGGTCGATGTGAAAGTCGAATCCTGGGGCAACCTCCTGATGCATGCCGGTCATTGTCGCCGACCTCGCCCAAGTGCCGAACACCGGGTGACACACAACTTTCACTCCCATGATGATCTCGACGGGCACCCGCCCACGCGCGCCAGAAGCCTTTCTGCAAGCCTCCCCACGCCGGGAGCGCCGCGAGTAAAGTCCAGGTGTGCGAAGATCGCGGCCATTTCGGGGGATGACACCGGCTGAGCGGCAAGTCTGGAACGCGTATCCCTCAGGCGCCTGGATCGACCTGCGATCTTCCGACGCCGAGGGCAACCGCGCGGCGAACGGGGCCGAGTGGGGTTCCGAGCGGCAGGTCAGGGCCGAGGTGATCGCGGCGCTGCTGACCGGCGCACGGGAACCCGATCCGGGGAAGATCCCCGGGGTGCGCCTGGCCGGCGCGCACATCATCGGTGACCTGCTGCTCTCCGACGCGGAGGTGCGCGACAAACTACATCTGCTCAACTGCTACCTCCCGGGTGTGGTGCACCTCACCGACGCCTCGACCCAGGGACTGCGGTTCCGCGGCTGCGACATTCACCGCATCCGCGCCGCCCGTTCCAAGATCGACGGTGTGTTCGAGCTGGACGGCTCCACCGTGCGCACCGGTCTCCGCCTCGACAACGCCCACATCACCGGCCAGCTCCGCCTGTCCCGGGCGTTCGTCTCCTCTCCGCCGCCGCACAAGCGAGCCACAGAAAGCGCCTTCGAGGACATGGGCCACCCCTACACGGAGGAGGACCTGAAGGAACGTTTCCTGGGTCAGCAGCCCTGGGCGTTATGGGCGGGCGGCCTGACCGTCGACGGCGGCGCGTTCATGCGCGGACTGCGCACCGAGGGCGGGCTGCGCCTGATCGGCGCCACCTTGAACGGTGGCCTCTATCTGCAAGGGGCCGAGCTGCGGGCCGCGGGCGACCTCGCCTTGTTCGGCGACTTCCTGGAGGCCAAGACCGCCGAGTTCAGCGCGAACTTCAAGGCCGAGGGCGGCATCCGGCTGCGCGGCGCCCGCATCGGCGGTGTGCTCTCCTTCGACCGGGCCGAACTCAGCGCACCCACCCGGTCCCTGCACCTCAGCCACATGCAGGTCGACGAGCTGATCATGATGCCCAAGTCAATCAAAGGCGAGGTCAACCTCGCCTACTCCCGCGTCGGTGTGCTTTTCGACAACCCGTCCAGCTATCCGGACAGGGTCCACCTCAACGGCACGAACTACGAATCCCTCCGCGGCACCTGGACCGTCGCCGAACGCCTCGACTGGGTGTGCCGGGACCCGGGCGGCTACCGCCCCCACCCCTACGAGCAACTCGCCGCCTGGTATCGCCGCATCGGCCACGAACCCGACGCCCGCCGCGTCATGCTGGCCAAACAGCGCGAACACCGCGCCACCCTGCGCCCGACGGGACGCGGATGGGGCCGGATGCTCGACGCGGTCGTGGGGTATGGCTATCGCCCCTGGCAAGCCGCGGTTTGGGCGGGAGTGCTGCTGACCATCGGCACCGTCGTGTTCGGCATCCATCCGCCCACCCAGATCGACCCCGACGAGAAACGGACCTTCTCGTCGTTCGTCTACACACTGGACCTGTTGGTCCCGGTCAGCCTGTTCGAACAGCGGGCCGCCTGGGAACCCGCGGCCGGCACCCAATGGCTGGCCTGGTCCCTGATCGCCTCCGGCTGGATCCTGGCCACCGCCTTGATCGCCGGCACCGCCCGCGTGCTCCGCCCGTCGAACCCTCCGTGACCCGAACCCCGGCCCGTTGGGTCGAGGACCGCGCTCACTGTCAGCCGGCGACACCGGCGACGAAGGCGATGGGGATCAGCACCAGCACAAGAGCGACGAGCCAAGGTTTGGGGGCCGGGGCCTGCCTCAGCACAGTGACACCGAGGGGGACCAGGGCGACGGTCAGGCCGAGTAAGGCAGCCCAGGCGAGGGCATCGCTGCTGCCTTTGAGCACGCCGATCGGCAGCGCGTGCGCGAGAGCAAGCGCGACGCAGCGTGCGGCGCCGATCGCCCCCGTGCCAAGGGCCTTGGCCCGGAACGCGGCGACGGCCAGCACGATCCACCCGGTCATGATGAGGATGTTCACGGCCTTGAAGACGTGGAAGGCGCCATAGCTGGAGGCCACGGCCCGCTGCGCCGCCTCCAGTCCAAGGGCGTCTACCATCTGAAAGGCGAGATGGCTCACCCCGGCGTGAAAGACGCGGCCGAACAGGCCGGCGAGCACGAGAGCGACGCCCCACCTGGCCCATCCGGGAGCGGAGTCGCCGATCCGGCGGGCCAGACAGATCACCGCCGGCCAGAGCAGCACGTTTCCCGCGGCGAAGAGGCTGTAGGAGAGGGTCATTCGACCCGGCTGCGCGGCGTAGGCGGCCAGCTGGCCGGTGAAGAAGTCGTCCTGTCCAAGCCGTGCCAGCACGCCCGCCACAAGCAGCAGCGGCCCGAGAACGAGGCCGACCCCCTCCACCCATGGTCCCGGGAGGGTGACGGGGCGGGGCTTGCGAGTATGAGAAAGCTCTGTTTGCTGCACCCCGCCATTAAGGACGATGCACCCGTCGGCGCACATGGGCGCTGAGGCGAGATTCGAAGGTAGACCTGGCACTACTGCCAAGCTCGTCCGGGCCTCCGTAAGCTCGCTGACGTAGCGGCACCGGACTCAGAAGCCTGTGGCGGCTCGACCAAATCCCCGGCTGAGCGTGTCCGGGGCTTCGCCGTACTCAAGGCGACAGACCGTACCTCAAGGGGACAGAGCCGTCTCTCAAGGGGACAGAGCCGTCTCTCAAGGGGACAGGGAGGAGAAGGCGCGGGCTCCTTCGGCCCAGGTGCGGTCGAGGTCGGAGCCGTCGGGGTAGCGGCTGTCGAGCTCAAGGATGACCATGCCGTGGGCGAAGGAGAAGAGGGCCTGGGCCAGGTGGGGCTCGCCGACGGCGAGGTAGAACGGGGTGCCGGCCCACTCGTCGAGGCCGGGGGCGAGTCGCTGGCGGGGGAGGGCGCCTGAGGTGGCCAGGCGGTAGAGGCCTGGGTTGGCGAGGGCGTGTTTGCGGTAGGTCGCGAGCAGGTTGGCGACCACGTGCGATGGGGCGCTGTCGGCCACGGCGGCGTGGAGGGCGTCGCCGAGCTCGACGAAGCCGCGCTCGATCAGCGCGACCTCGACCGCCGCCTTGTCGGGCAGGTGCTTGTAGAGCGAGGGGGCGCGGATGCCGAGCCGCTCGGCCAGGGCACGCATGGTGAGCGCGTCACGCCCCTGCTCCTCAAGGAGCTCGCGGGCTGCCGCCACGATCTCGGACGCGCGGGGTGACAACGGGCGGGGTTCCGGGCGAGCGCTCACCGGACCATTGTCTCAGCGCGGGCCTTCAACGCCGCGTTCATCGCGTTGAACTCGTCCACCACGTCGAGTGTGCTCCCGGCGAACGGCACGAGCGCGCCGGTGAACTTCTCGTGCTGGACGAGGCGGCTGCGTCCGCCGCCGAGGTCCTCGATCGTGAAGGTGTGCTCGCCCTCGACGACGCCGGGCATCACGAACCGCCCGAGCCAGCGCAGCTCGCGCCCGGGGGAGGCGGCCAGGACGGTCGGGCCGAAGACCATGATCTCGCCGTTGACGCGCAGGTGGTTGGACAGCCGGGCGCCGGCCTCGGCCCGGCCCTCCGCGCGCTCGATGAACGGATTCCACTCGGGGTAGGCCGCGAAGTCGGTCAGGACCTCCCACACCCGGCTCGGCGGGGCGTCGATGTCGACGCGGGTGTGGATCTCGTGGGGGCGGAGCAGCGTCCAGGCGTAGAGGAGCGCGGGGACGGCGACGAGCAGAGCCGCGATGCCGCCCGTGACCTTGGCCGCAGTGGACACGAACGTGAGAACCTCCGTTGAGCTAACGCTGTTAGCCACAACCGTAGGCTAACGGTGTTAGCCGGTCAAGCTCGACCGACTTCGCAATCTCTAGGTGTTGGTTCAGTCACGGAAAGTTATTTTCAGTGGCAACTACCGCCGAAGAAGGGCAGGCCGAGCATGCGCACCACCAGCCGTATCGCGACCACTCTGGCGCTGGTCGCCGCGCTGAGCGGTCTGACCACTGCCGTCGCCGCCGCGGCGGCCGGCTCCGACCCCGTTCCTCCGTCAGTCGCTCACCTCGCCGACTTCGGTGCCTTGGTCGGAGGGCCGTTCGGCACGGATCTCAACGCGAAGCTCTTCCCGTCCTCGCCCGCCGTGGACGCAGCCCTCTCCGCTCCCGAGGTCAGGGCCAAGTTCTTCAGGTAATCCGAGTGACTCACGGCCCATCCGGCGGCATCGCACCCGCGATGTCCGCCGGCCGTGAGGGCCTCGCGTCTTCTTGCATGCCGTCGCAACCGTTCGCGACTTACTCCGGTTCACCAACGATCACGTGAAAGGTAGGCACTCATGCGCATCGCACACCGTCTCGCTGCCCTTGTGCTGGCCGCCGCGGCCGGCGGGCTCGCCGCTTCTCCCGCCGTGGCGGCGGGCCCCGGTCCGGCGAGGGCCGACACCCCGGCCTCCGGCGCCGGCTCGGTCTCGGGCCTGCTCGGTGGCGCGGGTGCCACGACAAGGGGCGCCGATCCCTTTGTGGCCGTGGGCGGCCTGCTGGGCAACCTGGTGGGCGCGGGCAAACCGAAGGCCGCGGCTCCGGCGAGCACGGCCAGGGACGACGCCGAAACGCGGTCCGCCGCGGTGGACGACTGATCAAGCCGTACGGCAGGAGCCGAAGGTGATGCGGCGCCCCCCTGTCCCGCTTCTAAGTGATTCCTTAGCCGTCACGTCATTACTGTGAGTTACTACGGTGATCACCTTGAAAGGCGGAATCATGCCAAGTGCCCGACATGTCGCCGCCGCGCTGTTACTCGCCACAACGGTGAGTGTCCTGGCCGCCTCACCCGCCATGGCCAACCCCGATCCACTCGGCACCCTCGTCGGCGGTCTGCTCGGCGAGGGAGGAGGCGGTGGCCAGCAGCTGCTCGGCGACGGCGGCGGTGTCAGGTTCACCACCCCACTCGGTGTGAACCTCAACGCCGGCGCGGGCCTCACCCCTCCATAGCGGGGGGGAACGAGCACCCGGTGTCCGGCCGTTCCCCTGGGGCGGCCGGGCGTCGGTGCGGGCCGCCCCAGGGAAACGGCCCCTTCGCCCCGGCCGCTCCGCTGGTGGTCGCCGCCGCGTCCGCCTAGTCTCGCGGGCATGGCGATCAAGAACTCCCACTGCTCCTACTGCGGTACGGCATATGCCGCCGGCTCGGCCTGGCCCCGCACCTGCGGCGGATGCGGGCAGACCGGCTACCTCAACCCGCTACCCGTCGCCGTGATGGTGCTCCCGGTGGACGACGGCCTCCTCGTGGTGCGCCGCGACGTCGAACCGCGCCGGGGTGAGCTCGCCCTGCCGGGTGGCTTCATCGACATGGGGGAGTCGTGGCAGCAGGCGGCGGCCCGGGAGCTCCGCGAGGAGACCGGTGTCGCCGTGGACCCCGCCGCCGTGCGGCTCCTCGACGTGCACAGCGCCCCCGACGGCACCGTGCTCGTCTTCGCCCGCGGCCCGCGCCTGGCCGCACCGGACCTGCCGCCCGTCGCCGCCACCGCCGAGACGTCGGAGTGGCTTGTGATCACCGGCCCCCGGGAGCTGGCCTTCCCCCTGCACACCCGCGTCGTGGCGGACTACTTCCAAGAACTCGACACTCTAGGTAATTTGCCAGTCACATAAAGTTATCCTCGTTGGCGACATTGGTCACTTTCGAAAGGTAGCCAACTATGCGCACTGCACGCCGTGTCGCCGCCGCCCTCGCCCTGACCGCCGCGATCGGCGGTCTGTCCGCCCCTGCCGCCATGGCCGTCGCCCCCGACCCGCTGCACCTCGTGAACGGCCTGCCGCTCGTCGGCGGCCTGGTCGGCGGCGCGGGCGGTCACGGGCTGCCCATCTCCACCCACGGGCTCCCGCTCGTCGGGCACTGACAGCCGGCCTTCCCCGCTGTGGGGGGTCGGAGGGGCCGGTCCGGTCCCGGCGGGCGGTGCTGCCTCACCCGGGACCGGACCGGCCCTTTCCCTATGTGGACGCACCACACCTCGCGAACCCCCGGCTCGACATCACCCTAAGTGGATGTCCAGTCACCTCACGTTAAATTCGAGCACGCTAGTGATCCCCCTCGTGAAAGGCGGATACCCCATGACCACTCCGCGACGGATCGCCACCACCCTGCTCCTGAGCGCCGCGGTGAGCGGCCTGCTCGCCCCCGCCGCGCACGCCGCACCTGAGCCGGGGCTCGGGCTTTTCAGCCCCACGGTCTATGAGCTCACCTTCGCCCTGGAGTCCAACAGTACCTTCGGTATGACCCACATCCTGCCGAAACCGGTTGTCTCCCTCACCCAGCTCCCCGACGTCTGAATAACGAAAACGAAAAGCCCCGGGGTCCGCCCCCTCCCCACGAGAGGGCAGACCCCAGATCGCCTCCGTCACCGGATCGACAGCACCACCTTGCCCAGGTGGTCCCGCCGCTTGGTCATCTCGAACGCCTCCCGGATGTCCTCCAGCGCCATCCGCGTCGCCACCACGGGACTCACCCGCCCGTCCGCCACCAGGCCCAGCCCGTCGCGCACGTCGGTGAAGTCGGCTGCCGCGCATCCGTGCAGGGTGACCCGCCTGGTGTAGAAGTTGCGCGTGTCCACCGTGAACGCCGACTCGGGCAGGGCGGCGGCCACAACGGTGTGGCCGGCCCACGACGTCAGCCGCAGCGCCGCGCCGATGAGGGCGCCGCTGCCGGTGGCGTCCAGCGCGAGCGGCACACCGCGGGGGGCGATGTCCCGCACGGCGGACTCCAGCTCCGCTGAACCGTCGATCGGATATTCGACCACCTCGGCCGCGCCCAGCGACGGGAGGTCCCCGGTGGGCTCGCCTTTGAGCACACCGGCGACGACCCGTGCGCCGAGCGCGGCACACACTTGCACACATGCCACACCGAGGGCGCCGGTGGCCCCGGTGACCAGCACGGTGGTGCCGGGGGCGAACCCGGCCGGGCCATACGCTCTGCGGATCATGTGCAGCGCGATCGGCACACTGTGTACGGCGGCAGCCGCCTCGGCGTAGCCCACGGAGCTCGCGATGGGAAACGCCACCCGCTCCGGCACGACCACATAGTCCGCGGCGCCGCCGTCACTGTGGATGCCCGACACATATTGCGAGGAACAGTCGGCCTCGTGCCCCGCCGTACAGAAATCGCAGGTCCCGCAGGGCACGTTGGGTTTGACCGCCACCCGTTCGCCCACCCGCTCTTCTGCCACACCCAGGCCGACGGCGGCGATGACGCCGGTCGGGTCCAGGCCGACGGTGCGGGGGACCAGGACGGGGCGCCCGAGGGGCGCGCCCGCCATCACCTGACGTTCGAGCTGGTTGACCCCGACGGCGTGCACCTCGATCAGCACCTCGCCGGGGCCGGGGGCCGGTGTCCCGACCTGCTCCACACGGAGCAGGTCGGGACCGCCCGCCTCGGGCAACCGCGCGGCTCTCATGGTGAGCCTCGTTTTCATCATGGGCGCCGCGCGATGCCGAGGGCGTCTTGTGCCCGATAGAGCTGGTCGAGCGAGGTGAAGCTGTCGAACTTCGCCGGCGGCATCTTCAGCACGCCGAGAAGCTCGTCGAACATCTTGGGGACGAGACCGCCGTCGTCGTCGTAGAGGTGCGGCCCGTTGGCGTAGACCGCGGGGTCGGCCTCAAGGGGCGTCACCATGAAGCCCTTGGCCTTCATCATGTCCTGCACGTATTTCTGCTGTGCGGGATCCTTGAAGATCTTCATGCCTTTAATGGTGGCCCTGATAAAGCGGGCGGTCGTGTTGGGATTCTGGTCGACGAAGGTCTGGGTCGCGGTAAGGGCGTCGTTCGGCCATTCCTTCATGACGTCCAGCACGAATCGGCCGCCGGCCTCCTCGACGAGTTTCTTGTGTCTCGGGAAGATGACCGTCATCGCCAGCTTGTTCTGCTTGAACTGCTCGACCCAGGCATTGGATCCACCGGGCAGGTTGACCGCCTTGAACGCGACACCGGTGAGATCGAAGCCGGCGTCCTTCAGCAGCTGCATGCGGACGTCGTATTCGATGGTGCCGGGGTTCGCGCCGAGCAGGATGGGTTTGCCGGCGAGGTCCTGCGGCGATTTGATGTCCGACTGCACCGCGACCACGAACGGCTCGCGGTTGCGATATCCGGCCACGATCTTCAGCCCGGCGCCGGCCGCCGCGGCGGCCACCACGTCCGGTGCGGCCTCCGCGCCGAAGTCCAGGCTGCCGCCGACGATGCCCTCGCGGATCGACTGCACCTCGACCCGCTCGACGGTCAGGCCCTCCTCTTTGTAGAAGCCTTTGTCGATCGCGATCTCGATGGGCGCGTTGGTGTCGAGGTTCGGCAGGCGCATGCCGATTTTGACGGTTGTCTTCTCAGGCGGCCCGATGGGGCCGGTCGCCGCCGGTTTGGCGGCCGTGGGTTCGTCCTCGGTTCCCGATCCGCATCCGGCGACGACGACGGTGACCGCGGCGAGAAAGGCTGCGAAACGCCTCATGAGGCACTCCTTGGGGTTGTGCAGATTGCGAGGTTTCCCCGGTCACTCCGGTGTGACGCCCTCGGAATACCAGGGCGCGATGAGCCTGCGGACCAGGCTCACCAGCGCCATCAGCAGATTGGCGATGACGACGAGCATCAGCGTGATCGCGAGCGACGACGCCAGGTCGAAGTCGGCCGACCGCCGGAAGATGAGATAACCGAGCCCTTCGCTGCCGCCGATGAACTCACCGATGACGATTCCGACCATGGCGCGGGCGACGCCCATGCGCACACCCGTCAGAATCAGCGGAAGCGCGGCCCACAACTGGACCTTGAAGAAAATCGCCGTACGGCTCGCGCCGAACACCCTGGCCGCCTTCACCAGGGAGGGATCCACGCCGCGAATGCCGTCCATCGTGTTGATCGCGACGGGGAAGACCGCCATCAGGAAGATGATCAGGATTTTGGGCCCCTCGCCGAACCCCATCCAGAGCACCAGCAGCGGCTGGAACGCGATTCGCGGCATCGAATACGCGGTCCAGAACGGCGGCCCCGCGATGTCGCTCACCCACCGCGACGAACCGAGCGCGAGCCCGCTGCCCACCCCGATCACCACGGCGAGCACGAACCCGATCAGCGCGTTCTGCGTGCTGAACCACGCATGACCGCCCAGGGAACCGTCCGCCACCATCTCGGTGAACGAGTTCCAGATCGCGCTCGGCGGCGGCACGAACACGGGGTTGGCCAGCTTGAACACGCTGACCGCGAGCTCCCACAGCCCGAACAGCAGAGCGACCTCGGCCGCCACCGCAAGCTTCCACTTGAGCTCCTTGGACTTCTTCGCCCCGCCGGGCGACGTCCGCGGCCTCCTGGTGGCCAGAGTCGCGCTGGTCATCCGGTCCCCTTCGTGGATACCCCGACCTTCAGAGCGGGAAGGAAACGAAGCTCCTGCGGAGCAGGGCAGGAAAAGCTGGATCGCCGCCAGGGCGATCCAGCGTCCGCAGCCACCGGACGACACCCGCCACTCACACCGGAGCCGATAGAGTCTGAGGCGTGACGCGGCAGGTCAAGCGGGCGTTCAAGTACCGCTTCTACCCCACGGACGAGCAGGCGGCCGAGCTGTCGCGCACGTTCGGCTGCGTCCGCCTCGTTTACAACAAGGCGCTGGAGGAGCGCACCCGGGCCTGGTGCGGCGAGCGGCGCCGCATCTCCTACGTGTAGTCCTCCGCCGCGCTGACGAAATGGAAGAAGACCGAGGAGCTCGCCTTCCTGGCGGAGGTGTCCTCCGTCCCGCTCCAGCAGGCGCTGCGGCATCTCCAGACGGCGTTCGGGAACTTCTTCGCCAAGCGGGCGAAGTACCCCCGGTACAAGAGCCGGAAGAGGTCCCGGGCGTCGGCCGAGTACACCCGCAGCGCCTTCACCTGGCGCGACGGGCGGCTGACCCTGGCCAAGACGGCCGGGCCCCTGGACATCCGCTGGTCGCGTCCCCTCCCGCAGGGTGCGGAGCCGACGACGGTGACCGTGTCCCGCGACAGTGCCGGGCGCTGGTTCGTGTCGCTGCTGTGCGAGGACACCGTTGCCCCGGCCCCCGGCACCGGCGGGGCGGTCGGCCTGGACGCCGGGATCACCTCCCTGGTGACCCTGTCCACGGGGGAGAAGATCGCCAACCCCCGGCACGAGCGCCGCGACCGCGCCCGCCTCGCCAAGGCGCAGCGGGAGCTGTCGCGGAAGGCGCAGGGCTCGGCGAACCGGGCCAAGGCCCGGGTGAAGGTCGCCCGCATCCACGCGCGGATCGCCGACCGGCGCCGCGACTTCCTGCACAAGCTGTCGACTCGTCTCGTCCGTGAGAACCAAACGGTCGTGATCGAGGACCTCACCGTCCGCAACCTGCTGAGGAACGGCAGGCTCGCACGCGCCGTCTCCGACGCGGCCTGGACGGAGCTGCGCTCCATGCTGGAGTACAAGTGCGCCTGGTACGGGCGTGAACTCGTCGTGGTCGACCGCTGGTTCCCCAGCTCGAAGCTGTGCGGGGCCTGCGGCACGGTCGCTGCGGGGATGCCGCTGAACGTCCGGGAGTGGGCGTGCGGCTGCGGCGCCGTGCACGACCGCGACGTGAACGCGGCGCGCAACATCCTGGCCGCCGGGCTGGCGGTGTCCGCCTGTGGAGACGGTGTGAGACCTCAACGGGAGTCCTCCCGGACGGGGCGGTCGTCGGTGAAGCAGGAAGCCCAGCGGGTGACCGCTGGATTTCCCGCCATTAGGCGGGGAAGAAGTCAACCGGTCCTCCATCTGCCCACACGCCGTTCCGCCGTATCGAGGATCTTCACCAGAGCAACCGACAGCACCACATAGACCGCGATGGCGGCGAACGCCTCACCTGTGCGGAAACGCGACGTCGCGTTGACGATGATCGACCCGAGACCGGTCGGCGATCCGACCATTTCCCCGACCAGCAGACCGATCATGCTGGTCGGCACGGCGAGCCTGAACCCGCCGAGCATGTACGGCACGACCCAGGGAAGGCGCACCTTGAGATAGAGCTGTACCTGGCTGCAGCCGAACACCTGCCCGGCCCGCAGCAGCGACTTCTTCACGCTGAGGGCGCCGGTCGCCGTGTTGAGCGCGACTGGGATCATGGTGCTCAGGAAGACCAGCACGATGATGGGGCCCGAGCCGTAGTCGAGCCACGCGGTGAGCGTCGGCTGGAGCGCGATGAGCGGGGTCGCCCAGAGCGACCACAGCAGCGGCATCACGAGCCGGTTGACCGCGTTGACGCTCCCCGCGATCAGGCCGGTCAGCACGCCGGCCGCCGCGCCGAGCACATAGCCGACGGCCCAGCTCGTCGCGCTCGTGGCCAGCTGCGTGGCGAGCACGCCGCCCGCGATCAGGTCGCCGAGCGCGGCGAGCACGTCGCCGGGGGAGGGGAAGAAGAGCCGGTTGACGAGCTCCAGGTTGACCACCGCGACGTGCCACACCAGTACGAACACCACCAGGTCGGCGACGGCGATGAGCGGGGTCCGGTAGCGTTTGACGAGTTTCACGAGTCGCCCCGGGCCGCGGCCTTCGCATCGCCTTCCAGCGCCTCCCACAGGTGGCGCCGCAGGTCGTCATAGCTCTCGGCCTTCACCTGGCCGGAGCGGGGGCGGGGCAGATCCACCTTCACGATCTCCTTGATGGAGCCGGGGTGGGAGCTGAAGACGGCGATCCGGTCGCCGAGCAGGATGGCCTCGTCGATGCCGTGCGTGATGAACACGACGGTCTTCCCTGTGGCCGAGATGATGCGTTCGAGCTCGGCCCGCATGACCTCGCGGGTGAGCGCGTCGACCGCGCCGAGGGGCTCGTCCATCAGCAGGATGCGCGGGTCGGCGACCAGGGCGCGGGCCAGTCCGACCCGCTGCTGCATGCCGCCCGACAACTCGCGCGGATAGGACTGCTCGAAGCCGGCCAGGCCGACGAGCTGGATCGCCTCCTGGATCCGCTCGCGTGCGCCGTCCTTCAGCCGGGGCTGCATCTCCAGCCCGAACCGCACGTTGTCCTCGACCGTGCGCCAGGGGAGCAGCGCGTAGTCCTGGAAGACGACGGCCCTGTCGGGGCCGGGGCCGGTGATCGGGCTGCCGTCGGCGACGACGGTGCCGGTGGTGGGCGCCACCAGGCCGGCGATGCAGTTGAGCATGGTGGTTTTGCCGCAGCCGCTGGGGCCGAGCACGGTGAGGAACTCACCTTCGTATACGTCGAGGTCGATGTCCTCGAGCGCGGTGAGCCAGGCGCCTGTCCTGGCGATGTGGTAGCGGACCGACAGACCCCGGATCTGGATGATGGGGGAGCCTGCGGTGGTGGGGGACGTGGTTTCGGCGGGTGTTGCTTGGCCGTGCGCCATGCGCTTTTGATCCTCCCTCACTTCGGCGGTGCTGGGGATGCGCCTCAGAAGAGATGGCTACATTATTCATCGCTCAAATCCTGGGTCAAGAGCCCTAAGAGGTCGCTATAGAACTTGTTATTGACAAGATTGGATACAAAGACGCACGCTTATGACGCCTGGGCCATCGGGGCCCGACGACGTGTCCGGGAAGGCATATGCGAACCGAGGAAGTGAGCTGGTTCAGCGAGGGCGACCGCATCAGCGCGCTCTGGCGCACCCCCGACAAGGGGGCGGGGCCTTACCGCGCGGTGGTCCAAGGGCCGGGATGGCTCGGTCTGAAGGACGCCAAGCTGTATGTCCGCTATCACGAGGCGCTGACGGCGGCGGGCTTCGCCGTACTGGTGTTTGACTATCGAGGCTTCGGCGACTCCGAGGGCGACAGGTCGGTCCTGTCCCCGGCTCGCCAGCTTCAGGACCTGCGCTCCGCGGTCACCTACCTGACCACCCGCGACGACGTCGTGCCCGACGGCATCGGCGTCTTCGGCAGCGGTGGCACCGGCGGCGGCAACGCCGTGCTGCTGGCCGCGGCCGACCCCCGCGTCCGCGCCGCCGTCAGCCAGCTTCCCGTCGCCGACGGGACCGACTGGCTGCATCGGATGCGAAGTGAATACGAATGGCTGGACTTCCTCGCCTCGGTCGCCGCCGACCGCAGGGAGCGGGTGCTCACCGGCAAGGGCCGGGTCGTGCACCCCCGCGAGGAGATCATGGTGCCGACGGGCGAGCGGCGGGCCACCACCATCAAGGCCGACGTGGACGGGCGCATCCCCACCGCGATCGAGTTCGCCCCCGCGGTGGAGGAGATCCTGGCCTACTCGCCGGTCTCCGCCGCAGCCGAGCTGCGCACCCCGCTGCTGGTCATCGGCATCGAGGACGACGCCACGACCCCCACCGACCACGCCGAGAAGATCTACGAGGCCGCCCGCGGTCCCAAGGAGCTCCTCATGCAGCGGCACACCACCCACTATGCCGCCTACGACCGCTATTGGACGCAGACGACGCCGCGCATCGTCGGCTGGTTCGACCGGCACCTCGGCCCCGCCCACATCGTGGTGTCCACCCCCGAAGGTGAGCACAGGATCGAGGCGCCCGATGCCGGTTGATCTGCGCATCTCGGGCGGCACCGCGCTGACCCCCGCCGGGGCCCTCGACGCCGACGTGCTCGTGTCCGACGGCAAGATCGTCGGCCTGGTGGACCGCGAGGTCGAGACCGGCGGCCAGGTGGTCGACGCGACGGGCAAGCTCGTGCTTCCGGGCATGGTGGACGTCCACGTCCACACCCGTGAGCCAGGTTTCACCCACAAAGAGGACATCCACACCACCTCACTCCAGGCCGCCGCCGGAGGCGTCACCACGATCTTCGGCATGCCGAACCTCGACCCGCCGACCACCACCATGGAGACGCTCGACGACGTCTTCAGCCGCTATGCCGAGACCTGCATCGTCGACTGGAACCACAACCCGGCGGCCACCCTTCCTGGCGAGGTCGTCAAGATGGCGGCGGCCGGCATCCGCGCCTTCAAGGTCTACATGGTCGTCGACACCGGGCGGACCTACCCCCACCCGGCGGGCACCGGCATGCACGACCACGGTGACCTTCTGCGCATGATGGACACGATTGCCCCCACCGGCAAAAGGTTCATCATCCACCCCCACGACCAGGGGCTGATGGACTACATCGAGGGCGCCTACCTCGAGCGCGGCGAGAACACCCCCGCCGCCTACGCCCAGGCATATGCCGAGCGGGAGGGCGTCATCTGGGACACCGCCATCGACGTCGTGCTGCGCCTCGCCGAGGCCTCCAAGTGCCCCATCCACCTCGCCCACATGCAGACCCGGCGCTCCATCGAGGCCGTGCGGCGGGCCAAGGCCCGCGGCGTCGACGTGACCTGCGAGGTCAACCACTGGATGCCGTTCCTGTCGCAATGGGAGCACGTCGAGCGGCTCGGCCCCTACGCCCTGTCCTACTGGGTGCCAGACGACGCACGCCAGGCCGTCTGGGAAGGCATGAACGACGGCACCATCGACCACGTCGCCTCCGATCACGCCCCCCACACCCGGGAGGAGAAGGAGATCGGCTGGACCAAGATGTGGAGCTCCCACACCGGCACACCCGGCATTCAGTACTACTACCCCCTCCTCCTCGACGCCGCGGCCAAGGGCCTCATCAGCCTGTCGCGCGTGGTGGAGATGGCGGCCGAGCACCCGGCGCGCGACTTCGGCCTCCCGCACAAGGGCGCCCTGCTGCCCGGCCGCGACGCCGACATCGTCATCGCCGACCCCGACGCCCCGTGGACGATCACCAACGACGGGGTCCTGTCCAAGATCGGCTGGACGCCGTACGACGGGACCACCTGCTCGGCCCGGATCGACCGCACGTATGTGCGGGGCGTCGAGGTCTACAGCGAAGGAAAGGTCACCGGCCGGCCTGGTCACGGAAAGAAGGCATAAAGCACCATGAAGTTCGGACTTCTCCTCCCACACTTCGGCGAACACGCCGACCGGGTCAAGCTCCTGCGCGGCTCCCAGCTCGCCGAGGAACTGGGCTTCGACTCCGTGTGGGTCCGCGACCACCTCGTCTTCGAGCCCCACGGCGAGATGGAGGCACCCAACCGCGAGTTCTACGACGCCCTCACCACCCTCACCGCCATCGGTGCCGTCACCGAGCGCATCCAGCTCGGCACCGGCTCCCTCATCCCCTTCCGCCACCCACTCACCACCGCGCTCCAGATCGGCACGATGACGCAGCTCGTCGGGCCGCGCGTCATCCTCGGCTTCGGCGCCGGCACCTACCAGCACGAGTTCGACGCCATCGGCTGGGGCGACAAGGACCGCGTCTCCCTTGTCCGCTCCAACGCCCACATCCTGCGCAAAGTCGCGCTGGAGAACGCCGTCGAGTACTCAGACGAGAACTTCAGCTTCAGCGACATCACCATCGAGCCCAAACCCGTCGGCGGCCCCGCCCCCTTCTGGTACTGCGGAGCCACCCCGCGCTCGGCCCGCCTGGCCGTCGAGTTCGCCGACGGCTGGATGCCCGGCCGCATCTCCCTGCTCTCCATGGCGCAGCGCATCGAGACCATGCGCACGCTCTCCGAGGCCGCGGGTAAACCCATGCCCACCGTCGCCGTCATCCCCCCGACCTCCGTCGAGGCCACCCGCGAGGAAGCCCTCCGCGACGTCAACGTGCCCGGCCTCCTCACCTGGGCCAACAAGGCGAAGTTCGCTGTCAAGCCGCCGTCCGGGCGGTTCGAGACGGTGGAGGACCTCGAAGGCCAGCTGATCGTCGGCAGCCCCGCCGACGTGATCGAGGAGGTCAAGAAGTTCGAGGCGCTCGGGGTCGAGCACCTCGTGTTCGACTTCCGCTTCAAGTTCGCCCGCTGGTTCCAGCAGATCGAACTCCTCGGCACGCAGGTGCTCCCCTACCTGCGATGAGATGTCGGGCCGCCGATCCCTTGATCTCCAGGGCGAGGAGCGGGGACCGGCGGCCCCGGCGCGGTATATCACGGATCACAGCCGGGGGGCCTAAAGCCAGGACCGCGCTCAACTTGTGCTTGGATTGTATCCAAACATGTACATCGATCCGGGCCCTGACAAGGCCCTCAACCAGAGGGGCGGAACCCTGATGGTCGTGCGCAAGGCGAACGCGTCGGTGGAGCTCACCTTCGCCGATGTAGTCGGGCGTGCATCCGGCGGTTACAAGACCGTCGGTCAAATGGCATATGACATCATCCGCGAGTGCATCATCACCGGCGTACTCGCCCCCGGTGAGCACCTGCGGCAGGAGGAACTCGCCGAGCGCATCGGTGTATCCCGAATTCCCATCCGCACCGCGCTTATGCAGCTCGAGTCCGAAGGGCTGGTCTCCTTCCACCCGCACAAGGGCGCGGTGGTGCGCACCCTCACCGTGGAACAGGTCCGCGAGATATACGAGCTCCGGGTCCTCCTGGAGACCTACGCCCTCCGCAAGTCGATCGCGCGCATGACCTCAGCCCGCGCCGCCCGCCTCCGCGAACTCGGCACCGCCCTCGACGAACCCCACATCAGCGCCTCCCTCGTCGACGAACGCGTCGCGTTCTACCGCGAGCTCTACGACGCCGGCGAGAACCCCACCACCGTGGAGATCATCGAAGACCTCCGCAACTCCGTCGGCCGCTACCTCCTCGGCCTGCGCGTCGACCACGGCGCCGGTGGCCACCGCGAGCTCGCCCGGCTGGCCTCGCGCGGCGACGCCGACACCGCCGCCGCCCACCTGCGCGACCACCTCGAGCACGTCTCGCGCCGCATCATCGAGGTCCTCTCCTCCGAAGAGGCCGAGGCCGACCCGGTCACCCCCAAGCGCCGCCGCAAGAAGCCCGCACCCGCGTGACCTCCAGCCGCGGCCCCGTCGTCGCGGGGCTCATGCTCACCATGGCCCTCGCGGCGGTCGACGCCACGATCGTGGCGACAGCCGTACCCTCCATCGTGCGAGACCTCGGGTCGTTCTCGCTGTTCCCGTGGGTGATCGCGGCGTACATGCTCACTCAGGCGGTCTTCACCCCCATCTACGGCCGCCTGGCGGACGTCTACGGGCGCAAACCGCTCCTCCTTATCGGCATGGGCATCTTCCTGGCCGGATCGCTGTTCGCCGGATTCGCCTGGAACATGCACATGCTGATCCTGGCGCGCGTGTTGCAGGGCATCGGCGCCGGCGGCATCCAGCCCATCACCCAGGTCCTCGCCGGCGACCTCTACCCGTTGCGCGAACGCGGCCGCATCAACGCCCTCTTCTCCACCGTCTGGGGGGCCTCCGCCCTTCTCGGTCCGGCCTTGGGCGGGATCCTGTCGGAGTCGATCTCCTGGCGCTGGATCTTCCTCATCAACCTCCCCATCGGCCTGGCCGCCGTCGTCGTCATCGCACTCCGCCTCAGCGAGACGGTCGAACGCCGTCACCACAAGCTGGACATCCTCGGCACCGTCCTGCTCACCACCGGAGTCCTGGCCGTCATGCTCGGGCTCCAGGAGACCTCGTACGGCACAGCCCTCGCGGGCGTGGTGCTCCTGGCGGCCTTCGGCTGGTGGGAGACCCGGGCCGCCGAACCCCTCATCCCCCCGTGGGTGTGGCGCGACCGTGTCCTGCTGGGCTCCTTCCTGGGCAGCCTGCTGGTCGGCATGATCTTGATCGGCCCGGCCGTCTACCTCCCCACCTTCGCCCAGGGCGTGCTCGGCGCCGGGGCGATCGTGGCCGGCTTCGTGCTGGCCGTGCAGTCGATCGGCTGGCCCATCGCCGGCGCCCTATCCGCCCGCCTCTACATGCGCATCGGCTTCCGCGACACCGCCCTCACCGGCCTCGCCCTCATCGCCGTCTCGGCCGTGATGTTCACCCAGCTCACCGCCGCCTCCTCGGTGGTGTACGCCGCCGTGTGCACCTTCATCAACGGCGCCGGCCTGGGCTTGTTGTCCATCTCCGTCCTGGTCGCCGCTCAAGCCGTCGTCGGCCACGAGCACCGCGGCGTGGTCACCGGCGGCGTGGTCTTCTTCCGCATCGCCGGCGGCGCCGTAGGGGCCTCACTGCTCGCCGCCGTCGCCAACGGCACCCTCGCCGACCGCCTGGGCGGAGCGGGCTCGGTCGACGACACCATCCGCGCCTTGGAAAACGGCGGCGACGAAACCGTCCGCCTGGCCCTCGCCGGCGCGGTGCACAACGCGTTCCTGGCGATGCTGATATTCGTCGTGGCCGGCTTCTTCGCGGTGGCCGTCATGCCCCGGAGGTTCACCCCACGCTCGTGATTTGTGGTTTCACCGCCCCACGGCGTCGAGCATGCAACCGGCTTCAAAGCGTGCCGGGTGCAGCGCTGCCAGGTGAAAGCTCCACGGAGCCAGACGATTACCTTTCGGCGTCCTGCGGATACCAGCGCAGCTCCACGGTGTTGCCGTCGGGGTCGGAGACGTAGACGGAGATGGCGTTTCCACGTGCACCGAATCGGCTCACCGGGCCTTCGAGGACGGTGAAGGCGCCGGAGGCGATGACCTCGTCCCAGTCGAGGGGGTCCACGGTGAGGCAGATGTGGTCGACGTTCGACTCGCCGCGAGGGCCGTGGACGATGTCGATGATGGTGTCCGGGGTGACCCTGACCGATACGAAGGGCGCCTTGCCCGCCCGCCACTCCTCAAGCCGGACGGGCTCCAGCCCGAGCAGCCCGTTGTAGAAGCCGAGGGAACGCTCGACGTCCTCAACATTGATCACCAGGTGGTCGAAGGCTTTCACCCGCATTTTCCGCTCCTCAAGCCCCTCAATATGCCGGTCCTCGTGACCATACCCGGCGGCGCAAGAGCCCGTTGATCAGCGTAGTGTGCCCCACCCCCGGACCCCCGGGAGGCACCCCCCTTCTCAAGTGGTAATTTGGCTTTGCCACTTGGTGCCCGTCCACTCCCCGGCGAGGCCCGTGGGAGCGGGGTTCCCCCCTGGCCTTCGCCTGCGGTCCAAGCATGGCACGGTCCCCCACGCGACCCTCTGGGACCGACCCGAGAGGGAACCACGAGCGTGACCAATCGCCGTACCCCCGTCGTCGCGGGCCTCATGCTCAGCTCCGCCCTCTCCGCGGTCGACTCCACGATGGTGGCGACAGCCGTACCCTCCGTCGTCCGCGACCTCGGGTCCTTCTCCCTCTTCCCCTGGGTGATCGCCGCCTACATGCTCACCCAGGCGGTCTTCACCCCGATCTACGGCCGCCTGGCCGACGTGTACGGGCGCAAACCGCTCCTCATCATCGGAATGAGCATCTTCCTGGCCGGCACCCTCCTGTCCGGACTCGCCTGGAACATGCCGGTGCTCATCCTCGCCCGAGCTCTTCAAGGCATCGGCGCCGGAGCCCTCCAGCCCATCACCCAGGTCCTCGCCGCCGACCTCTACCCACTCCACGAACGCGGGCGAATCACCGGCCTCCTCTCCTCCGTCTGGGGAGTCTCCGCCCTCCTCGGCCCCGCCCTCGGCGGCCTGCTCTCCGAACTGGTCTCCTGGCGCTGGACCTTCCTCATCAAAATCCCCATCGGCCTGGCCGCGATTCTCGTCATCGCGCTATGGCTCAAGGAATCCGTTCAGCGCCGCCCCCACCGCATGGATATCCTCGGCACGCTGCTCCTCATGGGCGGCGTCACCGCCACGATGCTCGGCCTCCAGAAGGAACTCCTCTGGCTTGTCGCCCTCGGCGTACTTCTCCTGGTCGCCTTCGGCTGGTGGGAGACCCGCGCCGCCGAACCCCTCATCCCCCCGTGGGTGTGGCGCGACCGGGTCACTCTCGGCTCATTCCTCGGCAGCCTTCTCGTCGGCATGATCCTCATCGGCCCCGCCGTTTATCTGCCGACCTTCGCGCAAGCCGTACTCGGCGCGAGCGCCGTCGTCGCCGGCTTCGTGCTGGCCGTGCAGTCCGTCGGCTGGCCCCTCGCCGCCGGGCTTTCCTCACGCCTTTACATGCGCATCGGATTTCGCGACACCGCGCTCGCCGGACTGGTCCTCATCGGCGTCTCGGCATTGATGTTCACCCAGCTCAACGAATCCTCACCTCTCTATTACGCAGGTCTTTGCACCTTCGTCAACGGAGCCGGACTCGGCCTCGTCTCCAGCGCCATGCTGATCGGCGCACAAGTAGGCGTGCCGCAGGAACAACGCGGCGTCGTCACCGGGGGAGTGGTGTTCTTCCGCATCGCCGGCGGTGCGGTAGGCGCCTCCCTCCTGGCCGCCGTCGCCAACAACTCGCTCGCCGACCGGCTCGCCGGCACCGGCTACACCTCCATCGACCAGGCTTCCCGTGCGGTCGAAGGCGGAGGAGACGAAGTCGTACGGCTGGCGCTCGCCGGAGCCGTGCACGACGTCTTCCTGGCGTTGATCGTGCTGGCGGTGCTGGGTGTGCTGGCCGTACTGGTGGTGCCGAGGAGATTCGCCCACCGGTCGTGACCGGCGTGCGGAGTCAGGAGAGCAGTTCGCTGCGATTGGCGAGATAGCGGGCGTGGAACCGCTGTCGGCCGGCTCTCGTAACCTGTGGGGATGCGATTCGGGGTGCTGGGGCCGCTGGCCGTGTGGACCGACCGGGGTGAGCCGGTCTCGGTCCCCGGCCGCAAGGTGCGTGCCCTGCTGGCCGACCTGCTGGTCCACGAGGGCCGGGTGGTGTCGTCCGACCGGCTGATCGACGATCTGTGGGGAGACTCGCCCCCGGCCGACCCCGCCGCCGCCCTGCACGTGCGCGTCTCCCAGCTCCGCCGCGCGCTGGAGAGCGCCGAGCCCGGCGGGCGAGACCTGGTGGCCTCCCAGCCGCCCGGCTACGCCCTGCGCGCCGAGACCGACGCCGCGAGATTCGCGGCCCTGATCGACCAGGCGCAGACCGCCCGCGACCCCCGGAGCCGGGCGGGTCTGCTGGCCGAGGCGCTGGACCTGTGGCGGGGAGGAGCCCTCGCCGACTTCGCCGACGAGGAGTTCGCCCGCGCGGCGGCCGGCCGCTGGGAGGAGCGGCGGCTGACCGCCCTGGAGGCATATGGCGAGGCCAGGCTGGCCCTTGGCGAGCACGGCGACCTGATCGGCGAGCTGGGCGAGCAGGTGGCGAGACACCCCTACCGCGAGCGGCTTCTGGCGATTCAGATGCGTGCCCTCCACCGTGCCGGCCGCACGGCCGAGGCCCTGGCCGGTTATCAGGATCTGCGCCGCCGGCTGGCCGACGACCTGGGGCTCGACCCCGGCCCCGAGCTCACCGCTCTCCACCAGGCAATCCTGACCGGCGATCCGGCGGAGGACGCGCCGCCCCCGGCACCTCGATCCGTCAAACCCACCACCAACCTGCCCGCACCGGTCACCGACCTGATCGGCCGCGACCACGCGGTCCAGCGGGTGCGCGAGCTGCTGGCGGGCGGCAGGCTCGTCACCCTGACCGGCCCCGGCGGAGTGGGCAAGACCAGCGTGGCCATCGCGGCCGCCCGCGCCCTGGCCGGGACATATGCCGATGGTGCCTGGCTGGTCGACCTGACCACATGGGACGGGGAGGGTGACCCCGCCGAGGTGGTGCTCTCCGTGCTCTCCATCCCGGACACCCCCGGAAGCGTGGCATCGGCGGGGGAGCGCCTTGCCGCCGCCCTGCGAGACCGCCGCACGCTGCTGGTGCTCGACAACTGCGAACACGTCGTCGAGCCAGTGGCCACCCTGATCGGCGCACTGCTCCCCGCCGCCCCCGGCCTCCACATTCTCGCCACAAGTCGCGAGCCCCTCCGTCTGCGCGGCGAGACCCGCTGGGACCTGCCACCGCTGGAGGTGCCCGACACCGATGATCCGGCCCGGTTGACGGAGGCTTCTGCCGTACGCCTGTTCATGGCGCGAGCCGGGCTGGCCGCCGCACCGGAGATCACCGCGGGCGTGGCCGAGGTGTGCCGCCGCCTCGACGGCATCCCCCTGGCCTTGGAGCTCGCGGCCACACGTGTGCCCGCCTTGGGCGTTCCGGAACTCGCGGCCCGGCTGACCGTGCCCCGAGATCGCTTCGGCCTGCTGAGCAGCGGCCCCCGCGACGCACCCGCCCGGCAGCGCACCCTCGCCGCCGTGATCGACTGGAGCTGGCGGCTCCTGACCGAGGCCGAGCGCGGTGTGTTGTCCGGCCTCGCCGTCCATGCCGGCGGATGCACGCCGGCCGGGGCGTCGGCGGTGTGCGCCGGAGGTGACGAGGTGTTCGAGCTGGTGGCCCGGCTGGTCGACCGCTCGCTGGTGGTGCGCGGCGACGGGCCGAGGTTCCGGCTGCTGGAGTCGGTCTCGGCGTTCTGCCTGGAGCGGCTGCGCGAAGCCGGGCAGGAGGCCGCCCTGCGCCGCCGCCACGCCGATCACTACCTGACCGTGGCGGAGGAGGCCGAGCCGCGGTTGCGCGGGCCCGAGCAGGGGGAGTGGCTGCGACGCCTTGACGCCGAAGCCGCGAACATGCGGACGGCTCTGGACACCTTCCGGCGTGCGGGCGCGGCCGAGCCGGCGTTGCGGCTGGCCGGAGCCCTGGCCTGGCACGGCTATCTCCGCGGCCGGCTGACCGAGGCCCGCCGTGCCCTGGCCACCGCCCTGGCCGTGGACGGCGAGGCGTCCGCCGAGGCCCGCGCCAGAGCCGAGACCTGGCACCTCGGCCTGGCCCTACGGCAGGGGCAGGCCGGGCCGGAGCGGGTGGAGGAGGTGCTGGAGGCATATGCGAAGGTGTCGCACCCGGTCGACCGCGCCTGGGCGGAGTGGTTCCTCGCGAGCGCGGTCATCGAGTTCGGCGATGAGACGGTCACGGAGAAGCTGCTGGAGCGGGCGTTGGAGACCTTCCGGGCATATGGTGACCGGTGGGGTGAGGCGGCCGCTCTTAGCACCCGGGCCATGCTCTCCCACCTGCGCCACGACCTTGCGGGGCTGGAGCACGACGCCCGGCGCAGCGCCACTCTCTTCGCCGAGCTGGGAGACGACTGGGGTGTGCTCCAGGCCACCGACTGGCTGATCGGCCTGGCCGACCTCACCGGCGACCACGCCGAGGCCGCCCGCCTGAGCCGGGCCCACCTCCGGGTCGCCGAGGACCTCGGCCTGTGGTCCGACGTGGCCGGCCGGCTGTCGTGGCTCGCCTGGACCTCGATGCAGGTCGGAGACTACGGCGAGGCCCAGGAGCGGGGGGAGCAGGCGAGGCGGCTCGCCGCCGAGCACGGCCAGCGAGTCCACGAGGTCTTCGCCACCCTGGGGCTGGCCTTCGCCGCCCGCCGGGCCGGCCGGCTCGACCTCGCCGAGGAGCACCTGCGGTGGCTCCTGGCCACCGCGCGAGAGCAGGCCGGGCAGCCGCCATACCTCTCGATGGTGCTGGTGGAGCTCGGCTTCGCCGTCGGGAGCCGGGGGGACGCGGCCGCGGCCCTGGGCTTCCACGCGGAGGCCTTCGACGTGTTCCGCGAGCAGGGGTCGGCACACGGCATGTCCATGGCGTTGGCCGGCATGGCGGCGGCCTTGGTCGTGGACGGCCGGCCTGCGTTGGCCGCCCGGACCTTGGGCGCCGCGGGCGCCGGTCGGCGGAAGTCCGAGCGGTCGTCGTCCCCGTCGGAACAGGAGGATTGGGTCCGCATCACCGCGGATGTCCAGGCCGCCGCCGGGCCCGCCTTCACCGCCCTGTCCGATGAAGGCGGCAAGCTCACCCCCGAAGAGGCCCGCGCCCTTTACTTGGGGACATAGACGTGGACGACGATCCCCGAGGCAAAACGGTTGATGTCCGCAAGCTTCAGATGCGTCGTGTCAAACCCAGCCCCTTCGAACAGGTGCTTCCCCGCTCCCACGATGGCCGGGAAATACCAGAAGTGAAACTCGTCCACCAGCCCGTGCTCCACCAGGACACGGTCCAGCTCGCCGGTGCCCCACTTCAGGATGTTCTTCCCCGGCTGCTCCTTGAGTTTCGCGACCTCCTCGGCCACGTCGCCCTGGATGAGAGTGGCGTTCCAGGAGGTCTCCGTCAGGGTCCTTGAGGCCACATATTTCGGCATGTTGTTGATGTGATCGGCGTGCGGCCCGGACTGCGCCGACCACGCCTCCTTGAACCCCTCGTAGGTCACCCGGCCCAGCAGCAGGGCATCCGCCGACTCCATAAGCTTCGCGCTGTAGCCGGCGTGGTCCTCGTCCCAGTAGGGCCGCCCCCAGTGCTGCGGCTCCGCCCGCGACGCGGTGGAGGGGCGGGTGTCGTCGATGACGCCGTCCAACGAGACGAAGGTGGACTCGATGAGCTTGCGCATGGGTGTCTCCCGTCTACTTGGCGCCGGCCTCATGCCGTCCGCCTGACACCCATCAGCCTTCCGGGAGGCCCTTACGGTTTTCTTCAGGTCGCCTTACCGGTCTGCCCCGGCCCCGGGCGGGTGCTCCCTTGACGTCGTTCGCAGGCCCGCCAGGCCATCAAGGAATTGAAATAGGCGTGCAAGTTCGTACCAGTTCGTAGAGGCGCGGGGGAGGCTCTCCTAACGTCGTCGGCATGCGCGGACTCACCTTGGAGGAAGTCTTGGGGTGGTCGGCGCCCGGTTTACAATTGGTTGTTCGGCTCCACGACATGAAGCCGCTGAACGCGCAATTGGCCGGTGGCTCGGCACTGAATCCCGGTTGATATGGGGGCCCAAGCCGAGGGGTGAGCCAGGCGCGCATTAAAGTTTCTCCGATGGTGCCTTACAAGTTCTGTCCGCCCCGCGGCGGTGTACGTCTACGCCGGTTTTCCGCAGTGCTTGCGTTATGTCTCGCCTCCGTTACCGTGAGTGCCGGTTGCTCCGGGATTCAATTGAAGAAAACCGAACGAGTGACGACGGTGGCCGATCTCATCACCCTGCAGGCGGACGGCACTGTGCGCATGGCGCAGCCGGGGGTGAAAGCCCCGGTGGTCGAGGTCTACGAGGACTACGCGTGCCCGGCCTGCCTGGAGTTCGCCAAGGGGGAGAACAGCAAGTGGCTGCGGCACGCGGCCTTTTCCGGGGAGATCGTCGTCGTCTTCCATCCGTTCACGCTCTTCTCCGCCAAGACGCCTGTCCAGCGCGCGAACTCACGGCGTGCATTGACGGCCTCGCTCTGCGTGCCCACCCCCGGCAAGTGGCTGGAATATCACGACGCGTTGTACGCCCACCAGCCCGGTCCTTTCAAGCGGGGCGGATTCCCCTATAAGAAACTCGTGCGGCTGGCGAAGAGCACCGGCATTCCGGTGGAGCCTTTCTTCGCATGTCTGAAGTCGGCGGAGACGGCCAAACGCGCCGACAAGGTCACCGAGCTTGTCTTCGGCCGCGGAATTGAAGGCACACCCACGGTGAGATACAAGGGGGAGGAACTCGACTGGTCCGTGCCCTGGTGGCCGGAGGAAGACTGATGTGCGCTCGTTGAGCATCCCGCGTGCCCCTTGGCTCGGGAAATGGCTGTCGCTGTCCAGAGAAGCCGGAGTGAAAAACGAGGCGCCACGTCACCTCGCCCTGGCCTGGGGTTTCGGGCAGGCTTCTGCCGTACTTCCAGTGTATGAAATATCGATTTCCGGGGTGGTTAGGGCGATGTAGTAGATCTGCCCATTAGAGAATGCTTAGCGGCCCATGGACGATGGGGAGCGCCCACACAGATCGCGACGCAGGCTGCCCTGGGAGGTCATCCGTGCCCGCTACCTCCACTCCCGCCCCCTTCGTCCTCGACCCCCTGACCGACCAGTTCGAACAGGCCGTGAAACTGCGAGAACTGGGTCCGCTGGTCCGGGTGGAGCTACCCGGCAGCGTGGACGACGGTCAATCTCATCACCAATACGGCCTACGCCCTGCTCATGCACCCCGAGCAACTCGCCATGGCGAAGGCCGGCACGGTGACGTGGGGGGCTGTCGTGGAGGAGACACTCCGCTGGCTGTCCCCGGTTGTCAACTTGCCGTTCCGCTACACCAGCGAGCCGGTCGAGCTCGCCGGCACGGCGATTGCCGCAGGCGAGGCGTTGCTCATGTGCCACGCGGCGGCCGGTCGCGATCCTGAGCAGCACGGACCCGATGTGCACCTCTTTGATGCGACCCGCACACAACGTCCACATCTGGCCTTCGGGCAGGGGCCCCACTTCTGCCTGGGAGCCTCTCTGGCCCGGTTAGAAGGCACTTTGGCGCTGGAAAGGTTGTTCACCCGCTTCCCCGGCCTGACACTGCGCGAGGCGAACCCACAACCGCTCTCATCCCTCATCTCCGGCGGCTTCACCACCCTTCATGCCACCACGGCAAACGGCCCGGCAACGGCCTGACAGGGGCACAGCAGGTCGTACGGCGCAGCGCCCTTGCCCTAGACATGGGGCGTTTTACTCATGCCGGTAGGAACTGGCAGGCCAAGAAGAGATCCAGAACCCCCGGGAACCAGGTACCGTCAAAAGCCACACGGTCATGAACAACAGGGGAATAGGCCGCGTGGGATGACCTGCCCGACTCCCGGGCCTTGGCCCGTACGACTTGAGGAGACGTTTCCGAGTGGCACGCATCGGTGACGGCGGCGACCTGCTGAAATGCACGTTCTGCGGGAAGAGCCAGAAGCAGGTCAAGAAGCTCATCGCGGGTCCAGGCCGGGTCTGCATCTGCGACGAGTGTGTGGAACTCTGCAACGAGCTCATCCAGGAGGACCGCGAGGCGGCAGCCGACGACGTCCTCCAGGAGTTGCCGAGACCAAGGGAGATATTTACCTTCCTTGAGCAGTATGTCGTCGGGCAGGACCGGGCGAAGAAGGCCCTCTCGGTGGCCGTCTACAACCACTACAAGCGCATTCGTGCCGGCCGGGGGAGCAGGCAGAAGGATGCGGTTGAGCTAGGCAAGTCCAACATTCTGCTGATAGGGCCGACCGGCTCGGGCAAGACCTACCTCGCCCAGACCCTCGCCCGGATGCTCAACGTCCCGTTCGCCATCGCCGACGCCACGGCCCTCACCGAGGCCGGCTATGTCGGTGAGGACATCGAGAACATCCTCCTTAAACTCATCCAGGCCGCCGACTACGACGTGAAGCGCGCCGAGACCGGCATCGTCTACATCGACGAGATCGACAAGATCGCCCGCAAGAGCGAGAACCCCTCCATCACCCGCGACGTGTCGGGCGAGGGTGTGCAGCAGGCCCTGCTCAAGATCCTGGAAGGCACCGTCGCCAGCGTGCCGCCGCAGGGCGGGCGCAAACACCCGCAGCAGGAGTTCATCCAGATCGACACGAGCAACGTGCTGTTCATCGTCGGCGGCGCCTTCGCCGGTCTGGAGCAGATCATCGAGCAGCGCGCCAGCCGCAAGGGCATCGGCTTCGGCGCCGTCATGCGCAGTGTCGAGGAACGGGAGAACACCGACGCGTTCGCCGGCGTCATGCCGGAAGACCTGCTGAAGTACGGAATGATCCCGGAGTTCGTCGGCCGGCTGCCGGTGGTGTCCACCTTCCAGCCGCTCGACCGCACCGCCCTCGCCCGCATCCTCACCGAGCCCCGCAACGCCCTCGTCAAGCAGTATCAGCGCCTGTTCGAGTTCGACGGCGTGGAGCTGGAGTTCGAGGGGGAGGCCATCGACGCGGTCGCCGAACAAGCGCTGCTCCGCCGTACCGGCGCTCGTGCGACACGCGCGATCCTCGAAGAGGTGCTGCTCAACGTGATGTATGAGGTGCCGAGCCGGGACGATGTAGCCCGGGTCGTGGTGACCCGGGACACCGTACTCAACAACGTCAACCCGACCCTCGTCCCGCGTGACCACCTCGACCACCGGGAGCGTCACGACAAGTCCGCCTAGGTCGGGCTTACTGCCCCAGGCGGCGGGTGATCTCCGCGATTGTGCTCTCCCAGAGGGCACTCGACGGGTCAATGACGGCGAAATGGTCACCGGCCGCCTCAAGGTGGGTGACATCATCTCCCGCCGCGTCGGCGGCCCTCACATAGCGGCGGCTCGCGTCGATCAGGTCCGGGTCGTCGTGCGTGCCCTGCACGACGACGGTCGGCACCCCGATCGGCAGCCGCTCAAGCGGGCTCGACCGGCGATAGACCTCCGGCAGCTCGTCCACCGACCCGCCGAGCGCCCCGGCCACGGCGCCAGAACTCACATAACGCCGGTCGAACTCGGCGAGATCCAGCACCCCCGCGAGCGACACCGTCAGCGCCACGCGGGCCCCGTCGGCAGCGGCGCGCAGGGCGAGCTGCCCGCCCGCCGAGTGCCCCGCGACGGCGACCCGGCCGAGATCCAGCGGCGCGTCGAGCTCGTGCATTGCGGCCAGGGCGGCTGCGACGTCCGCCGTCGTGGCGTCCCAGCCGTGGAGATCGGGCCGCCGATATTCGATGTTCCAGGCCGCGAACCCCTTGTCGGCCAGATCGGCACAGAGGGCGTCCGTCAGGTCCGCCGCCCAGACCGACCGCCAGTAGCCGCCGTGGATCACCGCCACCGCAGGTACCGGCCGGTCGGTTTCGCGTGGCAGGCGCAGGTCGCCCCATTGATCGGGATGTGTGCCGTACGGCACACGCCGCGCAGGGTGCTGAAGCCGGTGGACCGCGTGGCGGATCGCCCAGGAAAGGCCGTTGATGCCTCTGCCGTACACATGGGCGTCGCCGTGGGGCACGGTGACCGGCCCGGTGCGGTGGATGTCCAGCCACACCACGCCCGGCACCGCCTCCGTCACGGGGTTGGCCGGGCGTGGCTCGGTCATCAATCGCCGCAGCTCCGGGTCCGGCCCGGGCACCACGACGGCGGCGCCCGCTGGAATGGCCTTCAACGCCTCATCGGGGGTCGACACTGGCACGACCCATCCGGACACCCCAAGCGCCGCGAACTCCCGCTCGGCGATCTCCCCCAGCGAGATCGGGTCGGCGACGACCTCAGACCCTACGACCACAACAACCGATGTCATGGTTCTGGATTGTGTCACCGTCCGAGGTATGCGCCTCCGTTGACATGCAACACCTGGCCGGTGATGTGCCGTGACGCGGGGGTGGCGAGGAACGCGACCAACGCCGCCACGTCCTCGGGCCGTCCCGCCTTCTTGACCGCGGTGGCGGCGACAAGGTTTTCCCGCCGTTCTGGGCTGAGCCGTCCGGCGAAGAACCCGGTTTCGTCGGTCCTTGGACAAGGCAGGAAGCGACTGCGTGTGCGCAGTTCTGCAGGGGTCCGTTGATGGGGGCGACTGCCTCCTCGATCAAGAGAAGTGTGTGCCGTGCCTCGTCGGGATCGTCGGACCGAATCAACTTGGTGATACGTTCGGGAAGGAGTTTTCCATCCAGGCCGTAAGTGGTCCAGCTATACCGCTCGAATATCCATCGCACTGTCGGCGCCTTTCTCCCTTAGTCGCCGGGGCCGGTCGGTTGGATGGGGGCGTGAGGGGGCTCTGCCCTCGCGTGCGGACAGGGCCAGGATCACCGCCAAGGGCCAGCGGCGTTCACCCTAATGCTCAGGGGTGATTGTCGCCGGGATGCTCCGGAAACAGTGCTAAGGCCGCCCTCGGAAGGGCGGCCCTAGTGTGTGGTGTCCTTCGAAGAGGCCGCTGTCCCCGGCTCTTCGCTCAGATCGGGGAAGCCCCGAAAGAGTGTGAGGGCCGCCGGTCGAGAGCGGCCCTCACGGCCATACGTGCACTAGACGTGTTCACATCTTACGTCGGTGCTCACCCCCGCCGCAACCGCGCCTCGCCGGCAGCAGGCATGGCAAACGTTTCTCGCGTTCGTCGCCAAGCTCGGGCTTCCGCCGTGCCCCCTAAAGGGCAGATGGGGGGCGCACCGGTTCCAGGTGGCCGAACTCCGGGTGGTGCCAGGGGAGCCGGACGGGGGCGGCCGGGACCTCGCCCGCGTAGAGGCGGGGGAGGAGGCCGGGTAGTCCCCATGGCACGACGCGCTCGGTCGTGTCCTGCAGTTCGGTGAGGCTCCACCAGCGGTGAACGGAGATGTCGCTGCGTTCGTAGTCGGTGAAGCCCGAGGTGTCCACCGTGAACTCGGGCACCCGGAGGAAGAAGTACGACTCCACCGAGTAGTAGAGCCGCCCGTTCCACTGGCCCTCCCAGTGGCCCTCGGTGAGGGCGACGACGGGGCCGAGCTGGGCGGTGGTGACGTGCCGGCCGGTTTCCTCGCGGAGTTCGCGGGTTGCCGCCACCTCCACAGGTTCGCCCTTGTCGATGCCGCCGCCGGGGGTGATCCAGGTGCCGTCGGCGACGCGGAAGAGGAGGAGGCGGTCGTGGGGGTCGGCCAGGAGGATGCGTGCGCTGGGGCGCCAGGTCGGTTGTGTCACGCGCATGAGCCTAAGGAGGCGGCGGAGTGGGCCGATGGTGATCTCCTCTCAGGCCCCCACCGAGCAGTGCCTGGAGAAAGTGCGTGTGTGAGGCCGGCGGTGCGCGGCGACCCGCGCACCGCCGGAGATGTCAGCCGTTGACGGTGAAGTTATAGGTCGTGGTCGCGAGGGTGTTGCCCGCTGCCGTGACGGAGTACACGGTGAGTGTGGTCACTCCTGTTGCCGCGGGGGTGATCGTGACGGTCGCCGTCCCGTCGGCGCCGACGGGTGTCTCCTTGGTCTCCCCTCGGACGACGTAGCGGAACGTGGCCGCCTCGGCTACGCCGTTCGCGCTGAAGGTGAACTCACCCGGCACGCCCACTCCGCCTCCGGCGGCGCCGGGCGGATAGGTGGTGGAGGAGACCGTGGGGGGATTGTTGGGGCCGGGCCTGAAGGTGTAGAGCACGGGGCGGCTCTTGTTTCCCGCCCTGTCGACGCTCATGACGGTCAGCCGGACGGAGAATGTGTTGACAGGGATGTAGGTCAGGGTCGCCTTCCCGTCGTCGTCCACGGGCAGGGTGCCACGCGAAGGTCGCCCGGGGGTAGGCGGCAGCTCGTATTCGTAGGAGACCACGTCCGTGGAGTCGCCCTGGGTGAAGGTGAAGGTGCCGGGCAGCCCCACGCGTCCGCCCGTCTGGTTGGCGGGGAAATCGGAGGAGGTGATGGTCGGCGGAGCCGGGGCGGTGGTGTCGACGGTGAACGTCCGCCACTCGCTCCAGTCGCTGACGTCGGTCCCCGTCACAGGGGCGCCGCGCGGGTCGTCGTAGGACCAGGGGTTTTCCGCGCGGACGCGCCACTTGTAGGTGCCGCCGTCGGCGAGCCCGCCGCCCGGAACGGTCATACAGTGCACGTACCCCGAGCTGTTTTCGCGGGTGACGTGCTCTCCGATTTTGACGCCGGACTCGTCCGCCCACTCAAATCGCGCCGACACCAGGTCGCGGTCCGCGCCTCCGCGGAGGTCGGGATCGGTGATGGTGGCCCACAGGGCGGGCGTGGTCGTCCGGACGTAGCGGTCCACGGGGGCCGCTCCGCAGATTCCCGCCTGCGCCAGGCCGGACGGGGGGTCGGGGGCGGTGTTGTATTGGGTCCCGATGCCCGGGGAGCCGGAGCCCGAAATGTGGGCGGTCTTGATCCTGCGGAGACCTGCCGTTCTCTCATCGGCCGACTTGAATCCAAGGGTGATGTATTCGTCGCCCCTTGCGACCGCGTCTTTGATCTGCGGGGTCACATCCCACGGGAGGAGGAAGTCGAGGGGGCAGGGGGCGGCGGGTGAGGAGGTGGTCACCTTCTCCAGCCACCGCGGCTGGCGGAGCCACGAGGTCTTGGGCCCGATGGCGGAAGTACGCCACAGTTCGATGGGTGTGCCGCAGTCGGGCCCCAGGTTGGTGGCTAGATAGAAGGTGGACTTGAGGATGTTCTTGCCCCGCAAGTCGGGGACCTTCACCTGGAAGAACGAGCGTTGCACGTCGAAGGGGCCGTTGGTGCGGCCCACGAGCGCGTCGGGGCTCTCATAGGTGGGTTCGTATTTCACCCATGTCGACTCGAGTGGCTTTCGCAGTGACACCGAGGCCCATGAGTCCACCGTTATCCGGGTGGACGCGTCGGCCTGTGCGGCCTGTGCGGGGATGAGAAATACGCCGACCAGGCAAACGACTGCAAGTACGCGGGCTAAAAGGCTCTTCATGTAATGCTCTCGACCTCTTGCTTGATCTCGCTGTGGAACAGGACTGAGGCGGCACCCGGAGCCGGGCGGATAGAGCATGGAATCGCGCGGGAAGCCATAGCCGATCGGCGCCCACACTGCCGACGGCGCCAACGGTGCCGGCTGCCCTTTTTGGCATGAGGAAAGCCGGACATGACCCGTTGAGCGGACTTGAATTCAGTCGTTGAAACCCTGGATGCGGCGCCGGACACGACCGGACGCGTCGACGCTCCAGTCAGCGCCGATCAGACGTTTCCCCTTTTACGCCCCGCTGTGAACTCAGTTCTCCCCGTCGTCACCCCACATCCCGGATTTTACTCGGAGTTGACCATGAAAGGAAAGACGGCGTGAGCTTTTGCCGTGCCGCGCGGCTCACCTGCCACGGGCCGGCTCCATGCCCGGGGTGCCGGGGGAGAGGGGGCGCCAGGGCACCGGGGTGGACAGGACCATCGTGCTTGAGGGCTGGCCGTGGCGGGCCAGGCGGTCGATGAGTTCCTCGAAGGCCGCCATCGACCAGGTCGACACGCGCAGGATGCAGCATGTGTCGCCGGTGACGCGGTCGACCTCCTGGATCTCCGGCCAGGCCATGACCGCCTCGTCGCGGAGGATGCAGCCGGGGCCGTAGCAGTTCATCCGGATCACCGCCGACACCGGTCGTCCGGCCAATGCCGGGTCGATCTTGGCGTGGTAGCCGGTGATCACTCCGGTCTCCTCCAAGCGCCGCACACGCTCGGCGACGGCGGGTGCGGACAGGTGGACGCGGCGGGAGAGTTCGCTGAAGGAAAGGCGGGCGTCGGCCTGGAGTTCGGCCAGCAGGGCCCAGTCCATTGCATCCAGTGTCACGATCGGTCACTCTCCGTTACCCTTAAAGTGAGGCGCGGACATCGCCTTTGGAACGGCAACTATTAGTGGCGATGTGCCGTCCATCCATCATTACGCCCACGCTGACGTGGGACGACCATAAGGGGGTGCAAAGAAGGAGGCCATCATGATCACGCCGGTGAGTGCCGAGGAACGTTCGGCCAGGGAGCGGATCAACGAAGGTCAGCCCACGGTGGACTTCGAGCAGGCTACGCCGTACGACCGATATGTCGGCACAGAGACGCTGCACGATCTGCAGCACACCGTGACCGACGAGCCCGAAGAACTCGCCTTCCTGGTCACGACGCAGGTGATGGAGCTTTACTTCGGACTGCTGCGCAGCGAATGGCTGCTCGTGCGGGCGCAGCTCGACGCCGACGACGTGCGGAGCGCGACGAGCACCCTGCGTCGCAGTGTGCGCCATTTCGAGGCGCTCAACGCCGCGTGGGCGGCGCTGAGCTGGATGACGCCGAAGCAGTTCAACGGGTTCCGCGACGCGCTGGGGGAGGCGTCGGGGTTCCAGTCGGCGATGTACCGCCATGTGGAGATCCTGCTCGGGCTCAAGTCGCGGGTGCAGCTCCGGCCCTACCGCCGCGCGCCCAAGATCTACGCGGGGCTCGAAGAGGCCCTGTCCGCCCCGAGTCTGTACGACGCAGTGCTGAAATTGCTGGCCAGGCGCGGCTTCGCCGTACCGGCCGAGGTGCTTGAGCGCGATCTCACCGAGGAATACCGGCCGCGTGACGGGGTGGAGGCGGTCTGGACCGAGGTGTACGGCTCAGCCGACCTGGCGCTGCGCGAGCTGGCCGAGGTGCTGATGGACGTGGCGGTGCAGTTCTCCGACTGGAAATACCACCACGTGGTGGCGGTGCGCCGGTCGATGGGCGCCAAGCCGGGCTCGGGCGGGTCCGCCGGGCTCAAGTGGCTGGAGCAGAGCATGCGCCGCGACATCTTCCCCGAGTTGTGGACCGCCAGAACCTTCATGTGAGCCGGAAAGACCTGGGAGGACATCCCCGTGAAAGTGACTGTCGTGGGCGCGGGGCTCGTCGGCTGCCTGCTCACCTGCTACCTTGCCCGGCGCGGCCACGAGGTGACGCTCTACGAGCGGCGTGCCGACCCGCGCCGGGCCGGTGCCGAGCGCGGCCGGTCGATCAACCTGGCGCTCTCCGAGCGCGGCCTTGACGCGCTGCGCCGCGTCGGTCTCGACCAGCGGGTGCTGGAGGGGGCGCTCCCCATGCCGGGGCGCATGATGCACGCCGTCGACGGCGGCCTTACCTTCCAGCATTACAGCGCCGACGGCAGGCGGGCCATCAACTCGATCAGCCGCGGCGACCTGAACGGCATCCTGCTGGACGCCGCCGAGGCCATGCCGGGAGTTGAGGTGCGGTTCGACCACCGGCTGACCGGGCTCGACGAGAACACCGGCCGCCTGACCTTCGAGACCGCGAGCGGGCCGGTGGAGGTCGACAAGGCGCAGGTCGTGCTCGGCGCCGACGGCGCGTTCAGCGCGGTGCGCACCCACATGCAGTGGCGGCCCGGCTTCGACTTCAGCCAGAGCTACCTCGACTACGGCTACAAGGAGCTGACGATCCCGGCCAGGGACGGGGACTACGCCTTCGATCCGGGCGCGCTGCACATCTGGCCGCGCGGGTCGTCCATGATGATCGCGCTGCCCAACCCCGGTGGGTCGTTCACCTGCACGTTGTTCTGGCCGAAGTCGGGGCCGGGCAGCTTCGCCGACCTCGACACGCCGGTGAAGGTGAAGGAGCACTTCACGCGTCACTATCCCGACGCCTACGCGGTGATGCCGGATCTGCTCGACGACTATGAGCACAACCCCGTCGGGCACCTCGTCACGGTGCGCTGCTCACCGTGGCACATCGCCGGCTCGGAGACGGTGGTCGGGCTCGTCGGGGACGCCGCCCACGCCATCGTGCCGTTCTACGGGCAGGGCGCCAACTGCGGCTTCGAGGACTGCGTCGAGCTCGACCGGTGCCTCGGCGAGAAGGGCGACGACTTCGCCGCGGCCCTCGCGCTGTTCGAGCAGCGGCGCAAGCGCAACGCCGACACCATCGCCGACCTCGCGCTGGACAACTTCATCGAAATGCGCGACCGGGTCGCCTCCAAGGCGTTCCTCGCGCGCACGAAGGTGGAGCACGCGCTGGAGCGGGCACTGCCCGGGAGATACATGTCGAGATATGAGCTGGTGTCGTTTAGTACGGTGCCCTACGCCGACATTCAGCCCCGGATCAACCGGCAGCGCACGGGCGTGGCGGCTGCCGCGGCCGGTGTGCTCGCGGCGGGCGCGCTGGCCGTCCGCTCACTGGTCAGATCCCGGCGTTAGAGCGGGCGCACTGTCGGAGGTGAGCGCTACGGTTTCGCGCATGCGAAGCAGTTACCTTGAGTGGGACGACGCGGTGACCCTGTTCGAGCGGCGGGGCCTGCCGGTAGGGACATACGAGAACCTCTACGAGGAGCAATACATCCTGGTTCCCGGTCCCGCCTCGGTGACCGGGGAGCTCCCCCTCGACGAGCACGGGCGGACCCCGTGGCAAGAGGGCACGCCCGACATGGCCACCGGATACGTCGTGGACGGCGACCTGACCGTCGACGGCAACATCGTCAACGTGGACGACGGCGCGGCGGCACTGATCGTCCTTGGCGACCTGCGGGCGAAGAACATCTTCCTGGAGGGCGACACGAAGCTGATCGTGCTCGGTCATGTGACGGCGGAGGCCTTCGTCGGCGACATGACCGGCAAGCTGGTGATGATCCACGGCGATCTGCGCACCGCCGTGACGATCTTCTGGAATGAGTTCTGTCCCGACCTGATCGCCGGCACCCTCCACGGCAGAACCCTTGCTCCGGCCTACCTCGACCTTTCCACCGCCCCCATCGGCGGCCTCGCCGACCCGGCGCCCGATGCCCCGCTCGGCGACCTCCTGGTCTCCGAACTCCTGATCACCGGCACCCCGGGCCCGGACGACCTACCCGAGATCGGCATCCGCGGGTCCGCCCTCCGTGAACGCCTTCTCGCCGGCCTCCCCCTCACCTCAGCCGGAATCTTGATGTGATCTCGGCTCTCTAGGGAGCAAAAAATTCGGCTGCGGCCCCCATGGAGGGGTGGGCCGCAGCCGTTCTGGTGTCGTCGGTGGATTAGGCGGTGGCGAGGATGCTGCCGTAGGCGCGGGCGGCCAGTTCGGCGAGGAGGGTGTGGGCGCCGATCGGCTCGGCGCGCCCGGCGCCGATGGACTCGGCAGCCGCGGCGATGAGCTCGTCGGCCTCGTTGCCGATCACGCACGGCGCCAGCGCGATGCGTTCGGCGCCGATGCCCCGCAGCCGCTCGGCGGCCTGGGCGACACTCGGCTGACCGTCGAGGCAGGCGGCCATGACGGGCAGAGTGAGCCGGGAGGCCAGCAGCACGGCCGTCGTCTCGACCGCCGCCATCGCCTCGGCGCCGCCGGTGGAGACGACGATGACCGCGTCCACCGGGCTCGACACGCTCAGCAGGCGCACCCGGTCGGCACGGGCGAGTCCGGCGTCGGCCAGACGCAGGTGCAGCGCCTCGGCGAGCAGGGGATGCGGGCCGAGGGGCTCGGCCACGACCGCTGTCGCCGTACACCCTTCGACCGCCTCGGCGACCAGCCGGTCGAGCTCGGGGTCGGGCCCGGTGGAGACGGTCACCACCACGGCGGCCATCATCTCCTCGGGTCTCACTTCGGCGAGCGACTCGAGTTCGGCTGACAGGTTGCCCGGGTCGCCTTTGAGACCGATGAGGCGCACCTCGATTTGGGGGTTGTCGGTTCTGATGACCGTGGCCAGTTCGGTCGCGACGTCGGCGGGTTCGCCGGACGTGACTAAGACCAGGGCGGGCGCCTCCGGCGGGAGCTGAGCGGGCACCGGCCGGCGGTGACGGCCGGATGGCCGAGGGGCACGCTCGCGTACGGGCAGGCTCGAAGGGGAAGATCCGTCACTCACAGCGCGGAGTTTAGGTGCAATCACGGCAGATTGTGACCGTTATCGGCGGCAATTGGGTCACAACAGCCACTGTAGGCACCATAAGCTCCCGGCCGAGGGCCGGAAGCTAGCTTCCGGCGGGTTCTCCGGCACCGGCCACGGCCCTTCTGATCGCCGCCGTCGCCGCCCGCGGATCGTCGGCGTACAGCCTCACCGTCCGCGCCTTCCCGCGCCCCGGAACCTCAAGCTCGTCCCTCAGCTCCACCACCACGTTGGTCTGCGAGGACACGGCGACCCTCAACACGCCGTGCGCCAGCCGTATGAGACCCTCCTCGTTGAAATTCGCCGAACTCCGCACGTCCGCCACCGCGGAATACGGCACAGCCAGCTCGAACAGCGCCCCGTATCTCACGAGCAGCACCCCCTCGCCCGCCACGTGCGGCCGCACCTGGCACGACACCGCCGTCGCCACCACCCCCAGCACACCCGAGACGTCGGCCGCCCCCACGGTCAACCGCAGCCAGAGGGGCACCCCGGAGGAGAACAGCAGTACCTCGACCGCCACGGTCTCCACCACCAGCACTCCGGCGAGGACGGGCATCATCCCGCGCTGGACGTCGGAGTAACCGATCGCGTGTCCGGGGACGGCGGGCGTACGCCGCACCGCCCACCTCGCCAGGTCACCGAGCGCGCGCAGCGTCGCCCGGATCACGCGTCACCCCCGGCGGTGATCCGCAGCACGGCCTTGCGCACCACCGCGGCCTGCGCGGGAGCGAGCCCCATCTCCTCAAGGAAGTCACCGTCGAACGGCCGCGTGTCGCCGGTCAGCCCCTCGCGGATCGCCTCGGCCAGCTCCGGCGGCACGAAAGCCGCCAGCTCCTCGGCCAGCGTGTCCACCCGCGGGTCGTCTTCTGCGGCGTCCGCGAGGGCTTCGATCCGCCGGTTGATGTCGATGCCGCGTTCCATCGTCTTGGGATCCCGCAGCGGCCCCACCAGGGCGAACATGTGCTGCTTCACCTGCGGATCCGCCGTGGTGTCCATGAGCGCCAGCAACTCGCGGTCGGTCTTGAACATCGCCGACTCGGGCACCTTCACACTCGCGAAGATCTCCGCGAGTTCGGGCGAGACGGCGTCGTCCGGATGGATCTCCTCCTTGGCGAGGAGCGCCGCCAGCCGCTCCCGCCGCCGCTCGATAGCCGCGGCCTGCCGCGCGAGGTCGCCGTCGAGCTCAAGCAGCACCTCACGCAGCTCCTTGCCACCGTTGTCGGCCAGAACGTCCCGCACCTCGGCCAGACTCAGTCCAAGCTCGGTCAACCGCCTGACCCGGGCCAGCAGCACGGCATCCTTGACGTTGTAGTCGCGATAGCCGCCTGCCGTACGCTCGGGCTCGGGCATGACACCCTGCTGGTGATAGTGGCGAACGGTCCGGGTCGACACCCCGACCATCTGCGCCAGCTCTCCGATCCGCATGTGGCCATTACAAACGTTGACGTAACGTGAACGTCAAGTCGTCTGTGGGGTCTCCGTCGGCCCAGGAGGTGCTTTAGCTGGCTACCTATCGCGATCTGACAATTACCAGCCACCCGCTGAATTCACCGAAACGGTCCTTCGCATGAGCTAGCCGCAGCACCTTCAAGTGTCCTGGAGACGAGTGGGGGGCCGGCCTTCCATTTCGGTGAACTCGGCTGCTGGAGAGTGGACGTGTTCCCCATCGAGGTGATGGCGACGACTTGACGTCCGGTGTGTACGGCGAAGCGGGGTTGCCGCTACGCCGGCCAGGGGCTGAAACGTCACCCTGGCCGGCCCTGCCTTATGGGTGGAAGCTATTGAAGTAGTCCGGCGGCAGCTTGTTGAGCCAGGCGTGGGCGACGCCGGTCCAGCCGATGCGTACGAAGTCGGCTTTGCCGTCGGCGTCGAGGTCGGCGAACTGGATGTCCTTGGGCGGCACCTCGGCGTCGCCGGCTATGCGGCCGATGTCGCGGTAGGTGCCTCCGGCGCCCCTGGCGCCCTCGTTGATCCAGGCCCTGGCGCCGCCCCGGGCGGTGATGAGGATGCGGTCGGCGCGTTTGTCGCCGTTGATGTCGGCATACCTGATCTCGCGGGGATTCTGCAGGCGTCCGCTGATTTCCTGGGGCGGGGTCCAGTCCAGGTACTTGCGCCCGTCCTTAAGTTGGAAGTCCCTGTTGTACCAGGCGGTGGTAGTGCCGTCCGGCTTGATCAGCAGGTAGTCGTCGCGACCGCCGCCGGTGACGTCCGCGAAGCGGATCTTGGTGCTCGGGTCGATGGTCAGCCTGTCCCCGTCGGAGCCGTTGGTGAAGACGCTCGCCACACCGTCGTATCTCTTCGTGCACATGCGGTGGCCGACCGGGGCGTCGACATTCCAGGTGCGGACGTCGATTTGGCCGGTCAGATGCACGATCAGGCAGTCGGGGAAGCCGTCACCGTCGACGTCGGCGAAGCGCAACATGTTGCCGACCGCGCCTCCGGGCGGATGGTAGGAGTGCGTGCCCTCCACGAAGGGCACCCAATGGGTGCCCGAGGGGCCGCCGTTCCACCAGAACCGGAAGTTCTGGTGCGGGTCGACGGTCACGAACTCGGCTTTGCCGTCCTTGTTGATGTCGACCATCCAGAACCGGTTGCTGGAGGGGAACTGCGTGGCCTGGATGACGCCGCGGTCGTCCCAGTGCGGGCCCAGCTTGTTCGTCGGGTCGGGCTGCGGGACGGTTATGCCGTCGCCGAAGTCCTCGCCTTTGCAGGGGTTGTCGCCCGCGTTCGGCGCCATCGGGTGCGGCTGGCGGATCAAACCCCTGTCCTTGGCCTCGCGGGCCGCCTTCACGAACGCCTCGCCGATCTTGCGGTAGCCGGCGCCGTTCGGGTGGATGCCGTCGGAGATCAGATCGGACGCACCCAGCCCGGTGATGTCGGTGTACACCACCCGCAGGCCTTCGCTGCCGAGCCGCCCGACCAGCTGGGCGATCTGGGCGGTGAACGCCTTGCCTCGCTGGTCGGTGCCCGCGTCGCGGAACGGCTGCATGCCGGCCACAAGCACGGTCACGCGCGAGTCGTCCGCGATGACCTGCCTGATCAGGGATTCGAGCCGCCCGATCGCGCCGCTCATCTGCTCGTCCCGGATGACGTCGTTCCCACCGGCGATGAGGGTGATGAGATTGGGCTGGTACGTCTTGACGGCGCACCGCGCCACGCCGGCGATGTCCGAGATCTTGTAACCGCTCCAGCCCTCGATGTCCCGGTCGGGCATGGTCCCGACCCGATGGGAGCCGACCCAGTTCACCTTGGGCGTGGTGTCCGCCGGGGGGACGGCCGTGGTCGTGCCCGCGTACAGGTCGTTGAACCCGCGGTCGGCCACGTCGCGGTAGCCGTTGCCGTCCGGGCTGCCCTCCCCGATCGTGGTGGAGGACCCCAGGCCCATCACCCGGAGGGAGTCCGCGGGGCCGTCGCCGTCGTCGTTCCGGGGCGGGGTGTTCGGGTCCGCCATCCCCGGCGGCAGGACGTTCGTGAAGCGGTCGAAGTCGAAGGGCAGCTCCCACTCCTTGTAGTTCTCGCCATCGACGATGAGCCGGTGCTTGGCCTTGAAGATGTCCCTGGCGAACTCGTCGTTCTGATCCTTGAGGGCGAGGGTGGCGGAGCCCCAGTTGTGGGCGGCCAGACTGTCCCGCAGGGCGTCGGTGGGGAAGCCGTTCCAGCTGATCAGGTCCGGCAGGTGCCACCGCTGCCAGTGGTTCTCCGGAAGCTCGCCCCGATTGGCGAAGCGGAGCGCGTGCGTGTCCCCGCTTTGCCGGTGATAAACGATTTTCGGGTGGTTGCCGTCCATCTCGATCTCGTGGGGCTCTCGCACGACGTATTTGCCGTGCTGCGAGGCCGCGACGTACTTGACCTGGTCGTGCTCGGTCCAGACCACGATGTGTTCCCAGTCGTGCCGGTGACCGTTGGTGGGGCCCAGGTTGCCGTCGAGCTTCTGGTCCTTCTGGAAATACAGCGCGTACTTGTGAGCGCACCAGCCGTTGGCGTTGCAGCGTGTGCGCGCGTACATGTTGCTGTTCTCGAGGTCGGACGGGTCGTGGCAGGCGCCGTTGACCGTGCCGCCGAGGCTCAGCCCCGGGTTCATGGTGCCGTCGCGGCCGATCGCCACCGACGGGTAGCAGCCGTCGCTGTCGTAGTCCATGAACGGCTGGAACTTGAGGTGGGCGGCGCTGGCGTTCTGCGGGATCTCGGAAGGCGGCGGCTCAGCCCACGCGGGCGACGTGACGCCCACGACCCCCAAGCCGACGACCAGGCTCACCACCAGAGCGTGAGCCACCATGCGCAACGAGCTTCTCAAGAACGTCCCTTCATAGCGGTGTGCCGGGCCATGGGGCCTCACCTCGTCGACGGTGCGGGCCGAGGTGGTGGTGCGGGACGCCACCGCCGCCGGGGTAACAGTGCCGACAGCCGAGCGTGGAGGGGTGACTTCATGACTCCACCAAAGGGGTAGGGATCTTATGGCGGGAGCAGTCTCCACTCTCTCGCTGATCGATCAACAGACCATTCCATGGCCAAACCGACCAAATCGGTGGAAGTTCGCCATGGGCTGGCGGGAGGGCTCAGGCCCTCGCGTACGGCGAAGCCGGCTGGGGGCCGCTACCCTCGCGGGCCGCGATCGGGGCGAGTGCGCTCCAATGAGAACAGGCTCACATCCGGGCTGTGGCCGCTCAGATAACGAGGATTCCGACTTGCTCCGGAGAGAAGTGGGCACAATGTCGGCCCCAAAAGGACTTGGCCATTACGGCGGTCACGGCAAGCTTCGTTCGGTGTCGCCCGGGGCGACCAGGCCGTGTTCGTAGGCGTAGATCGCCGCGTGGACGCGGGTGCGCAGGCCGAGCTTGGTGAGGATCCGGTTGACGTGGGTCTTCACCGTACCCTCCTCGATTGTGCACGCGGCGGCGATCTCGCTGTTGCTCAAACCCCGGGCCAGGAGCCGCAGCACGTCGTGTTCGCGTGGGGTCAGCAGGTCGAGTTCGCGTGTCGCCGGGCGGGGGGACAGGGTGGCCAGGCGGTCGACCAGGCGGCCGGTGACCTGGGGGTCGATCAGACCCCGGCCCTGGTGCAGCTCGCGCACCGCCGCGATCAGCACCTCGGGGTCGCTGTCCTTGAGCAGGAACCCGGCGCCGCCGGCGAGCAGCGCACCGAACAGATACTCGTCGAGGTCGAACGTCGTCAATGCCAGCATTCTCGGCGGGGACTCGGTGGCGCTGAGGCGGCGGATCGCGGCGATGCCGTCCATCTGCGGCATCCGGAGGTCCATCACCACCACGTCGGGCCGCCGCCACAACGCCTGATGCACCGCCTCGGCGCCGTTGGCCGCCGTCGCGACGACCTCGATGTCGGGCTCGCCGTCGAGGATCAGCCGCAGCGCGTCACGCGCCGCCTCCTGGTCGTCGGCGATCAGCACACGGATGGTCACCAGCCGGTCCTCTCCTTCGGCAATTCGGCCCACACTCGCCACCCGCCCGTCTCCGTCGGCCCCACAGAGAGGGTGCCGTCGAGCCGGCGCACCCGTTCCCGCATGCCGCGGATGCCCTGTCCCTCGACCTCCGGCATGTGTACGGCACAGCCGCCGTTGTCGAGCACCTCGATGCGCAGATAGCGATTGTCCTGCCTGAGGTAGACGGCGACCTCGGTGGCGTCGGAGTGACGTGCGACGTTGGTCAGCGCCTCCTGAACCACCCGGTAGGCCGTCTGGTCGACGGTGGGCGGCAGCGCGCCCCCGGCTCCCGTGTGGTGCACGCCGATCCGCCGGCCAGGGGAGGTCATCTGAGCGGCCAGCCGTTCCAGATCGGCAACCCCCGACTGGGTGCCGGTCGGTTCGTTCAGGGTCCGCATGAGGTCGCGCACCTCGCCGAGCGCGGACTGCGACAGCTCCGAGATCGTGTCCAGGGCCCGCTTGGCCGTGGCGTCGCCGGCCACCCGGCCGGTCGCCGAGGACTGGAGGCGGATCGCGGTCAGATAGTGGCCCACGCTGTCGTGCACGTTCCGCGCCAGCCAGGCGCGTTCCTCGGCCATCACGCGCTCGGTCTCGGCGCGCTGCAACCGCAGCCTCTGTTCGGCGCGTTCGCGGTGCAGCCGCAACGCGTAACCGGTGGCCACCGGAGCGATCCCGGCGATCAGCATGTTGGTGAGGATCGGGAGCTGCCCGGTGATGAGCATCGCGACGCCGATCGTCCACAACGCCGAGACGGCCAGCACCAGGCCGGGGTTGCGCGGCCGGTGGTAGACGGCGGCGCTGAAGACGCCCATCGTGACCAGCATCGCCTCCCAGCGGTGCAGGTGCGCCATGTCGATCAGCGCGACCGCGGCGGACACCCCGGCGGCGGTCAGCGGCAGCACGCGCCGGGCGAGCAGCGGGAGGCTCACCCCGGCGCTCAAGACGACGAGGAGCGGCAGGTCCACAGGGACCGGCCGCTCCGAGATCGTCGCCTGCCAGACCGTGAGAAGCGTCAGGAGGGTCGCCACGACCACGACGAGCAGGATGTCCCGCAGGTAGCGCATGTCACGATGATGCCGGACCGCACGTCGTGCCCTTCGCCGGGAGGTTCCCCGTGGTCAGATAGGTGTTCACGTGCTTACGGACGCATGGGTGCCCGGACCAGTAGAGCGCGTGGCCGCCCTTGGCCGGCAGATATCGGGCGCTCTTGAGAGCCGCGGCCACCCGGCGGCCGTGCGCGGGCGGTGTCGCGTGGTCGTAGTCCCCGTTGGCGACCAGGATCGGCGGCAGGCCCCGCGGGTTGATCGGGCGGGGCGGATAGGTCGTCGTCTTCGGCAGACCGCCGCAGTGCATCGCCATCACCCACGCCGAGGTCCAGCCGATTCGCGGCGCGACAGCGCGCAACCGGCGCTCCAAGCCCTTCACCTCGCGATATTTCGTGGGATAAGGGAAGTCGGCGCAGTACATGACCCGGCTGAGCGCCGGATCCGGCGCACCGGCAGGGAACTTGGCGAACAGGGTGGCGTCCCCCGCGTGCGCCCCGGCCAGAGCCTTGGCCAGCCCCGGCCACGCGCTCTCGAACGCCACGGGCGACCGGGAGGCGATCAAGGTGTCCCGCACCGTGACCTTCGCTCCCGCGCCGGGCGCGGGGATCGGCCGCCTGGCGGCGCGGGCCATGACCTCGTCCCACACCTTGAGCAGGTCCTTGCCGTGGAGCGCGCAGCTCGCGGTCCCGGCGCACCAGGCGGCGAAGCGGCGCAGGTTGCCCTCCTGGGTCTTGGCCTGGGGGGTCAGCCAGTCGATCCAGGACGTGTCGGTGTGGTCGAGGACGCTGTCCAGATACATCCGGCCCACGCGGTCCGGGAAGGTGCCGGCGTAGATCTGGCCGACGACGGTGCCGTACGAGTTGCCGAAGTAGTTGAGTTTCGCCTCGCCCAGCGCACCGCGGATCGCGTCCATGTCGCGGACGACCTGCCACGAGTTCAACCTGCCCGCCAGCGGCCCCGCGGCCTCGGCGCACCCTTCCCCGAAACGGCGATTGTCGGCACGGTAGGCCTCGTAGGTCGCCCGATCGGGCATCACCCACTCCACGTCCTCGGGGATGGGATACGAGGTGGGGCACTTGACCTCGGTGCTCGCCTCGAAGCCGCGCGGATCGGAGGTGACGACGTCGAACCACTGCGTGAGGTCGGCGAAGGAGTCCTTGGTCTGGCGCAGCACCGAGATCTGCTGCGCGGGCCCGCCCATGTTGATGAACAGCGTGCCCTTCCGCGTGGCAGGATCCTTCGCGGGCAACTTGGCGAGCCCCAGCGTGATCTCCTTCCCCCGCGGATCGCCCCAGTGAACGGGCACCTGAAGCTCGGCACACTGCAACCCGTCCCCGCAGTCCCGCCACGACAGCCCCTCCTTGGCCGCCGCAGGAGACGCCGCCGCGAGCGTGGCGAGCAACCCCGCACAGAGCACGGTAGTGATCGTCTTCTTCATGCCCCCAACCCTGACCGCTCCCGGCACCCCGCGGCGTCTACCTTTCGATAGATCCCCCCCAGCGCATAAACCTGTTGTGAGCGCCACGCCTCAAGGACTTTCATGAACTCCATCGAAAGAGAGATGAGGGAGGCCTGTGCCGACGCACAAGCGAGCGCGCCCGGATGCCGCACGCGACGCCGGGGACCGGCTCAAACTGCACCGCAGGCGGATGCACGCGGACGGTCGCGACTACACCGTGATCACCTTGCGGCCGGACGCCGGGGCACGCTTCTCCACCAACCGCTACCACGACACCTGGCACGTCCTATCCGACGTCTACGGCGCACGCCTGATGGGCCGGCTGCTCTGGGGGTTGTCCTTCCAACGCCGCCCCGGCACGCTCATCGTCATCGATCGACAGCACCTCACTCCCAACCCGTTCGACGCCGCCCCCGCAGACCCCGTCATGCTGGTCTCCGCGCATCTCACGACCCTGACGCCCCGGGCGGCGCGCCGTCTTGTCGCACCGCTTCCCTCCGAGGGCACGGTTCGCTGGCATACGTGGGGACTGGACGCCGAGGTCGCGCGGCTGCGAGGGCCTGCGGCGTGGGACTGGGAACCGCTTGCCGATACGCGTGGGGCGGCGGTGGAGCGCGTCGGGGGAGCGCTCGTCCTGCGGGCGCCGCCGACTCGGTTGCGGGAATGGGCCGCCAACGTGGCGCGGCTCGGGGACGACCTTCACGGGCGCATGGATTATGTCGCGCTCCAGACCACGAGATATTGGAGCAGCTGGGCGATCGACGGTGAGATGCAGATCTTCAGTGACTACCGTCAGCGGGTCGCCGTCGCCCGGGTCGCCAGGCGGGAGGTGCTCGCCGGACTGCCCGCGCCCCGAGTCCCCGCCGAGGTGGAGCCGATCATCTGGGAGCACGCCGGGGCGGTGCGCAGCCGCCGCCACCCCGCCGTGGCGTCACGGCGAAGCGGCGCTTGACCCGGGCGCGACACCCCTGCGCACAAACCTGTGGTGAGCACGAATGGAGGGGGCGTGCCGAAGACGCCCCCTGCGCAGGGTGTCAGGCGCCCACCCGGGACACGATCGCGCGATAAGGGCGGAGCACGACGTTGAGCCATTCCAGGCCGTCGGGGGTGTCCAGGTCGACGTGGAGCGGGGTGGGGGAGAGCGGCGCCGGGCCGCAGCGGTCGCTGTAGAGCACGATGCTGCGGTTGGGCAGGTCGCGCCGGGAGATCCAGTCCAGCCCGGCCGCCGTCGGGTCGAGGCAGCGCAGCCAGCGCGACCAGTTCCGCGTCTGCTCGTATTCGGTCGGTGGCGCCTGGATCAGCCACTCGTCCTGCGCCACCGCCGCCAGCGCCGGAGTGCTGGTCAGCGAGATCAGGGGAAGCTCGCGCGCGGTCTCCACCAGCGACAGCCGCTTGCCCGCCACCGCCTGGAAGGGCAGCACCCGGGGTCCGCCGCCGTCGAAGGTGACCGACCGCAGCAGGCACTCGGCCAGGGCGGTCGTCTGCCCGCGTCCCAGATAGCAGTGGTCGTAGCCGTCGTCCTCGCTGCCGTCGAACCGGCCGCCCATCATGCCGGGCACGGGACGCAGCCGGGTGAACTCGCCGGGTCCCTGCGCCCGGTTGTGGACTCGCCAGAGGAACGTCCCCCGGGGAAGCAGGACCCGGTGCGGCGTCCCCCGGTGCTGGAGGGGAGGCAATTGGGGCGGCATCTCAGTACGGCTCCAGCATCGCGCGTGCCGCCTCGGTGAGCCGATCGTCGTCCACGCCGTGTTCCAGCAGCCGCGCCGGCACGTCGCCGAGGAGCGCGTTGCCGCGCAACCACCAGTCGGCGGTGCCCCACGGATCGCGGCGCGCGTCGAGGATCTCGTTGACGGTGAGTACCACCGGGATCGGCGCCCCGTCCCCGCCGAACTGGAACGACGGTACGGCGACGCCCCCGTCGGGCCGCTCCAGCCGGAGCAGGCCCGGCACTGCCGGATCACGCAGCTCGTCGGCGCTCAGCGACGGCGTCCTGAGCAGCGCCTGCCGGACCGCCGCCATCGCCTCGGAGTACCAGGTGTCGAAGGACACCTCGACCCCGGAACCGGGCGGAAGTCTGGTCGGATCGAGCGCCGCCAGATGGGGCGATATCTCCCGTAACCGCTCCACCGCGGCGGCCAGATCGCCGGCCACCGCCGTGCCCCGATATGTCACACTCGCTCCGCTGATCGCGGACTGCAGGTCGTGATCGCGGGGCAGCCCTCTGTGCAGCAGCGTGAGCACGTCGTTCCAGGTGCGCCTCGCCTGAACGGATCTCTCCTCGGTGATGCGCTGGAGCAGTGCCAGCAGCCGTGCCGACTCGGCGGGGCCGAGTAACTCCCGGATCTCATCCAGGCGTCCCACCATGGTGGTCACGAACTCTGTCGCGGGCAACGGCGAGCCCTCCCTGTTTTTCTCGACCGGTACTCACCCGATGCCCCCGTGGCCGCGCTTCCATCCATATAAATCGCGACCATCTCCGCCAGGACAACAACCCTGCCGCCCTGGGGTATACGGCCTTCCCCTCGGCGACGCCATCCGACCCATGGGCGGTGGATCTTTAGGGATTGGTCCGGCAGGACGGGAACGTCGCAGACGCCGAGTCCGCCGCCCCGATTCGCACCGGCCTGAGGGGAGCGAAAGGCTGGCCGGGGCCGAGGGGGAGTGGCGGGGCGTGGAATGATTGCGCGGGTGAGTGGCACAGCCGACAATGCGGCCGATCAGGTGGGCAGGCCGGAGGATGGGGAGTCGTCCGGGACGTCGCGCAAGGCGCGTGGGGTCAGGCGTGGGCGCAAGGAGTCCGCGGCCAAGCAGAACCGGGCGGCCACGGAGGCGGCCCTCCGTGAGGCGGCGTTGCGGCTGCTTGAGCGTGACGGTGTGCTCGCGGGGCTCAACCTGCAGGAGGTCGCCGACGAGGCGGGCGTCAACCGCGGGCTCATCCACCACTATTTCGGGAGCCGCCGGGCGCTGCTGCGCGCCGCACTTGAGGCGAGGAAGGACGCGGGGGCGGAGGTCTTCGCCCGGATGCGCACCAGGGAGGTCCCGGACAAGGAGTTGTGGGGGTTCCGGGTCAACGTCCGCAATCCGACCTACGCGCGGGTGCTCATGCTGCTCGCCCTGGACGGCGACGAGGACTTCAAGCCCATGGCCTACTTCGAGGACCGGCTCGCCGACCTTGAGCGGGAGCAGGGGGAGAGCGGGCTGGACCTCGCCGCGGTCCTGGTGATGTGGGACAGCTTCATGTACGGCTACTTCGTCATGCGTACGGCTTTCGCCCGCCAGTTGGGCGTGGAGCCGGCCGAGCTCGACGCCCGGGTCATGGAGACCTTCGCCCGGCTGACGGGCCGCACGGGCTGACCTGTTCCCCACGCAGGCGTCCCCTCCTGTGACGGGCCGCACGGCGCCGAACACCCCCACGTAGGTGACCCTGCCTGAGAACCCCCTGAGAGGGGACGTGGGGGATATATCCGAAATGGGGGTCAAAGCGAGGTATGCGGCTTGACCCTTGTCCACTCTCATGTTTCTCTTTAGCGAATCGCTAAAACAAAGGAGCCGGCGCCACCGGCTCCGAGGAGGATGTCGTGGCAGGGACGAGATCGACGGCCGATGGGACAAATCCCCCCCGACGCTGGCAAAAACACGGGGTACGGCTGTCGCGGGCGCTGGCCGTACAGCACAGGCTGCACGCGACCGCGGCTCTGGCGCTCGCGGCCGTCGTCGGGCTCTCCGCCTGCGGGGCGGGCGGCGGCGCGGGCGGCAAGACGGCGCCGGATGTGAAGACGCTGGCCGCGCAGACCAGGATGAGTGCGGTCGTGCAGACCGACAAGGGGCCGATCAAAGGCGTCGTCGAGAGTAATGTGCGCGTCTTCCAGGGCGTGCCGTACGCCAAGCCGCCCCTCGGGGAGCTGCGCTGGGCCTCCCCGCAGCCCGCCGAACCCTGGACGGAGACGCTGGACGCCGGCGAGCCCGGGAGCATCTGCCCGCAGGACAAGCAGATGGGCACAGGGGGCAGCGAGAACGAGGACTGCCTCTATCTCAACGTCACCGCGCCGGTCACCGACCGGAAGAAGTTGCCGGTGTTCGTCTGGATCCACGGCGGGGTCGGTGTCGCGGGGAGTGGTTCCGAGTACGACGCGCGGCGCCTGGCCACGGTCGGGCAAATGGTCGTGGTGACGTTCAACTACCGGATCGGCATCTTCGGCACCCTCTCCCACCCCAAGCTCGACGCGAGTTCGGAGACGGGCACCTCCGGCGGTTTCGGCTCGGAGGACCAGCGGGCCGTGATGCGCTGGGTCAAGGCCAACGCGGCGGCGTTCGGAGGTGACCCGCGCAACGTGACGATCGCCGGCGAGAAGAATATCGGGAAATATGTCCCGTCTTACTTCTTCGAGTTCGCCGAGCAGATCACGACCAAGCCGACTCCCCCCTCGAAGGTCGTGCCGGGCGCGGTGCACGGGTCGGACGTGCCATATCTGTTTGAGTATCAGCGCCGCCCTGCGCCGTTCACCGCAAAGCAGAAGCGCTTCGCCGAGAAAATGATCAAATATTGGGCTAACTTCGCGGCGAAGGGTAACCCTAACGGCAGTGGCTTGCCGGAGTGGCCCGTCTCGACGATCCTGCGCGGCCACGGCCAGTCGCTGGACTCCGACGGGAAAGGGATTCGCCAGGCGGATCTGGCGCGGGCCCATAAGTGTCAGTTCTGGAATGAGTTGTACCCTCAGTAGGGTTTTCTACAGCCATCGGATAAATACCGCTTACGGCTTGGGGGCGACCGAGGGGTATCGCCGCATCCGGGCATAGGCCGACTCATAGGCGTGGTTAGCGAATCGCTAACCACATGTGGCCGGGTTCCGATCATGGGCAATCGGGGCCCGGCCACTGCTGTTCGGCGAATCACCGCTGACATGGAGTGGGAGGGCTCTACCAGGGCAAGGTGGTATCGCGAGGCTGAAGACTCCTGTGAATCACCCGGCATTCCCTCCGCCCGGGCCGGCGCCGCGAAGGTTGCGGTGTGTGGCGGCGGGGAAGGAGGCGGGCGAGGACTGCGACGCGTAAGCAGGAAAAGGCTTGCTGAGCGACTGACGGTGAGTTAGCTTTTGGTGAGCCGGGTGAGTGAACATTGTTGCTGCACACATGTCGTTTTGTCATGCCTGCGATCGTCGGCAAGGGCGTAAGAACGTTCCACCGATGGATGTCGGACACCACGTGTTCGGATGGTTTTCGTGTTCACAAGGTATCCTGGTTGTACTGGCGATTTTCGTATGTTGTAACGACACTTCTATGAGTGGCGAGCTCATATGGGGTGCAAGTTATATGCAGGCCCTTGTGCCAATAATGTGCCGGGTGTCGGCTGATGTCCAGCACGGCGCTCATCGCCCCGACTTGTGCGGTAGAGAAGCACTCAGATATAGCGCCTTCCGGGCCATCGGTTTCCACAGCTATCGCCGATCCGATTCGCCCGCTGAAGTCACCGGTGATCATAAACCCCAGGTGACAACTCGGTCAGACCCATGCAAGGAGGCGGCGGTGCCCCCCACGTTGCGCTACCTAGGCATCCACATCGAGGCCTCCTGAACCCCTCCCCGCCCCACCGAGAAAGTGATGTGCGTTGACCTCCAATGCCGTGCTGCTGGACCTCCTAGACCGCGCCGCCTCCGCCCGGTCACGCCCCGCCCGAGCACTCGCCCTCCTCGCCCTGGCCGAGGACCGCATGACCGACGACGACACGTTCGACGCCGTGCACACATCCGCGACATACGGCACGCACAGCGGCGGGGCCCGGTCGATCGTCCATGACGGCGCACCCGAGGTCGCCGGCGAGGCGGTGAGCACCCCGGGCACAGACGACCTCGGCGGCCACGCGAGCGTGCCACCGGTCGAGCAGGAGGTCCTGCCGGGCCGGGCGGGGGAGCACCCGGCACACGCTCGCGCTGACGGCCCGGCGCCGGCCGGGCCCGCCCACATGCCGCTCGGCGCGGCCAACGCGCTTCTCCTCGACCTCTACGAGCAGGTGGTCGGCCCGCACATCACCTGCCTGGCCGACTGCCCCACCTGCGCGGCACAACTGCAGCTCGCCTTCACCACCGCCGACGTCCGGGGATCACAACCCCCGCCGCTCGCCGGCCCCCACTCGGTCACCGCCGGCTCCCGCCGGGCCACCTTCCGGCTACCCACCTGGGCCGACCTGGCAGCCCTGGCCGACACACCGGGAAGCGACGGGGCCAACCTCCTCGCCCGCTGCGTCCTGCGCGTGGACGTCACCACCCCTGCCTCCGCCGACCCCACCCCGGCTCCGTCCGAGCCCGTGGACACTGCGAAGGCAGCCGCTGAGGCCGGCGTGCCCGCATCCGGTGAGACCGGCGCGGACCTCCCCACATCGCCGGATCCCGACGCTCACATCCCGGAGGCGGCCCTCGCCCCGCCCGCCGAGCCCTCCGGCCAGGCCGAGGCGTACGGCGAAGCCGTAATAGAGGTCGAGGAATACGGCGAAGCCGTGACGCAGGCCGACGAGACCGACGAGGCCGGGATCGAGACGACCGTCCCCCCCTCCCTGGCCCGCGCCGTGGCCGAGGAGATGGAACGTGCCGACCCGATGGCCGAAACCCGCGTGGCGGTGACCTGCGACCAGTGTGGTGAGTCCTTCGAGGGGCGGTTCGACCTCGTCGAGCACCTCTGGTCCCACCTGGCGATGTTCCGAGTACGCCTGCTGGCCGAGGTTCACGAGATAGCCTCCGCGTACGGCTGGAGCGAGGCGGACATCCTGGCCATCCCGCAGACCCGCCGGCAGAGCTACATCGACTTAATCCGCGCGGGAGTCGCCAGATGATCGTCGAGGGCGGCGGTGATGGGCCGTGAGCGACTACTTCGCCCGGCTGCTGGGCAGCGAGGCCTCGGAGGATCGGGGCACACAGGTCGCCGCCCTCCGCCCCCACCTGTGGGCACGCTCCGACAGGACCGCCGACGACACGGAGGACAAGCGGTCGGATACCTCCGGCCCCTCCCTCGACGACGGGGACGAATTCGCCGGCGATGGGAGCGTGACACCCCAGGAGGCGAACGTGCCCTTTCAGACGGCCGACCCGGCTTCGCCGTACTCCGCCATGCAAGAGGCGATCATTCATGACTTCGGCCCGGGGCCCGTGCGGGACCCCCGGCGGGGAGCCGACCGGGGCGTGCGACAGACCGACGAGGTCCGTGCCCCGGCGACCATGCGGCTGCCCGCCGCCGCTGTGAGCCCCGGGCTGTCCCAGCCCGTTTCGCCGTCCGGGCCCGCGGCCGGACCGGGGGGCGAGAGGGCGATGGGGGAGGCCACAGGAAGGGCGGTCGGGCGCGAGCCTGTCCGCCCGGGTGGTGGCCTCCCTTCCGGTTCCGCCGTCGTGCCCCTCACCCGGGGGCGGCGCGAGAACGCCACTGGCCGGGACACCACGGTCGCGGGTCCGTGCGCTGTGCCCTCACCGGAGCGCGCGGATGCCGGCCACGGAGACGTGGCACAGCCGGCCCGAGCGACCGGTGGTCCATGTGACGATCGCCCGCGCCGAGATCAACGCCGCGCCCGAGCCCGCCCCGGCGGCGGACGGCGAGCTGAGCGCGTTGGAACGTTACCCGCGGCTCCGCGCGGAAAGGGGGCAGACAGTGAGGGACTTCCGCGTCTTCCTTGAGCACACCGGGACCGCCGGACCCCCGCCCGTGGTGCGGCGGCCCGTCGTCACCGCCGGGACCACCCGGTGACCGAGTTGCCCGCCGCCCTGGACCGCCTCGCCGCACGCATGCGCGGGGAGGAGAACGGCCACGAGCCGGGGCCTGCCTCCCTCGACCACCTCACCGACCTGTTCGGCCTGTCGCACTTCGAGCGCGACGTGGTGCTGATGTGCGCCGGAGTGGAGCTCGACCCGGTCTTCGCCGCCCACGTCGGCAGTCTGCCCGAGGCCACCTCGGGGCGGCCGACGTTCGCCGCCGCCTTCGCCACACTGCCCGCCCACGCCCATTGGAGCGCGCTCGCCCCCGGCGGCCCCCTCCGCCACTGGCGGCTGATCGAGCTCGACGCCCGGGCGCACGGACTCACCAGAGCCCCCATACGCCTCGACGAGCGCATCCTGCACCACCTGATGGGAGCGGACGCCGCCGACGAAAGGCTCTCCGGCCTGGTGCGCCACCTGCCGCCCATCCGCGAGGCCCACCCGCCCGGCGTGCACGGGCCGGTCGCCGAACGTGCGGCCGGGTTGTGGCGGGCGCAGCCGTACGACACGGCCTGGCCCGTCGTGCTGCTCGCCGGTCCGGACGCCGCGGCGCGGCGCGCGACCGCCGAGCGGCTGGCGGCGCTGCTCGACATGCGGCTGAGCACGATGCGGGCCCGCGACCTGCCCGGCACACCCGCCGAGCGCGAGGCGCTCGCCCGGCTCTGGGAACGCGAGTCGGTGTTGTCGGACGGCGTGCTGCTCATCGAGGCCGACGACGGTCCCGAGGTCTGGAGGGCGCTCTGGGGGTTCCTCGGCTCGCTCACCGGCGGCGTGGTGCTGTCGGCCGCAGAACCCTTGGAAGCGCCTCCCGGTCACACCGCCGTGCGCTTCGACCTGCCGCCGCCGAGCGCCGGCGAGCGGGAGGCCGTCTGGCGGCAGGCCGTCGGACGGGAACGTGCCACACTCCTGAGCGGACATCTCGGCGCGATCGCCGCGCAGTTCCGCATCGACGGCGACGCCGTCGCACGGGTGGTCTCGACCGTCCTCTCCGGCGGCGCCCGCGACGCCCGGACCCTCGCCGGCGAGTTGTGGGAGGCGTGCCGCCGCGAGTCACGCCCCCGCCTCGACGCCCTGGCCCGGCGCGTCGAGTCCGCCGCCGGCTGGGACGACCTCGTGCTGCCAGGCCGCGACCGCGAAACCCTGCACCTGCTAGCCGCCGCGGTCCGCGGCCGTGCCCGCGTGCACGAGACGTGGGGCCTGGCCGCCGGGAGCACCCGCGGCCTCGGCCTCTCCGCGCTGTTCAGCGGCCCCGGCGGCACCGGCAAGTCCCTCGCCGCCGAGGTCATCGCCAACGACCTCAAACTCGACCTCTACCGCGTCGACCTCGCCACCGTCTTCGGCAGACACCTCGGGGAGACGGAGAGGAACCTCCGCCGCCTCTTCGCCGTCGCCGAATACGGCGGAGCCGTGTTGTTGTTCGACGACGCCGACACGCTGTTCGGTCAACGCGGCGAGGTCTCCTGCCTGCTACGACACATGGAGTCCTACCGCGGGCTTGTCATCCTCACCACCAACGTGGAAGGCGCGATCGACGGCGCTTTCCTGCGGCGCATCCGCCACACCGTCGTGTTTCCGCATCCCGGCACCGGCGAGCGCAAATGTATCTGGCAGCGGGTCTTCCCCGCCTCCGCGCCGCTCGGCGCCCTCTCCTACGATCTGCTCGCGCAACTCGACGTCCCCGGCGGCACCATCCGCGACATCGCCCTCGGCGCGGCCTTCCTCGCCGCCGACGAGGACGCCCCCATCGGGATGGGCCACGTGCATCGTGCCGCCATCCGCGAGTACGGCAGGCTCGGTCAGGCTCTCATCCCGCACGAACTCCACGGGTGGCCGGCGCCGTGAACCCTCCGCCGCCGTCCCGCATCGTGGTCCACATCGGCGAACTCGCCCTGCCGCCGAGGTGTCCTGGCGGCCGGACACCGGCACCCCGCCGCAGGCCGCGACGGGCAGCGTGCCGGCGGCCGGGCCGGGGAATACGGCAAAGCCATGACGCCGGCCGGGGAGTACGGCGAAGCCATGACGCCGGCCGGGGAGTACGGCGAAGCCATGACGCCGGCCGGGGAGTACGGCCAGTCCCCGGGTGGCCTTCCTCAGGAGAGGGCCGCGACGGCCTGGACCTCGACTGCGGCGTCGTAGTGGAGCCGGCTGGCGCCGGTGACGGCGCGAGCGGGGCGGTGCTGACCGATCCAGTCGGCGTAGATGGCGTCAAACGCCGGCCATTGAGCGATGTCGGTGACGTAGACGGTGACCGAGACGAGGCGGGACCGGTCGGTGCCTGCCGCGATCAGGCACTGGTCGAGGTTGTGGAGGACCTGGAGCCCCTGAACGTCGAACGCCTGGTCGCTCAGGACAGTGCCGTGCTGGTCCACCGGCAGTTGGCCGGACACGTAGACGAGGCCTCCGTGGACGGCGACATGGGAGTAGTGGCCCAGCGGCTGGATCAAGTCTGGGCTGTTGCGCAGGTGTATGGTCTCGCTGCGCTCGGTGGTGTTCGGGGTCGCGGGGTTGGGCATCGTGTTCCTTCGTCGGGTGGGCGTCACCGGGGAGACGGTGGTCAGGACTGCTTGGCATAGTTGTAGACGGTGCTCCGGGAGATCCCGAGCAGGTCTGCGATGGTCTCGGTGGAACTCCTCGAGTCGAAGTAGCCGTCACGGTGCAGCTGCCTGACAAGGTCTTTCTTGGCGGCACGGCTGAGTGCTCGCGGGGTGGCGGCTCGTTCGGCGGCGAATGCCTCGATGACGTCGCGCAACTCCCGCGCTGTGCGGTCTCGCAGGGTCTCCAATGCCTCGCCCCGGTGTTCGGCCTCGGTCGCCACCAGGTTGGCCAGGCTGAGCGTCATGGGGGAGAGGGTCGACACGTCGAGGTTCAGGCAGAGTGCCGCGACGTACTGGCCCTCAGCATTCTTGATCCCGATTGACGTGCTCTTCACCGGACGGCCGTCCGGGAACTGGTTGGGGTAGTTCTGGATCACGCTGGGGTAGTTTGGATCCGCGATCCGGCGGAGCCCCAGCTCGGTGGCGGAGTCACCCACCTTGCGTCCGGACAGGTTGTTCTCGATGACGCGGATCGCGTGCTCCGGCTGGCGCAGGTCGTGGAGGACCACTTCACACAGGCCTGGGAACATGCGTCCGATCGCGATCGCGATCTTCTCGGCTTCGAGGAGAAGGTGCTCGTCGGAGGCGTCGGGGTTCATGCGTGGCTCTCCTCGTCTGGATTGTTGTCGGTGTCGAAGACAGCGGCCATCTTCTCCGCGGACTTGAGTCCGGCTCCGGTGAGGATAACGACGGTGGTCTCGTCAGGGCCGATAGTGCCGTCGGCGATGAAATGATCGAGGGCCGCTGCGGCGACGCTGCTGGTCGGCTCGGCGTACAGACCACGCGAGGCCAACTTGCGCACGGCTGTGCGGATCTGGTCCTCGGTGACCGCCACTGCCGCACCACCTGAGCGATGGATCGCCTCGACGGTCTCCGGAAGCCGGACCGGGTTGGCGATGGAGGCTCCTTCCGCGATGGTCGGAACCCGCGGTCCTCGGCTCCGCGGATCGATCCCGTTCACCGCGTCCGCGATGGTGGCCCAGTGCTCCGGTTGGCCGACCAGAAGTCTGGGGCGTCTGTCGATCTGACGCGCTTCGAGCAGCTCGCTGAACGCGATGTCACAGCCGAGGATGTTGCTGCCCGCACCCGCTACGAGCACGACGTTGTCGGGCGCCCTGAACCCGAGCGACTCCCACATCTCGTAGGCGACCGTCTTGGTCCCCTGCAGAAAGAACGGGTGCCAATTGTGGCTGGCATAGGAGATTTGCTCAGACTGACGGATCGCCTCGTCGGACACCTGCTCCCGAGTGCCTTCGACGAGTTCGATCTGGGCGCCATAGGCGCGTGCCTGGAGGATCTTGGCGGCCGACGTAGCCGCGGGGACGATGATCTTGGCGTGCATCCCGGCGGCAGCCGCGTAGGCCGCGACCGAGGAGCCGCCGTTGCCGGAGCTGTCCTCAAGGACGTGCGTCTCTCCCTGTCCGAGCAAGTGGGAGATCATCACCGTGATGCCGCGGTCCTTGAAGCTGGAGGTGGGGTTGAACCACTCGAGTTTGAAGTGAACACGCAGCCCGTCCCAGTCCAGCGGCAGCATGGGGGTGAGGCCCTCTCCGAGACTCACCCGGTGCCGTGGGGAGACCGGGATCGCGGCCTGGTAGCGCCAAAGGGAGCGTTCGCCGGTGTCGATCTGGCCGGGCGTGAGCCCCGGCACCGGGCTGAGCGCGAGAGGCGTCCCGTCCTCACCGCGCCAGCGCCGGTCGGTGACCGCATAACGCCGGCCGGACCTGTCGTAGAGGAACGGGGTATCGATCACGGCGCTGGTGGTGTCGTTCATGGAGCTGCTGGAACCCTTCGGCAGGTGGCTTCCCCCGGGAGGGGAATGTCAGATGAGTGGTCGAGGCACGTGGGATGGACAGCCGGGTCAGCGCACCGGTTCGGTGGCCGCCACGGGAACTTCGCCGGCTCGTGCTGTTTCGTGGGTCTTGGTGTCGGGCGCATTGCGGCCGAGTACGGCGACGGCCACGGCATTGCCGAGGATGTTCGTCGCGGTCCTGCCCATGTCGAGCAATTGGTCGATCACCAGCAGCAGCGCGACGCCGGCCGCGGGGACACCGAAGCCGGGAACGACCGCGGCGATGATCACGAGCGCGCCGCGCGGCACACCGGCCATGCCCTTGCTGCTAACCAGCAGGACGAGACACATCAGGATTTGCTGGGCGATGGGCATGTCGATGTTGTAGGCGTTGACCAGGAACACCGACGAGAACATCATGTACAACATCGAGCCGTCGATGTTGAACGCGTAGCCCAGCGGAAGAATCAGACCGGTCGTCCGCCGATCGACACCGTAGGACGTCAGCGCACTGATCATCTTGGGAAACGCGGCCTCCGTGCTCGACGTCGAGAACGCGATGAACATGGGCTCGCGCACCGCGGCGATCAGCCGGAGCACTCCACGGCCGAGGAACAAGGCCCCCACGGCGATCAGGGCGGCCCACAGGCCTGCCAGTGCGGTGTAGAAACTGACGATCAGCGATCCGTACGTGGCGAAGGCGCCGACACCTTCCGCGGTGAGTGCTGCGGCGACGGCGGTGAAGACGCCGATCGGTGCGAGCTTCATCACATATCCGGTGAGCTTGAGCATGACGGTGGTGAGCTCGTCGATCGCGTCGGCCAGACGGGAGTCGCCGGTGGCGGACTTGAGGGCGAGCAAGGCGATCCCGAAGAACATCGAGAACACAAGGATCTGGATCGGCTTGTTGGAGGCCAACGCCTCGATGAAGCTCTGCGGGACGAGTCCCTCGATGAACGTGGCCGGCGTGACCGGCTCGGTCTCGATGCCGGAGCCGCCTGTCGTCGGGGTCAGGTTCAGCCCGTCTCCCACGCCCATGGCGTGCGCCGCGAGAAATCCGTAGGCGCCGATGAGGAGTGACGCGGCGACGAACCACACCATCGAGCGGGCGAACAGCGACCCGAGGCCCGTGGCCTTCGCCATGCCGGTGATGCCGCTGACGATCGTCGCGAAGATGAGCGGGGCGATCACCATCTTGATCAGATTGAGAAAGAGGTGGGTCACAGTGTCCAGGGCCGCGACGATTTCCTCGCGGCTCGCGGCGAACTGGTAGTGCAAGACCAGTCCCGCTACGACCCCCAGGACAAGGGCGCCGACGATCAGTCGGCTCATCAGACTCTTCATGCAGTAGCTCCATAGGGAGGGGGTGACCGCACCAGCCGGTGCGAGTGGCAGGGACCGAACGACTGTCACGGAGCAGTGGGCTGCAGGCTTCGCTCCGCAGAGAACGCTCGATGTGGCCGGCACGCATATGGTCCCGCTCGCCCTCAGTATTGGATAGGAATTGCAGAAATACAAGAAAATTCCAAGATCTCTTCGTGCAGGTCAGAGCGTGGGGTCCCGGCCCGGTGGCCGACGCGAAGTCCTGTCGGTCCCCCGTCGGGGGTCCCCTGCGGACCTGGCAGGCGGGACGGCGGGGGAGTGGCGTCCCGTGGTGGGCTCGCGCACTCCGCGGCCCGGCAACTGGGGCCGGCGTGCGCTGTTCACCCACTCCGCGGCCGGGCGCCACGCAGGTCGGCCGGTTGTGGCGTAGGGGCTGTCCGGCCGCGCGTCACGCGGCGGTGCCCGGGATGGTGGGGAGCCGGAAGCCGCGAACCTTTCGCCGACGCCGATCGTTTGACGGAGTGGACCGTCTTTAAGGCCCGAGGAAGGATGACCCGAGTGCATGACACGAAGTCATAACGAGTGTCTTCAAACCGGACTTTGACCATAAAAATACCTTGATGAGCGTTGCCCAGCGTGACACACTCACGGTAATTGCGAAAGTTTCCTAATAGTGAGCGACTTTCATCCACCTGGGTGATAGGTGGGGCAAGAAGGGATCACCCAGGGCCGGGCGACTGCATCCTGCGGCCGGCCGAGCGGTCGTGGGATGGGATGGAAGACGCTCGATTTCCGCTCAAATACTCGGCTTGATAGCGAGGGAACGGCGGTGGGGACCGCCTTGAGTCAGGAAACGGGGATTATCGGGGTGAAAACGGTGCTTGACTACGTCAGGAAACCGCATACGACAGCGAGTGACCATAAGCAGAGCCGCCCAGGCACGTCGGTGGTCGTCACCGACGACAGCGGGCGGGTGCTGCTGATCAGGTGCCACAGGAGTGGCGGATGGCGATTCCCCGGCGCGCCGCGCGAGGCCGGAGAGTCGTTCGAGGAGACCGTGCGCCGCGAGGTCGAGGACACCGCCGAGGTGGCCCTGGGCGAGCTTGAGCTCCTCGGCGTCTGCTCGGGGCCGGACTACTTTCACGTGGGCAGCGGTGACCAGGTCTTCACCGTGACCGCCGTCTACACCGCCAGGATGGCCGGCCGGGGGCGGGCCGAGCTCGCCTTCTTCCCCTTGAACGAGCTGCCCTTGGACATCCTTCCCGGGGAACGCTCCGTGCTCGCGACGTACGTCACGTCTCTGAACAGGCAGGACTACTCTTCGGCCGCTTGAGCCGGCCGCGGCCGGCCCCGCCGTCCGCGCGGGGCCGGCCGCGCGAATCGAGGCCGTGCCGGACCTCTGCGACACCGGCGGCGACGGCACGGCCGGCAAGGATGAGTTCCACGTCGCCCAATCCGCCTTCGGTACGGCGAAAGCCGGTGCGCTCCCTGGAGTATGCGCCGATCGACGCTTTTCTACAGGGCTTGTGCGATGAGGTATCCGACCCCGAGCGCGATGACGAATACCACTATGGAAATCGCTATGGCTCTCAGTGTGTAGACCATCGCGGGAGACATCCATGATGATTTCCCGTCGCCGGATCGTGAGGACCGAGCCGGCCTGCGACCGCGTCGTAGAAAGCGTCGGATCCCTCGGTGGAGTGCACTGGGCCACGGAAGCTTGGGTGGTGCCCCCGCGAGCTCCGGTTTGAGCAGGTCGCCCTTCACCGCATCGAGGACCCCGGCTGGAAGGGGAGTTTTCTCGACCTGGTGGAAGGCGGCGTCCAGCAGCACGCGTCCGGCACCGGATCCGTATAGCGAGCTCGCGGCGGCGATCAGGGGGCCGGCGCCGGGCACGAGGACGCGGCTGAAGATCTCCTTGAGTTCGTCGCCATCCAAGGCGTCGCCGTAGGCTGCCTGCAGCATGACCCGATGGCCTGTGAAGCGGTGGTGGGCGGACTCCGGCGGATGCAACTCCCGGATCACGTCGATGAGATAGTCGTGCGCGTTGAGTGCCTCGGCGATGCAGGGGTCCTGCCTGCCCCCCGACCCTCGTGCGACGAGTTCGTTGCAGGCCAGGGCCATCAGCCAGGTGGCCTGCCCTTCCTCGGCGGCCACCTCCGCCAGCGTGCCGGTCTGCATGAAGGCGAACGCCCCCTCCATGGCCTCCTTGCTCAGAAGCCGGGGCAGGCTCCGGACGACGGCGGGCTCCATTGACGACAGCGCCGCTATCAGTTCGAGGCTCGGCTCGGGCACGTCGGTGAGGATCTCTTCGACGTCCTCGGGGCCGAGCGCCTGGCCGTATCCCACGGTCAGGAGCACGGCGTAGACGTCCGCTCGCATTCCCTCAGGTGGTCTGCTCGCCAGCAACCTGCGGTCCCGGATGAGTTTCCGGTAGCGCCGCCGCTCGGCGTCGAAGAAGTCCTCCGCACTCCACTTCAAGTCGATGAGCTGCCCCACCGCGGTGTTCATCTCGGAAAGCCACCCGTTGCCGGCGGCGTCGGCGTATCTGGTCAGCGTCCTTTCGACCTTGTGCAGCCTTACGGCGTACTCCCCGTAACCGCGTCCGGTCGAGACGCAGATGTTCTCCAGCACCTCCACCGCGCCGGCGCATCCCTCTGGCTTGAAGGTGAGCGGATCCCTCTCCATCGCGAGCCGGACGATCAGTTCGGCGGGGTCGGGGTGGTGGGTGAGGAGGTCGAGATATGTCTGGGCGTGTTCGGGGAGATACGAAGGACTCACCGGCTCGCCCCAGACGATCGGGATCACCTTGTCGGAGCCGGGGTGGGAGGCGAACGACAATCTGATCTTGTCCGTCGAAGCGCTGCTGCTCCAGGTGGACGCGGTGAGCCTGGTCCGCATGCCGTAGGGCAGGAAGGCGGCCACGGCGTCGAGGAACCGCAGGCGGTCGTCCATGGAGAGCGCGCCGCCTTCGAGGACGCAGACGTGCCTGCCGGTGAGCAGGAGTGCCGCCGTGCCCATGGCGGTCGCGCGGATCGTGTCGCCGACTGTCGCGAGATGCGGCTGGACGGCGAACTCGACCAGGTCGTCCGACGGGGGAGCGGACCCGTCCAGGGCGTGGAAGAGCGCTTCGTAGGACAGGTGATATTCGGCGGCCCAGTGGTAAAGCACGCTGAAATAGCGTGAGGTCGCGATGCGACGGCCTCGCCCGTCGTAGCCCGTCCACCGGTGAATCGCCAGGATGAGTCGCGTGTTTGCCTTGTCCCCCACCCACGCGATCGTCACCTGGGGCAGGAGTTCGGGAGTGCCGGTCGAGAACCTCGCGATGATCTGCGTGAAGTCCTCGTGGAGAAGCGGACCCTTGCTGTGCTTCAGGATCTGATAGTCCTCGACGCTCCCCGGCGGTTTTCCCTCCACCGCCCATTCGGCCGTCAGCCACACCGCGCTCGGGTCGGAGTTCATCCCGCCGGGCTCCCGTTCGCGTGCTCGTTCAGGACTTGCTGACCGAGCCACAGCACGGGCTCCACCACGTTGATCGGATGGACCTGGCCGCGGATCCGGGAGGGCATGGGCTCGGCGGCCGAAGGGCTGCTCAAGGGCGCGTGGGGCACGAGGTTCACCGGGTCGGCCATGTCGAAGACCTTGCGCATGGGATCGAGATAGAAGCCTATGGAAGAGGTCACATAATATTTGATGCGGTCTTCGTGAAAGAAATGCGTGAGGGTGTTCAGCATGATGTCGGCGTTGCCGGTGGCCGATATCGAGCACAACTCCTGAAGCAACTGCGCGGCGTCGTCCTGCGGGACCCTGGGAAACTGGTGGACGTCGTCGGGATCGGTGGTGAGCAGCGTCAGCTCCGAGGCGGTCTGCAGCACTCTGAGCTCGTCGAACTTGGTGATGCAGATCGCGAGGTGATGCGGGAGCTTACCGTCGGGATATTTGTCCGACGAGGCCAGCATCTGACTGGCCAGCTGGCTGAGCGGGGCGAAGAGATAGTTGAACGCGTCGCCCTTTTCGAATTCGCGGATCGGGTCGAAGAGGAAGATGATGCCCTTGCTTTTCTCCAGACTGGAGATCAGTTCGGACTTGTCGGCGGTGGAGAGGTGGTGGCTGTCGCCGAAGGAGCCGCCCGGTGGATCCATGAGGTTGATGTTGATCCTGGTCGCGGTGACCTGGGCGGGTTTCCCCCGCCGGCGCCCGTTTTTCCCAGCCGGAGGACCGAGCAGCGTCCAGCGATAGCGATTCCGGTCCTTGGTCGCCTCAGGGAACTCGCCTACGCCCGACAGGGCCAAAGTGTTCTGGATCAGGAAGTCGGTCGACGGGGCATCGCCCCCGACGATCCTCCAGTCCTGCTGCGGGCGGCGGCTCAACGCGATGGACAGTGCGGCGAGGAGGGTGGTCTTGCCGCTGCCGGGTGCGCCCCACATCGCGATATCGGTGTGGTCGCGCCCCGATCCCTCATCCGACATGGCAGGGCTCTACTTTCACTGGCATCCGGCTTCTTGTTCCTTTCACTGGCACAGGGCGGGGGCGTGTGTCGCCATGCGTGGCACTACGGGTCGTACAGGGGAAAGGGGATCCGCTGTGCCGCCGATGCGACCAGGCCGAGGTCGGAGCAGAGGCGTCTGATGTCCACGACCTCAAGGTGGGCGCGTGCTCCCTCACCGAGAGTGCGCCAGACCGGGGTGGCACGTTCCTCTGGTTCGTCGCAGATCGCGCCCAAGGTCAAGTCGGCCCTTCGTCTCAGGCGGTGGAGGAGATCCTCCCAGTCATGCCGGTGCGGGCAGGGCAGAATGCGCGCTTCGGCCCGGGGCGGATGCGGAGGTCGTCCGCCGACGGTCAGCAGCACCACACGGTCTCCGGTCCCCGCGCCGAGCCGGCCGTGGACCTCGTGCAGGGCGTCCTCGATCTGCACGGCGTAGGGATAGCCCTCCGGCCGGGCTCCTCGGAGTTCGAGGCCCGACAGGGAGTCCAGAGCGGTTTTGGGGGAGACGTGCCAGACGCGCACCTCCACCGGCTCCTCCCGCTCACCGCGCCCGAAGCCGTGCGTGCCATACGCGAGGAGCGAGACGTGCAGCCGGTCGGGGAGCGCGCCCGCACACGTCGTGACGACCTGGCGGACCCGGCGCAGCCGTTCGTCGACGAGGTCGGAGGAGCCGCTGACCTCGACCGCGCAGATGAGGTGCGCCGGACCGATCTGCGGATCGAGCGTCGCGGGCACGGAGGCGACCAGGTCCTCCCAGCGCCGGTCGTCGGGCACCAGGGCCGGCAGACCGCTGAAGCGCACCACTCCCGGCCGCTCCAAGGTGGCCCAGAACTCGTGGCGGCCGGGGGAGAGCACGGCCGACTGGACCGACAGCAGGCTCGGCTGGATGTTCTGCCACGATGCCACCGCGAAGGCGGTGCCCCGGTCGTCGCCCGGTTCGCAGCGAACCCGGACCCTGACGGGCTGTCCGCGCCTGGCGCCGATCGCGAACAGCGGCTGCGTCGCGAGCTCCAACCGGCCGCTCACCGCGTCCCGCTTCAACACGACAAGGTCGTATGACCGTTTCAGCGGCTCGTCGGCGAGGATCTCGCGGAGCAGCGCGGGAACCGGCACATGCGCTTTGGTGAAGTGCGGTGCGTCCGGCCGCGCCTCGCGGAGCCATTCCATCGCCCGGGAGGCCTGCAGGCCGTCGGGAAATGAGCAGATCAGGATCACCGAGGCGTGGGACCGTATTCCGGAGGCCCGGACGATCGCCTCCTTACCCGAGGCGTCGTCCGCCGTCCCCTCCCACTCCTGCTCGCCGGCGATGTTCCAAGGCGTGACGGGTCCGTGGTGCCCGCGCGGAGTGCCGGCGTCGTCACGGTGCAAGGTGAAGGTGGTCATGCCGTCGGCGGCCACCTCGACCACGATCAGGCGGGCGGATCCGTCGAGTTCGTCTATTGCTTTGGTGAGGGCCTTGCGCAGCAGATCTCCACCCCCGTCGGTCAATTGCGGCCTCCGAAATGCGAGTGAATGGGAGTGGTTGTAATGCGGATATGCAGGTATCACGCATGATCACGCTCACCACGAGGTGGGCTCGTGTTTGCCCAGCCCCGAAATATCCCCCTAGCCCCCAAGGGGGTTGCTTTAACAGGAAATGTCGGTTATGGGATGTATGTCGGCGTGATTCCCCTTTAAGTCGTTCGGTTTCCCCGGCGTCAAGATTAGATGCGCTTGGCCAAAGTATAATAGGGTGATTACTCTTGACGGAGGGGGTGCCCGGGGGAGGTATCTCCTGAAAATGTGTTCTGGAGGGTAGTCCCGGTGAGAAGGCTGTTGATTGCCCTGTCCGGCGCACGGCCCGAGATCTTGCAGCAATGTCCCACCGAGCGCGGCAAATTCGACGGCATCGGCGGCGCGGTTCTCACCACGAGCGTGCTGGCCGCCGCGTCGATGGCCTTCGCCCTCCACAGCGCACTCGGTGTTCACCTTGTCTTCGCCATCCCTGTCAGCCTGCTCTGGGGCCTGGCCATCATGAGCCTCGACCGGTGGCTGGTGACCACATTGCAGCCGGACGGGCCGCGCCGGTGGCGGCTGGCGGTGCCCCGCATTCTCATGGCGGTGCTGCTCGGAGTGGTCGTCTCCACGCCGCTGGTCCTGCAGATCTTCAAGTCGGAGATCGACGCCCAGATCGTGGAGATCCGGCAGGCCCGCGCCAACGCGTTCGTCGAACGCCAGGGCAAGGAAGCCGTCGGCCAAGAGGTGGCACGGCTCCGTGCGCGGGTCTCGGAGCTGCGGAACATCATCGCCTCAGGAGGCGACCTCCCCGCCGATCCCGCGAAGGACCCAAAGGTCAAGTCGCTGACGGCGGAACACGACGAGCAGCAGAAGCTGGCCGCGAAGCACTACAAGGAGTGGCAGTGCCAGCTCTACGGCGGGCCGACGTGCCCCCGCAAGGGCCCGGGTGTCCTCGCGAAGGCCAGCGAGACCGCCTACAAGAAGGCCAGGAGCCGCGTCGACGCTCTCAACCGCGACATCGACGCGCGTAAGTCGGAGCTCAAGGCCACCGATCAGGAGGCGAAGCAGGGCCGGCTCGACGCGGCGAACACGGAGCTTCCGACGACCGAGGCGCTGCTCAAGGCCGCTCTGCAGCGACAAGGCAATCTGCAGGCGGCGTTCGACGAGGAGAACGAGTCCGTCAACGGTCTGCTGATCCGCCTGCAGGCGCTCAACGAGGTCTCGGGCAGCGACTTCACCCTGGGGGCCGCCCGGGTGGTCCTGTTCCTGCTCTTCCTGCTGATCGAGTGCCTGCCGGTCATGGTGAAGCTGATGCAGCGGCCAGGCAACTACGACAGGCTCCTCCAGCTCGCCGTCGACCGGGAATACCGCGAGGCGAAGGGCGCCTACAACGCGTTCGGCTCCTCCCCGGCACACCACGCGGACGCCCCCCGCACGGGAAGGGACCTGTCGGCCATCTGGAAGCGTCCGCCGCCTCCGCGGCAGGAGCCGCTCGACGAGCCTGTCTCCCACGAGCGCGCCGAGCCTGAGACGCTGGTGACCGAGCAGCTCCCCCGCGAGCCGGCGCACAGCCCGCTGGAGGACGAGAGACTGCGCTCGATGCCGGACGCCCGCCCGGTCCGGGTCGCGGAGCCGCTCGCCCCCGGCACCAGGTTCGAGTTGTTCCCCGAGGACGAGTAGGGCCCGCGGTGAACTCCCGGAGCGGGCTCCCCGTCGTCCGCGGTCGTTACCGGCTGCTGTCCAGGCTGGGGCAAGGGGGCATGGCCGATGTCTGGCTCGCCGACGACCAGGCGCTCCACCGCCGGGTCGCCCTCAAGCAGGTCGTTCTGGATGCCAGGAGCGAGCGGCTGCCGGTGCGGCGCGAGCGCGCCATGCGCGAGGCACGCGCGCTCGCCCTCATCAAGGACCCCGGAGTCGTCGAGATCCACGACGTCTTCGAGGAGGACGGCTCTCCCTGGATCGTCATGGCCGTCATCGAGGGCCGCACGCTCGGCGAAGTGCTTCGCGATGAGTTCGACAAGGGCGGGCCGGACGAACGCGAGGTCGCCCGCATAGGCTTGCGCGTGCTGAGCACACTGCGGGCCGCGCACAGCCTCGACATCCTGCACCGCGACGTCAAACCAGCCAACGTCATGATCGGCGACAACGGCGGGGTCTACCTCATCGACTTCGGCATCGCCCAGTTCGGCGGTGAGGTCGCTCTCACCCGTGCGAACGCCATGCTCGGCACCATGGCGTTCACCGCGCCGGAGCGGATCGAGGGGCACCCTCCCGGCCCGCCCGCGGATCTGTGGTCGCTGGGGGTAACCCTCTTCTACGCGCTGGAGGGATATTCCCCGTTCGAACGCAGCGATTCGACGGCGACGATGCGAGCGGTCCTCGACCTCGACCCACCACGGGCCAAGCGCCCCGGACCTCTGGCCGACGCCGTCGTCAGGTTGTTGCACAAGGACCCCGCCCAGCGCATGAAGGCATGGGAACTCGACAGGGCTCTGACGTCGATCGCCGACGGTGTCCCGCGAGAGGAAGACGGTGTCCCGCGCCGGGAGGCACGGATGCGGTCAAGCGCCACCACCGTCCCCCGGCCTCCCAAACGCGACCGGACGCCACCACCACCGAAGCCCCCGAAGCTCGACACGCGAGACCCCGCGCGGATCGCACGCCGGGCCGGCGAGATGAGCCCCGCCGGCGCCGCGCAACTGCTCGCCGGCCTCACACCGGGAGCCGTCCAGGCGGCACTGACCCACCTCGAACCCAAACCCGCGGCAGCCATCCTGCTGGCGCTCCCGCCCGACATGGCGGCGTCCGTCATCGCCGCCATGCCGGCCAAGGCCGCGGGCGCCCTGGTGAACGAGATGGCCGCCCGTCCAAGCGAGACGGTGGCGGTGCTCCAGGTGTTGTCGGCGAGGCGCGTCGGAGGGATCATGGATCACATGCGTGCCCGGGATTCCGCCGCCCTGCTGGGGGCGATGCCGGTGGAGGAGGCCAAAAGGTTCCTTCAGCACGCCGACGTGCGGACGTCCGCGGGGGTGATCGGCGCGCTGGGCACGACCAGGATCGCCGTCGACGTGGTCGAGGCTCTCCCGGCCGAGCGGGCTTGTGCCGTACTCAACCATGTGCCGCCCGGGTTCACGGCCGGACTTTTGAAGGCGATGTCCAAGGGACGTGCCAACGTGTTGTTCAACGGACTCAGTCAGCAGATGCGCGACCAGGTCAGGCAGGCTGTGAGCAGACGATGAGACACGTCCTTGTCGTCGGAGCCGGAATCGTGGGCGCCGCACTGGCCGATGCGCTCGCGCCCGAGTGCCGGGTCACCGTCGTCGACGAGGGCACCCCCGGGCGGGGCACGACGGCGAACGGGTTCGCGTGGATCAACGCGAACCGGACTCTGGACGAGACCTACTTCGACTTCCGGGTCGCCGCGATGCGCGAGTGGGAGCGGCTGGCCCGTGAGTTCGGCACCCCGCAGTGGCATGTCCCCGCAGGGAACCTGATGTGGGCCGACAACGAGGAAAGCCGCGCCGAGCTCGCGGCCAGGGTCGAACGACTACTTTCGCGTGGTTACCCGGCACGCTTCCTCAGCCCGGCCGATGTGGCCGTGATCGAGCCCGCCGTCCGGGTGCCGGACGACGCGCATGTGGCCCACTTCCCCGGTGAGGCCTTCGCCCATGCCTCTCAGGCCGCTCAAGCGCTCGTCAAACGCGCGAAGTCCGCAGGTGCCCGCCTCATCACCCACCACCGGGTGGTGACCCTCACCCAGGACCACGGCCGGGTGAACGGTGTGGAACTGGCCACCGGCGATCTGATCACCGCGGACCACGTCGTCTGCGCCGCCGGGTGGCAGAGCTCCCGGATCCTCGGCACCGCGGGTGTGCGTCTCCCTCTCGTGGACGCGCACGCTCCGGGTTCTCCCGCTCCCGGACTCACCGCCACGACCACGCCGGCCCGTCTGCTGCGCGGCGTGATCCACGCGCCCCGCATGCACCTGCGCCCCGACTGGAACGGCGGGCTGCTCCTGGCGGCCAGGGACCTGGACGTGGCGACCGACCTGGCCACCCCGGCCGCCACCATGGAGGCGCGGGCGGTCGAACTCCTCGCCCGTGCCCGCGACATCCTGCCCGGCCTCGAGCCCGGGGTGGCCGTCAGAGACGTGCGGCGTGGTGTGCGGCCCATGCCGGAGGACGGGTTCCCCCTCGTCGGCCCTGTCCTGCCCGGCCTCTACGTCGCCGTGTCCCACAGCGCCGTCACGCTCGCCCCACACCTGGCACGGCTGATCGCCCGGGAGGTCCTCGACGGAACTCCCGCCGAGGCCCTCGCGCCCTACCGCCCGGGCCGGGGCGGCGGCCACACCTCGGCTACCGCCTTCGTCTAGTACGGCGTCAGCCCGCCTGAGCAGCCCCCAGAAACCGGTCGACCCGGAATGCCGGAACTCCCTGAGCCGCCCCGGCCGGCCGGCCCCGGAGAAGAACCCGCCACGTGAGCTCCCGGCCGGAGACCTCCCGCCGCTCCTGGCCGCGGGCACCTGGAACGACCACGACAGAATGCGGGCCCTGGCGGACCGGGTGCCGGGCTCGGCGAGCCTACGCTACGAGCGGGAGGGACACGCGCTCTATCTGAGCGGCAAGCCGTGCGTGGTCGCCCACGCGAACCGCTATCTGATCGACCTCAGGCCGCCCCCGGCGAACGCGGCCTGCGTGCCGGAGCAGTGACGGTCGCCGGTCCATCGCCCGCGAAGGCGTGCAGGACCGCGACGAAAGTGCGGGCGCCCTTGTGGAAGCAGTCGAGGAGCAGGTTCTCGTCGGGGGCGTGGTTGGCCTGGTCGGCGTTGCCGTACGGGACGATCACCGAGGGAAGTGCCAGGTTGGAGGTGAACACGAAGTCCGGCACCGTGCCGGCGAGGGACGGATAGAGGAGCGGCGTCTGCTCCCAGGCGAATTCGACGGCCTGCGACACCCGGTCGACGATGGGGGAGTCGAGTGGTGTGCGCGATGCTTTGACCGCGCTGATTACGTTCACCTCGATGTCGGGGGCCGCCGCGCGCAGCCGCTCGGTGATGAGGCGCGCGATGTCCTCGGGGTCCTGGCCGGGCACCAGGCGGATGTCCAGCTTGGCCGTGGCGGTCGCGGGGATGACCGTCTTCATGCTGGGGCCGGTCCAGCCCGCGTTCAGCCCGGAGACGTTGATGTTGGGGCGGAGCAGCACCCGGTGGAACCAGTCCGAGGGCGAGGTCACCCGCGTGAGTCTCTCGGCTGCGGGGATGGGCCAGGTCAGCGGGAGTGCCTCCACGGCGGCCCTTTCCGCGCCGGAGGGTTCGGCGACGGCGTCGTGGAAGCCGGGGACGGCGATCTCGCCGTCGTCGTCCCAGAGGGAGGCCACCGCCCGGGAGAGTTCGAGTGCGGCGTTTCTGGAGACGCCCCCGAAATTGCCCGAGTGCCGATCGGCCGACGCCGTTCGCAGGGTGAGTTCGAGATAGAGCAATCCGCGTGCTCCGCAGAGCACGACGGGGCGCCCGCTCGGGTGGATGGCTCCGTCCGAGGTGTAGGCGAAGTCGGCCTTGAGCAGATGCGCGTGGTCGTCGACCCACCGTTCCAGGTGCGGGCTGCCGATCTCCTCCTCGCCCTCCACGATCATCACGACGTTCACCGGCAGGCGCCCGGAGGAATCGAGCACCGCCTTGATCGCGAGCAGCTGGGCGATGTGCTGCCCCTTGTTGTCGGCCGTGCCCCTGCCGTACATCCGGCCGTCGCGGATCTCCGGGGTGAAGGGGCCGGACGACCAGGCCGACAGGGGCTCCACCGGCTGAACGTCGTAATGGCCGTATACGAGAATCGTGGGCAGGCGATCGGATTCCATTCGCCGGCCCAAAACGATCGGCGCGCCTGCGGTCGGCATCACCGCGGATTCAAGGCCGCAGTCGCGCATCAGCCGCGCCAGTCTTTCCGCGACGGGCCGGAGATCACCGCCCTTCGCGCTGACCGCGGGCTGCGCCGCTATTTCGGCGAGAGTGCGCTCCGCGGCGGCTTTTCCCCGGTCGAGAAGCTCGAATGGAATACGGCACCGCTCACGCCACGGCCCGTCGACTTCGAAATGGTCGGCCATGGCGCCATCATGCACGTGCCGCGCGGGCGGGCCAAGCGCGGGCGCGAGTGGACCCTTCCCGCTTCGGGGGATGCCACAGGCCGGCGAGGTTGCCCGGTTATCCGCTCTGACCTGCGCAGACCGCGGCCACCGTACGGCAGGGACATCGGGCGGGCGCCCTCGGAAACCGGTGTCGTGATCTTTAAAGAGTAACCACTGCGGCCGGATTGGATATCGACCGGGCAGGGCCGCCCCGATAGTTTTCCCGCATACCGGTCCGGCGAGACGAGAAGGCGATGGACATGAATAGCGCGGATGTTGACTTTCCGGTTTCGACGTCGTTCGACGGCGGAACGGACGCGGATCGTGAACAGCTTTTGTTCCTGCACCACGAGTACCTCAGGGCCAACGACGATCTCGATTACGAGCTGCTGACCACCGTTTGGGACGACAACCCGGAGAACCGTCACTACAACACCAACGGGCACACCTATGAAGGACTGCCCGACTGGGAGAACATCTGGAACTTCTACCGGCCGCAGTTCAAGCTGCTCGGGCCCTATTCGCCGGGCCGGGTCAGGATCGTCGTGCGCGGCGACATGGCCTGCGTGAGCGCGGATTACGTCAGCCGGCACAAGGAGTGGATCGGGCACGGCTCCGAGCACAATCCCAGCTTCTACCGCGCCACCCAGGTGGCCGTGCGGGACGCGGGCGGGTGGAAGGTGGTCCACGCGCACTTCTCGACCCAGGACATCGGCGTACGGCCGGACCGCGGCTGATGACCTTCTCCATCGTGGCGCGTGACCCGGTGGCGGGGCACCTCGGCGCCGGCATCGCCACGGCTCGCCCCTGCGTCGGCGGGCGCACTCTCATCGCCAGGCGCGGGACGGCGCTGGTGGTCACCCAGGCGACCGTCAACACGCCGCTGGGCGTGGAGATCGCGGACGCCCTCGACGACGGGGACTCCCCCTCCGCGGCGTTCGCCCGGGGGCTGGCCGCGGACCCCGGCCGCGACCGGCGGCAACTCCTGGCCGTGTCCATGGCGCACGCCCCCCACGCGTACACCGGGAGCGCGGTGCCCGACGAGTCCGGCGAACGCACGGCCGATCACGTCGCGGTGGCCGGCAACCTGCTGCGGAGCACCGCGGTCCTCGACGGCATGATCGAGCGCTTCCAGGCCGGTACGGGCGATCTCGTGAGCCGGATCATCGACGCGCTCGACGGCGGTGACCGGGCGGGTGGCGACGCCCGCGGCAGGCAGTCGGCCGCGGTCCTGGTCTACGATCCCGGCGGATGCCCGCTGGCCGACCTCCGGGTGGACGACGCGGGCGATCCCGTCGCCGCGCTGCGCTATCTGCACAAGGCATGGGACGGATGCTGGGGCCACTACGACAGGACCGGGGTCTTCCCTCCGGCCGAGGCATATCCGCACCCGCTCGCGACCGGCGGAGGCCCGCGGTGACAGACGTTTTCCACACCTGGACCGCGATCGAGACGGCGAAGCGGATCCGGGAGAGGAGGGTGAGCCCGGTGGAGCTGATGACGGCCCTGCTCGACCGGGCCACCCTGCTCGACCCCGCATATGCGTCGCTGCAGGCCGCCGACGCGGAGAAGGCCGTGGACGCGGCCCGGCGGGCCGAGGCCCGGCTCGCCTCCGGCGCACCCGTCGGACCTCTCCACGGCGTGCCGATCACCGTGAAGGACCTGCTGGCGACCGCCGACCTGCCGACGCGGCGCGGTTCGGCGCTCGTCCCCGAGAAGTCCCTGCTTCCCGACGCCCCGAGCGTGCGCCTGCTGAAACGCGCGGGCGCCCTGGTGTTCGCCAAGACGACGACATCCGAACTCGGGCACAAGGCGACGACCGACAGCCTGATCAGCGCGCCCACCCGCAACCCCTGGGACAGGTCGAGGACTGCGGGCGGCTCGTCGGGCGGCTCCGGCGCGGCGGTGTCCCTGGGCCTCGGGCCGATCGCGGTGGCGACCGACGGCGGCGGCTCCATCCGGATCCCCGCGTCCTTCTGCGGGGTGTTCGGGGTGAAACCCACCACCGGGACCGTTCCCACCTTCCCGCCGAGCCGGCTCGGCGTGCTCGGGCACATCGGCGTCCTCAGCCGCGACGTCAGGGACGCGGCGCTGGCCCTCACCCTGTCGGCCGGCCGCTATGAGGCCGACCCCGGGGTCGCGTGGGAGCCCGAGCCCCTCACCCGGGCCGAGCTCGGGGGGCTGCGCGCCGGGTTCTACCGCACGGTGGACGGCACATCCGTGGACCCCGACGTCGAAGGCGTGCTGGCCGCGTTCCTGCACGACATCGCCTCGATCGGCCTGCCGGCCGCCGAGGCACCCGTCGACCTCGCCGACGCGGGGCCGGTCTGGGACACGCTGTTCATGTCCGCGATGGCGGAGGAGTTCGCGACGTACGGCGACGCCGCGGCGGACGTGTCACCGAGCCTGCTCGACACGCTCAGGACCTGGCGGCGGGCGGCTCCCGGCACCGGCGAGGAGGCCGAGGTCCGCCGCGCCGTGCTGAGACACACCATGGCGGACCTGTTCACCGGGTTCGACGTCCTGATCAGCCCCACCCTGCCGGTCACGGCCTTCCCTATCGGTCTGCAGGCCCCGGTCCGCGCCGACGGCAGCCGCGACGACCTCACGAGCTGGTGGCGGAACACGCAGGTGTGGAACCTCACCGGCATGCCGGCGGTCTCACTGCCCTGCGGGTTCGACCGGCACGGCCTGCCGGTCGGCATCCAGATCACCGCACCGTCCGGGCACGACCACCTCCTCCTCCGGGTGTGCCGCACGCTGGAGGCCGAGGGGCTGACGGCGCTGCGGGCGTCCCCGCCGGTCGCCCTTCCCGCCCGGCCGCAGGTCACGTGACGGCGGCTCTCCCCGGCCCGTCCATGCCTGACCCAGGACGATCCGGTTCCCGTCCCCTATCCATGTCCCTTCGACCGTCCGGCGGCTGTGCCGTACCCACCTCTCGGCCCCCCCGTTCTCCATCCCGCTCCGAGAAAGGTGTCGCCCACCATGACTGATGCCCCAAGCGCCGTCCCGCCGACCAACCGGCTGGCCGCCGATCCAGGTTCCACGAAACGGGTCGTGCGCGCAGGAACCATCGGAACCGTCATCGAGTATTACGACTTCGGTCTCTACGGCTACACGGCGACCGTGCTGGCCAGGGTCTTCTTCACCGACGAGGACCCGACGACGGCACTGCTGTCCAGCCTGATCGTCTTCGGTGTGGCCTTCTTCGTGCGCCCCCTCGGCGGGGTCGTGTTCGGCCACATCGGCGACAGGTTCGGCAGGAAGCACGCGCTCGCGCTGACCATCATCGGCATGTGCGCCGCCACGTTCGTGATCGGGATCCTGCCGGGCTACGCCAGCATCGGCGTCGCCGCTCCGATCCTGCTGCTCCTCGCCCGGCTGGTCCAGGGGCTCTGCGCCGGCGGTGAGCTCGGCGGTGCGGCGTCCTACATCGCGGAGTGCTCGCCCGAGGGCCGCCGCGGCTATCTGACCAGCATGTCGCAGATGGGGTCGATGGTGGGCCTGATCGGGGCCTCCCTCACCGTCGCGCTGGTCACCTGGGCGGTCCCGGCCGGCTCGCTCGACTCGTGGGGCTGGCGGATCCCCTTCCTCATCTCCCTGCCGCTGGGGCTCGTCGGGTTGTACATCCGGTCCAGCCTCAAGGACTCGCCTGCCTTCGAGGCCGTGACGGAGGAGAAGAAGGTGGAGTCGGCTCCCATCCTGACGGTCCTCAGGGAGCACCGGGCCGCCGTCCTGAAGGTCATCGGCATCAACGTCCTCGCGGCGCCCGGCTACTACATCGCGTTCGTCTACTCCAGCATCTTCCTTCAGCGTGAAGGGGGATACGCCACGAGCACGGCGACCTGGATGACGACGGCCTCCCTGGTGGCGGCGACCTGCGTAATCCCGATCGCGGCCCGGGTCTGCGACCGGCTCGGCCGAAAGCCCGTCCTGCTGGCGGGGAGCGCCGGATTCGCGGTGCTGGCATACCCGGCGTTCATGTTCATGCAGAGCGACGCGGTGGCGCTGGCCGTGCTCGGTCAGTTGATGCTGGCGGTGTGCGAGGCGACCATGATGGGGGCCATGCTGGCGACTCTCGTCGAGCTGTTCCCGGCGACCGTCCGCTACAGCGGGCTCGCCCTCGGCTTCAACATGGCGCACGCGATGTTCGGCGGCACCGCACCGTATCTCTCCACCTGGTTGATCAGCACCACGGCGTCGTCGATCGCCCCCGCGTGGATCGTGATCGCCTACGCGGTGGTCGCCATCGGGACCGTCCTCCGCCTGAAGGAGACGGCCCACGAACCCCTGCGCCTCACCTGATCAAGCTAGGGCCGGTAATGCTTCCACGCCTCCGCGAGACGGCCCACCGCCTCGACGGTCTCGCCGCTGGAACGTGCCAATGAGATCCGGACGGCGGGGGAGGGGCGCTCGGTGAGGTCGAAGACCGATCCGGGCACCACCTCGACGCCGTAGCGCGCGGCGACGTGCGCGAAGTTCAGGCCCGTCCCGCGCGGCAGCTCGGCCCAGAGGGCCAGGCCGCCGTCGGGACGGCGCCAGGTCCACTCGGGAAGCGCCTCGGACAGGCCGGAGTCCATGATCCGGCAATTGGCCTGGAGTCGTTGCCGGCGTTCGCCCACCAGCTCCTGGCATCGTGCCAGGAGTCTGGCGGCGACGATCTGCGGCAGCAGGCTCGCCCCGCTGTCCAGGAGGGATTTGAGCCTGGCGATCCGGGCGACGACGGTGCGCGGAGCCCGGATCCACCCCAATCGGAGGGGTGGGCTCAACGTTTTGGAAAGGGAACCGACTGTGATGACAGGAGCGTCGGGGGCGTACTGCGCGACGGTGTACCCGGGCTGGGCGCCGAGCCGATACTCCAGCAGCGTCGCGTTCTCCACGATCGGCACGTCGATCTCCATGGCCAGTTCCGCCATCGCCTTGGCGTGCGCGCTCGTGAAGCGCAGGCCCGTCGGGTTGTGGAACCCGGTGGTCAGCCAGACAAGACCCGGCCGCCGCGTTCTCGCCACGCGGGCCGCGGTCTCGGCGAAGTCGTCGCCGCAGCCCGGCGGCAGGGGAAGGGCCGCCGTCCCGAGGTGCCGCAGCATGTCGAGCGTGCCGTTCCAGGTCGGGGTCTCGATCGCGACCAGGTTCCGGTCCTGGGCGAGGGCGGAGAACAACAGCACCGTGCTCTGCTGGACACCCGTCGTGATGACCACCTGGCCCGGGAGGGTGGGGATGCCCCGCCCCGACAGATACGCGGCGACCGCGTCCCGGAGGACCGGGAACCCCAGCGGCAGATATCCGCCCAGCTCGCCGTTCCCGGCGATCTCCTCAGGGGGGATCGTCCCCAGGGTCTCCGCGATCCCCTCCGCGTCCTTGAACGCCGCCGTCGCGAGGTCGATGACCCCGGGCACCGGCTCCAGCGCGGCTCGGAGCACACGCATGACGGCGTACGACCGGGCCTCCTCGACGGCCCGGTCCGCAGGGGCGGCGGGGCTCGCCACCCTGCGGGCGACCCAGGTCCCCGCTCCCTGCCGCCGCTCCAGCCAGCCCAGGTCGTCCAGGCGGGCATACGCGTTGATCACGGTCGTGCGGCTGACGGACAGGGATTTGGCCAGTGCCCGCTCGGAGGGCAGGCGGGTGCCGATGGGGAGATCGCCGGACTCGATCCGCCGCTGGATCGCCAGGGCGAGCTGGTCGTACAGCGGCCCGGTGCCGCGGGCCCAGATGCCCAGAACCTCATCGAGGCGCATCGTTGTCCACCCAATCCATCCGTCAGGAGCTACAGGCTATGTATCGCTCCATCTACTGACAAAGGTGCACATGCCTACAAAACTGCATCTCTTGGACGCCGGAGTTAGTGAGCTGAGACGGGAGCCGTCGTGTTGAAGATCAGTGCCGTGTTGCCGGCCCAGTTGCCCACGGCCGCCTGCGTCACCGCCGCGCGGCTGGCCGACAAGGCAGGCGTCCACCGCCTGTGGATCACCGAGAACCTCTACACCCGGGGCGCCTTCGCCCTCGCCGGGGCCATGGCCGCGGTGACGGAGCGGGTGCGCCTGGCGACCGGTACGGTGAGCCCCTTCCTGCGCAATCCGGCGGTCCTGGCCATGGAGGCCGCGGCAATGCAGGAGATCTCGGGCGGCAGGTTCAGCCTGGGCCTCGGATCCGGACCGGCGCCCCGGCTCGCCCAGGCCGGGGTGCACACGGAAAAGCCGCTCTCGGATCTCATGGAGGCGGTGGAGGTCCTCCGGGCCGTGATGTCGGGCGGCACAGCCGACCACCACGCGATCACGTTGGAGCCGCCCAGCCCGTCCTGCGCCGGCGTCGGCGTCTACCTCGGGGCGATAGGTCAGCGCATGCTCGGCGCGACCGGACGGCACGGCGACGGCCTGCTGATCTCGATGTTCTGCCCTCGTGCACAGGTGCGTGACTCGATCGCGACGGCCCGGTCGTCGGCCGCGGAGGCCGGGCGGACACCCGGTGACCTCGACGTGGTGGTGTATGTGCCGATCAGCGCGAGCATGAGCGACCCGGTCGGGGCACGCCGCCGCGGCCGCGCCTTCCTCGCCGAGAACTTCGCGCGCTTCCACGGGGTGGAGGCATATGAGCGCATGCTCCAGCGCAGTCCCCACGTCGACCACGACGTGATCGCCGGCATCGCCACGGCGTATCTCGGCGGAGCCGCTTTCGAGCACCTGATCTCCGACGAACTGCTCGACGACTTCGTGATCTGCGGCAGCGAGGAGCAGTGCGCACGTGCTCTCGGCCTCTGGTCGGCCGGGGAACTGGGGGTGAACGAGGTCGCCCTCGCCCACTGCGGCCCGGAGGACGGCCTGGCCGACGCGATCGAGATGCTGGGCGTCCTGGCGTCGGCCCAGCTTTAAGCTTTCCCGCGAGGATGTTTCCATCGGCATACGGATCGGCGCCCAGAAGGTATGGAGCTACTTCGGTGCCCGTGGTGAGGGCATCACGATCGCTCCCCTGCGCGGCGGACTCCACCCCGGCCCCTAATCGCTCGCCGCCCCTGCCGGGAAAAGGTGGGCGAGGAGCGCCAGGGTGGCGTCGCCGAAGCGGCGGGCCTGGTCGCTTGGCGGGAGCAGGCCGGGGGCGGCCACGGTGAGCTGCAACAGCCCGATCCACAGCGCATAGGCCTGCAAAGCCCGGTCGTGGGCGGCGTCCGCCGGCAGGCCGAGTTCGCGCAGGCAGTCCGCCATGAAGTCGAGCCGCCGCCGCCCCGCCGCGTGCACGGCGGCCGATACCGCGGGGTCGGCGACCTTGCCGAGCAGGTCGGTCTCGATGCGCGCCCACGACCTGTCGCGCGTGAGCGAGGTGAACAGCCGCTCCAGCCGGGCCCGCGGCTCGCCGACCTCGTTCATCCGCACGATGACGAGGTCGGTCTGCGCCAGCCAGAGGTCGAGCACCGCCTGGACCAAAGCGGCGCGATCCTTGAAATGCCAGTAGAAGCTGCCCTTGGTGGCCCCGAGCCGGGCGGCCACCGGCTCGACCGCGACGGCGTCGAGCCCGCCCTCCGTGAACGCCTCATAAGCCGAGGCCGCCCAGTCTCGCGCGGTGAGGCGAGGCGATTTGCGGGCAGGTGGGTTGGATGCGGCCATCTCCATACGCTACCGTACGGAGCACACCATACGGTGGCGTACGGAAGGGGGATGCGTGATCGTCAACGTGCATGAACGAACATTTCCGGTGTCACCCGCGACACTCGGCGAGATGCTGGAGACCCTCGCCACAGAAAACGACGCGATCTGGCACTCAAACCTTGTCCAACCCATCACACTGGACCGCGGCCTATCCGTCGGATCGCGCGGCGGCCACGGCCAGGTCCGCTATCACGTGATCGAACACATCCCGGGCAAGCTGGTGCGCTTCGCGTTCAACCCGCGCATCGGACTGGCCGGAGAACACCTCTTCGAGGTCGTCACCCACGACGACTCGAGCGCGGCACTGCGGCACACGATCAGGGCACGCCTCACCCCGCGAGGCCGGCTCACCTGGCCGACGCTCATCAAACACATCCACGACAACGCGGTGGAAGACATGCTCGACCATGTCGAACGCACCGTGACCGGCTCGGCCAACCGCCCAGCCCCGGCCCCCCGCTGGGTGCGCACCGTGGCCCCACGCCTCCGCCGCCGCCACGTACGGCGAAGCCCTCTAACACCGGGCCCCCTGACCTCGGCCGCCATGCCCGGCCGCCCCGACGCCGCCGACTGCTTCACCACACCGCTGCTCACCGCCGACGCCCCTGACCCGGCGACCTGGATCCGAGAGGTCTTCGGGAAACCCCCGCGCTCGGTGGCCGCCTTGATGCGACTCCGCGACCGTCTGGTCCGACCGTTCGGCCTCCTCACCTCGGACGCCTCGCGCAGGGAGAGCCCCTTCCCGGTGCTCGCCTCCTCGGCGGACGAGATCGTGATGGGTGTCGACGACCGCCACCTCTCCTTCCGCGTCGGCGTCGCGGTCGCCGACAGAAGGATGTCGGTGACGACAGCCGTACGCATCAACCACTGGACCGGACACCTCTACTGGGCGATCGTGCGCTGGTTCCACCCGCACGTGGTGCGACACATGATCCGCTCCGTGCCCTTCAGAACATCCCAGGGCGGAGCGCGCGTGATCCGCCTCCCAGGACCGCTGTAGCCGACTCCCGCTTGAACCGGCCACGAAAGACACGGCCGGATCTCGCAACCGAACGGTTGATGCGACCGCGAGCCACCCCCAGTCGATCCCGGGGAACCCGGTGCGCCTGCCCTGGGTCCCGTCTACCGGGTGGGGGAGAGGGTCCGTCCCACGCGCGGGGGCGGTGGGACGGACCCGTGGTCGGCGCCCACCATGCTCCCGCCGTACGCCAGAACACTTATCGCCAACGAAAGGCCCGAGGTTTGCCCCTGAAGCGATGAATCGACGTCTCCCCGCGGGTTGTAGTCCTGAACGACCATCCGCCAAAAGGAGGCATCCCATGACATCCACCGACGACAAGACACAGATCGAAGAGTTGATCAGGCGCTGGGCCGCCGCGGTGCACGCGGGTGACATGGACGGGGTTCTCGACGGCCACACCGACGACATCGTGATGTTCGACGTGCCCCCGCCCTACGAGGGCGTCCACGGCATCGACGCCTACCGCGAGACCTGGCCCGGCTTCTTCACCTGGCAGGCACAGGGCGCCCGCTTCGACATCACCTCACTGGAGGTGACGGCAGGCGACGACGTCGCCTTCGCCCACGCCCTGCTGCGCTGCGGCACCCCCGAAGGGCTGGAACAAGACCCGGAGCTACGCCTGCGCCTGACCTTGGGCCTGCGCAAGGAGAACGGCCGCTGGCTCGTCAGTCACGAACACCACTCCTTCCCCGACCCGGGCACAGCAGCGGACGAAGAGGAAATCCGGTCGATCCACCGGCACTGGTCCGACCGCACCTCGGCCAAGGACCTGGACGGCCTGATGCAGCACATAGCCGACGACATCGTGTCCTACGAGCACGACGCCCCCTTGCAGCACGAGGGATCGGCCGCCGTCAGGGAGGTATGCCGGACCGGCCTCGCCTGGGCCCAGGGAGCCGTCGGCTGGACGGTTCCCGATCTGACGGTCATGGTCGACGGGAGCATCGCCGTGGCCTGGGGCCTGAACCGGATGGAGGCGGAGTTCGACGGCCAGATGACGGAGAGCTGGTCACGCGGAACCCGCGTGTTCCGGCGAACGGGAACCACCTGGGAGGTGATCCACCAGCACCTCTCCTATCCCTACGACCCGAAGACCGGCGAGACCATGACCGGCCTGCACCCCTGACCTGGCCGGACGCCGAGTGCCCGGAAAATGCTCGGCTGGGAAACCCCGGCCGAGCACCTCACCGAGCCTCACGATATGCGAAGACAGCTCGGGTCACTCGGCGCCTTCCTCGTTGACGGCGTGCGGCGTGGCTGTTGTGGCCGAAGGGGGCTTGATCAACTTCTGGTACAGAGACGCAATGGCATTGTGACGTGGTCCGCAGTTGACCTTTATACGCTAGCCAGCGACGTCCTAGACATGCCAGCGCGCTCATCGGGCAAGGGGATGAAAAGTGAAGATCAAGGAGCAATTACTGGGGCCGGGTGTGGAGCATGACCCTTATCCAGCTTATGGTCGCAGGCGAGACGAAGCTCCGGTATGTCCGGTCTATCTGCGCGATGGCGTACGGTGCTGGGTGATCTTACGATACGCGGAGGCGCGGGCGGCGTTGGCCGATCCGCGGTTCAGCCGGGACCCCCGGTTCGCGGGCCCGAGCTGGCGGCAGTCTGATCGCGATCGTGATCTGGAGGACGGGTCGGGGCTCGGGATCCATCTGCTGACCAGGGAGCCGCCGGATCACACGAGATTGCGGCGGATGGTGGCGGGAGCCTTCACGGCACGGCGCACCGAAGCCATGCGTGGACGGGTCCAGAAGATCACCCATGATTTGATCGATGCCTTCGCCGCCCGTGGCAGCGCTGAGCTCGTCGGCGAACTGGCCTACCCGCTGCCGGCGATCGTCATGTGCGAGACGTTTGGCATTCCTCTCGCAGATCAAGGCCATTTCCGGCAGTGGACGTCCAATGCCGTCCTCGCCGACGACGGGCAGCCGGTTTATGCGCCCCCGCCCGACGAATATCTGCGCGATCTGGTGGCCGGCAAACGTGCGGCCCCTACCGATGACCTGCTCAGCGAATTGGTCGCCGCCGAACAAGCCGGACAGCTCAGTGAGACCGAACTGCTGTCGATGCTGTTCCTGCTGATTATCGCCGGACATGAGAACACGGTCGGCCTTATAGCAAACGGAGTCCTGGCGTTGACGGCCAATCCGGAGCAGCTGGCACTGCTGCGCGAGCGCCCTGACATGATCGAGGGCGTGGTGGAGGAAGTGCTGCGCTACGACGGGCCGATGGAGCTGGCGGCCTGGCGCTTCGCCGCCGAGCCGGTGACGATCGGCGAGACGACCATCCCGGCGGGTGAGCCGGTCGTCATCGCCCTGGCCGCCGCCCACCGCGATCCGGACCGGTTCGCCGACCCGGATCGCTTCGACATCACGCGCCCGGACGCCGGCGCGCACCTGGGCTTCGGCTATGGCCTGCACCACTGCCTGGGGGCCGCGCTCGGCCGCATGGAGGCGGCCGTCGCGCTGAGCGCGGTGGTTCAGCGGCTGCCCGATCTGGCTCCTGCCGTACCCATCGATCAGCTGGAGCGCGGACCCGGCTCGATCGTGCGCAGCCTCTACGAACTCCCGGTCACTTTCACCGTCGCCGATTCACCAGGCGGGGCGGGTTAGCACGCGGCCCCCCGGCGTGGGGACGCTGCCGTCGAGGTAATCGCGGATCTCCCGGGCGCGCGGATCGTCGACATCCTCGTAAAGCGCCAACGCCTCCCGCCAGGCCACTCGAGCCTCCTCCTCCCGGCCCAGCGCCTCCAGCGTGCGGCCACGGCGGGCCAGGGCATCGGCCTCGCCCCAGCGCGAGCCGGCCAGGCGTCGCGCCTGCAGGGACAGGTCCAGACACTCCAACGCCCGCTCGTGATCACCACGTGCGGCGTGTGTGTCGGCGATCTTCGCCAGCGCCAGCCCCTGCCCGTCGTGGTTTCCGATCGCTTGAAAGAGGTTCAGCGATCTCGTCAGCACCTTCATGGTGTCGGCGGGACGCTCCCATCCGTGGTAGGCGTCGGCCAGCGTGAACAACGCCGATGCCTGACCGTGACGGTCCCCCGCCTCCTCAAACAGCGCCAGGGCTTGGCCGGCGTAGGTGTGGGCGTCATGCAGCCGACCGCAATCCACCGCGACAAACCCCATGACGGCCGACGCCCACGCCTGGCCGTGGCGATCCCCTATCTCCTGCTGCAAGGCCAGGCTCTGCTCAAGCACACGGTGGGCACGCTCATATTGGTGCAGCCATCGGTAAGCCTCGGCCAGACTGGTGGTGACCCAGCCGTGGGCTCTGCGATCCCCCAACGCGATGGCGGCCTTTTCCGCCAGCGTGCTGGTCGCCAGCCATAAACCACCCGAGGTCCGCAACAACCGCAGATAGTCAAAGAGCGCGATGGCCGTCTGCCAGGCCGTCTGGTAGAGCTGATAATCGATCGCGAGCCGGATGATCGGCACGAAGTTCGGCGCCTCCAGGTCATACCACGCCAGCGCGGCCTGCTCGGAGTCGAAGCGCAGCGGCGTCACTCCCGGACACGGCGGAGCCGGCGTGAGTGGGCTCAGCCGGAAGGGGGCCAGAGCCAGACTCCCGGCATATGCCGTGTGCAGATACCAGTCGGTTAGCCGGCGCACCACCTCGTTGCGGTCGGCCGGAGTGCTGTCGGCCTCCAGGCGCTCGGCGGCGTAAACGCGGATCAGGTCGTGAAAGTGATAACGGCCGTGCGGCGCCGACTCCAGCAGGTGCACGGCGGTCAATTCCCCGAGCAGCCGCCGTGCCCTCACCACCGGCAACCCGGCCAGCGCCGATGTCGCCTCGGCGCTGATATGGGGACCGCGATGCAGACTCAGCTGGTGAAACAGCAACGCTTGGCGGGGGTTGAGGTCACGATAAGACCAGGCGAACGCGGTGCGGATCGCGATGGACTCCTCGGTCGCCAGCGCATCCAGTCGTTGTCTTTCGCTGGCCAGTTCCTCGATCAGGTCGCCGAGAGAATGGTGGCGATGCGCCGACACCCGTTCGGCCACAATCCGCAAGGCCAGCGGGAGCCCTCCGCACCAGCGTGCCAGGGTGGCCAGATCGTGCTCCGCCGTATCGACGCGGCTCTTTCCGATCACCCAGTTGAGCACCTGGACCGACTCGCTATCGCTCATCGGGCCCAACTCGATTCGCTCGACTGTCACGCGCATCGACAGGGCCGTCAGCCTTCTGCGACTGGTGATGACGACCCCGCACGTCGTGGTGCCGGGTAGCAGCGGTTCCACTTGGCGGGAGGTTGCGGCATTGTCCAGGACGATCAGCATTTGCCGGGACGCCAGCACCGACCGGTACAGCCGAGCGCGGTGATCTTCCTCCGGCGGGATGTCCTGTGCGGGCACGCCCAACGCGAGGAGAAACTCCTCCAGCACACGCCCCGGGGCAAAGGGATGCTCGTCTGAGGTGTAGCCGCGGAGATTGACATACAGCTGACCATCGGGATAGCGCTGAGGATCCATCCGGAGCGCGTCGTGGGCGCACCGAAGCGCCAGCGATGTCTTACCGACACCGGGCGGGCCGTCGATAGCCACGATGATTGATTCCGGCTCGGCAATAGGCTGGACCAAGGCGTCATGGATGCGCAGCAGCTCATGGCCGCGGCCGATGAACCCACCCGGCGGGGCGGGAAGTTGAGCGGGACGTCGTGTCTGCCCTGCCGCTCCCAACGCCAGCAACGCGCCGCCGGCTTCCAACGCCTCGTCACATCTGCGGACCAAATCGGGTGACGGCGCCGCCCAACCGTTCTTGACCTTGCTCAACCAACTGGGGTCATAGCCGACCATCTCGGCCAGTTTGCGCCAGGACATGCGACGGCGCGTCAGGATTCGCTGCAACTCCTCCACAAACAACGGCGGCGCACGGTCAGGCGTCGTGGGCATCGGGGGTCTCCTGCAGAATGTCAGAAGAGAGCTTCACCATCGTGTGCGAAATCGCACTCTATCGCGTGCATGGCCATCGGCAGCCGCCCTTCTCCGACATACCTCGTGGATCGCCTCAATCAATGCGCAACGCTCTTGCCGGTGCGCCGGCGCCGCTGCGGGAACCCCCCGACGACAGAGCCCGCCGGCACCGGGGGCAGGTGAGGTGTTTCCTCAACAGTCAATACCTCAACACTTGTCGCAAGCGGTGCCCTTCAGCAGCATGGGATTGAGTGCCATCGTCATCGACGACGAGAGTTCGCCATCTCATCTGGCTATTGCTGGTCGCCACTAAAACCACCCAGAAAGGTGTGAAATGCCAATGCAGCGCCCCTTGCGGAGGCATCTGCATGAGATGACGGACCGCCGGTCGGCGCTGCCGGCCCTGTGCGCAGACTCCGCACTTGGAATGCGACAACTCACACGTGTGAGGGGGAGATAGTGACCTTCCTGGCAAATGCCGCATCCTTGCCCTGCGCCTCCTCTCCACACACCCCGCGAAGCGGTGACGCATGGCCGGACGGGCGTACGGCAGGCATCAGCACCTTGTACCCGAACATGGCGCGGGTTTATGACGCGCTGCTGAGAGGCAAAGACAACTTCGCCGCCGATCGCCACGCAGCGCTGCTTTTGCAGCGGCGCCTGCCGGACATCGTTCTCGGCGGCCTGGAAAACCGCCACTTCCTGGCACGTGCCGTAGCCGTACTGTCCCACCTCGGCGTGGACCAGTTCTTGGACATCGGTGTCGGCCTGCCATATGCGAATCCAGTGCACGAGGTGGCACAACGGATAAATCCATCGACAAAAGTGGTCTATTCGGACAATGACCTGACTGTGGTTGTCCACGCCCGGGCATTGCTGGCCATCAACGACAATGTCCGGGTGGTTCCTGGAGACCTACGCCGGCCCCACGCACTCCTGCGCGATCCCGGTGTCACCGAATTCCTGGATTGGTCCCGGCCTGTGGCGCTGGTCGTCACCCACGTGTTCGACTGGATTCCCGCCGCCGATCCCGAGGCGATCATGCATGCACTCCGGGACGCCTTGCCCAGTGGAAGTTGGCTGATCTTCAGCCACGCGACCACCTCGCACTCTCATTCCGAACAGGTGGACATCGGTTGTCCCGATGCCCCGCCGCGTTCGGCCCCGATGGCGCTGACCTTACGACCCCACCACGAACTGCTTCGTATCATGGCCGGAGTCGAGCTTCTCGACCCCGGCCTGGTTCCAGTGGTGCACTGGCGTCCGGAGCACCAGCCGCTTCACTCCACTCCGTGCGCGATCGCCGGAGCGGTCGGCCGCTTTGGTAAGCACTGACCCGATCTCCTGATTCGGGTAGGGGGGACGCGCGCGGGCTTTCCCTCCCGTGCCTTCGCCCCGGCGTCGAACACCTAGGGGAACACCTCCCCCAGGATCTCTTCCCTGGGGGCTGATGTCCGACGCGATTCCAGATCAGCTGTGATGCGGAGCATCCTTGCCCAGGGGTTCACTCTGTTCTATACCGAGATCTGTTTCGCGTGATCCGGGGCCTGTTTCACGTGATCCGGGATCTGTTTCGCGTGATCCGGGATCGGGAACCAGAGTGCCCGCCAGCAAGGCCAGCACCGACATTCCTGCCAGCACCCCGACAGTGCCGGTGAATGCGGGCTGAGTCCCACCGCCCAGGCCGCTCAACACCGAGACGGCGAGGGAGATCCCCAACGCGGCGCCGATGGAGAACGCACACGACATCATCGCCGGCAGGAACGAGGAACTCTCCTTTGGCGACAGCAGGACGGCCAGGCCGTTGGCGGCGGTCCCGGAAAGTCCAAAGAACAACGCACTCGCTCCTGCCGAACAGATGATTACAACCCACAGCACCGGTAGGAAAACGGCCAGCACGGCCATGCAGACGGTCATCCCTACCAGGCCGACCAGCAGCAGGCGCCGCCAACCGACTCTCAGGGCGATGCCGCCGGCGATCGGCGCGAAAATGCAATTCAAAACCGAGGAGGGAACGCTGACCAACGCGGCGAATTCCAGCGCGGACAAGCCAAGGCCGACGGTCGAGTCCTGTCCGTACAGCGGCAACACGAAGATCGTCAGCCCGAACAACCCGCCCATCGCGAAAATGGGCACAAGCAGCAGCGGCCAGGTACGGCGCGAGCGCAGGTGACTTACCTGGATCAACGGCCGAGTGACGCGTTTTTCAATCGCGACAAAGACAGCGAGCAGGGCCAGCCCGCCGACCAGCGTGCCGAGCGTCCAGGGCGAGTCCCAGCCCCAGGTGCCGACGTTGGAAATCCCGGTCAGCAACGACACGATGCCGAAAGCAAGGATGATCATGCCTGTCCAGTCCGGGCGACGGGCGGGATCGGGCATGTCCGCAGGTAGCAGACGGGCGACGGTGACCACGGCCACGACCTGGCCGATCAGCATGATCCAGAAGACGACCCGGTGACCGTAGGTGTCGGCGAGCCACCCGGCCAAGAGGGCATCGGCCCCGCTGACACCTAGATTGACCATGCTAAGCAGGCCGAGGGCCCGGCCGAAACGCGCGGGAGGCAGGTATTGGTGAGTGAGAATATTCGACAACGGGATGGCCACCACTCCAACCCCTTGCAGGAAGCGGCCGACGGCGAACAGGCCGGGCTCGACGGCCAGCGCACATAACAGCGCGCCAAGCGCGCCCATGACCAGCGCGCCGACCAGGTAGTTGCGACGGCCGAACCGATCGGATAACGGTAGGAAGACCGTCGCGAGAGCGCCCGCCATCGCGAACAGCGCCTGGGCGAGGCCGATCGCGCCGGCGTCCCCACCTAAGCCGTCGATGACGGCGGGTAAAGCGGGAATGGTCATACTGAGGGCGAACTGGAAAGATGTGATGGCGAAAATGAGAGCCGTCAGGAGGGAGCCCGACGAAACACGGCCGACAGCATTCATCATGGACTCCGGATGCGAGACTGGAGGGAGGGCTCCATGGGGTTGGCGATGAGCGGAGCATGAGCCATGGTTTGGACTATGGTGAGGTTGAGCACCGTCTGTCCCGTTTAGATAAGGGCTCGTGGTTGCCCCGCTGTCGGAGCAACCCTTAGGTGCTCAGAGATTTTCGCATACAGTGCCGGATGAAACTAATTGCCGAGCCTATCTCGCAATCTACGAAATCTCCAGCTATGTCCTGGAAACTTCTAATAGTGGGAGAAAGCTGATTACAAGCAGCAAACCACGCGTATGCCAGACGTTCCCGCTGGAGCACTCTGCGGGCAGTGACACCACATGAAAAGACAACACTGATCGCACTCGGATCGTGTTCGCGAGCCGCCCCCGGTTGTCGATCTCGGACAGCGTCGGGGATCGACAACCAGGGGCGGAACACAGCGGCTAAAGAGATTCGCCCTCACCAACTGAACAAGCACGGGCCACCGCGTCCAGCGTGGCCGTGAGCGCGGACCGGTCGCAGCCCGCCGACCAGCGGGTTCCAGCGCTGGTACGGTGCTCCACCAGAGCCAGCGTCCCCAAGGGCCCGGCCGGCATACGCGTGAGCGACACGATGTCTACCTCGATCCCATGCTCGCCCAGCATGGCGGTCAACGCCTCCACCGGGTCGACGCCGGCCCGGACGCCGGTGTGGAGCATGCCGTCGATCCGGACCGTGACCCTGGTCTCCTGCCCCAAAGTCTCACAAGCGTGCACCATCACCCGGGATTCAGGCAGCGGCGGCATATAGCAGGCAGCGAAGATGCGCCACAGATCGGCCGCCGTGACCTCGCCCCCATTGGCGTCCGTGTGGCGTTGCACCTGGCGGGCGAAGTCGATCTGGAGCCGGCGGGGGAGCGCGATGCCGTACTCGCTCTCCAGCAGGTAGGCGATGCCACCCTTGCCGGACTGCGAGTTGACCCGGATGACCGCCTCGTAGCCGCGCCCGAGGTCGGCGGGGTCGATCGGCAGGTACGGCACCCGCCAGCTCAAGTCGCGCTCGTTCACGTCGGCTGCGCTCGCGCGGGCCCGGTGCTCGGCGAATCCCTTCCTGATCGCGTCCTGGTGGGTGCCGCTGTAGGCGGTGTGGACCAGGTCTCCGGCGTACGGATGCCGTGGGTGCACCTCGATGCGGTTGCAGTGCTCAACCGTGCGGCGGATCTCATCGATGTCGGAGAAGTCGATCATCGGGTCGATGCCCTGCACGTGGAGGTTGAGGGCAAGTGTGACGAGGTCGACGTTGCCGGTGCGCTCGCCGTTGCCGAACAGGCAGCCCTCGACCCGCTGAGCGCCGGCCAGGACCGCGAGTTCGGCGCAGGCGACTCCGGTGCCGCGGTCGTTGTGCGGGTGGACGGAGAGGATCACGCTGTCGCGCCGGGCGAGATTGCGATGCATGTACTCGATCTGGTCGGCGTACACGTTGGGGGTGGCGACCTCGACGGTGGCGGGCAGGTTGAGGATCACGGGCCGGTCGGGGCTCGCCTCCCACAGTGCGGTCATCGCATCGCAGACCTCAAGGGCGTAGTCGGGTTCGGTGAGGTTGAACACCTCGGGGGAGAACTCGAAACGCACGTTCGGCATCGGCCCCGCCAGCTCCAGGATGTCGCGCCCTCCGGCGAGGATGAGCTTCAGCAGGCCGGCGCGATCATGTCCGAGTACGGTGTCCCGCCAGGTCGGTGCGGTCGCCGTATACATATGGATGACGACGGGGTTGCGGATGCCCTGCACGGAGGCGACGGTGCGTTCGATCAGATCGCGCCGGGCCGGGGTGAAGACGACCACGGTGACATCCGGAGGCGCCAGGTCGGAGTCGGCGATTCGCCGTACGAAGTCGTAGTCGGTCTGCGACGCCGCCGGATAGCCGACCTCGATCTCCTTGTAGCCCATGGCCACCATCAGTTCGAAGAAGCGGCGCTTGCGCTCGGGCTCCATCGGCTCGGCGAGCGCCTGGTTGCCGTCGCGCAGGTCGACCGGCACCCACAGAGGCGCGGCGGTGAGCCGCGCGCTCGGCCACATGCGCTCGGTTTCGGCGAGGGGCAGGTCGACGCGCGAGTGGATGTCGCGGTAACGGTGGTAAGGCATCTGCGAGTAACGCTGCCGGTTCCATGCCGGGGCGTTGTCCGGGATCGGTCCCGCGGGAGTGGAGAGGGTCACGACGGGGTTCTTCCTTCTTCGGTCGGGGTGAGGTCGACCGGCGCACGTTCGGCTCCACGGAGGGGAGCCGGTCTGTGTCAGGCCCCGCCGTGGCGGCGAAGAAGGAGGAGTCCGTACGAGATCATGGATTAGACTTTATCACAACACCTCAGACAAGTTGAGGAGTCGACGACAGATGGCACAGGTGCGCAGGGAGCCGCTGGCGGATCAGGCGGCCGAGCTGCTGCTTGGTCGCATTCGCGGCGGAGAGTGGGCACTCGGCGAGAGGCTGCCGGGGGAGACGACACTCGCCCCGCAGCTCGGCGTGGGCAGGTCCACGGTCCGGGAGGCCATCAGACAGCTGGCCGGCCGCGGAGTCCTGCAGTCACGGCAGGGGGCAGGCGTGTTCGTCACCGCGCTGGACGCGCCGGAGGACTGGGATGTCGTACTGCGGCGCGCCGACATCGTCACCGTCATCGAGGCGCGCATCGCGATCGAGACGGAAGCGGCCGCCCTCGCCGCCGAACGCCGGACCCCCGCCCAACTCCGCCTCATGCGCCGCGCCCTCGCCACCCGTGGCACCCCGGAGGCGGGCGTCGAGGCACACGTCGACGCCGACATGGCCTTTCACCGGCAGATCGTCACGGCCGCACACAACGAGGTACTCACCGAACTGTTCGATGGATTCGTCCCCCGCCTGAGGCCGGCCATGATCGACATGCTGCGCCTGCGTCCACCCCTGGACGAGCCCACCGACCACCGCGCCCACGCACTCCTCGTCGAAGCCATCGCCGCCAGGGACAGCGACCTGGCCGCCCGCCACAGCCGCACCCACCTGACGGCCCTGAAAGAAAACCTCACGTGAACGAACCGGCTCTCCGTCGCCGCGAGCTGACCTTCCGGCGAGGGAACCCCCGGACCCTCGACGGCATCGAGTTCACCGTGCACGTGGGGGACACTGGGCCTTGCCCGGCACCAACGGCGCAGGCAAGAGCGTGATCCTCGGCTTCTACGGCGCCCTGATCCGGGGGGGCAGATGGTCGCGGTCGGGGCCATCGCGGCAGACGGTGACGACACAGACGATCTCCGTGCGTTCGAGCATCGGATTCCAGGTACGTCAGGCCGGCAGCGAGGGCTGCGGCCTTGAAGTACTTCCTGAAGAGCGCCTGCGCATGCGGTTCGTCGGCTGCGCCGTACTCCGCGCCGGGCCGCACGTCGGTGTGCGGCCCGGTCGCCCGGCGAACTAGTCGCGCACGTAGGTGTACTTGCGGACCGAGGTCGAGTTGTCGAGGAAGCGGGTCATGACCTCGAAGGCCCCCTTGGAGAAGATGATCGCCTGATGGCCGTCGGCCTTGGCGACCAGGAGCTTGCTCTTGGGGATCTGCTTGTGCACGGCGAGGGCGTTGCTGAGCGGCGTGGCCGGGTCGTGGGTGTTGGAGGTGACCAGCACGTTCGGGTGGTTGCCCGCTTTCAGGGTGTGCGGGGGGTTGGTGGCGGGCTTACGCCAGCCCACGCACTCGGCGACGATGCTCCAATACTTGGCGGGACCGAACCGCGGAGCGTCCTTGGCGAGTCGGGCGGCTGCGGCCGCGTGCTCCCTGTAGTCGTTCTGAGGACCGAAGTCGGCGCAGAGAACTCCCCGGAAGAGGCCGCGACCCGTGGAGGGGTGGGGTGCGAAGGCCGAGGCGTCGCCGTCCTTGGCCTGGCGCAAGGACTTGGCGAGGTACGGCCAGCCCATGTTGGGCTCGGCGCCGACGGAGAACAGGTCTCCCAGCGTCATCCTGACATCCATGCCTGTGACGGGGCCGGATACGCCCGGTGCGGGGAGGGTCTTACGGGCGATGAGGTCATCGACGATCTTCGTCACGTTCTGGCCGTTGAGCGCGCAGGTGATGTCCTTGGCGCACCATCGGGTGAACTGCCGGAAACTGCTCTCGACGCCTCTGGCGTTGCGGACGGCGAAGGTGGAGAGGCGGACGCTGTGGTCGACGACCGCGTCCATGATGAGGGCCTTCACGTTCTCGCCGTACTTCTCCAGGTAGGCGCCGGCGTAGTTGGTGCCGTAGGAACCGGAGTAGGCGAGGAGACCGCCCTCGCCCAGCGCCTTACGGATGTCTTCGATGTCCTCGGCGGTGTCCTGTGCCGACAGGTGTGACAGGCGTTTGCCGGTCGCCTTCTCGCAACTGTTGATGAATGCCTCATGTGAGGCCACGAGCCGGTCGAACTCCGCGCGGGAGGCGACGCCCGTCGTGGGGGGAGGGTCGGGAAGCGAGCAGGCCACCGCCGCGCTCGCTCCGACCCCGCGTGGGTCGAACGTGACGACATCGTGCTCCTTGCGCAGGTCATTGACGCGCATCAAGCCTGCCAGGGTGTGCATGACCTCCAGGCCCGCGCCCGGTCCACCGGGGATCACCAGGATGGTCCCCTTGCTCTTGTTCACGGCCGGGTAGCGGCCCAGACGCAGCTGGATCTTCTCGCCGTTTGGATCGTTCCGGTCAACTGGGACGGCCAAGGTCGAGCACTGCAGCCCGGAGAGCTTCTCGCTGGCGCAGGCCGACCACGACAACTCGGACGGTCCGCCTGCGACTGCCGCCTGGGCGGGAGTCAGCCCCACTCCCAGCAGGACCACAGCCCCGGCTGCCACGGTCAGGGACTTCTTGCGCATGAGACTGCTCCACTTCGATCGCGGGCATGCCTGGCCGGTTTGGGGAGGCATGCCCGTCTTGTTGCCGGAAACGGTAACATTGCCAGAAGTGGAAATAAAATCCGCGGCAGAGGGAGGGGGAAGGAGAGCGAGCTCAGGAGTGCGCGTCCTCCGGCTCGACCCCGGGGGCAGGCACCACCGCCACGGCAAAGGTGATCCTGCGCCGCCCGGGCGCCGGCTGCCGCGAGCTCACGAGCGCGAGCAGCTCGTCCAACCGGCGGTGGAAGTCCTCCGTCTCCTCGGCATCAAGCCAGCAGCTCAGCTGCACGTACCTCAGTGCGTCCGCGAACGGATCGGCGTTCCCCATCCGCACAGAATCCAGGTAGCGCTCCAACTCGCCGGTCAGGTGCGCCGTGTAGGCGGTGAAAACCGCATGGTGCTCCTCCGGGGCGAGCGCGGCTCCCTCATGCCGCTCGACCTGCGCGAGGTCCCTGTCAAGCTCATAGGTGCGCTCCACCGTGCCCCGCACCTGGGTCTCCTCCACCACCTGAAGCACACCGCCCTCCACCAGCCGCCGCAAGTGCCGATAGAGCGTGGTCACCGCGACGTCCGGCATCTCCTTCCGCAGGTCACCGGCCGTGTGCCGCCCTCGGGTCAACGCCAGGGCGATACGTGCGCGTACGGGGTGAAGGATTAGGGATGCCTTGTCCATCGGTCCACTTCCTGCTGGTTCCCACTCCTGGGGATACGACCCGAGCATCATCGCACCTGGCCACTGACACCCCGTCGCACCACTGGGCAAGGGACCCACCGGGGCGCCCACCTCCGCGGTCCAGCTCACCTACCCCCGGGCCGCCAGGGTGATGAATCACCCCATCGCCCCAGCTCACGTACGACGCCGGCAGGAAAAGGTTTTGCGTGATCGATTCCTGAGCACGATCGGCCGAACGCCCGTCGTACGAGATCTCGCTGACGCGTAATCCGCTGCGGCCGAGTGCTCGGAAGCTCATGACCCCTCCGCCCTCAGTCCTTGGCGAGCAGGTGAAACAGGATGTGGTCCTGCCACGACCCGGCGATTCTCAGGTAAGACGGTGCGATGCCGTACGGCCGGAATCCGTTGTGCAGCAACACCTGTTGCGAGGCCGTGTTGTGCAACAGGGTCTCGGCCTGGAGGCGATGCAGGTCAAGCTCGCCGAAGGCGAGGGCGATCGTGTCCGCCACGGCAGCCGTGGCTAGTCCCCGGCCCTGGTGTGCCACGCCGACCCAATAGCCGATCGCCGCGGATTGCAGCGCCCCCCGGGTGATTCCGTTGAGGTTGAGCCTGCCGGCGACCTTGTCGCCGTCGAGGATCACCAGCGGCACCGTGGTGCCCTGGGCATGTGCTGTGAGCGCTCCCTCCAAGACGGCGCGTTGCCTCTCCAAACTGAACCAGTCCTCATCGCGCAGCGGCTCCCACGGCGCGAACGCTTCGCGGTTCGCACGCAGCAGGGAGGTCACGGCGGGGGCGTCATCGACCGTGGCGAGGCGGGTGACCGGCATATCACGACTCCATCTGGGCGGCGCTCTGGCCGGAGGTGACTTCGGCCTGGGGGGAGTGCGCGCGCCGCCGCGGCCGGCCACCTTGGGCCCGCCAGCCGACGATCCCATTGTGCCTTCAACCAGGGGTTGATCAAGCGGCCGGGACTCAGGGTTCTTTGCTTGTCTCCCCGGTCGCCCGCTGGATGAGCAGCGCGCCGAGGATGATCGCGCCGTTGGCGGCATTGATCCAGAAGGTCGAGATCTGGGACAGTGTCAGGATGTTCGACCGAGACAGGGTTTCCGGGTAGTGCCACTCTCGCCGGAAGACCTCGACGACCTCACCGCCTTGCGGTGCGACATCGAATGCATGGCCTTCCGCTACTCCATTGAGCGCGGTGACCTGGCCTGGGAGAGCCGTGTCATCGCGGCACACCACACGCTGGAGAACACGCCCATGACGGTGGACAGTGACCCCGAGCTCTTCAGCGAGGAGTGGGCGAAGGCGCACTCGCACTTCCACGTGACCCCGTTCGACGGCTGCGGCAGCCCCCGGTTGTGTGATCTCGCCCTCTCGCTCCGCGACAGTGCGGAACTCTACCGCCGCTGGTCGCGCCCGATCGGCCAGGACCGGGAGCGGGACATCGCCGGCGAACACCGCCGGTTGATGGAGGCGGCCCTCGCCCGCGACGCCGACACGGGAGCGGCGAGGCTGCGGGCCCACATCACCCGTACGACCCGCGTTCTGCTTGAGGCGGTCAACAGCACCGGCGACTGAGCGAAGGCGCGCCTGCGAGTGCCGGCGCCCAGGTCTCACGCCGCCACATTCAGCAAGGAGAGATGTTTTGCGCGCACTTCACATAGACAGGTTCGGCGGGCCGGAGGTAGTGGCGGTCCGCGAGCTACCCTCGCCGGAACCGGGTCCGGGCGAGGTCCTCGTCCGGGTCGTGGCCAGCAGCCTCAATCCGGTGGATGTCAAGACCCGCAGCGGCACGATACGCGGCGGTGGGCCCGCCCTGCCGATGACCCTCGGCTGGGATCTGGCGGGCGTGGTCGTCAGTCCCGGTGACAGTGGCCTCAGCGTCGGCGAGCGTGTGATCGCGATGTCGGCCCAGCTCGCGGCCGGACGCGGGACATGGGCCGACCTGGTTGCCCTGCCCGCCCGCACCCTGGCGGCCGCACCGACGAACACGAGCTTGGTCGAGGCGGCCACCCTGCCGCTGCCCGGCCTCACCGCCGCCCAGACCCTCGGCTGGCTCGGCGTCTCCAGCGGTCAACGGCTCCTGGTCACCGGAGCCGCGGGAGCCGTGGGCGGGCTCGCCGTACAACTGGCGCGGGCGTGGGGGATCACGGTCGACGCGCTGGTGTCCCGTTCGGCACAGCTGGAGATCGTGGCCGACCTGGGCGCTCAAAGGGCCGTGACGGACGTCGCGGAGCTCGAGCGGCGACACTACGACGCCGTGCTCGACACATGCGGGGCCCCGGTCGGCGAAGCGGTCCGCGACGGCGGCCGGTACGCCACGATCGCCAGCGAGCACGGCGACCCCCCGAACCTGAGCCACCGTGGTGTCACCACGACACTGCACCAGGTCAAGGAGAACGCAGCGGACCTGGCCGACCTGGTGAAGCTAGTCGAAACAGGCGGCCTACGGCTACGCCTGGATTCGAGCTTCCCGATCGCCGAGGTGCACAAGGCCTTTGCACGCTTTGAGACCCGCGGGCTCACCGGAAAGATCGCGTTGGTGTTTTAGCGCTCTGCGCCGAAACCCTACCCCTGGCCCACAGCCCGGAAGGCTGAGGGCACCTCACCGACCCCCCGCGAGTAACGGCGAGCAACCAAGGACAGATGGAAGCTGACCGCCCGGATCTCAGGTCTTCGGCTAGCGCCGTTCCAGATCAGCTCCAAGAGCCTGAGGGGTGTCGACTACTGGGGGAGGTGGGTGGTGAGGGGGTATGAGCGGGGACTTCCTGTAGGCGTGGAGGATGTTCCTGCCCGGCCTCGTTCCAGAACCCGCTACAAGCGCTACACCGGTCTCCCAGACGGAGGGCGGCACAGCCCCGGCCGAGGAACCGGAGGCTGAGAAAAGCCAGCCCGAAAGCGTGTGGGCGACCCGCACCGCTGAAGCGGCTCGACAGCGACCTTCGCGAGTACAACGTCAGCATATCTGCTACCGCGATGACGGAGGTGGTAGTTCGCTGAGTCGGCTCTCGCTCGTTTCGACGGCGACCGAGAACCTGGCCCTGAGGTCCCCGGGAAGTTCTCCTCTGCCCAAGCCTCCCAGTTCCACCGCCCGAGCGAGCTCCAGTAGCTGTACCTGGGAAAGATTCGCTGAGGAAGGGTGCTTGAGGAGATCCCGGGCCGCGTAGCCGCCGCCCGGAGCGGTGGCCATGGCCGATAAGCGCTCAAGTACCGGCTGCATGTCAAGGCTGAGCCCCTCCTCGTTGGAAAGGTCCAGCACCGTAAGACCGAGCCTGCTGGTCACGGCTACCAGCGGCAGCTCATGATCGAGGGAGAGGAAATCGCTGACCATTTGACGGACCACACCCTCCGCGTTCTCCCCGGCCATTCGCAGGCGCAGGACGAGCAGACAGTTTGCGACCGTCTCTTCCCAGAGGTCGGCAAATTCGCTCTGGGTGAGAAGCAGGTGGGCGTCGGCATACCTTCCGGCGAAGGTATGGGCGAGCACTGCGATCTGACGGCCGTCGCCTAGGTTTCGGCCGACGGCGCGCAGCTGCTCGGCGTGGTCGAGAGCCCTCTCCCAGTCGCCGGCACGAGCGAGCGCACGCATCCCGTCAACAAGGAGCACCCCCCACAGCCAGGTGCGGATCTCGTGGTGGTCGTCGTGGCTGAGAGTGAAGCCGGAGAGGTCAACGGTCCTTCCGTCGAGTTCGTCGGTCGTCTGGCTGGTAACTGCGGCGAACAGGTCGTGGAGTAGCTGGAAGGCAGCGCTACCGGCGCCTGCGCGAGTTCGGAGGCGAGCGATGTTGATGATCGGCTGGAGAGCGAGTTGCGCGACGGCTGAGGGCAGCGGTCCGGCCGCGCGGAACAAATCGAACTGCCGCCAGCACAAGTCGCGGGCGAGCTGCGGGATGCCGAGGTCACTGATCAGAAGAGCGGCCAGATTGAGGGCTTCGGCAGCGCGGAGCACGCCGTCGGGACCGTTCTGTCGAGCTTGCCCGGCCCGGGATTCGATCTGACTGATTCGGGTGGAGAGCGGCCGGGAGATGACCTGGGACCGCGCGATCAGCGGGAAGCGGCGCGCGGCCAGGTCGGCGAGGCGCTGCGGTGCGGTTCGGGTGTCCATGCGCGGCGCCTCCATGGGCGAGGTGGTTACCAGTTGATCGTCAGGCAGGTGTCGGGCCGTTCGATGAGGGTCCCGGCCTTGAGCCGGTCGTCGGGAGTACCCGAGCGGTAAGCGGTGATGACCGGGCGGGCGGGCCGGGTGTGATTCCACTCATGCAGGAGTTCGATGAAGCGATCAGTGAGGCTACGACTGCTTGGACCGTGAGCGACGATGCCGAGTTCTTTGGAGGCCGGCCCGTGCGGGCGGGCGGCGATATAGGCGAGGGTGGCGCCGTCGTAGAGCCCGGCACCCGCCCAGCGCAGTGCCGGATCGGCGATACCGGCGCGGCGTGCCGGCGCTCCGGCCGAGAGCCGGCTGAAGCCAGTGCTGTGGGTGGCGAGCCACAGATCGAGGTGCTCAACGGGCTCGAAGTCTGTGACGTTGATCCCGGTCCACCGGGCCTCGCCGGGCTTGGTGAGCACCTGCGCGAGCGCGGCCTGGTCGGCTTCGTCAGCGGTATCGATGTTGAGGGTGACGTGCTCGGCGAGTGTGATCGACGTGGTGGCCTGGGCGGCTGCTCCACGCATGGGGACGAAGCCGCACACGCGGGTGTGGCTGCCGGTGAGGTGACCCGATGGCTGAAGATCGAAGGCGATGGAGCGGGTCAGGCCGCTGCCGTGGAGACGGAGCGGGATGACGATCCTGCCGTCGGCGGCGAGCTGGTCCCACCAGGGAGCGGAGATATCCCATGCTCCGGCCGTGACGATGATCCGATCGTAGGGGGCGGCTGCCCTCCAGCCTGCGGCGCCGTCACCGCAGATGCCGGTGACGGTGGTGTAGCCGGTCTTGGCGAGGGCGGCGGCAGCCCCGTCGGCAAGGTCCTGGTCGATCTCGATCGTGATGACACGGCCTTGGGGGCCGCTGAGCTCGGCAAGGACGGCGGCATTGATGCCCGTGGCTGCGCCGATCTCCAGGATGTGGTGGCCGGGCCTGACGTCCAGGTCTTCGGCCATCGTCGCGACGAGGTTGGGGTCGGAGGCAGACGACAGGGCGGTGCCGTCGGCGGCCCACTTGGTCACTACCGGCCCAGCCCTGTACGCTCCGGCAAGCTCGACGCCGCTGAGGAAGATTTCGCGGGGTACGGTCCGGAATGCGTGCTCCACGGCTGCGGTGCGAAACGTGCCACGACCGAGGATCTTGTCGGCGAGCTCATTGCGGAGTGCGGCGGGAGTGGGGTTGGGGGCGGTGGTGTCGGTGGTCACCGCGACGACATTACTCATCGGCCCGACCACACGCCCGCTGTTCACGGCGGAAGGCTCGATCGAGCCAGGGCCGAACACCGCTGTGGTGGCTGCGGTGGCGAGGGTCCCAACCGTGGCACAGCGCCAGATTGCCGAGCTGGGACAGCTGGGATCGGTCGCTGATGCAAGCGAGAAGCGCTTGTTCCGCACGGTACTGGCGTTCGGCGTCACCGAGAGCCAGGGCGGCAAGCTGGAGTGCGCGGGTAATTCCAGGGGTTCCGTAGCACCAGGATGGCCGGGCCGGGCCCTTCTGGTGGGGTTGCGCGTGGTCGAGGTCGGCGAGGGTGAGCCGTTCCGGCCACCACGGCCCGGCTTCGCCGGTCTGCTGCCAGTGCTCCAGCCAGTCCCTGATCGTCATGATCACTTTAGCCTGGCCGGGGACGATGATTCCGGCATGGAAGGTCAAAGAGAGCAAGGCGAGTGGGCCGGCGATGCCGTGCGCCATGCCCTGGTCGGAATGGCCGTGGGCGAAGTCTATGGCAGGGCGGCCTTCGGGCAGGTGGCCGGTCCACCAGCCAGGTGTGCACGTTCCAGCGGAGTCTTCGGCGGGGATGGGAGCGGTCAGACGGACCAGGTAGCCGAGCACTTCACGAAGGTGCGGGCCCGTGGGGTCGCGGCGCAGGAAGTAGACGCCCAGACCGGTGAGTCCCCGGACAAGGTCGAACTCCCCGGGCGAGGGTCTGCGGCCCTCTGCCATGCGTTCGTCGGCTCGTTTGATCTGGCGATCCGTCATCGCTGAGATGACGACGTCGAGCCGGTTGAGATGTTGATCGGCATCGCCTGGCCGGACGGCGGTGTGGAGGGCGAAGGCAAGGGCGGGGGCTCCATGCCAGAGGCCGGCGCCGCCCGCTCCCGCGATCGGTTCTCGGACGGCTGCAATGAACCACTCGGCCGCGCGTGTCCAGGGGCCATGGCCGTCAAGGGCACGTATGCCGTGCAGTAGTGCGATCCCGGAATGCCCGCAGGATAGGGACTGACCGTCCCAGCGTGGGCTGTCAGGTCCCTCACCAGCATCGGCGGACTGCGGTGGTGGCACGGCGAGTGCATCGGCGAGGCGCGGGGCCAGGACGCCCGCAGCCTGCTGATCGACTTCAAAGGGAGGAACGAGGTCTGGCAGACGGTTCATCGGTGCACCACCTCTCGGCGGCGTGAGGTCCAAGCCAGCGCGATGGCACGGGCGAGCCGATAACAGGTTCGTTCGCTCATGGGGTCGATCCCGATGCACCGGATGTGGTGCATGTGCAGCAGCGACCGGATCGTCCCCGCCGTTTCCGACCGTCCGCCGGTCAGATTGCGGCTGTAGTCGGCTGCCGCATCCGCGCGTCTGGCCCATGCGTCGGCGATGACCGCGCCGCCGCGCAGATTGATGATCGCGCCGGGCTCGGCAAGTTGGACGGCCTGGCGGACAATGTCTCCGACGATCGCCGCCGGGACGAACACCACCAGGACCACAGGCATGACCGCCGCGGGCATCGCCGTCGGCGACTATGTGACGGTCGACGTCGACCAGACCGGCTCCACCGCCAAGGGCTCCGACCTCGCCGTCCAGATCACGGTGGCGTAGATGGCCATCACGTTCCACAACTCCACCACGGCCGTCTCCAACACCGGGCCGAGCATCACGGTGCCGGTCCCGGCCGGGACCGTGGACGGCGACTTCCTGGTGCTGTCCTACGTCAACAACCAGTCCGCCTCCAACCCGGCTCTCGCCGGGTGGAACCTAGCCGTGACCGTCTCGGACGGCACCATCGACCTGCTGTCGCGCCTCTACTGGCGCCGCGCGACCGGCGAACCCGCCACCTACACGATCACCAAGGGCTCCACCTACGGCGTGGAGTCGATCGCGGCCATCAGCCGCTACAAGGGCGTGGCCGTCACCGGCGACCCGATCCGCACCACCGGAAACGCCATCATCAGACGCGGCGGACCGTACGTCGGCCCGGCCCTGACCGGTGTTACGCCTACCGACCTGGCGATCCATTCATGCGGCACGGCCCTCAGCTCGTGGGCCGGTCGCGACTACACCCTGGCAGGGTCCGGCGGAGCCTGGGCCGAACGGGTCAACATCGTCAGCACCGACGGCACCGCCACCCCTGCCGTCATCGTGCTCGACCAGCTCGGCGCCGCGACAGGTCCTACAGTCACATCCAGTGGTGTCAGCACCTACGACGCGGCAGGCCGCATCGCTGCGGTCGCACTAATGGCCGAACCGGCTGTCGCCGCCAGGCGGTTCCAGGGGTGGGGGGTTCCCGTCTACTAGCAAGTGGCCGAATCCGATGCGGAGACCCAGCCGCGTAGCCGGAGTCTCCGCACCGAAGGGCTAGAAGTCGAACTCTCCTCGCTTGGCCCCGTCGATGAAGGCGCCCCAGACACTAGCGCTGACCACGAATGGGGGCTGGTCCAAGTGCTCTGTGTCGCGGATGCCGACTTGACCGCCAGGCAGGGGGGCCACTTCCAGGCAGTCCCCGCTGTCCCCTGAACGCTCAGCCTTGCGCCACTCGGCATTGGCCAGCAGTTCGTTGGTCACTTCCATTGCCTCTCAGTCTCCCTGATCAAGTTGAGCGACGCCCTCCGAGGTTGAGCATCTCCGTGGATCATGTCGTACCTAGACCTGGTCTCCATTACCCGGCCCGGATCGGCTGTGATCTGACTCATGGTCACTGACTCGATGTACGCCATGTCCGGGATGCTCTGCCCGTTTGCGAGGACAAACGCGCCCTGGAGTCCGGTGGTCAGCCAGGAGTCTTGCAGAAGTATCTGCACAGTGACCCGTGGGTGGCCTGTCAGGGTGGCTAACCGAGCCATCTGCCCTGCCATCACCGCTCTGCTGCCGATGGGGCGAGTAAGGACACCTTCATCCAGTACTGCCCAGATCATAGGCCCGTCTTCACGGTCAAGGACATGTTGTCGTTCCATACGGGCAGCGACATTCGCCTCCACCATGTCGGCCGTGATTCCCGGTTTTCCGCTGAAGATTGCCCGCGCGTAGTCCTCCGTTTGGAGCAGGCCCGGGACGATCAAGGGCTGCCATGTCCTAAGGGTATGAGCTGCCCTTTCTATCTCTACCCACTGCGCCAGCCATGTCGGCCAGCGTGCGGCATGCTCGGACGCTTCCTGCCAAGCGGACACAAGCTGGCCATCCGCTTGTAGGGCAGCATCGGCTTCTCGGACGAACTCCTCATCAGCGGGCCTTTCCCCACGTTCGACCATACTGACTTTGGAGACCGACCACCCCAGTGTGGCAGCTAAGTCCCTCTGTCGCATTCCTGTCGCTTTGCGAAGGTCCCGCAACGCCGTCCCGAACCTCACACGGGGTGCCACCAGCGCTGACTCCTGCTCACTGTCTCGTGATCTCATGACCCTCCGAGGCGCTGCACATGAAACACACGTCATTCGTGTGATAGCACACGCGATTCGTGCCGCAAAAGTGCTTCCCATCATCTGTCAGCCCTAATGGGTTTCTGAGATGGTCTGTTCGGGTGCACGTGCAGCCTGAGAATGCTGACTCCCGCCTCCAAGGCTTCTGATGGGCCTCGGCGCGGACCCGGAGGCAACACCAAACTGGACTACCCGGTGATTCATGTGCTTCGGAAGACAGACATTGAGGTCATGGGCGTTCTGAGGCTGCCCAGGAGCGATCTAGCGCCCGGCCTCGCCCGGGAAGCGTTGAACAGATGGATGGGGTATGACCACCCGTCTCTCGACGCAGTGATGCTGGTGGCATCCGAGTTGGTAACGAATGCCTTCATGCATGCTGACCAGGCACGCTCTGGCGGCGGCATCCGATTCTCCCTGCTCCACCACGGTGACTGCTGGCGCATCGAGGTGAAAGACCAAGGTTCCTACTCCAGCGTGCCACGTCAGAAGACGCCGGCCGAAGAATCTGAGCATGGCCGTGGCCTGCAACTCGTTGCCTTCCTCTCGGCAGGCCGCTGGGGGACTTTTGTCCACGACCACCGCACACGGGCTCGAACGGTGTGGTGTGAGGTACCAGCAGACCCTGCTGCTGTGGAGTAGAGCATGCGTGCAGGTGGAGGATTACCGAGTTGCTCCGTGAGCTACACGGGAGCCCCAAGAGCGCCTCCTCTCTACCCGCTACCTCCTATGGCTGGGGAGTCAGTCAACGTAGGCGCCGACAGAGCCCAACAGCTAGGTGGAGGTGCCCTTGACGACTGTCGCCCACAGGCCGACGCTTCATGGTGAAACATTCGGAAACTATTCGGACAGGAGGCCCCTGTGAGCCTTACCTTCTTGGGCAAGGACTCAAAGCCAGACGAGTCCCCAACCCTGTACGCAACGGAGCAGGACACCTACATCGTGCAAGGCTGGATCGTGACCGATCCCGAGGTACTCGCCAAGCTCGTAGTGCCCGAGGGGGAGGCCATCGTTGAGGTCCCGAAGGGGCTCTTCAAGCATCTGATCAATGATGGCGTCAGGGGTACTATCACGAGCTGGAGGCCGCCCATTGTCTTCGTAACGGAGGAGGGAAACCTCATCATCCAGGGATCTCTAGTCTCAAGCGCTGAAGTACGGGAGCAAATGGACATCCCGGATCACGAAGACTGCGTGGAGGTCCCTAAGTCATCACTACGGGCTCTGCTCAGCGGAGGGTAAAATTTGAAGCTAATCACGGGTGAAGCGCGGCGGGAGTTCTTTCACACCTTCCGCCGTGAAGCGCTGCATCTGGAGATGCGCGACACCTACGGCACTCAAGTAGAGCAGCCCCACCTAAAGAAATGGGAAAGCGGAGAGCGGGACGAGGGTGAATGGTTACAGCCCTGGTTTAGGACGGTCCGCGCTGCCACAGAGGCTGGAAAGTCTATTCGCCGTGCCCGGATTGTTTCTGAGCCCGTCACCGACTACCAGCGTTGGGTGCTGTCGGACTCTCACCTCTTCACCGAAGCTGGTGAGCAGATTGTATGGATTCCGCGTCGGCGAGTCTCAGCAATCCCTCTCCCGGGAAACGACTTCTGGTTGTTCGATGAGGAGACGGTCATCTTCTCTGTATTCGCCGGCACCGGCGAAGTAGTCGAACGTCAGCTCTCAGTAGATCCGGATGTGGTTCAACTATGCAAGGCGGCCTTTGAGGCCGTCTGGCCTCTGGGAATCCCAGACCACGAGTACAACCCGGCCTGATCCCTCCAGTGTCAAGTCAGGTCCAGCAAGCAAGGGAAGCGTTCGGGGCCCGCCTGCGCGATCTGCGCAAAGATGCACGCCTGACAGGGCGGGCCCTGGCATCGCAATCAGGCATACATTTCACAAAAGTCTCTCGCATCGAACACGGTAGGCAAAGTCCTAGCGAGGATGACGTCCGAGCCTGGTGTCGTGCATGCGATGCTGAAAATCAAGAGAGCGACCTGATTGCCACACTTCGGGGCATCGAAGGGATGTGGCTTGAGTGGCAGCGTCAGTTGCGAGGAAGCCTCAAGCGCTTTCAAGAGAAGTCTTTTCCGCTCTATGAGGCGACGGCCCGCTTTAGAGTATACGAATCTGATGTCATCCCAGGAATACTCCAGACGGCCGAGTATTGTACCGAAATACTAAAAATTGCCTCACGTTTCTATGTCACCGAAACGGATGTCGATGAAGCAGTCGAAGCGCGCATGGAGCGACAGCGTTATCTCTACCGGGGCGATCGAAGGTTTGTGTTCGTCATCGAGGCTCGAACTCTGACCACAATCTTTGGAAGCTCAGACACCATGCTCGGTCAACTTGATCGCCTGCTTGCCGTGATGACCTTGCCCAGGGTCTCTCTGGGCATCATTCCGCCATACGCCTTACGTAGCCTGTGGCCAGGTGAGGGGTTCTGGATCTTCGACGATCGGCTCGTCAAGATCGAAACCACCACGGCAGGGATCAGAGTCACGCAGCCTCGCGAGATCGCGACTTTTGAGAAGGCTTTCAGCATCCTTCAGGGGCATGCCGTCTATGGGCCGGAGGCCCGGGAACTGCTCAGGGTGGCGATGCTAGAGCTGCAACATCTGTAAACATCGTTGAGCCCTGCGGACGCCCGCTTCTACCGTCGTCTGCATGACCTCAGCACACACCGCGAACCCCCGCGAGGTCCCCGCCCAACGGCAGACCACCGAGGGGGAGGCCGGACAGCACGCCGGCACGCTGGAACCGGTCCGGGCCCTCCTGCACGCCGAAGGTTTCACGACGACCTTGACCCGGCCGAACCCTTCCCCCAGCGGCCGCCCCCTGCCCGAGGAGCTGAACGTCACCGATGGCCACGGGTGGGAGCTGGCGAAGGTGGCGGTCGGGGCGCACAGCCGCCACTACCTGGTGACGCTGCCGCCGCAGGGCAACAAGCTGTTCATGGTGCGCCCCGAGGACATCGGCGACATCCCCCGCTTGATCCGCTCCCCGGTGATCGCGGGGCCGGCATGAGTCCCGGCCGGGAGATCCCCGAGTTCCAGGTCAGCGGTCAGGAGTCCGGTAGGTGGGAGGCCCGCTGGCAGGACGGGTTGCCCGACGCGCCGCCCGACGCGGCCTGCGACACCTTCCGGGGACTGGAGCACGAGTGCATGGCCAAGCGGATCGCCCGCACCTGGCGCACCGCGTGACCAGCGCCGCCGTCCAGTCCACCTTGCGGGTTCCCCATGTGATCGCCTACTCCGAGGAGGCCGTCCCCCAGCACCTGGCCTTCCGGCGCAGCGCCGTGCGGGAGCCGTACCTGGCCTACACCGACCCGCGCGGCACCGACTGGGCGCTGGGTGTGCTGCGCGCCCGCGTGCGGGGCAACCGCAGGGGGCAGCCGCAGTGGAAGCTGCTCAACACCCTGCGCCAATGGCGCTGCATGATCAAGGACCTGTGCCAGGTATGCGGAGGGCGGGCCGCCGACCCGGAGACGGGCAGGCTGTGGTGGATCATCACCGAGACCGCCTACCGGCAGTTGGGCGACGGCCACCACACCAGCGCCCCGGCTACCTGCCGGGCGCGCATTCCGGAGTCGCTGGCGAGCTGTCCCCGGTTGCGCGAATCCGGGGATGTGTTCACGGCGGCCTCCGCCGAGCCCTCGGCCGTGCTGGCCGACATGTTCGCGCCCGGCCCCCAAGGCCGGGCGGTCCATACCGGAGAGCACAACGTGTTCGTCTCCCTGGAGTGGACCGACCTGCTGCGCTCCGCGCTGGCCACCCAGCTTGTGGTCAGGCTGCACGACCTGCGGCCCGCATAGCGCGCCCCACTTCTCATCAGAGGCCCCCAGCCTCGCATGTCCCGTGACCGGCGGGGAAGCCGCGTTTCTCCGGTCACGCCGCCCGCCCGGCAGCCTGCCGCAGCCTTCACCTCTGCCGGGCGGGCCTCATCCCCGCCGCCGACCGACCGGCGGCGGGCCGCTGCGATCGAGTACACCGCTGAGGGGAACCAGGTGGGCGACGAGAAGGACGACGGCAAGTGCACCGCGTGCAAGGGCAAGGGGAAGGTCCGGTCGGGGAACCGGGTGGTATGGCGCGGCGGCAAGTCGCACTACCCCGCTCTGGTGACCTGCAACGCGTGCGGCGGCTCGGGGCAGAAGCGCAAGCGCTGAGGCCCGAGCACCAGGAGCCCCGGTGAGGGGGGCTCCTGAACAGGCCCCACCCGATCCCGGCAGGAAGGGGACGTATGACGACATCGCGTTGACGCTCTGCCTCGTGGACGGCGGAGCCCCCGGCGGCCACCAGGGGCCCCGCACCGCCCCAGACCGACACCCGCAACCCGGCACCGGAGGTGCACCATGGACGACCTGTACACCCTCCCCGCAGACGGCGCGGTGCTCGCACCGCTGTGCGGGGGCTACACCGGAGAGGACGGCGAGGCGTGCGTCACCGCCGGCCGCATCCCCGGCCACGACGTCTACCTGCTCGGCGACAGCAAGAGGCCCGACGCCGCTCCGCTCCGCTTCACCGGCGCCGAACTGGAGGCGGCCGGGATCGACGTCTCCAAAGTCGCCTAGGACACGCCCTACAGCTCGGGGGATTCGATGCATTTCCACGGCTACCGCTGGACGGGACCTGCCGACCAGCTCAAGCGGGAAGGGGAGGGTGAGCGCAGGCCGTCCGGCGCCTCCTTCGCGACCAATCCCTACCCGCCGATGATCCTCTGGCACTGGCTGCGCAAGACGCCTGCCCACGTCAAGGGCACCTTCACCGATGTGGAGGCAGCAGGTGACTGGCTGGAGGCCCAGTACGGCGAGATCGCCGCCCGCATCACCGGGTCGACGGCTCAGTGCAGGACCGCCGCCGACTACCGCAAGAGCGCCTCCGAGAGTCTGGCCCAGGGGCGCGAGTTCTGCTGGGGGCTCTACCTGGCCGGCACCTACTACGACCACACCGCGCTGATCGCCTGTCCTCCGCGGATCGCAGAAGACAGGGTCGCCTGCCCTGCTCCGCCACGGCGGTAGGGCAGCGGAGCCCTTCGCCTTGGGGGGCGTCTGAAGGGCTTTGCGAGAGCGGTGGCTCCCCGGCGGCCGGACCGAACTCCCGGCCGCCGTACCCGTCCAGGTGATCCCGATTGACTACGGAGTCTTCATGTCGATGGTTGACCTCGCGGACGAGCCAGACGAGGACATCACGGAGGAGCGGACCGCTGCGCGCACCTGCTGACATGCTGCTGTCCAACGACGTGTGCGGCACTGTGACCGGCCAGGTCGTGCAGACCGGGCCGGTGCACGGCGGTATCCGCATCACCACGAGCGCCCACCGGCCGCTGCCTCCTGCGCAGCTCCCGGCCCCGGTCCACCTGTTTGTCAACCGCAGTCAGGTGCTGGAGTCGCTGCATCGCCTGCTGGACCTGCCGCAGATACCTCCGGCGCTGGTCATCAGCGGTACGGCGGGCGCGGGCAAGACCGCTGCGGCGGTCAGGTGGCTGCACGCCGCCCGCGCCCGGTTTGGCGGTCTGCTGTACGCAGACCTGCGCACCGCCACCGGCCGCCCGGTCGCCACCGGTCAGGTCGTCGAGCGGTTCCTGCGGGGTCTGGGAGTGCCTGCCGATCAGATGCCGCCCGACCCCGACGAGCAGCGGGCCCACTACCGGACCCTGGCCACCGGGCACCGCCTGGCGGTCCTGCTCGACGACATCGGCCACGCCGGCCACGTCCGCGAATTCCTGGCCGCCGACGCCCTGGTCGTGGCGACCAGCCGCCACAGGCTCCCCGAACTGGCCCTCGACGGCGCGCACACGATCCACCTGGAGCCGCTGGACACTGAATCCGGCCTGCGCCTGCTGGCAGGCGCCCTCGGCGATGAGCAGGTCCAAGACGAGCGCTCGGCCGCCGGACAGCTCGTCGAGCTGTGCGGGGGCATCCCGCTGGCGCTGCGCGCGTGCGCAGGCGCCATGGCCAGCCGTCGCGGCACCGGCAGACCGGTGGTCCGCACCCTGGTCCGAGCCATCACCCGGCAAGGAAGAAGTATGTCCGCAGAAGACACCGAAGAGACGCTCGCGCCGGTCTGGGCGGCGTTCGACGCCTCCTACCAGGCATTGGACGACCGGCAGAAGCACGCCTACCGGGCGCTCTCCCAGCACCCCGGGCCGCACATCCCGCTCCGGGCGGCCCAGGCCGCCCTCGACCTAGGCCAGGAGGAGCCCGAGACGCTGCTGGACGGGCTGGTGTCGGTGTCTCTGCTGGAGCGGGACGAGCAGGGCCGGTACCTCTTCAACTCCCTGCTGCACCAGGACCGCCGGGACGCCTTCTCCCGCATCGCCGGCCTCTACCTGGGCCGCGCGATCGAGGCCGACGTGCGAGTGATGCCGCACCGGCTTCGGCTCAGCCCGCTATACCGGCAAGCAGGCCGCAATGCGCTCTTCGACGACGGCATCGCCGCGCTGGACTGGCTGGAGAACTCGCTGGAGGAGCTAATGGCCGTGCAGGCCGACGCCCACACCAGGGGGATGCACGAGCTGGTATGGCCGTTCAGCGAGGCGCTGCGGGCCTTGTTCCTGCACCGCCGCTGCTACCGGGCCTGGGATGAGGTCACCGGGCTGGCGCTGGCCTCGGCCCGTGCCCTGGACGACCCCGAGGTGCTGGGCCGGATGCTGACGGGCAGAGCGTCCTACCTTCAGCACGCCGACCGGCCCGGGGAGGCCGGGCCGATGCTCACCGAAGCGGTGGAGCAGGCCGAGGAAGCTGCCGACGTGCTCGGGCAGGCGTCCGCCCTGTCCACCCAGGGGGCCATCGCCCAGCACAGCGGCGACCCGCAAGGCGCCCGCGACCTGTATGAGCGGGCGATCCCCCTGTTCGAGCACGGCGGCTGGGTACGCGGAGTGGCCCTGATGACCCGCCGCTCGGGTGAGCTGGCGCTGGAGGCCGCCGACCCCGCCGCGACCGACATCCTGGGCAGCGCGTGCGGCCTGTTCGAGACCCTCGGCGACGACTACAACCACGCCAGGGCCCTCACCTTCCTGGGACAGGCCCACCTGATGCTCGACGACCCCGGACAGGCCGGTGAGAGGTTCTGCACAGCGTTGGAGCTGGCGGAGCGGATCGGCGCGCTCGCCCAGATCGCCGACCTGTGCCTGCATCTGGGCGACCTGGCCGCCCGAGCGGGTGACCAGGAGCAGGCGGCGACCTGCTACCGCCGCTCCGATGAGCTGTACCGGCGCATCGCCTCCCCCTTCGCTAAGAAGGCTGAGGAGAGGCTACGCGCCTTGGAGGCCGGCGACGGCACTGTCCAGCCGACCACCGTGATTCCCCCTGAGCAGAAGTCGCGCGGGCCGAACTCGGCCCATCATGCGATCAGGCGGGCCTGAGCAAGGCCCGCCACACGGCACGACAGCACGACCCGGCAAGACGCCTTGCCGACACCGAGCCACCTCTGGGAGGTTGTCCGTGCGCAGATCCCTGATCGTCGACACCGCCGCCAGCTCCTGCTACTTCCGCACCTCGGTCGGCGGCGACGGACGCAAAGCGCTCATCCAGATCAGCGAGCGCTGCAACCTGCACTGCGCCCACTGCTTCGTCTCATCCGTCAAAGAAGGGCGGGACCTCTCCCTCGCCGAACTCACCACCACCGTCATCCCGCGCCTGCGGCGCGCTCGCGTGGAACGGATCACCCTGACCGGCGGGGAACCCTTCGTCCACCCCGACATCATGGGGCTGTGCACCCACCTGGCCGATCTGGGAATGCCCGTCGGCATCTGCACCAATGCCACCCAGACCAGCGATGCGCAGATCGAGAGGATGGCCGCGCTCGGCAACATCCACATCAACGTCAGCCTGGACGGCTTCCGCCCCGCCAGCCACGGCAGGTTCCGAGGCGACCGGTCCTCCTTCGAGGTGACGGTGGCCACCGTCCGCAAGTTCGCCGAAGCGGGGCTCCTGCAAGGGCTGCTGTCCACGCCCAACATGCTCACCACCGTGGAGGAGTTCGCCGACCTGTGCGAGTTCGCCGTCGAGGTCGGCGCCGAGTACGTCTTGATGAACCCGCTGTCGTCCATGGGCCGGGGCGTGAAGAGCCAGGCGCGCCTGGCCGCCGACACCGACACCATGCGCGCCATCCAGACTGTCACCGAGCGGTTCCGGCCGCGCGGAGTGGATCTGGTCCACATCCGCTTCCCCAACGACGAGCTGCCGCTGGCCGGATGCGACGCGGGCAAGCTCATCTACGTCTTCGCCGATGGGGCCACCGCGGTCTGCCCCTACCTGGTCTTCGCCGCCCGAAGCCCTCACTCGCTCTACCCCGACAGCGACTTCCTGGTCGGCAACATCCTCCACGACGAGGTCGCCCCCGCGCTGGACGCCTTCGACCTTCCCGCCACCCTGGCCATGGGCGCCAACCCCACCTGCACCGCCTGCTCGCTGAACAGCTCCTGCGGCAAGGGCTGCCCGGCCGCCGTCATCTCACGCGGCCTGGCCATCGGCGCGGTGGACGACGAGCAGTGTCCCCGCACCGGCGGACCGGGCAGGCCGCTGTTGCAGATCGGGCGGCGGCCCGCATGACCGGCACCGCAGGCGGTTGCTTCATCGCTGTGGAAGGCCCCAACGGTGTCGGCAAGAGCACCACAGCCCTCGCACTGACCACCCGCCTGGAAAGCCGGGGCATCCCGGTCCTCCTGACCGGGGAACCCTCCGACAGCCCGCTGGGCAAGCTGACCCGCAGCGCCGAATCCGGGCTGGCGGGGCGGCCACTGGCGCTGGCCATCGCCGCCGACCGCGCCGCCCACATCGCCGGCACCATCGAACCCGCGCTTTCGGCCGGGCACTATGTGGTCAGCGACCGCTATCTGCCATCCTCCCTGGTGTTGCAGCGCCTGGACGGGCTGGCTACCGCCGAGATCTGGCAGTACAACTCCTTCGCAGTCGCACCCGACATCACCTTCTACCTCGAACACGACCCGGCGATCATCCAGAACCGGTTGAATCAGCGACGGCACCGCTCCCGGCTGGAACGCATCGGCTCACCCAAGCGTGAACTGACCCTCTACGCCGAAGCACACCGGTTCCTAGCCGCGCTCGGCTGGCGGCAGGAGCATATCGACTGCCGGGGGCTGACCACGGACGTCATCGTGACCGCCATGCTCGGTCACCTCGACCAGCCGATCATCTGAGCATGAGAGGAGACCCCATCGTGCTGTCGGTGCTCACGGTCAACATCGGCGCGGCCTCCCGCGAGCGAGCCGAACGGCTGCTGGGCTGGCTCGCCACGCGCCCCGAGCAGGTGGTGCTGCTCACCGAGACCAGCGCGGGCACCGGCACCGCCTTCCTGCTGGAGGAATTCTCGCGGGCGGGCTGGAGGGTGGTTAACACCCCCGACGACGGCGACCGGGGGGCTGCCCTGGTCAGCCGGATCGCCCTCACCGACCAAAGCGTGGACCTCGGCGCGGTATCGATTCCGGGCCGCATCGCCGCAGCCGTACTCGACACCAGCCCGCAGATATGTGTGGCGGCGGTGTACGTGCCTTCGCGCGATCGCAGCCTGGCCAAGACCGAACGCAAGGAGACCTTCATCACCTCCCTGCTCAAGACACTGGCCGCGCTGCCCGAGCAGACCCGCCGGCATCTGGTTCTGGGCGGGGACTACAACGTCATCGGGCGTACCCACCGTCCCCTCCACCGGGGGTTCCTGCCGTTCGAGTTCGGCCTGCTGGAGGCCCTGAACGAGCAGGGCCTGCGCGACGCCCACGATCTGCTGCGGACCGAGGAGCAGCCGTACAGCTGGATCGGCCGCACCGGCGACGGCTACCGCTACGACTACCTCCACGTCGGCGCGGAACTGGCCGGGCGTATCGACGCGTGTGCCTACCTGCATGAGACTCGCGAGCAGGGCTTGACCGATCACGCTGCGCTCACCGCCACGTTGCGGGTCGCAGGGTGCGCTCTGAGCACCGGCTCGTTCGGGGAGCGTTCGGAGATCGCCCTGTTCTAAGCCGGTGACAGCGCTTGCCGGATCAGGGAGTCGTAGGTGTCGTTCACCCGGTGCAACTCGACTCCGAGCGAGCGGGCGAAGCCGTCCAGCCGTGCCTGTGCGGCCGTGCCCGACTCAGTTGCCGCAGCCACCGTCTCCAGCTCCAGGAACAGCCCCGCCTGCTCGACCTGGTCCACACACAGGGCGATGCCGTCCAGGTACGCGGTACGTCGGATTTTGACGATCCGCACCGTGGGCCGGAAACCCATCTGCTTGATCGCCTCGTGCATCTGGTCGCGGTCGGCGACCTGCGACTCGTGCTCCAGGCAGGCCATCTCGTTGGCCAGCGGGGTCTTGACCGTGAACAGGTGACGCCCCTCCTGGGTGCGCAGCCGCGCGAATGTCACGCCGATCTTGGACTGGCCGTAGGACCAGCCGGACTGCGCGTATGCCTGGTCGTCCTGGTGGACGGGCGCTGAAAGGGTGACGTCGCGCTGGGCCAGTGCTGCCTCAAGGGCGGTCAGCTCGTGCAGGCGGTATTTGACCTCGATCTCCTGCAAAGGTCGCTCCCGCCGTGGATCGCTGATCGCTGGACGGCGAAAGCCTAACGGATCAGCGCCTCTCAAGTGGGGTGGCCACTCACTGCATTCCGACCAGGCTGAGGGGCCGTTCAGCCGCTTGATGAGAGCCCAGCTCGCTGGTCCGGATGGTGGGAGAGGAGAGGCGTCGAGCCTGCCCGGACCCATCACAAACCCATCACTCGTCCCGCAAACTACGGAGAACAACGACAAACAACAAGAAGCCCCAGACTCTCGGCTGGTGCCGTGAGCTGGGGCTATATCTTGCGTTTGACCAGGTCAGACCAGGTCTGCTATGGAACCTGGTGGGCGATACTGGGATTGAACCAGTGGCCTCTACCGTGTCAAGGTAGCGCTCTCCCACTGAGCTAATCGCCCCGGTAGCACGAGGTGGAGACGGGATTTGAACCCGTGTAGACGGCTTTGCAGGCCGTTGCCTCGCCTCTCGGCCACTCCACCGAGTGAGGCCAGACAGGTTGACCTCTCCGAGCGGACGACGGGATTCGAACCCGCGACCCTCACCTTGGCAAGGTGATGCTCTACCAACTGAGCCACGTCCGCGTGTCTGCCGGTCGGGTTTCGCCGCCGGTGACGTGAAGAACTCTAGCGGGTTTTGGGCGCAGGTGTGTAACTGAATGCGCGGAGAGGAGGGGGTTGCGATCATGTGGGGGAGTGGTGTTGAGGAGGTTTGTGGTGAATGAGCGGCGGATGGTCAGGGTGTCGAAGTACCTCGCGCGGCATCTCAGGCATTGTCCGGATCGCATTGAGGTCACGTTGGATGCGGGGGGTTGGGTGGATGTGCGGGTGTTGCTGGAGGCTGCGGAGGCGCATGGGTTTCCGATCTCGGAGGCCGAGTTGCGCCAGGTCGTGGCGGCCAATGACAAGCAGAGGTTTGTGATAGCGGGCGACCGTATCCGGGCGAGTCAGGGGCATTCGGTGCCGGTGGAGTTGGATCTGCCGGTGATCGAGCCGCCGGAGGTGCTCTTCCACGGGACTGTCGGGCGGAATGTGGCGGCTATTCGGGAGCAGGGGTTGTTGCCGATGGGGCGGCATCATGTGCATTTGTCGGCGGATCGGGTGACCGCGACGGCTGTGGGGGCGCGGCGGGGGGTTCCCGTGGTGCTGGTGGTCGCGGCGGGGGAGATGTGGGCCGATGGGCACGAGTTCCGGGTGAGTGCCAACGGGGTTTGGCTGGTGGACCAGGTGCCGGTTGGTTATCTCCAGCTTCCGGGGTGAGGCGGATGCTAATGCCGGGGTGAGGCGCGCGCCAAGGCCGGGGCTCCTGGGGTTCACTACAAGGTCGGCTGTGGATTCCGGAGGGGGTTTGGGGGGCCGCTAACCTCGGAGGGTGAGAATCGGGGGGATCGAAGTGTGGCCGCCCGTGGTGCTCGCGCCGATGGCCGGCATCACCAGTGCGCCCTTTCGTGTGCTCTGCCGGGAGCAGGGCGGTGGGTTGTTCGTGTCGGAGATGATCACGACGCGGGCGCTGGTGGAGCGTAACGCCAAGACGCTGAAGATGATCCGCTTCGATCCCGGCGAGCGCACACGCAGCATCCAGTTGTACGGAGTGGACCCCGATGTCGTGGGCCGCGCGGCGCGGATGGTGGCCGATGAGGGGCTGGCCGACCACATTGACCTGAACTTCGGCTGTCCCGCGCCGAAGGTGACGAGGCGTGGTGGAGGGTCGGCTCTGCCGTACAAGCGGAAGTTGTTCCGGGCGATCGTGCGGGCGGCGGTGGAGGGTGCCGGCGGGTTGCCGGTGACGGTGAAGATGCGTAAAGGCATCGATGACCGGCATCTGACCTATCTGTCGGCGGGGCGTGCGGCGGCCGAGGAGGGGGCGAGCGCGGTGGCGCTGCACGGCCGTACGGCGGTGCAGCATTACGGCGGTGTGGCGGACTGGGAGGCGGTGGCGCGGCTGAAGGAGGCTGTGCCCGACATTCCGGTGCTCGGCAATGGGGACATCTGGTGCGCCGACGATGCGGTTCGCATGATGCGTGAGACGGGATGCGACGGGGTCGTGGTGGGCCGGGGCTGCCTGGGGCGGCCTTGGTTGTTTGGGGATCTGGCGCGAGCGATGGAGGGGGACGCGGGGCGGGCGCGGCCGGGGCTAGGCGAGGTGGCGGCGATGATGGCGCGGCACGCGGGGCTGCTGGCCGAGTGGCACGGGTCCGAGACGCAGGCGGTGACGGAGTTCCGCAAGCACGTCGGCTGGTATCTCAAGGGCTTCGAGGTAGGCGGCGACGTGCGCCGCGGCCTCACGACGTCCCTGTCGCTGACCGAGTTGCGCGATCGTCTGGCGGAGCTCGATCCCGGCCAGGCCTGGCCGGCGGACGCCGACGGGCCGCGGGGCAAGAGTTCGGAGCGCTCGCACGTGCACCTGCCGGACGGCTGGCTGGACGACGCCGACGACTGCGCGGTGCCCGGGGCCGCGGCGGAGCTCGACATCTCCGGGGGCTGACGGTGGCGCGCGGGCCTGGGCGGACGTAAAGCGTGAGGCGCGAGGTCCGCAAGGCTCACGCCGTACGGCACAAGCCTGAGAGATGGCGTGCCGGAATGATATGCCTTTGTGGGTCTATGTCTATTTCCAGGGGTCATCCCTGTGAGATGCGGAGATGTTGGGAAATCGGGGCGAACTTCTGGCAAGGTTGCGGCGTCTGATCATGTGGCACGTTGCAACAACCCAAGTGAGAGGGAAGTCCAGTGAAGAAGTTCGTGTATGGGTCCGTGGTCGTGGCGGGGATGCTGTTCGCCGCTGCGGCGGCGTCGCCTGCGGCGGCGTCCGCGGCGGGCGCCATCCCCAAGGGCTTCCTCCTTTACGAGCAGAAGGCTGTGACGCAGGGCAAGAAGGACCCCGAGCACCAGTGGTCGATCAGCAACAAGCTGACCGCCCGCTTCGGGGTGAACCCCTGCTCCAAGTCGGGACTGGCGATCGCCGATCGCCAGGTGGCCCGCACCATCAACTACGCCGGGGTGCCGGACTTCAAGCGCGTCGAGCAGGTCATCGTCTACGCCGACAGCGACGCGGCGGCGAGCGCGGTCAACGAGGTGCGCGCCGCGCTGCGTAAGTGCCGTTCGATCGCCGGGGGGTCCTACCGCTACAGCCAGGCGCCGGTGAAGGTCGGCGACGAGGCGGTCCGGGTTATCGGGCACAGCTACCAGAAGGGCAAGGCGCAGCTCCTCGGCGAGCGCGCGGTGGTGGCGCGGCGCGGCAACGCGGTGTTCGTCTACTCCGAGGCGGGCGAGTGGGGCAAGCCCGCGCTGAGCCATTTCAAGAGTGTGCTGGCGGACGCGAAGAAGATGTCGGCCAAGGTGTGTGGCACCGTCGCGGTCTGCGACTGACTCATGCACTCCGGGTGATTCTGCCGGACGCTGAGGATGAGCTGTGGATTACTGGGGGTAATTGTTCACGCGAAGCGGCCGGTTAAAAGCGCCTAAAGAGAGTTCGGCTTCAAGGGGATGTCGTTCAAGCAAGTAAACTGACTTGTCGGTTCGGTCGCTCAGGGGGGCGACATCCCCGTTTGAATGCCTCGCCACAGAGTGGCGAGGCGGTCTCTTTTTGGAGTTCGCGCATGACCACCGGAGAGCCCCGGCCTCATCGCACGACCAAGGTGACGCAGAAGGCGTCGATGCACCTCTTTTTGTGGGTTCTCTTCCCGCTGATCGGCGTCGGTCTCGGCGGGCTGCTGGTATTCCTGATCGGCTGGCTGGCGGACCTTCCCTGGGTGCCGTTCAAGGGGCCGATCGACCTGATCGACTCCATTCCCGACCCTTGGCTCGCGGTCGGACTGCCGGCGGCCGGGCTGCTGATCGGGCTGGTCGTGAGCATGATCACCCTCCACGAGAGCGTGTCGGTGACGATCTCCGACGACAGGGTGGCCCTGACCACCATGGGCAAGGAGCGCGCTTTTCCGCGCGAGGCCGTGGAGGCGGTTTTCGTCGACGCGAAACACCTCGTAGTGCTGGGCCACCACACGGAGGAGCTGGCGCGGGAAAAACACGAGGGCCTGCCGATTTCCCAGCTTGAGGCGGCGTTCACCGGTCACGGCTACCGATACCTCGACGGGGATCCGCACAAGGCGGACTTCCGCCGCTGGGTGCCGGATATGCCCGGCCTGCCGCCAGGCGCCGACGCACTGCTCAAAGCCCGGCAGAAGGCACTGGAGAAAAGCGACCAGTCCGACGTCCGAGACCTACGCCACGAGCTGGGCAAGATCGGCGTCGTGGTCAAGGAGGAGGGCAAGCGCCAGTTCTGGCGCCCCTCCCAGCGCCCCGGCCCCCAGAGCCTCCCCGCGAGCGACCTGCACCCCTGAGCCCGCCCGGCAGACGCCGGCCACCAGGTGTCCCGAGGTCCCCGCACACCGCAGCCGGCGGGTACGGCGAAGCCCGGCCACGGCCGGGCAGCGTGTACGGCAGAGCCCGGCCAGGCTCTGCCGTACACAGGATGGGTCAGAGCCGGTCCACCGCCGTGACGTGCACGACCGCGCGGCCCTCCTCGTCGGACGCGGCCAGGTCGACCTGGGCGGAGATGCCCCAGTCGCGGTCCCCCGCCGGGTCGTGGAAGGTCTGCCGGACCCGCCACAGCTCCTTCTCCTCGGTGATCTGCAGCAGCGCCGGCCCGCGGGCGTCGGGGCCGGTGCCGAGCTCGTCGTATTCCTCGAAGTAGGCGTCGAGCGCGCCCTCCCAGTCGATGTCCGGGGCGAGCTCCTCCAGCTCGTCGTATTTCTCCAGCGCGGACAGCTCGACCAGCCGGAACATCGCGTTGCGCACCAGCACGCGGAAGGCGCGGGCGTTGGCGGTGACGGGACGCGGCTTGGACTCCAGCTCCCGCTGCTGCTCCTCCATGGCCGCGGCGGGGTTGGCGAGCGCCTCCCACTCGTCGAGCAGGCTGGAGTCGACCTGCCGGACGAGTTCGCCCAGCCATTCGATGAGATCGACGAGGTCGTCGGTCTTGAGATGCTCGGGGATGGTACGGGCGAGCGCCCGGTAGGCGTCGGCGAGATAACGCAGGACCGAACCCTCCGAGCGGGTCAGGTCGTAGTACTGAATGAAGTCCGTGAAGGTCATCGCCTTCTCGTACATATCCCGCACGACGGTCTTGGGGCTCACGACGTGGTCGCCCACCCACGGGTGGCCGCGGCGGTAGGTCTCGTAGGCCCCGAGCAGCAGGTCCTCCAGCGGCATCGGGTAGGTGACCTCGGTGAGGAGCTCCATGCGCTCCTCGTATTCGATGCCGTCGGCCTTCATCTGCGCGACGGCCTCCGCCTTGGCCTTGTTGAGCTGGGCGGAGAGGATCTGCCGGGGGTCGTCCAGGGTGGACTCCACGATCGACACCATGTCGAGGGCATAGCTCGGCGACTCGGTGTCCAGCAGCTCGAACGCCGCCAGCGCGAACGTGGACAGCGCCTGGTTCAGCGCGAAGTCCTCCTGCAGGTCGACGGTCAGCCGCGCCATGCGGCCCTGCTCGTCAGGCTCGGCGAGTTTCTCCACGATGCCGCCCGCCAGAAGCGAGCGGTAGATCGCGATCGCGTGGCTGATGTGGCGGCGCCGCCGCTTGCTGTCCTCGTGGTTGTCGGTGAGCAGCTGGCGCATGGCCGCGAAGCAGTCGCCCGGCCGGTTGATCACCGCGAGCAGCATGGCGTTGGTCACCTTGAAGCGGGAGGTGAGCGCCTCGGGCTCGGCGTGGCGCATCTTCTCGAAGGTCTCCTCGCTCCAGTTCACGAAGCCTTCGGGAGCCTTCTTGCGCACGACCTTGCGCCGCTTCTTCGGGTCGTCGCCGGCCTTGGCGAGCGCCTTCTCATTCTCCACTACGTGGTCGGGGGCCTGGCACACCACATAGCCGGCCGTGTCGAAGCCCGCGCGGCCGGCCCGTCCGGCGATCTGGTGGAAATCGCGGGCGCGCAGGAGCCGCACCCGGTTGCCGTCGTATTTCGACAACGCCGTGAACAACACCGTGCGGATCGGCACGTTGACCCCCACGCCGAGGGTGTCGGTGCCGCAGATGACCTTCAGGAGCCCGGCCTGCGCGAGCCGCTCGACCAGCCTGCGGTATTTCGGCAGCATGCCGGCGTGATGCACCCCGATGCCGTGGCGCACGAGCCGGGAGAGCGCGCGGCCGAAGCGGGTGGTGAACCGGAAGTTGCCGATGAGCGCGGCGATGGCCTCCTTCTCCGCCTTGGTGGACATGTTGATGCTCATGAGTGCCTGAGCGCGCTCCAGGGCGGCGGCCTGGGTGAAATGCACCACGTAGACGGGAGCCTGCTGGGTGGCGAGCAACTCTTCGAGCGTCTCGTGCAGCGGCGTCAACCGGTAGGAGTAGTAGAGCGGGACGGGACGTTCGGCGTCCTTGACCACCGAAGTGGGGCGGTCGGTGCGGCGACTGAGATCCTTCTCGAACCTCGCGACATCCCCTAGCGTCGCCGACATCAGGATGAACTGCGCCTGCGGCAGCTCCAGCAGCGGCACCTGCCATGCCCAGCCGCGGTCGGGCTCGGCGTAGAAGTGGAACTCGTCCATCACCACCTGGTTGACGTCGGCCCGCGCGCCGTCGCGCAGCGCGATGTAGGCCAGGATCTCGGCGGTGCAGCAAATGATCGGCGCCCCGGCATTGACGCTCGCGTCACCTGTCATCATGCCGACGTTCTCCGTGCCGAACATGGCGCAGAGGTCGAAGAATTTCTCGCTCACCAAGGCCTTGATGGGCGCGGTGTAGAACGTGCGCACATCGCGGGTGAGCGCGGCGAAATGCGCTCCGGCCGCCACAAGGCTCTTACCGGAGCCGGTCGGCGTGGAAAGGATCAGGTTGTTGCCGGAGACGACCTCGATCAAGGCCTCCTCCTGGTGCGGATAGAGCGTGAAGCCTCTCTCGGTGTTCCACCGGACGAACGCGTCGAAGACGGTGTCGGGGTCGGCGTCGATGTCTTCGGGCAGGTAGTCGATGAGGTTCACCCCTCAATTCTGCCGAACCCGACACAAGATCACTTACCCTCCGTTGCGGAGAGGGAGAATTCTTATCCCTCTTGCCCCCTCAACCGCCGGGCGGTTAGGCGTTTTGGGGCTTCGGTGCTGTCCGTCAGCCGGTGGGGATTCAGCCCGACGGCCGGGCGGACGGATGGTCGGGTGGGGATTCGACCTGATGGCCGGGTCGGCTGACGGTCGGATGGAGACTCCGGCAGCCGGGTGGGTTGTGGGTGGCGGGCGCTGGATCTTGGGCCCGGTTCGCGATCCCGCCCCGGGGCCGGTTCGAGAGCACGCTCAAATGCGAGGCGCTGCCGTACGGAACCCTTTGTGCCGCTGGGCCGTTGGGCATGGTGATCGCGTACTTCAAAGGGTGCGCTACCGGCGATATCCGTCATGTTTCCTCATCTATGCGATGGGAACCGTTGACTAACCTGGTCTGACCGTTACAGACTTCCGGCCATGCCAGTCGGCAGACCGTGGGGGGTGAGACACCCCGGTCGCCGCACTCAGGATCCACCTCTGGGGAAGCCGTGGGGCCCAAAACCTCGCAGCCGGACCCATCTCCGGAGGTGGTGCCGCCCCCGGGGGAGCCGGGATCCCGATCCCGGTCGGGTTCATCCCTGGGGGCGGTGCTCATTCCCCGAACCGGCTTCCCCGAACCGGCTTCCCAAACCCGGTCGCGCCGGCCCCGGCACTCCCGCCGATAGCCGATAGCGGATAGCGGATTGCCGACAGCGGTAAGCACTCCCGGCAATCCCAAAAGCCCCGTCGGCAGCCCAGGCGGAAACCCCTCACGGCCCTCCTGACACGCACAGTGACGCAAGGCCCCAGTGGGCGGGACATAATGTGCGCACCTTTTCCGTGATTGAGGAGACGTCAATTGAGGGTCCACGACCTCTCCGCCGGGGACGACGTCCTGACCAGAGTCGAGAGGGCGGCCCGCCGGGCCGTCGCGGCCTACGATCTTTCCCCGTCGTCCGAGGTCACGCTGATCAACGTCTCGGAGAACGCGACATTCCGGGTCGACGACCCCGTCAGCGGCGAGCGGGCGATCCTGCGGGTGCACCGGCTCGGCTACCACTCGCTCGCCGCCATCCGGTCCGAGCTCGACTGGCTCACCGCGCTGCGGGACGAGGCGGGGGTCCGCACCCCGCGTGTACGGCGGAGCCGGGCCGGCGAGCGGGTCGTCACGGTGGACGGCACCGGGGAGGGCGAGCCCCGGCGGTGTGTGATGTTCGAGTTCCTGCCGGGCGCTGAGCCCGCCGAGGAGGGGCTTGTCGAGGGGTTCGAGGCCCTCGGGGCGCTCACCGCCCGCATGCACGTGCACGCGCGGTCCTGGGCCGCGCCGGAGGGGTTCACGAGGTTTCACTGGGACTACGAGGCCGCCTTGGGGGCCGTGGCGCGCTGGGGGCGCTGGCAGGAGGGCGTCGGGGTCGGCGGCGAGGCTTTGGCCGTGCTCGGGCGGCTCGACCGTGAGCTGCGCGGGCGGCTCGGCGCGTGGGGCACGGGCGCGGACCGCTACGGCCTGATCCACGCCGACCTGCGGCTCGCCAATCTGCTGGTGGACGGCTCGCCGACGCCGAGCGTCATCGACTTCGACGACTGCGGCCACGGGTGGTATCTCTACGATCTGGCGGCGGCGCTGAGCTTCATCGAGCACCACCCGAGGGTGCCGGAGATGATCGACGCGTGGCTGCGCGGCTATCGCACGGTGCTCGACCTCCCCGCCGAGGACGAGGCCGAGATCTGGACGTTCGTGATGTTCCGCAGGCTGCAACTGGTCGCCTGGATCGGCACCCACCCGGGCGCGGAGATCGCGGGGGAGCTGGGCGCGGGTTACACGCTGGGCAGTTGCGAGCTCGCCGAGCGCTACCTCACCGGCCGGCTGCCCACGCTCGGAAGACACCGCTGAAGGCGAAGACGCCGCTGAAGGCGAAGACGCCGCCGAAGGGGACGGCGCCGCCGAAAGCCGTGCCCCGCCCCGATCGGCGCGTGCCGTTGACCGGCCCGTGATCCGGTCTGACCATATCCTGAAGCCTCTAGAGACCAACACGAGCGGGTGACTGCGTGCCGGGAGAAACCACCAACAGCACGGCGGGCCGGACGGTTCCCGGCACAGGGGAGAAGACCGCCGTCGCCGGGGCACACCGCCGCCTCCTGGAGATGATCTCCTCGGGCGAACTCCAGCCCGGTGAGCGCCTCGGCGCCGAGCGCGAACTCTCCCTCGACCTCGGCGTGAGCCGGGCCACGCTCCGCCAGGCACTGGTCCTGCTGGAGCAGACCGGGGCCGTGCGCAGGGTTCCCGGCCGGGGCGGCGGCACCTTCGTGAGCCGCCCCAAGATCGAACGTGACCTCTCCCGGGTCGTCGGCATCCCCGCGATGCTGCGCGAACAGGGTTTCACCGCCGGGTCGCGCGTCGTCAGCGCGTCCATCACCGGCGCCGACCAGACGACCGCCACCGCGCTCTCCCTCCAGGCCGGCGACCTCGTCACCGAGATCGTCCGCATCCGTCTGGCAGACGGCCACCCCATCTCCCTGGAGAACGCCCGCTTCCCCGCGCTGCGTTTCCCCGGCCTGCTCGACATGCACCTCGGCGGCTCGATCTACGAACTGCTGAGCGAGGTGTACGGCGTGCGCCCGGGTGACGCCACCGAGCGCATCGAGGCGATCCCGGCCGGCCCGACCGAGGCCGCCGTCCTCGACATCGCCGAGAACGCCCCGCTGCTGGCCATCACCCGCACCACCCGCGACCCCGGCGGCGTGGCCTTCGAGTTCTCCCACGACCTGTTCCGCGCCGACCGCACCCGGATCCTGGTGCACACCACCGGCGTCAACCGCGTCACGGACTCCGCCCGCACCCAGGGACGCCCGGTCGACCTCGACCGCTGACGGCGGCATCGCGGGGCCCTGCCGCACTCGTTTTCCCGCTTTTCCGTGAGCATTTGCAGAAGGCGGCGTGAAAATGTGGCCCTGGGCATGGGAATTGTCCCTGGAAAAAGTCCGGACAGGTGGTTCTCCGCAACCTCGGCCAGGCCATAGGCCCTGCGCGGCAGGGCATGCCGGAAAAGCCGCGGGGACGGACGGCTATAATGCCGGGCATGGCAGACGACAGGGTTTCCGAGCTCTTCGACCCGGAAGCGTGGGTGCAAGTCGAGGGATTCAAATTCACCGACATCACCTATCACCGCACGGCCGAGAGCCGGTCCGGAAAGCGGGCGGTGCGCATCGCCTTCGACCGCCCCGAGGTGCGCAACGCGTTCCGCCCCCACACGGTCGACGAGCTTTACAGCGCACTCGAGCACGCCCGGACGAGCCCCGACGTCGGCTGCGTGTTGCTCACCGGCAACGGCCCTTCTCCCAAGGACGGCGGCTGGGCCTTCTGCTCGGGCGGTGACCAGCGCATCCGCGGCCGGTCCGGTTATCGCTACGCCACGGGCGAGACGGCCGAGACCGTCGACCCGGCGCGCGCCGGGCGGCTCCACATCCTGGAGTGCCAGCGTTTGATCCGGTTTATGCCGAAGGTCGTCATCGCGGTCGTGCCGGGCTGGGCGGCGGGCGGTGGGCACTCGCTGCACGTGGTCTGCGACCTCACCCTGGCCTCTGCCGAGCACGCACGTTTCAAGCAGACCGACGCCGACGTGGGCTCCTTCGACGGGGGCTACGGCTCGGCCTATCTCGCGCGCCAGGTGGGGCAGAAGTTCGCGCGGGAGATCTTCTTCCTCGGCGAGGCATATTCCGCCGAGCAGATGCACCGCATGGGGGCGGTCAACGCCGCCGTGCCCCACGCCGAGCTGGAGTCGACCGCGCTTGACTGGGCGTGGAAGATCATGGGCAAGTCGCCGACCGCCCAGCGCATGCTGAAATATTCGTTCAACCTGATCGACGACGGCCTGGTCGGCCAGCAGATCTTCGCCGGGGAGACCACACGCCTCGCCTATATGCAGGACGAGGCGGTCGAGGGCCGCGACTCGTTCCTGGAGAAGCGCGACCCCGACTGGTCGGACTATCCCTACCACTACTGACGCGTCACGCTCGCTGCAGGCAAAGCACACGGCCCCGCCGGGAAGAAGCGGGGCCGTGTGCTTTGCGCGCAATGTGGGTTATGCGACCATGGACGGCGAAGGTGACGGCGGAACGAGGAAGCCGGTGCGACTCCGGCGCGGTCCCGCCACTGTGATCGGCGAGCGGATCCCGACACCGCCACTGCCCGCATATGGGTGGGAAGGCCGGGACGAGCTGTGACCCGAAAGCCAGGAGACTCACGCGGTCACCTCCTCACGGAAATTGGGGCGGATCTCCCCAAGAGAGGATGGGATTGCCTGTGTCGCCGGTGCCATGTGACATTTTCGGATTGGCGGTGGCCGACATCTCCGCCATCGGCGGTTTCTTCTCCTTGCAGATCGGCCCCGCGGACACCGGGTGGCGCCCCCTGACGGAGTTGCTCGGCGACAAGGCCGTGCTGGACGAGAGGGTCACGCTGGTGGCCGACCGGCTCGGCGCGTCCGAGCGCCGGATCGCGGCGTCCATCCTGTTTCAGGGGCTCGCGGCCCGCTTCCTGTCGCCGCCGTTCGGTGTGGCCGCCGTGCACGGCCTGCTCGTGGACTTCACGCCTGACCGTCTGCACTGGCGGCCGGTGCCGAGCGGCCCGCTGCCCCTGCGGACCGTGCACGCCGATGCGACGAGGGTGTGGAGCGCACGGTGTACGGCGGACCCCGGAGACGTGACCGCCCCGCACGCCGAGAGCCCCGGTGAGGTTACGCGAACGGCCGGGCCCACTGGCCCGCACGAGGCAAGCCCCGCCGAGGTTACGCGAACGGCCGGGCTCACCGCCCCGCACGAGGCAAGCCCCGGTGAGGTTACGCAAACGGCCGGGCCCACCGGCCGCCGCACGGCGAGCCCCGGCGAGCTGGCCGAGGGGTTGTACCGCATGGTCGTGGAAGGGGTGCTGGAGCCGCTCGCCGGGACCCTGCGCGAGATCGTCAAGATCGCGCCCGGCCTGCTCTGGGGCAACGCGGCCTCCTGCGTCGCCGAGGCCATGCGCGCCGTGGAGCGTGAGCGGGCCGGGGCGGCGGAGACCGCGGGCGCGCTCGGCCGGGCGCTGCTGGAGATCGGGCGGCTGCGCGGCAACGGCGAGCTGGCGGAGCCGGCCCCCGGCCACACCTTCTTCGTACGGCGGAGCTGCTGCCTCTACTACCGCGTGGCCCCGGACGCCCTGTGCGGCGACTGCGCCCTGCTCGACCCCGAGGTGCGCCGTGAGCAGTGGGCGCGAGCCGTACGGCACGGCGGGGGAGCCGGGTGAGCGGGGTCGTCGTCTGCCGGGGATGCTGCTGCGGCACCGTGCGCAAGGTGCCGGCCCTGGATCACGATGAGCAGGTGCGGCGCCTGTCGGAGGTCGCGGAGGTGCGGGTCGTCGACTGCCTGGACGTGTGCGAGCAGGCCAACGTCATCGTCGTAAGGCCGTCACGGGAGGGGCGTGCCGCGGGCGGGCGCCCGGTGTGGCTGGGGCTGGTCAACCAGGCGGAGGCCGCGGACGACATCGCGGCGTGGGTCCGCGCGGGTGGTCCGGGATTGGCGGATCCGCCGGATATTCTCGGCCTTTATATGATTTCCCCTCCACGACGTATAAGCCCGAAGCGCTGATTTGCTTTCCTGGCTTATAGCGTTTATTTGCCAGGCTGAGTGGTCCGTCGGGCATCCTCCGACATTGACCGGGGTATCTCTCGATCCGCACCAATGATCATGGTGCCGAGAACGTCGCGCGACTTTCTCGGTTATAGAGGGATACGGGGGGAAGAGGTTGATTCCTCATCAGAAAAGCCGGATAGCCGGCCTGACACGCAGCAAGAGTCTGCGCGTCGGCCTGCTGGCCGTGGCGGTGACGACCGGCCTGTCGGGGCTGACGGGGTCGGCGTCGGGGGTAGCCGCCAAGCACAGTGCGGAGATGTCCCGGGTTGCTCCGGAGCCGGCCCCTGCTGAAGCAGCCCGGCTCGACCCTAGAACTGCGAGCAACCCTGAATGGGAAGACTGGGTCAGGCACCGGTGCTGCAAGCACAAGAAGTGCAAGTGCCCGCCCGGTCCGAGTGGTCCTCCCGGTCCGAGTGGTCCTCCCGGACCTAGCGGCCCGCCTGGACCGTCCGGTCCGCCCGGACCTTCTGGTCCTCCGGGACCGTCCGGTCCGCCTGGACCGAGCGGTTCGACCGGTCCGTCCGGTCCTCCGGGACCGTCCGGCCCGCCTGGATCGTCCGGTCCGCCCGGTCCGAGCGGCCCGCCCGGACCGTCCGGCCCGCCTGGATCGTCCGGTCCGCCCGGTCCGAGCGGCCCGCCCGGACCGTCCGGACCGAGTGGTCCTCCCGGGCCTCCCGGAACGACCAGCTGCATCAGCACCACCTTCCAGGGCAACAACAAGTTCATCGGTCTCGCGTCCGGCAACGGCACCGTGCAGATCCGTGACCCGCGCACAACGCCGCCGTGGCACACCATCACCCAGGCGCCGGCCGACGTGACCTGTGTCGCTCTGTCCACCATGGGCAACGACGTCCACGTGACCGTGCTGACCAGCGGTGGAGGCGTGGCGCAGAGCTCGTGCACCGTGAATCCCACCCCGGGCACAGGCAGCAACCCCGCCTGGCCCGGCAACTGCACCGCGTTCGTCAACCTGACACCGCCTCTCCGGGCGGCCGCGCAGCGCAACATGCAGAACACCGCAGGACGGTGATCTGACGACGGGTGGGGACAATCGTCCCCACCCGTCCGCCGTACGCTGGGCCTCCTCAGCAAGGAGGAGTTTCATTGCTAGCGGTGTACGGCAGTGCCAACATGGACGTAGTCGCCTACGTCTCCAAAGCCCCCCAGCGCGGCGAGACGGTGACCGGCAGGGCGTTCCGCACGATCCCCGGTGGCAAAGGCGCCAACCAGGCCATCGCCGCCGCCAGAGCGGGCGCGGACGTCGCCTTCCTCGGCGCAGTCGGGGACGACGCCTTCGGTGCCGGGCTCCGCCGTACTCTCGCCGACGCCGGCGTCTCCGTCGAACGCCTGCGCACGGTGCCGGGCCCGTCCGGCGTGGCGCACATCGTGGTGGACGACGGCGCCGGCAACTCGATCATCGTGGTGCCGGGTGCGAACGGCACCCTGACCGGCCCCGACGCCGGCGACCGGGCGCTGCTCGCCGGTGCGAGTGCCCTGCTCCTCCAGCTTGAGCTCCCCATGTCCGCCGTGATCGCCGCCGCCCGTGCCGCCCGCGAGGCGCGAGTGCAGGTCGTGCTGACCCCGGCCCCCGTCGTCGCCCTCCCCGCCGAGCTGCTGGAATGTGTCACCCTGATCGTGCCCAACGAGCACGAGGCCGAGGGGATCACCGGCTGCTCCGACCCGGGGAAGGCGCTGTCGGCGCTGCTCGACCTGGTGCCGGAGGCGGTCGTCACCCTCGGCGGACGCGGCGCTGTATACGGTTCGCGCACGGGTGAGCGCCTGACCGAGCCGGCCCGCCGGGTGCGCGCGGTGGACACGACGGCGGCGGGTGACACGTTCGTCGGCGCGCTGGCGGTGGCGCGGACCGAGGGGCGGCCTCCCGCGCAGGCGCTGAGGTTCGCCTCGGCGGCGGCGTCGCTCGCGGTGCAGCGCGAGGGGGCGAGCACGTCGATGCCGCTGCGCGCCGAGATCGACGAGGTGCTGGAAGCACACCGGGGCGCCTGAACAGGCCCCTGCGCACCCAGCGCTAAAGAGGCACATCCAACCCCAGGATCGGGCACCCCACCACAACCCGCCCCCCTAGGCCATGCGAAATAGGTGCTTTCGCATGGCCTTTCGTGTTTTTATCATGCACCTAATCACGTGACAACCTGCCCAGCGCCGAGTTCGGAAAAGCTCGTGGAACGCGCCAAGTTCCCCCGCTATCCCCATTAATGAGGATTCTGGCCTGGCCTGCTCTTACGTAGTGTTGGTAGGGAATCGCCACGAACGGGGAGGGCAATCAGGGATGGCTCAACACACCGGCGCACACCCCGCGGCGCCGACGCCGGACCACCGGGCCGCGATGGCCGCGGCACAGGCCAAGGTGGACGGCCTGCTCGAAGCCCTCCGGGCGGCCGGACCGCTCCCCGACCTGGGCGAGGCCCTGAGACGCCTGCACACCTCCGCCGACGAGATCCGCGCCCTGGTCGCCGAACCCGTGCGCCTCGCGCTCATCGGGCGCTACAGCTCCGGCAAGTCCCGCCTCATCGGCACACTCCTCGGCAACCCGGCTCTCCTGCCGAGCGAGTGGGACCCGACCACCGGAAACGTGACCGTGCTCAGGCTCCGGGCCGCCGACGTCGGCACCGCGATCCGCAGCGGCACCCAGGTCTGGTTTCTCACCGAAGACGACCTCAGGCAGTGCATCACCTCCATGGCCGGCTCGGTCGCCGCCATGGTGCGCGGCCTCGCCGTACCCGGCGGACCCGACCCGGCGGCCCTGGAGGCCGCCGACCCGGGCGACACCGCCGCGCTGCGCGCCTTCCTGGAGCGTGCCTGGCGGCTCGACATCAGCCCGCTGCGCACCCGCCTGGCCGAGCTCAACCGGCTGCTCGGCGCCTACGAGAACGGCAGGGACCTGCTCGGCGCGACCTTCGTCGTCGACGACGAGATCCTCCGCGAGGTGTCGGCCATCCAGCGCCGCAAGGACGCCGAGGAGTCGGCCGTGCTCCCCGCGATCCCCGTCCGGAAGGTACGGCGAGGCGACAGGTTGACCGCGGAGACCGCCGAGGCGGTGTTCGACCTGATCGACCACATCGAGATCACGGTCGACGTGCCGCACGGGAGCTGGGGCGCGACGCTCCTCGGCGACGGCGGCCTCATCTACGACTTCCCCGGCGCGGGCAACAACGAGACCGGCCTGCGCGACCGCTACCTGGCCCGCCGCGACCTGCGGCACGTCACCGTCTCCCTGGTCGCCGTCGACGCGAGCCTCCCGCACGACCACGCCCCGTTCCAGATGATCGAGGACTTCTACGTCGGCGGCCAGGCCACCCAGAGCCGCCGCGACCACGGCCGCCTGGCCTGCGGCACCAAGGCCGACCTGCTGCACGGCGACGTGAAGTGGCTCGCCCAGGCGGCAAGGCCCCTGACCTCCGCAGTGCTGGAGTCGCGGGCGGCCCACCTCGCGGCCGTCGTGCAGCAGTGCCGCCGCGCCTCGCCGGGCGGCAGGGCAGCCGAGACCCTGCTGGTCTCCGCGCACTACCACCGTGAGCCGCCCGGCGGCGACGACTACGCGGCGGCCGCGGCGGTGCTGCGCGAGGACCTGCCGTCGCACGAGGAACTCGCGACGGCGCTCGCCGCCCTCGCCGAGGACGGGGGAGTGGGCCGGCTGCGCGAAGTGATCGGCCGCCACGTAACGAAATACGGCCTGGTCCTGGCCGCGGAGAAGGTGGGCCGCCAGGTCGCGGGCGCCGCGGTGGCCGCCCGCGACATCGCCGAGCGGCTGGCCGCCGCCGACCGCAGGAAGGCCTCACCGCAGGGGCAGCTCGCCACGCGGGAGCTGCTGCGCCTGTCGGAGAAGCTCCGCACCGAGTACACCAGGTTGCAGCGCGCCGTCGAGGCCGAGATGAGCGACCTGCACCGCCGCCCCTACGGCGACGGCCGGACCCTCGTGGAGATCACCGAGGCCGCCGTCGCGCGCATGGTGAGCGACTGGCCCGAATGGGAGCCGCTATATGCGAGTGTGCGCGGCGGCGTCGTGGTGCCGGAGGAGGGCGGCCCCGACCTGCCCGCCACGACCGTGCCGTTCCGGGAGCGCTTCCTCGACGCCCACGACGAGCTCGGCGGTGTGATCGGCGCCATCGCCCGCGACGTCGTCGCCGCGTGGCGGCGCGGCCAGACCGAGCGTATGGCCGAGCTGCGCGCCTCCCTGGCCCGCACGGCCGCCGACCACCCCGAGCTGGCCGGCCCGCTGGCCAGGCTCGCGCCGTACGCAGAACTGCCGTGGGTGGCGGATGTGGAGCCCGTGGCGAGCGACGGCGGCGGCCTCGACCCGGCGGCGCGGTTTCCCCTGCGCGACTCCTACATGCTGCCGTGGCACGCCGACGCGTCGTTCACCCGCGCCGAGACGCGGGGTGCGATGCGCCACCAGATCCACGTGCGCCGCCTGCACCGCGAACTCACCGCCGCGCTGCTCGACGTCGCCACCGACCGGCTCGCCGACACCCTGCGCTCCACGGCGGCCCAGATCAAGGCCGAACTCTCCCGCCGCAGATTCCCAACCCCCGCCGAACTGCGCTCCGCCCCGCCCCGCGAGGCGGCGGGGGAGCGGCGTTCGCCCTACGCCGACCTGATCGACAAGCTGCGGAGCTTTGAGTGACGCCGGAGCCGCGCATCGCCGCCTCGGTCCCCGACGGCAGCGGCGCGGTCGTGCGGGGCATGCTCGGCGTCTTCACGCTGCGCCCCCGCGACGGGTGGTATGACCTGCCCGCGCTGGAGGTGCTCGGGCTCGGCCCCCACGGCGCGCGGTTGCAGCGGCTCAAGGTCGACGTCGAGGACGCCCCCTCACTCGACCTCGACATGGCGGTCCAGGCCGCCGTCGAACGTGTCGCGCTGCCCGAAGGCGTCGTGCGCGGCCGGGTGCGGCTGCCCGCCGTGCGCCTGCCCGCCGAGGCGATCAGCCGCCCCTGCGACCTGCGGCTGCGCTTCCGGCTCGTCTGCCAGGACGCCGATCCTGCCGACCCCGCCTACCACCGAATGAGGAAAGACATGTCGCTGCGATTCTCGCAAGACCCGGTCACGCCGCGCGAGCAGCGTCCTGCCGACGTTCCCGAGGCGCGGCACGAGGAGGCGGACCGGACCCGCGAGCTGCGTTTCGACCATGCGAACCCGCCCCGCCAGGAGGCCTACGGCCCGAACGACGCCACCCAGGTCATGTGGCGCCCCCAGGCCCGCCCGTCCCGGGATGTACGGCAGGAGCCTCCCGAGGCCCCGCCCGCCGACCAGGAGCAGGCGGTCGCCCCGAGGGAGCGGCCCGAGCAGGTCCACCAGGGGTATGCCGCCCTCGACTTCGGCACCAGCCAGTCGACCGTGACCCTGCTCGACCGGTGGCGCCCCACCCGCTCGGCCTTCCCGCCGTCGCAGACCGAGGTGCTGCGCCGCGAGGCCCTGGTCCTGCTGACGCCCGCCCCGCCCGGGCTGCCCCGCGACTGCGAGGAGGAGTGGCTGCTCATCCTCGACACCCTCGCCGACCGCATGGACGTCTACACGGGCGCCGGGGACAGCGACGACCGGCTGCGCGCCCTGCTGAACGGCGAGGCAGGCATCCGGGGCGACAACCTCCACCGGATGCTGCTGGAGCTGGAGGACATCTACGTCTACCGCGACGACGACGAGATCCGCGACTGGCTGGCGCTGCGGCTGCATCGCGCCTACGACGCGGCGTTCTCCGCCCCCGCTCTCGACCGCTGGGACCTGCACCGGGTCGTGCTCGACTCCGCCAAGGGCGGCAAGGAGATCGCGAGCCGCGTCGAGGTGCGGCAGAGCAGGCCGCTGACGGTCCGCGTCGGCGACTCGGTGCTCGCGGTCGCCTCCGGCGACGCGGCGGGCGATGTGTTCCTCGGGCTGAAGCAGAAGCTCAACGAGTTCGGCGACCACACCCTGGCCGACGGCACCGCCGTGTCCACGCTCGATCTCATCGGCGCGGCCTACAAGGACCTCATCGAACGCACCGACGCCTTCATCGCCGCCTCCCCCGACCGGCTGGGCAGCGGCGGCACCGACCAGGTCATCATCACCTACCCCACGATGGCGGGCCCCGGGGTGCGGGCGAGCCTGGAGCGGGTGGCCCGCGAACGGCTCGGCATGTCGGACGTCGAGATGCGGTTCGACGAGGCCGTGGCCGCCGCGTTCTTCTTCCTGATGCGCGACCTCGGCGGCGACCCCGCCACCGGCATCGAGGCGCTGCGCGCCCGCTCCCGCCGCCTCGGCGAGGGGCTGTGGCGGCACAACATGCTGGTCGTCGACATCGGCGGCGGCACCACCGACATCGCCCTGCTCGCCCTCACCCTGCGCGACGAGACCCCCGTCCTGCCCGGCGTCGAACCCGGCAAGATCGGGCGCAGCGGACGCTACTGGCGCATCATCCCGAGCCTGCTCGGCGCGGGAGGAGACACCCAGCACGGGGGAGACCACCTCACCCTTGAGGTGTTCCACTGGCTGAAGACCGCCTTCGCCGAGCGTGTGCTGTCGGTGTGGGGCGAACGCGGCACCGTCGCCTCGATGATGGACCTCCTGGACGAGCCCTTCGGCCGCCCCGGCACGCCATACCGCACGGGAGCCCTGCTGGAGCACGCCGTCGAGCAGGTCAACGCCATCCAGACTCTCGCGCCCCTGCCCAAGCAGGACGCCGCCACCAAGGCCCGCCACGCCCAGGTCGAACGCGCCGTGCCCACCCACTGGGAAGAGGACGCCGACCGGCGGGCGCTCTTCGACGCTTTGTGGCGGCTCGCCGAGAAGACCAAGCACGAACTCGGCGCCGCCATCGACGGCCGGCCCGGCGAGCCCTACACCCTCGACGAGTCCGACGTGGACGAGGTCGTCGTGCTGCTGGAGCGCGCCCACCCCGGCCCCGGCGGCGACCAGCTCGGCCCGATCAGCCTCGACAGCAGCGTGTTCCAGCGGCTCGCCACCAAACACGTCGAGGACGTCTGCGCCCTGGCCACCGAGGTGGCCCGCGGCAGGCTCGGCGGCCAGCCGCTCGACCGGCTGATCCTCACCGGCAACGCCACCAGGCTGCCCCTGGTGACCGGCGTGTTCGCCGAGCGGTTCGGCCGCGACGAGCAGCGGCAGCTCGTGCTCGCCCGGCTGCCGAAGGAGGTGACCGTCGAACGCGAATACGCCAAGCACGCCACCTCCGTCGGAGCCTGCTTCGCCAAGCACCTGCGGGCCTTCGTGCACGACCGGCCCAAGCACGCGGCCGACCTGCTGCTCCGCGGCGACACGGTCATCTACGTCGACGTGGACAACCTCTTCCTCGAACTCCCCTGCGGGTTCCAGCGGGTGCTGCAGGGCGACGTCACAGCGCCGGTGATGGACGCCGGCGAGTCGATGCACGTGCTCGGCGACGGGCATCGCACCCGGATCCGCCGCGAGACCGGCGCGCTCACCGAGACCTACCAGGTGGAGCGCGACGGACTGATGACCTGGATGCAGTTCAAGTATCTCGAATACCTGGAGAAGGAACGCAAGGAACGGCTGATCCCGGCCGGCTGGCAGCACGACAGGTCGGTCTGGGTGGGGCAGTCCGCGGAGATCCACACCGCCTTCGAGATCGACGAGCGCCTCCTGCCCACCTTGCACCTGTGGCGCGGCGAGCGTCCCCACTACACGATCGACGAGACCCCGGTGTGCCACCTCGACTCCGACACGGCCGGAGCCCGGCAGGCCCCCCTCGACAGGCTGACCGGCGACATCGTGGTGTCGCGCGGCCACGACGTGCAGAGCGACGGGCTGCCGCTCTTCAGCGCCACCCGCGAGGGCGAGCCGTCGCCGTTCACTGAGACGTTCCACCTCAAGGACGGCAGCGTGCGCAAAGGCATGATCGCCGGTCCGCTGCCACCGCCGATCGGCGGCGCGTGGACCATCGAGTTCTGGCCGAACGGCTCCGCCGACCGCCCCGAGGCCCTCGGCACCGTCAAGCAGCTCACCCAGCAGCGGGGCGCCGCGCACTACGTCAGCCTCGACGACGCCGGCGAACTCCGGCTGCACCTCGCAGAACCCGCCTACCGCGAGGCGGCGAACCTCAAGGAGGTCGAGGACACGCCGGGCGCGGTCCGCTCCTACCAGGTGGTTCAGCACCGCGACACGGACTGGCAGGAGAGCCGTCACCCGTTCAGCGGGCGCCAGTGAACGACCCATTCGCCGACCTGCTGCGTGTGCCCGGCTCTGAGCTGGCCAGGCGGCTGCGCGCCGGACTCGAACTGATCGACGCCGCCCTCCGGGACGGCAGCACCGCCGCGGGCGACCCGGGGGCCGCCCACTATCCGGAGGTCAGAGAGCATCTGCTGCGACTGCTCGCGCCCCACTCGGCGGCCCCCGCCCCGGCGCAGCCGCCCGCCCCCGTGCCCTCGCCCGCGGTCAGCAGGCAGATCCTGCTGCTGGAGGAGTTCGCAGGGAGCACCGCCGCCCGCGCACTCGGTCCGAGGCCCGTCCCGCACGATCCGGCGCAGGCATGGGAGAGGTTCCACCTCGACCTGCTGCGGCTCCCCGAGCCCGAGGCCCGCCCCTGGTCGCGGCGGGCCGAACAGCTCAAGGTGAGCAGGACCGCCCAGTGGATCGACCTGCCCGCCTGGGGCGACCCCGAGGTGCTCGTGTATCCGTGGCCGAAGGCCGGCGTGGCCGGGCTGCGCACCGCGCGCGGGGCGGCGCCGTACCCCGAGGTGGTCGCCGCCCTCGGCAACGCGCCCGGCGCCGCGCGCCTCGCCGTACTCTGCACGCACCTGCTCGCGGTCGCCGAGCGCGACCGCGAACTCTACGACTGGGCCTCCGGCGTGCACGACCGCATGCCGCTGCTGAGCGACCCGCAGGTGCGCGACCTGCTGCGGGGCCGGTTGCTCAAACGGCTGGAGGCGTACGGCAGAGCCGGTGACGCCGAGACCGCGCTCACGAGGTTCGTCGAGGTGGACGAGTATCTCTGCTCGGTGGTCCACCTTCCGCTCCCCGCCGGGGAAAGCTGGTGGTCGCGGCTGTGGCAGGCGTCGCGCGCCGAGCTTTTGCCGCTGCGGGGCAGGGTGCCCGGCGCCGTCGTACGACGGTTCGACGCGCCGGGCACCCGCATGGACGAGATCGCCAAGTGGACATCGGGAGACGTCCGGGTGGAGGGGCAGGACGGGCGTGTCCTGCACTGCCTCCGGGTCTACGCGGAGGTGGGAGGGAGACAGCGGCCCGGGCGCGTCATCTTCGGCGCCCGGTCGTGACCTAGGTCAGTTCCACTCCCAGCGGATGCCGTGCACCCCCGCCCGCGACTCGAACTCGAAGAGGTGGACGGTGTTCCAGTTGTCGATCCGCAGCTCCTGCAGGTCGGCCGCCGCGGTCTCGACGTTGGGCTGCCAGGTCTGGTAGCAGCGCGGCGGCACCGCGGCCTCGTCGAAGCGGATCTGCAGGAGGTATTCGCGGGTTGGGAAGCGGAAGCCACGGACATATTGCGTGGCTGCCGGGCCGCCGCCCGTGGTGGTGAACGCGTATTCCACCACGTAGGTCTCACCGCTCGTCAGCGGACGGTCGAACAGCAGCTCCGCCGCCGTCAGGCCGCGCGCGGGGTCGGACCGTATCCGCCCGATCCGGCACAGGTCGCTGGTGACGTCGATGGGGGCGACTCCTTCCTCGTTGTGGTGGATGGCGATGTACCGGTCGACGCCGTCGCAGCGTGCCCGGAACACCACTCGGGAGCGGGCGGCGAGCTCCTCGCGGCGGGGGCCGATGAGATAGCTCTCGTGGTGGCTGAGCGTCTCCAGCTGGCCGTCGACGGGGTTGTCGATGCCGTCGAGCAGCGAGCCCAGGCCGTGGTGGGCCTGGCAGACGTCCTGGTAGGTGAGGGAGCCGGGCACGTGCCCCAGCCAGCGTCCCCTCGGGCGGCGCGGGCCGATAAGAGTGACCAGGGAGTCGGGGGCGAGGTCGAGGATCTCCTCCAGGGCCCGCACCGCGAGCATCGAGCTCGGGCGCTCGGGACGGCTGATGCCGCGTTGCCAATAGCTGAGGCTCGCGACGCTGACGGGTATGCCGCGTTCGGCGAGCCTGGAATGTATACGTTCGAGGCTGAGGCCTCGGGATTGGATCGCGAGTTGAAGTGCTCGGTCGAAGGGGCCGGTGCGTAGGGCGTCGCCGAGAGCGGGATGCTCCTCCGGCGGCTTAGGTGGGTTAACACGCCGTGACATCGCAGGACTCCAGATGATGTCGTCAGCCTTACGGAGGCAACATCTTGTGGGAGGGAGCCCTGCGATGTCCATTATGAGCTAGTGAGGCGGATGTGGTGGGCCATTTGCCTCCAGTGGGTTATGGGGGGGATCGGTGTGCTTTGTGTTTTTTCGTTGTGCTTTGGCCGCACCTGCGGGTCGCGCGGGTGTCTGGCCGGCTGCCGGGCGAGGGCCGAAGGGTGATCGGTCCACCGCCGTCTTGTGAAACGGGTCTTGGGGTTGGCTCTTGCGGCCGGCTCTTATGGTTGGCCGCGCCTTATTGCGCGTTAGGGCCGAAGTTGCGCAGCATGCCGCGCACACCGACGGTGGTGCCCCCCCGGCGGGCACCACCGCTGTAGGCGCGGGACCCCTCGAAATATGTCCAGCCGCCGATCGTCTTGCCGGCCAGCGGCACGAAGGAACCACCCTGTTTGAGGCCGAAGTGCACGTGGTTGCTCCCGGCCGAGCCTCCGCAGGGGATGCGGGTGCTCGTCATGCCGAGATAATCTCCCATGCGCACCGGGGTGCCGTTGGGGCGTAGTTCCCGGGCCAGGTGGTAGTACTCGGTGGTCCACCCGTTGTCGTGAACGATCCTGATGTGTCCGCCGTTTCGGCACATGTCGTAGGCACGGCCGGACTGGGCGGCCAGCACCTGGTAGGCGCCGGATCCGAATGTTTTGTTGAGATCGATGGAGCTCCACGGCCGTGGCTGCCCGCTCCATCCGTGCGGTCCGCCGATGATCGCCCAGCTGTCGCCCACCGGATAGGGGAGCGACAGGCCCGTCGGGGCCATCGCGCTTTCCGCTGACTTCGCCGCGTTCCGCGCGTGGTTGACGAAGGTCTGCTTTTCCGCCTGCCCGACGAGCGCGTCCGGCGACTGCGCCACCAGATCGGCGAACGGCTGCGACCCCTCCAGGCCGATGGTCCACTCGCCGTTCACCTCCTTCGCGATGAACAACCATCCCTCCGGCGCGGTGTGATCGCCCTTGGCGACGGTGATCACGCTCGTGCCGAAGGCCCACGGCCCGTTTCGCCGCTGGACGTTCACCTGCGTCTGCTGCTGCCGCGCACTGAGCGCCGCCGCCGTCGTGCCACTGCGCCCGACCACCGCCGCGGCCACGGCGGCCTCAAGGCCGCGCTGCGGTTGTACGGCGGAGCCCTGACCTGTGCCGGCTCCGGGGTCCGCCGCGCTCGCGGGCCCGATGGGAACCGACAGGATCAGTGCGCTCATGGCGGCGGCGATCCGGAATCTGCCTCGCAACCTCATCGGCTGCTCCCTTCACGTGAGGGGGGTTGGGACGTGAGCGGGTTTTGCAGGAGATTCGGGTAATCGGTCCTGTCTGGGCAAGGGCCCTGTCGCGGGGGGCGGCAATACTCTTAATGCCGCTTCAACTCCTCCTTAACGGGGCGGCCGGGGGAGCTCCTCTAGCTGCGACGACGTGTGCGGTTTGATGGCCGGCCTTTCTCCTTCGTTGGAATTTAAGTGAATACGCTCGGCATCCGTGAGGAGCCTCTCATAACCGGCTCATGATGGCGTAACAGGTGAAAACCACCCTTAACCCATCCGCAGAGCGGCTGCGGGACAAGAGCAGGGAGGACCTCCATGGCCCTGGCATTACGGCGGCGGATGTCGGTCACCCTCGCGGTCATCCTCGGGTTCACCGCGTACGGTGCGCCCCAGGCCGCCGGGCAGACCCTCACCCCCCAGACGGGCACCGCCCTTACCCAGGCCGATGCGCAGGACGACCACGACGACGATGACGGTGACGACGACAGCGGGGACGATGACGATGACGACGACCGCCGCGTGAGTGGCGGCGGGGACGATGACGACGACCGGAGCGTTCCACGCGGGGGAGTGGAGACCGGCCTCGGCGGCGGCCACGACGACGACGATGACGACGATGACGACGACGGAGGCGTGCCCCGAGGCGGCGTGGCCACGGGGGCGGGCGGCGCGGCCGGCGACGACGATGACGAGGACAGGCGGGTTCCCCGCGGTGGCGTGGAGACCGGCGCCGGCGGGATGTGGAACGTTCAAGCGGCCGACCCCGTGCGTCTGCGCATCCCCGCCATCGGCGTGACCACCAAGGTCATCGCCCTCAGACTCGACGCCAAGGGCAAGCTCGTCGCGCCCAAACGCTACGACGTCGCCGGCTGGAACCGCCGCGGCCCCGAGCCCGGCGAGCGCGGCGCTGCCGTCATCGCCGGCCACGTCGACTCCAAATCGGGCCCGGCGGTGTTCTACCGGCTACGCCAGTTGCGCTCCGGCGACAAGGTCCACGTCGACCGCGCCGACGGCACGACCGTCACCTTCCGGGTGAGCGAACTGGCCCGATATTCCAAGAGCCGCGTCCCCTCGCGCACGGTGTACGGCGCGACCAAGGACGCCCAGCTCCGCCTGATCACGTGCGGCGGCTCCTTCGACAGCGAGAAGCGGAGCTACCGCGACAACATCGTGGTCTTCGCCCGTTGACGCGGGTCCATCCTCATCCAGGTGGCAGGGCCGTACGGATCACTCCGTACGGCCTTTACTCAATCCCGCGGCGGCGTACTCGGCCAGAGTGCGTGCGCGTCGCGAAAGGGCCAGGTGCTCAGGCCACACGGCCACCACCGATGTCTTGCCGGCACGTGGGCTGAGCGGCCGCTCGACGATGTGCCGGCCCTCAACGCTGACCGGCGACTGGTTTGGCCGCGACATCACCAGGCTGTAGCCGAGTCCGCGGCCGACCAGCGCGCGAACCAGTTCAAGGGTCGGCATCGACGTGGTGATGCGCGGATTGATGCCAAGCTCTCGGAAGATGCGATAAGTGTTCGCTGTGCTCGGCACGGAATCCAGCAAGATGAATGGATCGTCGGCAAGGCTGCGCAACTCGACCGCCGGCTGTCCTGCGAGAGGATGATCCGCGGGCAGGAGGGCTACGACCTCGGTGCGGTAAACGGGCAACTGCTGGAGCTTGGGCGGTAGGTCCATGTCATACACAACGGCGATGTCGAGCCGCCCGGATTCGAGCGCGGGCAGGATCTCGTCGTTGGGCCCCACGGTGACGGCGATCTCCACGGCCGGATGGATGCGGGGGAAGCCGTCCAGGAGCGGCGGCACGATTGTCGGCCCGAGTCCGGTGTAGCACCCGAGGTGCGCGGGCCCTCGCAACTCGCCGTCGGCACCGGCGAGGTCGCCGGCGATGGCGTCCGCGTCGTGGATGATTCGGCGGGCCCGCTCGGCCACGTGTCTCCCGGCGGGAGTCAGCGAGAACCCGCGCGCCTTTCTGCGGATGCACAGCTGCTCACCGACGGCGCGTTCGAGCTCCGTCACGGCGTGCGACAGGGCGGACTCAGACATTGACAGGGCGGCGGCGGCCGACGCGAGTGTTTCGTGGGCGGGCAACGCCGAGAAGAGTTCGAGTTGCCGCAGGGTCAGGCGAATCTGCATCTTCGACCCAATCGCGGATGTTGGCCGTTTTTCTTCACTTTACTCGCACATATGGTCGGTGCCACAGTCGCTTCAAGCCCGAGCGAGCCGAGAGGACGAGTCACATGAGTCAGAGGGGAACCGCAGCGCACGATGCATCCGAGACGTTCTCGGGCCCAGGCGACGCGCCGGTCGCCGATTGGGTGGACGCCGGAGACCTGTCCGCCGACCCGTACCCGGCGTACTCGAAACTGCGTGACCAGTCGCCTGTGGTCTGGGTGCCACTCGTCCGGAAGTTTCTGGTCACCTCCTTCGACGCCTGCCACACTGTCGAAAGCGACCAGGAGCTCTATTCGGCGGACGTGACGGGTGCGACGATGAACCGCGCGGTGGGCGGCCGGCCGATGCTCCGGAAGGACGGCCCCGATCATCGGACCGCCCGGGCGCCGATCAACCCTGTGTTGCGTCCTCGCAGCATTCGCGAGGCATGGGCGCCGATCTTCGAGCGCAACGCCCGGCGGCGGCTTGACGTGATGCGTGAGATAGGGCCTTCGGCGGCCGACCTGAACCGTGACTACGCGGCGCCGCTGGCCTCACAGAACCTCATCGACATGCTCGGCCTGCACGACGTCACGGTCGGCGACATGCAGCGGTGGTCCCACGCCTTCATCGCGGGCATAGGGAACGTCCTCGACGACGAGGAGACATGGACACGTTCCGAGCGGGCGTCCACGGAGGTCTCGCACCTTCTTGACGAACTGATTCCGTGGTATCGCGATCATCCGGACGCGTCGATGACATCCGCTTTCGCCAACTCGGATCTCTCAACAGCGGACGTCCACGCGAACATCAAGCTGGTTATCTCGGGCGGCATGAACGAGCCACAACACATGATCACGACCATCGTGTGGGCCCTCGACAAGCATCCCGACCAGAAGGCACGCGCCCTTGGCGGCGAGAGCCTGTGGCAGGACGTGTTCGACGAGGCCGCTCGATGGCGTTCGCCCATCGGGATGTATCCACGCGAGACCACCCGGCCATGCGAGCTCGCCGGCGTTCGCCTTCCTGCACGCGCACCGCTTGGAGTGGTCGTCGCGGCAGCCAACCGCGATCCCGAAGCCTTCGGCGCCGACGCGCACGAGTTCGACGTTCAGCGCCCCAAGCGGCCACACCTCGCCTTCGGGGACGGGGTCCATCTCTGCGCCGGTCATTGGGCGGCCCGCATTTCGATCGGCCAGATCGCGGTGCCACTCCTCTACCAGGAGCTTCCCACCCTGCGAATCGACCGGAACCGGCCGGCCACGTGGGAGGGGTGGGTCTTCCGCGGCCTGACCCAGTGCCCGGTGACCTGGGCTTGATGCACCGCACGGCGCCAAGAACCGGTCAGGCGGCGACGCGTAGCCTACGTCACTCGTGGTGGCGCTGAACGACCTCTTCGACCGCGTTCCCCTGCCGGGCTGATCGGGGGTATGGGGGCGCCCCGCCTTCCCAGCCGAGCCCGGCCCCAGCGCCGGCCGCCTCTCAGTCGGTTCTGCGGAACTGGGCGACCGCCATGAGCAGGAAGAACAGCCCGAGGACCGCCACGACCAGGATCTCCACCGCCACCGGCACGGTCCAGTCGCCCCAGGTGACCCCGGGGTTGTAGACCGCGTGGATCTCGGGTGACGCCTCGACCCGGGCGAACACGGCCTGGCGCACCGGGTCGACGGCATAGGTCAGCGGGTTGACCAGCGTGATGGTGCCGAGCCAGGACGGCAGGTTCGTCACGGGGAACAGCGCCCCGGACAGGAACGTCAGCGGCATGACCGCCATCTGGGACACGCCGAGGAACGCCTCCATGCTGGTGATGCGCGCCGCGACCATCGCCCCGAAGGCCGTCATCGTGAGCGCGATCAGGAAGACCAGGCCCGCCATCTGCAAGATGAGCACGGGGTCGTACGGCACGCCGACGAGACCGGCGACCGACATGATCGCCATGCCCTGGAGGGTGGCGACGAGGGCGCCGCCGAGGACCTTGCCGATCACGATCGCGGTGCGGCTTACCGGGGCCACGAGCATCTCGCGCAGGAAGCCGAACTCGCGGTCCCAGACGATCGAGGCGGCCGAGAACACCGAGGTGGAGACGACGATCATGGAGATGACACCGGGGAACATGAACGTCTGCAGATCGACGTCCCCGGGTCCGCCGGGCATGAGCGAACCGAAGCCCGAGCCCAGGACGAACAACCAGAGCACGGCCTGGAAGAGCATGGCGACGACGCGGTTACCGTCGTTGGCGAACCTGATCAGCTCGCGTTTGAGCACGATCTTGACGGCCCGCAGGTTGTGGCCGGTGCCTCGCCTCCCCACATGGGACGCGCGGGCCGGATGGGGCCGGGTGGCGGTCATGTCTCACCTCACCATCATGTGTTTCCAGCCCTCGTCCGGGCTCTGCTCCGCGTCGCGAATGGTCGTGCCGGTGTAATTGAGGAACACATCGTCGAGGGACGGGCCGGCCACGTTGACCGACTTGATCGGCACCCCGAGCTCGGTGAACAGGCGGGGCACGAACTTCTCACCCTCCGGGACCGCGAAGGTGACCGCTCCGTCGCGCAGGACGGCCTCGACGTTGAGGAATTCGCGCAGCGCCACGACCGCGGCCTCGTCGTCGGCGGTCTGAATGCGCAGGCGGTCGGCGCCGACGGAGGCTTTGAGGTTGCCGGGGCTGTCGAGCGCCACGATCGCGCCGTGATCCATGATGGCGATGCGATCGCAGTACTCCGCCTCCTCCATGTAGTGCGTCGTCATGAAGATGGTGAGCCGCTCGTGCTTGCGGAGGTCCTCGATGTACTTCCAGATCGCGGCCCGGGTCTGCGGGTCGAGGCCCACGGTGGGCTCGTCGAGGAACAACACGTCGGGGGAGTGCAGCAGGCCGCGTGCGATCTCCAGCCGCCGCCGCATGCCGCCCGAGTAGGTCTCGGCCTTGCTCTTTCTGCGCTCCCACAGGCCGACCATGTCGAGGACCTCCTTCACGCGGTCGTCGACGGTCTCCTTCGGCACGCCGTACAACTCCGCGTGGAAGCGGAGGTTCTGCTCGCCGGTGAGGTAGCCGTCCACGGTCGGGTCCTGGAACACCAGGCCGATCGACCGGCGCACCTCGTCGCGTTCGAGCACGACGTCGTAACCGGCGACCCACGCCGTGCCGCCGGTGGGCCGGGACAGGGTGCAGAGCATGTTGATCGTCGTGGTCTTGCCCGCGCCGTTGGGGCCGAGGAAGCCGAACACCTCGCCGCGTGCCACCTCGAAGTCGATGCCCTTGACCGCCTCGACTTCGTCGTACTTCTTGGCGAGTCCCTGGACGACGAGCGCCGCGCCGCCGTCCGGGCTCACGCCTGCCCCGTCCGGGGGGAGAAGAACGGGAGGAACGGGATGTCTCCCGGCGATGCCGCGGCGGCGACGGCCAGCAGCACACCGGCGCCGCCGGTCGCCAGGTCCATGGACAGCCGGAAGCCGAGGTTGCCGGGGAAGGCCACGTGGCCGCGGAACGCTATCGCGTGCCAGGAGAGTTCGCGCAGGTGGCGGTCGAGGGTCGTGCGGTCGTAGGTGATCTGGCGCATCCTTGCCAGTGTCGTGATGTGGCCGCTCTTGCCGCGGAAGAGCCCCGACTGGACCGAAAGCCGCCCGGAGCAGGCGTGCAGCAGCCTGGGCAGCGCTTCGCGCATGCGGTCGTCGTCGCGGTAGTGCGCCAGTTCGTCGATGACGAGTGCGATGCCCGCGCTGCCGATCTCCAGATAGGGCATCATCCGCACATTGGCCTCCTCCACCATGAGAGCGCCGTGCGAGTTGACCACGCACAGGTCGAGGTCGCGGTGGACCGCCTGAAGCGCGAGGTCGAGGTAGGCGGTGTCCGACGTCTCCTCATACAGCCGGATGAGGAAGAGCGCCACGCCGGACCACCCGCGCATCAGCCCGGCCTCGACGGACCTGGGGGCGGGGGGCCGCTCCGGCCTGAGGTGGGGGCGGCCCTCGCGCACCGCGCCGGCGAGGCGTTCCGCGATCGCGATCGCCTTCTCACGGTGGGCGCCGTCGCCGTGGCGGCGGCCGAAGTGCAGGTGTGCGGCGCCGATCCCGGCGAGCCCGGAGAAGAGCGTCATACCGCAGTGCTCGGGGGCCGGGTGGCGTTCCAGCAGGTCGGCGGCCTCGTCCTCGTGGCCCAGGTAATCCAGTGTGTAGGCGAGCCCGGCGACGCCGTCGTAGAAGCCGGGCCGTGGCGCCCGGGATCTGTTCACCGCCTCGATCAGCCACTTCTCGTGGTCGGGGAACCTGCCGTGGCCGGTGACGTCGAGAGCCCACAACACGCCGGCGGCGCCGTAGGCGAAGGAGAGCCCGCCGGAGACGAACTGCTGCACGTCGCCGGGGAACAGGCGGTCCTGCCGTTCGGGGGTCGCCGTGCTGAGGATGCCTTCGGCGATGGATCCGCCCACCGCGTCCCAGTCGACGACCGGGGCGTGCACGTCGACGGGGTTCGCCTCCTCCGCCTGCGCGCCTGCGTGCCCGGCGGGGGCGAGCTCCTTGAGGATCCGCTCCGCCCAGCCGGGAGGGACGGGGAAGTTGTCGGTCATGACCCGGACGAGCTGGAAGACCTTGCTCGGCTGGAGCACCGAGATCTTGCTGAAGGACAGGAAGACGGCCAGGCGCACCGCCTCCAGCGCGTGCGTGTCGAGCGCCACGCCCGTTTTGCCGCGGCCGACGAAGCCGGTGGCGCCCAGTCCCGGACGCCAGTCCGTCCACGACGTATCGAACGCCAGTTCGAAATCGACTAACGCGGCCGTGCCGTCGGGGCGCACGAGCACATTGCCCAGATGCAGGTCGCCGAAGGCGACATCCCGCTCGTGGATGGCGCCGAGCAGGGCTTCGAGGCTGTCCATGAGCCTCACCGCCTTGCGGGTGTAGTCCGCGAGTTCGTCTTGCGTGGCCTCGGCTTTGACCACCCAGGGGTGCTGCGTGCCGATCCACACGGCGAGCGGCTCGCCCTCGACGAACTCCTCCGCCAGGAACATGTGGTCGTCGACGGAGAACTCGTCGTACCACCGCGGGACGCCGTCGATCCCTTCCAGCTTCCGGAGCGCCCAGCTCTCGGTCTTGAGCCGGTGCTGGGAGTCGAGGTGGTTGTTGTCCAGAGCGGTGTGCGGCCGCGCCTCCTTGAGTACGGCGGTGACCCCGTCGGTCTGCCGAGTGGCGACGTAGACGCCTCCCGCGTTGGAGAAGTGCAGGGCGCGCTCGACGCGATAGGGCGGTCCCTGGCCGGCCTTGCGGCTCTTCCTGGCCTCGGCGTGCGGACGGAGGACCTCCGGCAGCGGCGCCCACGAGGGGGGATCGAAGTACGGCTTGCGCCTGTCGGGCACCAGGGTGCCGTCCGGGTGGCGGATCGCGAGTGCGGTCTCCCCGCTCTCGTCCACGCACCGCATCTCCGTGAAGCCGCCGTACCGCACATACAGCGGACCCCCGCCATAGCGGAGATCGCTGAGGATGTACGGCCCGGTCTCGCCCTCGGTGAGCGCGGACAACTCGCGCAAGGTGGTGGACAGCTCTTCCTCGTCCGCCGGATAGATGGTGATCAGCTTGCTGCCCGACCCGCGCGGTGTGTACTTCGCGTTGAAGACCAGCAGCATGTTGCGGTTGAGCAGGTGCTTGAACGGGATCCTCCGCGGCACGCAGTAGTCCCAGACCGCGGTGCAGAGGCGGTCGGCGTTCTCCAGCGTGGCCGAGACGTGGATCTTCCACCCCTGCTCGGGCCCGGGGCGGTCGTCCGGTCGCATCGACTGCCAGACGGTCCGGGGCGCCCTGGTCCACCCCGCCGGGGTGGGCCGGGAGGAGACGGTGAACTCGCCGTCGGCGATGTATCCCGCCCCCTGCCGCCACAGGCTCGCGTCTTCGAAGAAGAGAGGATCGGCCAGCGTGTAGATCTGCATCAGCTCGTGCTGCATGTGTCTCCTCTCGCGGGCGCGGGCCCGGACGTCCGGCGGGTCACGTGGTAGGCCCCGGGGCCTCGTCGCCTGCGGTCTCCGCTGCCAGGTCGCGCCGGAGCCCCTCGACGAGCTCGATCACCTTCCACAGCGGCGGGGCGCCCGCGGCGTCCTTCCGGCCCGTGGTCGCGCTGGTGGCCGCCTGAGTCGGGGCCACCACCACATTGGGGCGCTCCTCCAGCGACTTCAGGTGACCGGTGAACGTCGGGTTCCGCAGGGCGCCGGGCGGCAGCGAGGGGGCCACGGCGATGGGGGAGGGGGTGCACTGCAGGGCCAGCAGCGCGGGGGTGTCGGCGAGGCCGAGGGCGAGCCGGGACACGAAATTCATGCAGGCGGGGTAGACGATGACGCTGTCGCTCCACTCCGTGAGCCGCACGTGCAGGGCCTGCGCCTGCGGTTCGGCCGGCCAGCGGTCGCTGATCGTCTCGCGGCCCACGAGCACGCTCAGCGCGTGCGAGCTGACGAACTGCTCCGCGCTCCTGGTGAGCACGACCTCCACCTCAAGCTCCGGATAGGAGGAGGTCAGCCAGGTGAGCCAGAACGGGAGCTGCATCACCGAGATGGCGCCGCTGCCCACGACGAGCAGACGGCGTGCGCCGAACTCGGGAACCTGGCGTGCGTTCATATCCGCGACCCCGTGTGATTCCGCAGCTTCTCGAACGGTCTGCGCGCCAGCCATTTGACGCTCTCCACGAAGTAGACCCAGCGGGTCACCGTGTATTCCTCTTCCGGCTCTTCCTGCGGAGCGCCGTCGATGAGCCGGGAGAGGAGTCCTGCGCCCTGCTCCTCCCACATCTGCCGGCGGACGGAGTAGATGTAGACGTCCCACAGCCGGCCGCGGAAGAACATGTGCTGGGGAAGGGTGGCCTCCCGTGTCGCCGTCCTGCTCATGGCGCCGAAGCGGGCCAGGCTGGCGTCGGTCGTCATGAAATAGACCTTCCTGAGTTCGCCCCAGCGGGTGAACGCGTAGTTCATGAGCAGCATCATCGCCTCGCCGCCGACGCCGTATCCGGCCCGCTCCTGGTCAAGGAAGATGCCGGCCTGGATGTGCCCGGCCGGATCGAGGCCCTGTAAGGAGGCGAAACCCACCGTCTCGTCGGACTGCCGGGCTCTGACGACGAACTGCACATCGACCCAGTCGTTGTCGAATGACGCGACGAACGATTCCAGTGGGGGCAGGCTGTGCAGACCGAGCTTCAGCAGAAGCCGATAGAGCGTGGTCGCGTCCTTGGCGTCGGCGGGGACAAGAGCCGTCCGCGGAGTCTCGACATGGAGAATGAGCACGTGCCGCCCCCTGGACTTCTCACTCGAATTTGAAAATCGGATTTCAAACCCGCTCAACAGGTCATGGCCCCTGCGGTTTCCCGGAGACGTGATTTCAGGGACGCCGGTGATTTGCCGATCAACTCTGCCGAGAAGCATATGGCTTCCGCCTCGGACGCATCGGTCGCATCGGTCGCAGAAGCATCAGACGGCCGAACACTAGTTTTGGACGCCGCGCCGAGTCAATTGGGCCGCATGGCAGGCCCGCGTGGCGCTCGCCCCCGCCTCCCCCTGTTTTCCAGTGAAGTCTTGCCGTGAGCGTCTCGCCGGCGGGACGTGGCGCCGGCGAAATTCTCCGGCGGCGGCGCCGGCTGGAAACGTCCGCCCGCGGTGAGTGCCGGCGTCAGGGCGCCGAGCCGGTGCCGGCGGTGCGCATCTCCGATGTTCAACCGGCCCGCGTGGTCCACCGTACGCGTGCGCCGGCCTCGCGTCGGACCGGGCCGCCCGGCCGGGGGCGGGGGAGCGGAGCCGATCACCCGCTGCTCCGCCGAGGCTTTCCCGGGCGTCCGGCCGGCGCGTTGACGGGTTATTTCGCTTGGTGTGGGATCGGCGTTTTACCAGTTTTCGGCCGTGGTGCTGCATTTCCCCGCGTGGGATTCCGTACGGCTTTTCGAGCGATGGCTGTTGATTAAACAGAGCGGATATGTCAGCTTTTATTTGCCGACGCGGTCCGAATGGCCTGGCCCCCTCGGCCGGCCACTTCGACCGGGGAAGAATGAAAAGGAGGTGTGACCATGGACCTGTCCAACATTCTCGAGCTCCAGGAGCTTGAGCCGGCGCCCGAGTACGCGGAGCTGCCCGGTAGCAACAACAGCACGATCACCTGCTGATAACCATCGGTGTGGGGGGTCATCCGCGATGATCCCCCACACCGGTGGGCTGTTGTGGTTCGGCCGGGGATTACCGGCCGGGCCTGGATACGAAAAGATGAGGCCCTGGCGGTGAGATCCGGTATGTGCCATGCTGGGCATCTGACGTCGCCAAACTGATCAGAAGTCGAGAATTCGGACTTTTGTTACTACTGGGCGACTAATCGGTCTTTACGGGCTGGTCGTCTTGTCTGTCAGGAAGACCGTGTGATCAACTTGGCGTCATGAGCGACGCGGTTCTGGCCTGCGATGGCCTACGAAAGCAATACGGCCAGATGGTCGCGGTAGACGGCATTGGGTTCTCCATCGCCGAGGGGGAGACGTATGGTCTCCTCGGTCCGAACGGCGCGGGAAAGACGACATCGATCGCGATGATCGTCGGTGTGCTCGCGCGCGATGCCGGCGATGTGCTGATCGACGGGCAGAAACACGATGTCAACAGCGTCAAGACGAAATCGCTGATCGGTTATGTGCCCCAGGAGATGGCCCTCTACCCCGACCTCACGGCCCGGCAGAACCTCCGCTTCTTCGGTCGCATGTATGGCTTGAGCAGGAACGACATCAAGCGCAAGACGGATGAGGTGCTTGAGATCATCGGGCTCGCCGACCGCGCCGACGAGACCATCGGCGGGTTCTCCGGCGGCATGATGCGCCGGCTCAACATCGGTGTCGGCCTCATCCACCGGCCACGCCTGCTGATCCTCGACGAGCCGACCGTGGGAGTCGACCCGCAGAGCCGCAACGCCATCCTCGACAGCGTCGAGCAACTGGCCGGCGAGGGCGTCGCGGTGCTCTACACCACCCACTACATGGAAGAGGCCGAGCGCCTCTGCGACCGTGTCGGCATCGTCGACAAGGGCCGGATGCAGGCCGAGGGCACACGCCGGGAGTTAGTCGCCATGGTCGGCGAGCACGACCGGGTGACGCTCACCGCCGAGGGAGACCTGGCCCGCGCCGCCGCGGCCCTGCGTGAGATGCCGGAGGCCAGGCAGGTCAGCCATGACGAATCCAGGATCGAGCTCATGGTTCCCGAGGCCGGTGTCGTGCTGGCGCGGGCCCTTCACGAGGTGACGGAGGCGGGGGTCACGGTGCGCTCGGTCGAGGTGCGCGAGCCCGATCTGGAAGCGGTCTTCCTCCACCTCACCGGCAAGGCCCTGCGGGACTGACGCGACTGCTACCTGAGCCGGAGAGCGACGATGCGTGCCATCACAATCATTCTTTTCAAGGATCTGGCGCAGCGTGCCAGGGACAGCACACTGTTCGTGTTCGCCATCGGGCTTCCCCTCGGCATGGCGTTCGTCCTCAACCTCATCCTGGGAGGCGGGGGAAACTCGTTCACCGCGAAATACGCGCTCGTGGACGCGGACCGGGGCCCGATCGCGCAGGTCTTCACCGAGCAGGTCCTCGTGCCCTTGGAGAAACAGGGAACCCTCTCGCTGCGCAGGGTGGCCACGGCCGAGGAGGCCGGCCGGCTGACCGAGAGCCAGGAGGTCCAGGCGGCCTTCGTCCTGCCCGCGGGGTTCTCCGCCGGAGTGCAGGCAGGGGCCCCGGCCACCATTCAGGTGGTCGGCAGCGTCGACGCGCCCGTGGCGGTCCAGGTCGCGCGGGAGATCGGCGAGGCCTTCGCCACCGACCTGCGCTCGGTGCAACTGGCGGTCACGGTCGCGGGCGGGGCCACGCTGACGCAGGAGCAGCGTGAGCAGATCGCCGAACGCGCGCGGACCGTCGCCGCCCCCCTGTCGGTGCGGGACGACAGCAACGTCGCCACGAGGGAACTCGACACCACCACGTTCTACGCGGCGGGCATGGCGATGTTCTTCCTCTTCTTCTCCGTGGTGTTCAGCGTGACCAGCCTGTTCGACGAGCGCCGCTCCGGCACGCTGGCGAGGCTGCTCGCCGCGCCGATCCCGCGCTCGGCGATCCTCGCCGGCAAGCTGCTGAGCGGCGTGCTCGTGGGCATCGTGAGCACCGCGATCCTCGTCGTGGCCTCAAGCCTGCTGATGGGCGCGCGCTGGGGCGATCCGCTCGGGGTTGGGATCCTGATAGTCGCCGCGGTCCTCGCCGCGACCGGCATGATGGCCGCCGTCGCGACCTTCGCCCGCACCTCCGAGCAGGCGTCGAACTGGCAGTCGGTGATCGCGATGATCCTTGGCATGCTCGGGGGTGTCTTCTTCCCCGTCGCCAACCTCGGCTCGCTCGCCACCATCACCTTCGCGACCCCGCACGGCTGGTTCCTGCGCGGGCTCTCGGATCTCGCCGGCGGAGGGTCGCTCTCGGCGATCCTCGTGCCGACGCTCGCCCTGCTGGCGTTCGCCGTGGTCGGCTTCGCGATGGCCTTGTTGCGTGTGGGAAGGATGCTCCAGTCATGAAGGTTCTCGCCATCGCGATGGTGAACCTGCGCCGGGTTTTCCGCGAGAAGACCAACATCTTCTTCATCGTCATCACGCCGATCGCGACCGTCTTGATGATGGGCCTGCTCTTCGGCGGTGGTCAGGAAGTCCGGCTGGGTGTCGTGTCGGGGCCGGGTCCGCTGGCCGAGCGCCTGGTCAAGGCCGTGTCCGAGGGGGAGCGCATCCGCATCGAGCGGGTCGGCTCCGAGGCCGAGCTGCGCTCCCAGATCGAGCGCGGCGTCATCCAGGCCGGCCTCACCCTCCCGGCGAACTACGACCAGGAGCTTCTGGCCGGCCGGAACGTCGCCGTCAGCTTCGTGGCCAGACCGGGCGACCCGCAGGCGCTCGAACTCGGCGTGTGGGTGCGCTCCGTCGGCGGCCAGGAGGGCGCGCTGCTCCGCGCCGCGCGGTTCGGGACGGCCGAGGGCAAGGGCTCCTTCGAGCAGACCCTGGCGGCGGCGGAGAAGGCGACCGTGCCCGGAATCGAGATCTCGGTGCGGACGACAGGCAAGGCCCTCTTCCCCGCGGGGTTCAACTCCTTCGCCCTGTCGGCCCCGTCGCTGATGATCATGTTCATGTTCCTCACCTCCCTGACCGCGGCCATCGGCATCATCGAGACCCGCCTGCTCGGCGTCTCCCGGCGCATGTACTCCACCCCGACACCGGTCGGAGTCCTGGTGGCGGGGGAGTCGCTCGGCAGGATCCTGATCGCCTTGGTACAGGGCCTCCTGGTGATGATCGGCTCCGCGCTGATCTTCGGCGTCAACTGGGGCGACCCGTTCGCCGCCGCCGTGTTGCTGGTGGTCTTCTCCCTGGTGGGCGGAGGCGCCGCCCTGCTCCTCGGCTCGGTCTTCCACGTCCCCGGCCCCGCGATCTCCCTCGCCCTGCTCCTCGGCCTGGGCCTCGCCGCGCTCGGCGGGGTGATGGTGCCACTGGAGTCGTTCAGCGGAACGATGCAGGCGATCGCCCACATCACACCACACGCATGGGCATACGAGGCGTTCGCCGAGCTTGTACGGCACGGCGGCGGCGTGGCCGACATCCTGCCGCAACTGGGCGTCCTCCTCGCCTTCGCCGCGGTCCTCTTCGGCATCGGCATGTCCAGGCTGCGCCAGGCCCTCATCCACTAAAGGCACGCTCCTCTCCTGCCGCGACAAGACCGAGGGCCGGGCCCCACCACGGCCCGGCTCGCGGGTCTGCGTGTGCGCAGGGGCCCGCGCACACGCGTGCGATGCGAGCGCCGGTCAAGCCGGCTCCGCCGCACATCACGGGTTGCGTGGGCGTGGGCGAGGTCCGGTGAAGGCATTTCAGTTTCGTCCGGCGGGATTTACGAATAGGGGGTCGGCGATAGGGGTTGTCATTACAACCCCCCGCGGACCACTATCAAACTCGATTTCGATATCGGGCATCGGAGGGTGAGCCCCCCTGAGACGGGGCGGCTTCACCACAGCACCGGTCGGCCGTCGCGAACCGATGGACAATCCCGGGATTCTTCGCGGCAATCGGTGCCATTGAATGGCGAAGTCGCCGGATGGAGCTGATATGCGTTTCCTACCTGATGCGGAAGAATTGACGGCCGCGGTCGTGGGGCTGGGCTATGTCGGATCTTGTGTGGCCGCCGTGCTGGCCGAGAGCGGCATGAATGTGATCGGCGTCGACACCGATCACACGCTCATCGACGAATTGGAAGCCGGGCACTGCCGGTTCAGCGAGGCCGGTCTGCCCGAACTGATCGCCGGCAACCTCGCCGCGGGGCGGCTGCGCGTCACCACGGATTACGAGGGCGTGTCCGGCGCCGACGTCGTGGTCGTGGCCGTGGGCACACCGGCAGGCGATCGAGGGGTGCTCGTCGAGACCCAGATCAGAGCGGCCTGCGACGAGCTGAGCAAGCACATCAGGGCCGGACAGCTCGTCATCGTCAAGAGCACGATGCCTCCCGGCCGCACCCGTGACCTGGTCATCCCGCTCCTCGAAGGCGGCGGCCTGGTGTGCGGCAGGGACTTCGGGCTGGCGACCTGCCCGGAACGGCTCTCAGAAGGCGTCGCGCTCAGTGAACTCCGCACTTTCCCGATCGTCGTCGGCGGTTGGTGTGAGGACAGCGGTACGGCGGCAGCCGCGTTCTGGCGCAGGGCCGTGGGCGTCGAAGTGATCGTCGTCGGCTCGCTGGAAGCCGCGGAGATGGTGAAACTCGCCGACAATTGGTGGATCGACCACAACATCGCCCTCGCGAATGAACTCGCCAAGGTGTGCGCGCTTTTCGAGGTCGACGTGCTGAACGTCATCGCGGCCGCGAATACGATTGCCAAGGGCTCGGGCAACGTCAACATTCTTTTGCCGAGTGTCGGAGTGGGCGGTTCGTGTCTCACCAAGGACCCGTGGATGGTATGGCGCACCGCTCACGAGCGAAATGTTGACCTGCACACGATTCCGGCCGCCCGTGAAGTGAACGACTCGATGCCGCATTACACGGCCGGCCTCATCGTCGACGAACTCGCCAAACTCGGCAAGAAGCCCGGCGAGGCCAAGGTCGCCGTGCTCGGGCTGGCCTTCAAGAACAACACCGGCGACCTGCGGGCGACCCCGACTTTGCCGGTGGTGACGGCCCTGCGGGAGGCCGGCGCCGAGGTCGCCGTCTTCGACCCGCTGGTGAACGCCGACGAGGCGGAGAAGACCTTCGGCATGCGGATGGCGGCCTCCCTCGACGAGGCCGTCTCAGGTGCGGACTGCCTGGCGGTGCTGGCCCTGCACCGCGAGTTCGAGGCGGTCGACCTCGCCGCGCTCAAGGAGCGGGTCGCACCCTCGTGCGCCGTGGTCGACGGGCGTGCGTATTACCCGAGGAAGACGATCGATCGGCTTCGCGAGCTCGGCTTCGCCTATCGCGGGATCGGAAGGTAGGGGCATGGCCAAGGTCGTGGTCACCGGTGGGTGCGGCTTCGTCGGCAGCCACCTCGTCGAGCGCCTCGTCGAACAGGGCGACGAGGTGGTCGTGTTCGACGGAGCGGCGCCGCCGCCGGGCCAGGGCGCCCGGCAGGAAGCCGTGCGGTACATCGTGGGGGACATCAGATCCGAGGGGCAGCTCGCCTCGGCCGTCACCCGGGGCGTGGACGTCGTCTACCACCTCGCCGCCGTGGTCGGCGTCGACCGCTATGTCGACCGGCCTCTCGACGTCATCGACATCAATCTGAACGGCACACGCAACGTGCTGGAGCTCTCGGAGAAGGCCGGCGCGAGAGTCGTCGTCGCGAGCACCAGCGAGGTCTTCGGCAAGAACCCCGTGGTGCCGTGGGACGAGGACGCCGACCGTGTGGTCGGCAGCACCGCCACGGAGCGCTGGAGCTATTCGTCGAGCAAGGCGCTGGCCGAGCACCTGACCTTCGGCTACATCCGCCAGCACGGGCTCGCGGCCTCCATCGTGCGCTACTTCAACGTCTACGGTCCGCGCCAGCGCCCGGCCTTCGTCGTCAGCCGCAGTGTCCACCGCGCGCTGCGCGGCCTGCCTCCGCTCATCTACGACGACGGACGGCAGACCCGGTGCTTCACCTACGTCGGGGACGCCATCGACGCGACGATCACGGTCGCCGCCGCGGACAAGGCCCTCGGCGAGGCGTTCAACATCGGAAGCTCCCACGAGAGCACCATCCGCCAGGTCGTCGAACTCGTCGTGGAACTCACCGGCGGAACCCTCGCGGTCCCCGTGGACCCCCGGGCGAGCTTCGGCGAGAGCTATCAGGACCTGTCCAGAAGGATCCCGGACACGGCGAAGGCACAGGCGCTCCTCGGCTGGAAGAGTACGGTCGACCTGCGCGAGGGCCTTACCCGGACGATCGAGTGGGCCCGCGCCAACCCCTGGTGGCTCGAACAGGACGACAGCGGCCCGTCCTGACCTGCCACCTCCGCAACCCAGGGGGCGGGCCGCCGGAAAGGCGGCCCGCCCTGACGGTCTCTCCGCTGCGGCCACGGGCCGGGTCCGCGGTGCTCTTCGCCGGCACGAAGGCGTATGGGCCCGTACGGCACAGCCGCGCTGGGCCTTCGGCCGTGTGTGCTTGTGCCGTACGGGCCCTGGGTGCTCAGGTGCGTGAGGCCGCGATGAGGGCGCCGACGACCGTGTCGACGGCGTCGTCGCTCAGGTGCGGGCCCATCGGGAGGCTCAGCACCTCGTCCGCGAGCCGCTCGCTGATCGGGTAGGACGCACCAGGGGGCGTCTGCCCGGCGTAGGCGGTGGAACGGTGCACGGCGCCGGGATAGTGGATGAGCGTGCCGATGCCTGCGGCGGCCAGGGCGTCCTGGAAGTGCCGGCGGCGCGTGGTGCGTATGACGAACAGGTGCCACACCGGGTCGGCGTAGGGCGCGACCGCGGGGAGGACGAGCTCGTCGACGCCGGCGAGTTCTTTGAGGTAGCGGTCGGCGACGTGGGTGCGGCGGGTGTTCCACTCGTCCAGGTGGGCGAGTTTGACGCGCAGCACGGCGGCCTGGAGCTCGTCGAGCCGTGAGTTGGTCGCCTGGATCTCGTGTTCGTATTTGACCCGCGAGCCATAGTTGCGGAGCAGCCGCAGCCGCTCCGCCAGGGCGGCGTCACGGGTCACCACGGCTCCGCCGTCGCCGAGCGCGCCGAGGTTCTTGCCGGGGTAGAAGCTGAAGGCCGAGGTGAAGCGGGACCCTATGCGCCTGCCGCGATAGCGGGCCCCGTGCGCCTGTGCCGCGTCCTCGACGACGTGCAGGCCGTGCCGTACGGCGATGGCCTCAAGGGCGTCCAGGTCGCAGGGATGGCCGTAGAGGTCGACCGGCATGATCGCCTTGGTGCGGGGGGTGACCGCCGCCTCGATGCGCGCCGGGTCGATGGTGAAGGTGTGCTCGTCGGGTTCGACCGGCACGGGACGCGCCCCGGTGGCCGAGACCGCGAGCCAGGTCGCGATGAAGGTGTGCGCCGGCACGATCACCTCGTCGCCGGCGCCGATGTCCAGTGCGAGGAGCGTGAGTTCGAGCGCGTCGAGGCCGCTGCCGACGGCCACGCAGTGGTCGGTTTCGCAGTAGGCCGCGAACTCCTGCTCGAACGCGGTCACCTCGGCGCCGAGGAGATACCAGCCGGAGGAGAGCACACGCTGGACGGCGGCGTCGATGTCGGCCCGGAGTTCCTCGTAGGGGGCCTTGAGGTCGAGGAAGGGGATCTTCACGCGAGTGCTCGCGCGTCGCGGAGGAACTCTTCCCGGTCGCGGTAGTAGTCCCCCTCGTCGTAGACGTCGGACACCAGCCACAACCCCACCGTGCCCGGCGCGAAATTAATCATGTCCCGCCAGACCATCGGGCCCATGTAGAGACCCTTGCTGGGGTGGTCCAGCACGAACGTGGCCTGGGAGAAGCCGTCGTCCACGACGACCTCGAACCGGCCGTGCACGGCGATGATGATCTGCCGGAGCCTGCGGTGACCGTGCGCGCCTCTGGCGGCTCCCTCCGGCATGCCGTACATGTAGTAGGCGCGCTTGATGTCGAAGTCGATCTCCTTGCCGCTCTGGACGACGCAGAGATGTCCGCGTTGATCGCTGATCTCCTTGAGGTCGATGATGTGGCACGGTTCCACCCTGCCGACGGTGGGGCTCCCGCCGCCGGCATTCGAAGAAGAATTCACAGACCCTTCGCCTTCCTTTAGTGGGGCGCCGTTCTCTGCCGTCCCGTGCATTGTTTTCCGTACAATTAGCGGAGAACGTGCTCCGTCTCGCCAGCGGGACAAACGCTATTTCTGGAGCGCCTGATGGTCAAGGACGATTGATCATCGCCTCTACTGTGCATCCGCGGTGGACGTCGCCCGCCGAACAGATCGGAGATGCCGTTTATGAGGAAACCTGCCCTTCTATCAGATCCGCCGGGCGTGGAGAATGAGGAGTTCGGGCGCCTGCTGGTGAAGTCGGCATTGGCCGGGGACAGCTCCGTCGTGCCGCTCGCGGAGTTCGAGGAATGGTATGCGCGGCAACTGCACACGGCTCGGGCCGATGTGGAAAGGATCCCGTTCGCCGAACTCGAGGGGTGGGATTTCGACCCGGCCACAGGCAACCTCGGGCACCGCAGCGGGCGCTTCTTCAGCGTCGAGGGGCTGGCCGTGACCATGCGCAGCGAGCCCTTCCTGGCCTGGTCACAGCCGATCATCGATCAGCCCGAAGTCGGCATCCTCGGCCTGCTGGCCAAGGAGATCGACGGCGTGCTGCACTTTCTGATGCAGGGCAAGATGGAGCCAGGCAACATCAACTCCGTCCAGCTCTCGCCGACGGTGCAGGCCACCCACAGCAACTACATCGGGGTGCACCGCGGCGCCAACGTGCCCTATCTGGACTACTTCATCGAGCCGAGACCGGGCCGCGTCATCCTCGACGTGCTCCAGTCGGAGCACGGCTCGTGGTTCTGGTGCAAGCGCAACAGGAACATCGTGGTCCTGGTCGACGACGACGTGCCCGCCCGCGACGGATTCTGCTGGCTCACGCTCGGCCAGCTCCACGAACTGCTGCGCGTCGACAACCTGATCAACATGGATTCGCGCACGGTGCTCGCCTGCCTGCCCTTTCCCGTGCCCGCCTCCGCGCCGGGCGGTGGGAGCGAGTTTCACGACGCGCTTGTGCGCTCGTCGCGGGAGGACGTCCGGGGACTTCACTCGGCCGAGGAGAACCAGAGCTGGTTCACCGAGGCCCGCACGCGGCCCCTGGTGGAACGCCGGCGTGTGGGCCTTGGCGGGATTCCCGGCTGGAGCCGTTCCGAGCGGGAGATCACCCATGAGGACGGCAAATACTTCAAGGTCGCGGCGGTCGCCGTACAGGCCGGGAACCGGGAGGTGCGGCAGTGGACGCAGCCGCTCTTCGTGCCGGTGGGCCACGGCGTGGCCGCCTTCCTCACCAAGACGATCGGCGGGGTGCTCCACCTGCTGGTCCAGGCCCGGCTGGAGCCCGGCCTGCTGGACGTGGTGGAACTCGGGCCGACCGTGCAGTGCACACCGGAGAACTACGCCGGCGGGGAGCGGCCGGCCTTCCTGGACTATGTGCTGGCCGCGGACGCGGGCAAGATCAGATATGAGGCGCGGCTGTCGGAGGAGGGAGGGCGGTTCCTGCACGCCGTCAGCAGATATCTCGTGATCGAGACGGACGAGGATTTCCCCCTCGACGTCCCGCCCGGCCACCGGTGGATGACGGTCGCGCAGCTCACCGGCTTGCTTCGGCACAGTTACTACTTGAACGTGCAGGCACGCACGCTGATCGCCTGTCTGCGGAGCCTTTAGAGAGGGGACCTCGTGAAGGTTGAACCCGTCCGCATGGGCGTGATCTCAGGGGCGGACATCGCCTGGCGGCGCACCGTGCCCGCCATGCTGGCGAGCCGCAACGTCGAATTGCTCGCCGTGGCCAGCCGCGACGCGGGCAAGGCGGAGCGATTCGCCCGGCGGTTCGGGTGCGACCCCGTCGTCGGCTACGACGGCCTGCTGGAGCGCGACGATGTGGAAGCCGTCTATATTCCGCTGCCGACGGGCCTGCGGCGGCAGTGGGTGGAGCGCTCATTGGCGGCCGGCAAACACGTGCTCGCGGAAAAGCCGCTGGCCACCGGTCATGCGGAGGCCGAGGCGCTGGTGGAGGCGGCGGAGACGCTCGGCTTGACGCTGGCGGAGAATCTCACGTTCACCGCGCATTCGCAGCACGCGACCGTGCACCGGCTGCTCGCAGAAGGGGCCGTCGGGGAGTTGCGGGCGTTCACCAGCGACTTCGGCATCCCGCCGCGGGCCGTCGAGGACTTTCGCGCTCGGCCTGAGCTCGGCGGCGGCGCGCTGCTGGAGGTGGGGGTCTACCCGATCCGGGCGGCGCAGCTCTTTCTCGGCCCGGAGCTTGAGGTCCGCGGGGCGTCCCTGACCCACGACCGCCCCGGCGGGGTGGACGTCGGGGGCGCCGCGCTGTTCGCCTCCGCCGAGGGCCTCACGGCCCAGATCGGCTTCGGTTTCCGGCACTCCTACCGCAGCGTCTACACGCTGTGGGGGGAGAAGGGCACGCTCACCGTGAACCGGGCGTTCACGCCGCCCGACACGCTGCGGCCTGTGGTGCGGATCGAACGGCAGGACCACGTCGAGGAAATCACTCTCGACGCCGACGGTCAGTTCGTCAACGCCCTCGACGCCTTCGCCCAGGCCGTGCGTGAGGGAAAGGGGGGTGGATTGGGGGCGGAATCAATGCTCGCACAGGCGAGATTGGTGGACGGGATTCGTGCCTTCGCAAGCATGGAGTCGCCCCTTCCGAGAAATCCTTAGAAATCGCTACTTAGCCCGTGGACTGGGCTCGTGTATGTTGAAGACAACCCCGGACTTTGAGCACGCGCATCCCGTGGTGCCGGTCCCGGTGAGATGCATCCGAGGAGCTCGCAATGACCCATACGACTCGGTGCCGCATTTGCGATGGCGCCGTGGAAGAATTCTTTGATTTCGGTCGCCAGCCGCTTTCTGACCGCTTCGTCCGACCCGACGAGCTGGAAAACGAGTTCTTCTTCCGTCTCGCGGTGGGAATATGTGCGTCCTGCGCGATGGTGCAGCTGATGGAAGAGGTTCCCCGCACGCACATGTTCCACGAGGATTATCCGTACCTCTCCTCCGGCTCCTCGGTGATGCGCTCGCACTTCGAGGAGCTGGCGAAGCGGTTCCTGGCCACCGAGCTCGGCGGGCCCGACCCGTTCATCGTCGAGCTCGGCTGCAACGACGGCGTCATGCTCAAGACTGTCGCCGACGCCGGGGTCCGGCACCTCGGGGTGGAGCCCTCGGGCGGTGTGGCCGAGCTGGCCAGGGCCAAGGGGATCGAGGTGCGCAAGGACTTCTTCGAGGAGTCGACCGCGAACGACATCCGGGACGGGAAGGGGCCGGCCGACGTCATCTACGCGGCCAACACACTTTGCCACATTCCCTACATGGAGTCCGTGCTCCGCGGGGTGACGGCGCTGCTCAAGCCGTCCGGTGTGTTCGTGTTCGAGGACCCCTACTTCGGCGACATCGTGGAGCGGGCGTCCTTCGACCAGATCTACGACGAGCACTTCTACTTCTTCACCGCCACGTCGGTGCGGTCGATGGCCCGGCGTTTCGGCCTCGACCTGGTCGACGTCGAGCGGATCCCGGTGCACGGCGGCGAGGTGCGCTACACGCTGGCTCCTGCGGGGCAGCGCACCCCGGCGCCCGCGGTCGCGGAGCTGCTGGCGGAGGAGGAGGCACGCGCGCTGTCCGGCCGTGACACGCTGCTGGGCTTCGCCAGGCGAGTCGAGACGATCCGCGAGCAGTTGCGCGAAGTGCTCCAGCGGGCCAAGGCCGAGGGCAAGACGGTCGTCGGCTACGGCGCGACCGCGAAGAGCGCCACCGTGACCAACTTTTGCGGGATAAATCCGGACCTGGTGTCGTTCGTGTGTGACACGACCGAGGCCAAGCAGGGACGGCTCACCCCGGGTGTCCACATCCCGGTGCGCGGGCCTGAGGCCTTCCGCGACCCCTACCCGGACTACGCCCTGCTGTTCGCCTGGAACCACGCCGACGAGATCATGGCCAAGGAGCACGAGTTCCGCGCCGCCGGCGGCAAGTGGATCCGCTATGTGCCCGAGGTTCACGTCGTCTGACCGGAGTCACTCGCCATCGCCCACCGTTTACGAGCGGTGGGCGATGGCGAGTTTTTCCAGTTCGGGGATGATGTCGGCGGGGGAGGGCATGGCGAGCATCTCGTCGCGAAGGCGGCCGGCTTCGCGGGTGTGGGAGGGGTCGGTGAGCAGCCGGCGGACGGCGTCGCGTACGGCGGGGCCGGCCGCCTGGCCGGAGGGGATGAAGATCCCGGCGCCGCGGTCGTGCAGCAGCTGCCCTTTGACGGGGGCGTCCATCATGTCGGCCAGGACAAGCTGGGGGACGCCGTGAAGTGAGCTGGTGGAGAAGGAGCCGCCGCCGCCGTGGTGGATGACGGCGGAGCAGGTGGGGACAAGGACGCTGAGGGGGACGAACGGAACGGTCCTGACGTTGTCCGGGACGTGGGTGAGCTGGTCCCGCTGGGCGTCGGGGATGGTGGCGACGACTTCGATGTCGAGGTCGCCCAGGGAGGTGAGGATGTCCTGGATGGGGACGCTGTAGCCGTCGAGCCGTTCGGTGGCGGAGGTGCCGAGGGTGAGGCAGACGCGGGGCCGCTTGGGCGGGGTGCGGAGCCAGTCGGGCACGGTGCCGGTGCCGTTGTAGGGGACATAGCGCAGCGGCACGTGATGGTAGTCGAGGTCGAAGCGCATGGAGGGCGGGGTGTAGTCGAGGGTGAAGTGCCCGGTGGTCATGTCCTCGGTGAACTCGACGCCGAACTGCGCGCCCTGTGACCCGATCCACTCGGCCAGGCTGTCCTCGCGCCGCTGCTCGGGCTGTTCGTCCCGCAGCCGCACATAGTGGGCCCGCATCCGGGCGAACACGTCGAGTCCCCACATGAACCGTGCGTGCGCCGCGCCTGACGCCTTGGCCGCGATCGGCCCGGCGAAGGAGATCGGCTCCCAGATCACCAGATCCGGCCGCCAATACCGGCAGAAGTCGGTCAGGTCGGCGATCATGGGATTGTTGATCACCCGCCACCACCAGGGCACCAGCGACCGGTACCCCCACGACAGGTACTCCCAGGTGAGCTTCTCCGGCCTGACGTCGGCCAGCTCGAACGCCGGGAGCCCCGCCCCCTTCTCCTTCACCATGGCCGAGATGCGGCGCAGCCGGTGGTCGGTGCCGACGGGCACGGCGGTCAGCCCGGCGTGGGTGATGGTGCCGGTCAGCTCGGGCTGACTGGCGACCCGCACCTCGTGCCCCGCGATGTGCAGGGCCCACGCCAGCGGCGCCATGCCCAGAAAATGCGATTTATCGGCGTATGAGGTGAACAGGATGCGCATGGTCTCCCTCAACGATGAGCGGCCTGTGCCGGGGCAGCGCGATATTCGAAGGCGAGCTTTTCCAGCTCGGGAACGACGTCGGCCGGGGAGGGCATGGCGAACATCTCCTCGCGGAGGCGTCCGGCGTCGCGGCGGTAGGAGGGCTCGGTGAGCAGCCGGTGGAGGGCCTCCCGCACGGCGGGGCCGGTGGCCTGCTCGGACGGGATGAAGATCCCCGCGCCGCGATCGTGCAGCATCTGGCCCTTGATGGGAGCGTCCACCATGTTGGCGAGCACGAGCTGCGGGACACCGTTGATCGAACTGGTGGAGAAGGAGCCGCCGCCACCGTGGTGGATGACCGCCGAGCAGGTGGGCACCAGAGCACTGAGAGGAACGAACGGAACGGTCCTGACATTGTCCGGGACGTGGGTGAGCTGGTCCCGCTGGGCGTCCGGGATGGTGGCGACGACTTCGATGTCGAGGTCGCCCAGGGAGGTGAGGATGTCCTGGATGGGGACGCTGTAGCCGTCGAGCCGTTCGGTGGCGGAGGTGCCGAGGGTGAGGCAGACGCGGGGCCGCTTGGGCGGGGTGCGGAGCCAGTCGGGCACGGTGCCGGTGCCGTTGTAGGGGACATAGCGCAGCGGCACGTGATGGTAGTCGAGGTCGAAGCGCATGGAGGGCGGGGTGTAGTCGAGGGTGAAGTGCCCGGTGCTCATGTCCTCGCTGAACTCCACGCCGTATTGCTCGCCGCGTGCGTTGATCCAGTCGGCCAGGCTGTCCTGCCGCTGGGCCGGCGGCTGCTCGGCTCCCACCCGCAGGTAGTGACTGCGGATTCTGGCGAACACGTCGAGTCCCCACATGAACCGCGCGTGCGCCGCGCCTACCGCCTTGGCCGCGATCGGCCCGGCGAACGTGACCGGCTCCCAGATCACCAGATCGGGCCGCCAATACAGGCTGAAGTCGGTCACGTCCTTGAGGATCGAATCGTTCACGAGGCGGGCCCACCACACCACGAAGCCCCGGTACCTCGGCTTCAGGTGATCCCAGGGAAGGTGCTCGGGCCGGTTCTCGGCCATGTCGAAGTCATACTCGTCGCCGAGTTGCCGGCAGATGTCCAGGACCCGGGTCAGATGGTGATCTTTACCGACGGGCACAGCGGTCAGCCCGGCGTGGGTGATGGTGCTGGTCAGCTCCGGGTGGCTGGCGACACGCACCTCGTGGCCCGCGTTGTGCAGGGCCCACGCCAGCGGCACCATCCCAATGAAATGTGTTTTCTCTGCATAAGAGACGAACAGGACGCGCATGACTCCCTCATCGGTGAGTGGTGTGTGCCGGGAGGCCACGAGTGGGGTAAGCCGGAACGCCGCTGATGCCACGGTGATCGGCGACCAGCCGCTCCAACGTCGGCACCAGGGCGGCGGGTGAAGGCATGGCGAGCATCTCGCCGCGGATCCTCGCGGCGCCCGCGCGCAGCGACGGTTCGTTCAGCAGCCGCCGCACGTGATCGGCGATCAGCGTCCCCTTGGCCGCATCGGGGGCGATCGTCAGGCCGGCCCCGTGCTCGGCGAGCCGCCGCGCGAGGATCAGCTCGTCGAACACGCTCGGCAGGACAAGCTGCGGCACGCCGTACGTCAGTGCGGTGAACACCGTGCCGGGACCGCCGTGGTTGATGACCGCCGAGCACGTGGGCAGGAGCACGTTGAGCGGGACGAAGTCAGCGATCGTCGTGTTGGGCGGGACGCCGGTGAGTCGTTCCGCCTGAGATCGGGGGAGGGTGGCGACGACCTCGACGTCGAGCTCGCCCAGCGAGGTGAGGACGTCCTGGACGGAGACCTTGAAGGCGTCGTGGTGACCGACCGCCGACGTGCCGAGGGTGAGGCAGACGCGGGGGCGCTCCGGGGGAGCGCGGAGCCAATCCGGCACGACGGACCGTCCGGTGTACGGAGTGAACCGCAGCGGGACGTAGTCGAGATCGACGTCCAGGCGCAGGGACGGCGGGGTGTAGTCGATCGTCGCCTGGCCTGTGGTCATGTCCTCGGAGAACTCGACCCCCGCGTACTTCTCCCCGCGCAGGCCGATCCACCGCGCGAGGGCGTCCTCGCGGGCGTCCGGCGGCTGCCGGTCCCGGACCTGCACATAGCGGCCGCGCATGGCGCCGAAGAGATCGGCGCTCCACACGAACCGCACGTGTGCGGCACCGCAGGCCTTGGCCGCGATCGGCCCCGCGAAGGTGATCGGTTCCCAGATCACGAGGTCGGGCCGCCACTGCCGGCAGAACTCCGTCAGCTCGCCGATCATGGGATCGTTGATCACCCGCCACCACCAGGGAACCACCTCGTCGCCGAATCCCGCCGTGAGGTAGTCCCAGGTGAGCTTCTCCGGCCGGTCCTCGGTGAAGTCGAACGGCGGTGGTGCGTCCGGGTCGAGGGTGTCGGCGAACTTCAGCAACATGCCCAGGTTGTGGTTGCCGCCGACGGGCACCGAGGTCAGGCCGGCTCGTGTGACGTGGCCGGTCATCGCCGGCTGGCTGGCGACCCGCACCTCGTGCCCCGCGTTGTGCAGAGCCCATGCGAGCGGGACCATGCCGCTGAAGTGTGTCCATTCCGCATGGGTGGCGAACACGACGCGCATCGGTCTACACGCCCGTCACAGGTTCGCCAGCACGTCGCGGAGCGCGCCGATCACCTTGTCCTGATCGCTGATCGTCAGCGACGGATACATCGGGAGGGAGAAGATCTCCTTCGCCGCGGCCTCGGTGACCGGGAACGCACCTTCCGCGTAGCCCAGGTGGGCGAAGCCGCTCATGGTGTGCACAGGCCACGGGTAGCTGATGTTGAGGGCGATGCCATACGACTTGAGCGACTCGATGATCTTGTCTCGCGCCGGGTGCCGGACGACGTAGACGTAGTAGACGTGGTCGTTGCCGGGCGCCGTCGCGGGGAGCACGATGTCGGTGTCGGCGAGCGCCTCGGCATAACGCGCCGCCACGGCCCGGCGCCCGGCGATGTAGTCGTCGAGCCTGGTGAGCTTGCGCCGGAGCACCTCCGCGTGCACCTCGTCGAGGCGGCTGTTGTGGCCGGGCGTCCGGACCACGTAGTAGCGCTCCTCCATCCCGTAGTAGCGCAGCCGCCGCAGATTGGCGTCCACCTTGGGGTCGGAGGTGATCGCCGCCCCGCCGTCGCCGTAAGCGCCGAGAACCTTGGTCGGATAGAAGGAGAACGCCGCGGCGTGGCCCATCGAGCCGGCGATCCGGCCGTGGTGCCTCGCCCCGTGCGCTTGCGCGCAGTCCTCCAGGACCGCCAGGTCGTGCCGGGCCGCCAAGGCGAGCAGCGGCTCCATGTCGACGCACTGGCCGTACAGATGCACGGGTAGCAGGCAGCGTGTGCGCTCGGTGATGGCCGCCTCGACCTGGGCGACGTCCATCAGATAGGTGTCCGGGTGGACGTCGACGAAGACCGGGACCGCGCCGACCGCGTCGATCGCCACGACGGTGGGCGCCGCCGTGTTGGACACGGTGATCACTTCGTCGCCGCGCTCGACGCCGAGCGCCTGAAGCCCGAGCACGAGCGCGTTGGTCCCGTTGTCGACGCTCGCGCAATGCGCGACGCCGTGATAATCGGCGAAGGCTTGTTCGAAGCCTCGCACACTCTGCCCGAGAACGAGCTGACCCGAGCGGAAGACCGAATCCACGGCATCGAGGATGTCGTCTCGCTCGTTCTCATATTCCTGCCGGTAATCCCAGACATGAAGAGTCATGGTCGTGCGTCACCTCCGCAAATCCGTAAGCGGGTGAGCCGTATGGTCAGCGACCGCCCTGGCCGAACTCGCCGCGGAGGTACATCTCGCGGCAGGCGCCGCGCCGGACCTTCCCGCTCGTCGTCCGCGGCAGCGCGCCACGGCGCACCATAATGACGTCATGCGCGATCAGGCCGTGATGGCGTGAGATCTCACTGCGCAGAGACTGAACGATTTCTCGCCGCTCGTCCTCGCCTGCGTCGAGGGTCTCCCTCGTGCTCTCGATGAGGACGATCAGGTGTTCCGCACCTCCGGTTCCCGCATCCGCGTCGCCACCGCCGGCCTTGACGGCGAACGCGGCTGCCGAGTCGACGGGGCTCGCCGCGAGAACCGTCGACTCGATGTCCTCCGGATAGTGGTTCCGGCCGCGGATGATGATCAGGTCTTTGACCCGTCCCGCCACGTGAAGCCGGCCGTCGAGCAGGAAGCCCAGGTCGCCGGTCCGCAACCACGAGCCCTCACTCTCGGTGCCGTCCGGGTTCAGAAGACGCCCGGCGAACACCTCGGCCGATCGCTCCGGCCGCCCCCAGTAACCGTCGGCGACATTCGGCCCGCTCACCCAGATCTCCCCGACCTCGCCCTCCCGCTTGGCACGGTTGTCACCGGGATCGACGATCCGTACGGTGACCCCGGCGTGCGGCGGGCCGCAGTCGACGAGGCGAACAGCCCCGGGGGCGCCCGCCGCGCACAGGACGGCCCGCCCCTCGCCCAGCGCGACACGATCGATGTGGCGATCGGTCACTCCCTCACCCACCGGGGTGCCGGTGACCGGAAGGGTGGCCTCGGCAAGGCCATAGCAGGGCGTCGGGACCGCCGGCGCCATCCCGCACGAGGCGAACGCGGCGGCGAACGCCTCGGTCACCTCGGCGTACACCGGCTCGGCGGCGACGCTGATCGTGCGCAGGCAGCTAAGGTCCAGGGTGCGTTTCTGTTCCTCGGTGACGCGGCGCACGCAGTGCAGCAGTGTGGAGGGAGGGGTTACGCTCCAGTCGGCCCGGTGGTCGCTGATCGCGCGCAGCCAGCGAGACGGGTCCTGAATGAAGGCCATCGGACTGAGGTGGACCGCGTGGGCGCCGGCGCTGAGCGGCGCCACGATCCCGCAGATCAACCCGAAGTCATGGAAGAACGGGAGCCAGGACACCACGGTGGCCGCGGGAAAGTGAGCGTAGAGCTGCTCCACTGCGACCGCCATGTTCTCCCGGGTGACTCGGACACCCGCGGGTGTCCGAGTGGAGCCGGAGGTGTATTGCAGGCAGGCGGGCGATCCCGGCGGGAGATCACGTCTCCGCCAGGCCGCGCCTGAGCCTGCCGCGACCACGTCCACGTCGATCACATGAGAGGGCTTGCGGTCCATCCGATCGAGCACCCCCGCCACCGCCGTGTGCGCGGTGGTCGTGGTGAGAACGCAGGTGGGAAGGCAGTCGCCCATGGCCGACGACAGCCGGTCGTTCGCACGCATGCTCTCGGGGGCGTAGAGGGGAACCGCCACGACTCCCGCGTAGTCGCAGGCGAGGAACGCCACGACATAGTCGAGCCCCTGACGGCAGAGCACCGCCACCCGGGCACCGGGGGCGCACCGAAACTGGAGTTCCGCCGCTACGGCGCGGGCCCGCCGGTCGAGTTGGGCGTAGGTCAGCGTGGTCGCCGTGCCGCCCTCGCGAGTGCCGCTCCCACGCCTGATCCCGTAGTCCAGGAACGTGACAGCGGGGGAGTTCCCGGACACCTCTGCGAAGTATCGGACCGCGTCCCCGAGATGGCGCGGCGGGCGGTGGTCGGACGATGCGCCGGATACCGGTCCCTGGATGGTGGTGTCGCTGTCCTGCGAAACGCCGATATCCGTGCTCATCTCTTCTCTCCTGCCCTCCTGTGCTTAGTGCTTACTGTCGGCCTGGGCGATCTCCCTCACAGGTCCGGGAGCTGAGCCGCCGTTCAGCTGTGGGTAGCCGTCCTTCACATCCAGCGTCGACCTGGCGGCGTTGTCCAGGATGGAGATGATCCAGGTCAGCAGATCCTGCTCGTGGGTCTTGGCCGCCTCTTGCCAGAGTTCCTTCTGCGGAGCTATGACACTCATCTGGATGTGAGTGACCTCCACGGCGCTCTGGCCGACGGTGCGGCCGGCCTTGATGCGCCGCCTCAGTTCGTTCCGAGACCACTTGAACCTCTCGGCCTTGTTGAGCCAGCTCTCCTGCTCCGCCTCCGGCAGGCTCGCGACCTCGGCGTGGTGCTGGAAGCTGAGCTTGTCCCGCCGCCGCGGCACGCTGAACTGCCTGGCCACCCAGGCGTAGTTGCGCAGCGTCTGGTAGTCGAGCGACGTCTCGGCCACCGCACGCTTGTATCTGTCGGGGTATTGCGCCTGCCCGTAGATGAGCCAGTCGCCGAGCCACCACGCGGAAGAGTCCGAAATGATGAATATCTGCCGCCCCAAACGACTCCACTCGGCGATCGGCATGCCGACGGGCAGAGCGAGCGCGGTCCGTCTGGTCAAGCCGGGGCCGTTTAATGAGAGGCGATTGTTGTGGATGGGCTCGATCGGGTTGCGGTCCGTAGCCGCTAGGTGCTGGTGACCGTTCCCCTTGGGCATGGTCTCACATCCTTCGCTCGATCAACCGTCATCAAGGAGTGATTCTGCCCTAGCGGTTAGCGACCGTTTCTAGACAGGTTCTAGACGGCTGCGGCGTAAAACTTGGTGCCATTCGAGGTAGTCCGAGGTTATGAGCCGGCCTCTTGTTTAGGAAGCCGTTCAACGATGAAATCGGCTAGTTCGGCGAATGTCTTGCCGGAAAACGCGGCCATCTCATCAAGTAGTGGTATGCCGTACTTGTCTTCCAGGGCCAGGACCAGCAGCACGTAAGAGAAGGAGTCGAGCCCCCCGAGATCGGTGAGCTCTGGGATATCGCCCAGGTCCAGCATCTCGTTCGCCGCCATCTCCTCGTTGCTGAAGAGAAGGATCTTGAGCGCCTCCCGCTCAACGCTGTCCTGGACTTCCTTCTTGACGTTCGCCACGACCATCTCGATCAGTGTCCTTCCATGCGGGGCCGGTCTGTCTGGTCCTCGGCCGAGCCGAGCGGGGTCTGCACAAGCCGTGCCAGGGTTCGCGGGCCCTCAGGCACCCACTGCTCCCGGTAGACGGCGGAGATATAGAGGTCACGAAGCTGCCCGCGGTCATACAGATGCTCTGAGAGCGTCGCCTCGTGGGCCGGCTTGAGAAAGGCACTACGGGCCTCGAAGCCGGTGTCCGCCGTCCAGAAGTAGACCTTCCTGATATTCCACATGGCAAAGGCGTAGTTGACGACGAGCATGGTCGCCTCCTCCGCCGTGCCGTCCGACGCCGCGCTCTCGTCGGTTACCACGCTCGCCTGAACGTGTCCGCCCGCCTGGTCGAGGTGGTGTAATGAGGCGAAGCCAACCGTCCTGCCGTTCTCGCGGCGTTCGACCATGAATTTGGCGGAGATGTCGCTCAGGTGCATCATCGCGAACAACTCCGCCGAGGAGAGATTCTCCAGACCGGCTTTCTGGAGGAGTTCGTAGACGGTGACCCCGTCTGGCGGATCGGCCGGCCGGAGCAGCGTCCTGCCGGTTTTGACATGCGGAAAGAGCACTGTCATCCACCTTCATATTCGCTCGAGTGGATCTGGCTAATCTCGGTGCCGAGGGAAACTCGAACCGTCTCGCCAGCGGGACAGACGCTAGTTCTGACGTGCTCGGACAGTCAAGCCATTCCCGATGCGCGCCCCGTGTGCGAAACGATTCCATAAAATCTGCCGATCGGGCGTGGCCCGGCACCCCGGATCGCTATTGACCGGGGCAGGATTATTTAGGAATCCCGGGCCGCTCGGATTATGTCCGATCTCTTGTCATGCGGCCGCCGAATGGACATCGTATTCGGTGGCGCAGATCTACAGGCCGGTTCGCACCGGAGGGAAGTGGGATGAGAACAGAATGACACTGCAGATCGAGAAATCGCCGATCGTGGGGTCGCTTCGCGAGCCGATCACCCCGGAAGGCCGCGACCTGCTGGACATCGTCACGACGCATCTTCCCGCGATCGGTGCGGTGGCTGCGGAGAACGACAGGCAGGGCACCTTTCCGGCCGCCGTCTTCGAAGGGTTACGCAAGGACGGCGTCATGGGCGGGACGGTCCCCACCGAGTTCGGTGGGTTCGGCGTCGGGTGCATGCACGACGTCGCTCTTGTGCTCATGAAGGTCGCCGAAGCCGACGCCTCCACAGCGCTGGCCCTGCATATGCAGCTCAGCCGCGGCCTGACACTGGCCTACGAATGGCGGAGGGGGTCGTCGGTCGCGCGGTCGCTCGCCGAACGGGTCCTGCGCAAGATGGGCACGGAAGGCGCGGTCGTCTGCACGGGCGTCAAGGACGCCCCCAAGGGCGGCATCGTCACGACGCTGCTCCCCGCCGAGGGGGGCGGCTGGACCTTGTCCGGACGTAAGACCTTGGTGAGCCTCGCGCCGATCGCCACGGACTTCGCCATCTACGCACGCGCCCACGTCCCCGACGGTCCTCCCCGCTACGCGCTCGCCGTCCTGCCCAGGCAGTCGCCCGGCCTGACGGTGCTCGACAACTGGGACGGCCTCGGCATGCGCGCCTCGGGCACCGTCGACATCGTCTTCGACAACTGCCCGATCGCGCCGGAGGACGTCCTCCTGCGCGAGGTCGCGGGTGAGCGGAACATCGCCATTCTCGCGGGGCAGACGGTCAGCTCCATCGCGATGCTGGGGATCTACACGGGCGTCGCCCAGGCCGCGCGCGACCTGGCGGTCGGTCAGCTCAAGCGGCGCGGCAAGGTGACCTCGGGCGCGGTGCGGACGCTGGTGGCCGAAATGGACGCCCGGCTGTTCACCCTGCGCTCCTCGGTCGCCGGCGCCCTCGCGGTCGCCGACGCCCTCGCCTATGACGAGGTGACCGATCCGGCGGAGCGCGGCCTTCAGATGATGACGCCGTTCCAATGCGCGAAGCTGATGGTCAACCGGCTGGCTCCGGCGATCGTCTCCGATTGCCTCACGGTGGTCGGCGGCGCGTCGTATTCCGGGTCCAATCCGCTGTCGCGGCTCTACCGCGACGTCCGCGCCGGCGGCTTCATGCAGCCGTACACCTACCCCGACGCCGTGGACTACCTGAGCGGTCAGGTGTTCGGGCCCCTCGATGAAGGACAGCAGGGATAGGAATCTGAATGCGAGTACTATTCACAGCTTATGCTGAGAAGGCGCACTTCCTCGGCATGGTGCCGTTGGCGTGGGCCATGCAGAACGCGGGTCACGAGGTCCGGGTCGCCAGCCAGCCCGAACTGACCGACGTCATCACCCGCGCGGGACTCATCGCGGTCCCCGTCGGCAAGGACCACATTCTGCACAAGCTCGACCACGGCCATGATCCCGGGGCGGACTTCGACTTCGACTTCGCGGAAACCCGCGAGGAGAAGCTCACCTGGGACTACGTGAAGAGCGGTTACGGCGATCTGTTCGTGCCCTGGTGGGCGCGGGTCGTCAACGATCCGATGATCGGCCAGCTCACGGAGTTCGCCCAGCAGTGGAAGCCGGATCTGGTGATCTGGGAACCGGTCACCTTCGCCGGCGCCATCGCGGCCAAGGTGTGTGGCGCGGCGCATGCTCGCTTCCTGTGGAGCATCGACCTGTTTGCCATGATGCGGGCGCGCTACATGCAGTTTGTCAATGAAAAGCAGGATGTGCGGCAGGACGCTCTGCGGCGCTGGATCGACAACAGAGCCGAGAGGTTCGGAGCGTCCTTCTCCGAGGACATGGCCAGCGGGCACTTCACCATCGACTGCCTGCCCCCCTCGGTGCGGTTGCGGTTCGACGTCGACGTGAAGTACCAGTCGATGCGTTACGTGCCCTACAACGGGGTCGCCGAGCTGCCGAGGTGGCTGCGTGAGGATCCGGAGCGCCCGCGCGTGGCCATCACGCTCGGCACCTCGGCGACCGAACGCGTGGGCAACCTGCCGATCTCCGTACAGAACGTTCTCGATGCCGTCGCCGACCTCGACATCGAGGTCGTGGCGACGCTGCCGGAGGAGGAGCAGGCCAAGCTCACGGCCGTGCCGGACAACACCAGGCTGGTGCCGTTCGTGCCGCTGGACGCTCTGGCGCCGACCTGCTCGGCGGTGATCAACCACGGCGGCGGGGGCACCTTCATGACCACGCTGGTGCGGGGTGTGCCGCAGCTCATCCTGCCCTTCATGTTCGACGACGCGATGCGCGCGCGGCGGCTGGCCGCGGCCGGCGCGGGGATGAGCATGGAGAAGGGCGACGTGAGCACGGACACGGTGCGCACGAAGCTGCTGGCCCTGCTTGAGCAGCCGTCCTACAAGGAGAACGCCGCCAAGCTCCGGGACGAGGCCATGAGCATGCCCAGCCCGAGCGACTTCGTGCCCGAGCTTGAGCGCCTCACGGCCGAACACCGCGACGCGGCGGTCTCCGGCGCCTGACGGGCTAGGGGAGGGGGAGGACGGCGATCGGCCTCACCATGCGGGGCGTGACAGCCCGCGTGACTCCGGCACACGCCGCCGTCCTCCAGCGGGAGCCAGGGTGCACGCCACGGCGATGCTGCGCACGTCCTTGAACGCGGGAGTCGTACTTCCGGCGTTCAAGGACGTGCGCAGCTCGTCTGCGGGGAGTCGGAGCAGGGCGGCTCTCGCGTCCGGCACACCTCACCGCCCTCGCTCTCACCCGCCGAGTACGGCATGAGCCTTGAGAGCGCCGGTCTCCGGGCCGGGCCTCGTTCCCGCGTTCGCCGCGAAGCTCGGCCGGCCCGCCCGCGTGGCAAGACCCTGTGTGGCTCGGCGTCCACGTGCTGGGGGAATGCGACCCCGCATGCCAATGAGGGCGCGCCCGGCGACGCCGGACGGCCCTCACCGGCGGGCTTCGCCGCTCTCGCGGAACGGAGTCACTGTTCACCGCGACCGGGGACGCGGACACCCGGCTCCGCGGATGAGGACAGCGGCTCCGCGGATGGGGACTCCGTCCGCGCGCACGTTCCCGCCCGGGCACCCGCGGAGACCGCGAAGGGGCCGCCTACCGGCGGCCGGAGGCCGGCGAGCCGTCGCCGAGCAAGCCCGTCGACTCGAGATAGCGGTCGATGACCGAGCGGTAATACTCGGGGCCGTAGTCCTCGTCGGTGACGGACGGCAGCACACGGCGCAGCTTCTCGACGGAGATCCAGTGCTCCGTGCCCTCGTCGATGACGTTCCGTTTGGGAGCGAGCCCAAGGCGGTGCTCCAGGTGGTCAAGGATCAGGCTGATCGGCACCGACTGCCCCGAGGCCATGTTGAGCACCTCGTGGGTGATGCCCGCGGTGAGGATCTTGTCGAGGAGCGACACCCAGTCGTCGACGTAGATGATGTCGCGCCTGGCCTGGCGATAGACCGTGACACTGCCCGACGTCATCTGATCGATCAGTGCGGGCATCAGGCGGTTGGCCGGGCCGCCGGGCCCGACGACATAGCCGAGCCGGAGGATGAGGTGTTTGACCCCTGAATCCCGGACGAGCTGCTCCAGTTTCAGCTTGTGCCAGCCGTAAGGAGTGACCGGGACGATTTCCTCGTCTTCTCGTCCGCTGCAACCGGGTGCGCCGTACATGCTCATTGACGCGGTCGACAGGAACACCAGCGTCCGGCCTTCGAGCACGCACCGTTTGTTGATTTTCTGGACGAGTTCGGTCTCTCGTTCGTAGTCGTCGTCGGAGTTCTTCCAAAGAGACACTCCTGCGGCGAGAACGAGTACGTCCGGGTGCGCGTCGGCAATCTGCTGGAGATGGTGAGCGAGAAATCCATTTCCAACGATCTCCATTAAGGCACCGCTTTCAAACTCATGGCTCGGTGTCGGTTCCACTGCCCCCGTGCGGGGGGCGCCGAGACTCGTGTCGGATGAGGTGGCAGAAGAATGAAGACGGCATCACCATGTGTCCCGCCAGCGAGACACGGTGAAGGCCGGTGGCAGGCGCTTTCCCTCGGTGTTTCCACAGGCATGAAATCCTATTTCTACGATCGTGCCGGACTGCGATGCGAAGAGCAAGATGTGCGCGGTTCCACGCGGAGTGCGTGAAGCGGGACGGCCGGATGATTCCCGAATTTTGTATGGTGTGCTCACGACAATAGGCCGGGGAATGAGGGGGTCGGCGTGTGAAGATGCTGGAACGTGATGACGAGTTCGCTCTTCTGCGCGGTCTGCTGGCCGAATGCCGCAAAGGATTGGGCAGCGCGACGACCATCACAGGGGCGGTCGCGTCGGGAAAGACGGAGTTGTTGCACGCCTTCTCCGCGGAGGTGGCCGGCGGGGGGGTGCCGGTCCTGAGTGCCCTCGCCTCGTCGGCGGAGCGCACGCTGCCGCTCGGCGTGGTGGGCCAGTTGTTCAACCACGCGTCGCTGCCGAAGAGCCGCCGCGATCACATGGCGCGTCTCTTCACGGCGATGCAACGGGGATCGGGCCCGCCGGACCAGTGGACGGTCAACGAACGGGCACGCGTCATGAACGTTCTCTGGTCGGAGCTGCTGCTCCTGGCCGAGCGCGGGCCGATGCTCATCACCGTCGACGACGTGCACTATGCCGATGCGTTCTCGATGCGGTGCCTCCTCTACTTCATCCATCGGTTGCGGGACGCCCCCGTGCTGATGCTCCTCACCAAGAGGGAACGGCCGCAGCGGGTGCATCCGCTGATCGACGCCGATCTGCTGAGGCTGCGCCACTGCCACCTCGTCAAGCTGGGCCCGCTCGGCGTGCCCAGCGTCGCCGCCCTGGCCGCCGGGCATGTGCCCGCCGACGAGATCGATCGTTTCGCCGGGGACTGCCACGAGGTGAGCGGCGGGAATCCGCTGCTCATCCACGCGTTGCTCGACGACCGCCGGGCCGCTCCCGCGGGTGCCGCGGGGCATCTCGTGGTGGGACAGGCCTACCGGCACGCCGTGCTCGCCACCGTCCACCGGGGCGGCAGAACCGAGCTCCGGGTCGCGCGGGGGCTGGCCGTGCTCGGCGACCTGCGTGCTCCCGGCCTGCTGGAGGAGCTGCTCCGCGTCGACACCATGGCCGTGGAGCAGGCGGTTGCCGGGCTGGTGGCCGCCGGTGTGCTCGCGCACGGTGGATTCCGCCACCCGGCGGGACGGAGCGCCGTGCTCGGGGACATGGACCTGAGCCATCGCGCCGAGCTGCGCAGCAGACTGGCCAGGCTCAGGCGTGGGCGTGGGGGCAAGGCGCGGGCCGGGTCGCCGGCGGCGGGGCACGGGCGGGGCCGGCACACCGCCCCGAGGAACGCGGGGCCGGGTGCTACCGATCCGGGCGCTGAGCCGGGCGGTGCCGAGCTGAGCGGCGCGGAGCGGCGTGTGGCGGCCTTGGCGGCCGAGGGGCTTATGAACCGCGAGATCGCGGAGAGGCTCGCCATCACCGTGAGCACTGTCGAGCAGCATCTGACCAAGATCTATCGAAAGCTGGAGATCGATGGCAGGGCCGGCTTGGCCAAGGCGTTCGCGGCGCACTCCGACCTGGTCCCAGGGGGCGACAGGCCCGAACCGGTGGTCGGCTCGGGCCCGGTGTGGCCCCCTGCCGGATGGGCTCAGACGGGGCTCGCCTCCTCCCATACGGGGGGATAGTCGCCCTTCTTCAGCGGTTCCCACCAGCTCCGGTTCTCGGCATACCAGCGGGCGGTGTCCCGTAGCCCGTCCATGAAGTCCACCTGGGTCCGATAGCCCAGCTCGGTGGTGATCTTCGTGCTGTCCACCGAGTAGCGGCGATCGTGCCCCTTACGGTCGTTCACGTGGCGGACCCGCGACCAGTCGGCCTGGGCGATCTCCAGCAGCGTCTCGGTCAGCTCGCGGTTCGTCAGCTCGACCTCGCTGCCGATGTTGTAGACCTCGTTGGGACGGCCGTGCCGGGCGACGAGCGCGATGCCGCGGCAGTGGTCGTCCACGTGAATCCACTCCCGGACATGCAGGCCGTCGCCGTACAGCGGGACCGTGTCGCCGTCGAGCAGATTGGTGATGAACAGCGGGATGACCTTCTCGGGGAACTGGAAGGGGCCGTAGTTGTTCGAGCAGCGCGTGATCGAGACCGGATAGCCGTAGGTGCGGCTGAACGCGCGGGCGAGGAGGTCGCCTGCCGCCTTGGAGGCGGAGTAGGGGGAGTTGGGTTCGAGCGGGTGGTCCTCCACCCACGAACCCCGCTCGATCGAGCCGTACACCTCGTCGGTCGAGACGAGCACGAACTTCCCGACGCCGCCCCGCCGCGCGGACTCCAGCAGCGTCTGCGTGCCGACCACATTGGTGCGCACGAAGTCCACACCACTGTTGATGGAGCGGTCGACGTGGGTCTCCGCGGCGAAGTGCAGAACCAGCGCGACATCCTTCATGACGCGGTCTACCAGGTCCTCGTCGCAGATGTCCCCGTGCACGAACTCCAGCCGCGGGTCATGGATGACCGAGGCGAGGCTGTCCATCGTGCCGGCGTAGGTCAGCTTGTCCAAGACGACGATCTGCGGGTCCTCGAACCCTTCGTAGGCGCCCGCGAGGGCGTGCCGTACGAAGTTCGATCCGATGAATCCGGCGCCGCCGGTCACTAAGATCCGCATCTATCCGCACTCCTACCGTGAATCATGCCAATGATCGTGCGATGTCCATGACGTACTGGCCGTACGCCGACTGCCTGAGCTCCAGCCCCTTGCTGTAGCACTGGTCCGGATCGATGAAGCCCATACGCAGGGCGATCTCCTCCAGACAGGCGACACGCACCCCCTGCCGGTGTTCGAGAATCCGCACGTATTGGCTCGCCTCCAGCAGGGACAGATGTGTGCCGGCGTCGAGCCAGGTGAATCCGCGGCCGAGCTCGACCAGGCGGGCCTGCCCCTGCTCGAGGTAGACGCGGTTGACGTCGGTGATCTCCAGCTCGCCTCGGTCCGACGGCTTGAGGTCCTTGACGATGTCCACGACCTGCCGGTCATAAAAATAGAGGCCGGTAATCGCCTGGTCGGACCGGGGTTGCACCGGCTTCTCCTCGATCGACAGCAGCCTGCCGTCGGCGTCCACCTCGGCGACGCCGTACCGCTCGGGGTCGGTGACCGGGTAGCCGAACAGGACACATCCCTTCAGATCCTGCTGCGCGGCGCGGAGGACTTCGGGGAACCCGGCACCGTGGAAGAGGTTGTCGCCGAGGATGAGGGCCGAGTCGTCGCCGCGCACGTGGTCGGCGCCCACCACGAACGCGTCGGCGATGCCGCGCGGTTCGGCCTGGCTCGCGTAGGTGATGTTGAGGCCCAGCCCGGACCCGTCGCCGAAGAGTTCCTGGATCGAGGGGAGGGAGTTCGGGGTGGAGATGATAAGGATGTCCCGGATTCGCGCCAGCATAAGCACGGCGAGCGGGTAATAGATCATGGGCTTGTCGTATATGGGGAGAAGCTGTTTGGAGGTCGCCAGAGTGAGCGGGTGTAAACGTGTTCCGTTTCCTCCGGCGAGAACTATTCCCTTCATCACGGCTCCTGTTTGACTTGCCGCCGGCGTCGTGGCAGGCGATGTGAATGTCGGTTGAGAGCTGATGGCCGAGCCTTGTCCATAACCCGCGGCGATTCACCGATCAGCCGGGGCGGCGGGCGCATGCCCTGTTATAATCTGCCCTGCGGCCCACGCCGGTGAAGTGAGATAAAGGCTCAGGCGAGATGCCTCGTCTGTGGTAAACCTATCGTTCGGTTCGGCACCGGTTTCAACCCCTATTGTGCCTTTGCTGGATTTCCTGGGGTTGGCTCACCACGGAATCCCGGTTAACCTCCATAGAGGTCACGGTTGAGTCTTCTTCCGCAGTGCTTCGTATGGGCGGTGCCGTGTATGGGCAGCGCTGTGTACGGACGGTGCTGTGTATGGGCAGCGCTGTGTAGGTGCAGTGTTGTGTACGGGCAGTGTTGTGTAAGGCAGTGCCTTGCGCAGGCTGTGCTTTGTGCAGGCTGTGCTTTGTGCAGGCTGTGCTTTGTTCGGGCTGTGCTTTGTTCGGGCGCGTGGGCCTGCGCGGACTTCATCCGCGCTCGCGGACGATTTTCCATGGTCTGCGGGCGCTGCGGATGATGGAGCGAGCCGGCCGCGTCCCTTTCGCGAACCATGGGCCGCGCGATGATGATAAGACTCGCCGCAAGGACACCGGGTTCCATGCGCCGGATGAATAATGCCGGAGCGCATGGGAGAGGATGACGATGCGCATTCTATTCGCGACCTACGCGGAGAAGTCCCACTTTCTGGTCATGGTGCCACTCGCCTGGGCCTTGCAGAACGCCGGACACGAAGTACGTGTGGCGAGCCAGCCGGAACTGACCGATGTCATCGTCAGATCCGGCCTCACCGCCGTGCCCGTCGGCAAAAACCACGACATGTATCGCGTCAACCGCGCGTTCAAGTTCTTCGACCCGCGGGCCGAGGTGTCCCGCTTCGACATGTCCGGCACGACCTGGGAGCAGGTCGGCTGGGAGCACCTCAGGCTGGGTTACCAGGGTTATGTGCGCTGGTGGCCGTGGCTTGTGAACCGGGGACTGGTCGGCGACCTCACCGACTTCTGCCGCCATTGGCAGCCGGACCTGGTGATCTGGGAGCCGCTGACCTATTCGGGGGCGATCGCCGCCAAGGCCTCGGGGGCGGCGCACGCCCGCCTGATGTGGAGCGTGGACCTCTTCAGCCGGCTGCGCGAGGAGTTCATGGCCGCGAGGGACCGGCAGCCGGGACCGGTGCTGGAGGATCCGCTGGCCGAGTGGATGGACGCGCGGGCGCGGACGGTCGGCGTCGAGTTCTCCGAGGACATGGCCCACGGGCAGTTCATCATCGACCACAACCCGCCGTCGATGTCGCTGGGCCTGGACCTCCCCTATGTGCCGACGCGCTATGTGCCCTACAACGACGTCGCCACCGTGCCCCGCTGGCTGCGTGCCGAGCCGGAGCGTCCGAGGATCTGCCTGACGCTGGGCACCACGGCGACCGAGAGGTTCGAGGGCTATGCGGTGTCCGTGCAGGACCTGCTCGACTCGTTGTCCGACCTCGACGTCGAGGTGGTGGCGACGCTCTCGGAGCAGGCGCAGGCCAAGCTCCGGCACGTGCCCGGCAACACGAGGGTTGTGTCCTTCGCCCCCCTGCACGTCCTGGCGCCGACATGTGCCGCGATGATCAACCACGGCGGCAACGGCACCTTCTACACGACCCTCATCAACGGTGTTCCCCAGCTCGTCATACCGACGATGTTCGATGAGCCGGTCCGGGCGAAGCGCCTGGCGGAGGAAGGGGCCGGCCTGACCCTCCAACCGGCCGAGGTCACCGGCGAGAAGATCCGCGCGTGCGTGGAACGCCTGCTCGGCGAACCCTCCTTCGCCGAGCATTCGGCCCGCCTGCGGGCGGAAATGCTCGCCATGCCCAGCCCCAACGACGTGGTGCCCCAGATAGAGGAGCTCACCGCCCGGCACCGGCCGGCGACCGCACTCACCGGCCGCTGAGCCGGCCGGCAGGCCGACCGGCGAGCGGATCGGCGAGCGGGCCGGTGAGCGACGCCGCACAGCGAGAGGAACGATGGTCTTGTACGACTCCGAACTGGCCGATGTCTACGACGCGATCTACAAGGGCCGGGGCAAGGACTACGAAGCCGAGGCGTCCGAGGTGCGGAGCCTGATCCTGAAGCGACACCCCGGGGCCCGCTCGTTGCTCGACGTCGCCTGCGGCACCGGCTCGCACCTGCGATTCTTCGCCGGGGACTTCGACCACGTCGAGGGGCTCGAACTCTCCGCGGACATGCTGAAGGTCGCCGGTGAGCGCATGCCGGGTGTGCCGCTGCACCAGGGCGACATGCGTGACTTCGAGCTGGGTCGCACGTTCGACGCGGTCACGTGCATGTTCAGCTCGATCGCCTACATGAGCTCCGACGAGGAGCTGAGGAGCGCCCTGACGAGGATGGCCGCCCACGTGGTCCCCGGCGGCGTGGTCCTGATCGAGCCCTGGTGGTTCCCGGAGAGCTTCCTCCCCGGCTATGTGGCGGGGGATGTGGTCACCGTGGACGGCCGTACCCTGGCCCGGGTCTCCCGCACGGTCAGGAAGGGGGACGCGAGCGTCATGGAGGTGCACTACCTGGCCGCCGACGCCGGCACGGCGGTCCGCCACTTCACCGTCACCCACGTGAACACCCTGTTCACCAGGGAGCGTTACGAGGCGGCGTTCGCCGCCGCGGGACTCCGCGTGGACTACATCGAGGGCGGCCCCTCGGGGCGCGGTCTGTTCGTGGCGGTCAGGGGGGAGTGATGTACGGCTTCCGCCTCGCCCGCCTGCCCCCGTGCCTGCTCGCCGGGCGACCCGCGCGACCCACGCGAAGCGGGCCGCGGCCGGTCAGGTGCCCCCGGAGCAGGCGATGGACTCGGAGAGGGGCATGTGTGGATGTGGAACGCTGATCCCGAAGCCGGCCGAGTGGGCGCAGGGGGCGAGCTCCGGCACCGCCGGCCGGGCGTGGTCGATGGAGAAGTCCTCGCCGCAGCCCAGCTCACGGGCGTAGGCACGCAGCAGCTCGTCGTGGAAGGTGAAACGATCCAAGCACGTCTCACGGATCAGATGCCCGTTCAAGAGCGGATTCAGGTGCTGCCGGGCGACGTTCGGCCGGTGTCCCGCCATGGTCGCCAGGGTCGGCAGGTCCACGTCCGGTCCGCCGAGGAGTGCCATCAGCCGGAATACGCGCGCCGACTCCTCGGGGAGCCCCCGGTAGGACCACGAATAGAGCACCCTCAACGAGGACAGCTCATCGCCGTCCGCGTCCACGCCGTCGAGCAGATCCTCCCGGCGCACGAGGGAGGCGAGCCTTTCCGCCCCTCGCGCATGCGAGCGGGAGATGACGTGCTCGGCCGCCGTGCGCAGCGCCACCGGCAGCCGGCAGCTTGTGTCCGTGAGCTCCTGGAGATCGCCGTGCCCCCGGGTCTCGGTGCCCCTGCCGATGAAGCGACGGAGCAGCTCGACCGCGTCGTCGTCCGACATGGCGCCGAGCGTCATGCGTCGTGCCCCGTCGCGGGTGGTCAGCCCGGAGAGCCGGTTGCGGCTCGTGACGATCACCAGGCAGGAGGGGCTTCCCGGCAGCAGCGGCCGCACCTGGTGGGCGGACTTGGCGTTGTCCAGGACGATGAGCAGGCGCTGGCCCGCCACCATGCTCCGATAGAGCGCCGCCTGCCGTTCCAGGTCGGCGTAGGGCATGGGATGCGTCTGCACCAGGCCGTAGAGGAGGTGCCCGATCCCCTCCAGCGCGGTCATCGGCTGGGAGTCGGCCGAGAAGCCGTTGAGGTCCAGATGGAGCTGGCCGTCGGTGAAACGGTCGGCGAGTTCGTGTGCGAGCCGCAGCGCCAGCGCCGACTTCCCGACCCCGGGGGCCCCGTTGACGAGGATCAGCCCGGCTTCGCCCGAGGCCTCGGCCTCCCTGACGAAGGTGTGTAACCCCTCCATCTCGCGCCGGCGGCCGGTGAAACCCGGCACGTCGCGGGGGAGCTGGGCGGGGGCCGTCCACGAGGGGCCGGCGACGGCGGGCTCGTGCTGGGGCCCGGTGGAGTAAAGGGTGAGTTCAGGGGCGCCGCTGAGGATCTGGGTGTGACATCGCTGCAGCTCGTCCTGAGGCTCGATGCCGAGTTCGCTGATCAGGCGTTGCCGGGCGTCCCTGTATTCCGCGAGCGCGTCGGCCTGACGGCCGGAGCGGTAGTAGGCGACCATCAGCAGGTGCCGGAACCGCTCCCGCAGCGGGAATTCGAGCGCCAGCGGTGATATGTCGCGGATGACGTCGGCGGGCCGGCCAAGGTCGAGCAGGAGTTTGGCACGGTCCTCACAGGCCGAGAGCCGGAGCTCGTTCAGCCGGGTGCGCTCGTTGTCGGCGAACGGGCCGACGGTCCCGCCGAAGGCGGTGCCCTGCCAGAACGCCAGCGCCGCGTCGAACGCCGTCACGGCCTGGGTGGGGGAGCCGACCTTCTGCAGACGTCTGGCGTCGGCCAGATGCTCCTCGAAGAGGTAGGCGTCGACCTGTCGAGGGTCGAGCTGGAGCAGGTAGCCGGACCGGTCACCGACAAGGAGTTCGGAGGGTGCCCTGTTGGTGCGCTTGGGCTCGAAGCTCCGCCTGAGTCGCGCGACATAGGTGTAGATGCTGCTCTCCACAGTGGCGGGGCGAGTCGCCCCCCAAACCGCAGATATCAGCTCATCTCTGCTGACTACCTTGTTGACATTGGCTGCCAAAGCGGCGAACAGTGCACGCTGCTGCGGTGGGCCCAGGTTGAGGAGCTCACGCTGCTTTGAGGCACTGACCTGGCCAAGCAGTCTGACATGTATTGCTTCGTTCACGGATGCGGCCCCCGGTTCAAACTCCACCGACCTACGGGCACCCCAATTGCCCTGGTCAGCTGCGTTTCCCGCACATCGGTATAAACAGACTAACAGGAAGATGGCCTGACAGGCGGCGAAAACCTTCGGGTATCCGGCACTCACCCCAGATGTGGCCGGTCAGGGCGGTGCCGTCGGGTCATAATGAGCCCGCGCCGGCCCCCCGGCCGTGTGCTTTGCCGAGCGGCCCCGCCGGCGCTGTCTCGCTGGCGGGACACCTTCCCGCGCGTGCGGATATGGAATGGGTCATCGTGAAACAATGACCTGATTCTTTGCCGGAATATCGAAAACAAGGCCCGGATGGTGACGGATCACCGCACTCTCGGCTACTGTCTATTCCGATCGATCGAATTCCCTTTCCTCGCTGAGGCGCTCATGTCAAATAGAGATATTTCGCAAGGCGGGCAGTTGAATCGGGTGGTCGTCACCGGTTTCGGAGTGATATCCCCGCTGGGCCTCGACTGGTCCGACACGTGGTCGGGACTCGTGCAGGGAAGAAGCGGCGTCGGTGTCATTTCCGATTTCGATGTCACCGGAATCCCCGTGCAAATCGGCGGGCAAATCAAGGGGTTCGATCCGTCTGCCGTCCTTCCCGCCGCCCTGGTCCGCCGCACCGGCCGCACCACTCATCTCGCCCTGGCCGCCGCCGTTGCCGCGCTCCACGACGCGAAGCTGGAGATCGAGCCGGACGCCGCCGCCCGCGTGGGAGTGATCGTGGGGTCGGCCTATCCGCCGCTGCGCGCGGTCATCGACGCGCACGCGGCCTTCGAGCGGCGCGGCTTCATGGGGATCAGCCCCTATGCCTTCACCGCGGCCGGCGTCGTCGGACCGGCGGCGGAGGTGGCGCTCCACCTGGGGGCGCGCGGACCTTCCGCGTCGTTGTCGACCGCGTGCGCCACGGGGGCGACCTGCGTCGGCGAGGCCATGGAGCTGATCAGGTCGGGCAGGGCCGACGTGGTCCTGGCGGGCGGCGCCGACGACACGCTCACCGCCTTCGAGCTGGCCATAGCGGCCCGGGCGAAAGCGCTGTCACGGCGCACCGGCGATCCGGAACGTGCCAGCCGGCCCTTCGACAGGCAGCGGGACGGCTTTGTGATGAGCGCCGGCGCGGGGATCCTCGTGCTGGAGAGCGCCGGGCACGCCGAGCGGCGTGGCGCCCGAATCTATGGTGAGTTGGCCGGATATGGGGCCACGACAGATGCGTATAACCTCACCGTGCCAGACCCGGCCGGCGTGGCCGTCGAGCGGGCTCTGAGGACGGCGCTCACCGAGGCGTCGGCCGCCCCCGAGGAGGTCGGCTACGTCAACGCCCACGGCACCGGAACCCCGCTCAACGACACCGCCGAGATCAAGGTGATCCGGCGGGTGTTCGGCGAGCACGCGACAACGGTTCCCGTGAGCTCCACGAAAAGCATGACGGGGCACATGCTCGGCGCCGCGGGGGCCATTGAGGCGGCCGTCGCATTGGAGGTGCTCCGTTCGGGGATCACCCCGCCGACCGTCAATTGCGACGACCCGGAGGATCCGGCGATGAACTTCGTCGCGCACAAGGCACAACATCACCAGGTCGACGTCGCCGTCAGCAACTCCTTCGGGTTCGGCGGGCACAATGCCGTGCTGGTGGCCAGGCGATGGACCGGTGGAGGAGACGGACCGGTGCGATGACGACGGGGATCGGGGGCCCACGGGCTCGCCCGGTCGCCGGAGGCGACCGGAGCGGTCCATGTGGAGAAAAGGATCTGGAGGACATGCCATGCATATTGCCGACGATGAAAAAGAACTGCTTTCGCGGATTGCCGCGATCGTGGAGAAGGTCAGCGGCTTGACGGCGGCCGAGGTCCTTCCGGACAAGTCGTTCAGCGGGGATCTCGCACTTGATTCACTGTCGATCGTGGAAATCGCTTTCTCCGTCCAGGAGGAGGTCGGCGTGGAGATACCAGAAGAGGACCTCGCCCGTCTCATCACCGTCGGGGACCTCCTTGACTTCGTCCGGAAGCACGCGGAAGAGAGTTGACCGCCGCCGAAATCCCCGGTGCCGCGCCCAGGGGTGAACAGTGACCTATAGCGAATTGACACCGGCCGAATTATTCGAGGAGGGCGCGGCCGGGCCGGGCATCAACGAGCGGTCCTGGCTCGTCCGATGGGATCTGCTCGGCGGTGACGCCGAGCAGATCGTCTACGAGTCGCTCCCGGCCGTCGTGGACTTCCACACGTCGGGCACCACCGGGCCGAGCCAGTGCTGGCGGCGCACCCGGGACCAGCTGTGGGCGGAGGCGGGTCTGCTGGCCGATCTGGTACGGCAAGGCCGGCCGGAGGCGATCGTCTCGTTCGCGCCACCCCGGCACCTCTACGGAGCGCTTACCACTCTCCTGCTGCCCGTCCGGCTTGGCATACCCGTCTGGTATCGCCCGCAGTACTTCGGCGAGATGCCGAAGACGGGCCACTCCCGGCTGGTGATCGTGGCGGTCCCGTGGACCTTCTCCATCCTGCGCAGGCACGCCTCCTGGGTGTCTGAGGCCCGGCACCTCACCGTTCTGCACAGCACCGCGACGCTGCCCGCGATCGCCGGGACCTTTCTCAGCGAGACGCGCGGAGGCGCCGGCACAAAGAGCGGCGCGGGGGAGGACAGGGTGCGCCTGGTCGAGGTGTTCGGCTCGACCGAGGCGGGCGGCATCGCCACCCGCGACTGGACTCCGGGCGATGTCCTGTGGCGCCTCCTCGACGACGTCGAGTTCGCCGAGCCTCCCGCCAGAGCAGGAGAGGAAACGCCGTTGGTGATACGAAGTCCCAGGCTCGCCTTCCGCCCGGGGGAGGAGCCTGCCGGGGTGTGGCAGACCGACGACTTCGTCGAGGTCGCCGGCGAGCGGAGCTTTCGCTTCGCCGGCCGGCGAAGCCGCCTGGTCAAGATCAACGGTCGCCGGGTCAACCTGGACGACCTCGAACACTCCGCGCGAGCCGTACTCCGCTGCGCCGATCTGGCGTTCCTCCCCGTCGAGGACGCGATGAGCGGTGAGCACCTCGACCTGCTCGTGGCCTCCGAGCCCGGCACGTCGCTCTCCGAGGCCGCCGTGCGTTCATCACTCGGGCAGATCTCCGTCCGCCCGCGGCAAGTGCACCTGGTCGACCGCATCGACCGTACCGATACAGGAAAACTCCGGCGCGTACAGCGACCGCTCATCTCCGCTGAAGGGGGAGAAACGTGACGGCCTTCGTGGAGAGACAACCGCTGCGGCGCCTCGCTGAGATCGTCCGCAGTTCGGGATGGCAGGCCACTCTCGATCCCTGCGACTTCGAGGCGGCGGCGCGCATGGAGGCGAGCGCCTCGGTGCTGGCGAAGAAGCTGGCCGCCCAGGACGCCGTCTACGGTGTGACGCGCGGTTTCGGCCCCCTGGTCGCCTATGACGCCGCCGACTCCGCGGCCGAACAGGGCGCCGGACTGATCGCCCACCTGGCGTCGGGGCAGGGGCGCCCGCTCCCTCCCGACGAGGCCCGGCTGATCTTCTGGCTGCGGCTGAGCAGCATGCTCAAGGGATATTCCGCGGTCTCCCCCACCTTCTGGCAGGCCCTCGCCGACCGCTGGAACGCCGGCTTCACCCCGGCGATCCCGCAACACGGCACCGTCAGCGCGAGCGGCGACCTCCAACCGCTGGCGCACGCCGCCCTCGCCATCGCGGGCACGGGAGAGGCGTGGGCGCGCGGCGACGACGGCGAGTGGACGGTCCGCCCCGCGGCGCAGGTGCTGTCGTCGATGGGGCTCGCGCCGATCGAATGGTCGGCGCGAGAGGCGCTGGCGTTCGTCAACGGCACAAGCGTCAGCCTGGCGAAGACCATCGTCAACCACCAGTCGGTCATGCGGCTCGTGCGGGCCGTGGGAGTGCTCACCGCGCGCATCGCCGAGCTCCTCGGCTCCAACTCCGAGGCATATCACGAGGGCATCGGGCGTGCGCGGGGGCAGCAGGGCCAGCTCACCGTGGCCGCGTGGATCAGGGCCGGCCTCCCAGAGCACATGGAGCGCGATCCGCGCCGGCCGCTGCAGGAGCCCTACAGCCTGCGCTGCGCCCCCCAGGTGCTGGGCGCGGTGCTCGACCAGCTCCTGGCGGCCGAGGAGATCCTCGTCCGCGAGGCGAACGGCTGCACCGACAACCCGATCTGCTACGAGGGCGAGCTCCTGCACGGCGGCAACTTCCACGCCATGCCGGTCGGCCTGTGCTCCGACCAGGTCGGGCTGTGCCTGCAGCAGGTCGCCTACCTCGCCGAACGCCAGCTCGCCCTGCTCTGCGACCCGTCATCCAACAGCGGCCTGCCGCCGATGCTCACCCCCCGCCCGGGGGCGGGCAGCGGGCTCGCCGGCGTGCAGCTCAGCGCCACCTCGTTCGTCTCCCGGATCAGGCAGCTGGTCTACCCGGCCTCGCTGACCGCGCTGCCCACCAACGGCGGCAACCAGGACCACGTGCCCATGGCGCTCAACGGCGCCAACTCCGTCGCCGAGGCGCTGGAGCTGGCCTGGCTGGTCGTGGGCTCCCTCGGCGTGGCCGTCTCGCAGTGGGCCGCGTTGTCGAAGGCGACGCCGGCGGACGACTCCGTCTGGGCGAGGCTGGCCGAGCTCTCCCCGCCGCTGGAGCGCGACCGCCCGCTCGCCGCGGAGGTGCGGGCCTGCCGGGACCTCATCTCCCAGCACGCGGCGGAGCTGCTCGGCGCGGACGAGGACTGGAACTGAATGATCAGGCATTTGCTGCCCGCCGGGGTGGAGGTCGAGGAGGTGGCCGGTCGCGAGCTGGACGTGGAGCTCTTCCCCGTGGAGGAGGCAGTCGTCGTCCAGGGCGGGATCCGGCGACGCGAGTTCACCACCACACGGAGTTGCGCGCGTACGGCTCTCGCCCGGCTCGGGGTGCCCCCTTCGCCCATCGTGCCAGGGGAGGGCGGGGCGCCGCAGTGGCCTGACGGTGTGGTGGGCAGCATCACGCACTGCGCGGGATACCGCGCGGTGGCCGTCGCCCGGGCCGCGGACGTGGCCGCGATCGGACTCGACGTCGTGCCGGGCGGCGACATGCCCACGCACATGCTGGAGGCGATCGCTCTCCCGAGGGAGCAGGTCCACGTCTCCCGGCTCGCCGAGGCCAGGCCCGAGATCGGCTGGGGCAAACTCCTGTTCAGCGCCAAGGAGTCGGTCTACAAGGCGTGTTACCCGCTGAACCGCCGGCGTATGGGATATCGGGATGTGGCGATCGTGCCCGACCTCCACAGCGGCGCGTTCACCGCGCGGCTGACGGTGCCGGGACCGGTCGTCGGCGGGCGGCAGGTCACCGGTTTCGCGGGGCGGTGGTCGGTGACCGGGGGACTGGTGATGACCGCGGTGGCGCAGCCCCTGTTCCAGACGGACGAGGCCTCCTCGCCAAGGGCCTGAAGAGCATTTTTGTTGTAGAGGAAGTAGGATCAATGTCGGAGAAGGCATCTCGGCGTGGATTCCTTGCCACGATAGCCGCGACAGGCACAGTGGCCGGGGGATTCGCTCTCGGTGGCACGTCGGCACCGGCCGCCAATGCCGCGACCGCGGGGGCGTGCACGTCCTCGCTGCCCCCGGTGGAGCTGGGGAAGAACGACCCGCGTTATCAAGAGCTCAACACCCGCGGCTACAACGCCCGCTTTTCCGGGCAGCCCGAGTCGCTGGTGGTCGTGCACTCGGCCAAGCAGATCGCGCGGGTGGTGACCGAGGCCGTCCGGGCCGGCAAGAGGATCGTCGTGCGCGGCGGCGGCCACTGTTTCGAAGGTCTCGTCGACGACCCGGCCGTGCAGGTGCTCATCGACATCTCGGAGATGAACAACGTCCACTTCGATGAGAAGCACAAGGCATTCTCCGTCGAGGCGGGCGCCCGTCTCGGTCACGTCTATCGCACGCTCTATCTTAACTGGGGGGTCACCGTCCCCGGCGGGTCGTGCCCCGGTGTCGGTGTCGGGGGGCACGTGTCCGGCGGTGGATACGGCATGCTCTCCCACCGGGACGGGCTGGTCGTCGACCACTTGTACGGCGTCGAGGTCGTCGTGGTCGACAAGTCGGGCCGCGCGCGCATCGTGGTCGCCACGCGTGAGGCCGGCGATCCTCATCGCGACCTCTGGTGGGCGCACACCGGTGGGGGAGGCGGCAACTTCGGCATCGTCACGCGCTATCTGTTCCGCGCGCCGGACGCCACGGGGAACACCCCGGAGACGCTCCTGCCCAAGCCGCCGGCGCAAGTGCTCGTCACGCAGGTGCACTGGTCGTGGCCGGATCTGACCGAGGCCACGTTCAACCGGTTGGTCAGCAACTATGGGCGGTTGCAGCGTGCGGCGGCCGGTCCGGCGAACTCTCCCATCCTCGACAGCTCCCTGACGATGTTCCACGCGGACAGCGGCACCATTCAGCTCTTCGTGACGGCGGACGGCACCGATCCGAACGCGGAGGGATCGGTGTGGGCCTTCGTCCAGGCGGTCGGCGAGGGGGTCGGGCCGCAGCCCTTCGTCGAATACTGGGTGAACGCGCTGTGGATGCGCATGAGCACGTCCTACGACTCGACACCGTTCTATCTGCGGTTCAAGTCGAAGGCCGGATATCTCCGCGAGCCGTGGTCCGACCGCCAGATAAGCGCGATCTATCGCTACCTCGCGCAGACTCCCGCAAACGCCGGGTCGGCGGTCTACCTCCTGCGCTACGGGGGGAAGATCAACTCGGTCCGGCCGGACGCCACCGCGACCCCGCACCGGGATTCATGCATGATCGCGTTCTACGACATCGGCTGGTACGACCCGGCCGAGGACGCCGCCAGGCTGGCCTCGATCCGCGGGCTCTACCAGGAGGTCTACTCCGACACCGGCGGCGTGCCCGCGCCGAACACGGCCAGCGACGGGGCCTACATCAACTATCCGGACACCGACCTCGCCGACCCGGCGTTGAACACGTCGGGCATCCCCTGGCACACCTTGTATTACAAGGACAACTATCCCAAGTTGCAGCAGGTGAAGGCCAAGTGGGATCCGCGCAACGTGTTCCAGCACGCACTGTCGGTGCAGCCGCCGGGTGTTCGCGCGCGTGACCTGGCGGCCCCCGCGAGCCCGGCCGCGCCGGCCTCGAAGGGACGTGTGCAGACTCCGGCTCCGAAGAGTTATCCGAAGCCGAAGCCGCCGCGGCACGTGGGAGTCTTCGACGGGCTCTGACGGTCTTCACGCCGCCTGGAATGTGAGCTGACCGGTGTTCTGTTCCCGCTTCAGGAACGGAACACCGGAGCGGTTCGCCGAGTTCGGCGTTGCCCGTCGACTAGAATTACCAACCATGTCGAGCTCAGGCAAGTTTCCTGTGGAAATCCGCGGCACATCACGCCTGATGAAATTGATGATGCGTCTTTTCAAGAAATCGATGATCGAGCAGATCAGGAAGGGAGGAAAGAGTTCGGTTGAAAATATGATTCTGCTTCACTTCACCGGTCGCAAGACCGGCACGCACTACGAGGTGCCCGTGATGAAGCAGAACGTCGACGGGCGCACGGCCGTGTTCACCGAGGCCAGATGGCGGGTCAACTTCCGCGGCGGCGCCGACATCGAGGTGACCGACAACGGCGTGCGCACACGCATGCGCGCCGAACTCGACGACGACCCCGACTCCATGGCCGAGGGCACGGCCGAGCTCCTGAACAGGGTCGGCGTCAAAGGGGCCCGCAAACTCGGCATCGTGATCAACGTCGACCGCATGCCGACGCATGAGGAGCTTGCCGACGCGGCGCGACGGCGCAACCAGGCCGTCATTTATCTGACTCCGCTGTGAGCATCCGGCCGCTTAATCCCGGGTGCGGGACCCCTTCGGCCTGAATGGGGAAGGCCGTGGCGCGTGAAGCGCCATTCACGGCCATTCGTGGAAGGCCGCTGTGGCTCCCGACGGAAATTGCCAGAAGGGAGCCGCGCGAGTGCGCCTCCCCCAAGCACGATGAGAACCACCCACCGAGGTGCAGGTCCGGAGGAAGAGTTCCCTCCGGACCTTTGCCGCATTGCGCAAAGCGGCCGTCGCTGCTGAAGGTGGAACCTTCGCCGGGCCGGGGCGTGCGCCGTCCCGGCCGGGTGAGCGGGGTCGCCGGCGGTGGGGTGGTCAGCGGGGGTAGAGGCGCAGCAGGTCGTCCTCGGTCTCGCGGCGCACCACGACCTTGACCTGGCCGTCGCGCACGGCGAGCACGGGGGGACGCAGGACGTGGTTGTAGTTGTTGGCCATGGAGCGCTGGTAGGCGCCGGAGGCGGGGATAGCCAGCAGGTCGCCCGGTTGGGCGTCGGCGGGCAGGGGCATGTCCCAGCCGAGCACGTCGCCGCTCTCGCAGTGCTTGCCGACCAGGTTGACGGGCCGCTCGGGGGCGTCGGACACGCGGTTCGCGAGGACGGCCGTGTAGGCGGCGCCGTACATCGCGGGGCGGGGGTTGTCGCTCATGCCGCCGTCGACGCTGACGTAGACGCCGACGCCGGGGATCTCCTTGACGGTGCCGATCTCGTAGAGCGCGACGGTGGTGGGGCCGGCGATCGAACGGCCGGGCTCGACCGAGAGCACGGGCGGGGTGTCGAGCCAGGAGACGGCGTCGTGTAGCACGGCGGTGAGCTCGGCGGGGCTGGGCGGCACCGGGTCGTCGGCGCGGTAGGCGATGCCGAGGCCGCCGCCGAGGTCGAGACCTGGGATGCGGACGTTGTGTCTGCGCTCGCACTCGACCAGGAATGCCGCCATCTTGCCCGCCGCCATCTTGAACCCCTCAAGGTCGAGGAGTTGCGACCCGATGTGGGAGTGCAGCCCGATGAGCTCCAGGTGGGGCTCGGCCAGCACGCGGGCGACGGCCTGCGCGGCCAGGCCGAGGCCGAGGGAGAAGCCGAACTTGGAGCGCTCCCCGCCGGTGGCGATGAACTCGTGGGTGTGGGCGTCGACCCCCGGGGTGACCCGGATCATGACGCGCTGGCGCGCACCGGCGTCGCGGGCGACCTCGGCGAGGCGCTCGATCTCGGTGAAGGAGTCGAGCACGACCGCGTTGACGCCGGCGGTGACGGCGCGGCGCAACTCGGCGACCGACTTGTTGTTGCCGTGGAAGGTGATGCGGTCGGCGGGCATGCCCCCGGCGAGGGCGACGGCGAGCTCGCCTCCGGTGCACACGTCGAGCGACAGGCCGTCCTCGGCGAGCCAGGACGCGATCTCCGGGCAGAGGAAGGCTTTGCTTCCGTAGTGCACCTCGCCGCCGGGGAGAGCGTCGCGCCACGCGCGGGCCCGGGCCCGGAAATCCTTCTCATCCAGGACGTAGGCAGGCGTGCCGTACTCGGCGGCGAGGGCGCGGACGCCCACTCCGCCGAGGGTCAGTTCGCCCTCGGTCCTGCCCGCCGTATGCGGCCAAACCCTGTCGATCACCACGGTCATGCGAGAACGGTACAGGGGAGCCGTTGGCAACGCATCGTGAGCATCGAAGAGTTCGATGCTGACAATCGCAAGCAATCACGATTTTTGGTGATTTCGCCACGTCTGGCCAACATGTCCTCATTGTTCGTGGCGAGGAGGAAGTATGCGGAAACACCTGGTGATCGGGGTTCTGCTGGGTTGCACGCTGGTCGCCGGATGCGGCCGCGCGAACTCGGGAGCCACCGAGAACACCGGCGCCACGGCGGGCAAGACCGCACGGGAGATGGTGCCGGATAAGGTGCGCGAGTCAGGCGAGCTGCGCATGGCGACCTCGGAGGGTTACCCCCCGATGGAGATGTACAAGCCGGGCACCCAAGAGCTCACCGGCGTCGACCCCGACCTGGCGACCGCCATTGCCAACCAGCTCGGCCTGAAGATCAAAATGACGAACGCCGCCTTCGACGGGCTCATCCCCGGCCTGCAGGCGGGACGCTGGGACATCGCCATGTCGTCCCTCAGCGACACCGAGAAGCGCCGCGCCGTGGTCGACTTCGTCGACTACTTCAGCGCCGGCGGCGCCATCATGGTGAAGAAGGGCAACCCCGAAGGGGTCAAGAACCTCGAAGACCTGTGCGGGCGCAAGGTGGTGCTCGCCAAGGGCAGCTCCAACCTGGCCATCGGCGAGCGCCAGAACGACAAGTGCGCGACCAAGATGCAGATCATGCAGAGTGAGGACGCCCCGACCGGGCTGCTCAGCATCGACTCCGGCCGCGCCGTCGCGACCATCGTCGACTCGCCCGCCGCCGCGATGTACGCCAAGGAGACCGGCAAGTACGACGTGCTGGCCGAGCAGTACGACGCCGGCCCGTGGGGCATCGCGATCGACAAGAAGAACACCGGGCTTCGCGACGCCATCGCCCTCGCCGTGCGCGAGTTGCAGGCCGGCGGCGAGTACAAGAAGATCCTCGACAAGTACGGCGTCGGCGCCAACGCCGTCCCCGAGGTCACGGTGAACACCGCCAAATGGTGACCGGTCTAAACGAGGGAGGCGGCCGGGGCACCTCGGCCGCCCCCTCCGAGAAGTCCCCCCACCTGCCGATCGACGCCACGCGCTCGCCCCACCCCGCCCGCTGGGCCGCCGCCGGTCTCGCGCTGCTCGGCTTGGTGTGGCTGGCCTACACGATCATCGTCAACGAGAACCTCCACTGGGACGTCATCGCCGGGCACCTGCTCGACGGGCGCATCCTGTCGGGCCTCTGGATCACGATCGCGCTGACCGTGCTGTCGATGATCATCGGTCTGGCGCTCGGCATCACCGCCGCCGTCATGCAACTGTCGGACAGCCCCGTCCTGCGGGGCACGGCCGGGCTCTACACGTGGTTCTTCCGGGGCACGCCGCTGCTGGTCCAGCTCATCTTCTGGTTCAACATCGGCCTGGTCTTCCCTGAGATCTCCATCGGGATCCCCTTTGACGGGCCCAAGCTCTTCGAATGGCAGGCCAACGAGCTGATCACGCCGTTCACCGCGGCGCTGCTCGGCCTGTCCATCAACGAGGGCGCCTACATGGCGGAGATCGTGCGCGCGGGCATCCGCTCGGTCGACCCCGGCCAGCGGGAGGCCGCCGAGTCCCTCGGCATGTCCAACGGCCAGGTGCTGCGCCGCGTCGTGCTGCCCCAGGCCATGCGCGTGATCATCCCGCCGACCGGCAACCAGTTCATCTCCATGCTCAAGACCACCTCCATGGTCTCGGTCATCGCCGGAGCCGAACTGCTCACCGTGGCCCAGCGGATCTACCTCGGCAACTTCGAGGTCATCGCGCTGCTCGTGGTCGCCTCGATCTGGTACATCGTGCTCACCACCATCGCCAGCATCGGGCAACACTTCATCGAGAAGAGGTTCAACCGCGGCCACGACGGCCTGTCGGCCGGCTCGCGCATGCGGAGGAACCTCCTGCCCTTCACACGAGGTGGCTCATGACGACGGTCCGCATCCGATCCGTGCGCAAACGGTTCGGGGACATCGAGGTGCTCAAAGGCATCGACATGGACGTCGAGCACGGCGGGGTCGTCTGCGTGGTCGGCCCGTCCGGCTCCGGCAAGTCGACCCCTCCTGCGCTGCGTCAACCGGCTGGAGACCATCGACTCGGGCCGCATCTGGGTGAACGACGAGCTCATCGGCTTCAGCGAGAAGGGCGGCAAGCTCTGCCACCTGAAGCCGAAACAGCTCTGCGGCCAGCGCGAACGCATCGGCATGGTCTTCCAGCGCTGGAACCTCTTCCCACACCGCACCGCGCTGGAAAACGTCATGGAGGGCCCGCTTACGGTCAAGGGCGTGTCGCGTACGGCTGCCGCCAAGGACGCCGCCGAACTCCTCGACCGGGTCGGCCTCGCCGACCGCTCGGGCCACTACCCCGCCCAGCTCTCCGGCGGCCAGCAGCAGCGGGTGGCCATCGCGCGCAGCCTGGCCATGCGGCCCGGCCTCATGCTGTTCGACGAGCCGACCAGTGCCCTGGACCCCGAACTCGTGCAGGAGGTCCTGTCGGTCATGCGGGACCTCGCGGCCAGCGGCATGACAATGATCGTCGTGACGCACGAGATGGGCTTCGCCCGCGAGGTCGGCGACCACCTGGTCTTCATGGACGACGGGGTCATCGTTGAGCGGGGGCATCCGAGGGAGATCCTCGCGGCTCCCCGGCACGAGCGGTTCCGCGCGTTCCTCGGCCAGGTGCTGTGATGGCCGGCCCGGTGGAGGCCGAGCTTCTGATCAGCGGCGGGACGGTGGCAGACGGCACAGGCGCGCGACTGCGCCGGGCGGAGATCACCGTGCGGTCAGGGAGGCTTGCCGTACTCCCCGAAGGGGCGCGTCCCCCCGCGCGGCGGACGGTGGACGCGTCCGGGCTGGTCGTCGCACCGGGGTTCATCGACGTGCACACCCACTCGGACGCGATCACGCTGATCGGCGCCGGGGCGGGGGAGCAGGCCGGCGCCCTGGCGCGTGCCGCTGTCATGCAGGGCGTCACCACCGAGATCTGCGGCAACTGCGGGTCGAGCCTGTTTCCCGCGCTGCCGGAGCGGGTGGCGGGCATGGTGCCGAGTGCCCGCGCCTCCTTCGGTGGACCGGTCCCGATATTTACGGACTACAAGGGGTTTGCCGAGGCGCATATCGCCGTGCCCCGCGCCAACCATCTCACCTCCCTCGTCGGCCACGGCACCCTGCGTGCCGGGGTGCTCGGCTACGCCGACCGGCCCGCCACGCCCGAGGAGCTGGCGGTGATGTGCGACCTGCTCGACACCGCCCTCACCCAGGGCGCCGCCGGGCTGTCAACCGGCCTGATCTACACCCCCGGCACCTACGCCGGCACCGAGGAGGTCGTCGCGCTGGCGAAGGTGGCGGCCCGGCACGGCAAGCCGTACGTCACCCACCTGCGCGATGAGATGTCCCGGGTGGAGGAGGCGCTGGAGGAGGCCGTCGAGATCGCCCGCCGGAGCGGCGCGGCGCTGCACGTCTCCCACCACAAGACCGCCGGGCGGCACGCCTGGGGCCGCACGCTCGTCACCCTGCCCCGGATCGCCTCGTTGCGCGAGTCCGGGATGGACGTGACGTGCGACGTCTACCCCTACACCGCGGGCAGCACGATGTTGTCGGCCATGTTCCCGCCGTGGGCGAACGACGGGGGAGTCACGGCGCTGACCGCGCGGCTCGCCGACCCCGCCGAGCGCGAGCGGATGCGCCGCTCCATCGCCGAAGGGGTGCCGGGCTGGGAGAACACCGTCGGCAACGGCGGCTGGGACCGCATCTCGGTGGCCGGCGCAGTGCGCAACCCCGAGGTGGAGGGCCGCACCATCGCCGAGCTCGCCGCCGCGCGGGCCGTGGACCCCCTGGACCTGGCGGCCGAGCTGCTCGTGGCCGAGCGCGGCGAGGTCACGATCATCAGCCATTCGATGCGTGAGGACGACGTGCGGCGGGTGCTGGCGAGTCCGTTCGCCATGATCGGGTCGGACGGAGTGCCCAAACCCGGCCATCCCCACCCGCGGTGGGCGGGAACGTTCCCGCGTGTGCTCGGGCACTACAGCCGGGACCTGGGGCTGATGCCGCTGGAGACCGCTGTGCACAAGATGACCGGCATGGCCGCGGCCCGCTTCGGCCTCGCCGGCCGGGGCGTGATCGCCGGCGGCGCCCACGCCGACCTCGTCGTGTTCGACCCGGCCACCGTGGGCGACGGCGCGACCTACGCCGAGCCGCTGCTCCCGCCGGCGGGGATCCACCTGGTGGTGGCGGCCGGCCATATCGTCGTCGCCGGCGGCGCCGACACCGGGGCCCGGCCGGGCGAGGTGCTGACGGCGTAAGCCGGGTGATCACCGGTGAGTCGGCGCGCGGTGCGGTGCCGACATCGGCGATGAATGGATGGTGCGGGGGACAGCCGATCGACCGGCCCGACTCCGCACGGACGGATTCACGATGTCATCGGAGGTATCGCGGCCGTGACCGCTTCTTCCTATCCGCATGTGGTTGCGGCCTCGGTGCCCGGTCTGCTCGCCCTGCACGAGGACGAGCCGCTGCCGCTGGCGAGCGTCGGCAAGGTGCTGCTGCTGGCCCGGCTCGCCCGCGACCTGGCGGGCGGCGTCGCCGACCCGGCGTCCCGCGTCGAACTGCGCGACGACGACTACTGCGGCGGGTCCGGGCTGCTCACCGGCCTGTCCGCCCGCGTGTGGACGGTCGCCGACCTCGCCCTGCTCACCGCGTCGGTCAGTGACAACACCGCCACCAACGCCTTGATCAGGACGGTCGACCTCGACCGCGTCAACGAGGGGGCCGCCGAACTCGGCCTGTCGCACACACGCCTGCTCGACCGCATCCGCGAACCCCGGGGCCCCGAACACCCGCCGGCCTTCGCCCTCGGCACGGCGGGTGAACTCGCCCGGCTCGCCACCCGCGTGGGCGGCGACGAGACCTGGGCGCGCATTCTGCGCGGCTGGATGTCGGCCAACACCGACCGCGCCCTGGTGCCCGCCCTCCTGCCCCACGACCCCGAGGCGGAGGAGCCGGACGGGCCCCTCCCCGAAGGCGTGGTGTGGGTGGCCAACAAGACCGGCACCGACACGGGCACCCGCACCGACGTGGGCGTCATCGTGGGCCGGCGCCGCCTCGGCTACGCCGTACTCGCTCACGGTCCGGCCGGGAGTGAGCACGCCCTGGTCGGCGAGGTCCGCGACCTCGGCCTGGACATCGGCGCCCTCGCCCTCGCCACGGACTGAGGGCACCGTGCGGCCGACCTCCACCCCCGGCACGTCGATGATCGCGTTGCCGGAGCCCCTCCGCCCGGGGAGGGGCGGACCGTGGTCGCGGGCACGTTTCTTCATCTTCCCTTTCCGGCGAATCTTGGTGCCAGGCGTCCGGTTCGGTGACTGACCCGGATGGCCGGCGGTGTGCAAGCGCGGTTCGCGGCGGCCTCGACCTGCCCCTGTCGTTCGGCGCGCCTCCACTGACCTGCTGACCGCGCGTGTCCGGCAGAGTGGGTTAGCCCGCCTTCCTGAACACCTCGAACAGGCTGGTGAAGCTGTCGTCGGCGTGGCCTGCGGCCATGCCGCGGCGGATGAGCTCCAGGACCGCCGCAGGCAGGGCGTGGTCGACGCCCGCCTCCTTGGCGGTGTGGACGACGTGGTCGACGCTGGCCTCGGCCATGGCCAGCCGGTCGACGTCGCCGGGGTGTTCGTCGTTGTCGATGCGCTTGGCGTAGAACTCCAGGAAGGCCGACATGTCGGTCATTGAGTTGCTGGCGGGGCCGACGAACTCCTGGGCGGAGATGCCGTTCGCGCGGGCCATCGCCAGGGAGTGCACAAAGCTGATGACGGTCGTCCAGAACATGTTGATGTGGAGCTGGTAGTAGAGCGCCGCCGAGCCGGGATCGCTCCCTCGGTAGTCCGTGCCGGTCAGCACCTCCAGTGTCTCCTTGTGGGCCTCGAAGATCTCCTTCTGGCCGCTGTAGTAGGTGAAGGACTCGGGGGCGCCGATGCCGGAAGGGGCAGACATGACTCCGCCGGTGAGGTAGCCGGCTCCGTGAGCCGTCGCCCACTTGGCCGCCTCACGTGCTCTGCCCGGGGTGTCGGAGCCGAGGTTCACGATCACTCGGCCGGCTAGGGCGGTTTCGGCGGGTTTGAGGATGGCGTACATCGCCTCGAAGTCGGTCAGTGAGAGCACGACCACCTCGTTGGCGGCGAGAGCCTCCTCGACGGTCGCGGCCCGGTGGGCACCTCTGGCCACCAGATCGTCGGCTTTGCGCGCGGTGCGGTTCCACACGGTCACCGGGTGGCCTTCGTCCAGGAACCGGTTGACCATCGCCTTGCCCATCGGGCCCAGTCCGATGATGGTGACTGCCTGCTTGCTCACGGGGATCTCCTCACGCCGGTCGTCGCTAAAACGAGCGCTCTATTTAGTGGGGGACTGTAGCACGGCTCTAAAACGAACGCTCTATTCAGTAGGCTGTGGCCATGAAGACCAAGCCAGTCCAGGAGGATGTCCGGCTCGGCACCCGGGAGCGGGTCGTCCGGGTGACGTCACGCCTGATGCAGCGACACGGCTACGAAGGCACCACGCTCAAGCAGATCTCCCAGGAGGCGGATGCCACCCTCGGCTCCGTCTACCACTTCTTCCCCGGAGGCAAACTGGAGCTCGCCGTCGAGGCCGTCCGCCACGGCGACCGGGAGTTCGCCGAGTTCCTCACCGAGAAACTGGCCGAGCACGACGATCCCGCCGAAGCCATCGCCGCCTGCGCCGCCGACCTCGCCGACGGCCTGCGCGCCTCCGACTGGATCGACGGCTGCCCGGTCACCGCCGCCGCCCTAGGCACCGCCGTCCACGCTCCCGGCATTCAGGTCGTCGCGGCGGAGGCGTTCGCACGGTGGCGGGAGATCGTGTGCGACAGCCTCCGGCGATCCGGCATCGCCGAGACCGACGCTCGTGAGCTGGCTCATACGGTGATCAACACTCTGGAGGGGGCTGAGATGGCCGCCCAGGTGTCCAAAAGCCCTGAGCCCCTGCAAGTCGCGGGTCGCCACCTGGCCCGACTTATCGACACATATCGCTGACCGGGGCTCCGCCGTACCCCTCAGCGCAGGTCGTGGTGGGGGAGCCGGCCACTGCCGGTCTGGCGGACCACCTAGCTAGGTACTTGTCGGCGTTATCAGCGCAGGTCGGCTGCCAGGGAGCCGCGCAGCCTCGTCGACGCGGTGCGGAAATGTGCGATGAACGACCGCAGTGCCGGGTTGGGGTTGGTGGGGCGTACGGCGACGCCTACGCGGCGGTGCAGTTTGGAGTCGGCCACGCGGCAGACGTGCACGCCCTTGGCGTCCTGCACGCCGAGGCTTGGCACGAGGGCGACGCCGAGTCCGGCGCGGACCAGGCCGAGGGTGACCTCGTAGTGGTCGCTGCGGCAGCGGATGGTCGGGCTGAAGCCTTCAAGCGCGCCGGCACGTTCCAAGACCGACATAGGGGTGCCGGTGCCGAATGTCGTGATCCACGGCTCCGCGGCGAGATCGGACAGCCGCACTCTTGGCCGGGAGGCCGCCGGATGCCCTTCCGGCAGCACGAGCAACTGCGGCTCTTCGAACATGTAGGTCACCTCGACACCGTCGGGCGGCCGCCAGGGATCGAGAGCGTGCTCGAACACCACGAGCACGTCCAGCGAACCACGCTCAAGATCGGGCAGCAGCTCGTGGGGTTGCCCTTCCACCAGGTCGAGCTCGACTCTTGGGTAGCGCTCTGAGAACCCCGACAACGTCAGGGGGACCAGCCGATATCCCGCCGAGGCGAAGAAACCGATCCGAAGCTGCCCGGAATCCGCCCTGGCCTGTGCGAGCAGGTCCTTCTCCGCCGCCTCGATGATGTCGAGCACCTCTTGCGCGTGCTTGGCGAGCCGCAGCCCGGCGGCGGTGAGGCGAAGACTTTGCGCCCCCCGCTCCACCAGGCCGACTCCCGCTTCGGTCTCCAATCGCGACAACTGGTGCGACACCGCCGAGGGCGACAGCCTGAGGTTGCGCGCCGCCCCGGCGATGCTGCCGGTGCGGAACACCTCCAGCAAGACCTTCAGCCGGTTGCTACTGAGCATCCACCAATTATGGTCTCTCACCAGGTCAAACCCGGTCATCCCCACCACTGGACGGGGTGCCCTCGTGCCAGGGCCGAGCGCGCCGGGGCCCTTCCTGTTCACGCTTCGCCCATATCTGTGCGCCGCCGAGGTGTAGCCGCTCCAGCGGATGCACGGGGAGGGGCGGGGGCCGAGGAGGACGGGATAGCGGGGGAAGGAGGTCGGAGGCATGCCGGCCTGCTCGCTCGGTAGCGGTAGTGGCTTCGGACGTGAGCATTCGAGTCCACAACATCGATGCTCTCAACTGCCCGAAATATCGCCATCGGTCCAGGGGGGCGGGAGACGTTGTGCAACAGCCCGGACCACGGTCGGCTACAGAATGTAATCACTTGAATGTGAATCGTAGTGACAGGTGCATGAGGTCTGTGTGGCAGGGGATACGCAGGGCAACGAACTCGTTGATCAAGTCCCCTCCTCCCGGGAGCAGCCACAGATGAGTAAATTCTCCGCCCTCACCCGCCGCGTCCGCGTGGCGCTTCTCGCCACCGTCGGCCTCGTCACCCTCCTCGGCACCGCCACCGGTGTGCTGCGCTACCGGGCGAAGGCGAAGTCCGACACGCCACCCAGCTAGCCGCTCCCCGTGCGGAACTCCGCGAAGCCGGGCTCCGCCGTACGGATCGAGCCTGCTTGGCCCCCGCCGCGAGTCGTCGGCGTCGTCCCTGCCCGGAGTGCGCCTCTCGGTGCGGGGACGACGGTTTGCACGCGGATGCCTCTGAGCGGTGGTCCTAGAGGGCGTTTTGTCTTTCTCCGGTCAAAGAACGGGACGCCGGTAGACCTGGCGGGAACCGCCTTCCGGTCCGGGGGCTGCGGCCTCGGCGGGGGTGAACCCGAGCTGTTCGTAGAAGGTGCGAGCGCCGCTCGCGGAGGCGCCTGGGTGATCTGGGCCGAAGTTCACCACTTCCATCCGCACTTGGCCGCCCGAGCCAAGTGCGGCTGAGCCAAGCACGCCAGGCTCGGGTCGAGGACGCCGGTCCGACCGGTCCCACCATGCGCGAAGCCGCGGTGAAAACCGTGTGACCTGGGGAAGACAAGGGTGGGGGGAATCATGATCGTTGTCGGGGTGGACGGGTCGGCCGCTGGGTTGGAGGCGGCGGGGTGGGCCGCGCGGGAGGCCGTGCTGCGGGAGTCGCCGCTCCGGCTCGTGCATGTCATTCCGCACTGGGTGTCCGCCATGCACAATGATGCGCCGTTCGGGGAGGTGGGGCGGTGGATGCGGGCCGGGGCCGAGTCGGTGTTGCGGGATGCGGTGGAGTTCGTACGGGAGGAGTGGCCGGCGGTTGAGCTGACCGTTGAGACGGTGTTCGGTGATTCGCGGCGTGCGTTGATCGACGAGTCGCATGTCGCGGACCTCCTCGTCGTCGGCAATCACGGCATAGGAGGCTTCCGCGGGCTGCTAGTCGGGTCGGTGGCGATCGGCGTGGCGGGAAGGACACATTGCCCGGTGGGGGTGGTGCGGTCGGGGGCTTCGACGGCACGCGGGGAGCTGCTGGTCGGGATGGACGGGTCGCAGGGGAGCCTGGGGGCCGCCGCGTTCGCGTTCGCGGAGGCGGCGTTGCGGGGGGCCGGGGTGCGGGCGGTGCATGTGGTGCCGCGGTTGCCGCGCACGATTGAGGATCTGGCCGCCGCCCAGGAGGAGGAGGGTGGCGTGGTCGTGCTCCGGGGACGGCGGGAGCGGCGTGCGATGGCGGAGCGGGCGGCGCGTACGGCGGTCGCCGAGCACTTGGCCATGTTGAGTGCGCGTTATCCGGAGGTGCCGTTGACGGAGCGTGAGGCCGAGGGGCATCCGGCAGAGGTTTTGTCGGAGGTGTCGGCCTCAGCCCAGTTGCTGGTGGTGGGGTCGCGTGGCAGGGGCGGGTTCTCGGGCCTGCTGCTCGGCTCGGTCACTCACGCCCTGCTGCACCATGTGCGTTGTCCGCTGGTGATCGTGCCCACGACGACGGATCAGGAGGCCGAGTCGCCGGCCCAGACCGCAGAATAGGCGTCGACGAGCCACCGGTCTGCACGCTCGGCGTCGGGCCGGGGCGGCAGGTGGGAGGTCTCGATGAGCCGGGTCAGGCGGGCTTCCATGTCGTCGGCTACGGCGAGAGCCTCGTCCTTGCTGTGACGGCCCTGCCGGAGGTCGACGATCCACGTGCGCCACGGTTCGGGCATCGGAAGCGTGATTTTTCCGGTTTCCAGGAGCTCCACGCCTTGGAGCCCAAGCCGAACCATATGTCCGGCGAATTTCACATCGAATCCGTATACATCAATGAGTTCGGGGCGATTTGTGGCTTTTCCCCGCTCTGGGTAGACCAGGCGGTCCCGCTGCGACCGGAGATAACCCAGGAAATGGTGACCGGTCAGACGGGAGAGCACGAACTCGGGCACCTCTTCACGTAATGCCTGGCCCAGGCCGGTCGTGACCACGATCTCGTCGTCCGGCACGAACAGCGGCAGGAGGACCGTCGGGTTGCCGCCTAAGGCCAGCGCCATCCACTTACGCAAGCCGTAGACCGTGAGGTCCAGATCGCCGGGCCCGGAACGCACCCCCTCGGGCTGGGTGCGAAAGACATACTGCTCGAACTTCCGCAGCCCGACGACATACCGCGCCGGCTCCACGCAGATGCCCATCTCGTCCCGGTCGTCGGTGCCCGCGATCGCAGTGCCGTGCACACCGGAGCCCACCTGGCACCGGAGGATCGTGTGGCGTTCCGCGATCTCCGCGTACTCCGCCGTCCCATGCTTCATCCACCCGATCGTTTTCACATCGGCCATGATCCTCTCCTATCCCGTTAAATGCCGCTGGATTTCCTTCGCAAGGGAACCTCTTGCCTTGAGTGCGAGGATGAAAGCGCAGGTCAGCGGGCATGAAGGGGACTATCTTCATGCATTGGCCGGGGGGAGCCATGGTGCACTGCACAATTGGCCGTGTGGTAATCGTGTCGGCGAGCATCGTGGCCCTGGCGGGTTGCATGCCGTGGATGAGCAATCAGGGGGACAAAGCCGCGCCGTCCGCTCAGGTGAACGCGGCGAAGGCGGCGCAGGCGAAGGTCGCGGCGCACGCGGCGAGCCTCGCGGCGGCGGCCAAGGCCAAGGCCAACGAGCTCGGCCAGATTCCGGTGCTCATGTATCACCGGATCATTGAAAAGCCGACGTCCGTCGACGACCTCGACCCGAAGGTGTTCCGCGCCGAGATGGAACGCCTGGTGGCCGAGGGATATGTGCCGATCACCGCGGCGGAATATGCGACGGGGCGGATCGGCATTCCCGCGGGGAAGCACGCCGTGGTGCTCACCTTCGACGACTCGTCGCCGTCCCAGCTCAGTTTGGACGGCATGGGCGCACCCAAAGCCGGCACCGCCGTCGCCATTCTGCAGGACGTCGCCCGCAAACACCCCTCGTTCCGTCCCGTCGCCACCTTCTACGTGACGAAGGACATGTTCGGGGTGACGACCCCGGAAGAGCAGGCGCAGATGGTCACGTGGCTGCGCAACAACGGGTTCGACATCGGCAACCACACCCGCGACCACCTTAATCTGCGCGGCCGCGAGAAGAAGGCCGTGTTCGACGAGGTCGCGGCCGGCCATAAACTCATCACCGACCTGGTGAAGGAGGCGTCGCCGGTCACGCTGGCCCTGCCGTACGGCAATCAGCCCACGAAAGCCGAGTGGGCGCGCAAGGGCAACTCAGGGAAGGTGGCCTATGACTACGGCGGGGTTTTCCTCGCGGGTTACAACCCGGCGCCCTCGCCCTACGGGAAGGATTTCAACGCCCTCGGCATCCCGCGCATCCGCTCGGGGGTCAAGAAGGGCGACTGCTCGAAGTTCTGCTCGGCGGCGTGGCTGGACTGGTTGAAGGCCAACCCCGACAAGAGGTTCACCTCAGACGGCGACGCGAAGACGGTCGCCTATCCGAAGTTCAAGGCGCCTTTCATGGCGAAGCAGTTCACCGGGCAGGCTTTGGCGTACTGACGTCGCGTTGCCCATCACGGCCGGTGTCTTCCGGCGTGCGGGGAACGGCAGGCCCATCACGGCCGGTGTCTTCCGGCGTGCGGGGAACGGCTGGCCTGGCACGGCCGGTGTCTTCCGGCATGGGCGGAGCGGCCGGCCTGTCACGGCCGGTTGTTGGCGCCGTCAGGAACGGCCGGCCTCCCACACGGCTTCGAATGCCTCGGTGGAGATCTGGGTGAGTGTCCAGATCTCCACCGCCTGGTTGGTGAGGAAACCGTGCTCGTCTTCCAGATGGCCCCACCAATAGCGCCACACGGTGCGGTCGGCGCCGATCTCGATCTGCCGGACCGCCCAGTGCTCACCGTCGCCTTCGACGGTCTCGAACAGCCAGATCCCGCCGTCCTCGTCGTCGCCGCGCCAGTGATGACGCGGCATGTCGGACTCGGCCAGCGTCTTGAGGGCGGGCACGCGCAGGTCAGCGCTCAAGATCGGTCCCCTCTAACTCGTGTCTCGGGTGAGCGGCTCACCAGGCGAGCAGGCTCCGGGGCATGGGGACCCCGGGTCTGTGTGGACACGGCTGCGTTTCCCCGGTGACCAGGCGTCCCGGGCCACCATATCCCGCAGTAAATGCCGGGTCGTTCCGCAGGCATTCGTCGAGCTCGCCGGCTCAGGCCAGAGGAACCCGGCGGCTGACTTCAGCTACGATAGCCCGAAGTGGCTGGGGCGGTATGAGAGTAAAAATTGCGTTTCACCAATGAGGTCTTGTGCGGTGAGACAACTCCCAACGTCCTAGGCCGGGGAAGCCGCCGGCCCGCGTCCACGTCGCCGGCTCCGGCTCCGGCGAGACACGCGGCGGCGAAAGACGGCGGGCCTGCGCGGCGGCCATGAGTACGGCGGTGACGGCGGCCACCTCCGCCGCCGTCGGCGCGCCCCGCACGATCACGATCTCCGGCTCCCCGCTCACTGCGGCTGGTTCCCGTGCTTGCGGCTCGGAAGCGGAGCCTGCTTGGTACGCAGCATCGACAACGCCCGGATGAGGACGATCCGCGTCTCCGAAGGGTCGATGATGTCGTCGACCAGGCCGCGCTCGGCCGCGTAGTACGGGTGCATCAGCTCGGACCTGTACTCCTTCACCAGCCGGTCCCGGGTGGCCTCCGGATCGGCCGCCCCCGCGATCTGCTTACGGAAGATCACGTTCGCCGCCGCCTCGGCCCCCATCACCGCGATCTCGTTCGTGGGCCAGGCGAAGCAGAGGTCGGCGCCGATCGAGCGGGAGTCCATGACGATGTAGGCTCCGCCGTACGCCTTGCGGAGCACCAGCGAGACCCTGGGCACCGTGGCGTTGCAATAGGCGTAGAGCAGTTTGGCGCCGTGCCTGATGATTCCGCCGTGCTCCTGGCTGACGCCCGGCAGGAAGCCCGGCACGTCGACCAGCGTGACGATCGGGATGTTGAACGCATCGCAGAACTGCACAAAACGCGCGGCCTTCTCACTGGCATGAATGTCGAGCACGCCCGCCATGGAGATCGGCTGGTTCGCCACGATCCCCGCCACCTGGCCGCCCATCCGCACCAGCGCGCACACGATGTTGGCCGCCCACGCCGCCTGGATCTCGAACAGCTCGCCGTCGTCGGCGATCTCCTCGATCACCTTCCTGATGTCGTAGGGGTGGCCGGGGTCGGCGGGGACCAGCGTGAGCAGCGCGTCCGTACGGCGGGCCGGCGAGTCCGCGGGCTCGATCGGCGGAGGCATCTCGCGATTGTTGGCCGGCAAAAGGGACAGTAGGTAGCGGACGTCGTCGAGGCAGCTCTCCTCGTCGTCGTAGACGCCCGTCGCGACCCCCGACATCATGGCGTGCACGTCGCCGCCGCCGAGCCCGAGGTGCGTGATCTCCTCGCCGGTGACCGCCTGCACGACATCCGGCCCGGTGATGAACATCTGGGAGATGTCCCGGACCATGAACACGAAGTCGGTCAGCGCGGGGGAGTATGCCGCTCCTCCGGCACAAGGCCCCAGCATGACGCTGATCTGGGGAATCACCCCCGAGGCCGCGGTGTTGCGGCGGAAGATCCCGCCATATCCCGCGAGTGCCGTCACGCCCTCCTGGATGCGTGCTCCCGCCCCGTCGTTGAGCGACACCAGGGGCGCACCCGCCTGGATGGCGAGATCCATCACCTTATGGATCTTCGCGGCGTGTGCCTCGCCGAGGGCCCCGCCGAAGATGCGAAAATCATGCGCGTAGACAAAGACCGTCCGGCCGAAGACCGTGCCCCAGCCGGTGATCACCCCGTCCGAATACGGCTTGCGCTCCTCCAGACCGAACCCCGTGGCCCGATGCCGCCGGAGCGGCTCGATCTCCTGAAACGAATCGGGGTCGAGAAGAAGCTCGATACGCTCACGCGCGGTCAGCTTGCCCTTGGCGTGCTGACGCTCGGTGGCCGCGGGATCCGGTCCTTGCTGGACCTTCTCCCGCAGGAGGTGAAGCTCGGCTAGGCGTTCCTCGTTGGTCGGCTCCTGGGGGCGCTCATGAAGGAGTGTCACAGTAACCTCATTGATCACGAAATGCCGGGACATGTCCTGGCAGACCGATTCGGTTGTCGGCGTGGAAGCTATAACTCCTCGCTAAAGGCACTCTGGAGCACAACTCGACACCCTGATCTCGACCCGCCAACCGACCATGGTCGGGGGAGAGGAACGCAGATCCCCCTAAACCCCGGAGTACGGCAGAAGCCCACCCAGGCTCCCGCCGTACATGCCGGCCTGCCGAGTGCCTGCCGCCCTGAGGTCACTGCCAGGCTGATGTCTGCGGCCTGGCGTAAGCCAACCGTTCGACATCTGCCGGCGGAGACCGCATCGAGGTCGCGCCGCTGCCGGATGACCGGGCCGTCGTCCGCTGTAGTGAGAGGCGCAAAACCACCGTTTTCCACAGCGCTGGCCCGGCGTCAAATAAGTGGCGTCCGGGGAACGCCGATCGCTAGCGTGGCGCCGTCGATTCACGATCAACCGTCGTGGGCTCCGCGCTCGGGCTCTGAGAGGCGTTCTCCGATGACACGGCATACCGCGCGAACGGCCGGTCCACCCGAGCCGCTCGGGCCGGGGCACCCCTTCCGGCAGTGGAAGACCTGGCGCGTCCCCGGCACCGATTTGACCCTCACGGGCTACTCGCGGGCCAACGACAAGACCTTCTTCCACATCCCCGAGCTGCGCTGCTCCCTCGACGCGGGACTCTGCGAGGGGCGGCAGGTGGACACCGTCCTCCTCACTCACGCCCACCACGACCACGCCAAGGACCTCGACTTCCTCGCCGGCAACCCCTCGGGCGTGGACGTCTACCTGCCCGCCGAGGCCGTGCCGTACGCCGATGCCTACATCCGCGCCTCGGGTGAGCTGAACCACGGCCCTGGGTTCGATCCCGCGTTCGCGCGGCACAGGCTGCACGGGGTACGGCAGGGCGACGAGTTCGTGTTCGGGCGGCGGAGGCACCACGTGCGGGTGGTCGAGTGCGAGCACAAGGTGCCGTGCGTGGGATACGCCCTCTCGGAGATGCGTAAGTCACTCAGGCCCGAGTTCGAGGAGCTCCGAAGGTCCCTCGTGGAGCAGGGGAGAGGCGGCGAGTTCGGCCGGCTCATGGCGCGGAAGCGCGCAGAGGGAGTCGAGGTCGAGGTCGAGGCGCGGCGCCCGATCTTCGCCTACCTCGGCGACACGCACGTGCGGGTCTTCGAGCGCAACCCGTGGCTCTTCGACTATCCGGTGGTCGTCACCGAGTGCACCTTCCTCCACGACACCGAGGCGGAGCGCGCCGAGCGGGTCGGGCACACCGTGTGGAGCGGGCTCAAACCGGTGGTCGAGGCGCGTCCGGAGACCCTCTTCGTGCTGATCCACTTCAGCCTGCGGCACACGGACCGCGAGGTGCTCGACTTCTTCGAACGCGAGTGGGAGCGGGCCGGGGACGCGCGGCCGGACAACGTGGTGCTCTGGGCCCACCGCGAGAGCCACCTGCCGGAGCGCGCCCAGCCCAGCGTCCTCTGGGCTACCTGACCGCACGTGATCGCACGCGGCCGAGGCGGGGAGTACGGCAATGCCGCATGCCTGGCCTTTGGGTGGCCGAATGGTTGCGTTCGGTGACGAACGCCTGTGGTGTCGGCGGTCGGGCGGCGGACCGCTCTTGATCGACGAGGCGTCGACCTGCGGCGGCGTATATTGGGTTGGCGGAGACCTCCCCCCGGAAGGCCGCGGCGTGCGCCGTGCGCCGGAACGGAGGGTGATGGCTCGCCACACGACTCACCGGGCCCCCGTGGCCACGGTCAAGCGGGTCGAGGTGACCTTGACGGTCAACGGCGTCGACCACCGGCTCGAGCTTGACTCCCGCGTGACCCTGCTTGACGCGCTGCGCGACGTCCTCGGGCTGACCGGCACCAAGAAGGGGTGTGACCAGGGCGCCTGCGGCGCGTGCACCGTGATGGCCGACGGCAGACGCATCTTGTCCTGCCTGACGCTGGCCGCGCAGTGCGAGGACCGGGCCGTCACCACCGTCGAAGGGCTCTCCGACGGTGCCGTGCTCCAACCGATGCAGGAGGCGTTCATCCGCCACGACGCCTTCCAGTGCGGCTACTGCACTTCGGGGCAGATCGTGTCGGCGGTGTGCCTGCTGGCCGAGGGGCGCGCAGGGTCCGACGCGGACATCCGCGAGTTCATGAGCGGCAACCTGTGCCGGTGCGGGGCCTACTCCAACATCGTCGCGGCCATCCGCGACGTCCGCGACCGGATGGGGGTGGACGGCCGCGATGCATGAGTTCGAATACCTCAGGGCCGACGAGGTGGGCCGCGCCGTGGCGACCGTGGCCGGCGATCCCGGCGCGTCCTATCTCGCCGGCGGCACGACCCAACTCGATCTGATGAAGGACGGAGTCCTCGCCCCCGATCGGCTTGTCGACATTACCCGCCTGCCACTCGGCGGCATCGCGTGCGACGGCGACATGCTGCATGTGGGCGCGGTGACCACGATGGAGGAGCTGGCGGCCGATCGCACGGTGGCCGAACGCCTGCCGTTCCTGCGGCAGGCGCTGCTGCTCGGAGCCTCCGTACAGCTCCGGAACATGGCGACGATCGGCGGAAACCTGCTCCAGCGCACCCGCTGTCGCTACTTCCGCGACCCTGCGGTGTCCGCGTGCAACAAGCGGCTCCGCGGCTCCGGGTGCGCCGCGGTGCACGGGGCGGCCAGGATGCACGCGATCCTGGGCGCGAGCCAGCACTGCATCGCCGTGCACGCCTCCGACATGGCGGTGCCGCTCGTGGCGCTGGACGCTGTCGTGCGCCTGCTCGGCCGCCACGGGGAGCGTTCGGTCCCGCTGACGGAGTTCTACCTCCTGCCGGGCGACACACCGGACGTGGAGAACGTGCTCTCGCGCGGCGAGCTGATCACCGCCGTGGAGATCCCGCTCCTCGCGCCGGAGACGCGCTCCACCTATCTCAAGGTGCGCGACCGCGCCTCCTACGAGTTCGCGCTCACCTCCGCCGCGGTGGCGCTGCGGCTCGACGGCGGCGTGATCGGCGAGGCGCGGGTCGCCCTGGGCGGCGTGGGGACGGTCCCCTGGCGCGCACCCGCCGCCGAGGCCGTCCTGCGGGGAGCGCCCGCGGGCGAGGAGGCCTTCACCGCCGCGGCCGAGGCCGCCGTCGTCGATCCGTTCACGGTGGAGGGCACCGCGTTCAAGGTCGAGCTGGCCAAACGCACCCTCGTTCGCGCCCTGCGCACTGTCACCGCGGGTGCGCCGTGACGACCGTCGAGCGCGTCCGCCTGGTCGGTGAGGGGGTCGACCGGGTCGACGGCCCGCTGAAGGCGACCGGGGCCGCGCGCTACCCCAACGACTTCAACCTCCCCGACATGGCGCACGCCGCGCTCGTGCGCAGCACCGTGGCCGCCGGGCGCGTCAGGGGCCTCGACACCGCCGCGGCCGAGTCCTCGCCCGGCGTGCTGGCGGTCATCACCCACAGGAACGCGCCCTCGCTCGGACACGGGCCCGACACGATCCTCTCGACCCCGCCGCCGCCCTTGCAGCACGACCGCATCCTGCACTACGGGCAGTATCTCGCCGTGGTGGTGGCGGACACTGCCGAGGAGGCTACGGCCGCCGCCCGCCGGATCAAGGTCGACTACGACGAGGCGGAGGCACTCCTCGACATGCACGACCCGAGGGCGGAAGTGCTCGTCGACCCGTTCAAGACCGACTCCGACCGCGGCGACGCGGAGTCCGCCCTGGCTGCGGCCGAGGTGCAGTTCGAGGCGGCCTACACCACGTCCGAGAACACCAACAGCCCGCTCGGCCTCTTCACCACCGTGGCGGCCTGGGACGGCGACACCCTCACGGTCCACGACTCCACCCAGTGGCCCGGCAACGTCCGTACGGCTCTCGCCCGCGTTTTCGGCCTTCCGGAGAACGCCGTGCGGGTGCTGGCTCCGTTCGTCGGCGGCGGGTTCGGCGCGGGCCTTCGCCCGTGGCCGCACGTCGTGCTGGCGGCGCTGGCCGCGCGCACGGTGGGCAGGCCGGTCAAGCTTGTGCTGTCCCGGCCGGAGATGTTCACCGGCACCGGTCACCGTACGGCCTCTGAGCAGCGCGTCAGGATCGGCGCCACACGCGACGGGCACCTCGTCGCGCTCCACCACGAGTCCACGACGACGCTGCAGATGGAGGGAGACAACTTCGAACCGTGTGCTAGCGGCACGTCGTACGCCTACGCCTGCCCCAACCTCCGCACGCGCGACACGCAGGTCCGGCTGAACATCACCTGGTGCAACTCGATGCGCGCGCCCGGCGAGGCGCAGGGCAACTTCGCGCTGGAGTCGGCCATGGACGAACTGGCCTACGCCCTCGGCATCGACCCGCTCGAACTGCGACTGCGCAACTACGCCGAGGAGCACCCGGGGCTCGGCCTGCCATGGTCGAGCAAGGCCCTGCGCGAGTGCTACGAGGTCGGCGCCGAGCGGTTCGGCTGGTCGCGCCGCGACCCCGAGCCCGGCTCCATGCGCGACGGCGACCAGCTGATCGGGTACGGCATGGCCGGCGTGTCCTTCTTCTGGTTCCAGCAGCCGTGCCAGGCGAGCGCGACCTTGCGCGAGGACGGCACGGCCCTGGTCCGCAGCGCCGTGACCGACATCGGCACCGGCACGTACACGGTGATGACCCAGCTCTCGGCCGAGTTGCTCGGCCTTCCCCTGTCGCGCGTCGCCTTCGAACTCGGCGACAGCGACATGCCGGAGGGGGCGCCCGCCGGTGGCTCGGGTCTGACGGCCGGCCTCGGCAGCGCCGTCCAGTCCGCCTGCCACAACCTGGTGCGGGCGTTCCTGGACATCGTGCGCCACGACCACACCTCGCCCCTCCGGGGCTGCGAGGTCGACGAGGTCGCCGTCGCCGACGGCCGGATCTTCAGGATGGGGTCGCCGGGACGCGGCGAGTCCTACACCGACCTCCTCGCCGCCCATGGTCTGCACGAGCTGACCGCCGATGGCGCCGCCACTCCCGGCACCTCCGAGGAACTCGGGATCGCGCCCGCGGGCGCCTTCGGCGCGAAGTTCGTCGAGATCCGCGTCGACCCGGAGCTCGGGACGCTCCATCTGGAAAGGGTGGTGTCGGCGATCGACGCCGGCCGGATCCTGAACGAGAAGACGGCCACCAGCCAGATCCTCGGCGGCACGGTCGGCGGCATCGGCATGGCCCTGTTCGAGGAGACCGTCACCGATCGGGACACCGGGCGCATCGCCAACGGCACCTTCGGCGACTATCTGATTCCCGTGAACGCCGACATTCCCGACATGCAAGTGATCTTCGTCGGCCGGCCGGACAGGTTCAACCCCGTCGGCGTCAAGGGCGTCGGGGAGATCGGCCTGGTCGGCATGTCCGCTGCCATCGCCAACGCGATCCACCACGCCACAGGCCGCCGCCTCCGCTCACTGCCCCTCACGATCGACATGCTGCTATAGCGGCGGGAAGCCGGCACGGGCCCGCTCACGATCCCCCGCCGTCCGGGCCGCTTCACACACTCATGGAGGTCGGCGCGGGTCGGTCCCGCGGCGCATTCGGTGAGCGTGGAGAGCTCCATCGCCGAATCCGGCGATCCGGGTTGCCCGGCGACCGAGCTCACCAGGCGTTCAACATCAAGGCGAGTGTCTGCGGGAGATCGTTGCCCAACTCGACACGACCGAGGTAATGAAGGGGGAATCGAGGGCGGGCCGGGAGAATTCGACCAGCACCGTGAGCGCTCAGCAGACCCTGGCGCTTCGGTGGCCTCTTCTTTCCAAGGGCTTGGTTGGCCTGCGAGGGGTCAGCCCAAAGTCAGCACCGGTCCAGAGAACGCGGGCACCCATGTCCTCAAAACGACGACACGACCTCAGGCCACCCATGTATCAACCGGCCAGGCGGGCGCAAGCGATAGGGGTGACCCCGCAACCGGCCCGCGCTCTCCGCGGGCACACGTGCCCTCAATACGACAACTCGAGCCAGGTCAACCATGTATGAACCGGCCAACAAGGCGCAAGCGATGGGGGTGTGGGTGGCGAAGCCCCCACCCGCGATGCGAAGCGAGCACTACGCGGGTGACGCCGCGAACGGCCCGCGCTCTCCGCGGGCACACGTCCCCCGCAAAGGAACGTGGGCGATACTGGGATTGAACCAGTGACCTCTACCGTGTCAAGGTAGCGCTCTCCCACTGAGCTAATCGCCCTCACGAGAACCGCGAGCCGCAAGGGCCCGCAGCACCAGAGGTGGAGACGGGATTTGAACCCGTGTAGACGGCTTTGCAGGCCGTTGCCTCGCCTCTCGGCCACTCCACCGGGCGAGGCCTCACCTCTGCAAGGCCTCTCCGAGCGGACGACGGGATTCGAACCCGCGACCCTCACCTTGGCAAGGTGATGCTCTACCAGCTGAGCCACGTCCGCGTGATCGCCGGTTTCCCGGCCTCACGAAGAGAACTCTAGCGAATTTCCCGGCAACTCCCCAAACCGGAGGGGGAGCCGCCTGGAGCCAAGGGGAGGTAAGGAGCTAACATGCGGTACGGCAGTGACCCGGGAGGAAAGTGACACAAATGCCCGATACCGACAACGCCGTCGTGGACATCGGCCCCGAACCGCTCAGCTTCGACGAGGTGGTCAAGGTCGCCAGGTACGGCTCCGCCGTACGGTTGACCGAGGACGCGATCGCGGCCATGGCGGCCGCGCGGGGCCGGGTGGAGGAGCTGGCGGAGAGTCCGACGCCGGCCTATGGGATCTCGACCGGGTTCGGGGCGCTGGCCACGCGGCACATCGATCCGGAGTTGCGTGGCAAGCTGCAGCGGTCGCTGGTGCGTTCGCACGCGGCGGGGTCGGGGCCCGAGGTGGAGACCGAGGTGGTCAGGGCGCTGATGTTGCTGCGGTTGCGCACGTTGGCGACGGGGCACACGGGGATCCGCCCGGCGACGGCGAAGGTGCTGGCCGGGCTGCTGAACGCCGGGTTGACGCCGGTCGTGCACGAATACGGGAGCCTCGGCTGTTCGGGCGATCTGGCGCCGTTGTCGCATGTGGCGCTGACACTCATGGGTGAGGGCGTCGTCCGGGACGCCGGCGGCGAGCTGTGGGACACGGCCGAGGCGCTCAAGAGGGCGGGCATCGAGCCGGTCGAGCTGTCGGCCAAGGAGGGGCTGGCGCTGATCAACGGCACCGACGGCATGCTCGGCATGCTGGTGCTGGCGCTCACCGACCTCACCGGGCTGCTCAAGACCGCCGATGTGACCGCGGCGATGAGCGTGGAGGCGCTGCTCGGCACCGACGCGGTGTTCGATCCGGCGCTTCAGCTTTTGAGACCGCACCCCGGCCAGGCGGCCAGTGCGGCCAACATGCGTGCGCTGCTGCGCGACTCGGCGATCATGGCGAGCCACCGGGACGGCTCCTGTACGCGTGTCCAGGACGCCTACTCGCTGCGCTGCGCCCCGCAGGTCGCGGGGGCCGCCAGGGACACGCTCACGCACGCGGCCACGGTGGCCGGGCGGGAGCTGGCGAGCGCGGTGGACAATCCGGTGGTGCTGCCGGACGGCCGGGTCGAGTCGAACGGCAACTTCCACGGCGCCCCGGTCGGCTACGTGCTCGACTTCCTCGCCATCGCCGCCGCCGACGTGGCCTCGATGGCGGAGCGCCGTACCGACCGTTTCCTCGACGTGGCCCGCAGTCACGGCCTGCCGGCGTTCCTCGCCGACGATCCGGGGGTGGATTCCGGGCACATGATCGCGCAATACACGCAGGCCGCGATCGTGTCGGAATTGAAGCGCCTGGCCGTGCCGGCGAGTGTGGACTCGATCCCGAGTTCGGCCATGCAGGAGGACCACGTGTCCATGGGCTGGTCGGCCGCGCGCAAGTTGCGCAAGGCGGTCGACGGGCTGACCCGGGTGCTCGCGATCGAGCTGCTCACGGCGGCGCGGGGGCTCGACCTGCGGGCGCCGCTGAAGGCCGCGCCGGCGACGGCGGCGGTGGTGACGGCGCTGCGGGAGACCGTCAAGGGGCCGGGACCCGACCGGTTCCTCGCGCCGGAGATCGAGGCGGCGGTGCGCCTGGTCGCCTCAGGCGGCGCGGTGTCCGCGGCGGAGTCGGTGACGGGACCGCTGGCCTAGGTGCCCGAAACCTGAGATAGGTGCTGGAAAATAGAGGGGTGTACGAGAACTTTGCCCATGTAGGAGGAGTTCTGGCCACCCGGCTCCGGGATCTCACCACGGATCTGTCCGCTTTGGATGGCCCGGGCTGGTGGGCGGTCGTGGTCGACTACGAGGGCAAGGTGCTCTGCGCCCGTTTCGACGAGGTACGGCGTGCGCCGCTCCCGGCCCCGGCCACATCCTGGCGCGGCCCGGATCCTGCGGCGTGGCACAGCTCGCTCGACCAGGCCGCCTACGAGCGCGGGGTCGAGACCATCCGGCGCTACATCGAGCAGGGCGAGGTCTACCAGGCCAACCTCTGCCGGGTGCTCTCGGCCACTCTGCCGGGGCGGCCGGACGCGACGGCTCTCGCCGTACGCCTGGCCGAGGGCAACCCCGCGCCGCACGCGGCGACGGTGCGGGTGCCGGGGCTGACCGTGGTGTCGGCGTCGCCGGAGCTCTATCTGTCACGGGAGGGCGACGCCGTCGAGTCCCGGCCGATCAAGGGGACCGGGGTCACGAAGGACGACCTTCTGGACAAGGACTACGCCGAGAACGTCATGATCGTCGACCTGGTCCGCAACGATCTGGGCCGGGTCGCCGAGGTCGGCACCGTGTCGGTTCCGATGTTGTGCGAGGTCGAGGAGCATCCGGGGCTTGTGCACCTGGTCTCGGCCGTCCGTGCCCGCCTCGCGCCCGGGCACGGGTGGGGTGATCTGTTCGCGGCGACATTCCCGCCAGGATCGGTGACGGGTGCGCCCAAATCATCCGCGTTGCGCATCATCGATGAGCTCGAAACGGCGCCCCGGGGGCCCTACTGTGGGGCGGTGGGTTGGGTTGACGGTGATCGGCGGCGTGCGTCCCTGGCTGTGGGGATCCGCACCTTCTGGATCGCCGGTGACGTCATACGGTTCGGCACCGGAGCGGGCATCACGTGGGGCAGCGATCCCCGGCGGGAGTGGTTGGAAACGGAGTTGAAGGCCGCCCGGCTCATCGCGCTGGCTTCGTCGGCTCCGTCGGGAGAGGACAGAACTTGAGTGAAATGACCGTCTGGATGGACGGCAGACTGGTGGACCCGGGCAACGCCGAGATCTCGGTGTTCGATCACGGGCTGCTGGTCGGGGACGGCGTGTTCGAGACGATCAAATGCATTCGCGGGGGCACCTTCGCGCTGACCCGGCACCTGCGCAGGCTGCGGGTCTCCGCGGAGGCCATGGGGCTGCCCGAGCCCGACCTCGACGCGATCGCCGAGGGGGTGCGGGCCTGCGTGGCGGCCGCGCCGCCGTGGCCGCTCGGCCGGGTGCGGGTGACCTATACGAGCGGGCCCGGCCCGCTCGGCTCCGCCCGGGGCAAGGGGCCCACGGCCTCCGTAGTGATCGCGGCCGAGCAGCCCCCGCTGCCCGAGACCTCCAGTGTCACGGTGGTGCCGTGGCCGCGCAACGAGCGCGGCGCGATGGCCGGGGTCAAGACCACCTCATATGGCGAAAACGTCCGCGCGCTGGCCTACGCCCACGCGAGGGGCGCCGATGAGGCGCTGTTCGGCAACACCGTGGGCGAGTTGTGCGAGGGCACCGGCAGCAACGTCTTCCTCGTACGGCAGGGCCGGCTCCTGACGCCGCCCCTGTCGTCGGGCTGCCTTGCGGGTGTGACCCGCGGGCTGGTGCTGGAGTGGTGCGACGGCGAGGAGGCCGCGCTGCCACTTGAGGCGCTGCGGGAGGCCGAGGAGGTCTTCCTGACCTCCACGACCCGCGACGTGCAGCCGGTGCGGCTGATCGACGGCGTGGCGCTGCCCGCCGTCCCGGGGCCGGTCACGGCGAAGGCGATGCAGATCTTCGCCGAGCGTGCCGCGGCCGACCCCGATCCTCAGTAGCCCACCTGGGTCTGGACGTTGAACTCGTCGATCCGCGCCTTCTTCGCCGGGTCGGTCAGCGGGTCGCTGATGTCGAGGACGTCCAGGCCCTTGGTGATGTCGCTGGAGTAGATGTAGCCGTTGTAGTAATACGCCGACCAGGAGCCGCCGAGCATGCCCTCGCCGCCGCCGATGGGGCCGCGCTCGAAGTAGCCGATCTCCTTGGGATTGTCGGAGTCGGTGAAGTCCCAGATGGACACGCCGCCCTGATACCACGCCTGCACCATGATGTCTTTGCCGGGGATCGGCAGCAGTGAGCCGTTGTGGGCCACGCAGTTCTCGTCGCCGGTCTGCGCGCGGGGCATCTTGAAGTAGGTCCGCTTGGTCAGCTTGCCGTCTTTAAGGTCATAAATCGCGTTCGCGCCCTTGGTGTTCGGCGTCTCCGCGGTGCAGGTGGCCGTGGCCCCGCCGCCCAGTTCGTCGGTGAAGACGACCTTGGTGGCGTCGTTGTTGAACGTCGCCGAGTGCCAGACCGCGAAGTTCTCGGTGTCCCTGATCTGCTGGAGGACCTTCGGCTTGGCCGGGTCGGCGATGTCGAGCAGCACCCCGTCGCCGAAGCAGGCCGCCGCCGCGAGCTTCTTCTCGGGGTAGGCGGTGATGTCGTGACATCCGGCGACCTGCTGGTCACCCGCGCCCTGGGGGAAGATATCGGGCTGGGCGATGACCTTGGCCTTGGCCGGGTCCTTGGTCGGCACCTCGATGATCGAGATATCGGTGTGCGGGGGCTTGCAGGTCGTCGTGCCGGGCTCGGGGCCGGGCGAGGACACGTAGACATACAGCGTGTCCGCCGACTTACCGGGCACGAGGGAGTGGGTGTGGGAGCCGCACGAGGTGGCGATCGAGGTGATGTACTTCGGGCGGGTCTTGTCGCTCACGTCGAAGATGCGCACCCCCTCCCACGCCTTCGGGCTCGTGGGGTCGCCGCGGTCGGCCTCGCAGGTCTCGTCCGAGCGGCGGTCGTCCACCGAGACGAACAGCAGGTCGCCGCTGATCGAGACGTCGTTCTGGCCGCCGGGGCAGACCACCTGGCTGACCACGGACGGCTTGGTGGGCTGGGAGATGTCGTAGATCGTGAAGCCCTCGTAGTTGCCGACGAAGGCGTAATTGCCCTGGAAAGCGAGATCCGTGCCCCATGCCTCAGGGCCGTTGAGCAACCCCGATGGCGGCACGTTCACGACTAGCTTCACATTGGGGCTGGTCGCCACCTCGTCGACCTTCTCCGGCCCCTTCAGCGCGTCGCCGGGGCCGGAGGTGGACGGCGCCGACGAGCCCGCCGCGGCGGGTCTGGGCGCCTCGGACGGCTGCTGGGAACAGGCCGCCACCAGCAGCAGCGCCGCGGCTCCCATGCCGCCCATGAGCTTCCTTTTGATCACATTGCCCCCTCGGACCTTTCACCACAACCGTGCCCCAGTATGGAAGCTATGCGGATTCGGTCCAAAGTGAGTGGAATTTGGGGTGCGGCCTTGGTGGCGATCTCGGTTGCCGTCCTCGCCGGATGCACAGCCGAGCCCCCTGCCCACACGCAGGCACGCGCCACCGCACCCGTGGTCCACCCGGGCGCCCCCGGCGGCGACAGCCGTACGGCACCGCCCGGCGCGACGGCCTCTCCCACCGTGGCCGGGCCCTCCGCCGCCGACGTCCGCTTCGCCGAGGCCATGATCCCCCACCACCGCCAGGCCCTTGAGATGGCCGGCCTGGTGCGCGACCGCACGACCACCCCCGCGATCACGGCCCTGGCCGGGCGTATCAGCGCGGCGCAGGGACCCGAGATCACCGTCATGTCGGACTGGCTGACCCGGCTCGGCCGTGCCGTACCCGGACACGGCCATGCCGGAGACATGCCGGGCATGGCGACACTTGAGCAGATGAACCGGTTGCGGGGGCTCCGTGGCGCGGAGTTCGACCGCTACTTCCTCCAGCTCATGATCACGCACCACAAGGGGGCGCTGACCATGGCCGCTGATGAACTCGCGAAGGGGACAGATCGGGGGATGCTGCTCATCGCTAAGGATGTACACACCGGGCAGAGCATTGAGATCGCCCGCATGCAGGACCTGGCCGCACGGTAAAGATCACCGCCGGCCGTCCTGAAGATCAGGAACTCCAGAGCATGTTGCTCAGTTCGGCGTCCAGATCCATGAAGTCGGTCTCCCTTCCTGCCGGAACCAGCTCATATGTGCGATGCAGGAACTCCGTAAGCGGAGCCAGCGGCACCTCGAACAACGCCTGGCCGAACGGGGACGTCAAGCTGATGTGAAGCGTGCGCTCGCCGTCGGCGCGCGCGGGCCACACCTGCACGTCGCCGTCGCCGACGCGTCTCACGATCCCCACGGTTAGCAACTCGCGGGCGAAGATCCACTCGACCGGCTCGTCGTTCCCCACATGGAAGGCCATCCGGATCGCATACGGATCGTCAGCCGTGTAGCTCAGTCCGGCGAGCAGGGGGACGGTGGTACGGTCGGGGACCACGAGCCGAAGGCCCAGCTCGGCAGAGACGGTGGTGCTGTTCATCGTCAGCCAAACCTTTTCGTCGTACGGTCCCCTTATCGGGGCTTGCACTGCTCTGAGACGGACTTCGTCCGGAGCTATGACGCGGGAACGAAGAAACCTGTAGGAAAGATTCCGCTCCTCAGGCCTTCTGTAACGCACATCACAGCGCGACATTTAGCCTCTTACCTGGTCAAACGTTGCCAAGAGGCTCGGGTTTGCAAGGGTTTTGCGTGTCGTTCGCCCCCCTGGCGGGGGCCGCGAAGAGGGCGTGTCCGGGTGAATGCTCATAGATCAGATCTCATGCTCCCAGTACGGGTGTAGACGATGCTATGACACCCAGCCCCTACATCGAGGGCATCCGCCCACGAAACCCTCAAGGCTCCTCACCCCCGTCTGTCGCTTCGCGGCGATCCCCGAAGTGCGGTATGGTTTTCCCCGTCGGCACCGCAAGGAAGTCACCCAGACCACCTGCACCGCCGACCGGCACAGTCAGCCTGGGCGATTAGCTCAGCGGGAGAGCGCTTCGTTCACACCGAAGAGGTCACTGGTTCGATCCCAGTATCGCCCACCCAGGTATAGACGCACCGGTAACTCCGGGGGATGACAGGTCCTCCGGAGTTTTTTCTTGATCTCTCCGTGCTCCCTGAAATGCCGCCCCCGGCTGAAACACTGCGCCCCTAACACTGCGGCTGAGACGTGGCGTGCCCCTGCCGCTGCCCGCTACCCGTTTCGCCCTTCTTCCTCATCTGAGGTGTAGAAGCTCCTGCATTCGACCCCACTAGCGTCTTTCCCCATTAAGACATGATCCTCCCCGTTTCCGGCGGTTTGCTTAGCTTTGCCGATCTAGCAGGCCCTTCGCCGGCCACGGGAAGGCGTTTGACGAACCGGCCGCAGCGTTCACCCGGACCAGCCGGCGGGAGCCGTACCGCGACGTTCGTATGCCGACCGGGCCGGTTCACCCCACCTTGTCCCATGGGACGGCCTCGATGCGCTCGATGTTCTCCTCGCCCCACTCCCCGAGCGGCCCCATCGCGGTGTTGAGTGAATGCCCGAACTCGGTGAGCGAGTACTCCACCTTCGGCGGGACCTGGTGATAGACCTCGCGATGCAGCAGTCCGGTGGTCTCCATCTCCCGCAATTGCAGGATCAGCACCCTCTCGCTGATGCCGGGCACGGCCCGCCGCACCTCCCCGAAGCGCAGGGGGCCGTCCTGGAGCGCGAACAGGATCAGCCCCTTCCACTTGCCTCCCATGATGGCGATGGCAGCGTCGAGACCGCAGGTGAACGTCCGCTTCTTCGTCTCCTTCACCCGTCCATACTGACATTTATGTGAGTACCCGGCAAAAAAGTAGGTACTTGAGGGAATGTAGGTGCTCCAGCCAGCATGAACGAGGCCCGCGCCAAGACCAAGGCGATGGGCATCTCTAGCGCTGGAGTACGCATATGACTGCAAAAAACGCGACACCGGTGACCGTCATCGGACTGGGCGCGATGGGCACAGCACTGGCCGAGGCCTTCGTCAAGGCCGGACACCCGACCACCGTCTGGAACAGGACCGCCGCCAAGGCCGCGCCCCTCGTCGCGCTGGGAGCCACGCACGCGGAGGCCGTCGGGGACGCCGTGGCGGCGAGTCCTCTTGTCATCGCCTGCCTGACCACCTTCGACGACACCCAGGCGGCGCTGGGGCCGGCCGGCGCGTCGCTGCGGGGACGGGCGCTTGTCACCCTCAACAGCGGCTCCCCGGCCGGCGCCCGTGAGACGGCGGCCTGGGCCGCCGGCCACGGCGTCAGGTTCCTGGCCGGGGCGGTCAAGAACGTGCCCTCGGCCGTGGGGGCACCGGACACCCTGCTCTACTACAGCGGCGACAAGGCGGTCTTCGAGGAGTACGAGACGACACTGAAGGTGCTGGGCGGCGACACGGTCCACCTCGGCGACGAGGTCGACCTGGCAGCGCTGTACGAGATGGCGGTGGGCGCCATGCTGCTGCCGGCACTCGTCGGCTTCTTCCAGGGCGCCGCCGCGATTCAGGCGCGCGGGCTGGAGGCGAGCACGATGGTGCGCTTCGCCGGCAAGTGGCTGGACATGATCAAGTCCCTGCTGCCGATCTACGCCAGGGAGATCGACGCCGGCGACTACACCGACGCCGCCTCCTCCGTGAACCTCTTCCTGGCAGGGGCGGCCCACGACGAGGACCTGGTCAAGGAGACGAACGTCGACACGTCCTGGGTCGCCCCGCTCAACGACCTGGTCAGGCGGGCGGTTGAGGCAGGCCATGGCGAGCACAGCATCTCGGCCCTCACCGAGGTGCTCAGGGGCCCGGTGCGACAGCCGTAGGCTCACCTGTCTGCCGTGTGGATATGCCGCGTTCGGTGTGGTTCCCTGGCCATGGAGTCCAAGGCGATCACCACGAGCACCAGGGTGGCCGACCAGCCGTAGTGGACGACTTCCCAGGTGGGCTCTGTGGGATTAAGCCACGGCCAATACGGTCCCCGGAGAACCAGCGTCACGGCGAACACCGCCAAGAGGCCGCCCATCCCCCTCAAGGCCGCGGATCTGCCGTGGTGACGGCGGGCCGCGATTGTGGTGGTCAGGAGTCCGGCCGCTATGCAGGTCGCGGCTTCCACGGCCAGCCCGGGGATTCTCAGGGTGCCGCCCTCGGCGAGGCGGGCCGTCGCGATCGTGCACGCCGCCGCCCAGAAGGCGGCAGCGGTGAGGCCGCCCGCCGCATAGCGGATCCGGTGCCGAAGCCGGCGGGGCGCGGGGGTCGCGGCGGTGCTCGGGGCCATCTCGTCGAGTACGGCGAAGCCGGCTGCCGCGGCCAGCAGCAGCCCGAGCATCCTCAGCAGCGTGAGGGCCATGCCCGAGTCCAGGGGCGCGCCCGCGTCGATCACGCCGATCAGTGCGAGGGACAGGGGGCCGGTCACCAGCAGGGGGATCCAGTCGATCGCCCGCATCACCGGTCCGATCAGGCGGATCACCAGCATGGCTTCCCCTTGGCGGGTTCGGCGGCGGCCTCCGCGCGCAACCCGAGCAGCGGCAGCGCCTGCTCGATAGTGGTGCCGGGGTGGGTCAGCGTCTCCCAGTGTGCCCAGATACGTTCCCGGGCTCCGGGGGTGGCCAGGAGTCTGCGGGCGTAGGTCAACTCGGCGGTGCCGTACCGGACGCTGAGGGGGAAGGGTTTCGCGGTGTAGGTGGAGGACGCGATCTGGATCTCCTCGTCACGTGGGAGGGCAGGGGGCACGACCTGGCCGAGCAGCCAGAGCGCCACGATCGTGCGTGCCTGGCCGCGGGCGTCGCATCCGTCCCGCACGGTGAGGTTCGCCCGTCGCAGACCTGTCACGTGGTGGATCAGTTCGGCGGCGAGCAGCGCGCGGTGGTCGCCGCCGCGGCTCCACACGGTGTACGCCCTGATGACAGGCTCGGTGTCGGTCTCATACGAGCGCCAGCTGTCGGTGGCCTGCCGCACGACGGGCAGCCGGGCCCGCAGCTGCGGCGGCAGCGCCTCGGCGACCGGGCCGACGGCCCCCGCCCATAGCGGGATCCACGGCACATAGTCGGGGAAGGCGCAAAAGGTGACCGGGCCGTGGCGGCGGCACCGTTGGACGTCCGGCGCCAGGTATCGGTCGCGGATCTCGGCGGGCAGGTGCTCCTGCCGTACCTGCCCCGTGGCGAAACGGAGATCGACGACCTCCGCGCCGGGCGCCCGCGCGGAGGCGACCGCCCCGGCCGGCACCGCGATCACCCCGGCGGTCACGGCAGCGACCAACCGCCCCGCCCTGATCCCGTGCCGCAGCAGCGCGAGCGCCACCATGAGCACCGTCGCGGCCACCAGATAGACGACGTGCAGCCCCGAGGGCCTGCCGGGCCAGTCCATGCCGTGGAACAGGACCACCGGCAGGAACCAGTCGCCATATCCGCTCAAGTTGCCGTTCAGCCAGGTGAGAGCTCCCACCAGAAACACCGTCACCGGCGCCGCGATCGCCTGGCGCACCCACCGCGCCAGAAGCACGCCAAGCGCCGCGGAGTACGGCACAGCCAGCACGCCGGCCAGCGCCTCATAAGGGTCGAGTGTCCCGGCCACAGGCCCCGTGGCCGCGCGGACGGCGAGGTAGAGAGCCATCACAAAAGCCGCGATCCCCGTGCCGACCGTCACCGCCGCGGCGACCGCCGCCGCGGTGCGCGTAGCGCCTCCGCCGGGCAGAGCGGCCAGCACCTCGGGCACACCGTCACGCCGGTCCCGCCCGGCGGCGAGATGCGCCACCAGCACCGCCGCGGCGGCCAGGAGCAGCATGCTGCCCGACATGCCGATGGGATCGGTGTTGAAATCCGGCAACCACCGCCATGCGGCCAGCAACCGGAGCGCCAGACAGAGCCCGGCCGCACCCCACAGGAGGCGATCGCACAACAACCTGCGGGTCTCGAAGGCGAACAGGGCCCATGCGCATCCCGGCTGCCTCACACCGTCGCCGGGGACCCAGTGGTGACCGCCGGTCGTGTCGTCTTGGCCAGGGCGGTCCGAGGGGGGAGGACGCCGTCGGGCTAGGAATCGGTGCACACCTCATCTATCGCGGCATCCACAGGATCCAGTTCTCTCCAGCGATCTTTGTAGCGCGGCTGTAGTCAGCACCTGGTCGGGCCGGGGACTGGCCACGGCGGCCGTGTCAGACAAGATCGACCCCGCCTTCGGCGAGCTTGACCTGCATCGCCTCCAGGCCGAAACACTGTTGCACAACACGGCCTCGCAATACGGCATGGCACCGTCTTACCTGAAAATCGCCGGGTCATGGCAGGACCACATCCTGTTTCACCTGCTCGCCGAGGACTGAGGGCGGAGAGGTCATTCCGACCACTCGGCCGCAGCGGATTACGCGTCAGCGAGATCTCATACGCGGCTGGATCAGTCGCACCGAGGGAGTGACGGACGTGGCCAGGGCCGCGGTCCATGCGGATAGCACCACGTTCGACACGGCCGTCGTGTACGGCGGCACCCGCGCGGAGTCGATCCTCGGTGCGGCGGCCGGTCGTGCTCAGGAATCGATGAGGAGACGTCGTCCGATCTCCTGAGGAACCGGGTAAATGCGTTCCGGAGGCAATAGTCGCTGGGCTTTTGGCGATTGTCCGGCCCGTACCAGATTCGCGATTTTCCTGACCTGAGGGGTGATGTCGGTCAGGGCGACGATCCACTCGTCGGCGAACTCGCGGATCAGTCCGCGGCCGACGCCGACTTGAATGCTGTAGTGATTGAGCGCCGCGCCGCGTAACGAGCGTTCAGGATCCCACTGGACATGGACCGCCGCCTGATCGACGGCTCGGGGATCGGCGGTCGTCAGCACCGCCCGGCCGAGAGCCTCGTGCCATCCCTCGCGGGTGATCCGTACGGCCAGAACGCGTTCCTGCCCGGGCTTCTGCGCCCAATTGCTGCGGTGCATGAGCCACAGGAACGAGGGCTTGATCCAGGTCATGCGGTTGAACGAGAAGGGCTGCACGAACCGTCCCGCGCGCAGCGCCGCATCGGCCACAGCCGCGGAGTATGCCTGGTAGATCACTACTGTCTCGGCGTCATAGTCGGCGCGCACTTGGTATTGGGATGCCACCTGGGCACATTGCCACCCGGCCAGATTTCCACGCAAAACCTTTTCCGGCCGGCGCCGTACGTGAGCCGCGCCAGGCGCCGTGGTGACGGCTGATGCGCTCGCAGGTGCTGGCTCTGGCGACCCGCCGGAGATCCCTCCGGGCCGGCGCCTCGCGACCGTGGCCGCGGGGGCGGCAGCGGCGGCCACGGGCGTCTGCTACGTCTTGTCGACTGGTCGGTTCTTCCCCTACTGCCCGAGCGGCTCTCTCGCTCCCTGGTTCGCGATCGTGCTCTATGTCGCGATTGTCGTGCTACTCGCCCTCAGCAGCCGCAGTGCCGCCGCCCGGAAAAGCCATGACACACGCGCGATGCTCTCTCACCACAGGTACCTAGCCGATTGACGGATCCCCTCCGGGCTTCGACCACCGGTGGGGTACGGCGGAGCCGTGTGGGCTTATCCCGTTTGGGTGAGGTGGTGCTCCATTCGTTGTCTGACGGCCTGGGCTCTGGGGTCGTCGTAGTAGGAGATGAGTTCCAGTGCGTCTGTCCACCGTCGCCGGCTCTGGGCCGCGTCCACGCCGGTCAGTGCGATTGCGAGTCCGTCCAAGGCCATGGCCTCGTGCCAGTGGAAGCCGAGTTCGTGCTGGGTGGCGGCGGCGCGGCGGTGGAAGTCGGCCGCTTCCTCGGGGCGGTCCTCGTGCTGGTGGACGGCGCCTGCTCCGTTCCAGGCCAGGGCTTCGCGGCTGCGGTCCCCCAGGCGCCTGTGCAGGGTCGCGGAGCGGTGGAAGGAGACCAGGGCGTCGGCGGATTTGCCCGCCGCCAGTTGGGCATGGCCGAGTGCGAGCAGCCAGTAGCCTTCCAGCACGTGGCTGCGGAGATCCAGGGCCAGTTCCACTGCTTCCTGGGCGGTCTGCAGGGCCTCGTCGAGTTCGCCGCGGTCGAGGTGGACGCCGCTCTTGAGGTGGAGGGCATTGCCGATGCTGCGCTTGTTGTTCTTTTCGCGTTGGTAGGCGAGGACGCGGTGGATCGCGTCGGTCGCCTCGGGCAGGCGGCCTGCCTGGCAGTGGGCCGCCGCGAGGTTGGCCAGCACCACCGCGTTCCAGTGGGGCGAGTTCAGACTCTCGAACACTGCTGCGGCCTCGCGAAAATGCGCTTCGGCTTCGGGCAGTCTGCGCCAGCGGAGACAGGCCAGGCCGAGGGCGTTCAGTGCCGTCGCCTCGCCCTGCCGGTGGCCCAGGTCGCGCTGGATCGCCAATGCTCCGCCGTGGGACTCCAGGGCCCCGGCCATGTTGTTGATTTTGACGTGGGTGAAGCCCAGGCTGCGGAAAAGCTCGGCCTCGCCCAGCGGTTCGCCGGCCCGGCGCGCGGCTTCCAGGCCGATCTGCCCAATGGTCAGCCATTCGGCGGCCGGTGTGGAGGGCGCCTTCGCGCTCCACAACACGAGCGCGAAACGCCACGCGTGGCGGTCTAACCCCGCTTTCACCGCCGCGCGTATGGCGGGCAGGAAGTTGAACTGCTCCTGTTCGGCCCAGTCGACCGCCTGGTCGTAGTCCGTGAAGCTGAGCGGCTTCACACCGCCTGCGGGTTCGTCGAAGGGGACATGCTCTCGGGAGGGCCTGATCCACGTCTGTGCCGCGCCGGCGGTGTGGAGATACCACTCGAGCAGCCGCCGGAGCGCCGCGGCGCGGCTCTCGTCACTCTCCTCCACCCGGGCCTGGTCGATGGCGTAGGCACGTAGCAGGTCATGGAACTCGAAGCGCCCTGGGCCCGTCTGCTCCAGCATGTGCGCCGCCACCAGGCCGTCCAGCAGTTGACGTGCCCGCCGAGTGTCGATCTCGGCGAGCGCGCACACGGCGCCGACCCCGAAATCGGGCCCCGGGTGCAGCCCCAGCAGCCGGAACAGCCGCGCGGAGTCCGCCGGGAGGGCTCGATAGGACCAGGCGAACACCGTGCGGACGGCTCCGCTCTCGTCCTCGTCCCCTGTGCTCAAGGTGTCCCACAGCGCGGACTCGTCGCGGAGGTCGGCGATCAGTTCTTCGATGCGCAGATGGGGCTGACTGGCGGCGCGTTCGGCAGCGACCCGCAGCGCCAGCGGCAGGCGGGCGCACAAACGGGCGAGTTCGATCAGCTGCTCTGCCTCGTCCTCCGGTCTGTAGCCGGCTGTCACCGTGCGGAGCAGGAGCACACACTCCGGCTCTTTCAGCGTGCCAATGGTGAGGCGGCGGGCCGCCGCGTGAACCGTGAGCCCGGACAGTCTGCTTCGGCTCGTCACCACTGCGAGACATCTGGAGTTTCCCGGTAGAAGCGGGCGGACCTGCGAGATGGTCGCGGCGTTGTCGAGCACGATCAGCATGCTCCGGTCGGCCGGCGCCGAGCGGTACATCGCGGCGGCGGCCTCGGTGTCCGGCGGGAGCGCGGCGGCGGGCACTCCCAGGGCGGTCAGGAAGCGGTGGAGCGCCTCCAGCGCCGTGATCGGCTTCCCGGGGTCGTATCCGCGCAGGTTGATGTAGAGCTGTCCGTCGGGGAAGTGCCCTTGCGCCTGATTGGCCCAGCGCAGGGTCAGGGAGGTCTTGCCCGCACCGGCGGTGCCCGCGATGACGTAGACGACGGGACGTTCTGGCCGCTCGCCGGCCAGCACCTCGTCGAGGTCGCGAAGCTCGTCGGTGCGGTTGACGAAGCCGCTGACGCCGGCCGGCAACTGCCGCGGCACTCGGCCGCCCGGATTGTCCTGAGCGGAGTGGGCATGAAAGTGCACGCCGCCACTGACGCTGCCGGCCTGGACTACATCGCGGGAAATGCCGGACAGATCCGAATGGGTGCTGCCGGGCTCGCGGCTTTGATTGTCGTTCTCAGAGGGTGGCATCACATCTGCGGTGGAGGGAGGGGGGCTATACGGCGGTCGACATAGGCGACGACGTCCTCGCCGTCGTGGTAGAGGTCTTGGATGAATGCCTCCCAGCATCGCACGAGATCCGGGTCGGTGAACCGAATCGCGCCGTTAGGGACACCCATCTCTGTATATATGACCTCGTAAAGGACCTGGCTTCCCAGGACAACGACTTCCGGCAGCATTCCGGATGTCTCAAAAGGATTTACGGCCTCGGCGGTGACGACGCGGATGGGTTTGCCGAGCTCGGCCTGCAAACGCAGAGAATGCAATTCCCACTGAAGATAGGGGGTGAGCGGGCTCTCCACCACCCTGACACGGTGCAAGACGCTGTTGTTGTCACGGTCCTGGCGCAGTGTTCGAAGAATCGAATCTCTCTTTGCGTCGAGCAGCCGCAAAGCCAGGCCCCAGTCGCCTCGGCGGAACGCCTCTCGGCTGGGGGACTCCTGCTCCTCGAAATGCTGGCGTCGTTCGAGCTTCCAGGAGGACGCGTTGTGGATCGCCGCGCGGCGGCTGCGGAAGTCTCGCAGGTAGGCGTCTCGAAGGAGCCGCTTCCCGCGGGCGGCGATCAGAGGGGGAACCGTTGCATTACGCATCGGCTATGTCCGATTTTGCGGCTCGAAGCATGGAGCCTGGGATGACGACCAGCTTCTCATCTGCGGAGATTCGCACTCCGGACGGGAGTTGTGGGAGGTATGCATGGGTGAGATCCCGGCCGATCACCGCGACGTCGCCGTTTTCGAGCTCCCAGACGTCTGGGCAGTCTTCGTCGTCTTCGGAGAAGCCGAGCTCTTGTGATGAGAGTCCAAGCCGCCGTTTCAATGGGACTGAGGGGTCGGCTTCCCAGAGGCGTGCCATAAACTTCACCTCTCTCGCGATTCCACTCCGCTACGGTTACCCTAACCTAACACGGGGGTGCGAGACTTTTAAGTTAGCCTTCCAGTCCTATTAAGTGGCGAATCTGTGGATCTGACTGTTTAGCGGGTGGCCTCCCTGTTCTACCTTTGATTTGTGCCATACCTCCCGCGCTGGATGGGGCGAGGTTGAAGGAGAACTTGCTCTTCTGTTTGGCTTCGTGCTTGTCGCCACGTGGGGTTTGGCCGACCGGCTGCAAAGGATGTGTGATACGGCCTTGCCTCCGTGCGGGGCCGGTCGTGAGGCGATCGCGGCGCTCGGTTCGATCGCCTCGACGACCACAGCTGGCCAAGGCCGGCGGTGACCCCGTGCTGCCCCTCCGGTGTCGCCCGTCTAGGGATTACCGTGAGGCGGACCGCCTACTTGAGCTGGGGTCGTCCGGGGCCGATAGCTGTGCCACGAGTTCCTTGAAGTTCCCCCTCTCGTTGAGCCTGGGGAACGCCTCATCCTTGGGCACGTCTACCTGGAGGAAGTCGCATAGCGGGCCCTAGCCTTGGTTGACCTCGAAGTCGAGGAGGCGGTCGGCGGGGATGTAGGCGCGCACCGCTTCGTTGTGCTCGTTGAACCACTCGATGGCGGTCTGCTTGTCGCTGATCTTCTCGGACAGTTTCCTGAACCAGTCGAGCGCGTCGTTCGCCGGTGCCCCGTCACGGCTCTCCATCGTCGTGAGGATGGTGGCCTGCACGCTCGCGTACCACGACTCGGGGTCGCGGGTGGTGAGGATCACCTTGGCCTGGGGGTAGGCGTCGGCCAGTTCACGCCAGAAGGCGGCGCCGGGAAAGTCGACGGTGGATCGGTAACCTTCGAACACCGATTCCCAGTCGGGCTTTCCGGCGAACGCGGATTCCCATTTGGCGGGGTGGTCGGGGTGGGTCATGAACTCGATCGCGTGATAGCAGGGGCCGAAGCCGAGCCTTTCCAGGGCCGCCTTCATCGACAACGTGCCTGTCCGGCCGAAGCCCGCCCCGATGATCTCCAGCGTTCCAACTCCCTCGACGTCGGACTTCAAGAGCTCCTTCCACTATTCAACTATGTGGTCACGTATGCGGATCAAGGGATATGGGGAAACATCGGGGTCAGGGGCCGGTGATGTAGTTCACGAGTTCGCCGATGCCCTCGATACCGACGCGGACCTCGTCGCCGGCGCGCATGAACACCGGAGGTTTGCGGCCCATGCCGACTCCGGCCGGTGTGCCGGTGCTCAGCACGTCGCCGGGTTCGAAGCTGAAGTAGTGCGACATCTGCTCGATGAGTTCGGCGACGCCGGTCAGCAGGTCCGAGGTGTGCCCCTTCTGCATAAGCTGACCGTTCAAGGTCGTCGTGATGGTCAGGTTCGCCGGGTCGGTGATCTCGTCAGCGGTGACCACCGCCGGTCCCATCGGGCAGAAGGTGGGAAACTGCTTGCCCAGTAGCATGTCGCCCCAGGCCCACCGTCCCTCCTCCGGGGTGGTGGCGCTTGCGATCGCCGGGAAGGCGTCGCGGGCCGAGACGTCGTTGATGATCGTGTAGCCGCCGATGTAGTCCACCGCCTCCGCGGCGCCGACGGCGTGGCAGGCGCGGCCGAACACCACGCAGAACTCGCCCTCGAAGTCCACCATGTCCGGGGCCGCGCCGGGAATCCTCACCGATGCTCCGGAACCGATCACCGAGTTCGGAGATTTCACGAACCATGCGGGCTTCTTCGGCGGCTCCTCGCCCATCTCCTCCACGTGTGAACGGTAGTTCGTCCCGGCGGCCACGATCAGAACGCGTTCGCCCAGCGGTGCCAGGAGCGTGGCGGGGCGGGGAAGCAGCCAGCCCTGCTCCTCGGCGTGCCGGGGGTCGGCGTTGATCTTCGCCGTCACGTCCCGGACGGCGCCCTGATAGTCCTGCCCGCGCCGGAAGATGTCGGCGACGCTGGAGGGGACCGCGACGCCGTGCGCGTCCAGGACGCGGGGCAGGTCGACCACGCCGACGTCGGGCAGGTCGGCGCCGGGAGTTGAACGCCCGAACGGGTCCGCATAGCTGACGAGTCGCATGAGGTTTCTCCAAACGATTGCGCGGCGTGGGCAGCCGTCGTGAACGAACAGCCGGCCGCAGCAGTGCGGGCCGGCCTCTCCGGTGGCGGTTGGACGCGATCTCGGCCGAAGGCCGAAGGCCGAGGCGCGAGGCTCCGCCGTACCGCTGCGAGCCCCACCCGCATCGGTGCGGGGCCGGCGCGAGCGGTACGGCGGGGCCGCGCCGGCCGCTACATGAAGCTCTCGGGCGGGAAGGTGCCCCACTCGTCCATCGATCGGTGGTCGCCGCCCGACCAGCGCTGCGGCGAGTAGTTCTCGTCGTCGAGGATGGTCTCCTCCTCCGAGGAGAACTCCATGATGTGCCCGACGTGGTCACGGAAGTAGATCGCGACGTTGTGGCCGGGACCGTGGCGCACCGGCCCCCAGAGGATCTCCACTTCGTCATTCCTGGTCATCGCCTCGTGGGCCTCAAGTACGGCGGGGCCGTCCTTGACCGTGAACTGCACGTGATGCAACCCGTTGACGTCGGCGCGAGCCAGCGCGAGGCAGTGGTAGAGCTTGTTGGCCCGGAAGAACGCCATCAGCGGGGAGTTGTCGGGCAACTGGATCCGCGAGCTCTCCATCAGGCCCAGCGTCGTCGACGCGTACGCGATTTCCGCGTCCATGTCGACGGTGCGCATCACCACGTGGTCCGACGCGATCGGTGCCGGCACCGCGGTGGGGCGCCGAGTGGAGGCGGCCACCGGTACGTCCGGGGCGAGACCGGTGATGAGTTCGATCGGGTGACCGGCCGGGGTCTGGAACCTGATGGACGGTCCCTGGCGGAACCGCGAGGTTCTGTCGTCGCGGGTGACGGCGACGCCGGCCTTGGCGAGTGCCGCCGCGGCCTCCTCAAGCGCCTCCGCGTCGGTGACGATGTAGGAAATGGCCTGCAGGCCCTTCTCACCCGGCGCGTAGACGAGCGAGTAGGCGTCCGGTCCGTGCCCGGCCAGGTAGTGGCGGCCGTCGTCGTCGTGGCCGGCGTGAACAAAGCCCAGATGCCGGACCGCGAAGTCGGCGGAGGCCGCCGGGTCGGGGCTGAACAGTGTGACGTGGCCGGTGCGGTGGATGCCCAGCCCCTTCGGCTTCTTGACCGGCTCGCTCGTCTGCGGGATCTGCAGGAATGTGGATTGGGCGTGGACGGACATCGTGGTGCTCCAATCGGTGACGGCTGCGATGTCTGGCATGTGGTTGTGTGAGGTCGATGAGGGTACGGCCCGGCTCAGCCCGCCGCTCCCACGGTTTCTATGCCTTTGGTGACGGCCTTGATCGACTCGGATCCGAGGACCGAGGCGATGACGGCGATGTCCTCCTCGCCGTAACCCTGCGCGCAGGCCTCTTCGCAGATCTTCTGGGTCACGCTCAGCAGCGGCATCGTCGCGCCCGCTTCGATCGCCGTGGCCTTGATGGCGTCCATCACGTCGACCATGCCGGCGACGGTTCCCTTGACCGGACGGGACAGGCCTTCGGCCATCATGGGGGCGCGTACTTTGAACATCGTCGACGCCGCGGCCGACGGATTGATCCTTTCGATGACCGACCGCAGGTCCAGGCCCATGGCCTTGGCCAGGGTGATCGCCTCGGCGGCAACCGCCGTGTGCACGGCGACCAGGGTGTTGGCGACGAACTTCATCTTCGACCCCGAGCCGAACTCGCCGGTGTAGACGATCGAGCCCATGGCGCCCAGCGCCGGGCGGACGCGTTCGAACGCGGTCTCGTCGCCGCTGGCGAACACCACCGCGCGGCGCTCGGCCACCATCGGCGGGGTGCCGCTGACCGGGGCGTCGAGCATGGTGATGCCGCCGGTCAGGAGGGCTTCGCGGGCGGCTTCCTTGCGGCTGAGGGCCATCGCCCCGACGTCTACCACGAGCAGATCGGATCGGCCGGCGGCGAGAATTCCCCGATCGCCGCCGATCACCACGTCGAGCGCGTCCGCGGAGGTGACACACGTGTAGATCACATCGACGCGTTCGGCCACCTCTCGCGCCGAGGCGGCCGGCTTGCCGCCGATCGCCTCGAAGTCCGCCATCGAGCCGCGCCGGTAACCCAACACGGTGTAGCCGTCGGCGATGAGATTCGCTGCGAACGGCAGGCCGATCTTGCCGGGTGCGATGAGACCGACGGTGAGCGCGGAGCCTGGTGTCGTCACGGTAGTGCCTCCTTGCGGTGCGTGCCGTTCGCACGATGGGGTGGGTTTGCCATCAGCGCAGGTGGTAGGTGCGGTCTGAGAGGTCGACGGCGATGTCGATCCGTCCTTGGTGCACCTGCCACTCCTGGACTCGGAACGACCGGGCGCCGCTGATGTGGAACGGATCGGCGGCGGCGATGGCGGTGGCCTCGTCCGTGCTCCCCGCCCGGACGATCAGCATGCCGCTGGGGCCGGGGTTGCCCGAGGCGTCGAGGAACGGCCCGGACATGAACAGCGTTCCCCGCTTCTCCAGCCCGATGAGGTAGTGCAGATGCGCCGGGATCTGAGCGGCGAGCGCATCCTGCCGGGGGCCGGGCTCGGAGAAGATCACGAAGAGCTGTTTGTTCAGCGAACCCGCGGTCGGGGCCGGTTCCGGTGTGGCGCCCCGCGCGGTCATTCCCGAGCGCCCTTCTCGGCGGCCAGCTCCATGATGCGCGAGTTGCCGTCGTTCCACAGCAGCACCATGGTCACGGAGTCGATCCGCCAGCCGTGCCCGGCGCGGACGAGGCCGAAGGTGTAGGTCCCGTTGGTCGACGTGGACGGGCTTCCTCCGGGGTTGGACAGCCGCACCTCGACCCGGGCGTGCACGACGCACCTCGCACGGTCACCGTCGACGCGGATGTGCGGCAGTGACAGGAAATGCTGGGAGGCGTCGGTGTGCACGATGGTGGCGTGCCACCGGGCGGCGAGCTCGCCGGGGCTGACCTCGGCGGAGGGGCGGCCGGTGACCGACTCGTAGTTCCAGGTGACCCGCTCGGCCAGGCGGCCGACGGCGCCTTGGATGTCCCGGGCGTCCAGCGCGAGGACGAAGGCCGCGACCGTGTCCTCGATTTTGGCACGGTCCAGCGCATAGCCGGCCAGCGATTCGAGTTCCGTCACTCCGTCCTCCGCACGTGTCCGTCCACAGTGATCACGCCTGGCGCACGCATGCCCGCTCCTGGTAGAACCCGAGTGCCTTGAGAACGGGGATGTCGGTGTGTGAGAAGAGGACGGCCGGCTCGTTCTCGGTGTTGATGTGCTCGTGCACCGACCATCCCGGCACCGTGAAGGTGTCGTGCTGAGACCAGTCGAGCACCTCCCCGTCGACGATCGTCTGCCCCCGGCCGCGCACCACGTGGTAGATCGCGCTGCTGGTGTGCTGGTGCGCCTCGGTGTGCATCTTGGCCGGCAGCGCCTGGATGTAGGCACCCATGGTCGGCATGATGGGGCCGCCGCTTTCCGGGTTGGTGAACTCGAAGATGACGCCGTCTGTCGGCGAGCCCACCCACTCGTCGAGTGCGGACTTGAGCAATTGCTCCGTCACGCTCCACGGGTAGTTGATAAGAGGCGAGTACGGCTTGTCCCACGTCTTCCAGGCCGGGTTCAGCCGGCTCGCGGCGTACAGACGCTCGGTCGAGTCGGCGGAGCGCAGTTGCTCCTGGGCCTGTTCAGGTCCGTCGACGAAGAAGTTCGACTCCAGCTTGTTGATCAGCGGCAGGTCGAGCCCGTCCATCCACACCACCGGCTCGTCGGTGAAGTTGCCGTGGTCGTGCCAGGCCCAGGACGGGGTGAGCACGATGTCGCCGGGGTGCATGTGCGCTCGCTCGCCGTTCACCGCGGTGTAGGCGCCCGTCCCTTCGATGACGAACCGGAAGGCGGCGGCGGCGTGCTTGTGCATCGGCGCGATCTCGCCCGGCAGCACCAGTTGGATCCCGGCGTAGAGGTTGTTCGCGGTTTCCACTTCGGGCGCCAGGCCCGGATTGATCAGCATCAGGACGCGCCGCTCCGCCTCCTCCGCGCTGATCAGCCGGCCCGCGGTCATCAACTCCCGGCGGACGTCGGCGTAGCGCCAGACGTACGGCACAGCCTGGCTCCTAGGCTCGGTCGGCAGCAGTCGCGGGTCGGTGTTGCGCCACAGCGGCTCGACGTTGAGCGAGCCGAGGCCGCGGTAGTACTGCTCTTCGCCGCCTTCTGCCGCGCCGCCGGGTGCGCTCGTTGCTTCGATGGACTGGGTCACGCGTTTCTCCTGCCGACTGCTTGCTATGTCCTGTTTGATGCCACGGCCGGGTGAGTTCACCAATCGCGCTTCACGACGGGCAGGCTCATCTCGCCCAGCCCGTCGATCTCGGCTCGCACGACGTCGCCGACCTCGATCGGGCCGACGCCCTCCGGAGTTCCCGTCGCGTAGATATCGCCGGGGCGCAGCGTCACGACGCCGCTCGCCTGCTCGATCAGCTCGCCGACGCCGACGATCAAGTCGCGGGTGTTGGCCTGCTGGCGCAGTTCGCCGTTGACCCACAGCCTCAGGCCGAGGTCGCCCGGGTCGGCCACCTCGTCGGCGGTGACGATGAACGGACCGATAGGAGTGAAGGTCTCGAACGACTTGCGCATCGTCCGCTCCTCCTGATGCTCACCCTCGGTGCGCAGGGTGAGGTCGAGCAGAATGAGATAGCCGAAGATGTGGTCGGCCGCCCGATCGGCCGGCACGCCGCGGGCGGACTTGCCGATGACGACGCCCAGCTCCACCTCGTGGTGAAAGGCCCGGTCGGGCATGGGGGGCAGTTCGACGGCGTCGGCCGGCCCGCAGATCGACCCGGAGCTCTTGATGAAGAAGCCTGCCCGGCGCGCGGAGTGCAGCGTCTGCCGGTTGGCCGGCAGATACTTGGAGTCGCTCATCTCGGCGACGTGCGCGTGGTAGTTCGCCGGTGCCGCGAGCACCTGCCCCGGGCGCGGGATCGGCGGTAGCAGCGCGACGCCGGCCAGCGGGCGCTCCTCCGCCGAGGCCAGCGCCACCCGCAGCGGCGCCCTCAGCTCGTCGAAGTGCTCTATCAGTTCGTTGATCACGTACGGAGTGCCGTGCCATCGGCTGTCGACGACATCGGTGACGTCGCGGATCGACGCGCCGTCGACGACGCCGATGCGGTAGTGATCGAAGAGTGCGATGCGCATGAAGTAGGTGAGTCCTTTGTCGCGAAGTCGAGGCGTCGAGTGCGGCGGCGGGCGCCGGGACCGGCGAGGGGGGACCTGCCGGGCGATCAGTGGCCGCCGGGCGGCGGTGGCGCCCAGCCGGGTAAGACGCCGGCCGCGTCGAGTAGCTCGGCGGCCGCGGCGGAGGCCCGCCGGCTGAGCTCCGCCACGTTCACCCCGACCAGTTCGCCGTCGCGTTTGACGGCTTCACCGCCGACGAAGACGGTGTCGACGGTCTGCCGGCTCGCGTGGTGCACGATCGAGGCGACCGGGTCGAGCACCGGGGACATCGAGATGTGATCGGTGCGGATCATGATGATGTCGGCCTGTTTGCCCAGTGTCAGGCTGCCAATGGCACGTTCCAAACCCAGGGCGCGCGCGCCTTCGATGGTCGCGAATTCGAGTACGTCGCGGGCGGAGAGGTCGAGTGTCCACGGGTTGACCGAGTCCGCCAGCGAACGCTGGTTGGCGAGGCCGCGCGGCACCGCCAGTGCGAAGCGCATCGCGGTGAACGGGTCGCCGCCGACGGCCATGCACGTGTCGATGCCGATGTTCGGTCTGATGCCTGCCTTGAGCAGTTCGGCGATCGGCGGCCAGCCGTGCCCCATCGCGGCCTCGTCCTCGGGGGTCACCGACGCCGACACGCCGGCGTCGGCCATCATCCGGAACTCCTCGTCTGTGAGCAGGTTGCAGTGCCCGAAGATCAGGTCGTCGCCGAGCAGGCCCTCCTTGTGCAGCCTGGTCACGTTGGGCCGGCCGTTCAGATCGAGCGCGCCCATGCCGATGTGGGTGTTGATCCGCAGACCGAGTTCGCGGGCGAGCTTGAAGTCGGCCCGTACGACGTCCATCGTCGAGGAATCCGGCCCGCGCACGGCGAGGCCCATGGTGAGAAGTCCTGAGCCGGCGGAGAAGTATTGGCTGCGAACCCTGCGGATCTCGGCCTCGTTGCTGGGGGTGGTGCTCTTGAACGGCGGCGACAGAATTTCCAGCTGCTCGGCCATCGACCCGCCGTAGCCGAACATCGCGCGGATGCCGCTGCCCCGCAACGCGTGTACGGCCTCGTCGGTGTGGTCGGGAGTGGACTGGTTGTGCGAGTAGTCGAAGACGGCGGTGACCCCGGAGTCGAGGGCGTCGTAGGCGCCGAGAGCCGTGCCCAGTGACATGTGCTCCGGCGACAGGTGCGGGCCGAGAACGCCGAACATCGTCGTGAAGTATTGAAACAGCGACCAATCCGCGGCCAGTCCGCGCATGAGCGCCTGGAACAGGTGGCGGTGGGAGTCGACGAAACCGGGGATCACGATATGCCGCGAGGCGTCGACGATGTCGGCGCTGCCGTCGGCGACCTTCAGGTCGGGGCCGATCGCGACGATCGTGCCGTCTTCGATGAGGACGTCGCCGGTCAGGTCGCCCACGGCCGGGTCCATCGACACGATCCGGCCACCTAGGAGGAGTGTGCGCGCCGTCGTCATATCGCTGCGGCCGTGCAGTGCTGAGCGAAGTTCATCCCGAAAAGCCTCCTCTGGAGGTCGGTCTGATAGTGTTCTGTATTGCAGAACAAGTGCCTGTGATGCGGAACACTATGTGTGCACTTTTGGGCTGTCAAGGTTTCGGGGCGGTTAAATACCGTGGTCCAGACGCCGCGTCACGTGACTACTTCGCCTTGAGCGGCGCATGTCCACCTCCAGACCCGGGCACAATGCCTCGATCACCGACACGCACCGACGAGGAGCGCTGAATGACCGTCGCGGCCAAGAAAACGGACACTCTCACCCCCAACTACCCAATCGGCTCGGTGGACAAAGCGCTCCGGCTGCTACGCGTCCTCGCCAAGGACCGAGAGATACGGGTCAGCGAAGCCGGCCGTGAGATCGGGGTCGCACGCTCGACGGCGCACCGTCTGCTTGAGATGTTGCAGCTGCACGGGTTCGCCCAGCAGGATCCGCTGACCCGTGCCTACGCGCCCGGTCCCGCGTTACTGGAGATCGGGTTGGCCGCACTGCGCAACCTCGACATCCGGGAGGTCACCCGGCCCGTGATGGAGGAGCTGGTGGACGAAGTCCAGGAATCGGCCCACCTGGTGATCCTCTCCGGCGCCGAGATGCTGATCATCGACGCGGTCGAGAGCACGCGAGCGCTGCGCGTCGGCTCCCGAGTCGGGGGCAGGGCGCCGGCCTACGCCGGCGCGGGCGGCTGGGCGCTGCTGGCGGAGATGCCCGACGACCGGGTGATGGCGTTGTTCCCTTCGGAGGAACTGGAGGCGATCACGCCGGAGACTCTGACGAGCCGCGGCGAACTGATCCGCACGCTGGGGAGGGTGCGCGAGTGCGGCTTCGCCGTATGTGTGGCCGGAGTGGAACCCGATGTGGCCACCGTGGCCGCGGTCATCCCGAACGGCGACCGTCTCACCCCGGCGGCGATCACCATCTCGATGCCCCGCTTCCGCGCCTCCGACGACGAGCTCGCCCGGCTGGGACAGGCGGCGGTGCTGGCCGCGCGCCGCTGCGCGGAGGGGGCGTGAAGAGCGAGCGCGTGCGGTCGATCGGCGGCTCGCCGGCGCAGGCGCGACGGGTGGTCACCGTGACGAGGGCCGGCTCCTTGCCGCGGAGCGGCGGGACTGGCCGGCCCCGGCGATCCGCTGCAGCAGTGGCGTGAGCCGGTGCGGTACGAGCTCACGCATCGCCAGCGCGGTGCTGGTGCGTTCGACGCCGGGGCCGGCGAGGATCTGCCCGGCGACCCGGTAGAGGTCCTCGGCGTCCACGGCGACCACACGAGCGAGCAGGTCGGGTTCGCCGCTGAGGCCGAACACCTCGACCACCTCGGGAATCGCCGCCAGGGCGTCGGATACCTCGGTCAAGCGGTGCTGGTCCACCCGTATCGTCACGAACGCGGTGAGCGGGTAGCCCAGTGCGCGAGGCTCGATCCAGCGCTCCCGGGAGCCGCCGTGGTCCAGCTTGGCCAGTCGCGCCTGGACGGTATTGCGGGACAGCTCCAGGCGCTGGGCCAGGGCGAGGACGGTGGCGCGGGGCTCATCGGCCAGGGCCAGCAGGATCCGGGCATCTGTCGCGTCCACGGCCGGGTCGCTGTTCACAATGTTCAAGCGAGTACCTCTGTCCCATCTGCGATTAAGCAGAATGCTTAAGAATTTAGGGACATCTTGTCTAGTTGCTCCATCCTCTGTCTACTTCCAGAGCATAAAGATGACATCGCGCAACTCGCGCCCAGATACGGCATCGGAGGTGGTCGGTCGTGGTCATGAGTGTCGCGGCGGCTGGTCCAAGGGACACAGGCAGCACTCAGCGGGACGCGCTGGAGACGCTTCGGGCGGTCGAGCGCCGGGTGCTGTGGCTCTCGACGGCGATCACCGACCAGGCGAACCGGGGGCGCCCCAACCCCGGCGGACTCAAGGTCGGCGGCCACCAGGCGTCCAGCGCCTCCATCGTGTCCATCATGACGACGCTGTGGTTCCACCACCTCGGCGCCGATGACCGGGTCTCCGTCAAGCCGCACGCCTCGCCCGTGCTGCACGCGATCAACTACCTACTCGGCGAGCTGGACGAGTCCTACCTGAGCACACTGCGCTCCTTCGGCGGCCTGCAGAGCTATCCCAGCCGGTCCAAGGACCCCGATCCAGTGGACTACTCCACCGGGTCGGTGGGGATCGGCGCCACGGCCCCGATCTGGGGTGCGATAGCCCGCCGCTACGTGGACGGCCGCTTCGGCCGGATAGGCCAGGGACGCCAGTTCTCACTGCTCGGCGACGCCGAACTCGACGAAGGCGCGATCTGGGAGGCGGTCCAGGACCCCATGGTCGCCGATCTCGGCGAGATCGTGTGGATCGTCGACCTCAACCGGCAGTCCCTGGACCGCGTGGTCCCGGGTATCGCCGCCGACCGGCTGCAGGGCATGTTCGGCGCCGCCGGCTGGCAGGTGCTCACCCTCAAGTACGGGCGGTTGCTCCAGGAGTTGTTCACCCGTCCCGGCGGCGACGCGCTGCGGGCGCGTCTGGACGCCATGGGCAACCCCGAGTATCAGCGGCTGCTGCGCTGCAGCCCCGGGGAACTGCGCGACCGCCTGCCCGGCAGCGGCCCGGCCCGCGAGCCGATCGCCCGGTTGATCGCCGGCCTGGACGACGACGCACTGTGCGACGCGCTGCGCAACCTCGGCGGGCACGACCTCGGCACCCTGCTGGACGCCTACGCGGACATCGACGACTCCCGCCCCACCGTCATCTTCGCCTACACGGTCAAGGGCTACGGGCTCGCCAGCGAGGGCCACCCGCAGAACCACTCCTCCCTGCTGACGGAGGGCCAGATGCGGGAACTGGCCGCTCGCACGGGGGCCAGTCTGGACGCTCCCTGGGGCCGCTTCCCCGACGGCAGCGCCGAGGCCACGCTGTGCGCCCGCGCCGCCGAACGGCTTCGCCGTACGGAACCGCCCGCGCAGGAGCCGCCTGCCGTGCCCGCCGACATCGGGCGCACCCCGTCCGGCACCGGCAGCACCCAGCAGGCCCTCGGCCGGGCACTGCTCGACCTCAACCGGCAGGCCCCCGAGGCTGCCGCCCGCATCGTGACCGTCAGCCCGGACGTCAGCTCCTCGACTAACCTGGGCGGCTGGATCAACAAGGCCGGAATCTGGTCGGCGGCCGAGCGCGTCGACTGGTTCGCCGACGACGCCGAGACGATCCTGCACTGGCGGGAGCGCCCCACCGGCCGGCACGTCGAACTGGGCATCGCCGAGACCAACCTGGTGGGACTCCTCGGCGAACTCGGCGCCACCTGGAGCCGCTGGGGACAACCGCTGCTGCCCATCGGCGTCGTGTACGACCCCTTCGTCAACCGTGCCCTGGAGCCCTGGTCGTTCGGCATCTACGCCGGGGGCCAGTCCATCCTGGTCGGCACACCGTCAGGCGTCACCCTCGCCCCTGAGGGCGGGGCCCACCAGTCGATCACCACCCCCTCGCTGGGCATCGAACAGCCGGGATGCACGAGCTACGAGCCGGCATTCGTCCTCGACACCGAGTGGTGCCTGCTCGCGGCCCTTGGCCGGCTTGGCCGGCCGGACGGCGGTTCGGCCTACCTACGCTTGTCCACCCGCCCGGTGGACCAGTCCCTGGCCGCCGTGCCCGCCGACCCGGCCGCTCGCGAGCGCCGCCGCCGCCAGGTGGTGGCCGGCGCGTATACGCTGCGGCGGCACGAGGCGCCGGCGGCGACCATCGCCGCCATGGGCGCCCTCGTCACCGAGGCCCTGGCCGCCGCCGACCGGTTGGCCGCGCTCGGCATCGGCGTGGACGTCGTCTGCGTCACCAGCCCCGACCTGCTCTTCCGTGCCCTCCAAGCCCGCCGCGGCCTTTCGGAGGACGCGCACTGGATCCTCGACCAGGTCTTCCCAGCCGAGCGGGCCGCCCCCCTGGTCACCGTCCTTGACGGCCATCCCCACACCCTGGCCTTCCTGGCCACGATCAACAACGTGCCCGTCACCACACTCGGCGTCACCCGCTTCGGCCAGTCGGGAACGATCCAAGACGTCTACCGCTACCACGGCATCGACACCGACAGCATCGTCGCGGCCACCCTCGACCTCACCGACTGACCGCCCACCGCCCGGCGTCTGAGACGCCGTGGCCGGTTTCCCGATGCGGAGCGCACCGGAGGTGCGCGCTCCTCCGCCGATGTCACACCGCCGGAATCTTGCGCCGGGCCCCTAGCTGGGGCGAACTTCCGATCAAGGACTTTCGACCCTGCGGAGACTGACGTTCGACCCCGTGGACGGCCGGATCGCGCACCCTAACCTGCGTTGCAGGCCCGTATCCGCCCGACGGGCCGCGATCCATCTTGTGTCAGGAGACCTCATGCTGTCCGCGGAATCCGCCGGGCTCATCCGGGCTACGCTGCCCGTCGTCGGTGCGTCGCTCGACACCATCACCGCGAAGTTCTACGACCGGATGTTCACCGAGCACCCGGAGTTGCTCGACGGCCTGTTCAACCGCGGGAACCAGGCCAGCGGCGACCAGCGCAGGGCCTTGGCGGGCTCCATCGCCGCCTTCGCCACCGCGCTGCTGGAGCGGCCCGATGAGCGCCCCGACCGGCTGCTCGCGCGCATCGCGCACAAGCACACCGCCGTGGGGGTCACCAACGACCAATACGTCATCGTGCACAAGTACCTCTTCGGTGCCATCGCCGAGGTGCTGGGCGACGCGCTCACTCCGCAGATCGCCGCGGCCTGGGACGAGGTGTACTGGCTGATGGCCGGTGCGCTGATCGCCCTGGAGTCCCGCATTTACGCGGACGCGGGGGCCCGGAACGGGGACACCTGGCGACAGTGGCGTGTCGAAGTCCGCTACGACGAGACGCCCGACGTGGCCTCCTTCCTGCTGTCCCCAGCCGACGGCGGGCCGCCTCCGCCCGCACGCCCGGGGCAGTTCGTCAGCGTCAAGATGCTCACGCCCGACGGCGTGCACCAGGTCCGGCAATACTCGCTGTCCGGTGCAGATGTGGAGGGGCTTCGCCGGATCACCGTGAAGCGGGTGCTCGGCGAGGGCGGCGCCCCCGACGGAGAGGTGTCCAGCCTGCTGCACGCCACCATCAGGCCGGGCGACGATTTGACCCTGTCGGCGCCGTTCGGCGACGTGGCCCTGGAGGACGGTGACGCGCCGCTCGTGCTCGTCAGCGCCGGTATCGGCTGCACGCCTATTGTCGCGATGCTGGAGCACCTGGCCGCCACCGGTTCCACCCGCCGCCTCCTGGTGCTGCACGCCGACCGCTCTCCCGGTGAGCACGCGCACTGGGAGGAGATGAGGCGGTTCGCCGACGCGCTTCCGGGCGCCGAGCGGCTCTTCTGGTACGAGGACGGCGCGGGCGAGGAGGACCGCACGGGCCGGATGGTTCTCACCGGCGTGGCGATCCCAGAGGGGGCCGTGACCTACCTGTGCGGTCCGCTGCCGTTCATGCGCGACGTGCGCGGCCAGCTCATCCGCGCGGGCGTGGCGGCACGCGACATCCACTACGAGGTGTTCGGCCCCGACCTGTGGCTGGGCGCCGACGACTGACCTCCGTCCCTTCCTCTGTGGACGTGACGATCCCTACGGGATTCCGGCCTCCGCGAGAAATTCCCGCACTACCTGAGTGAACCCTGCGGGGTCGTCGCTGTGGACCCAGTGGCCGCAGCCGGGGAGTTCGCGCAGGACGGTGTTCGGGCGCCGGTTGGCCATGTCCCTGGCCATCGAGGTGGGCAGGATGGCACTGGCCAGGCCGTGCACGAGGAGGGCGGGGCAGGTGGAGCCCAGCCACTGGGGCCACCAGTCGCCGATCAGGACCTCCTGCGACCTCATCATGTCGGTGTAGTCGAACAGCAGGCCCCAGCCGTCCGCATGTTCCACGGCGCTCTCCAGGAAGTAGCTCGCGTCGGGGATGCCGCGGGCCTCGATCTGCCGCCGCAGCTCCGCCAGGGTGGGTGTGCGGTGCGGCCAGTCGCGCACGTCGAGGACCGGGTGGGGGATCTCCGGCCGGCGGTTGAGGGCGCCGCCCTCCTCCACGATCAGGGCCCGCACCAGGTCGGGGTGGCGGGCGGCCAGGTGGAAGGCGGTGACGCCGCCCATCGAGTGGCCGTAGACGATCGACGGTCCGAGCCCCAGCGTGCGCACGAAGGCGGCGGCGTCGGCCACAGACGCGTCCTGGCCGAAGTCGCCGTCGCCCCTGTCGCTGTGGCCGTGGCCGCGCTGGTCGAGTGCGATCAGCCGATACTCGGGGGCCAGGTCGGCGGCCAGCCGGGCGAACTGCCTGGCGCGGCCGAAGTGTCCGTGAAGTGCCAGCACCGGCGTGCCGTCGCCGCCGAAGTCGATCCAGGCAAGATCGAGGCCGCGCACCCGTGTCCGGGTTTCGAGGGCTGTTGTCATGATTTGTCCTTTCCCGTGATGGGGTACGGCTCGCGCAAGGCGAGCGTGATCAGTGCCGCGGTGGCGACCGCCAGACCCGCGGCGAGGAGGGTGGCCTGGGCGAACCCGCCGGCGAAGGCGTCTCGGGCCGCACCGGCGAGCCGGGCGCCGTCGGCTTCTCCCAGGCGGTGGGCGGTGTGCAGGGCGCCGGTGACGGATTCGGCGGCGAAGGCCCGCACGCCGGGCGGGATGAGGTCGCGGTGCGGGGCGAGGCCCGCGATGAGGTGGGCGGTGACGACGCTGCCGAGTACGGCGACGCCAATGCTCCCGCCCAGTTTGAACGCGGTCTCGTTGACCGCGGCGGCCGAGCCCGCCCGGTCCGGCGCGGCCGACGCCATCATCGCGGTGCTCGCCGCGTTGACCGTGGCGCCATTGCCCGCGGCCACCAGGGCGAGGCCGATCACCGGCGGCCAGTCCCCCTCGGCGGGCAGGCCGGCGTGGATCACCGCGAGCCCGAGGGTGAGGCCGAGGAGCCCGGCCGCGGCCGTCGTCCGTACTCCGTACCGGGCGATCAGCCTCGGGATCAGCGGCGCCACGCCGAGCTGGCCGGCGGCGACGGGCAGCATCAGCAGCGCCGCCGCGGCGGGGGAGTGGCCGCGGACGTCCTGGTAATGCTGCGTGATCAGGAACAGCACGCCCATCAGGGTGAAGAACCCGGTCGCCGCGGCCACTGCGGCGGGCCAGAAGGTGCGGGCGGCCACCATGCGCAGGTCGAGGAGCGGGTGCGCGGCCCGGCGCTGGTGTACGGCGAAGCCCGCGAGCAGGGCGAGTGCCACGATGGCCGTGCCCAGGGTGGTGAGCCCGCTCCGGCGGGGGGCTTCGACGATCGTGTGGATCAGAGCCACGAAACCGAGTGAGATCAGGACGATCCCCAGCAGGTCCGGCGTGGTGCGCCCGCGCCCGCGGGAGGCGGGCACGACGAGCGAGACGCCGACCGCCGCGGGGAGCAGGGCCGCCGCGTTGACCAGGAAGATGGAACGCCAGCCGAAATGCTCCACCAGCAGCCCGCCGGTCAGCGGCCCGAGCACCACGCCGAGACTCGCGACCGCTCCCCACACGGCCAGTGCCTTGGGCAGGCCGGAGCGGGGGAAGACGCCGCGCACGATCGACAGGGTCGACGGTGTGATCATCGCGTTGCCCACGCCCATCAGCGCGCGGGCGGCGATGAGCTCGCCGGGTGTGCGCGTGATCGCGGCGAGGAGCGAGGCGGTCGCGAACACCGCCAGGCCGGCCAGCAGGACCCGCCGCCGTCCATAACGGTCGGCGGCGGCGCCCATGGGGATCAGCAGCGCGGCCAGGGCCAAGACCATGGCCTCGGTGATCCACTGGAGTTGCGTGGTGGTGGCCCGCAACTCCAGGGCTATGGGCGGCAGGGCGATGGTGACCGCCATGACGCTGACGCTCATGACGAGCAGGGCGGCGCAGAGGGCGGCCAGGATCCGCCGGCGGTGAGGATGCCCCGCCGCCGGCTCGGTTTGTGGCATGAACGAACCTCCAGGTGAGCCCCAGGGACGCCGCCATCGGCGATGCCGCGCTCATCGCGACCACGAGCGGCCGTCTTCCTGGGCAGGGTCGTTAACATAACGGGTGTTATGCCCATTAGGCAAAACAGTTGTTATGTGAATACGATGGCGGCGTGCCCAGACCCCGCGACCCGCAGCGCCGCATCGAGCTGCTCGACCAGATCGTCGGCTACCTCGCCGAGCACGGCATCGCGCAGCTCTCCCTGCGTCCGCTCGCCAAGGCGCTCGGCCACAGCACCTACGTGCTCACCCACCACTTCACCGACAAGGACGAGCTCATCAGCGCGATCCTGGCCCACCTCGACCAGCGGCAGAAGGGTCGGCTGCGGGCGCTGCCCGGCGGGGAGGAGGGGCGCGGCCTCGGCGACATCGTGCGCGCCTCCTGGGCGTGGCACATGGGGGAGGACCTGCCGATGGTCCGGCTGCTCGTCGAGATCGAGGGCCTGTCGGCGGCGGGCCGCCTCCGGGGGCCTTACGTCCCGCGCATGCTCGGCGGCCGGGCCGAGTTCGTCGCCGATGTCCTGCGCGCCCGCGGTGTGCCCTCCGGCGTGGCCCTCCGCAACGCCACCCTGCTCAACGCCGCCTACTCGGGCCTGCAGATCGACTACCTGACCACCGGGGACAAGGAGCGGGTCGAGGCCGCCCTCGCCGAGCTCGCCGAGCTCGCCGACACCTGGACCTCCAACCGCGGCTAGTCCAAACCCGCCCAGCGCTTCTTTGTGGGGGGATGCAGCGTTTCGGGGGCCTGAGGTGTCCTTGGTGGGCGAGGAGGCGCCGATGACACGGGGTGATCTTGGCGGGTTCGAGGAGTTCCTCGAAAAGCGGCTTCCTGCCCTTTATCGGTTCGCGCTGGTGCTGACCGACAGCCCCCACGATGCCGAGGAGTTGGTGCAGGAGGCGTTGACCCGCACCGGTGCGGCTTGGTGGCGGGTGCGGCGCAAGGACGACCCCGAGGGGTACGTGCGGGCCGCGATGGTGCGCATCGCGACGAACAGATGGCGGCGTCCGCGGCGGGAGTTGCCGGTCGCCGAGGTGCCCGACCGGGCCGGGACCGACCACGGGGTCGAGCGGGTGGTTCAGGACGCGGGTGTGGCCTCGCTCCTGGCGGGCCTGCCGTACCGGATGCGGGCGGTCCTGGCGCTGCGGTACGTGGATCAGCTCAGCGACGCCCAGATCGCCGGGGTGCTCGGCTGCACGGTCGGCACGGTGCGGAGTCAGGCGTCCCGGGCCCTGGCCAAACTGCGGGCGGTAGGACAGGAGGACACGGATGGACGAGCAGCAGCGGCGGATCGAGGAATATCTGCGGGCGAAGGGCATGGCTCATGAGCCCCCGTCCTGGCTCGGAGCGCAGATCATGCGCCAAGTCCACACGCGTAGGCGGCACAGGCGTGCGGTAGCGGCCATGGCGACGGTTTTCGTCCTCGCGGCGGTGCCCGCGATCGCCGTCACGGCGAACTCCTTGCAGGAGCGGGTCACCGTACCCGTCCTGGCCTCACCGTCGCCGGGGCGATGGCACGGGCTGGAGGAGTTCGTGGATCCGGCGAGTGTCAAGCGGGTCCCTCGGGTGTTGCCGGACGGGCTGCGTTTCCATGCGATGGCGCTGAGTCCCGACGGGGAGGTGCTCGGGACGGGACGGTCCGCCGGCGCTCAGGGCAGGCCACAGGGCGTGTGGGCCGCCACCTGGGAGGATCCCCTCCCTCGTGCGGTCAAGACAGGCGCGCCCGATCCCTACCTGTGGGCGATGGCGGCCGGCGAGAACTCCTATATGTGGCCGAACGGAGGATCCCTGGAATGCGTCGTTGTGGGAAGCGGCGGCGCGCCGCGTGTGCTGGACGACCGCTGGAACGCGCGGACGAGGTTCTTCACCGACCGCGGGGTCCTCGTGTGGACGCGGGAGGACAGGAAGGGGCTGGTGGTCACGGACCACTGCGGAGGGCGGCAGGAGGTGGTGCCCGCGGAAGGACTCCTTGAGGCGGTGGCCTATCCGTATGCCTACATGCGCCAGGAAGGCAGGATAAACAGGGTGCACCTGGAGTCGGGGGAGCAGGTGGCGCTGCAGGCAAGTCTTTCACCATGGGCCCAGATCTCGGTGGCGGCCAATGCGCAAGGGGTGGCCTGGACCGACGGCGACACTCTGACATACCTCGACCGCGGGTGGCCCGTACACCGGCCGGTGAGACTCAAGGATCACCCCGGGGACCAGACGATGGGCAGGCTGATGTACGGGAACCGGCTTCTCGTCTACCTCTCTGACCATTCCGACCAGGACATCGCCTCTTCGTTCGTCTACGACCCGAGCAGCGGGCGTGAGGTGTCGGTGCCGGTGGAGGTTCTGGCGGCGGGGGACTGGTTGCTGTGGCGGGACGGCGACGTCTACCTGGTCGCCAGGGTCAGGCAACATGCCGGCCCGCGAACCACCGGGCCCTCCGGCCCGCGGGCTGGAAACGACGGCATCCGCGACCGTCCACGCCCGCCGATCGGCATTCCGGTACGGCCACGGCCAACCGGGTCTACGCCGCACCCGGCGCCGCGCCCATCGGTGAGCGGCACTCCGATGCAACCACAGCCAACGGGGCCTCCGCCGTACCCGACCCCACGCTCGACTCCACGCGCATCGAAAGGTACGGCGGAGCCCGGTGTCCGGCGCACCCCTGGGTGAGGTGTCCGTGTAACTCCGGACGAGGTGGTCCTTGACGGGGATGATCAGGGCTGTGAGGCTGCGAGTCGCCTGATACCTGCTTGTTGTTCGCACGACGCCTGCTTCATCGACATCCCGGAGAGGAAACTCAGATGAGCGTCCCGAACGGCACCATCCCCGACCCCGTCCCGGACTCCGTCCGCGACATGCTGTGGAGCCGGGAGTTCCAGAACAACCCCTACCCGGCCTACGACCTATTGCGGGCCGACGCCTCCGTGCACCGGGTGCCCACCCCGCTCGGCGTGGACATGTGGGTGATCACCCGCTACGACGACGTACGGCTGGCGCTCAGCGACCCGCGCTTCACCAAGGACCCCCGCAATGCGCCGGACATCCTCCGCAAGCTCGGCGTAGAGACCGAGGGGGAGGGGCTCACCGGGCGCAACATGCTCAACAGCGACCCGCCCGAGCACACCCGGCTGCGCGGTGTCGTGACCAAGGCGTTCACCCGGCGGCGCGTGGAGGCGCTGCGGCCGAGGATCCAGGAGATCACCGACGGCCTGCTCGGCGACCTCTCCACCACCGATGAGGTGGACGTCATCGCCGCCTTCGCCTTTCCGCTGCCCGTGATCGTCATCTGCGAGCTGATGGGGGTGCCCGCGGACCGCCGGGACGAGTTCCGCGAGTGGTCCATCGCCGTCACCACCCCGCCCCACGACGAGGAGAGCAAACAGACGAGGAAGGCGGGCACCCGCGCCCTGCACGGCTTCTTCCGAGATCTGGTCGAGCGGCGCCGGCCCCTGCTGGACCGCTCCGTAGCCGCCGACGCCCAGCCCGACCTCGTGAGCGCGCTCATTGTGGCCTCCGAGGAGGAGGGGCGCCTCGACCTCGACGAGCTGATCGGCACGCTCACGCTGATGCTGGTCGCCGGGCACGAGACCACCGTCAACCTGATCGGCAACGGCCTGCTCGCGCTCATGCGCCACCCGGGGCAGCAATCCCTGCTCCGCGAGCGTCCCGAGCTGCTGCCGGGCGCGATCGAGGAGCTGCTGCGCTATGACGGCCCGGTCGAGCGCGCGACGATGCGGGTCGCCGTCGAGGACGTCGAACTCGGCGGGACGGTCATCCCGCGCGGCGCCCTGATCAGCGTCGCGATCGGCGCGGCCGACCGCGACGGCAGCCGTTTCCCCGGCGCCGACGTCCTGGACGTCACCCGCCGCGACAACCAGCATCTCGCCTCCGGCCACGGCGTCCACTACTGCGCCGGCGCGCCGCTGGCCCGCCTGGAGGGAGAGATCGCCTTCGGTGCGCTGTTGCGGCGCTTCGCCGTGATCGAGCCCGCCTGCCCGATCGAGGAGCTCGCGTGGCGCCCCGGCGTCGGCTCGGTGCTGCGTGGCCTGCTCTCCCTGCCGGTACGGCTGACCGCCTCGTGAGCGGCCGGGAATCAGGGGTCGTCCTTCTTCTTTGAGCGCAGGGTGACGGTGGTCTCGGGGGCGGCCGAGGCGCCGCCCGCCGGGCTCTGGGCGACGACCACCCAGTTGCGGTCCCAGACCAGCAGCCGCCCCTGCCCCGTGGCGTCGACCTCCTTGATGAGGAAGAACCCGGCGGCCTGGAGCGTGTCCTGAGCCTTCTGGTGGGTCATGCCGACCACATCGGGCACCGTCGCCTTGGTCTTCGCCTTCGCCGGCGTGTCGGCGGGGGGCTCCTGCTCTTGCGGGGCGGCGGCGGGTGTGGAGGCCGGGGCGGTCACCGTGGCGACCACGGTGACCGCCGGGGCCGGCTGGGCGGCGGGAGTTCCCCCGCAGGCCGCGGTCGTCGCGACGATGAGGAAAACCGTGGCGATTTTCCTAATGGCGGGAGGTTTCGCGGGATTTTGTAACTCGGGCACTCGGCCTCGCTTTCCTGGTTTCCGTGTGTTGAATGAGCGCGGTGAAGGAGACAGCCCGCCTGAGCTGGGGAGAGGTTTCCACAGCTCAGGAGAGGATTCGAACCGGCGAGCGGTCCGACGTCCATTCATTTTCGCTTAAACGCACGGAAAAAGAAGGAGAAGAGCGCGAGAAGATCGAAGTGCTTTTCCATGAAATACATTCACATCACCGGGCGCGGCAAGCCCGGTGATGTGACGGCTCCCTAGGTCCGGGCGCCCGGCCGAAGGGCCAGCATCACCAGCCCCGCGGCGTACGGCAGAGCCCCGGCGACCTCCAGCCCCTGCACCCACCCCGACCGCGGCCCGGCGACGAACACCGCCAGGCTCCCGACGATGTAGACGAGCACCCCTCCGGCGATCAGCAGTCCGGGCAGGGTGGCGCCGGTGCGGGCGAGGAGCCGGGCCAGCAGCACGCTGCCGAGGGGGAACAGCACCAGGCCCGGCAGCACGATGACCATGACCCCGGGGCTCATGTCCTCGTGCGTGTGCACGACCTCGGGGGCGAACCTCGCCATCACCGGATTGCGGGAGCCGTCGACGACGATGACGGCGAGCCACATCAGGTGCCCGGCCAGCGCGGTGAGGAAGACGGGCAGCCCGGCCCGCCCGTGCCGCTGCGGATCGCTCGCATACCAGGTCGCCAGGCCGACGGCCACCAGCAGCAGGCCGGCGGCCTGCACGTCGTGGGTGAGCCCGTAGACGTCGCCCGCCGCCCGGATGCCCGCTCCGTCGCGGGCCGGGTGGAGCAGGACGCCGAGCAGGAACAGCAGGCCCCCGGCGGGCCCGGTCAGGCGGGCCACGGTGGCAAGGCGGTGCCGTACGGAACGATCCGCCGTGTCGAGGGGAGAAGTGGTCATGGTTGTCTCTCGCATCGTCGTGAGCAGGTGAAGGGGGGCGTCATTCGTAGGTGAGGGTGTCCTTGACCGTCAGCCGTGAGGCGCGGCGGGCGGCCACGGAGGTGGCGGCTGCCGCCGCGGCGAGGCCGAGGGCCGTCCAGCCGGCCATGCCGGTAAGCGACAGGTCGAGCGGGAGGGGCAGGCCGAAGGACAACACGCCGAGCAGGTCCCCGACGTAGGCCGCGAGCGGCACCCCGGCGATCAGCGCTAGCAGGCTGCCGGCCAGGCCGATCGCGAGCCCTTCGAGGATCAGCGTCAGCCGCACCGTGCGCGCCGTGGCGCCGATGGTCTGCATGACGCCGAACTCGCGGGTGCGCTCGGTGACCGCGATCCCCATGGCGGAGGCGAGCCCCAGCGCGCCGACCAGCGCCATCAGCCCGGCGAGGACGACCAGCGTCCGGATGAGGATCAGCACGTGCCCGTCGACGGCGGTGCGCAGCTCCTCGGTGGGGATCACCGTCTGCACCGGGATACCCGCCGCCGCGAGCGCCTGTTCGGCCCGGCCGAGTGTGCCCGGGTCGCCGTAGACCAGCCGCACCGCGGACGCGACCGCCGCCGCCGCGTCGGCCGGCGTGTAGGCGGCTGCGGGCCCGCCCACCTCGGCGACGACACCCACCACCTGCAGCGTCACGTCCTTCCCCTCGACGCGCAGCGTCACCCGCTCGCCGGGAGCGGGGTCGCCGAACCGGGTCGCGGCCCCCTGGTTGAGCACCGTCACGCCGCGGTCGCCCTCGCGCAGGGCCCGGCCCCGCAACACCTCGAAGTCGGTCATACGGCTTCCGGCGGGCAGCGCGACGAGGCTGAGCGCGCCGTGCCCGCCGTCGGGGTAGGTGCGCGCCACCTCGACCCGCCCGCCCCCGACGGGTACGGCGGGGCGCGCGTCGAGTGGTTCCACCGACGTCACTCCGGCGACGCCGCGCAGCGGGCCGGTGACGCGGTCGGCGGGGGAGGAACGGGCCAGGACGATCTCGGCGTCGTAGGCGCGGCGGGCCATGCCGTCGTGCACCCACGTCTCCCACGCGTTCGCGGTGTTCAGGCCGCCGGTGAACAACGCGCCGCCCGCCGTGAGCAGCGCCACCGTGAGCACGAGCCGGCCGCGCCGGCGCAGCGCGTTGCCGACGGCCAGCGCCAGCAGCCGGTTGCCGCCGGGGACACGGATCGGGCGCTTCGCCGTACCGCTCGCGACGCCGCGGTGGTCGAGCGCGGCCCGCACCGTCGTGCGGGCGGCCCGCGTCAGCGGCACCAGCGCGACCAGCAGCGGGGTGCCGAGGCCCGCGGCGGCCAGGGCGGCGAAGACCCAGCCGGGCACCGAGGTGTCGGCGATGTCGAGGTTGAGCATGTCGGAGAGGAGTCCTGTCAGCGCCACCCCCGCGAGCACCGACGGCGCAGCCGCCATGGCGAGCGCCGCCGCGCCGACGGCGAGCACAAGCAGCAGGTAGGTGCCGAGGATCTGCGCCGTGGTCGCGCCCAGGGTCTTGAGCACGCCGATCTGGCGCGTCTGCTGGGCCAGCATGCCGCCGAGCGTGGTGGCGACGACCACGGCGGCCAGCAGCAGCGCCGCCGCCGCGAAGCCGAGGAACAGCAGCGTGACGCTGTCGACCTGGCTCTGATGCGGGTGCCTGCCGATCGGCGGCGCGGACACGCCGTGCACGGTGTGCCCGCCGGCGGTCAGCCACTCGGCGGTCTCCCTGGCCCGCGCGTCGACCGTGCTCTGGTCCCCGGCGACGACAAGCTTCAACCGGTCCGGCTCCGGCGTCAGGCCGAGCCGCGCCAGCCCGGCAGGCGTCAGATAGCCGTAGCCCGTGCGCTCCTGCGAGGCGGGCGCCAGCGCCGCGTCGTGCACGACGCCGGTCACGGCGAACCTCCCCGTCCGCCCGTTCGACGCGGTCACGTTCACCGCGTCGCCGCCGCCGAGTACGGCGAGAGCCGAGCGCTCAAGCATGATCCCGTCCGCCGGGGGAGGCCACGCGCCGCGTTCGACGTCGAAGCGGGCGATGCGCAGCGGGTCGTCGGCGTCGACCACGAACAGCAGCATCTTGCGCCAGGCGTCCCCGACGCGGACGCGCGCGGTGACGGTCTGCCGGGCCGCGGCGTCCGCGATGCCCGGCCGGGCGCGGACCTGGTCGAGCAGCGCGCGGCCGACGCCCCCCGCCACGTCCAGAGTCGCCGAGGCGGGCCGGGTGGCGGCGTATTCCGCCGCCGCCTCACGCGTGGCGACCGTGCGCGCGGTCAGCATGGCGCCGACGGCGATGAGGCTGACCGCGACCGCCGTCGTCATCAGCACGATCCGGCCGCCCGCGCGGCGCAGGTCGCGCCATACCTTGGTGTAGCGGGGGCGGCTCATCGCGCCGCCTCGGCGACGACGCGTCCGTCGGCCAGGTGGACCTGGCGGTGCGCCCACCCGCTCAGGTCGCGCTCGTGGGTGACCATCACGATGGCCGTCCCGGCGGCGGCGCGGGCGGTGAACATGGAAAGGATCACGTCGGTCGTGGCCGAGTCGAGGTTGCCGGTGGGCTCGTCGGCCAGCAGCACCGGGGGGTCGTTGGCCAGGGCGCGGGCGATGGCGGCCCGCTGCTGCTGACCGCCGGACAACGCCGAGGGCATCTTGTCGGCGTGGTCGGCGATGCCCACCAGGTCGAGCAGCTCCATCGCCCGCGGGCGCCTTTCACGCGGGGGGCGGGTGGCGCAGAAGTCCATCGGCAGCATCACGTTCTCCGCCACGGTGAGCGTGGGCAGCAGCTGGAAGAACTGGAACACCATCCCCACGTTCCGCCCGCGCCAGGACGACAGCCGCGACTCCGGCAGGGTGTGCACCTCCGTGCCCGCGACCCGGATGCGGCCCGAGGTCGGCCGGTCGATTCCGGCGAGCAGGTTGAGCAGGGTGCTCTTGCCGCTGCCGGAACGGCCGGTCACCGCCACGAACTCGCCCGGCGCCACCGACAGATCCACCCCCCGCAGCGCGGGGAACTCCCCTGCCGGGGTCCGGTAGGACTTCGCGGCCCCCTGGACATCGATCACTTCAGTCGACATGAGCACTCCGTATCCGAACAACTAGTTCGGTAATGAATGCTGTGTTCGCCAAGTGTTCCTGGTCAACGGGCAAAACGCCCAGGCTGTGCCGTACTGAACGCAATCCGGAAAGTGTCCGGGGCCGCTGCCCGGCCCGGCCCACGGTGCTCGGTGCTTTGGGGGGTTGTGGGGCCCAAGTGGGGTTCTGTGAAATTTAGGGGGGGTGGTGACAGGCTGGCGGCCCGATGTTCGCTGGGTGCGTAATTCACGGGGATTTGTAGGAATTGTCAATCTAGATGTCAATTAGAGGCGTTGTTCTGACCATTAGTTGTTTCAGTGGGTTATCAGGGTGTAGTCGTTCGCCAGGGATCTCGCCGTGGAAGTTGTTGTCGGGGGCGGTGAACACTTCCTGGGAATTGGTGGACAACGGCTGTTCTCTGGGGCGCATGGGGACGTACTATGCCTACTGTCTTCGCCAATGGGGATTAGCGAAGACAAGCGCTGCTATGTCGTTTTAGCTGCGCTAACGGGGTGCATCAGGTGTGCTGGTGTGAGCTTCGCTCACCTTGTTTGGCTCGACGGGGGCGCTTGAAGCCTGCTCTCGGTAATGCGTGGCAACTGCGAAGTGCTGAAGTTCGACGGGGCACCTGCGAGTTCGGTGTGCCTGCGGGGGGCGAGGGACAGGCATGGGCAAGTTCGGCGTGCGACGGGACCACCGCGATGCCATCGCCGTCATCGGTTTATCCTGCCGGTTTCCCCAGGCGGGAAACCCGGCGGAGTTTTGGCACCTCCTCAAACACGGCGTCGACGCCGTCACGGCACCACCCGCCGGCAGGCCCGGCCTGGCCGCCCGTCCCGGCGGCTATCTGAACGCGATCGACGGGTTCGACGCCGAATTTTTCGGCATCTCACCACGTGAAGCGGCTGTCATGGACCCGCGCCAGCGGCTGATGCTGGAGCTCGGCTGGGAGGCGCTGGAAGACGCCCGCGTCGTGCCCGGCGACCTGCGCGGCAGCCGTACCGGCACCTTCGTCGGGGCGATGTGGGACGACTACGCCGCTCTCGCGGCGGACACCCCCCTTACCTCCCACGCGATGACCGGTCTGCACCGGGGTGTCATCGCCAACCGCATCTCCTACGTCCTCGGCCTGCGCGGGCCCAGCCTCACCGTCGACGCGGCGCAGTCGTCGTCGCTGGTCGCCGTCCACCTGGCATGCGAAAGCCTCCGCAGAGGCGAATCCCACCTCGCCCTCGCCGGCGGCGTCAACCTGCTGATCGGCCCCTTCGCCGCCGACGTCTCCGCGGCCTTCGGCGGCCTCTCCGCCCAAGGCCGCTGCGCCACCTTCGACGCCGGGGCCGACGGATATGTGCGCGGTGAAGGCGGGGCCGTCCTCGTCCTCAAGCCCCTCGCCGCCGCCTTATCCGACGGCGACCGCGTCTACTGCGTCATCCGCGGCTCGGCGGTCGGCAACGACGGCGGCGGCCGCACCCTGACCACCCCCGACGCCGCCGCGCAGGAAGACGTCGTCCGCCGAGCCCACGCCGACGCCGGGGTGCACCCCCGCGAGGTTCACTACGTCGAACTCCACGGCAGCGGCACCCCCGTCGGCGACCCCGTCGAAGCCCGAGCCCTCGCCGCCGCCTTCGAGCGGGCCCCGCTGCGGGTCGGCTCGGTGAAGACCAACATCGGCCATCTGGAAGGCGCGGCCGGCATCGCGGGCCTGGTCAAGGCCGCTCTCTGCGTCGCCCTCGGCGAACTCGTGCCGAGTCTGCACTTCGAGGCCCCTCATCCCGGCATCCCTCTCGACGAGCTGGGTCTGACGGTCCAGACCTCCGCCGCTCCCTGGCCCGCCGGGGCCCACCCGCGGACGGCGGGGGTGAGCTCGTTCGGCATGGGCGGCACGAACTGCCACATCGTCCTGTCGGAGGCCCCGCCGGCGGTGGAGGTCCCGAGGGCCGAGGCCGGCGCGGTGGTGTCCGGCGCGGGCTCGTACGGCGGAAGCCGTGTCGAGGCGCCGCCGGCCGCCGTGGGGTCGTCCGGCGACGGCGGAGCCGGTGACGCGCCCGGTGCGTTGGCGCCCGCCTCAGAGGCCGACGTGGCGGAGGCGCCGGGGGTGTGGGTTCTGTCGGCGCGGACCGATGCTGCGCTTCGCGCACAGGCTGTGCGCCTGCTGAACCTGCTGGAGCCGGCACCGGACCTCGCCGGCCTCGGTCTCTCCTCTGCCGCCACGCGCTCTGTCGTCGAACGCCGCGCCGTGGCGGCCCCGGACCAGGACGGACTGCTGGGCGGATCGCAGTCGGCCCCGGACCTCGCCGGCCTCGGTCTCTCGCGCGCGGCCACCCGCACTGTCTCGGAACACCGGGCCGCCGCAGCCCGGGATCGGGAGGGGCCGCTGGGCGGATGGGAGTCGCTTCCGCGCCCGGACCTCGCCGATGTCGGTCTCTCACTTGCCACCACCCGCACTGTCTTCGAACGCCGCGCCGCCGTAACAGCCCAGGATCGGGCCGGACTTCTGCGCGGACTCGCGGGGCTCGCCGCGGGCGAGCCGGCCCCCGGCCTCGTCCAGCGTGCCGGTACGGCGGGAGCCGGTCGCGTCGCCTTCGTCTTCCCCGGCCAGGGCTCCCAGTGGGCGGGCATGGCCGTGCGGCTGCTCGCGACCGCACCCGCCTTCCGGGAGCGGATGGCCGAGTGTTCCGCGGCGTTCCAGCCCTACCTGGGGTTCTCCCTGCTCGACCGGCTCGCCGCCGGGGAGCGCCTGACCGGCGACGACGTCGTGCAGCCCGCGTTGTTCGCCATGATGGTGTCGCTGGCCGCGCTGTGGGAGGCCCACGGGGTGCGGCCAGCCGCCGTCGCCGGGCACAGCCAGGGCGAGATCGCCGCCGCCTGCGTGGCGGGCGCGTTGACCCTTGACGACGCCGCGCGCCTGGTGGCGCTGCGCAGCCGCGCGATGTCGGCCATCGCCGGGCGCGGCGGCATGCTCTCGCTGGCGCTGAATCCCGGCGAGGTCGAGAGCAGGCTGGCCGGATGGCCGGGGCTGGCGGTCGCGGCGGTCAACGGCCTGGCGTCGGTCGTGGTGTCGGGCGACGCCGGCGCGATCGACGAACTCCAGGCCTCCTGCGAGGCGGAGGGAACGCGGGCCCGCAGGGTGGCGGTGGACTACGCGTCGCACTGCGCCCACGTCGACGTGATGCGGGAGCGGCTTCTCGGCGAGCTGGCCTTCCTCCGGCCGGGCGCGGCGGAGGTGGAGTTCTACTCCACCGTCACCGCGGGTGCGCTCGACACCGGCGGACTGGACGCCGACTACTGGTATCGCAACCTGCGGCAGCCGGTGCGCTTCCACGACACGGTCCAGGTCATGGCCGCCGCCGGTTATGACCTGCTTGTCGAGGTGAGTCCGCATCCGTTGCTCACCGGTGCGGTCCGCGACACCCTCGGCGACCGGGTGGCCGCCGTGGGCACACTGCGCCGCGACGAGGGCGGGATGGAGCGTTTTCGCACTTCCCTGGCCGAAGCGCAGGTCGCGGGGGCATCGGTGGACTGGGCCGCCGTCTTTCCCGGCGCGCGGCGAGTCGATCTGCCGACCTATGTGTTCCAGCGCCGCCGCCACTGGCTCGACACCGGGGTGACCCCGGCTTCCGCCGTACGTGGCGTGGGTGATGGGGCGGGAAGCGGAGCCACCTCGGCTTCCGCCGTACCCGGCGGGAACCTCCGGTGTGACTCCGGAGGGGAGGGCGCCGGCTCTGCGTCCGAGGAGCCGGAGGACACGTCCGGCCTTCTCACGGGGCGTGGTGCCGACGAGGCCTTCGCCGTGGCCGGCGTGCCGCAGGACCGTGGGAACGCCCCGGCGGATCTCGCGCATGCTGTGCGTGCTCATGTGGCCGCGATCGCCGGGCACTACGCGCCGGATGCGGTCGACATGGACAGGACGTTCAAGGACCTTGGCTTCGACTCGGCCATGTCGGTGGAGTTGTGTGAGCGGCTCGCGGTTGTTGCGGGGCGGCCGGTGCCCGGCACCGCCGTGTTCGACCATCCGACGCCGTCCGCGCTTGCCGCCTACCTGCGGGCGCAGCCGGTCGCGGCGGTGGCTCTTCCCGCCGCCGCCCTTCACGGTGAACCGATCGCGATCATTGGGATGGCGTGCCGGTTTCCCGGGGGTGTGTCGTCTCCCGAGGAATTGTGGGAGCTGGTGGTGTCGGGGCGGGAGGCCGTGTCGGGGTTTCCCGTCGATCGGGGCTGGGATCTTGAGGCGCTGGCGGAGGTGTCGGCGTCAGGCTTGGGTGGGTTCCTGGACGGGGCCGGCGACTTCGACGCCGGATTTTTCGGGATCTCGCCGCGTGAGGCGTTGGCTATGGATCCGCAGCAGCGGTTGTTGCTGGAGATCTCGTGGGAGGCGGTCGAGCGGGCGGGGATCGATCCGGTCTCGCTGCGCGGCAGCCGTACCGCCGTCTACGCCGGGGCCATGCCGACCGACTATGGCCCGCGCCTCTACGAGACCAGCGGCGAGACCGCGGGCTACGGGCTGACCGGCACCACGTCGAGTGTGGTTTCGGGGCGGGTGGCGTACACGCTGGGGCTTGAAGGCCCCGCGGTGACCGTGGACACGGCGTGTTCGTCGTCTCTGGTGGCGGTGCATCAGGCGGTGGGGGCACTGCGTGCGGGGGAGTGTGGCCTGGCGCTCGCCGGCGGGGTCACGGTGATGGCGAATCCGGGGATGTTTGTTGAGTTCAGCCGTCAGGGGGGTCTGGCGGTCGATGGGCGGTGCAAGTCGTTCGCGGCGTCGGCGGACGGTACGGCGTGGGCCGAGGGCGCGGGTGTCCTGCTGCTGGAGCGGTTGTCGGACGCGGTGCGTGCGGGGCGGCGGGTGCTGGGGGTGGTGCGGGGGAGCGCGGTCAACCAGGACGGGGCGAGTAACGGGTTGACGGCTCCCAACGGCCCGTCGCAGGAGCGGGTGGTGGTGCAGGCGCTGGCGGATGCGGGGCTCGTGTCGTCGCAGGTGGATGTGGTGGAGGCGCACGGGACGGGCACCGCGCTGGGCGACCCCATTGAGGCCAGGGCGCTGACGGCTACCTACGGACAGGAACGTGACAGGCCGCTGTGGCTGGGGTCGCTCAAGTCGAACATCGGACACACGCAGGCGGCCGCGGGTGTCGGCGGCCTGATCAAGATGGTCATGGCGATGCGGGAGGGCGTTCTGCCCTCCACCCTGCACGTGGACGAGCCGACACCGCATGTGGACTGGTCGGCCGGGCGGGTGTCGCTGCTGACCGAGGCGCGCGAGTGGCCTGCGGGGGAACGCCGGGCGGGAGTGTCGTCGTTCGGGATCAGCGGGACCAATGCGCACGTGATCGTGGAGGGTGTTCAGGCATCCGGCGAGCCCGGCGCCGGCTCGTGCAGCGCGACCATTGCCCAGCCATCCGGCAACGCGGCTGAGCCGTCCCACCCCGTTGAAGAGGCCGGGCCCGCCGCGCTCCCCGTGCCGTGGATCGTCACCGGACGGGACGACGAGGCCGTGCGCGAGCAAGCGGCGCGGCTCCGCGAGCACCTCGCGGCCCGGCCGGGCGCCGGTTCGGCGGCGGTCGGGCGGGCGCTCGCCACGACCCGGGCCCGCTTCGCCCGCCGCGCCGCGCTGATCGCGGCCCGCCCGGAGGACTTCGCTCTCGGCCTGGCCGCGCTGGCCGAGGGGCGGGAGGCGCCGAACCTCGTCCTGGGCACCGCGTCCGGCGAGCCGGGTTATCTCTTCACCGGCCAGGGCAGCCAGCGGCACGCCATGGGGCGTGAGCTGCACGCGGCGCACCCGGTGTTCGCCGATGCGCTGGAGGAGGTCTGGGCCGGGCTTATGCCGTACGTCGGTCACAGGCCCGCCGACCTCGTCTTCGGCGCCGAACCGAACGCGCTGCTCGACCGCACCGAGCACGCCCAGGGGGCGCTGTTCGCGCTCGAGGTCGCGCTGTTCCGGCTGCTCGGTCACTGGGGGATGCGCCCGGCCGTGCTCGTCGGCCACTCCGTCGGGGAGCTCGCGGCGGCGCACGTGGCGGGGGTGATGTCGCTGGCGGACGCGTGTGCGCTGGTGGCTGCGCGCGGCCGGTTGATGGGGGCCTTGCCGGAGGGCGGGGCGATGGTCGCGCTGGAGGCCGCGGAACACGAGGTGGCCCCGCTGCTCGCCGGGCGTGAGCACGAACTGGCGCTGGCCGCCGTCAACGGTCCCGCGGCTGTCGTCGTGTCCGGCGACGAGGGGCCGGTGCTGGCCGTGGCCGCCCGGTTCGAGGCGCTTGGGCGGAGGATCCGCCGATTGCGGGTGAGCCACGCCTTCCACTCGCCGCGCATGGAGGGGATGCTCGACGAGTTCCGCGAGGTCGCCGAGAAGGTGACGTACGGCGAGCCGCGCATCCCTGTCGTCTCCACCGTGAATGGCCTTTCTGCGCTTTTCTCCGCCGATCACTGGGTGCGTCAGGTGCGGGAGCCGGTGAGGTTCGCCGACGCCGTGCTCGCCGCGGGGGTACGCACGTTCCTCGAGCTCGGGCCCGACGGGGTGTTGTCCGCGATGGGGGCCGATTGTGTGCCCGATGCGCTCTTCGCCCCGCTTCTGCGCAGGGGGAGGCCCGAGACCACCACACTCGCCACCGCCGTGGCCACCGCCGCCGTGCATGGAGCGACGGTCGACTGGGCGGCGTACTTCGGCGACACTCCTCCCGCCGAGCTGCCCACGACCGCGTTCCGCAGGCGGCGCTACTGGCTGGAGTCGCCGCGCACCGCCTCCGCTGATCACCCGTGGTTGAGCGGCCCGGTCGAGTCGGCCTCGACGGGGGAGAAGCTGTTCACCGGGCGGCTCTCCCTCCGCAGCCAACCGTGGCTGGCCGATCACCGTGTCGCGGGCACGGTGATCCTGCCCGCCGGCGCGCTGCTGGAGCTGGCCTGGCACGCGGGCGCGTCGACGGGGTGCCCGGCCGTTGAGGAGCTCACGCTCGAACGCCCCCTTCCCCTGCCCGAGCGGGGTCACGTCGAGGTGCAACTGGCCGTCGCCGCCCCGGACGAGGAGGGGCGCAGGGCGTTGTCGGTGTACGGCAGGGCGGCGGCCGGCCCTTGGGTCAGGCACGGCACCGGCCTCCTCGGCCCCGAGGTGCCGCCCGGTGTCGCGGAGGTCGCCGCGCCCGGTGGCGGCGTCGGCGACGTCTACGCCAGGCTCCACGGCCGGGGTTACGCCTACGGTCCCGCCTTCCGCGGCCTGCGGAGCGTCCACCACGCGGGAGACGAGGTGTACGCCGAGGCCGGGCTGCCGGAGGGAGTGCCGCGCGCTCGATTCGGGGTGCACCCGGCGCTGCTGGACGCCGCCCTGCACGCCTGGGTCGACCGGCCCGGCACGGCGGGAGCACCCCCCGAGCTGCCCTTCACCGTCACCGGCGCGTCCCTCGCCGTGACTGGCGCGGAAAACCTCCGGGTACGGCTCACGCCCACGGAAGGCGGGGTCTCCCTGACGGCGTCCGACGAGCGGGGAGACACCGTCCTGTCGATCGGCGAACTGGTGTTCCGCCCGGCCGAGCCCGGCTCAGCAGGCTTGTCCCATCCCGTCGGGTCCGGCTCCGCAGGTTTGTCCCATCCCGTCGGGTCCGGCTCCGCCGTACTGGACACTGCCGGGTTGTACCGCCTCGCCTGGCACGCCCACGAGTTTGGCGACGACTCCGCCCCCGAGTGGCAGGTCGCCGAATGCCCACGTCCCGGTGACATGTCCGCCGATGGCGTACGCGCCACCACCCACTGGGCGCTCGCGCTGCTGCGGGACCGGCTGGACGGTCACCACCCCGGGCTCGTCGTGGTGACCCGGGGTGCGGTCGCCGTCGAAGCCGGTGAGGTGCCCGACCCGGCGCAGGCCGCCGTCTGGGGGCTGGTGCGCTCCGCGCAGACCGAGCACCCGGGCCGCCTCGTACTGGTGGACATCGACGACCGGTCCGCCCACCTGGTCCCGCAGGCCGCCGCGAGCAGCGAACCCCAGCTCGCCCTGCGCGGCGGCGCCGCCTATGTGCCCCGCCTGACCGCCGCGGGCCGGGCGGCATCCTTGAGCGCCGGCATATTGCCGGACGGGGCGCCAGTCCCGGTGCCACGGCCGGATGCTGCGAGCGGGTCGGCAGTCCTGGACTCCGGCGTGATCCCACGGGCCGCCGCAGGCGGCGAACCCCGGCTCGCCCTTGGCGGCGCCGCCCACGTGCCCCGCCTGAGCGCCATCGGCCGGTCGGCACCTCCGGAGTCCGGCACGTCGCCGGGCGGGTGGCGGCTTGTGGTTGTGGAGCGTGGCACCTTCGAGGGGCTCGCCCCGGTGCCTCATCCGGACGCCGCGGCGCCGCTCGCTCCGGGTCAGGTGCGGGTGGCCGTGCGGGCGGCGGGGGTGAACTTCCGGGACGTGCTCGGCACGCTGGGCCACTACCCGGGCGACCCGGGCCCGTTGGGGCTGGAGGCCGCGGGTGTCGTCGCCGAGGTGGCGGCCGACATCGCGGACCTTGCTGTCGGAGACCGGGTGATGGGGGTCTTCTCCGGCGCCTTCGCTCCGCTCGCCGTCACCGACCGGCGGCTCCTCGCGCCGATCCCCGCCGGGTGGACGTTTCCGCAGGCCGCTGCTGCGCCCATCGCCTACCTGACCGCCTACCACGCGCTGGTCGAACTCGCCGGTCTGCGGGGCGGTGAGAGTTGCCTTGTGCACTCGGCGGCAGGTGGCGTCGGCATGGCGGCCGTCCGGCTCGCCCGCCATCTGGGTGCGGATGTGTACGGCACGGCCTCTCCGGCCAAGCACGCCGCCACAGGCCTGCCCGCCGAGCGTCTTTCGTCCTCACGTGAACCTTCCTTTGAAGGCCGGTTCCGCGCCGCGACCGGCGGACGCGGGGTGGACGTCGTGCTCAACTCCCTCGCCGGAGAGCTGACGGACGCCTCCCTGCGGTTGCTGGCGCCTGGCGGCCGGTTCGTCGAACTCGGCAAGACCGACGTCCGCGACCCCGCCGGAGTGCGCTACCAGGCCTTCGACCTGCTCGATCTCCCACCGGACCGGATCGGACGCATGCTCGCCGCACTCGCGCCCCTCCTCGCCGACGGGACCCTGGAGCCGCTGCCGGTCACCGCGTGGGATGTGCGGCGGGCACCTGAGGCGTTCCGGCACATCGGCCAGGCCCGCCACGTCGGCAAGGTCGTGCTGACCGTTCCACCCCCGGCACTGTCAGGCACCGGGGACGGGACGGCGCCGGGCATCGCCCTGGTTACCGGCGGCACCGGGGGCGAGACGGCGTCCGGCACCGCTCTGAGCAACAGCGGCACTGCCCTGATCACCGGCGGCACCGGCGCGCTCGGCGGGGCGCTCGCCCGCCACCTCGTCACCGCGTACGGCATGCGCCACCTCATCCTCGTGAGCCGTCGTGGGCCGGATGCCGAGGGGGCGGCGGAGCTGGAACGCGACCTGCTGGCGCTCGGGGCGTCGTCGGTCACCGTGGCCGCCTGTGACGTGGCCGACCGCGAGGCTCTCGCCGTACTCCTCGCCGGGGTGCCTGCCGAGCGGCGGCTGACCCTTGTGGTGCACGCGGCCGGGGCCCTGGACGACACCGTCGTCACCGGCCTCACCCCGGAACGGCTCGACGGCGTGTTGCGCCCCAAGGTCGACGCGGCTCTGCATCTCCACGAACTCACCTCGGGAGCGGATCTTTCGGAGTTTGTCCTGTTCTCCTCGGTGATGGGGGTGCTGGGTGGGGCGGGGCAGGCCAACTACGCTGCGGCCAACGCCGCTCTCGACGCCCTGGCCCAGCACCGCCGTACGCGCGGCCTGCCGGCGACCTCACTCGCCTGGGGGCCCTGGGAGGGCGGGGACGTCGCGGCGTGTGGCATGGCGGGTGGGCTGGCCGCGGCAGACCGGGCGCGGATGGCGCGTTTAGGACTGCGGCCCATCGCCACCCCCGACGCTCTCAAGCTGTTCGACCTCGCCCTGTCCGGTGAGGACGCCGTGGTCGCGCCGCTCGCTCTGGACCTCGGCGTCCTGCGCCGGCTTGGCGAAGAGACACTCCCGGTGCTGCGGCACCTGCGGCCCGCCACGAGCACTCCGGAAGGCCGCACCCCGCAACCGTCCTCTTCCCGCCCGTCCTCCCCGAGCCCCGCCGGCCGGGGCGGTCTCCGCGAACGACTCGAAGCCGCGGCTCCCGCCGACCGGGAGAAGCTGCTGGCCGACCTCGTGCGAGCCCAGGCCGCCGCCGTCCTGGGCCATGGGGCGAGCGACGCCGTCGACGCCGACATGCCCTTCAAGGAGCTCGGCTTCGACTCCCTCACCTCCGTCGAACTTCGCAACCGGCTCGGCACCGCCACCGGGCTGCGCCTCCCCGCCGCGCTGCTGTTCAACCACCCCACCCCGGCGGCTCTGGTCCGTCACCTGAACGATCGCCTGTTCCCCGACCACCCACCCTCGGCCCCGCCGCCGCCCCCACCACCGGCGGCCCCGCCCTCGGAGCTCACCGAACGGCTCCGCACGGCCGACGTCGACGACCTCCTCAGCTTCATCGACAAGGAACTCACACGTGGCGAATGACGAGCAGCTAGTCGAATATCTCCGCCGTGTAGCCATCGAACTCCAGGAAACCCGCCAACGCCTGCACGAGGTGGAGTCCAGGCGTTCCGAGCCAATCGCCATCGTGGGGATGGCCTGCCGGTTCCCCGGTGGGGTGACCTCGCCGGAGGGGCTGTGGGAGCTGGTGGCCTCCGGGACGGACGCGATCTCGGGATTCCCGGCCGACCGCGGGTGGGACCTCGCGGACCTGTTCGGCGGAGGGCCCGGCCGCACCGGCACCTCGGCCACGCGGGAAGGCGGGTTCCTCTACGAGGCGGCCGACTTCGACGCCGGATTTTTCGGGATCTCGCCGCGTGAGGCGCTGGCTATGGATCCGCAGCAGCGGTTGTTGCTGGAGATCTCGTGGGAGGCGGTCGAGCGGGCCGGGATCGATCCGGCGTCCCTGCGCGGCAGCAGGACGGGCGTCTTCGTCGGTGCCATAGCCCAGGACTACGCGGCTCCTCTGCACTCACCCCCTGAGGGATTCGAAGGCCACCTGCTC